>JAUIHS010000087.1 GCA_030432255.1 Phycisphaerae bacterium
CCCGCGGCGCGAAGCTGGCAGGCCCTCCGGTCGGGGCTGCGCCCCTCCCTCCGGCCCCGCCAGCATGTTCGACTATGATGGAGACACGACTCTCATAGTGGGTGGTACAGGAAATGGGGGTAGGCCAGGAGGGCATCCTCGAATTCATCGAGGCGCCCGTGGACCTGTCGGAGATCGGCGGACTGGCGCGACTGAAGGCGTGGCTGGAGCAGCGCCGAGGCGCGCTGAGCAAAGAGGGCGTGGAGTTTGGACTGGTCCCGCCGCGAGGCGTGCTGATGCTTGGCGTACAGGGTGCGGGAAAGAGTCTGTGTGCAAAGGCGATTGCATCGGCATGGCGTCGGCCACTGCTGCGTCTGGACGCGGGGTCGCTGTATGACCGGTACGTGGGTGAGTCGGAGCGGAATCTGCGTGCGACGTTGCGTCAGGCCGAGATGATGGCACCGATCATCCTGTGGATTGACGAGATTGAGAAGGCGTTCGCGGGTGCCGCGGGCGCCTCGACGGACGGCGGGTTATCGCGTCGTCTGTTCGGCACTTTGCTGACGTGGATGCAGGATCACGAAGCGCCGGTGTTCATCGTGGCGACGGCGAATGACATTGAAGCGCTCCCGCCGGAACTGTTGCGCAAGGGTCGTTTCGACGAGATCTTCTTTGTCGATCTGCCGGATGAGTCGGTCCGGGCGGAGATCTTTGCGATTCACCTGCGTCGTCGTGGGCGAGATGCTTCGGCATTTGATGTGGCCTCGCTGGCCAGGGCATCGGAGGGATTCAGCGGTGCCGAGATTGAGCAGGCGGTGCTTGGTGGGCTGCACGCGGCGTTCTCGGCAGGTGAGCCGCTTGGCACAGCGCATGTAATGGAGTTGGTGCGGACGTCTCCGCCGTTGTCGGTGACGATGTCTGAGAAGATCGCGCACCTTCGTCGGTGGGCATCGACGCGGTGTGTTCCGGCAGGGTGATGGGATATTCGTACAGGTGGTGGGCGATCAGTGGGCGGTCTTGAAGAGCGCGACCACACCTCCGGTCGGGTCCTGAATCACGCAGAAGCGCCCGATGTTCGGAATGTCAGTGGGGGGGACGAGGACCTGCCCGCCGAATTCACCGGTCTGTGCGGCACTGGCATCGACATCATCGACGGCGATGTAGGGAAGCCAGTGGGGTGGGACGTTCTCAAACTGAGGTCCGACCATCTCCATGATGCCGCCGATGGAGTCCTTCTGGCCCTTCGGAGTGAGCGTGGTGTACGTGCCATTCTCACCCATGTCCATTTCGGCGGTCTCCCAGCCGAGGAGCTTCGTGTAGAAGGTCTTGGCACCGTTGGCATCGCGTGTCAGGAGTTCTGTCCAGCAGAATGTTCCCTGGGGTGGGTTGGGCATGGGTGTGCTCCGTGTTTGACTGGTGAGGTTGGTTGCCGGATCGGAGGGTGTGACCGATCCCCTGGTGATGGTAACACGCGGTTCCGTGAGTCGGGAACTGGGGGACGGGAACTGGGAATCGGGGTGGATTGCCTTCGGCCCGGGACTCCAGAGGGGAGCGACCGCTCGGGGGCTGCGGCTGACAGCGATTCATGGGGGTGTCCCCGAGTCTGTCTGGGCAGCTCAAAAAAAGACGCGGCCGACGCGTGAGCGCCGGCCGCGGAGCGTGGGTTCGGTTCATGCGGTGACCGCCTCGGTCCGGGAAAGGCGGTTACCGCGCCACGCTTGTACGGGCACGATCAGTCAGAATTACTGACCGCAGGTCGCAGCCCAGTTACCGAGAACGATGTTGAGGTCGTCGAAGTTGACGGCCGTGTCACCGTTGACGTTACCTTCGAGGTACGGGCCGCAATCGCAGGTGATCGCCAGGCGGTAGTCCTGAGCGTTCGGGCAGTCGACGGAGCCGTCGGTGCCGAAGATCGTGGCGATGTACCAGTAGGTACCGGGGGCGACACCGGTGGCGATGACGCCGGTGCTGACGCAACCTTCGCCGACGGAGACGACGAAGCTGATCGGCTGGGGG
>JAUIHS010000088.1 GCA_030432255.1 Phycisphaerae bacterium
GCGGTAGCGCCAGCTGAGGAACATGCCGAGGATGTTCGGGATGCCGTAGAGGGCGATGATCCAGCTTGTGAGCGCACTGGCGGGGAGGTGAATGCGCTCGGCTCCGGCGAGGGGGAGGCTGAGGATGGCGACGGGAAGGACGATGAGGGGCACGGCGACGCCGATGGCCGGCAACCACGAGCGCAACGTGTCGGAGGATCGCATCGATGCCACCTTCCCGGTTGCCAGGCGGGGTGGAGGGGTGGAGCGCGCGTGCTGGCAGGAGGATTCCGGTGGTTCCAGCGTAGCGGGGAGCGGCGTGGTGTCAACGCGGCTTGGCCCGGAGGGGCTAGTCGGTCTTCACTGCATCAATGATGAGCGAGGCGAACCGAATGACACCGTCGTTGTTGCGATGGTCGAATCGTGCCGAGCGGTAGATGAAGCCGTCGAGCTCGTCCCACTCCGTTGCGTGGAAGACGCCGTTGTCGTCGCACCATTCAAGTGGCGTGATCGTGAATCCGGCTGCGGCGAAGACCTCACTGACTGTATCCAGGGTGTAGACGACCTTGTGGGACGCGGCGGGATGATCAGCCGGGCCGGGACCGCCGATCTGGACCGTGCGCTGGTAGTCGGGGTCCGGAAAGTTGCCGTCGGGGACGGCGCAACGGACGCGGCCACCAGGCGCGAGCATCGCGAAGCAGTTCCTGGCGGCGAGCTCCGCTTCGATGAGCGTGAGGTGTTCCCAAACATGCTCGGCGAGGATGTGGGTGAGGGATCCGGGGTGGTACTTCGTGGTCCAGTCTTCCCGGCGGGTGATGTCGAGTTCATCCTCCTGGGTCTGAACCCATCCGGGGTAGTCCTGCGAGGACGCACCGACGATGACGCGGGTTGGGATTGGAGTAGGCGTGTCGACGGTGCTCAACGGCCACCTCGTTGGTTGGCCGCTGGGTCGGCTTCGTCGTATATCGGCAGGGATGCCGATCGAGCCGCAATGTTGAGCCGTGTGTCAAAGGAGAGAAACTCCAGGTCGTCGAACTCTTCGGCAAATACCAGGGCGGTCGCGAGGTGCACGGCGTCATATCCACGCAATGCATGTTCCTCAGCAAGGTGGCCCGCAAGATGAGCAAGATCGTCAGAAACCTGCCGATTCCTGATCATTGGCCACGTACCATCCATTTGCGCCACCAGCGCTCTCGAATGGTCGAGGCCAAGGTCACCGGCACGCAGGCGACGGGCAATCGCTGCCCGACATTCGGTGTACGCAATCACAGATGTCGCTGCGGATGACGCCAAATCGAGACGTTCTAGCACGATTTCGCGACCTGCTTCGCCGATGAACAGTTTCACGAGGGCGCTCGAATCCAGATAGAGAATCACCGTTCGCCGCGTTCCTCGATGATGGTGTCAGACATCGATTTCCCGGCGCGAAGCTCGATCGGGTTCTCGATACCCTTGGGCTTCGACCCCGCTGGGGGGGTATACAGCCCATCTCGGTCTGCAACGATCGCCTTCAGCAGAGCTTTGCGTCCGTCTTTCCTGATCGGAATGCCAGAGCCGAGTGGAATCGCATCGTCCGATTGAATCGTCCCGGTCTCAGATGGCCCTGCGGCAGCCACTCGTTCGAGCTCACGAACCACCGCGCGCTCCACCCAGTCGCTCACCGATGAATCGCTCCGAATCGCCGCAATGCGTACCTGCTTCTTCACTTCCGGGGCGACATCCGCCGTCAGTCTTACTCTCGGCGCCATCGTTGACCTCCACGCACCATGGTGACGTGGTGTCATGGTGCTTTGCCATCATAGCATCGGGAATGGCCTGGAGGTGTTCCTGCGAAATCCGTCGTCAAGACGGCGATGCGTGTAGACTGTGCCAGTGGCCAGACGTCAGCAATCGGAATGCGGGAGGGCGAGATGCCGATGATCGCGGCGACCGATCTCGTCAAGGATTTCACGCGCACGAAACCGGTCGATGGCCGGTTCTCCGCGTTGCG
>JAUIHS010000089.1 GCA_030432255.1 Phycisphaerae bacterium
CGAGGAACCGACGGGAATTCGTCAGTGATGACGTAGTAGTAGGTGCCCTCAGGAAACTCAGGCGTAACACCCGTCCGTCCGTTCGAGGCGTCGAGATCGCCAAGCCCTTCCACATACTCATAGTCAGCCGCATACGTGCCGTCATAATCGCCGCCGGGCCCATCGGGCGGACTCGGGCGAGTCCCCTGCTTCAGCCGGTAGCTCGACGCGAGGTTGACGATGCCGGAGTCCGGGTCGTTGGGATCCTTGTACCCAAAGGCCGCATAGATCGGGAACCCGTCAAACGCCCAGCCGATCTGAATCATCTCGTGCGCATGGTCTTCATGGACATGCCCATCGGCGAGAGTCTCGATCAGTCCCGTCGGCACGCCGTGATAGTGATACTTCCCCGTCGGCTGGACATGGCCGTGGTTGAAATCGACCCCGAAACGACTCTGGTTGTTGGAATTTCCTGCGTCATAGTTCCACTCAGAGAAGCCGCGTTGTCCCGAAGCCGTCCAGAACTCACCCGTACCCGCGTCGAACACGACACCATTGAGCGCAACACCAAATTCCGGCCGAGCCGGCGTCAGTCGCTCGGAGCGCTGCGGATGCAACGGCACGCGAAACTCGCGCTGGAGACTCCGCGGCGCGTTGGGGTTGTTCTGATTTGGAAACTCACCGATCGGATGATTGGGGACACTGTTTGTCGTAATGATGCGGTGCTCTCCCTCAACCGTGATCGAGACGACCGGATCGGGCAGCTCGACCGCTTCCATCGGCTGCCGGGCTCCTCCCGGTCGGGGTTGAGGGATGGATCGACGGTCTGGCTGGCTTGAAGAGCCGTGCCCTTCATGACCAGCTGACCCGGCGGCGGCAATCGTGACCGCGAGAAAGGCGGACAAAGTGCGTTTCATGGGTGTCTCCATGCAAGGGTTGGATCGAAAAGCGCCCCGCCACGCGACATGGCGGGGCACTGTGTGATGACTCAGAAGTCGCATCCCTGCACATACAGGTTGATGAACATCTGGACATCGGCCGCGTTGAGAAGACCATCACCGTTCATGTCGGCACTTGAATCCCCCACGTTGTAGCGACGAAGGAACTCAAGGAGATCCGCGGAAGAGAGCGAGCCATACGGCTCGGCCAGATCTGCGGGGCAGAAGTCGGCGACGACGAACACATCACTTTGAAGTTCAGCCCCGATGCTTGTGTTCCGCCGGATGATGTCCGCCAGTGTGGTGCGATTCACCTGCCGAACCATGTCGCGCGGGAGATAGTCCTCATACCAGAATCGATCACCATCACGCAGACGGATGAACTGATCCCGCAGAACCCGATACAGCGTCTCCCCGACGAAGGCACCGGAGCGGTGCGGCTCGGCGAGCATGCCGACCCACGGATCGATGTCACTGACGTCCTGGTACGCCGACGCAAGCCGCTGCGAGATGGCAGGATCAGGATTCACATCGTCAAAGCTCATCGCTGCAGACCGGCCAAAGGCAACACGAATCGCGTTGTAGCTCGGAAGCCCGTGGTCACGCCCTCGCTGAATGTTCAGTGAAGGCAGGTCGAAGCCGCCCGAGCCGGGAGGACCGAACAGGAAGTTCCGGACATCGTCAACCACATATGGATCAATGTCCTGAGCCCGCTGGCTCGCGAGACCACGCAGCAGTGCGTCGATTCCATGGTCCGTGATTTCGCGTGGTGCAAAGAACGCCGAGGCGAGATCCAGATGGCCTGCATCGATCTCCGCGCCGGTCTCGTCAACCCGCTTGATCTGCGTGGAGAGCATGGTGTGCCCGACCCGGTACGCCGCGGTCGCGAACACATTGGAAATCCCGGCATTGACGTCGGGGTTGTAGCCGCGGTACGGCGGGATCGCGTTCGGACCAAGCAACTTGGGCAGGAACTCCCTGTACGTGATCGCCTGCATCTGCGCAGCGACCATCGCTCTGGCGTGCTCATAGATCTCGTCG
>JAUIHS010000026.1 GCA_030432255.1 Phycisphaerae bacterium
GCTGGCTGAAACACAACCGACGGCTCGGAACACGGTACGAGAAACTCGCCGTCCACTACCTCGCGATCGTCAAACTCGCATTTATCAGCAGATACCTACGATTGCTGGAGCCGTCAGACACGACCTAATGGGGATCTACTCATGCAGGTTCGGCTTGGCAGTCAATGGGAGGTTCAAGGGGGCACTATGGCGATCGATGTCGATCCTCCAGTTGCGATGAATTTGAATGAAGAAATGATCCATGAGTTCTTGGATAGACATGCTCTTCCGGAACGTGTGGTTTCAGCTTTTCGGTTGGCTTTGAACAGAGATAAAGACAAGCACTACGCGCTTGGCGATGACGGCGTAGTTTGGCTCGAAGCTTTTGAGTCCGAATGACTCCTTGGTGTCCTGGCATCACAGACCGCGCCACCGCGAGTATGAGTCACCGGCGAGATGTCCCCGAGGGTTGGTCCAATGTCTACCGGGAGGTGCACCACATTTTGGGTCGATCCGGGATGACTTGGGTCGATTGATCGACCGAATAGCACTGGTCGCCACCGTCGAAATCCGCCTTCTCTGCCCAGAACCGCCGATTCGCGATCAGAGATGTAGTGTGTGCGACTCCAGGATGCGGTGGCACCGCCGTCCGCGCTTGAGTCGTGCGGTCGTACCTGTCGCGCCGTCACTCGTTGACGGTGGGGTGATGGCCGCGGCGGTCTTCCGGTTCGAGTTCGGCGCCGAGGCCGAGGACCATTCGGTTGGCGTAGCAGAAGTAGGCGACGACCTGGGCGAGGTCGAGGATCTCGCGGTCTGTGAGTTCGACGGTGCGGAGGGCGGTGATGTGCGCTTCGGTCATGGCGCCCGGCGCGGTCGTGAGGTCGCGCGCGTAGGTGAGCATGGCGCGTTCACGCGGCGACAGATCGGTCCATGTCCCGCACTCGAGGTCGTCGGCCATCGAGATCCGCGCGCCTTCGAGGAGGCGTCGGAGTCCGGTCGCATGGTGCGCAACGCAGTAGGCGCAGCCGTTCAGCCGACTGACTTCCACGCCCACCATCTCGCGCTCGATGCGCGTGAGCGGTGAAGGCAGGTGCATCGCGGCGATGTACACATCGAGGTGCGCCCTGAGTGAGGGCGTACTGAGCGAGTGCACCTTGAGGACGTTATCGACGGTGCCATCGGGGTTGCCGCCGCGCTTGTACTGCCGCGCAAGCTCGCCGGTGGCTTCGGACTCGGGGATGGTGTGGATCCAGGGCATTGGTTTGGTGGCTGGTGGTTGGTGGTTAATGCGGGGGTGGGTTGGGACGCCGTCGTTGCGCAGGCAGTGTATGCGGCGTGGGTGGCTCCGGCGGGGATTCGCGTCGGGGGGGTTGGTGTGCGCGGTGAGCGCCCGGGGTTGCCACCCCGGGCTGCGCCAATGCGTGCCTGTTGGCACGCGTGGGGTTGTGGGATTGGTCCTGGGGTTCACCTCAGGCTGCTCCCTCATCCCTGCTCCCTCGTCCCTGACTTCCCCTACACCCTGAAGATGGCACCCAGTTTCTTGCCGAGCATGATGCTGGCGCCGACGAGGGTGACGGTGAGGAGTGCCATGCCCCAGACGCCCATGGCGCTGGCGATGCCGGAGCCGTCACCGAGGCGGGTGGTGAAGGAATAGATCGCCTTCGTGATGGGGAAGTGCCGTTCCTGCTGGGCAAGGATCAGCGAGTCGGAGACTTCGAGCATCGCGAAGGAGAAGGCGAGCAGACCGCCGGCGATGAGGTTGGCCATGATGAGCGGGACGATGATCTTCCGGACGGCCGTGACTGTCGAGGCGCCGAGGTTGACCGCCGCCTCTTCCAGTTCGCCGCTTGTCTGTTCGAGACCGGCGACCGTCGAGCGCACGACATAGGGCAGGCGCCGTACCGCGTACGCAATGATCAGCAGCGGGATCGGGTTCGGGTCCGCACCGACCACCGAGAAGAGTCCCGAGAGTGGATCGCCCGGGCCGAAGGGCCCCGAGAGCGAAAGGGCAACGTAACCGAAGGCCATGACCAGACCGGGAACGGCCAGGGGCAGCATGGAGAGCGCGTCAAGGAGGAAACGGCCGCGAACCGTCGTGCGGACGATGAGGTAGCCGATGATGAGCCCGAGGACGATGTCCACCACCACGGCGGCACCGGCGAACTTCAATGAGTTCATGATCGATCCGAAGGCCAGCGGATGTGTCAGCGCACTCTCAAAGTGATCGGTGGTGAGCTCGGCGGGGAAGACGGTGTTGTACCACGCGCCCTCCACGGTCAAGGCTTCGAGTATCACACCGAGGTGAGGCAGGAGTGCGAGGGCGGTGACCAGGCCGAAGCCGATCGCCGCGGCCCATCCCACGAATCCGGGCAGCGTCACTTCACCGCCGGCGCGTGATGCGCGGGTGGTCATCTGGTAGGCGCGTCCACCGAATGCGAGTTTGCCGAGGACATAGCAGAGCACGGCGACGGACAGCATGACGACCGTGAGTGCATACGGAGATGCTGAGGTATCGACTTCCTTGATGCCGTTGAAGATCTGCACGGGCGTGACGGTGTAGAAGTCGAACATCAGCGGCGTGCCGAGTTCGGTGAAGGACCAGATGAAGACGATGGTGCCACCGGCGAAGAGGCCGGGACGGATGAGCGGAAGCGTGATCCGGAAGAAGCGCTTGATGGGACCGATGCCGAGATTCTCGGCGGCCTCGTCCAGCGCGGGATCGAGATTGGCGAGCGCGGCCGTCGCGTTCAGGTAGAGAATGGGATAGAGGTGCAGCGCTTCGACAATCACGACGCCCCAGAACTTCGCCGATCCGAGGAAGTCGATGTCGGTGTCGAAGATGGCGTTGAAGGCGCCGGCGCGACCCAGCAGCGCCCGCATGCCGATGGCGCCGACAAAGGGCGGCAGAATGAGGGGAACGAGAATGACCGCGTTCCAAAGGCCCTTGAGCGGGTACTTGTAGTTCGCCGCGAGGACGGCGAGCGGCAATGCGATGATCAGGCTGAGGAGCGTGGTGCCGGTCGCGATGAGGAGTGCGTTGACGAGTCCCTCGACGAGGATCGGATCACGGAAGACACCGATGACATGATCGAGGGTGAAGCCGGTGCCTTCGACGATGTCGGAGGCGAACCCGCCGCGAACCGTGAGCCAGATGGGATAGACCAGCGTCAGCCCGAGCGCGATGAGTATGCCGATGAGGAGGCCGTAGTGTGCGAGTATCCGGGCGCGCATGTCGTGGTGGGTTCCCTACTGGACTCGGCGGTAGACGCGCGAGAGATCCGGTTCGTCGCTGACGGGGGCCTCGAGGATCCGAGCAAAGACGTCGACGGGTTGGTCAGCTGCGGCGTCGAGGCTGATGGTATGGGAAGTGAAGGCCTGTGACACCATGGTTCCGGGCCCGGGTCGTGTGAGGGTCACGTAAGCGAGAACGCGTCCGAATCGTGTCTCGGTGTGATCGAGGTGGATCGCCCAGCCACCGGTGGGAACTTCGAAGGTGGCGGTGCGGGTCTCGGCGAGCGTGCCGAGTGTCATCCTGGGGCCTGTCCACGGCGCCTCGACGACCTCGTAGGAGACCCTGCCCGATGCACATGCAAACAGCGTGGCCGAAGCGACCACGGCGAGCAGGGTGTGGATTCTGGAGTCACAGCGTCGGCGCGACCGGTCCAGCAGCGTCATGCAACCTCCGGCGGAATATGGGTTTGCGTTGGCAGCGGGTCAGGGCACGTAGTCGGGATTGCGCTGCGCTGCGACCAACCAGCGGTCACGCGCGGACTCGTCCCACTCCATGAAGGCGGTGCTGCAGGAATCGCAGCAGAAGGCGACCTTGAGCCCCTTGTAGGTGGTGGTCGGAGATTCAGCGGTGATGGCTTCGCGGCCCACCGGGCAGATGTTGTTGATCGCCGCGGACTCTTCGATGGTTGTATCCGCCATGACGGTGGTGGCGGTATCTGACTCGGGCTCCTGGCACTGGGAGCAGCAGCCCGTGAGGGCGGTTCCGGCAAGAGCGAGGGTGGCCATGAGCAGGGGGGTGCGCATCTGCATGAGCGGTCTCCTTCAGAGTGGGAAGAGACATTGTACGGCGTTGTGCATGTCATGTGGGCCACGCGATGGGCGCGGGGCACAGGTCGGGACATGTCAGTAGAGTGGGGGGCCGATGGCACTTCTCGTGAACATCCTGATCCTCTGCGGCGGTGTCGTTCTGCTGTTGTCGGGTGGTGAACTGCTCGTGCGTGGCGCCGTGACGCTGGCATCGCGGCTGGGTGTCTCGACGCTCATCATCGGGCTCACGGTGGTGGCGTTCGGCACTTCGGCGCCGGAACTCGCCTTCAATGTCACGGCGTCGCTGAGCGGGCATAATGAGCTGTCGCTCGGCAATATCGTGGGTTCGAACATCGCGAACATCGGGTTGATCCTCGGGCTTGCAGCGCTGTTGAAACCGCTGAAAGTGAACTCGTCGGTGATCCGGCGCGAGATGCCGATCATGATCGCGGCGACGGGCCTGATGATCCTGCTCGCGGCGCTCCCGGTCGAGGGGCGGGTGATCAGTCGCATGGATGGATCGATCCTCCTTGCCCTTTTTGCCGGTTTGTCGGTGTATGCGATCCTGGCGACGACCAGGAGTCGACGGGGCGCGGACTGGGGGGAGACGTTCGAGCAGGAGATCGAGGAAGTGGGCGAGCGTGACCGGCGGCGACCGGTGTGGCTTGCGACCGTGCTCCTGATCGTGGGCCTCGCCCTGCTGGCGGGGGGAGGTCGACTGGCAGAAATCGGCGCGGTTCAGTTCGCGGCGGAATTGGGCCTGAGCCAGACACTCATCGGACTGACCATCGTGGCGCTGGCGACGAGTCTGCCTGAGCTGGCGACGAGTCTGATCGCCGTGCGACGAGGGCAGGTGGACATCGCGGTGGGGAACGTGGTGGGGTCGAACATCTTTAACATCCTGCTCGTGCTCGGTACGACGTCCGTGGTGCGGCCGGTTGAGACGTCGAACGCAGCGGTGGAATCCTTCGGCATGGCGGGGTTCCTGGCCGTGGTGCTGTGGTATCCGATCAGCAGGACGGCGGGTCAACGTGTCAGCCGGCTTGAGGGCGCATTCCTGCTCGGGACGTACCTCGCGTACATGGCATACGAAGTGGTGACACTTTGATGCCCGACGAACCGGATCGCAGGCTGGAGGGTGGGGGAGAAGAGGCGGGGGAAATAACATCTCGCGAAGGGCAGATGGAAGAGGTCGCCGCGATGATCGAAGCGGACGCCCCGCCGTCTGAACTGGCGCCGCGTCTGCAGGAGCAGGACGCGGCGGATGCGGCGGATGCGTTGGAATCGATGGATTCGGGCGAGTCGGCGGAGGTTCTCCACGAGATGGAGAATGCGTCGGCGGCCGAGGCTTTGGCGAACATGGCGTTGCCGCTGGCGGTCTCGGCGCTGGTGGACCTGGAGCCGGCGGAAGGTGCGGCGTTGCTCAGCCTGATGGCGGACGACGATGCGGTCGACCTGCTCCAGGAGTTGCCGGATGATGAGAAGCGTGTGCTGCTGGCTCACATGGTGCCGAAGCGTGCGGCGGAACTGGGCAAACTGGCGTTGTACGACCCAGAGACGGCCGGCGGGTTGATGACGACGGACATCCGTGTGGTGCGTGAGGATCTGACGATCGGTGAGGCGCTGGACCGGCTGAAGCGTCGATCGCTGCGTGAAGATCAGTACGACATCTACTGCGTTGATGTGGACAAGCGTCTGACGGGCACCATCAGTCTGCACGTGCTGGTGGCGGTGGATGACAGTGAGCGTGTCGCGGACTGGATGGAGCGGGATCTGGACACGCTGTACACGGGTCTGGACCAGGAAGAAGTGGCCCGACTCTTCGACCGGTACGACTACATCACGATGCCGGTGGTGGATGATGAGCAGCGCGTGATGGGCATGGTGACCATCGACGACATCATCGACATCCTGCGCGAGGAGCAGACGGAGGATGCGTACAAGCAGGTGGGTGCCGGTGTCGGCGAGGCGGTGTACAGCGATGTACGCACGAAGCTTCGCGGCCGTTTTCCGTGGCTGGTCCTGAACCTGCTGACCGCGCAGGCGGGATCGGCAGCGATCCTGATCTTCCGTGACATGATCGAACTGGTTCCGGTTGTGGCGGTCATCTACCCGGTGATTGCGAACCAGGCGGGGAACGCGGGTCAGCAGAGTCTTGCCGTGACATTGCGGGGAATCGTGCTGGGCGAGATTCGCCCGGAGCGTGTGACGCCACTGATCATCAAGGAGATGGCGTACAGCGTGCTGTCGGGCCTGGGGATTGGCGTGATCTTCGGGGCGGCGATCGCCGCGATTGCGTTGGCGGGCGTCGGCGGCGGGTTCACGTGGGAGATCGGTGTGGTTGCGGGTTTGGCGATGATGGGTGCGTTGTCGGTGTCATGCGTGGTTGGGACGTTGATTCCGCTGGGCCTGGACCGGTTTGGAGCGGACCCGGCGACGGCGTCCTCGATCTTCCTGACGATGCTGACGGATGCCTTGAGTTACCTGACCTTCCTGGGCCTCGTGTTTGCGCTGCAGGGCTGGCTGACTTGAGCGGGGTGGGCGAATGACGGGGCTTCGTCATTTGTTTGGTATCACAGGGTGGTGTGGTTGACTGTCATGGTTGAGGTCGCGACACTGGCCGGACTTCGGTGGGAACTGGGGGGGGAATCGGGCCGTATGGTCCGACTGACGTTTGTCCGCGGGCGATCGGTGTCGTCTGAGGCCAAGGTGGATTGAGTTCTTTGCAATGTTCCGGTACCCGCGTGGGTATCGCGGCTGAATCGGGAGTTGAACCGATGGCGACCCGCACCAGCGCCAGTGTTGGCATGATGGTCACGCTCGCGATTTTCGCGATGCTTTCACTGGCCCTGTTTGTCCTGACGATCGTCTTCTTCGCGCGGACGCAGCGTCTGACCGCGGACCTCTCCGAGTCGAGCCTTGCGCTCGATGCGGCGGTTCGGCAGTCGGAGCGGAACGACCGCTGGCTCGAACTCCAGCGTCTGGCCGGTGACGAGAACATGGGCGTGGTGGCGTACCTCGATCGCCAGCTCGACACGCTGAAGCGGGAGGCCTCCGGCTCGGCGCGTTCGAGCGTGAGCACGGTCGTTGAACAGAAGGCTGAACTGCTCGGCCCGGATGCGCAGTCCTACTACGACGCCGTCCGTGAGATGAAGCAGCGCATGGATCGGCTCTCCTCCGACCTGGATCGGGCTCAGGAGGCGCTGGATGCCGCGAACATCGATCTCCAGGCCGAGGTGGACCGGGTCGGAAACATCGAGGAAGAACACGCCGCGACCGTGGCCGCGATGAACAGCCAGATCAGCAGCTACAAAGCGGAGATCGACGGGTATCGCGAGGAACTCGCTGCGGCCCGTCGCGACATGGATGACCGGGTGGATTCCATCCAGGGTGATCTCGAGAGCCGGAACTCCGAACTGGAGTCCACGGTTGCCGAACTGGATGCCCAGAACCGCATTCTTGAGGAGCAGTTGCGGGTCTTCCGTGCTGCGAAGGCGAACGAGACTCTGCGTGCCGAGTTCGAGGGTGCGCTGGTTGATGCCAACGTGATCGGTGTGAACGCACCGGGCCGGGAGATCTACCTGGATCGCGGTCGCGATGATCGCGTGGTTCTCGGCATGACCTTCGAGGTGTACAACAGTGCGGCGTCGATCCGCGTGGATCCGCAATCGGGTGATTACCCGCGTGGCAAGGCGACGGTCGAAGTGATCCGTCTCAGCGAGAATTCTTCGACGGCCCGCATTCTGCGAGAGCGGAGCGGAAACCCGATCGTGAACAGCGACGTGCTCGCGAACGCGATCTACGACCCCAACAAGACGTACTCGTTCGCCATCTACGGCAACTTTGATACCAACGACGACGGCATCTACACCCGCGAAGAAATGCACGACATCCGCGGCCTCATTTCAAGCTGGGGCGGTCGGGTGACGGATGACATCTCGGGTGACACGGACTTCCTCGTTCTCGGTGTGAAACCGGTCCTCCCGCCGGAGCCGAAGACAGGCGATCCGATCGAGGTGATCAGGAACTACCTCGACCTCAGCCAGGAAGCCGCCCGTTACGACGATCTCTTCGACACCGCAGGCCAGACCGGCATTCCGGTATTGAACCAGAACCGTCTGTACACGCTGACGGGGTTGCATGCGCGGCGATAGCACGTCGCTTGCGCGACGCGGGCATCCGGCAATCGGCACCCGGCATCCGGGTAGGAGCGCCTTCGGCGTTTGCTTGAAGTGAGCTACCGCTCAGTTTGTGTTGTCGTTAGGCTTGAGGTGGGGCGGGAGCCCCGGTGAGTTCTCGCCGCAGGCGCTCATTCCCTGATGCCGGATGCCTGGTGCCGGATGCCAAAAGCAAAGCGCAAAAAGAAAGGCCTTCCCCAGTGGACGCATGTGCCGGTGTACTACGGCGTGCGCGGAATGATTACGGCGATGCAGATCGCCGGAATCGAGCCGACGATGCGCGCCATGCGCGGGATCGGGGGCGTCTGGGGCGCGGCGCCCTTCAATCAGAAACGATTCGAACGCGCCGTCGACAACATCATGTGGTGCTTCCCGGACTGGGATGAGGATCGCGCGCGGCGCTATGCGCTGGAAGCGTACCGGCATCTGTTCATGCTCGCGGCGGAAGTGAGTCTCATGCCGCGATTGCTGACGGAGGACAGCCTGGGCTCGCGCGTGAACTTCGATGATGTCAGTGACGCGCTCTCGAACATGCTGAGCGACCGGCCGTGCCTGATGCTGACTGGACATTGCGGCAACTGGGAGGTGATGGGATACACGATGGCGGTTCTCGGCTTCCCGATCCATGCGCTGTATCGACCGCTCGACCTGAAGCCGATCAACAACTGGCTGGTGGAAACGCGCAGTCGGAGGGGGCTCACGCTCGTCGACAAGTTCGGCGCCGCGCGGATCCTGCCGCGGCTGATCGAGAAGCACGTCCCGATCGGCTTCATCGCGGACCAGAATGCGGGCGATCGCGGCCTGATGACGCCGTTCTTCAATCGTCTGTCTTCCGCGTACAAGACGATCGGGTTGCTGGCGATGCGATTCAAGGCCTCGATCGTGTGCGGGCATGCGGTGCGACAGGGGCGCTGGTCACCGGATGCACAGACGTTCCGTTATCGGATCGAGATCCCTGATGTGATCTTGCCGGAGGAGTGGGAGGACCATCCGGATCCCCTCTTCTACATCACGGCCCGGTATCGGCGTTCGATCGAAAACATGGTGCGTCGAGCGCCGGAGCAGTACCTGTGGATGCACCGGTACTGGAAGAGCCGACCGAAGCATGAGCGGCAGGGCAAGCCGTTCCCGCCGGCGCTGCGGAGCAAGCTGGAGACTTTGCCGTGGATGACTTCCGATGACATCGAGCGTGTCGTGGAGCGTTCGGAGCGGGATGCGCGGGAACTCGCGGCCCGTTGAGCCGCGATCGCCGTTATGATCGGTGTCCCTGAGAGTGAGTCCTGAAAGGAGCATCCGTGGGTCGGAAGCGACAGATTCTGCTGGTAAAACTGCTGGACATCGACTCCGATGAGGAGGACGGCGGTGCCGACACGATGCTGAACTCGGTACCGCTCGGCACGTACCGCGAGGTCATCGAACAGGTTGCCGACAGCAACGTTGCATCCGACGGTGCGCCGGAGTCCCTGGGCCTGCTCTACGGCCCGGGCATCACGCTGCAGATGCCGATGGTGGGTCCGGACGATCCGGTGATGCAGGTGATGGTGAGCATGGACGAGGAGGAGATGGCATGGCCGGTACTCACGCGCATGTGCCGTCGACTGCAATGGAAGATGCTTGATCCGGATTCGGGGCGGACGTTCGGGGGGTGAGGGTCGGCATTCGGCATTTGGCATTGGGGAGGTTTCAGCTTGGAGCTTGCAGGTTGGCGCATGCGTTGTCGGGCGCAGGGCTCGTGTACGATCGCGCTGCTCCAAGCTCCAAGCTCCAAGCTCCCCCGAATGCCGTAGTGCAAAATGCCGAATGCCGAATGCCAATCTCTACGGCTGCAGCGTTCGCAGCAGTTCTTCGGGCGTCGTGACCAGCATGAAGTCGTCGGGGCTCAGTGGCGTTGCCAGTGCTCCGGTATCGGAGGCCGGATCACTCTCGAGCCAGGTGCGCCAGCGGATCTGGGCCAGGTGTTCAAGCCGGCGCCAGGTCTTCTGCTCGGCCTCGGTCGACGGGGCCTCGAACAACTGCCAGGCGGCCGCGGCGTGGTCGCAGCCCTGGCGTTCGAGTGTGCCGTGGTGAGTGTAGGACTGGTCGTAGTCCACGTACTCGGTGAGCGACAGGTAGGGGACGCCCGCGGCTGCGCACGCGCGGCCCTTCGAGCGGTCTTCATATTCAACCGGGACGACAGCAACCTGGATCTGCTGGTGCGGCTGCCACGGGTGACGGAGGAGTGTTGATTCGATGGGGTACCAGCCGTACTCGGGAATCCATGTCTCCACGGTGTAGTGCGTCTGGAGCGGGCCTGACCAGGTCGGGTAGCCGGCGAGGATGCGCGTCGGCAGACCGTTGGCGCGAAGCAATGCGCAGACGAGGTTGGCACAACTCGTGCAGGACCCCTGTTTCTCCAATGCCTGCACGGCATCGAGGCTGTCGCACCGACCGGTCTGCTTGCGCATGATGACGCCCGCTTCGGCGAGTGTCTTGTCGATGATGTCGATGGCATCGGGCGCGGGAGCGGGGCGAGTGGCGGCGTTGATGATGCGCTGATCATCAGATTGCACCGCCCAGGAAGAAGCCAGCCACGGGCGTGCTTCCTCGGGCCACACGTCGGGGAGTGGCGCCTTGTCCGGCACGTCGCCGAAGTCCTGATGTGCGGCGAAGACCAGGCTGGACCAGTTGAGGTCGACGACGGCGCCCGGCGCGAGGTCGTCAAACGTCAGGAACGCGACCCAGTTGTCGAGGGTGTCGCGCCGGATCGTGATCGAATCAATGGCGGTGGGGGGATCGGCGGTGAATGACCATGTCAAGGGTACCTGCCCGCGATGCATCAATGGCAGCGGCATCATGATGCGCGGGGACGAACGTGCGGCGGTCACGGTGAGCCGCGAGCTGCCGCGAGCCTCGTACATCCCGGGTCTCTCCAACTCATCGGATGCGCCCCGTGGCTCATGAAACTCGATCGTGAAGTCATCGAAGTGGACATCGCCCTGCCCCTCGATGAAAGCGAGCAGGAAGTAGGACTCGGCGCGGCCGGAAGGCGTGAGCGTGGTCTCGATTCGGGTCCAGTCGAAGTCACCTCTGAGGGGATGGTCGAACTGGGTGGTTGCGAAGTCGACAACGGAACGTGAGTCCTCATCCCAGCCCTGGAGGCAGACAGCGACGAGGGACCGGACGTCCGAGCCGCGAGCGAAGGCGCTGACGGTGAAGGCCTTGCCGGGAGGGAGGTCGGTGATTTCGGTGCGCCAGATGTGGGAGGCGCCGCCGTGTTCGTCGGTGACGCTGATGTGGAGAGCGCCGGATCCGCCGCGGCCGGCTGTCTCCCGCCATCCGGCATCCACGCCGGAGCGTTGAGCCGCCTGGGTGAAGTCGTCCCAGTGGTCGGCCCCGGCATTGAGGTCCTGGTTGGCGATATGGGGCTGCGCGGCTGCGGGCAGTGCACAGGCGATGACGAGCGTTGCGATGGGAAGCAGGCATCGTGCGATCATCCGGAGAGTGCTCCTTTCGCCATGGAGATGCCTGTCGGCGGCCGGAATGTGACGTCCGCGCCTCAGTTGTCGTCCCACGGGTCAGACTTGCCGTCGTTCTTGTTTTACTGGTCCTTGTCCTTCTTGTCCTTGTCGCCGCCGAAGAGGTTGTCGATGTTGCGGCCGACTTCGTCGATGGCATCTTCGGCCTGCTTGCCGATCTCTTCCGCCTGCTTTCCGATGTCTTCGACGGAGCCGGAGAGGCGGCCTGTGAGTGCATCGGCTTCCGCGGTGATGTCCTCAAGCTGGCCCTGCACGCCGGCGAGGAGTTCGACGCCGGAATTGCTCAGGTCCTCGAGTTGGGCAAGCTGACCCTGCAGGTCGCTCAGCAGTTCGGCGGGGATGAGATCGCCGCCCTGCTCAATCGCAGCGGCCATGATGGCCTTGACGATGATGCTGGAGAGTTCGGAGAGCAGGACACCGCCATCGGAATCGGAACCGACGTTCTTGAGTTGGATGCGATCGATGGGGAGGTCGACTCGGGTGGACTCGCCGCCGAGCGGCAGCGCGGCATCCACGTGGATGCTGACATTCTGGATGTCGACTTCCTCGATGATGAACTTCTTGCCGCCGCCCTTGTCCTCTTTCGTGGTTTCGTCGGTGGACTCGAAGCGCTTCAGGTTGTTGAGGATGGACTGGACGTTGGTGGAGCCGTTGCGGCGTTCGATGTTGACGTCGAGACCCTCGAAGCGGAGGACCGGGAGGTTGACGGTCTCGCTGCGCAACGAGCCGAGGGTCACCTCGACGCCGGCGTCGTTGAGCTTGAGGAAGTGGTCGGTGTTGAAGCCGCCGGGGTTGGTGATCATCAGGCCGCCCATGGTGAAGCGCCCGGAGGTGAGTTGGACGTCGGCGCTGCTGAGCGTGGTGTCGACACCGAGGGCGTACGTCGAACCGCGCTCGATCGCGGAGCGAGCGATGGAGTCGATGTACACCGACACGAGGACGACCGCAGCGAGGAGCAGGACGACGAGGGTAAGGGCAATGAAGGCGAGCTTCTTCATGGTGGATTCGGGCTCCGTGGTGGGGTGGATCTCGGTTCCATTATAGCGCCGCGGCGGCGTGATCCCTTGCGGTCGGCGGATGTCTCGGATGGGCCCTGTGAGGGGTGCTGGGGCGGGACAATCGAGGTTCGGACGGCGCCTGCGTGCATTGCTATCATGCCGCCATGAGCACCGATCTACTGAAGCGTCTTGGCATTCTCGATGATCCTCGTGTCGCCCCGGCGTCCGAAGCTGGCAGCAACTCCGTCGTTCCGGTGAATCCGGCGACCGAGGAGCCACTGGCGGCGGTTTCGCTGGATTCGCGCGATGCCTACGACGCCATCGCCGCGCGGGCAGTTGAAGCGCAGAAGCAGTGGAGGCGTGTGCCGGGGCCGTTGCGCGGCGAGATCGTTCGGCAGATCGGCCTGGCCCTGCGTGAGCACGTGACGGATCTGGGGGCGCTGGTGAGCCTTGAGATGGGCAAGATCCATGCCGAGGGCATCGGTGAGGTGCAGGAATGCATCGATATCGCCGACTTCGCGGTGGGTCTGTCTCGGCAGTGCTACGGCCTGACCATGCCCTCTGAGCGTCCGGAGCACCGGATGATGGAGCAGTGGCAGCCGCTCGGGACGATCGGTGTCATCACGGCATTCAACTTCCCGATTGCAGTCTGGGCGTGGAACGCGATGATCGCCGCGGTGTGCGGCGACGCCACGATCTGGAAGCCGAGTCTGATCACGCCGCTGGTCGCGGTGGGCGCCACCCGGGTGGTGCACGAGGTCATGCGTGAGCAGGACATCTTCAAGCCGACGGGCGGCGTGAAGCCGGAGGACATCTTCTCGCTGGTGATCGGTACCGATGCCGAGGTGGGTGAGACGATGATTGCGGACCGCCGTCTGCCGCTGATCAGTGCGACGGGTTCCTGCCGCATGGGACGTCACGTCGGTTCGGTGGTGGCCTCGCGCCTGGGCCGCTGTCTGCTCGAACTTGGCGGTAACAACGCGATGATCGTGATGCCGGATGCGGACCTTGAACTCGCGACGCGGGCGGCCGTCTTCGGCGCGGTCGGCACCGCCGGGCAGCGCTGCACGTCAACGCGGCGACTCCTGTGCGTGGGCGACACCGCGGACAAGATCATTCCGAAGCTGGTCGCGGCGTACAACACGGTGTCGATCGGTGATCCTCTCGACGATTCGACGCTGATGGGTCCGCTCATCAATGCGCAGGCGGTCACCAGCATGCGTGATGCGATTGAGTCTGCGATGGCGGAAGGTTGCGAGGTGATGACGGGCGGTGTCGACGGCATCGATCGCTTCGCCGGCAAGAAGGGCAACTTCGTCGAGCCGACGATCATCCGCGTGCCGAAGGGCAAGGTGCCCGAGATCACGTGCGAGGAGACGTTCGCTCCCATCCTGTACGTCTTCTCACTTGATTCGCTCGAAGATGCCATCGAGATGCACAACAGCGTGCCGCAGGGGCTGAGTTCGGCGATCTTCACGACGTCTTCGCAGGCGGCCGAGCGCTTCTGGTCTCCGGATGGATCGGACTGCGGCATCGCAAACGTCAACCTCGGTACCAGCGGGGCTGAAATCGGTGGCGCGTTCGGCGGCGAGAAGGACACGGGTGGCGGCCGCGAGTCGGGCTCGGATGCGTGGAAGGCGTACATGCGTCGCCAGACGTGCACCGTGAACTACGGCGACGAATTGCCGCTGGCGCAGGGCATCCAGTTCGGTTGAGGCGGCGTTCGCGGCGCCGGGATGTCGGCATCGGGCATTGGGTGGGCCGCGCGTTCACGCGCCGTTCCGCAGTTCCTCGTTTCGTGCACATTCCTTCGCGGCGCTTTCCGGTGCGCCCTCGCAGAGTGCGGCGGCTTCGTCGAGCAGCGTGGCGGCTTCGCTGTCGCGGTCCAGTTCCTGAAGTGTCTCAGCCTGGTTGTTGAGCAGGAAGATCATCTTCCAGTCACCGGGTGTGAAACTCACTCGCGCCTGGCCGAGGGCGGCGTCGGTGTGCGTCAGTCCGAGTGCGGGATTCCCCGCCAGTGCGATGGCGCGACCGAGGCGGCTTCGGGTGCCGACCGTGTGGTGGTGGTCGGGGCCGAAGGTCTTGTCCAGTTGCGGCAACGCCTCTTCGAGCAACGGGACAGCGTCGGCGGGGCGCCCCGCATCGGTGAGCGTACGCGCAAGCTGGAGTCGAATGAGTGTGGCGGGGACGGGCACGGTCTCGCCCGCAGGCACACCGTCGAGGGCTTCCCGGAAGATTCGCTCGGCTTCGGCGTAGTCGGTGGCATCAAGGGCGAGATTGCCGAGGTTGCCATATGAATAGAGCAGGCTCGGGTGACCGGGTGGCAGGATTCGCTGCTTGCCTTCCAGCGACTCGGTGTAGAGCGCCCGGGCCTGATCCGTGTCGCCGGCCTTGTGATAGATCATGCCCAGGCTGTTCATCGTCGCGAAGGTGCGGGGGTGGCCGGGGTCCATGCGTCGCTGCGTCTCGAGCAACTTGCTGAAGAGCAGTTTGGCTTCGTCATACCGACCGGATTCACGAATGACGGTGGCGAGGTTGTTGAGCGAGAGTTGTGTGCTCTCGTCATCGATGCCGAGCGTAGCGAGGCGGTACTGGTAGACGCGGCGGAAGAGCGGCTCAGCTTCCAGAAACGCATCTCGAATGAGGTAGGAGGTGGCCAGACTGTTCACAAGGTTCAGCGTGGTGTCATGCGTTGGGCCGAGGACCTCGTCCGCACGCTCGATGGAGTCCTTGAGCATGGGGATCGCTTCATCCAGGCGTGACGACTGAATCAGAACGCCCGCCAGGTCCGATTCGGCCTGGAGCGTGATCTCGCCATCCGGACCGTACGCCTTCCTCGCCACTTCGACTTCGCGCTGAAACTGGCCGCGAGCCTCATCGAGGGCACCGACAGACATGTACGCATACCCGATGGCATTGCGAATGGCAGTCTCGGCGGCGGGGTCTTCGGCGATCGACTCGCTGTTGTCGACGCGCTGGTCGGCATTGGCAAGGATCTCCCGCATGAGGACGGTGTCCTTGCCGCGTGCCACGGCGGGATCGACACTCCCGATGACGTCGCGCATGAAGTCTGCGATCTGAGTGGCGCGCTGTGCTTCCCGCTCGGCATCCTGTCGGGCGCGTTCGGCGCGCATCGCGAGCCATGTCCCGGCGATGCCGAAGCCGATGACCATGATGAGGAGGATCAGGGATGCAACGACCTGGATCCGATAGCGCTGAGCCATCTTGCGCAGGCGATACACCGGACCCACCGGACTCGCCGCGACCGGCAGGCCTGTCAGCAATCGCTCAAGGTCCTCGGCCATGGCGTCGGCGGTCGGGTACCGCTGGTGGCGCTCCTTGGCCATGGCACGCATGATCACCCAGTCCACCTCGCCTCGCACGTGTCGGGACAGCGGACGCGGGTCGGTGCCGCGGCGCTGCGCAATCTCTCCCGCCTCCTCTGCGGGCAGATCAGCGATTCGTTGTGAAGGTGCGGGTGGGTTTTCGTTGGTGATGATTCGTTCGAGTCCGGCGTAACCGGCGCTCTTGAGTTTCTCGGAGTCGAAGGGCGGGCATCCGGTTACGAGTTCATAGAGGATGACACCGAGGCTGTAGACATCAGAGCGTGTATCGACGTCGGCACTCATGGCGACCTGCTCGGGCGACATGTACTGGGGTGTACCGAGGATCTGGTGCGTTGCGGTGTGCAAGGTCTGCTCAGTGAGCCTGCTGCCGGCGGCCTTGGCGATGCCGAAGTCGATGATCTTGGGGACCGGGCGTCCGTCAACATTGGTGACGAGGACGTTGCCCGGCTTCAGGTCACGATGAATAACGCCCTTCTGGTGAGCATGCTGCATGGCAAGGCACACCTGACGCACCAGGTCGAGGCGTTCCTCGATCGTGAGTTGCTTCGCATCCGCATACCTGGTGATCGAAAGTCCATCGACGTATTCCATCACGAAGTACGGGCGGCCGCGGGGTGACTTCCCGGCATCGAAGACCCGCGCGATGGCAGGGTGATCCATCATGGCGAGTGCCTGGCGTTCTGCTTCGAAGCGTGCGAGGACTTCGCGTGACTGAACGGCCTGCTTGAGGAGTTTCACGGCGACCTGGCGTGTGACGGGCGAGGTCTGCTCGGCGAGGTAGACGGAGCCGAAGCCACCCTCACCGAGGCATCGCAGAAGTCGATAGGGCCCGATCTGGTCGCCCACGCATTCCTCGGGGGTATCCGTTTCGAAACGAGAAGGGGCGGGGGTGGAGGGCGAAGCCATGAAGAGTCCCGCACTCTGGTTGGCGTTGATCAATTCCTCAACGGCGCGCCTGAGCGCCGGATTGCCGCCGCACGCGACGTCAATGAAGGCCGCCCGTGCCCCATGCGAACGGTCCATGGCGTCGAGGAAGATCTCCTTCGCTCTCGCGGCATCGACGGGCACCGCTCACTCCTCCTCACCCTGGAGCATCTGGAAGATGCGAGTGCGGGCGAAGGTCCATTCACGGATCACGGTACGGCGGGAGATGCCCATGATTTCGGCGGTCTCGTCGATGCCGAGGCCGGCGTAGAAGCGGAGTTCGATGACCTGCGCCGCGCGCGGGTCTTCGCTCCGGAGCGTCTCGAGCGCTTCATCCAGCGCGAGGATGCGTTCGGGGTCGTGGTCCTCGGCGAGATCCACGACACTGATCGGGAGGGCGTGGCGATCGCCGCCGCGCTTCTTGCTTCCCTTGCGGCGGGCGTGGTCGATGAGGATGCGGCGCATCGCTTCGGCGGCGGCGGCGAAGAAATGGCGTCGGTTCTCGAAATTCTGTTCGCTGTCACCGAGGAGTCGGACATAGACCTCGTGGACGAGTGCGGTGGCCTGGAGGGTATGACCGGCGCGCTCGGAGGACATGCGCTGCTGGGCGATGGCCCGGAGTTGGGCGTAGACAAGCGGCAGCAGTTCCTCAGCGGGGTCACCATCGCGCTTCTGGAGAATGCGGGTGACATCATGGCGGGGGTCGTCTGACACGGGCGGCCTCCGGCTCGATCGGGAACTGGTCCGGGCGGGCCGGCGAGCGGCACGCATCCCACGAAGAGTCGGAGCGCATTGTACGGTGTCGAAGCCGACACCAGAGCGGGTGAGGCTCCCGGGTGCCGCGGTGGCTGTGCCGCAGGCGGTCGCGGCGGTTTCGGTCATGCAGATCACGATGTCTCCCTCAGGCTTCGGTGATGAGTGTCTCCCGGCTTCGCAGCAGTCTCTGGGTGAGGTCACTGATGCACGAGATGCACTCGTCGGCGGTCAGCTTTCCGCCCTGCTGGAGATTGCAGATCCGCTCGATGCCGTTGTGGTCCTCGCGCAGATTGGCCTGCAGGATGATGTCTTCAGCGTGGAATGCTTCTGTTCGTTGCATTTTCGGAACCTCTGGACTGATGTCAGCGGGTCATCACTTCAAGCGAAAGTGGCACGCGGCGAGTGCCACCGGAGGGGGAAGGAATTTCGAGGAAATTTCGTCGGATGATGCTGGCACCCTTCGGTCCGGGATTCCGCTTCAGGTGAGTCGGGCACGAATCCCTCGTGTCCTCACAGGGTCCGGCACCCGATATCTCGAACCACGACTGGAGAATGCCATGTGCAATGCCTGTATTGATACGTCCCGAGTCGACGCCTTCGGTGAGCAGGTCATCGACATCATCAACAAGGGGGCGACCGCCCTGATGATCTCGATCGGTCACCGAACCGGCCTGTTCGACACCATGGCGACGCTGCCGCCTGCGACCTCGGAGGAGATCGCAGAGCACGCCATGCTCAACGAGCGCTACGTCCGCGAATGGCTGAATGCCATGGTCACCGCCCGGATCGTGGAGTACGACCGGAAGAGTGATACGTACCTCCTGCCCCGGGAACACGCAGCCGTCCTCACGCGCGCGGCCAGCCCGGACAACATGGCGGTTGTCGCCCAGTTCTTCTCGGTGCTCGGGAGCGTCGAGGATGACATTGTCGAGTGCTTCCGCAATGGAGGTGGCGTGCCGTACGAACAGTTCGATCGCTTTCACGAGGTCATGGCTGAGGAGAGCGGGCAGACGGTTGTCGCCGCACTCATCGAGCACATCCTGCCTTTGGCGCCCGGCACCATCAATGCGCTTGAGCAGGGCATCGACGTGCTCGATGTCGGCTGTGGCTCAGGCCAGGCACTGAACCTGCTGGCGAAGCGATTCCCCAACAGCCGCTTCAAGGGCATCGATATCTCGGAGGAGGCGATCGGACGCGCATCGCTGGAGGCCAGAACGCAGAAGCTTGGCAACATCACCTTTGAGATGGTGGACGCCGCGTCACTGAACGAACCCGCTCGTTACCACCTAGTGACTGCGTTCGATGCGATTCACGACCAGGCGCATCCTGATCGTGTGCTTGCCGGCATCCGCGCCGCACTGCGTCCCGGCGGCACCTTCCTCATGCAGGACATCGCGGGATCGAGTTTCGTGGACGAGAACATGGATCACCTGCTCGCGCCCTTCTTCTACACCATCTCATGCATGCACTGCATGACCGTCTCCCTCGCGGCAGGCGGCATGGGTCTCGGCACGCTGTGGGGAAGGCAGAAAGCGACAAGCATGCTGCACGACGCCGGCTTCGAACGCGTTGACATCCGCGACCTGCCGCACGATCAGTTGAACCACTACTACGTGGCAAGGAACTGAGAGGCATCAAAGAATCCCGCAATTCGCTTCGTGATGAGTGGGGCCGTCACCCGCAGCTTCGGGTGGCGGCCCGCTTCTCGTTCAGGCCTTGCCGCCCTTCCAGGAGTCCTTGAGCGTCACCGTGCGATTGAAGATCGGGTGTTCGGGCGTGGAATCCGTGTCGGCGCAGAAGTATGCGTTGCGCTCGAACTGGAAGAGGTCGCCCGGCCGGGCATCGATCAGGCTCGGCTCGGCCTTCGCGGTGACGACAGTGAGCGAGTCCGGGTTGAGGTTGTCGAGGTACGTGCCACCTTCCGGAATGTCGTTGGGGTCTTCGGGGGTGAAGAGCACGTCGTACAGGCGGACTTCGATGTCCTTCGCATGAGATGCAGCCACCCAGTGCAGTGTGCCCTTGACCTTTCGACCGTCCGGGGGTGCATTGCCGCCGCGAGTCTCGGGGTCATACGTGCAGTGGAGTTCGGTGACGTTGCCGTCGTCATCCCGGACGACGTCGTTGCAGGTGATCCAGTAGCCGTAGCGCAGCCGGACTTCGCGTCCGGGGCCAAGGCGGAAGAACTTCTTCGGGGGGTCTTCCATGAAGTCGGCACGTTCGATCCACAGTTCTCGTGAGAAGGGCACAGTGCGGATGCCGTCCGCCTCATTCTCCGGGTTGTTGATCGCCTCCATCTCCTCGACCTGGTCCTCGGGGTAGTTCGTGATGACGACCTTGAGGGGATCGAGCACAACCATGCGTCGCTGCGCAACACGGTTCAAGTGCTGGCGAACATGGAACTCCAGGCGGGCGAGTTCGATGTTGTTGTCACGACGGGCAACGCCGACCGCATCCCAGAACTCGCGAATCGCCTCCGGCGGATAGCCGCGCCGGCGCATCGCGGCGACGGTCGGCATGCGGGGATCGTCCCATCCTGCGACGTAGCCATCCTCGACAAGTTGGATCATCTTGCGTTTCGAGGTGACAGTATGGGTGATGTTGCCGCGAGCGAACTCGATCTGTCGCGAGGGGAAGATTCCGAGTTGTTCGATGAACCACTCGTAGAGCGGGCGATGGGTCTTGAATTCCATGGAGCAGAGTGAGTGCGTAACTTTCTCGATGGAGTCGGACTGTCCGTGTGCCCAGTCATACATGGGATAGATGCACCAGGTGTCGCCGGTGCGTGCGTGCGGGGCATTGAGGATTCGGTAGAGGACGGGATCGCGGAAGTTCATGTTGGGAGAGGCCATGTCGATCTTTGCGCGGAGGACGCGCGAGCCGTTGGGGAACTCGCCGGCCCGCATGCGTGCAAAGAGATCGAGGTTCTCGTCGATGGGTCGATCGCGCCAGTGGGAGGGGGTGCCCGGTTCGGTGAGCGTCCCTCGGTTGGTACGGATCTCGTCCATGGTCTGGTCATCGACATAGGCGACGCCCTTGCGGATGAGATCGCAGGCCCATTCGTAGAGTTGCTCGAAGTAGTCGGAGGTGTAGAGCACCTCGTCACCCCAGTCGACACCAAGCCATGCCATGTCGCGGATGATAGCGTCGATGTATTCCTGCTTCTCCGCGGCGGGATTGGTGTCATCGAAGCGCAGGTTGAGTCGGCCATTGAACTCGCGTGCGATGTTCTCGTTGATGAGGATCGCCTTGAGGTGTCCGACGTGCAGGTAGCCGTTGGGTTCGGGTGGGAAGCGGGTCACGATGGGCGTCGTGACGCGTCCGGACTCGAGGTCCTCGGCAACGGCCTGGCGGATGAAGTCGGTTCTGGCTTCGGCTTCGGGCATGGCTGGCTTTCGGGGCTGGTAGGGAGAAAGGGGGATTATAAGTGGGGGGGAGCGGGCGGCAGGGAGGTCGGGGCGGGCATGAAGAAAAACCCGCAGGCCCCGTGCGGCTGCGGCGCGGCGGGTGCGCTGCGTTGCGTTGCACGTGACGATGCGGGTCTCGTGGGGGTCGGGGTGGATTGGCGGATGTGATCAGGCGGCCTTGATGGGCCAGTTCTCGGAGCGGCACTTCTTCGGCGTGAGTGGTGTGAGGAGTTTGAAGAGGGTGTAGAGGAGTCGTGTTCCGAAGGGGAGGCTGCCCTTTTCGAGGATGGACTTGAGGCTCTTGCAGATCATTTCGGAGCCGGACTTCATCTGCTTGGCGGTCCTGGTCCCGACGGGGAGGTTGTCGATGGTGAGGGTGAACTCGGTGCCCTCGGCGACTTCCCGGAGTTCATAGATGACGGTGCAGGGGGGATCGTCGAAGTTGGTGAACTTGAAGGTGTGGGCGTAGCGATGGGGCGGGTTCCACTCGGTGATTTCTCCGGTGACGCCGGTCCACTTGCCATTGGGCGATCGCATGCGGACCTGGCCACCGACATCGAGCCTGTCGGTGTGGAGTTGCATGTTGAACATGGCCTTCTGGACTTCGTCGGTCTTGGTGAGTTCCTTCCAGACGTCCTGAAGTGGTGCGCGGATGGTGATGCGTGAGATGTGGCGTTCCGGTGTGGTCATGGGTGCGTGCTCTCGGGATCTGGGTTGTTGGATTCGTCGGGTTCGTGGCCGGCCTCGGCGGCGTACTTGATGCGTGTGAGCTTCGAGCCCCAGAGGCGGCTGTATTCGGTGGTCCAGCGGTCGTGGATCAGCTGGATGGGAGCGACGTTCTGGTAGAGGCGGCGGACGCGTCCGGTTTTCTGTGAGATCACGAGTCCCGCCTCCTCGAGGATCCGCAGGTGCTTCATGACACCAATGCGGCTGATATCGAAGTGGGTGCAGACGTCTGACACGCTGCACCCGGGGGTGGCCTTGAGCACGTCCAGAATCTTCCTCCGTGAAGCGTGCCCGAGTGCCTGAAAGATCGCATCCATGGATTCAGGCTTCATAACGTAACCGATAGGTTACCTATTGTTGATCTGAAGTCAAGCGTCGGTGGCCCGAATTTCCTGCTCGAAGCACAAACGAAACCCTGAAACGGCGGTGCCAAGTGCAGGAGGGGGGTGGATTTCGCGAAGAAATCCCGCGGTTGGGGAATGCGGCATCGATCCGGACGATTGATGATCTATAGTGATAGGTCCCCCGGCCGGGCGGTTCGTGTCGCCTGCTCGGGGTGAGAGATGTGAGTCCATTGATTTCAGCCATTTGGCCGGAGCCGTGATCATGATGAAGAGAAGAGGATCTGTTTCGTTGTCAGCCCTTGGCATCCTGGCGTGTATCAGCGCCGTCAGTGTTGCGGGCCTGAGCCTGGTGACGGGTGTGACGCCCTGCAGCCTGATGGGCAGCTGCGCCACTGCGTGTCCTGAGAGCTCGTCCTGCGACGAGAAGGCCAAGACGGCTGAGAACGTTCGCCTCGTTGCCAATACCGAAACCAAGACCGAGAAGGCCGGCTCCTGCTGCCCCCTCGGCAAGCTCGCCAAGACTGATGCCGCGATCGTGAAGACGGCTTCGACGGCGTCTTCCTGCTCGGCGGCGAAGACCGAGTGCGGCAGCGCCAAGGTCGCCTGCCACAGCGGTCAGATGCGTCTTGTCGGCGGTCGTTTCCCGGTGATGATGCCGGTGGCCTTCCAGGCCAAGACCTCTGGCGAGTGCACCAGCAAGACCACCTGCTCGGGTGCCGCCGTGAAGACGGTTGCCGCTTCGACCAAGTCCGACTGCGCCACCGCATGCTCCGGTGAAGCCAAGGTCCAGAAGGTCGCCAACAAGGCCGACGGTTGCTGTGCCTCCAAGGCTGCCGTGAAGACGGTTGCCGCTTCGACCAAGTCCGACTGCGCCACCGCATGCTCCGGTGAAGCCAAGGTCCAGAAGGTCGCCAACAAGGCTGCCGACGGCTGCTGTGCTTCCAAGGCTGCTGCCGTGAAGACGGTTGCCGCTTCGACCAAGTCCGACTGCGCCACCGCCTGCTCCGGCGAGGCGAAGGTTCAGAAGGTCGCCAACAAGGCCGACGGTTGCTGCGCCTCCAAGGCTGCCGTGAAGACGGTTGCCACCGAATCCAAGACCGAAGGCTGCTGCAAGACGCAGGCCCAAGTCCAGAAGGTTGCCAACACCGCCGCGGAAGGCTGCTGCAAGAGCGGCGAGGCCAAGGTTGTGCAGGCCGCCAACACCACTGACAGCTGCTGTGCTTCCAAGACGGCCGTGAAGACGGTCGCCGCTGAAGGCACCTCCTGCTGCGCCACCGCCGCCAAGGTCGTGAAGGCCAGCTCCTGCTCCAAGACCAGCGTCTGCACCAGCCGTCAGCGCGTGATGGGCGGAATCGCTCCGATCATGATGCCCGCGGCGTTCGTCAAGACGGACGTCGAGTTCTGCGTCAAGAGCTGCAAGACCACCACCTGCGGCGAGAAGGCTGCTTCCTGCAGCGAGAAGTCCGCATGCACCTCCTCGGTTGCAGTCCCCGTGGCTGCCGCCGTCGTGCCCGCTTCGACCACCACCATCAAGGGTGAGGTCTGCTGTGACGGCGATGCCGACACCTGCTGCCGCGGCGACGAGACCAAGGCCTGCTGCAAGCGTGGCGAGAAGGAATGCACCGACGCCAAGAAGGCCGCCAGCGAGTAATCCCGGCGACTCAGGCTGAAAGAAATCAAGGAGGCCGCGATGCACCTGCGTCGCGGCCTCTTGTTTTTTGGAAGGGACGAGTGGTTGTCCCCGGACCCCCGTCGGTACTGAGAGGCGGGATGCGGGATCGGGTGTCCCGTTCCCGATTCACGATTCCACGGTCTCCCCCCTCACCCGAACTGCTAGACTGCCCGGCATGGCAATCTGGCTGCTCAAGACGGAACCCGGCGCGTATTCGTGGACGGACATGGAGCGCGATCAGCGCACCGTGTGGGACGGGGTCAAGAACAATGCGGCACTGGCCAACATTCGCAAGATGAAGGCGGGTGATGAAGCGTGGTTCTATCACACCGGTAAAGAGAAGCAGATCGTCGGTCTTGTGAAGGTCGTCTCCGCTCCCTACCCGGACCCGAAGCAGGATGATGAGAAACTCGTGGTCGTGGATGTCGAGATGAGTCGGCCGGTGAAGGCCGCCGTGACGCTGGCGGCCATCAAGGCGGATGATCGTTTTTCGGATTGGGCCCTGGTTCGTCAGGGCCGCTTGAGCGTGGTGGCGGTGCCGGCGAATCTGAACCGAATCATCCGGTCCATGGCTGGGGTGGGTCGGTGAAGGAAACGAAGGACCTGATGAAGCGAGGGTGTGATATGAGGTGTGGTCGAATCCTGGTGCTGCTGGCGGGGATGGCGCTGGCGGGGTGTGCATCCAACGAACTGAGGCGGACATCCGCGACGCCCATCTGGGTGCCTGCCTCCCAGCCGCAGATCGCATCGGTGGACAACAGCGCGTACTACGCGTTCGCCGCGGAGCCGGGGTACGACACTTTGGTGTTTGAAGAGGACTACAGTCGGAGCGGCACGGTGAGGCATCGCCTGGTCTGGATCGTTGGTCTGCCGACCCAGTCGGTGTACAACCGCCGCCTGGAGATCGATGGCAACGAAGTGTTTGGATGGCTGCTCGAAGAACTTCCGGGTCGGCAGACCCACGCGGTGCCGCTGGAGGGGACGATTACGCTTCGCAACAAGGATGCGGATCACGTGACAACCACGGTTGATCTCCGCGCCCCGGGCGCGGTTCCCGCTGCCGGCGAGACTGTCCGACCCTATCGCGTGCTGGCGCAGAAGATCACCTGGGATCGGACGATGCCGTATGTGCATCGCTACCAGGAGATGACGACGACGAGCGGGATACCGCGCTAGGTGTGCGGGGATTCGTGATCAGTGACAAGTGATGAGTGCCTCTCCACTATTCACTGGCCACTTCTTCCGGTGTCCATACGGGGAGTGCGGCGAGTTCGGTGCGTGATGCGTCGGTCACCTCGATGCCCCAGGTTTCGAAATACGCACAGAGGTTGTGCCCGGCGGCACGGCTGAAGTGGACGAGGAAGCAGTTGCGTTCTTCCTGCACGTTCGTCGGCTGAGCCGCGGCGGGGAGTTTCCGGATGGTGTCGAAGGCGGTGTGAAACGTCTCGAAGCCGAAGTGATGCCAGAGCAGTGCGTAGAACTGGAGCGTTTCGAAGGGGCCTCCGACCTTGTCAAAGGGATCGCCGAAGTCCTTCTGGCGACTGTAGATCTTCCAGGCCTCGGGTGGATGTGAGCGCATGACGTCGCTGTCGAGCGGATAGCCGTTCACGGTGTGCAGGGCATAGACCGTGAAGATGTTCACGGTGACCTCACCTGTGGCATGGTCTGTCCACAACTGGTTCTGGTGGGCGTGGCCCATTTCGTGATAGTGGCCCCAGAGCTTGTTGGGACCCTTGGCATCGAAGTTGGCGAGGTCGAAGATGGCCCCCGCCTCACTTGTCGGGATCACGATGGGTGCATCCGACGGACAGTACATGTAGCCGTAGCTCACGCTGGTGTCCGCGACGTAGCGATAGGGACGATCGGACCAGTGGTTGGCAGTTCGCGGCTCAAGTGACTCCATCGCTTCGTGAACCCGATTCCAATGATCCATGACGAGTTCGGGGTACTCCAGGTCACGGATCACTTCGGACGGCACCGTGAAGAAGAGTTCGTCCGAACCGATCTCCGCCCACGGTGCCGGGTACTGCCGGATCGTGCGGCGCCATTCATGCGGGTCCGTGACGCCGTGATGGTAGAGGGGCGCCCGGACGACGTTCATGAATTCGATGGACAGTGGCTCCGCGGGTTCGTAACCCACGGGAATATCCACGTAGATCGGTCCGCCGATCGCGCTGGCGACGAGCGTGACCGGTTCGGTCACGGTGTAGCGCCGCATGGCGCTGCGCAGGCGGACGCGCCACGGATGCTGGTGCTGATCCTGCCATGCTCCGATCTGGATCACGATGTCACCGCGCTTCGCCGCCGCTTCTGATGTGCGCACGCGTACGACTTCGCCGGCGGCCGCGTAGAGTCCGGTGGAGTGCCAGCCGGGGACGCCCGGGTCGATGTCGAGTGACACCAGTCGTTCGCGTGCAGGACCCGGCTCACCGGGGAAGGCAACGCTCGAAGGATGGGCGCGCAGGTGGGTTGGAGGCAGTTCCATGGCGCGTCGCGCATCCAGGTCGATGAGTGCGCGTCCCAGCGCATGCGTGCTCGGCGTGAGTCGGTCCGCTGCGAGATTCCGATACACCGCATCAAGGTCCTGCCGATGCTGGGCCGCGAGGCGATCGGCGCGGCGGATCAGCGTGGAGTCCAGCGGTACGGCGCCGAATGCGTTGCCAACGATACGCGCTGCGAGTTCGATGTTGCTCTCGCCCTCGCCCTTCCCCGCGAGAATGTCCAGCGCATGATCCGCATTGGCCAGCAGGAGTCGGTCTCGATCGACCGGGTACGTTCCGCCGGGGCCGAAGCCGGAATGGGCGCCGCTGGTGAAACGAACGCCGGCCTCCGAGAGCAGGTGGTTGGCAGGGAGCGCATCAATCGTGAGGCCGGGATTCAGTTGAAGCTGCCCCCAGGCCGTCTCGGTGACGATCATGCCCCCGCCGCGGCGGATCCACCGCTCCAGTTCGTCGATGCGCCCGGCCCGACTGAATGCCTGCGGCGATCCGATGACGACATCCACATCCTCGAAGCGGACATCATCGGCCGTGCCGCCGATGCGCTGGATGTTGACTTCCCGCTGCGCGCATTCGGCTTCGATGGCATCAGTCAGGCCGAAGATACGGATGGTGTTACGGCTGGAGCTTCGGCGCGCGCTGAGCCATGGCAGCGCGTTGACGGCAAAGACCTCCGAGTCGGCGTCCGCCGTCTGTACGAAACCGCCGTGCCCGAGGACGACGAGCCTGCCGCGGGCGAGGGTCGCGGCGGCGGCGAAGATATCGCCGTCGGGTGAGACGACGAGCGGGCGGGCGTCACCCCACGTGATCATGGAGGCGGGATTGCCTCCGGTCGCGAGTGCATCGACTTTGGCGAGCAGGTCATCGACCGGGATGTGGGCGGCGTTCGCGGGGAGGCTGAGGGATGCCGCGAGGATGCCGGCCGTCAGAAGTCGGTGGAGTTTCATGGAGCCAATCGTAACGGTTTGTGCCCGTTCGCAGCGTTGGCGGGGTGGAGACGTCGGCGTCCTGCGGTTGGCACATTTCGCGACCCGTCGGCCCGCATCTTCCCGGACGTGTAGGATGCAGGGCTGGCCGGGGCAATATGAACGCGGCGGTTCCGAAGGAGATGCTGGATGATCTATGTGGCGTCAACCATCCTGGGTCTGATGGCACTCGTGGGTGTCGCTCTGACGGTCTTCGGGCTGCCGGGCATCTGGGCGTTGCTGCTGTCCATGATTGCGCTGGATGTGTGGCAGCCGGAACTGGTTCCTCTGTGGGCGCACATCGTGGTTGCGGTGCTGGCGATCACCGGCGAGATCGTTGACTTCGCGGCGGGCGCTGCCGGTTCCAAGGTGGCTGGTGGTAGTCGCCGCGCCGGTGTCGGCGCGATCATCGGCGGCATTGTCGGTGCGATCGTGGGAACGCCGTTGATTCCGATTCCGGTTGTGGGGACGATCGTCGGCGGCGCGATCGGCGCCGGTGTGGGCGCAGCGCTGTTCGAGTTGAGCAAATCCACACCGATCCCGGAGGTGCTGCCGGAGGGGTGGCAGCCGGACAATCCCGGACGGCGCGCGACGAAGGTGGCGGTCGGCGCGGCGACGGGCCGTCTCATTGCGACGGTGGTGAAGGCAATGCTGTCGGTTGCGGCGTCATTGACGGCGGCGTTGGGGATGGTGGTGAATTGGTTTTAGGTGTTAGGTGTTAGGTGTTAGGTGTTAGGTGTTAGGTGTTGGGGGTTTGGCATTCGGCATTCGATATTTTGGGAAAGGCAGTCGGCAGCCGGCAATCGGCAATCGGGGTTGAGCGCCTTCGGCGTGAGATTGAGGAGCTTCCGCTCCGCAGTTGAGTCGAGCTAGAATCGAGTGATGCGACGTGGAATCACATTGGTCCAGGTGCTCACGCTGCTCGCCGTGATGGGGCTGGTGATGCTGATCGTGTCGCCCGCGCTGCACAAGGCGCTGCACAAGGCGCGGTGTGGTGCGGCCCAACTCCAGGACGGGGTGCAGCTTCGCAGCATCGTCCAGGGATGCTCGGCATGGTCACAGGACAATGATGGGCTGTTCCCGATTCCGGAACTGGTCGATGCAGCGCATGCGACCGAGTCGGTTGGGTCCGGCAAGAACCGGACCGGGAGTGTCCTGTCCATCCTGATCTTCAATCGCCTGATCGAGCCCGAGATCTGCGTAAGCCCGCGCCTTTGTACGGAGCGCAACCGGAAGATCCGCGCGTGCGATGACTTTGAGTATGCCACGCCGAGCGCAGCGATTGATCCGGTACTTGCTGTGTATGACCCGGCATTTCGCGGCAGCCCGGAAGATGTGGGGGCCGTCAACTTTCGGGAGGTGGTCAGTCACAACAGCTATGCGCACATGGCCATTGGCGGGGCTCGTCTGGCGCACTGGCGCGACAACTTCTCAGCGTCAACTCCCATCTGGGCCAATCGCGGCCCGCGCTACACAGATACGGGGCGCCTTGTGAAGGGGCCGCTGGGAGAGGGCTCCAGAACTCTGCGGATCCACGGTCCGGAAGATAGCTGGGACGGCAATATTGCCTATGGCGACGGCCGGGTCACGTTTTCGTCGGTACCTGATCCGGAAGTAGTTGCGGGCAGCGTCGTGGGATCCGCGTCCTCAGAAGGGCTTCGAGACAACATCTTTGTCGATGAGACCACAGAAGGCGACGGTGAACTCGGCATCACGGAGCGCACCAACGCATTCCTGCGCATCTGGAAGCGCGGCATTCCAGCGGATGGCACGCTCACCGACGCGCACCTGCAGCCTCAAAGCGGCTACGTCTGGATCGACTGATCCCTCACCACTCGTCCCTGCTCCCTCGCCCCTTCCCTTACGTCGTCACGACTTCGCGGGTGGCGGAGTTGTCCCGCTTGTGGCCGCTCCCGTCGGTGATGTCCCCTTTGTGCCAGGCGATCAGGCCGGGGACGAGGGTGCCGACGAGTCTGTCATCGCGGGGCATGACGCGGACGGTGAAGCCGCAGCGACCGGCGCCGGAGGCTTCGATCTCACCCGTGAAGGTCCAGGCGCCTTCCGCGGTGCGGTCGGCATCGGCGTTGAGTGTCATCGGGAGTGGGCGACCGTTGATGAGGTCGCCCATGCTGGTGACCTCGCCGTAGTACATCTCCACGCTGACCTCTTCCGGCCGGAGTTCGCCGAGTTGGACGGTGGCGTGCACCGGGATCGACGAGCGGACGGGCACCGCGGGGCCGACGGGGGCGTCGATGCGCAGGACGTGGACTTCGTGCCAGTGCTGCTGGTACCGGCGGATCTGCTGCGCGAGGGCGCGGCCCTGTTCGAGGCCGTTTGTACGCAGGCGGCTGCCGTTGTTGTGGGCGTCGCCGTAGTACTGACGGGCGTAGTCCGCCACCATGCGATTGGTGCTGAACTCGGGCGTCAGTTCGCGGATGCACGCCTTCATGCGCGCGATCCACTTGCGCGGGATTCCGCTCTGGTCCCGATCGTAGAACTCGGGAAGGATGCGGCGCTCGAAGAGGTCGTACAGCGCCTGGCTCTCGATCGCATCCGACATATCGTCATCCGGGTAGCTCTCGCCCGCGCCGATGGCAAAGCCGACGCGGTTCTCGAAAGCTTCATCCCACCAGCCGTCCAGGATCGACACGTTGATGCCGCCATTCATGGCCGCCTTCATGCCGGAGGTGCCGGAGGCTTCCATGCCGCGGCGGGGCGTGTTGAGCCAGATATCGCAGCCCTGCACGAGTCGGCGTCCGATTTCGATGTCGTAGTCTTCGAGGAAGACGATGCGGTTGAGTGGGCCCTTCTCGGCCGCGATCTTGACAAGGTCGCGAATGAGTTCCTTGCCGGGTCCGTCTGCGGGGTGCGCCTTGCCGGCAACGAGCAACTGGATGGGCATCTCCGAGTCGGCGAAGAGCGCGCGAAGTCGATCGAGGTCGGACATCAGCAGCGTGGCGCGCTTGTAGGTCGCGAAGCGGCGTGCGAATCCGATCGTCAGGACGTTGGGGTCGAGGGCGGCAGCCGCCGAGTCGATCTCGTCCTGGCTCATGCCGCGGCGGCGGAGTTGATGGCGAATGCGGCCGCGGCACCAGGTGATGAGGCTGCTGCGCTGCCGTTCGTGGGCGGCCCAGAGTTCCTCATCCGGGATCTCGCGTACGGAGCGCCAGATGGCGTAGTCGGTGGGGTCGTGCTGCCACTCGGGACCGAGGTAGCGATCGTAGAGTTCCATGAGATCGCTGCTGATCCAGGAGCGTGGATGGACACCGTTGGTGACATGTCCGATCGGGACTTCATCTTCCGGCAGGTCCTGCCAGAGATCGCGCCACATGCCGCGGCTGACATCCCCATGCAGTCGGCTGACCCCGTTGCAGAAGTTGCTGGTACGGAGTGCGAGGACGGCCATGGAGAATGACTCGGTGGCGTCGCCCTGATGGGAGCGTCCGAGGCCGAGGAGTCCATCGAGGCCGAGTCCGAGGCGGGGGAGCATGGGTGAGATGTACTTCTGGACGAGTTCCGGCGGGAAGCGGTCGATGCCGGCCGGGACTGGTGTGTGCGTGGTGAAGAGGTGCTGTGCGGCGGCGGTGGTGCGTGCTTCTTCGAAGTCCACGCCATGATCGTCGCGGAATCGGCAGATGCGTTCGAGTCCGAGGAAGGCGGCGTGCCCTTCGTTGATGTGGAAGACGGTGGGCTTCTCACCGATTTTCTCGAGGGCCCGGATACCACCGATGCCGAGGATCATTTCCTGCTGGATGCGCGTCTCGTTGTCGCCCCCGTAGAGGGTATGGGTGATGTCACGATCGGCGCGCTGGTTTTCGGGGAAGTTGGTGTCGAGCAGGTAGACGGGGATGCGGCCGACGTCGCAGACCCAGATGCCGACGACGACGTCGCGGCCGGGGAACTCGACGGTGATGCGATACTGTTCGTTGGTCTTGGGATCGATGAGTCGGCGGATGGGCTGGTTGGGAAAATCGATGTCGGGATAGGTTTCCTGCTGCCAGCCGTCGGCGTTGAGATACTGGTGGAAGTAGCCGCAGCGGTAGAGGAGTCCGACGCCGCAGAGTGGCAGTCCGAGTTCACTGGCGGATTTGACGTGATCACCGGCGAGGCATCCGAGTCCACCGGAGTAGATCTGGAAGCATTCGGTAAAGCCGAACTCGGCGGAGAAGTATGCGATTCGGAGGGGGTTCTGTCCGTTGCCCTGCACGAGTTCGGCGTATTCCTTCTGGAACCATGCGAGTCTTTCGAGGTGATGTCGGAAGCGTGCATGGACGGAGCCGAGTGAGTGCATGAAGCTTCGATCGCGTGCGACTCGATCGAGTGTGTCCTGATCGAGTGCTCCGAGGAGCTTGACGGGGTTGTGGTGGGTCTGTTCCCAGAGTTCGCGATCGAGTCTTTCGAAGAGGTCGGTCGCTTCCGGATGCCAGGTCCACCAGAGGTTGTTGGCGATCTCCAGCAGGGGCCGGAGGGGCTCCGGGAGATCGGGGACGACTCGGAATGAGCAGATGGACGCGTTGCCGGCCTTGAGCATGACGACTCTCTCGTTCGGTATGCGATTGGTAAAACGGTTTATCAGAGACCTTCAATACTATATCGGTGCCGGGGCCCGGGTGTTCCTGTCTGATGCGGAACACGGGCCAGAGGATTTCCTGTGAACATGCCTCGAATCAGGGAATCCCCCTTGGATCTCGGACCTGAGTTTCGTATCTTGGAGTTGAACTCGCCGCAGAGGACAAGGTGGTCCGCTGCACCCCGCACAGGTGTATGGCCGGCGGCGAGGGCATTGGAGTCAGGAGTCAGATCAATGCATGGTTCAATTTTTCGCGGTGCTGCAGTTGCGGCGGTGGTTCTGGTCGCCTCCGTGGCCTCGGCTTCGCCGGACGGACTGGACTTTTCCATGTCCGGCGTAGCGGACGGTTTCATACGTTCGGGAGCCCCGGTGGCCCTCTTCGGGCTCATGGGCCTTTTCGGGCGTCGGCAGCGTCACTGGTACGACGATCCGGAAGTGCTTGATGAACTGGTGCAGCTACCCAAGCTGCCCCAGGACTACATGTACTTCCCGCGCTGATCGGTGCTCGACACCGTCGGTCGCCATGGCAGGGTCACCCGCGCGTGACCCTGTTGTCGCGCGCGGCTCACACACGCCCGGGGGAGGGGCTCGGGGGCTCGGCGCCCGAAAAAGACCGCTGGACCCCGTCTGTTCGGCGGGGCCCAGCGATCTGGAGGAGAAAGAGGAATTCGAGATGGGCAATGCTTCTGCCTGCCCTCTATCTTCCTCGATGAACCGGTGCGAATCCTATGAGGGAGATACCCTAATCCTGAATGCGCTGACATTGACGGCAGCCGGCGCGTCACAAACCTGTCGTCAACCGCATGAGTACTCGACCATGATCCCCAGCGGAGGCTTCAGATGAAGGCAGTCAGGTTCGGCGTGTTGTGCTGTGTTGCAGGTGCGGTGGTCCTCGCCGGATGTCAATCCGGCGCACAGAACCAGGGTCGCACCAAGACCCGCCCGCTCGACACGCGGCTGGTCGAGGAGGAGGGCCTCGCCTCCAAGGACCTCGTCACGGCGACGGACGACATGGTGCAGCAGATCGCGAGCAATGATCGCATCCGCAATGCGCCCTACACCGTCGACATCGTGATGGACCGCGTGGTGAACGCGACGCGCAGTGAGCCGAACCGCAACTTCGACATCTACCTCGCACGTATACGTGCGCGCCTGTCACAGGCCGATGTGCCGAACCTCCGCTTCCATTTCAACAAGACCCAGGTCGTGAGCCTGCGCCGCTCCGAGGGCCTCGAACCGCCGCCCGAGAGTGGCCTGCCGACGTATGCCTCCAGCGTTGACTACGCGCTGACCGCGACGTTCTACGACATGGAGTCCGGCGCCACGGATACCTACCTGCTCACTTTCCAGGTGGTCGACATCCACAACGGTGAGATCATCTGGGAAGGCATGTACGAAGTGAAGTTCCGCGCGTGATGAGGGGGACGTGATGCGGTTCGGCTGGATGATCGCGCTCCTGCTGTTGCATGGGGCGATCGGGTGCGGCGGGCCGCGCCTGCATGACACCACCATGCTCACGAGCGTGGACGTCGTGGAGATGACGGACCAGATGGTCGCTTCCCTCGCCGCCAGCGGCCTCATGGAAGGGCGCACTGAGGACTCGCCGCCCATGGTGATCACGATGGACCGCGTTGCGAATCGAACCGAGCACATCATGTCGCCCGGCGAACGCTGGGGTGTGATCAACCGCCTGCGCGCCCTGCTCATGCAGACCGATCTTCGATCCGAACGGCATCTCATCTTCGTGATGCCGACGCAGGCGTGGGAGGCTCTCGAAGTGGTTGACCAGGCACCGCCCCATCGACTGAAGCCGACCCACGCACTGCGCGCGACGTTCCGGTCTGATACACAGTCATCCATCCGCGCTCGGACGGATGCCTACCTGTGCGCGTTCCAGATGCTCGATCTGGGCGACGGCGCACTCGTCTGGGAAGACGCCTTCGAGGTCAAGTACACCGTCAGCAGGAACCGGTTCGACTGATGCGCCACAGAAGTACGACATCCCGAAAGACCGCGGCGGCCGCATTGCTCGGCGCCTCACTGCTGTTCACGATCGGATGCGCCTCGGAGCGCGGGCCGGATCCGCTTCCGGCATTTCGGGCCTACGACTTCGCGGCGGCGCGGGAGCGCGTGCGGGCCGGGGCGCGTCGGGAACCACCGGATGAGCAGGTGCTGCTCCAGAATGCGCACCTCGGAATGGCGGCACTTGCCGACGGTGATCTCACCGAGGCACTTCAGAGTCTCGAGTTGGCGTACCGCATCCAGGAGTCGGGGGAGGTGAATGATCCCGATCGGGTCTTCGCCGCGACCGTCATCTGGGAGGGCCTGAAGGTCTGGAAGGGTGAACCCTTCGAGCAGGCGATCCTCGATCATGCGCTGGCCATCGCGTATGCGATCGATGGCGACTGGGAGAATGTGCGGGTCGCGGCACGTGCGGCGAACCGGCGCCTCCAGGACTATGCGACGGCGCGGGACGATGACGTGATGTACGGGAGCGAGTCGTTCCCGGTGGAAACGGATGACACGGCCGCATGGCTGCTGCAGGCGATTGCGGATCGTATTCTGAATGAGGATTCGAATGCGCTGCGCTCGGTTCTCTCGCTGCGGCCGGACCTCGAACCGCTGGCGTACCAGTTGGAAGCGGGGACATTCAATACGGTCCTGATTGTCGACTATGGCGTGGGTCCGGAGAAGGTGCGCGTCGGTCAGGATGGCGAGCGCGCTGAGTGGGCGCCGCGCGAACGGGGCACGCCACCGATCTCGGTGCAGTCGACTTCGTTCACATTGCAGATGGGGCCGACGGTTGAAACCCGGGTCCTCGCGGCGGAGCACCGTTGGCTGACCGCGCAGGAGGCACGACAGGTCAAGAGCGCGCTGGGTACCGGCCTGCTCTACGGCGGTGGTGTCGTGGCATCGGCGAGCGGGCACGAAGAGACGCAGTGGATCGGACTCGGTCTGATGCTCGCGGGGCTTGTGACGAAGGGGACCGCCGCGGCGGACGTGCGCTTCAACGAACTGATGCCGTCGGCGACGTATGTGTCACTGCTTGATCTCGGAGCGCCGGGTCCGTTGACGGTGCGCGCGGGGTCATCGACATTCGTCGTCCCCGACGTTCGCCCGGGCGGGTCTGAGGCTCCGGCGGTTGTGTACCTGAGGCTCTTTGATGGCGCGGGTGGCGAACCCGTGTACTTCACGCGGGGTGCTCCGCTGTATCGCAACGATCACACGGGTCCGGCGGTGGGGGACTTCCCGTACATCCTGGGGGGCACTTGCGTGGCGACGCCGTCGCCGGAAGTGCTCGCGGCATACCACGCGGGCGGATACCTGCGGGACCTGAGTCTTGATGCGTTGCGTGAGTTGTATGTCGCAGAGGAGATCACGCTGGGTTCGGGCCCGGCGATTCCCAGCGACAGGACGCACGCCGTGTATCGACATGTTCTGGAAGGCGGCCGCGCGTTGTTCACGCCGGCGCCGTACACAGTGGGTTACAAGCGGGTGATGTGTTCACCGCACGCACCCTATCAGCCGCGGTCCGAGCGCGTGCGTGCGTTGGCGGAGCGCATCCGTACTTCGAGCGGTGCGCCGTGAGCGTCACTGGAAGGAGATATCACAGGTGATGAATGGCAGACAACTGTGCTGGTGTGCGTTGCTGGTTGGCATTGCGGGGCTGATGACGGGGTGTCAGAGCAAGCCGGTGCCGCAATGGGTGGAGTACAGTCCTGGTGAGTCGGTGTATGTGACGACTCCGGACCTGGCGGAGCTGCTGCGCTTCTCGTCATCGCCGATGGCGGATCGCTCATCGGCCAACATGGACGTCGCGGTGCCGGCGCAGTCACTGGCGGGCGAGCGCCTGATCCTGGACTACCACTTCGTGTGGTACGACGAGCGCGGCATCGAAGTGCCTCCGGCGATGGGCTGGCGCGAGATGATCTTCGAGCCGGGCCAGATGCGTCAGTTCAGTGCGACAGCGCCGAACGCGCGGGCGACGGGGTGGCGCCTGGAGGTGCGCTGGGCGAATCGGTAGGGGGTGGGTGGTTGATGGTTGATGGTTGATGGTTCACGGTGGTTGGTGGTTGGTGGTTGGTGGCGGGTGGCTGGTCTTGATGGAGAAGATTGAGTGTGTGATCAGTAAGAGGAAGCATCTGGATCAAGCGGGGCATGGACACTTGACTGAGAGTCACTACAGAATCGAAGAGCTTGATCAGCATTACGAGCGCTTCTGGGGGGCCTCACTTGCCAGGCTTCTTCCCCCTCCAGCAGGTACCCAGAATCAACTGCCTGCGCGGTTTCGTGTCTTGAAGTACTACAGTGGGGCTCGGCAGTTCTGGGTGTATGCGACCGCGGGGATGAGCGAGGGCAACTCGCTTGAGTTACATCTTCTGACAAGCGCAGAAGAGGACGCCATACACGTGGAGACACTGTCTGCTGTTGCCCATTATCATCTCTTCGGCCATGAAGTGCGGCTCGGAGACTCGGTCAACATCGGCAGGCCGTGGCTTCCCGGTTCGTCGTGCACGCGCGGACTTCTTTCGCTTCCGTATCTCGATGGGCCCGATCTGGAATACTTCCACTCAGCAGGTTGCAGCATCCGCTGCTTGTGGCTCATTCCTGTGACAGAGAGCGAGATTGATTTCCGCAGACAGTTCGGAACAGAGGCACTTGAGGAACGGCTCGAGCGTGCGGGCTTCAACTACCTTGATCCCGCTCGCCAATCGGTGGTGTGAGTCGGTAAGTTGGTGGCTGGTGGCGTGGGGCTCGCTCGGGGAGTTGGGTGGAAGTCGACGAGGTTCATGGAGGCGTTGATTGACGAAGCGGGGAGCCCAAGTACAGGTGATCTCAGGCAAGGTAAAGCCACGTCTCGGGACGCTCCTCCTGATCGCAGTTGCGAGTATGGCGGTGATATATCACGTGCTTCCGGACGAGCCGGACAAGGACATCGTGGAAGCACTCCGGTATGGCAAGAGCGCAGCTGACTTCAGTTGCATCAAATCCGAGGATGTCAATCGGGTCATGACGCGGAAGAGTCGCCTCGGGGTGTTTCAGTCGACACCTCTGTCCATAGCGATCTCAGCGGACAACAGCGCCGCGGTACAATGGCTCCTTGAGAACGGTGCAGATCCTAACCTGGCAACGGGTGACGAGGAGGGTGCCCCACTTCCATTGTGCATTGCAGCGCACGGCCAGAATCTCCCTGCTTGCGAATTGCTGATCGAGTATGGCGCTGAACTGGATCAGTGCCCGGAACCACTCATCATGAAGGCGACTCGCCTTGCGAATGACGAGCTTGTGCGACTGTTTCTGGACGCGGGCTGTGACCCGGAGACTCGTGACATCGATGGCATGACAAGCCTGATGATGGTCGGGCATGGCAACGCATTCTGGTTGCTCCTGGATGCCGGTGCAGACCCGTGCGCCGAATCTCACCTGGGGATGACCCCGTTGTTCGCGTCCATCAGTTATCCGGATCGTGTTCGAACTCTCTGTCGGGATCATCTCTGCTCAGCGGCGACCTTGAATCGCACTGATGAAGTCACCTCAACGCTGCATGCCGCGGTGCGTATCTCGGTCTTTCGAATCGGCAATCGGTATGTCTATCGGAATGATGCAGACTTCACTGATATCGTGTGTGGCGTCATCGAGGATCTGCTGTTCGCGGGCGCGGATCCGTCGATCGAGAATGAGGATGGACTGACCGCGGCGGAACTGGCAATGCAGTTGGCGCACGCAGAGAGGGTTCTTGACCTGCTTGAGCGGCCTGTTGGAGATTGACTGACTCCGAGCACTTCGAGGAGCCGAAAGAGAGCGTCGCGCAGTCACTCAGCAAGCGAAGAGCTTGATCTGATTGCCATGACTTCTGGTATAAAGGGTTGTGCGACCGGGATGCGCCCGGTCGAAGCGTTCCTCTCATCTGGTTTGCCTGATGCGATTTGAAGACCTCAATGTCGACCCGAGGCGGCTCGCCGAGATCTGTGTGATGCATGATGTCGCGCGTCTGGAACTGTTTGGCAGCTTTGCCCGCGGCGATGCAGTGCCCGAGAGCGATCTCGATGTGCTCGTCACGTTTCAGCCCGGGAAGAGTGTTGGTCTTGGTATTGTCGCGCTCCAGCAGGAACTTGAAGTTCTGTTCGGACGATCGGTAGATCTCTTGACGCGCGGCGCCATCGAACGTTCATCCAACAAGTACCTGCGCCGTTTCGTGCTGCGGAGCACCGAGCCGTTATATGAATGTGCCTGACCCACGTGAGCGTGATCTGGTGAAGTGCGAGGACATGCGCATCCACGCTCAGCGTGCGCGTGAGTACATGGGCGAACGAACGCTTGATGTGTTTCTCGAGGAACATCTAATTCAGGCCGCTGTCATTCGATGTGTCGAAGTGATCGGCGAAGCAGCGAAGCTCGTGTCAGATGACACGAAGCAGCGGTGTCCTAAGATCCCCTGGAGTCTGATTGTTGGTATGCGAAATGTACTCGCGCACGACTACGGTGTTGTGGTGCTGGATCGGGTTCATGAAGTGGTCACGATTCACTTGCCGGAGTTGTTGGTACATCTCGGTCCACTGATTGAGTCCCTGGAGAAGGACGTCGGCTGGATGGACGATGAGGGAGTTTGAGAACATTGGCTTATGTCTTTCCTGGGCTGAGTTGAACGGGTGACTCAGCGTCTCTCGCATGGAGAAAGGCGAGCGGAGTGAGATGATCCTCCGATCGCCTTTCGCCTCGCTTCCACTCGTTGTCTCGGTCTGTGGCCGTCCGTGGCCCTGCTTGCGACGCCGGCCGTGGCGTCGGGGGTGGGTACTGTGCTCTCCTCCGGCTTGTCTTCCGTGACGCGTGCCGTCGTCGAACAACAGGACAATCCCGCTGCGCAGAGATCATTGCTGGGGTGATCTCCCCAAAACGCCGGGCAAAAACAGTTGTGTCGCGGGGCAGCAAAAATGCCGGGCGGCTCGGTACTCCGAGACCGCCCGGCACTCACGAGCAGGACAGGTTGGAAGGCAGCCGCGGGATCAGGGCCACGCGTAGGGCTTGGTCTCTGACCATTCGAACTGCGGAGCATTCGAGCAGCCGACCCAGAAGCCGGTCGGCGGTCCGATGAGGTGATCAGGGTTGCTGATCAGCGGCACGAGGTGACCGGCGAAGTCCGGATGACTTGCGAAGTCGAGGGTGACGATCTGGAGATCCTCGGGCGGGATCAGGCCTTCGATGACCAGTCCGACCTGGTCATGCGGCGCGAAGGTGAAGCGGGGGATCACGGGGATGTTCATACCGCCGATGCCGGTGGTGGGGTCGTTGAAGTCAATGGAGTAGGTACCCTCAGTGGGAACAGAGAGTTCGACCCAGACATCCCATTGCGTCGGAGCGCCACCGAAGGTCACGGTGATCGGCTGCACCGATGTCAGGTTCAGTTCGACAATCTGGATCGGAACGATCTGATCGGTGCCGACCACCGGCGGTTCGATGCAGTCCAGGCGCTGGACGACCGTGTCGACGAAGGGGTCGTAGGTCGGATCAAGAATCTGCTGGAGCGGGTTGTTGAAGCCGCCGGGGAGCGGGATGTTGCCGAAGAAGGGATCAGAGCCGGGGCCGAAGAAGTTGGGCGGAATGGGGGGAAGGCTGGCGCTGCCGAATGGAGGCAGCATGAGTCCCTCACCGGGAAGTTCCCACGCGTCGATGCCGCGATGGGCGGCGCAGTAGGTGTTGCCCCAGTTGGCGAGGACGAGGTTCAGATCCTGGAAGTCGACGAAACCGGAGCCATCCACATCTCCCACCGGGCCGGGAGTCCCCCAGGCGTTGAGCACGTTGTTCAGGTCGTCGAAGTCAACGACGAGATCACCGTTGGTGTCCCCCGGGAAGGGCTGGTTGCAGACCTGGGCGTGGGCGAACGCCGTGGGGAGGGTCGTGGCCGCGGCCAGTGTCAGCGCAGAGAGATAACGGGGCGTGGTCATCGTGAGTGCCTTTCGAAGAACCATGTAGATGTTGAAAGATGTGCCTCACACTCACACGCGTCAGCGCCCGGCGAGTGGGGCAGCGCGATCTCGCGTCGTGGGCCTACTCGATCCCGCTGGTTCGCAGGAGCGTGCGGAACGCCTCGCCGAAGACGAAGTTATCGGCGGGGAACTCGCGGCCGGCCATGTTGCGATCGAGATGGCTGAACATCAGGTCGATCTGCCCGATCGTGGAGCGCGATCCGCCATCGGCATGGTTGATGAGTTCCACCGTGCCGCGGGTTGCGGCACCGGTCTCATCGAGTCGTTCGATGTCGGCGGTGTAGACGAGCGTGCTGCCTGGTGTGACGTCGCAGGTCAGTTCTGCGCGGCTGACCTTGGCGAGAACGACCTTCTCCTTGAAGTCGTTGGCATGTCCGACGAGGATGCCCGCCGTCTGAGCCATGCCCTCGATGATGAGTGACATCGGCATGATCGGGAGGGCGGGCAGATCGCGCGCGGGGTCCGCGGCGAAGTGATCGTGCAGGTGTTCCTCTGCGAGTGAGACGTTCTTGATGGCGACCATGCGTGCCGCGGGCTGGAGTTCGATGACTCTGTCGATCCACATCCAGCGCATCGGCGTCGGCTTCCTGCTCAGGCGTTGGCGGTCGCGAGTTTCCGTTCGACGTAGTTCACGAGGACGTCGACGGTGAAGATGTCGGCGACCTTGCCGAGTTCGGGATCCTGCTCGAACTCGGAGAAGTCGACGTGGGGAAGGCGGGCCTTCATCTCTTCGATGCCCTTGGGCGTGATCCGTCCGTCCTGGACGTAGTCGGGGTTCTGAGCGGCGTTGTCGGGGAAGAGTTCGCCCTGTGGGATCTTGAATCCGAAGGCCTGCTCGAGCTTGAAGGTGATGTCAAGGAAGTCGATGGACTCGGCCCCGAGGTCGCTGTTGAGCTTGGCCTCGGGGGTCACTTCGTCGTCATCGACACCGAGGGCGTCAACGAGCACTTCCTGGACTTTCTCAAAGATCTCATCGCGTGTCATGAAGCAATCCTGTTGTCCGGCGGGAGCGATCGCCGCCGCGGACGGACCGGGAGGGGGTGTCGGGTTCGGGCGCGCTCGGGATGGAATCGACCCGCGCCTGCGGGGTGGTCCCCGGAATCCAGCGGGACATTATGGCGTCTCGGGCGAGATCCTTCCACCCGAGGGCTTTCGGGGGGCTGAGCCGGGGTCGCGGGCGGATCTGTTCGGGTCCTGCTGTGTTGGAGCGGTGGTTCTGGCAGGCGAGCGGAGCCTCTCAGGAGCAGACATTCTCCCAGTTGTCGAGCAGGATGTTGAGGTCGGCGAAGTCGACGGTGCCGTTGTAGGTGACGTCACCGTTGGTTCCGGGTTCGACCTCGGTGTTCCAGTTCTCGAGCAGGAGTTCGAGGTCGGCGAAGTTGACGGCGTTGTCGCCGTTGGCGTCGCCATGACAGATCGGCTCGACGAGGCGGATGCTGACGGTGGTGTCGGTGTACTCGATGCGGGCATCGAAGGGGAGCGTGTCGCCGTTCTCGAGCGTGACGAGGTCGAATCGGCCGGTGACTTCTCCGGCGTTGATGATCGTGAAAGTGTCCCCGATCTGGAAGGGAGCCGCCGTGGAGTTCAGTTCGACGATCAACTGGCCGTCACAGGCGCACCGATCCGAGACATTGAGGCGGGTCACGAGCGTGAAGAGTCCGGAGCGGTTGACCTCGGCACGAAGCCGCGCGGTGTTCGACATGCTGCAGACGCCATCGACAGTGGTGGGGAAGAGCGTGGTTCCCCCGGCGAGGTCGAGCAGGCCGGAGTTGGTGAAGTGGTTGGTGATCAGGGTGCCGGGTCCGTTGATCACTGATGTCGGATACATGTTGTGGACGGTGCCGAATGTCCAGCAGTCGATCGTGGCGCCGTTGAGGCTGGCACCGCCTTCGTTGCGCCACCCGCCGTCAGCGCGGATCGCGTGCGTCGTGTCCCACTGGAAGTCCGGATGACGGGTCGTGAAGCCGCCGCGGAAACTGATCGGTGCGGAGAGGTCGATGGCCTGCGGCAGGAAGATGAGGCGCGTATCGATGGTGCCACCGGAGTACTGAAAGCTGTCGCGGATGGTGAGGGTTGCGTACTCCACCGGTGGGCTGGCGGTCCAGTCGGGGCGGATGGAACCACCGGACATGGTCATGTCGGCGACGTTCATGCTCTCGATCAGAACGCTTCCCCCGGTGAGGTCCACGAAGCTGCTGTTGGATCCGTAGTAGCCGTACAGGACGAGATCGCCGCCGTTGGCGTGGATATCTGCGAGTGCGATGAGGCTGGAGAACTCCATGCGCGTGAAGCCGCCGGTGAGGACGACATCGAGAGGAGCGGCGAGCGCATTGATGTCGAAGATATCGAGCGATCCGTCGGTCACTTCGATGCGCGCGTTGCCGGATTGCACATCGCAACTGCTGATCTGGACGAACGCGGAGTCTTCCAGTCGGAGGACATTGGGTGAGCCGCCGGAGGCGCCGTTGAAGATGCAGGTGTCGAACTCAGCATCGGCGAAGTCGAGGAATCGCGCGAGTCCCTGCTCATTGGTCCAAGGACCTGACTGTGTGTCCGGGTTCGCTCCGAAGTAGAGCGTCCCGCCCAGCACATCACCTTCGGACTGCACGAACTCTGCGCCGGTGCTGTCGCCGCGGCCGACATGGATATCACCTTCGAGTTCCCCGCCGTTCATCGTGAAGCGGCCTGCGGAGTCCTGTCCGATCTTCATGCTTGGAACATGGAGATTGCCACCATCGAGAGTGGCTTCGCTGACATGCCCGGGTGTCGGTGACGAGATCTCCAGCGAACCTGCGTAGGCTTCGCCTCCGGTCTGATGAAAGGTGATGGGTGAGTCGGCGTTGCTCTCGATTCTGAGTGAAGCGCAGATCAACTCACCGCCGGAGATGTTGTAGGCGCTGGGTGCACCGGGTGTGCCTTCGGGGCCGGGACGGAGTGTGAGACCGGTGATGTCCACGAGCCCGCCCGATTGCGTGAGTGTTGCATGGGGCCCCTTGACGAGTCCGAGTGCCGACCGCAGCGTCCCCTGGCCCACGAGCAGTTGCGCCGTGCCCGTCGATCCGGCGCCGGTGCCCTCAACCGTGACAAGGAAGTACGTCCTGTTGCCTCCGGGGGGATCGCGGTACAACGCCTGAAAACCGCCACCGGCGGGCGCCGTCAATTCGACGAAGTCGCCTTCAGCTGGAAGACCGAAGCCGCCGGGGCCACCCGAGGAACTGCTCCAGTTTGTCGGATCATCCCACCAGTCGATGAGGCCACCGACCCAGTAATGGGTGTCACCGCCGATGCCGGCGGCGGCAGTGCTGAAGGGAACGAGGGAGGTGAGCGCAGCGATGGTCATCGCACGAACAGGCCGAGACACGATGGCGTTCATTGTGAGAGAGCTCCTCAGGGGCAGACAGCGCCCCAGTTGTCCAGCAGGATATTCAGATCGGTGAAGTCGACGATGCCGTTGCAGGAGACGTCTCCCTGGGTTCCGATCGGGACACTGGTGCCCCAGGCCTCGAGGAGAATCTCGAGGTCGGTGAAGTTGACGGCGTTGTCTCCGTTGGCGTCGCCGAAGCAGATCGGGTCGACGATCTCAAGTTCGACGGTGGCATCCGTGTAGATTGCCTTGACGTCATAGGTCTCCTCGCCGGAGAGGTCGAAGGCGACAACGTCAAAGGTGCCGCGAACCTCGGCCGCGGTCAGCACGGTCAGCCGATCGCCGGTTCGGGGTCGGTAGTTGCCGGCGACGGAGACGCGCAGAATCCCATCGAGATCGGCGGTTCCGGTGCACTCGATGGGTGGTGCATGGGTGACCGCGAGCGCCTGGGTGATCGAGAAGAGAAGCGTGGCGGTGGGTTCACAGTTGAGTGAGCCGGTGACGGTGAGCGGGTCGTTGAAGTCGTTGCCGACGATATCGATCAGGCCGTCGGAATGAATCGAACTGTTGATCGATCCGGGGCCGAGCAGTTCCCCGGTGGAGGCGATGGTCATCTGGTTGAGCGAGGCGTTGATGTCGCCGCCGTTCATGTCGTAGGTGCTCTCGATGTTCCAGGTTCGCGCGGTGAGTTCATGTGTGGAGTCACCGATCGTCTCCCCCTCCATGATGCACATGTCGCCCTCGATGATGAGGTTGGTATCGAGATCAATGAACGACGTCTCAAAGCCGTCGAAGCAGATGTTCGCAGTGATGGCGCCGCCGGAGTAGATCAGGTCCCGGCTGATCGCGAGATCGGCGAGGAGGTAGGGATCGAGCGGGAAGCCCGTGAAACCACCATGAATGCGGCCGCCGGTCATGGTGAGGACATCGAGTTCCCCCGGGTTGCGGAGGATGAGTTGAGCGTTGGGTCCGATGGTGAAGTCGCCGCGACGCTCCAGCGTATCGATGTCCGCCACACCCCCGGTGAGATCGAAGGCGCCATCAACGATGGCGGTCGCGTTGACGGTGAACGTTCCGCCGGTGACGCTTGCCTGCGAATCGGGGCTGAAGGAGACCTGCTGGGCGTTCACTGAACCTGAAGTGAGATCGAGTGCCGCGTCGGTAGCGAGGCTCAAGGTGAGCAGGTCGAGGGCGCCGCCGTTGACCTGAAGTCGCTTGGGCAGTCCCGGCATACCGCTCTGGACCCGAATCTCATCGATCGATGCGCTTCCGCCGTTGAATGCTGCTGAGTCCGATCCCGCTTTCTCAAGAGAACTTCCGACTCGGAGCATCTCGCCGACGATGGCTCCCCCGTTCTGCACGAACGTTGTTGAGAATCCGGACGACGAGTTCAGGACAACCTGATCCATCGTCAGCATCCCGCCATTCATCTCCATAGCGGCGCCAAAGTCCAGGAAGATGTTCTCTGCCGTCATCTCACCGCTGTTGAGTTGGACGACCTCGTACTGCGTGACTCCGAAGCTGCTGATACTGAGTGTGACGAAGAAGGACTCACCGCCATCCTGAGTGAAACTCCACGGCTCGAGGTCCGCGTTCGCGGCGCAGAAGGTCACGTCGAGCAGCCCTTCGCCGCTCAGTCGGTAGCGGCCACCAGCATCGGTTGCGGATGCACGACTCAGGGTGGCATCCGAAGTTCTGAGACGGCCGGCACTGTGTTCGATCTCGACGTTCTCAAGCACGATCAGTTCGACGGTGTTGAGGTTGCCATCATTGAGAAAGAGGTCGATTCCACCGGTCGGGCCGCTGCCCGTGCCGCGAAGCCGCACGACCTCCAGTTGACCGACGTTGCCGGGATCATTGAACAGGATGATCCGCGATGAGGCGGGACTGTCATTGGTGAGAAATGCGCTGTGCCCCTCTCCGGGAACGCCGATGCCACCGCTGCCACCATCGGTATCGCTCCAGTTGCCCGGATCATCCCAGCTGTCGACCAGGCCGCCGACCCAGTAGCGGTTGATCGGCTCGCCGGCGGGCAACGCCGCGGGTGCCACGCCCATAGCGGCGATAGCGAAGCTGGTGATCAGTTGCGTGCGCATGAGTGAGTCTCCCAGATCCGGAGCGTCGACGGGTCAATCGCAGATCATGCCCCAGTTTTCGAGGAGGATGTTGAGGTCGGCGAAGTCGACGGTGCCGTTGAAGGTGACATCGCCGTTGTTGCCCGGCTCCACTTCGGTGTCCCAGTTCTCAAGCAGCAACTCGAGGTCGGCGAAGTTGACGGCATCGTCGCCGTTGGCGTCTCCGAAGCAGATGGGCTCGACGACCTGGAGCATGACCCGGCCGGGTGTGCTGTACACAGCCTTGAAGTCATACGGCACCAGGCCGGACTGGTCGAAGTTCACGAAATCGAACGTTCCGATGACGTCGGCGGCAGTCAGGACGGTCACCTGGTAACCGATGGACGGGTTCCATGTCGTGTTCGAGACGGAAACGCGAAGTGTTGTGCCTTCGAGATCGGCGTTGCCGGTGACATCAACCCGCGGCACGAACGTGAAGGGTGGGTTGGTGATGAGGGTGGTCTGCACGCTCCCACCGGGTTCACAGTTGAGGTCGCCGTTGATCCGGATGGTGCCCAGGCCATTGGTTCCGGCGGAGACTGTGCCTTCGCTGACGACATCTCCATTCACGGTCCCCGGCCCGATGAGGCTCGCACCGGGCCAGGTCAGGTCAACGTCGCCGAAGTTCGAGACGATCGTGCCCCCCGCGAGCGAGAGATCGCCCAGGATCTCCCAGTCGCGCGCACTGATCTGGTGGGCGGGGTCGATCAGCATGTCCCCGTTGCATTTCAGGGTCCCACCAACGGTCAGGTCGGTCGTCACAACGAGATCGGCGCAGGCGATCGAGCTGTAGATATCTCCGCCGCTGTAGGAGAAGACATCGGCGTTGACGTCGGCGAGCAGGTAGAGATTGAATGGCGGGCCGAGGAAACCGCCGTGGAGGAGACCTCCGGAGACATCGAAGAAGTCGATGTTGCCGGAGTCCCGGATGACCAGTTCACTGCCGGGCAGCATCGCAGTGTAGTGCCCGTCCGAACGATAGTAGTTGACATCGACGACACCGCCGGAGAGGAGTACTTCGCCGTCAAGGGTCGCCTCGTCTGCGGTTACCACTCCGCCGCTGACCTGCATCCCCGCGTTCGCTTCGGTGAAGAAGGAGTTTCCGATGGTTCGACCGACATCCAAGGTGCCGGAGATCACCAGGAGTTCGGATGTTCCACCGAGTTCGAGGTCGTTCTCAACGGTCACATGGCCGCCGGTGAGGTAGATGACGTCCGGGTTCGTTCCGACGCCTGAGACATCGACATTCGTGATATCCGCGGTGCCCCCGGCGAATGTCATCGTGTGGTTGTCACCCCACTGCTTGTACGCGTCGAAGTGCGTGCACTGCAGGTGACCTCCGCGCTGGACGAACTCCCCGCCATTCGCCCACCATCCAAGATCGATGCGATTGACATTGAGTGTGCCGCCATTGAGATCAAAGGTCGCGGGGCTGCGGACGGCGATGTCGAGCGACGAAACGGTCATGATGCCGTCTTCGAGCGTCATGTATGAGCGATAGTCGGTTTCGCAGTCTCCAAGCCAGACGCGATTGATGGTTGATGTCCCGCCATCCTGCATGAACTCGACCGGGTTGCCACTGGAGCAGGTGTCCAACTGGAGTGCAACCTGGAGATCAGCGCCGCCTGTGAGCGTGTAGGTGGGACCAGCGACGCCCTGACCTCCGCCGCGCAGTTCCATGAAGTCCGCGATGACCGTTCCGCCGTTCTGGGCGAATGACACATGCGAGCGGACGTCCAGCCACTCCGTGCTGAGGACTCCGCTCCCCGTACCCATGATGAACTCGACCAGTCCCGTCGCACCGGTGCCGGTGCCGGAGATGACCAGGGAGTTCAGGGTGCCGGCGCCCGGCGGCTCCGTATAGAGCACGATCAGGTTGCTGGTGTCATCCGTGTTGTCGATCTGGGCGAAGAAGTCCGTGGTCGGCACAGGACCGCCGCCCGGCCCGCCGGCCGTCTCACTCCAGTTGCTGGAGTCATTCCACCAGCCAAGCAGGTCATCGACCCAATAGGCGCGGATGAATCCCGCCGCGGCGATCGACGGCCCGACGGCCAGCAGCACGCCAAGTGAGATTCCGTGGACAGTTGCTTTCCGAGTGTGCATCAGGAGAACTCCATCGCGGGTTCAGCAGTTCAGACCCCAGTTGTCGAGGAGGATATTCAGATCGCCGAAGTCGACGCGTCCGCTGTCATTCAGGTCACCGGGAACACCGACGCCACTGACACCCCAGTTGTCGAGCAGAGCGTTGAGATCCGAAAAATCGACGTCGCGATCGCCATCGACATCACCCGCGCACAGGCCGGGAATCGTGCGCGCCATGATCCGGTTTCCATCGGTGAACAGAGCAATGTCGATGCCGATGTCCGGGGGTATCACTTCGATCGCGGCGAACTCACCGTTGATCGCGTTGGCTGAGATCACCGGCCACTGCACCCCGGTCGACGGCAGGTCGCCGGGATCCAGGTAGAAACGTGCGGTGCCATCCATCGTCGCCGTGCCAAAGACCACGACTGTACCGCCACCGGTTGAGTCGACGTCATAGTCAATCCGGCCGTTGGTGCGCATGTCACCCTGCACCTGGAACTGGACGGCTTCGACGGTGCCGTGATTGCGGAAGTCGCCCATGATGGCACCGGGGCCGACGATGCGCGCCTCGGGATCCGCTGTGTTCACGACCTCGCCACCCGAACATCCGATCGCATGCATGTTGAGGTGGATCACGTGCGTGTTCTCGAAAAGCGTCGAGAGACTGAGAATGCGGTCGTCCAGCGTGAGATGCTGGCGGTTGTACACCTTGCCCTCGCAATAGAGTGTTGTATCCAGCGTGATCTCACCGTAGTTGACGAGGTCATGCCCGAAGGTGCCGCCCGCGATGTGCAGTTCGCCCGTTGCGGTGTTGGTGAAGAGCCCGAGCGTGAAGTCGCCGCGGCTCGTCATCCCTCCCGCCGTCAGACCGCTGTCGAGGCGGAACACATCATTGTTGGAGATGGTCGAGGCGTAGAGATTGCCTCCGGCGATTCGGGTGCGCCCATCGGTATTGAGAAGGGTCGTGAACATGTCCGCTTCGATGTCACCGGCCAGGAGATTGACATCACCTGTCGCGACGACTGCGTCCGCCAGTACCGTGCCGCCCTGCATTCCGAAGGTCGCCTCGGGTCCGGTGATTCGAAGGGCGGCGGTGTTCAGCGTGCCGCCGGTCATGACCCAGTTGGCGTCGGAGTCGACTTCAACGTCATCCGCCAGCGTGGTCCCACCGGCATGTCGAACCGAAGCATCGGGGTGGTCCAGCAGGAAGTCGGAGACCGTGAGCAAGCCGCTTCTGACATCGACGAAGGAGGGTTCGTCCATGTCGATGATGCCTGTGACGGTCACATCGCCGCCGTCGATGATGACGTCACCGGACCCGCTCCAGTCGACGTTGGTGATGGACGCTGTACCGCCTTCGAACGTGGCGACGTTGTCGAAGCCGGGACTCGGCTCATAGAAACGGAGCGTCGGGGCCGTGAGCATGCCACCGGACTGCGTGAAGACGCCGCGTCCGCCGTTGTCAAAGTAATCAGCGAGGTTGATGCGTCCGAAGACGTCCAGTTCACCGCCCCGAAGCAGATACGTACCCTCTCCCTGGTCACCGAGCGTGAGGTATTCCTCAACGGTCACCTGGCCACCGCTCTGATCGAAGGTGCCGGTGTTTGCGAGTCCGCTGAATGGTGCGGCGTTGTAGCGACCGACGACGACATCCCGGCTGGCATACAGGACACCGCCGGTCATGTTGTACGTTCCGACCGCATCCGCCCCGTCGGGGATGTTGAGATCGTTGAGGGTCACACTGCCGCCGGAGTGATTCAGTGTGGCACCACCGCCATCCCGCCCAACGATCAGCCGGTAGCACGTCACGATGGCATCGCCGCTGATGTCACAGGTGGTGGCGTTGAATTCATCTCCGAGTTCAAGCCAGTCGTCGACGGCAAGCCAGCCGTCGGAGAGGGTCACCGTCGTGTTGCCGAAGCGTCCGAAGGTCACCGTGCCGGCGCGGAGTGTGTCCTGGTTCATCACGAAGTGGATGAAGCCTGAACTCCCGGTGCCGAAACCGGAGATGTCCACCTGCAGCAGATCCGTGAACTGGCCGCTCCCATTCCTGTAGAGGATGGTCTGCACCGTGGAGGGATCCCCGTGATAGCCCCGGGCCACATCTCCTGGACCGGGCATGCCGGCGCCGCCCGCTCCGTTGGGACCGGTGGCCCACATGGCATCGTCGTCCCACCAGTCGAAGAGATCACCAACCCAGTAGCGAATGTCTCCGTTGGCGGCTGAGGCAGCCGCCAACGCGACAACCAAGGCCGCCGTCGTGCGGCTCGTCGTACCCATCTTCATCATGTCTGCTCCCGTGTGTGCAGGCCCCGGATGCCTGCAACCACCGATCCAATCCGATCCAGTCCGATCTCGGGGCCGGTTCAGGGCGGCCCTTCAGCCGAGAGAGATCGCGGGCCACGCGTTGCACGCGTCAGATCTGAATTTTTCTGAGATTGGCGCGCCGATCGGCCTTCTCAGGGACAGACCGCACCCCAGCCCGTCAGAACGGCGTTGAGGTCCTCGAAATCCACCGTCCCGTCCCCGCCCGCCGGAGCGACATCACCGGATGGGCCCGAGGTGCCCCAGTTGGCGAGCACGAGGTTCAGATCGACGAAATCCACCATGCTGTCCCCATTGGCGTCGCCGCAGGGCGGGGGAGGCAGTTCCCAGGTCACCTCCACGCACACGGAGTGGAGCGTTCCGTTGTCGTAGGGGCCGAGATCCTCGACGGTGAGCGTCCAGTCGCCGGACGCATCCATGCCGTCAAACCCGCTGAGCGCCTGAAGCGGCTGCAAGTTCCCCGTCAGCATGGGTTCCGGCTGGGGATTCGGCGTCGTCGCCACGCAGAGATCGTCCGCGGTCTGCGAGGCGGTGTCGGTGAAGGTCGCCACGATGTCGCGGCCGCCACACCCGAATGGACAGAAGCCGAGGTTCGGCTGACTCATCAGCAGCCTCGACTGACCGGCATGGGTCAGCGTGATCCGGAGGTCACCGAGCCAGTCGTGCTCCATGTCGACCTCGACGATGAGGTCGGTGACCATCGCACCAGCCGGGATTCCGGACGGCATCACCACAGTCGTGGATTGTGCGTTGGTCACGGAGCGCGGCGTGGTGTCACACAGTGACGTGGTGTCGGCGATCGCGCCGGCGGCAAGGGTCAGCAGGAGTGTCATTTGGATGGGTGCGATGTTCATCGGGCGGCCGCCTGGTTCATGGTGGAATTGCGACTGGAGTCGAAGTACTGCGCGGGGTCCTGCATGTCTGTGGTGTGGCACCACCCGGTGACATGGCCACGGTTGATGCCCCCCGGGAGTTGCCCGGCCCACTGCTCGGTGACGCCATCCTCGGGATCGGTCAGGAAGAAGTCCGTCGCGAGACTGCAGTAGTCGAAGACGAAGGGCTGATCCTCGAATGAAGTCGTGTGGAAGTTGACGGCCTGACGCGCCCACGTCGGGATGCCTGAGAGCCATGCCGCGGCGCCGTCATAGGTCAGATCGTAGTTCTCGCCACATCCGGCACCGAAGATCTCGCCGATGCCTGCGAGGTTGCCGGCAAGCGCGGTGCCCTGGTACGGCGTGCCGAGTGACTGAATCAATCGACCGCCGCGTGCCCAGTCCAGCCCGCTCCAGTAATACGTGTAGAGGTGGAGTGAGGCACAACCGCCCTGGCTGTGCGCGACCACGCCGAAGGACTTGGCCTGGTCACCGAGGGCGCCGAGCAGCAGGGCGAACTGATCGTTCGAACGTGTTGCATTCGGGTCGCTGAAGATCTCAATGGCGCCGGAGAAATTGCCCACGGGCCACGGATTGCCACCAGCGCAATAGCCATGAACAAGCAGCAGGTTGTGGGCACCGAAGTCTCGCGATGCGCTCAACGATCCGGCATCGGCAGCGCTCGGCGCCGGGATGGTTCGCGCCGTATCGCGGCTGCCACGAAGCATCTCCGGCGAGATCTGTTCGACATTGCGGTCAATCACAAGGCTATCCGGGAGTTCAATCGGAAGGCGTTCGACTTCGGCGAAGACAACATGGTGGTCGGGTTCCTCGAGTCGGACCCGGCGCAACTCGAAGGGCGCGCGTGCTCCGCTGAGTGCCAGCCAGTCCGGATGGAGGCTCAGTGGTGCGGTTGCGACGCCGTTCCGGACGTCAGACGTTGTCATCCCGCCGATCCAGCAGACGGGTTCCGGCCCGGCATCGCCCATGCCCCAGACTTCAGCCGCCGCGAGGAAGTGATCGGGCAGGCGTGCGTCTTCAAGAGAGAGATCGATGCGGAGAGCCTGGCCGTCCTGCGCGGTCGATGCCCCGGCGATCGCGGCACGTGCATCCGTAACGGGAACGAGCAGGGAGACGGTGCGGAAGATCCGGTTTCCGTCGGGCAGTTCGGCTTCGACATCGACGCTCACCCGATGAATACCGGGCTCGCTGAAGGTCAGCGTGCTGAGTCCTGCCGGCATCTCGGGATGCCACTGTGTGGCGGATGCATGTCCGCCGCGGGACGGCGTCTTGACACTGCTGGTCTTCGCGACCGCGTTCATCAGAGGTGGCGGCGGATCTCCGGGGCGATGAGGATGGAGGACTCGGTCGTACAGTTCGACGTGCAGGTGGACCGGTTCGTTGACGCGGGCCGGGCCATCGACCGCCGCGCGAAGCGTGGCGGGGTGATCCGAGGTCATGAGCAGCACGCCGTCATGTCTGCCATTGGCTCGGGACGGTGCGTGGTCGGCACGGATCTCGATGGTCCATTCGGTCTCATCGGTTCGGACTTCAAAGAGCGTGGCTTCGCTGTCGATGCCGGGGATTCCCAGTTGCCCTCGATGCGCGGTCAGTCTGGCATCGCGCGTCTCGGCGTTCAGGGTGATGGGGGTCGTTTCACCGGATGAGAGCGTGATGCGCCAGTCATCGACATCGGGTGCAGCCACGAGGAGCCGCGCGCTCTGCGGGTCTCCCGGTATGACGGCCAGGCGGGTGGACCACGATCCATCCGGTTGACGACTGAGGACGAAGGGGATCGCCGCTGTCGATGAACTCGATCCGAGCGTCAGGGGGTCCGGCCGACGGAGTGTTCCATCAAGGATGTCCGCGGGTGGCGCTGCGAGCGTGCGCGCCATGCGGTCCTGCGCCGAGGCGGGCGCGGCGGCGAGCGCCGAAGTGATGCATGCCATGACGAGAAGGCGTTTGGTGGTCATGGCCTCGATTGTATGGGGATGCCGGGAAGGTGCCGAGACAATTCCTGTGAAGAACGATCAGCGTTCGGGTGGAACGGTGACCAGTCCGACTTCGGTGATCCCGGCCTCTGCAACGGCGTCCATGAGGGGGTGCACGCGGTCGTACTGTTCCACACGATCCGCGCGAATGAGGACCTGCAGGTCCGGCTGGCGACGCTGCGCATGTTGCAGGACTTCTGCGAGACGCCGCCGCCCCTGCGCGTTATCGGAGAAGGCGAGGTGGGCGATTCGCCAGGGGGTCAGGTCATCGCCCGGGGCGACGTTGATGACGAGTTGCGACTCGCTCGTGATGGGAATGGACTGACGTTCCGCGAAACTCGGCAGTTCCAAGGTCAGCGTGCGCTCGCGGCTGAGTTGGGCGACCAGCATGAAGAAGATGATCAACAGGAACACGACGTCGATCATCGGCGTCATGTTGGCGTGGATGCCGTCGGAATCCGGGAGCGGGCGTCTCACGCGGGCGCCTTCTCATGCGCGGCTGTCTTCTTCGACTGATCCGGCGTCGCTTCCGAGGTCGACTTCGCCGGCCGGAAGTGGTTGACGAGTTCCTCCGCGGCTCGCGATGCTTCGAGCGTAAGCCCATCGATGCGCGAGCGCATCAGGGCGTGCCCGGCGAGCGCCGGAATAGCGACGACGAGACCCCAGAACGTCGTCGTGAGCGCGGTGCCGATACCGGATGCCAGGCTCACGGGATCGGGCGATCCTCCGGCGGCAACGATCTCACGAAAGGCAAGAATCATTCCGTAGACCGTTCCGAAGAGGCCGATCATGGGCGCGACGTTTCCGACGATGCTCAAGGGTTCGATCCGGCGGATGCGATGCAGAAGGTGCTCTTCGGCAGCCTGTTCACCGGCCCGCATCATGGCGCCGAAGCCATGGGAGGCTTCACTGAGTGCGGCGTGCAGCACGCGGGCGAAGTAGGACTCGTCCTGTGCAGCGCGCTCGAGTGTCTCCGAGATCCGGCCGTTGCGGACGAGCTTGGAGACATCGCTGTGCAGATCGGAAGGAAGGATCTGTTCGCGTCGGTTCTGCATCAGGATCATTCCGAGGAGTCCGATGCAGGCGAACGAGAGGAGCAGCAGGAACCAGATGATCAGGCTGCCAAGCAGTTCGATCTCGCGTGTGGCGGGATGTCGCTGAATGAAGAAGGCCTCGAAGATGCTGGTGCGAACGCCCGGTGACTGAGCGGCCAGGGCCGGTGCCGCGAGCAGCAGGGCGGTAGCCGGAGTGATGAAGCGCGTGAGATGTGAGTGCCGTGTGGTCACAGGCCAAGGTCCTCTCGGCTGATGAAGGTGTATCCGTCACGCCCCCCGTGCAGGCGGCCGATCTTCTCAAGCAGTCCCGACGGATCCTCGTCGAGGAACTGAATCGTCTTGATCGCGATGGTCCGGCGCCCACTGCGCCGATCGATCGGGTTGAGCGCATCCAGTCCGGCAAGGATCTCGGTGGCATCCTGCTCCCACTCCCCCGCGCCGGTAATCACGTTCGACAACAGGAAGACCGCATCGGGTTGCAGTTGAATGGCCATTTCGAGGGCGGGTACCGGATTGCTGCGACCCTTCGCATCGACGTGGTCAAGCCAGTCACACGTCCATTCGATGTTGCGCCGGGAGGCATACATATAGCGCAGCTTCTTGATCTGCGTGCCCACATCGGCGGGATGCTCGACCGCGACCCATGGGTTGCCTCGGCCGCCGGGGGTGGACTGGAAGAGCACGATCTGGAATCGCTGTGTGGGTGCGAGGTTACGGAGCGACTTCTTGAGTTCCGCCATCACGATCGGGAGGGTACTCACCATGGAGCCGGAGGCATCGACAACGTAGACGACATCCTCGGCGTTGGAGACTCCGAGTCCGCCGAAGTTCACGTCGGGAAATCGACGCTGCTCAACGAGCGCCTGGTCTTCCGGAAGATCCGTCCGCAGGAGGTCCGGGGCCTGCTGCGTCGGCTCCGGGAGCGGTGCATCTGGCAGGGGGTCGGATGGAGCGGGAAGTTCCGGGAGCATATCGGGAAGTGAGGCGCGCGGCGCTTCAGGCATCTCGGTGAGGTTCTCGTCGCGGCGCACCTCGATGGGCGCGGGATCAATGAAGCTGATCACCGTCTCCGGACCCGGATCATGGGGCGGCAGCGTGACCGTCCAGACGAAGAAGAAGGCCAGCACAGTGATGACACCATGCACCAGCAGCGAAAGCACCCAGGGCGCAGCAAGCAGCAATCGAAGTGGTCGAGGACCCGCGGCCATCACAGCATTGTATCGGCCGATTCCGAGTCGGCTCAGTCGTCGTCGTCCGGGTCGGCGTCAGCATCGGCACTGCCGCGGGACTCACCCGGGAAGAAGAGCGCGTCCAGTGAGAGGCGTCCGGCACCGGTCATCAGGATGGAGAGTCCGCCCATGAGCGCGAAGAAGCGCAGTTGCCACGGTGACCAGGCATCAACCCAGGTGTTCGGATTCGAGAGTTCGTGTGGTGGGAGGAATCCGAGGAAGGCACTTCCGCCAGACGTCGCTGGGAGGATCGTGGTGAATACGAGCGCTCCCGCCGCGGCACCGATCAGCACGATTGACGCCAGCCTGGTGAAGAAACCTGCGAGCATCAGGATGCCGCCGACGAGTTCAGCGCTGCAGATGACCCACGCGGTGATCTCTATGGCGCTGTCGCCGGAGAGGAATCCGGGCCAGCGTCCCTTCTCCGCGGCGGACTTGATCATCAGGGTGACGGTGTGAATGCGCCGGGCGGTCACGGGTTCGTCGAAGTCCTCGGGAGTCCAGGTGCGTTCCGTGGACTGCACGTTCAGGACTGCGGGCGAGGCGGCGCGGGCCTGATTCTCCGATGTCTCAGCGGGGCGCGACGGCGGGACGAGATTCTCCCGCTCGACCGGAGGCGTCGCCTCAGCCGGCGGAGCAGCGTCGCCCTCCGGTGTGACGATGCCCATGTTGGCGAGCACGGCCGCCGCTGCTCCCGAGTATTCGTTGGTGTAGAAGAGCTTCGCCGAGCCGGTCCAGATGAAGAACGCGGCCAGAGCGAGGCGAATGCAGAGCGGGGCCAGAGAGTCACGGGGCTTCATGGTTCGCTTCCTCAAGAGCGTGGAGACAGTTCCTGCTCGTGTTATCGGTCAGACGGTGTTGCGCACTCGATGCGCGGCGGGCACCGGAACTTCGGGGGCACCCCAGGTTTCTTCCGGGAGAGCGAGCTTCTGTTGCATCACGGGGCCGTATTCAGCCCGAAGTACGTGGCCAGTTGAGCCGCCGGACCGTCCTCACGGAGCGTCAGGGCCGTTCCGCTGTCTCCGAGAATCAGCAGATCGTTGATGCGAACACTGGCGGCGTTCACGGCATCCTGATCGAGGAACACCCACGCGAGCGTCATCGTCCGGCCATGGATCTCGACCGGATGGGGCCGGTCGGCTGGCGGATTGCCAGAGGTCTGGCCTGCAAGGTCCATGAGCTTCTGGCGACCGCGAATCATCGTTCCGACGCTGAAATCGACGCTCGCCACCTGACCCTGTTCACTCTGGACGGCACTCGCGAAGGCCAAGATGCGTTCATCGCTGATGCTGCCGGCGTCGGTCGAGAGCAGCGTCCGGATCTTGTTGACGTCGCGGACTTCCGCCGCCTCGAAGAAGGTCTCCATCGACGGGACCAGATGCACCCGCATCGCCGAGAAATTGATCATCGCCCCGATCACGAACGAGCCCTGGAGGACGGCCGTCAGGAGCCCGACGAAGAGCCCGAGCAGGGCCAGCGGGCGGCCGGAAAGCGCTCCCGAAGAGGCGGCGATCCTTCGGAGCGCCAGCCACCCCGTCACAGCGGCTCCGATGCCGAGGATCGGCAGGAATGCCGCGATGATCGCGAGTTGGGCGTTCACGAAGGCGGCGAGCAGCGTCGTGAGCACACAGATCGCGGCACTGGAGACAGCCAGCACGACTGAGATCAGTGCCAACGGCGCGACTCGCTGAGGAGGAGCTTCTGAGATCATGAACAGAGCCTATCGACCTCGATGCGGCGCCGTCGAGGGGCGGGCAACGGAATCGCGGCGTACCGGTATCCTCTGGGAAGGCATCAGCGGGGTAGGATGGAGGGTCATGGGCGGTCAATGCGGGCACATTCAGAGGCTGAGGGGTCTGGCGATCCTGCTGCTGAGCTGCTGTGCGTTGTTGAGCCTGGAGGCCACTTCCGCCTCGGCGGCACGCCCTGAGCCGGCGGCGGATGACGCCCTCACCTGGGATCCCGAGATCCGCGCCGGCGCGCTTCGCAACGGGCTCAGCTACATCGTTGTCCCGCACGAACACCCGTCCTCCGAATTGACGCTCGAACTCCTTGTGCGATCTGGGCGATTTCATGATCCGGAGGATCGGCCCGGTCTTTCGCGGATCGTCCAGCGCTGCGCCTACGAGACCACCTCCACCTACCCGGCCGGAGACGTGGTGGCGTTGCTTCAGCAGCGCGGCGTCGAGATCGAGGATCGGTACCTCGATGCCACGATGATGCGGATGACCCGATACACCCTGCGCCTGCGACAGGTGGACGAGGGCACGATCGCCATGTGCCTCCAGTTCCTGAGACACATCGCGGGCGATATGACTTTCGAAGACCCGGGCGTCGAGCGGGCAACGAGTGTTGTCGGTGAAGAAGAACGCGTGGCGGCGGGACTGAAACGACGGATCAATGAACAGGTGCTGCCTCGGCTGTTTCCCTCATCCCGGTTCGCGGACCGCCTGATCGGCATCGGCACGGTGCTGGCGAGGACTCCTGACGTCGGCGAGGTCCGTGCCTTCTACGAACGCTGGTACGTTCCGGAGCGAATGGCGATTGTGGCGGTCGGAGACGTTGAGGCGGATCCTCTGCTGGCGCGGATTCGCGCCATCTTCAGCGACCTGCCAGCCGGGGACAGCCCTGACGATCCCGAGTCCGGCCTCATGTCCTTCGATGACGCGAAGGCACTCGTGGCAACCGATCCTGAACTCGAAGTGCGCTCCGCCCAGATCATTGTCGTGGACCAGGTTCCCGAAGCGTGCCGGACACAGTCGGACCTTCGCCGCGAGATCCTCGAGCGCCTGGCGCTGGAGCGCATCCGCGTCGGCCTTGTTGATGCGATGGATTCCGGGCGGGCGCCATTCCAGAGGGTCAGCGCGGACGTTGCCTGGTTCCCGGGTCACCACCGGATGATGTTCGTTCAGGCAAGCGGACTGGCGGCGTCATGGGAGACGCTGCAGGAGGCGCTGATTTACGAAGTGCGCCGCGCCCAGACCCAGCCGATGAGCGATGCGGCCATGGCGACGCTCAATCGCGAGGTGATGCTCGGTATCGTCCGGCAGGCGCAGCAGCTTCGGACGATGGATGCTGGTGAACTCGCTCTCCGCTGTGCCGAAGCGTTTGACAGCGACCTGGTCCTGATGGACGCGGAGCAGCATCGACGTCGGACCATGCAGATTCTCGCGGACGTGGATGAGTCCGAGGTGCGCGCCGTTCTTTCGGAAACCATGGACCTGTCCCGCGCCGCCTACCTGGTTCTGCTCCCTGAGACGGATGAGCGACCGACCCTCGCTGATGTCTCTGCGCTGGCTCGCCGCGCGGCAGCGGAATCGACGGCGTCGGGCGCCGTGGACCTTGCGCAGCGTCCGTTGCTTGAAGCGCCACTGCCCCCGGGGCGCGTGGTTGAACTGGAGTCGCATCCGCGGGCGGGCGTGGTCACGGCATGGCTTGAGAATGGCGTGGTGGTCCATCATCGGCGTGCGGCGCCCGCGAACAGCCGGGCTCGCATCGTCATCACGCTGACCGGTGGGCAGATTGAAGAACTGGCAGAGACCCGGGGCCTGACGCAGCATGCCTCCGTGCTGTGGGATGCGCCGGCGACGCGGGGATGGGGCGTTTCGGAGATCCGGCAGATGATGCTCGGACGCGATGTCACGATGCGCGGCCGGACCGGCGAGGATCGCATCCGCCTTGAGCTTGAAGGCTCGGTGGATGATCTCCAGTCCGGCCTCGAACTCGTCTGCCTCCTCCTGACCGAGCCCGTCATCGATGACGGCGCGTTTGCGCGCTGGCAGGCGGCGGAGGAGAGCGTCCTGCGCATGCGTTCCTATCAGCCTGCATCAGTTGCCATTCGGACACTCTGGAATGAACTTCTCCCAGCATTCGATACGCGGCCGCGCCCGCTGACCGTGGATGATGTCCGCGCCACACCACTTCATGCGGTGCAGTCATGGATTGAGTTGCTGGTGTCCTGTGCTCCGATCGAGGTTGCCGTGGTCGGCGACATCGATGCGGCTGCGGGTGTCGACCTGGTCCGTCGCACGCTGGGAGGACTGCCTCACCGTGCGCGGGTGCACAGTGACCTGCACGATGAGTTGCGCTTTGTTGAGCGTCGGCCCGGGCCGATCGACGAATTGGTTGTGATCGAGAGCATGTCGGAACAGGCGGTGGCATTGGTGGGATTCCCGGGCGCCGATGAGACGGACGTGCGGAATCGACGCGGCCTGGATCTTGCGGCGTACGTCTTCCGGGCCCGCCTGGATGATGCGATGCGCGATCGGACGTCCCTGGTGGGCGCGGTGCAGGTACAGAACGCACCGGCAACCTCCTACCCGGGGTTCGGCCTCTTTGTAGCCATGGCCACAACGGGTCCGGAGCAGGCCGAGCAGGTCGCTGACCTCATGGTGGCGCTCCTTGACGATCTCGTGGCAGAGGGTCCGACGGAACGCGAACTGCAACTCGCTCGCCTCAGTCTCACCGGCAAGTTGAAGCGATCACTTGAAGATGCAGGATTCTGGGCCGATGCGCTCTCTTCGTCGATCTATCACAACATGCCACCGGAGCGGCACCTGGACGCCGCGGCGTTGATCGAGTCGCTCGGCGCGTCGGACGTGCATGCCATCCTGGAACGGCACGCGGCGGAGGATCGACGTATTCGAATTGTCGTGAAGCCTGCTGACATGGGGCTGGCGAAGGAGCGCGACGTTCGGAAGCGGCCGTAGGTGTCAGCAGGTCCTATCGCCTGAACTGTCGGGACATCCAGATGGCGCCACCGAGAAGCACGAGCAGTGACACGGCGGTCATTGTTCCCACGAATGTGGAGGACACTGTCGTGACGATCATGATTCCCATCGGGATGACGAGCGTCGCGAGAATCAGGACGGCAAAGACGCGGCCGGCAGCGCCGACCTGGCGCAGCCCGCCGGGCTGTGCGGTGAACAGGAATCCCTGTCGTCTGAAGCGTTCGGCCAGTTGTCGAAGGTTCGTACCGCACTCAGGGCACATGTCCTGATCAGACAGGGCACTCATGTCATAGCCGCACGTGACGCATCCGCCCTTCGCGTTGAGCGCCAGTTCACGCTCCGCGGCTCGGGCGAACAAGTCGGTCAGGATCTCAGCGGCTTCTTCGGCGCGATCCTCTGGGACCGCGAGTTCGATCTTGCGGGTGGGTGCCATGGGACCGAGGGCCTCGAGGTTGCCGCCGACGATCCGGGTCTCGATGTTCTGGTCATTGAGGACTGACGCGATGATCGACGCATCGAACTCGGTAGGGAGCGTCGCGAGGACCATGAAGGGCTGATGCGACTCCATGGATCAGTTGACCGTCAGCGTCGGGCCGGAGGTCTGTGTTGCGAGGGCGACTTCCTGCTGAACGCGCTCGACCAGCGTATCGAAGGCCTTGCTGATGGGCGGATTCTCCGTGAAGTTCGCCGTGGGATTGCCGTTGTCGCAGTTGGCGCGCAGTTGCATGTTCAGCGGGATTGCGCCGAGGAAGGGCAGACCGAGGCGCTGGGACATCTGCTCGGCACCGCCTCGACCAAAGATGTCGTACTCCTTGCCGTCATCACCGATGAACCACGACATGTTCTCGACCACGCCAAGGATGTTGACATTGAGTTGCTGGAACATGCGTGCTGCTCTCACCGCATCATCCTGCGCGACGCGCTGCGGGGTGCAGACGATCACTGCGCCGGAGAGGCTGAGGAGTTGCGCCATGGTGAGCGGGACATCGCCGGTGCCGGGCGGCAGATCGATGATGAGGAAGTCCAGTTCGCCCCAGTCCGTCTGTTCCGTGATCTGCTTGAAAGCGCCATGAGCCATCGGGCCGCGCCAGATCAGCGGCTTCTCCGGGTCGACCATTTTCCCGATGGTCATGGTCTTGATGCCATGAACGAAGAAGGGCTGCACGCGATCGCGCAGGAGCGACAGTTCCATGTCCCCGAGGCCGAGCAGGGTCGGGACGGAGGGGCCGTAGATGTCGCCATCGAGCAGGCCGACGCCGTGGCCCTGTCGAGCCAGGCCGACGGCCAGGTTGAGCGCGACCGTTGACTTGCCGACTCCCCCTTTGCCGGCGCCGACGGCGATGATGTTCCGGACTCCGGGTATCGACGGGCTGCCGGGCTGCACGGTGCCACCTCGGTTGGTCGGTGACGCGGCCGCCTGCTTCATGGGTTGATCCGCGGGCTGGTCGACGGTCGCCTCCGGGGCGATGAACTCGACCTCAACGGCCTTGACTTCCATGCCGAGTTCCTGCCCGAGAGCGCGGACCACGTGCTGTGTTCCCTTGCGGAGCCCGTCACGAAGTTCTGCAACGTCGGGCGCCTTCAGGCGGACAGCGCAATGCCCCTCGCAGACGGAGACATGATCGACCATGCCGCGCTCGACGACGCTGCGCCCATCCTCTGAGTCTCGGAGGTTGGCGAGTGCTTTCAGGACGTATTCGCGGCTGATGGCTGCCATGGGTGCGGAGTCTCCTTTGATGAATGTCTGGACCGATATTGTAGGCAACCGCCGGTGTGCGTGAGGCTGCCGTCCCGGGGATCGAGGGTGCCTGTCCGAATAAGACGTCCGGAGAACACGCGTCCTGATGTGCGCGCGAGATTTTGTCGGGCATGTCGCGCACCGCCTGTTTTGCGGTCCGAAAGCAGCCGATGCTCTGCCTGACACCTCACTGCGCGTGGGGTCCGTGTGAAGTCCAATTGAAGATGAGATCCTTGGGAAGGAGCGATTCGTGTTCCATCAGAGCATCCTGAAGACCGGTGCGTGTGTCCTGGCAATGACCGTTGGTCTGACCACTCCCGCAGCCGGACAGTCGTCATCCAACAAGTCGGTGTCTCCCGTTTCTGCGAATCTGAATGTCGGGCGCGAAGGCAATGCCCAGGTCGGTCATGCCATGTTCATGACTGCGATCGACCGGCTCGCCGCGGATGATGTCCCGGTGCAGTTCCACCTGACTTCGAAGCAGATGGGCCTGGTTGCCAAGGCGAAGAAGGACTATCGTCGGGCGATGCGTGCCTACCAGCAGGCGCACTTCGATGAGTTCAAGCGGGCGCGTGCGGTTGTTGCCCAGGCGCGGAAGCAGTCCATCGTCCTCAAGTCCGACTCTGAATCTGCCTACTTCGTCACGCCGCAGCAACTGGCTGATGCGAAGGCACAGCTTCGTTCGCTTCGCGACAACGGCCCGCAGGCTTCTGCGTATCACTCCCGGGTGTGGTTCTCGTTGAGTTCGGAGCAGCAGGCCTTCGCGATCAGCGAACTGCACAAGGTGGCATCGCGCACTTCACCGGTTCAGCGCGTCGCCCGAAGCTCACGCAAGGCGCACAGGCACCAGCCTGACGCCGCGACCGTGGTCGACTGGGATCAGCTCAAGGCGGCCGTCGCCACGCTGCCCCAGAAGGACCAGGAGCGTGTGATGATGCGGATCTCTCAGATCCTTCGTGGCCAGCAGGTGGGGAACTCCACGGAGTGGAACGAGTGGCGCTACCAGAAGAGCACCTTCAAGGTGCCGAGCACACAGTCGACCGTTGCGGATGTCCCTGAAGACATGTGATACGGGCGACCAGGTGAGAGAGTGAGACGGGGCGGGCCGAATGGCTCGCCCCTTTGTCGTTGAAAGGGGGGGCGATCCGGCGACTTCGGGAATATGCCGGGCACCCGCTGTGTTGAGCCAGTTCCATGCCCTACACCGTCACAAAATCCGAGCCAAGCGTGTCTGAGCCTCCTCCAGCGACTGAGGCCGGGGTTCGCACCATGCAGTGCATGGAGGTGGTCGGTGGCAATGAGGCGGCGGATACGCTCTTCGAGATGCCGGGATTGGATGTTTTCGTCTACAGCCTCCCGGTTGCAGACTCGGACGAAGGCGGCGACGTGCACTACCTCTCCAGTTGTGCCACCGGGCGGATCGCCCGCCTGCTGGTGGCCGATGTGAGCGGTCACGGCGAAGAGGTTGCCGAGTTCGCGAGGGGTTCTGGACTTAAATTGTTGGTCAAACGTCACCCCAAGGAATCAAAAGAAAAAGTCTTTGAAGATGTGCAAGCCGAGCCCGGCGCCAAAGCACTGCTCACCTTCCACACCGTCGCCTTTGAAGGCTCGATTGGC
>JAUIHS010000040.1 GCA_030432255.1 Phycisphaerae bacterium
ACTGCTGCGGCTTGACGAGCGTCGGATCGTCCGGTGTGCAGGAGATCTGGCCGCCGGCAGCAACGCAACTCACCGGAAAGGAGGGGGACGACCAGGACTCACCCGTGACGGTGCTGGCCTCGGCCGCTCGGACCTCGGCCGCTGCCGAGGTCTCTGCGGCCGCCGCCGACGAGGGGGCGAGCAGCAGCGCGACGCCGAGCCCGAGTCCGGCGAGTGAGGTGCGGACTGCGCGCATCAGAATCCGAAGTCGAAGTTGACGAACCAGGCGAAGAGTCCGGATGCGGCGCCGAGGATGGCTGCGGCGATGAAGATCCAGAGGATGTTTTCGCCGGCCCAGGTGCGCATGCGGTCGGAGGCGAGTCCGCGGAAGGCGAGGGAGGCGCCGGCGAGGATGAGCATGATGAGGACGACGATCATGGCGCCGGCGAGGATGTAGGACGCGATGACTTGGAAGCCTTGGAAGAAGGGGGCGGAGAAGTCGGGCTGGATGTCGGGGATGTCGACATCAAGCGGGTTTGTGTGTGGCATGTGGTTCTCCTTGGTTGCGGTCATTGGAGGGGGAGGCCGCGTGCGGCCAGGAAGGGTTGGGGGTCGAACGGGACGCCGTCTTGTCGCAGTTCGAAGTGGAGGTGGCAGCCGTAGGACCGGCCGGTGGTGCCTTCTTTGCCGAGCGGGGTGCCTGCGGTGAGGTTCTGCCCTTGCCGCACTTGGAGGGAGCCCCACTGCATGTGCCCGTAGATGCTGACCAGGCCGTGGCCGTGGTCGATGACGACGGTGTTGCCGTAGTTCATGTACGAGCCGGTGATGATCGCGATGCCGGGTCCGGCGGCGTAGATGGTAGATCCGCAGCCTTGGGCCATGTCGTAACCGTGGTGCATTTCGGTGCAGTAGCTGCACCGGTTGGAGGGGTTAACTCCGTACCCGCGGCCCTTGAAGTAACCCCCGGCCTGCGGGTAGCCCCATTCGCCGTTCGCGGCGGGGATCGGGCCGGTGCGGACATCCGACCTGACGTGTTCGCCGGCGACAGCGAAGGGGATCGCGATCAGCGGGGTGACGAGCATCCCCATCAGAAGGGTAAGGAGTAGGAGGAGTCCGATTCCGATCCGGCGGCCGGTCCTCGTGTTCGCGAGGGCTGCTGCGGTGGCGACCGGGGCTCCCATGTCAGGGCTCCACTGTCTCCGTGAAGAACCGTACGATCTTGCAGTCGCCGGGCTGCTGCGGCGAGTCGGGCACCGGGATCGACTCCGGCCCGCACAGCACCTGGACGCTCACCCGGGCGGTCTCGTCGTATGACGTCTCGTTGCCGGCGTTATCGGCGCGGGTGAAGGTGAGGGTGACGTCTGCCGTGCCGATGGTCATGTCGCCCGACGCGTCCTGCGGTACGGGTGCGGGCACGACATCGCCCTCGGTGACGGCGGTCACGCGGCCGTTCTCGTTGGCCAGCGAATCCCATTCGATCTCGGGCAGCACGACTCCTTGGCGCATCTCGAGCTTGGCTGCGTCGAGTTCGGCCTGCCTATCCTCCTCGGTTGTGTAGCGGGTGTCGGGGGTGAACCAGGTGCCGAGGTAGGCGATCCACTCTTCATAGCTCGACAGCGTGGTGTCGAAGGTGCCGGCTGCAGTCAACGCCGCCCGCACGTAGGTCTCGGCATCCGTCGTCACGGGCTCGGGTACCCATCCACGTTCGGCGACGCTCTCATCGACGACGAGGCCGTCGGTTGGTGGTGTCGACGTCGACGGTGTGGTGCCGGGAGTCGGCGTCGACGTCGGGGCTTGGCTCGGCGGGGTGCTCAGCAGATTTCCGACGATCAGCGCGACGATCCCGATCACTAGCACGAGGCCACCGGCGATCGCCCACGCCTGCCCGGTGCGCCGACTGTGATTCGCCATCATCGCCGACTCCCTTGCTCGATCAGATCGCTGAGCGAGGGAGTGAAGGATGCATTCAGCCACCGTCGCCGTTGCGGCATCGTAGGCACGATCGCTTCCGCGGGTCTGTCCTCACTTCGGGGGACAAGCGGGCGCGACACCGCTGACTGAGGCCAGCTGAGGTGACTCGAACCCGTTGACATGAGTGCATGATACATAGCTATACTCGCAAGAGTAAAGGACTTTTTCATACTGTCCTCTGGACGCCGAGTGGGACTGTCCGACACAATGGGGCGTGCCCAAATACGCCCGCCCCGCGAACAGTGATCGCGCGGAGGATCCCATCGAAGCGTTCGGCAACCGGCTTCGCGCCGGCATCATCGGGTACCTCCGATCGCACCCGGATCAGACTCGTGCCGAGATCGCCGCCGCCCTCGATGTGCCGTCGCCCACCGTCTTCAACGCTTTGGAGAAGCTGCTCGCGGCGGGACTGCTCGTGTCAGATCCGCCGCTCGACGAGTGGGAGCGGGGGCAGAGGGTCCGCTACCGGATCCACCAGCAGGCAGTCGCGGAGCTGTATCTGCAGCTGGGGCAGGCGTTGGGGGAGATCTGAGATCCCGGGTAGTCCGGGCGTGTCAGGGATCGCAGCGCGTGCAACTCACCTAACGGAAGCGGCGTGAAGCCCCAGTGCAGCGACCGGTGACGTCCCGCTGGTTGTAGAGTTTCTCGACACTGTGCGGGTCAGCTTCTGTGATCATGCCGCGGTCAGTTCTGGGATCGCCACCTCCTCTTCTGTGACGTCGAGGAGCTTCATTGAGTGCTTGCTGCAGTAGCGGTCGGCGCCGGCCCACTCGACGTGCTGTTCGATGAGGACGTGCCCGGCAGGGCGCAACAGTGCGGCCAAGTTCGGGAACGTGCCGACTACGTCGGTGCGGCGCTTGATCTCCTGTTCAGGCGCTCCAACGGATTCGTCGACCAGTCCTGCCGCCAGTGCGAGGTCGGGAACCCGGTCAATCCGAGCAGGTCATCACGCGCTGCCTCGAGCATCTCGGCGATCGTCGGGTGCGACCGGGTCAGCATCCGCACCACCTCGTCAAACTGGCCGGTGGTTGATGTCGAGCACGTGCGGCAATGGTGGTCGTCCACGCACATCGACGAAATGCTCGGCGCCGCCGAGACAACATCGCATCGCTCTGAACGTGCGCGGATTCATGCCCGTGCCCTTCGCCCTCGCCGATAAGGAAGGCGTTGTAATGCCGACGGTCAAGCTTCTGATCAGGCCAGCCCACTCCACTCGGACAGGGGCTCGCGACTCCGAGCGGACAAGTCCCGTCAAAGGCACGAGGCCAGTCAGGTCGAGGGTCGCGCTCGACGTCACCCGACGTATCTCATCACGAGCAGGCTGCGACCGCCGTCCTCATAGTCAGGCCAGTCCCAAGACCCGCCCTTGTCGACAGCACCTCCGGGACGGCGACCTGACAAGGCTTTCCATTCGCACGGTATTACGATAGGGTGATCGTACAGACACATCGTGAGTTGATCGGATTGGTGCGTTGAGTGCGGGCTGAGATTGCAGGTGGTGGCCTTGCGGGCATGGCCTTCGGAACGATGCTCGCCATGCGCGGCTGGTCGGTGCGCGTTCACGAGCGCAATCCCGAGATTCGAGAAGTTGGTGCAGGAATTTACCTTCGCCGCAACACACTCCGGGTACTAGAGGTTCTCGGGGTAGCAGCCGAAGTCAAGACAGCCGGAATGAAGCTCGAGCGAGGACGCTATCGCGACGGCGTGACGGGGCAGCTTTTCCACGACCGGCCAGGGGGTGAAGGCACCGCGATGTGGATATGCCCTCGTCAGACTTTGATGCAGGCGCTTGAACGCCGCGCTCGAGCCGCCGGCGTTGAGATCGTCACCGGGTCTGAGGTTACTGGCGCGGATCCTGCAGGGGTCTTGCACACGACTCTTGGCAGTTTCGAGGCGGACCTAGTCGTCGGCGCCGATGGCGTCTCCTCCAGGGTGCGAGAGTCGCTCGGCGTAACCGAAATGACTGCGCGCTTGCCCTCCGTTGTAACCCGCTACTTGGCTCCAACACGGGCGGTGGGGCCTGAACCTTACGCGACGATGTGGTGGTCAGGGAAGCGCCGCATCGGGATCGCGCCCTGCGGCTCTGATCTGACATACGTGTACATGGTTTGCCATGAGACCGACGAACTGGCGAAGTCCCTACCTATGGACTACTCCACCTGGAGTTCGTCGTTCCCGCAGTTGGCAGACAAACTCCAGCTGCTGATCGGGCTACCGGCGATTCAGAACAACTACCGAATCGTCACATGCAAGTCTTGGCACTCAGGGCGAGTAGCAATCCTCGGCGATGCCGCCCATGGGCTCCCTCCGCTGCTCGGTCAGGGAGCGGGGTTGGCGCTATCGAATGCCAACGCGCTGGCAACGACCCTCGGCGCTGACAGCGCACTCATCCCCGACGATATTGCGAGGTGGGAACGCGTCTTTCGCAAGTACGCGGACCGGACGCAGTTCTGGTCGATGCATCTCGACTCGACGACCAATAGGTGGCCCAAGGAGATGTTGATGTTGCGCAAGCCATATTTGGGTTTCCTCGGTACGAAGTGGATGCGCACGCGTATGGCAATCGCGGACCGCTTCCCAATCACACCAATCGACCAGCGGGTTTGAACGAACAGCCGGACAAACATAGCTAAGGAGAAGTCATGGGGAAGACCTACTCGGTCGCCGACATCAAGGCGAGAGTTCAGCGCACGATCGACAGCGGCCACCCGATAGTTGGCTCGAGCGCGAGCTCCGGTCTCGTGGCGGCGGCGTCTGAAGCCGGCGGCGCCGACTTCATCGTGCTTTATAGCACCGGCCTCAGCCGGGTAATGGGTCAAGGGACAAGGCTCGTAGCTGACGCCAACACCATTACCCAGGCGATGCACGAAGAGGTTTGGGCAGTCGTACACGACACCCCGATCATTGTTGGGCTTGATGCCAATGACCCCTTCAACTGGGATCATCGCAAACTTCTGGAGCGCTTCAGGGCCATCGGAACCTCAGGCATCATCCACAACCCGATGATCGGCATATACGGCAGCGAGTACTCTGCGATGCGCACGGCTGCGGGCCAAGGCTTCGACCGTGAGGTTGCATTCACGAAGCTTGCCGTTGAGATGGGTTTCTACACAATGGCCTACACCTGGACGGTGGAAGAAACCCGGGCAATGACGGAGGCCGGTACCCATTGCATCATCGCTCACGTCGGAGGTACGGGCGGCGGGCTCGAGGCGATCCCTCACAAGTCCCCAGAAGAGGTCTTGCCTTTGGTGAACTCGATCGTGGGGGCAGCGCGAGAGGTGAACCCAGATGTGCTGCTGCTCGCACATGGCGGTCCCTTCATGGACCCCGAGTCGGTCAAGGATCTCTACCGGTACACGGACGTGCGCGGTTACATCGGGGCATCAAGCGTTGAGCGGACGCCAGTCGAAGAAGCGGTGATGGATGCGGCGCGCGGTTTCAAAGCAGTCCCGCTCGTGCGCGCGTGATTCGACATGCACTACCCTCACCTCTTCAAGCCGATCACACTCGGATCCACGCGACTGAAGAATCGCATTGCGATGGCGCCGATGAACAACGGCAGCCAAGTCGACCCGGTCACCGGCAATGCCACGATGCTGCTTGCCGACTACTTTGGAGAGCGTGCGCGGGGTGGCGCCGGACTCCTAGTCACGGGTGTGTTCAAGGTCGAGTACGAGATCGAGCAATGCATCGATCTGCGTACCGGTGTCCGAAAGTGGGCGTACTTCAGCCCCCAGTCAGTTCGCGCGCTCGGAGAAACGGTCGCGCGGGTCCACGCGTATGACAGCAAAATCTTCTTCCAGCTCTCGGCTGGACCGGGACGGGTCACGCCCGCCGAGGTGATTAACTCTGGTGTGGTGCCAGTATCGGCGTCGGACAACGAGTCTCTGGCCGTTCCCGGAGTTTGGTGCCGACCACTCGAGACGACCGAAGTCGAGCAAATCGTCGCCGCATATGGTCGCGCCGCAGCGTTCGCCAAGTCGATCAACGCTGACGGAATTGAGGTGCACGGGCATGAGGGCTATCTCATCGACCAATTCACGACCCCTTTGTGGAACCGACGCACCGACAAGTACGGTGGCGATCTTCGGGCTCGCCTGACCTTCCCGATCGAGATTCTGCGTGCGATCAAGTCTGTAGCCGGGGAAGACTTCACGGTTACCTACCGGATGGGCGCACGGCAGTTCATCGAGTCACCGGGGCAGGGCGCCCTGCACCCAGATGCGCCGGAGATCGGACGGAACGTTGAGGAATCCATCGAGATGGCGCGTACGCTCGAGAGCGCCGGATACGACGGGTTTTCGCTTGATGTGGGGGTGTACGAGAGCTCTTACTGGGCACACCCACCCAACTACTTCGATCGTGGCTATGCGCTAGATTTCACGGCAGCCGTCAAGCGGGCTGTGACCGTGCCCGTGATGTCCGCCGGGCGATTGGGGGCGCCCCAGCTTGCTGACGCCGCCGTCGCCTCCGGTAAGACCGACATCGTCGCAATGGCTCGTGACCTCCTCGCCGACCCAGAATGGCCAATCAAGGTACAGGCGGGTGACGTGGGGAGCATCCGTCCGTGCATCGCATGCCACGAGGGTTGCATCGATCGAACGCGAACCCACGGCGCGCTTTTGTCGTGCTCTGTGAACCCTAGCGCGAGCCGGGAGCAGATGGGCAAGATCATCCCGGTGCGGCGCGCGAAGCGGGTACTCGTCGCCGGGGGTGGCGCAGCGGGTATGGAGTTCGCTCGGATGGCGGCCAAACGAGGACACGACGTTACGCTCTTCGAGCGCGACAAAGAACTTGGCGGCCACATGATCGAGTACGGCGTGCCTTCGTTCAAGGACGACATCAAGGGACTTCTAGCGTGGTATCGCCGTGAGATGGTCGAATCGGGCGTTCGGGTCGAGCTCGGAACCGACGTTACGCCGGATCTCGTGCGCTCGTTCAAACCTGACGCAGTGATGGTCGCCACCGGATCGCGGTACGACGACCCCCCGTCTCTCGAAGGTTGCCCAACGGTTGTCAGCTGCACGGCACTGCTCCGCAGCCATGCGAGTGTAGACGGTGATGCGGTTATCGTCGGCGGTGGCCCACATGGCGCTGACACAGCACTCTGGCTCGCGCAACAGGGCGTATCTGTAAGCATCGTCGATCAACAGCGGGAGATCGTCAATGCGCATATGAGCAAAGTCAATCGGCGGATGCTGATTGACCTACTCCGGGACCTCGACGTGCCAATCCTGACCGAACGTCGATTTAGCCGCATCGTCCCAGGGGGGATTGAGGTGGAGACCGCCGAGGGAATCCAAACGATCACGGCCGACACAATCGTGATGGCTATCGGAGTGGTGTCGCAGCGCGAACTCTACGACGAGGTCGCTCCCACGATGCCGGAGATTTACCTATCGGGTGACGCGAAGTCTCCACGGAAGATACACGACGCCATCTACGAAAGCTGGACAGCCGGCCTCACGGTCTGACCGGCACGACCACTAACGAGTAGGAACGGATAAACCATGGGAAGAACTTTCTCGCGACTGGAGATGTTGGATCGCTTCAACGCGCAAATCACTGCGAATTCGCCGGTGCTTGCAGCTGGCCCCGCCAACGGCATCGTTGCCAAGTGTGCTGCTCGGGGCGGCGCGGATCTAATTGTGAGTTCCCCGATGCACACCCCGCGAAGCATGGGCTTTCCGACGCGCGTGATCGCCGACTTTGGCGGCGAGGAGTCCAAGAGAATGGTCGAGATCTTCTGGCAGGTCGCGAACAGCACGCCGCTAGTCGTGGGCCTCGATGCCAACGACATCTTTAGCATTGACCATGACAAACTTCTCGACCGGTTTGCAGACACCGGCATCTCCGGAGTCGCGAACCTACCTTCAGTGCAGCACTTCGGAGACCCATACCGTACTCGTTCTACAAAGATGCGCCGGGGCTTCAATCGCGAGATCGAGCTCCTGCAGCGCTCGCACGCCCGCGACCTGTTCACCGTCGGGTTCGTCTACTACCCGGATGACGCGCGGGCCATGGTACAGGCTGGCGCCGACATGATCATCGCCACGGCCGGGCACACGCAGGGCGGCTCGACGAGCTATCCGGAGCAGAGCTTCGACGAAGCGATCGCAAAGATTGCACCGACAATCGAAGCCGCATTGCAAGAGAACGCCGATGTGTTTTGTCTCGGCCATGGAGGGCCGTTCAACTCCGCGAGATCTACAGAAGTACTCTACGAGCGCACTAGAGCCGTCGGCGTCTACGCCACATCGGGGTTGGATCGTATTCCGATCGAGGTGGCAATCAAGAAGAAGATTGAAGGCTACAAGGAGGCCGTACTCGCGGACCTCCGCGTGTCTTCCTGACGGAGGAAAGAGGACCAATGCAGTTCGAAGAGAAGAAGTGGTTCGAGGGTAAGCCGGGTACGAAGGAGTCATTCGCAATCCGGATGGGGGAGATGCCCAATGGCCTGCCCTATCTGCTTCCCGTCATGGTGCTTAGTGGCTCTGAGGACGGTCCGACGTTCTTTGTGAACGCGGCAATGCACGGCGACGAAATCCTGGGAACGGAGTCTGTCCGTCAGGCTTGGAAGCGCATCAACGTCGCCGAGATGAAGGGGCGGGCCGTGATGATCCCGATGGCGAACGTTGCCGGAGTGGGCACCCGGACGCGGCGGAATGTGCTCGAGATGTACCCTGGGCCGCACGACATGAACCGGGTCTTCCCGGGGAATCCCAAAGGCATCATGACCGAGCGGATCGCTAACCTCATTGCCGAACGGTTCATCGGGCCTGCCGACTTCGTCTTTGACATCCACTGTGCGTCCGTGGGCGGGGAGTGGTTACCGTACGTGCATGTGCCGACCGAGGCGGATGGCGTCAGCGCGCGGGTTATCGCGGAGTCGACTCGGTTGGGCAGAGCCTGGGGTGCTCCGATGATCTACCCAGGCAACATTCACGGTTCGCTAGTGGGCGAAGCGTACAAGCAGGGGAAGATCGCCGGTTCTGTTGAATTCGGGGTGGCAAACTTCAGCACCCGCCCGGAGCGCATCTGGGGTCGAACCGGTGTCATCAACCTCTTCCAAGAGATGGGGATGCTCCCGGGGGAGCCGGAATACGAGCTCGAGCAGGAGCAGTTCACCGTGAAGTCAATGAGCAAGATCATTACGGACCGTGGTGGCTTCCTCCACGAACGGGCGAAAGCCGGCGACCGTGTCAGCGAAGGGGACACTTTGGCTCTGATGATGAGCCTGGACGGCGAGGAGATCGCCACCTTCGAGGCGCCGCACGACGGGGTCGTCGCCCGACGCAACACCATGGGCGTAGTTGGCACCGGAGACATCATCGCCTATGTCGCTGAGGTAGTCTGACGGATTCGTGTCGAAGAAGGGGGCCCGCGCAATGAACTGGTCCCCCTGATTTGGATTCGCCAGGTGAGACGCTAGATCGCGAGGGCCCTGGGTCCGGTATTGCACCGGGCTCAGGCCCTTTAGCGTTTCTGAGGTGCGTTCGGTGTAGTACCAGCCTGTGACTTGGCATGGTCAGCGTGATGGATGAGCCCGTCGAGCCGGCCGCCGGCGCCCCAGGCGGCCATGTCGAGCGCCTGCAGAGGCAGGATCTCGGATCGCAGCGTGGCGGCGACGTTCCAACCGACGATCCGCCTCGAGCAGACTTCGGTGACGAACGCGACGTACGCGAACCCGGACCAGGTGGCGACATACGTCACGTCACACACCCAGAGCCGTCGCGGCGCCGGCGCGGTGAAGCGACGGTTGACCAGGTCGCTCGGCAGCGCCACGGTCTTGTCGGAGCGCGTGGTGAATACCCGCTTCGACTTGCGGACGCCGCGGACCCCGGCGAGCAGCATGAGGCGTTCGGTCTGGTCGCGGCCGATGTCCCAGCCTTGCCGGGCGCATCAGCGCATGCATCTTCCGGCGGCCGTAGACGCCGTAGTTCTCGGCGTGCAGCCTCGCGACCTCCGGGACGAGGAGGTCGTCGCGGAGCTGCCGCGCGGTCGGCGCACGGCCGATGGCGGCGCGGTAGCCGCGGGAGGTGAGGAAGCCCTGCACTGCCGGTCGCAGGACACGGCAGATGAGCTCGACCCCGAAACGATCCCGGTGCTCATTGATGAACCGGATCATCTCGGTCAGGGGCGGTCGAGCTCCTTCGCGAAAAACACGCTGGTGAACTCAACCCGTCAGCGCAACACCATCGATGATCATCTCGGAGGTGTGGTGTGGCGAAGATCGGGAGACCGGGGTTGCCGTCGGATCGGCGGCAGCAGGTTTGGGAGTTGTGG
>JAUIHS010000090.1 GCA_030432255.1 Phycisphaerae bacterium
TCCCAATCATGTTGATAGCCAACATTGTGCACCACGATGTTGGATCGTCACCCACCATCGGGGCTATTCGATTTCACGGCCAGTTTTACGGCCGCTCCCAGGCTGCGCCAAGCAGCGAGGCGAAGCATCGAATTTGTCGATCGAGTAGAGAGGATGCCCGCGCGAAGTTCTGGTCAGGAGGTGTCCGCGCGGACATGCTGAGTTGAGGCGGTCGGGTCCGCCAGGAGCCCCGAGGAAACGCGCACACATGACCCCGTCGCGCGGCCCGGCCGCCTCCTCAGCGAAGGCCACAGTGAGGAACGCGTTCGCAAGAGTGCCACGCCCGTTCTACGAGTAGACGGGCTGTGCCACAACATGTTCCTGCTCGACACCGGCATTGGCACTCCGGTCCCATCGAAGCGGCAGGCGCACCTCGGCAATCCGGACCGCCGTCAGAGCACGCGTAGGGATCGTTGACAGGACAGAACGTGGCTGGTTGCCTACGGCCGGTGAGCGACTCCGCGCGCGAGATCGAGAACCTGGTGTATCGGTATGCCGAGCTGATCGACGCAGGCGACCTGAACGGAGTCGCCGCATTGTTTACCCACGGCCGGATTCGCGGCGTCCCGGACGGCCCACCCGAAACAGTGTTTGAAGGCGCAGCCCGAGTGCGGCAGATGTACGCGACGACCGTGCGCCTCCACGAAGACGGCACTCCCAAGACGAAGCACTTCACCAGCAACCTCCAGTTGCACATCGACGAGGAGGAGGGAACCGCGTACGGCAGCGCCTACTACTGCGTCACTCAAGCAACACCGGACCTGCCGCTGCAGCTCATCGTCACTGGTCGGTATCGCGATACATTCCACCGCATCGATGGCACGTGGTGGTTCGACACCCGAATCATGTTCGTCGATCAGGTCGGCGACACCAGCCAGCACCTGAAGTTCTGACCGCGGCGCGGCCGGCACTTCGCGCTCGCCCATCAGCTGGTTAGTCTGCTTAGAGATCCATCGACGGAGGCAGGAGTTCGCCATGCAGTTGGCGCTGACACCCCAGGAAGCGGCGTTCCGCGACGAGCTTCGCACCTTCTACCGAACCAAGATTCCGGTCGAGATTCGCGAACGCACGCGAACCGCTGCCGAAACCGTTCGCGATGACATCGTCACCACCCAGAAAATCCTCCACGACCACGGACTCGCGGTACCCAATTGGCCGGCCGAATGGGGCGGCAAGAACTGGACACCAACCCAGCAGCAGATCTGGCTCGATGAGATGCAGCTTGCCAGTGTTCCGGAACCACTGACGTTCAACACCAACATGGTCGGACCGGTCATCGCCGAGTTCGGTTCCCAAGCCATGAAGGAGCGCTTCCTGCCGCCGACGGCCGCACTGGACATCTGGTGGTGTCAGGGTTTCTCCGAACCCGAAGCGGGCTCTGATCTCGCGTCGCTGCGGATGACCGCACTACGCGACGGCGACACCTACGTCGTCAACGGCCAAAAGACGTGGACCACGCTGGGCCAGTACGCTGACTGGATATTCTGCCTGGTCCGCACCGACCCCAACGCCCCGAAGAAGCAGGCAGGCATCTCCTTCCTGCTCATCGATATGAACACCCCCGGCATCACGCTGCGGCCGATCAAACTCGTCGACGGCAGCTGCGAGGTGAACGAAGTCTTCTTCGAAGACGTGCGAGTACCGGCCGACCAACTTGTCGGCGAGGAGAACCAAGGCTGGACGTACGCGAAATTCCTGCTGGGCAACGAACGCAACGGCATCGCACAGGTCGGCCGAACCAAGCTGCGACTCGCAGAAGTCAAGGAGCGCGCCAAGACGAGCGGGCTGCTCAACGACCCACTGTTCGCCGCCCGGCTCGCCGAGGCCGAAAACGACATCATGGCACTGGAACTGACACAG
>JAUIHS010000091.1 GCA_030432255.1 Phycisphaerae bacterium
GAGCAGCGGCCGGAATTATGCGGAGTGAAACCCGCCACAAATCCCTGCGGTGCCAGAACCTGGCGCCGCAGACTCCGCATAATCATGCGCTCTGCATAAACAGCGGTCAGTGTCGCGTGGTCATTCGCCATGCGACGGGTATTCGAGGCCATCCGGCTCCGAGGCTATTGAAGCCGCAGAAAGGTGTCACATCCATTGCCCAACTTCGTCGCGATCAACTAAGGTTGTGTTAATTCGGGGGGGGTTGAGGCGATGACAGGCGGACAAGAACACTGGAACGAGGTGTACGGCGCACGGTCGGAAGACGCACTGACGTGGTTTGAAGCCACACCGTCGTTATCACTGGAACTTGTCAGAACGCATCTTGCGCCAGGTGACGCCTTCATCGACATCGGAGCAGGTGCTTCGCGGCTTGTGGATGTGCTCCTCGACGAAGGTTTCGGTCCGCTCACCGTTTTGGACATCTCGGCCTCTGCCTTGGCTGTGAGCAACCAACGCCTCAGCCCTCGTGACGACGAAGTAGTATGGATTGAAGCGGACATTACAAACTGGCAGCCCGACCGGAGTTATTCGGTTTGGCACGACCGTGCGGTGTTTCACTTCCTAACCGACGCAGAGGATCGCGCCGCCTACGCGCGCACCATGTTGGAAGCGCTCCGTCCCGGCGGGATCGCTATCATCGCGACCTTTGCGGATGATGGACCAGAGAAGTGTTCCGGATTGCCGGTCGTTCGCTATGCACCGGAGACTCTGGCGCAGGAATTCGACCGCCAGCTTCCTGGTAAGTTAGAAACGATGGATGCCAGACGGCATGTGCACATTACGCCGAAAGGTAATCGGCAGAACTTTCAGTACAGCGTCTTTAGAAAAAAGGAGACCTGAGACGAGAGCCGCCAACCCGAAGGATGGCGGCATCGAGTGTTTGAAGACTTGGCTTTTTAAGTGGGCGACAGCCTGTAAACCCGACCTCGACCGTCGATCTTTTCCGAGGTGATCTCGAGCCCGAGTTTCTTTTTCAGAGTGCCGGACAATGCGCCTCTGATTGTGTGAGATTGCCAATTTGTGGCGGCCATAAGCTCTTCGATGGTCACGCCGTCAGTGGCGCGCAGCATAGCGATCAGGATGGCCTGCTTGGTCTGGCGTGGGGCAGCATCGGTTGTTTCGGTTGTTTCTTTCTTGGCCATGGTTGTCTCCAGTCATCCGGGCGCGCGACATGCGGGCTCTTCTACCGGCACGAGCCCCGCGTCTGCGGGGCAGGTCTGCGCGATCACGCGGTTCAGATCAGGCCGAGGTCCTTCAGGCAGGTTGCCGCGTCGATCAGTTGATTGGTTGGCACCTCGATGGTGATGGTCATGCTGTCGGCGTGGGCGCGGACATGAACGCCGCCGTCGTCCATCAACGCGCATTCGATCTCGTCGAGAACTGTGGTGATACGGCTTGTGTCGAAGTGATCGGGCAGCCTGCGGATCGGCAATCGGATGGTGCTGGTGTCCATGGCGTTAGCTCCTGTCACTCGGCGTGCTCGCCTTCGCTGAAGGCGCTGTCGGTGATGCGCTTCAGGAGGCTGGCGTAATGCTCAAGGGTGCCGACATGGCCCCAGTTGATCTCGTCGGGGTGGTTGCCGAAGTGCTCGTCGCTGAGGCTCGCCAAGCGGGCGAGCCTCTCGTCAATCTCGGCCTTCTTTGCCATGAAGGCGTTGAGGGTGGCTTCGCGGTTCCGCGCAGCCTTTTCGGCGCGCAGCTGGTGGCGGGGCGTGGTGATCGGGTTCAGGCGGGTCATGTCCGGGCTCCTTTGAGTGCATCGTTCTGGTGCAATCACAGTCGCTCTGTGGGTGGGGTATATCCACTATAATCGGAGCAATTTCATGGCT
>JAUIHS010000092.1 GCA_030432255.1 Phycisphaerae bacterium
CGACCGCGAGAAGTACCCCAAGCAGTTCGAGATCGACGAGCTGCGCTGCATCTTCTGCGGCATGTGCGAGGAAGCCTGCCCGGTTGACGCCATCGAACTGACGACCGAATACGACATTATCGGACTTTCACGTCAGGAAATGGTCTTCGACAAGGAAAAGCTCCTTGAGGTCTACGACGTCACCATCGACAAGAAGCCGATGTGACCCGTTCCGCCTGACCAGGTCCGAAATCCCGAGCTCCCACATCCCCAGAACAGGGTAGCTGCTCGGCGATGATTTCCGCGCGAAGCAGAAATCAGACGGGATCAGCCCGCATTTGCCCCTTTTTGGGGCATGGTCTCACCACTTTGGTGGCCGTTCTTCACTCCTGATGTACTTGTTTGTTTGGAGAGTGCTGTTCATGCAGCACCCAGCGTGGACTCTGTCCGTGTGGGCGGGGGACGCCAACCTTTGGTTGGTAGTAAGGAGGAAGTGAAAGATGATGATGAAGAGCACGATTTCGGGTCTCGCTGTGGCCGCCCTCGCAACTGGCCCCCACCGTCGGCACCGCCGAGTTCGGCACCGGATTCGCCAGCGGCGCGACATCCGCAGACATCTCCGTGACCATTGACGTCTCCAACATCACCGCCCTGACGGCGGATGGTGCGGGCACGTTCAATATCACCGACGCCGATGGCGACACCATCGACGGCAACATCTCCGGCCAGTGGGTTTCCGGTGGCGGCGGCATTATCTTCTTCAACGCCCTGCTCGATGGCGTCACACTCACCGATAACGGCACGCAGGACGGTACCTTCGACGGTCCCTCCGCTGGCTCGTTCGACATCGATCTTCCCGGTGACGGCCCCTACCCCGGTGCCTGGATCCAGCTCATGATCCGCAACGACGGCGGAACCTTCTTCGAGAGCGACTTTGGCGACGCATCCGTGCAGGTCGATGGCGAAATCCTCCCGACCCCCGGCAGCCTCGCGATCCTCGGCCTCGGCGGTCTGACCATGGCCCGCGCCGGCCGTCGTCGCAGCTAATCGCTGCAGCGTCAACTCTGAAACGAACAAGCGTCGGTCATTCGTGACCGACGCTTTTCATTTGTGCCTGCAGCAATTCCGCATAGTGTCCGACCGAGAATCCAAACACCGTCCTCAGTCCAGTTCCGCACAGAACTCCGCCAGACGCGTCGAGAACGCTTCCGGCTGATCCAGCATGACTTGGTGCCTCGAGTCGTCGATGAACGTCAGGGAGACCTTCTCCGCATCCGGCACCAACTCCTGCCACATCCCCCGGCGCTGGGCAGCAGGAAACTGGGCATCATCTTTCGGCAACGGGACAACGATCAGCGTCGGAAACGGTGCCGTGATCAGGGCCGGCGAAGCATCGCACGCCATCATTTCAAGGTTGTACCGAACCATCACATCCTTCTCGTTGGCAAGAACGATGTTCGCCAGCCGCGCCCCAAGCTCCGGATCATTCACACTCATCACCGTCTGCTGTCGCGAAGCTTCCTCCCACTCCTCAGCCGAGGCCGCCTGAAAGCGTGGCAGCATCTGGTCACGAATGATCGCCGCCCTCGCATCCAGCGCGAGTTCGTTTCCAACCCCCGCAACCGGGAACGTCGGAAAGACATCGACCATGACCACGCCGCGTGCCACGCTCGGATGGTTTCCACCGGCAATCGCCGCCACGACGCCACCAAGCCCATGCCCGACCAGCACCGCCGATTCCACGCCGCGATCCGCAAGAGCCGCAGCAACCCCATCCGCCGCGGACTGAATCCACGGCACGCTGATGAAGTCGTACGCCGAAATCTCACCGGGAGGCGGACTGCCACCAAAGCCGGGCAGCGTCACCGCATACATCGTGTACTCGT
>JAUIHS010000093.1 GCA_030432255.1 Phycisphaerae bacterium
AGCGGCCTTGCCCCCGTCTGGTTCCTGAACTCCGTCAGGTCGAGTTTGGGATAGCCACGGCCAAGCTGCATGATGCAGGCTCGGTGACCTGCTCCCCTTCGAGTCCGCGTTTACAAGTTAGTGCTGTTCAGGGTTTGGTCCTCTGTTGACCGTTGATGATACTCCCGCGGGGTGAGCCCATCGAGACTCGAGTGCGGGCGGTGATGATTGTAGTCGTCGCGCCACGTGGCGATCAGGTGACGCGCATGTCTCAGGTTGGCGAAGAGATGCTCGTTGAGGCATTCGTCCCGCAGCCGACCGTTGAAGCTCTCGACCAGTCCGTTCTGCATGGGCTTGCCCGGCGCGATGTAGTGCCACTCGACCTGGCGCTCCTGCTGCCATCTGAGCATCGCGTTCGACGTGAGTTCGGTGCCATTGTCCGAGACAACCATGCAGGGATAGCCTCTCATCTCTGCGATCCGATCCAGTTCTCGGGCAACTCGGATGCCTGAGATCGACGTGTCGACAACCGCCGCCAGGCATTCCCGGCTGAAGTCGTCGATGACGCAAAGCACGCGGAACCGCCTGCCGTCCGACAGGGCATCCGACACGAAGTCGAGCGACCAGCGCTGGTTCGGTTCCTGCGGAATCGCCATGGGCGCCCTGGTCCCGATCGCGCGCTTCCGGCCGCCACGCCTGCGCACCGTGAGCCCCTCTTCCCGGTAGATGCGGTAGAGCTTCTTCCAGTTGACCTCCCAGCCCTCCCGCTTCAGCAGGATGTGCAGGCGCCGATAGCCGAACCGCCGCCTCGCCGATGACAGTTCCTTCAGACGCACACGCAGCTCAGTGTCCTTCGGGCGCTTCGAGCGGCGCCGGTACACGCGCGGATCGATCCCGGCCAGCGCACAGGCCCGCCGCTGCGAGTAGCTCTTCTCTTTCATGGCCCAGTCCACGGCTTTCCTCCTCGAACCGGGCCTCAGAAGTTTTTTCCGAGCATCTCCTTCAAAGTCGCAACGTCCATCATCTGCTCGGCCAGCATCCTCTTCAGCTTTGCATTCTCCGCCTCAAGCGCCTTGAGGCGTCTCGCGTCGGCGACCTCCATGCCGCCAAACTTCCGTCGCCAGTTGTAGAAAGTCGCGTCGCTGATCCCATGCTTCCGGCACAGATCCGCCGCCGAAAGGCCGGCCTGGTGTTCCTTCAGGATCCCAATGATCTGCGTTTCGCTGAAACGGCTCTTCTTCATCGTCTGTCTCCTCATTCGAGGAACAGCCTAACCTCACATCGAGGACATTTCAGGGGTGCAGGTCAGCCGAACTATTTCCACTACCTCTACTGGATGCAGTTCAACAACAATGCCCTGGGCCTGTATTTCGCGCAGCTAGCCATGGGCGCCAACCCGACGGGCGAATCGACGCCGATCGTGAAGGAACTGCTGCACCGCCGCTGGTCAGGCTATTACGACTATCTGGAGCAGACGCTGGCGAAGCACGATTATCTGGCGGGTGACGCATTCACCTGCGCGGACATGATGGTTGTCTACAACTTCGGCAACATTCTTGCCTCCGGTGGCCGGACCCTGGCGGATCTGCCGAATACCAATGCCTATTTCCAGCGGATCAGTGCCCGGCCCGCGTACCAGAAGGCCATGCAGATCGCGGGTCCGGAGGCGACGCCGCCGGCATAGGCACTGCCGCGCCCGGATGCGACAGGGCGGTGTGGCGATTGTCCTCACTGTGCCCTGACCTGATCAATGGCAGGATGCAGGCACCTTTCATGACCTGAGCTGACAGAGCCAGGTCCCGGATCGGAGGTGCAGGCATGAAGGCGATGGTGCTGGATGCGCCCGAACAGGCGTTGCGGCTGGCGGAGATGCCGACACCG
>JAUIHS010000094.1 GCA_030432255.1 Phycisphaerae bacterium
GCTGACCCGAGCCGCTGATGATGACCAACCGATGTGGGTCTGTGATCGTGACGTGTTTACGGGTACTTAGCACGATGCCGTTCTTCTCCCACGCCGAAAGCAGCCGACTGACCGTGTGCAGGGTCGTGCCTGTCATCTCTGCAATCGTGGCACGGGTGATCGGGAATGGGATCTCAATCCCCCCCTCAACCTTGCGACCTGACTGGCGAAGGATCTGCAACAACACCGAAGCTATCCGCTGTTCGACCGCCCGCGTCGCCAGTTCCTCAACCCGGACATGCAGTTCCTGCATTCTCTCGCCGATGGTCCGCCAGGTTTCGGATGCAAACCCGTCGTAGCTTTCGACGAACTCCGTCCACAGCCGCGTAGGCCATGAGAGCGTCACACATTCCACAGCCGCAACCGCAGTCGCAGGGTACGTCTCCAGATTGAAGGCCGGGGCAATGCCGAATAGTTGTCCGGCCGGGATATGGAGCGGCACTACCTGCTCGCCATCTGCCGTCGTGCGCACAACGCGGATCGCACCATCGAGCAGAAGGAAGAACCGTTCGGCTGTATCCCCGGCGCGGAACACATCGCGACCCTCATCCCAGCGTTGCGGTGTCGCGCGATCCAGTATCTCCCGGATCTCGTCTGCTGAAAGCCGCGAGAACGGTGGCAGACCGCTGAGAAGGCTTGGATCGAGATTGGCCATGATACCCTGAGAAAGTTTGCGCATGCGCAAGGTTCCGAGTCACTGGGTAATGCAAAGAGAGCAGAGGCAAAACCTGAAACAACCAGCACGCGACAGGAGCCAGGACAATGCCACGTGTCACCTATGACGGTCCCGCTCTGTTAAGCCTCGGCCTGCGCCCGTTTTTCCTGCTCGCACTCTGGTTTGCCCTGATTGTCGTACCGCTCTGGTGGCTGATCTGGCAGGGTGACATCCTATTGAACGGGCCGTTCCAGCCCATCGACTGGCATGTGCACGAAATGATCTTCGGATATGGCGGGGCCGTGATCGCCGGCTTCCTGTTTACTGCCGTTCCGAACTGGACAGGCCGGATGCCGAAACAGGGGACACCGCTGGCCCTCCTGGCGATGCTCTGGCTTGCGGGACGGCTTGCCATGGGGGGAGTGGTGCCCCTTGGCGCCGGGATGGTGGCCCTCGTCGATTGCGGGTTTCTGGCCGCGGTCGGACTGGTCTTTCTCATCGAGATCGTGGCGGGTCGGAACTGGCGAAACCTGAAAGTGGTGGTGCCACTGGGGTTATTGCTGGCATCAAATCTTATCTTTCACTTGGAGGTTCTCCTGCATGGCACGTCAGAGTTCGGTTCGCGGCTGGGGCTCGCGGTCATCATCTTCCTGATAACTCTCATTGGCGGGCGGATCATACCGAGCTTCACCCGAAACTGGCTGGCGGGACGGGGCGAGACCCGCCTTCCCGTGCCGTTCGGTCGATTAGATGGCATTGCTTTGGCCTCAGGCGCCGTCGCACTTCTGGGTTTGGCATTGTTCCGGGAGGGCTGGATACCCGCCGGTCTGCTCGCATTTGCGGGAGTGTTGCACGCCGCCCGGCTGGCGCGGTGGCGTGGTTCGGCGACCTGGCGATCACCGCTATTGCTGATGCTGCACGTGGCTTACGCCTTCGTCCCTGTCGGACTGCTGGCGGCGGCCCTGGGCGCAGCGGGAACTATCGGGGAGGCGGCAGGCCTACACTTGCTGGGGATCGGAGCCATCGGCGGCATGACCCTTGCGGTGATGATCCGGGCGACACGCGGCCATACCGGGCGCGACCTCGTCGCCGGAGGCTCCTTGACCTTCGCCTTCTGTCTTCTGGTTGCTGCCGCACTGGTGCGCGCAGCGGTG
>JAUIHS010000095.1 GCA_030432255.1 Phycisphaerae bacterium
GCAGCGACAGCGCCAAGCAGAACATCAACAATGCGGCAGATCATGCGCAGCTGCCGTTCGATACCGCAGCTGCGATGAACAATGAAGACCTGGCGTTCGCTGCGGCGATGGATTGGGACCCTGATGGAGTCAGCGGCGCGTGGTTTTCCGCCATGCAAATGCAAGTCCCCGGACCGCTCTGGGTCGCGAGAATTACGGTCGGGATAGACACGACGTTCCTCGGCGGCGAGATGTTCATTGATGGGGTAGGTCCGAATGGCAACTTCGGGTATGGCGGTGATCTGGAGAATCTGCATCTCTACATCGTTGATATCCCCAACGCCATCCCAAATCCTGGGGCCAGCGCGGTAATCGCGTTGATCGGGGTTGCCTCAATCCGACGGCGCCGCTGAGATCTTCGATCCATCGTTCCGAACGCACTGAAAGGTTCAGCCATGCGCCAGTCAGCACTCCTCTCACTGATCGCGTCATCTGTCGTCGTGGTGCCTGCACTGGCGCTCCCGACAGGGACGATCTGGGTCGAGATCCCGATTGTTGACAGCCCTGACGACCCGACCGACCTGACCGGGTACCGGTCGTTCGATCTCTATCTCTTCGTCGAGCCTGGGGACACCATCGAGGCCGCGGACTTTGGCTACTCGGGGGCTGGCGATCTCTTCAGCACGCAGGACGTCTTCCAGCACCCGTTCGGCTCGGATACCGAACCCCACGAACTGTTTGAAGATGTGTTCCCCGACATCGTGTACGACACGTTTGTCGCGCTCGGGGACCTGGACGGGACCAACGGCGAGATCAACGTCACACCACCTCTCGACACGTCCGATCCGATGAATATCACCGCGGCCTGGGCACGCGCGCCTTCGTCCCCTGCGGCCGGTCCCGGCGGCGGTGTCTTCCCTGATGGGAAGTTCCTCTCGATCACCGGTTCGATCTGGCTCGGCCGGTTTACGATCTCGTCAAAGACCGACTACGCGGAGACGAATTCATCACTGTTTGAAACGATCGAGGGGCACTGCCACGTCATCGGTGATGGGCCGAATGGTGAGTTCGGAGGCCCCTTTCAGGCCCACGATGGGGAAGTCATCGTGTATAGCCCCTACGGTCTCAGCACACCGCCTGGGCCGCAGCCGTTCTTTGACATGCTCAGTCCACTTGATGGCGATCCGTTGGTTGACGCCAACCGCGTGGTGCTCGATTGGGAATTCGTCGAACCCAACATCTTCGATAATGACGATGCAGAGTACTTCGTTTGTGTGACCACTGACTTCCGGCATTGGAACAACATCGTCAAAGAGATCCACCTTCCGGATCACGAGTACACGATCGAGCCGGGCCTGCTGAGCCCCTGCACGACGTACTACTGGCACGCGTACGCGACCAATCATTCGTTCTTCCTGCCGGCATTGAATTGGCGCGACGGTGTCTTCACGACCACATTCATCGGCGACATCAACAAAGACGGCGCTGTAGACACCGCGGATCTCGGGCAACTCATCGCCGATTTCTCGACGAGCGAGGCCGCGTCGGATATCAACGGCGACGGTGCGGTGGACACCGTGGACCTCGGGCAGTTGATCGCGAACTTCGGTCTCATCTGCGACTGACCGGCGTTCCGACAATCTGAATTAAAAAAAACCGGCGGGCTCTACCGAGCGCCGCCGGTTTCGTTTTGCATCGATGATTCAGGCCGGCCGCCGCGGGGTCCGGTTGGTGCGGTGGTTGACCTGCGATGTCGCTGCGTTCGCAGCAGCTCGATCAGAAGAGCAGCTGGAACTGGGCACGGATGACGAACTCATCCTCCTCCGCGCCGTTGCCGAGGTAGCCGATGCCCTCGTTG
>JAUIHS010000096.1 GCA_030432255.1 Phycisphaerae bacterium
CGCATCGTCATCCTGCAGATACTGCGCACAGCGTCCGGCGGTCTCGCGCACCAGGACCAGGCTGCCCTCGGCGCTGGCCGGCACCGTCGCGGGGCGGGTGCCCGCCGTCCCTGCCGCATAGCGATACGTGCCGGCGGGGATGTCCACGGCATCGAGATCGGCCAGGAGGGGAGCATCTTCGGTGGCGCCGAGTCCGAAGGCCCCCACCGTCATCAGCGCGCCCACACGGGCATCGGCGGGGCCGGACTGCACGGCCGCGCCGGTGGCGAGGCCGCTGGCCGGATCGAACCGCAGCGCCTCGACCCAGGCGGCGCCGTCGATCGAGGTCTTGATCGAGAAGGCGGTCTCTCCCGCCAGCCCCATCTCGGCATGCCCGGTCCAGTCCGACTGGAACAGCAGCGAGGCGGTGTCACCCTTGGAAGCCTTGTTGAGCTTGAGTTGGTGACCCGCCCCGTCATGGGTCAGCAGCGTCGCATCCGCGCCGACCGCCAACCGGTTGGTGGCGTCCGCCGCGGTGTTGATCCCCAGTTCCGTCATCGGCGGCAGCGCCGCCTCGGGCAGCACCCAGGCGGCACCGGTCCAGACCCGCACCTGCCGTTCCGCCTTGCCCCAGGCGCGCCAGCCCTCGCGCGGGGTCACGAAATGCCATGTTCCGTCCAGCCAGGCGGCCAACTCGCCCGCATGTCCAGCCCAGGCGGCCACGGGGGCTGCGCCCAGGGCATGGACATCGCCATCGGTCGGGTCCGATGGCGGGGTGACCGCGTCGAAGGCGGCCACGCTCAGCTGCACCACGATATCCAGGCGCCGCAGCGCCTCGTTATGGGTGACATGTTTCTGCGCCTGGCTTGGCAGCAGAAAGGGCAGGGCGAGGATCGGCGACGTGTCCGGCATCCGGATCTCCTGTGCTGAACGGAACCGGCGCACCCTGCCGCAAGACGCCTTGCAGCCCGCCTAACCGGGCGCGCGGCACGTTAATCGTCCGGTCTCGGATCACCTGCGTCAGATCAGCTCCGACAACGAGCTGCTTGACTAGGACCTGCGCAATCTGGAAGTTATGCCTTGGCTGTTTGCCGGGCCACCGATCAACACTGACCGCTGCCCGAAAACTGGACCGTCCTAAGCTGGAATTTTCCAATTATGATCCCGCGAATGGGAGAAGGAGAGTTCCCTGAAGAAGAGAAAGTTGACGGAAGCGCAGATCGCGGTTGTGTTGAAGCAGGTTGAAGACGGCACAAGCATTGCTGAGGTCTGCCGCAAGACCGGAATTGCTGAACCCACGTTTTACAACTGGCGCAAGAAGTATGGCGGGCTGATGCCTTCCGAGATGAAACGGCTCAAGATGTTGGATGAAGAGAACGCGAGGCTGAAGCCTCTGGTGGCTGACCTGTCTCTGGACAAGGCCATGTTGCAGGACGTTATCAAACGGAAGCTCTGAGGCCTGCCCGTCACCGAGACCTGGTCGATGAGCTCCGCGCTGTTTGGGGCGTGTTGCAGGCACATCGCTCGACCTACCATTACAAAGCACACGGCGACGAGCAGGCCGAACTCAAGACTCGCATCTCGCCTGCGGCTGATCCGAGGTTCAGCTACCGAGGCGAAGATGTTGTCCAAACACTCGAGCGCATATGCGGCGAGATCGGCTATCCCAAGCCTATTCGCGTCGATCAGGAATCGGAGTTCGTCTCCCGTGACCTGGATCTTTGGGCTTATCAGCGTGGCGTCGTTCTGAACTTCTCCCGTCCGGGCAAGCCGACAGACAACGCCTTCATCGAGAGCTTCAACGGAAAGTTCCGTGCAGAGTGTTTGAACGCTCACTGGTTCA
>JAUIHS010000097.1 GCA_030432255.1 Phycisphaerae bacterium
GGGTTCTCACGTAGCTGTTGCCGGGCTTCGTGAGGATCGCCCATGCAATACGCGCCAGCTTGTTGGCAAGCGCGACGATGACTTTGTTCGGATGCATCCGCTTCTCCAACTCTGATATCCACCGACTGGTCTTCCCCCCGCGAAGTGGTCCACCCATTGGGTTAGATTTGGCCCGTTTTTGAGGAGGACCAGGAGATGGCAGGCAAGCGAGAGAAGGCAGAAGATATCGTTCTAAAACTTCGACAGGTTGAAGTGCTTCAAGGCCAGGGAATGAGCGTTTCTGAAGCGGTACGTCAGATTGGTGTGACGCAGCAGACTCTCTACCGGTGGCGCCGTCAGTATGGCGGTATGAACCGTGATCAGCTGAAGCGGCTTAAGGAACTGGAGAAAGAGAACGGTCGGCTGCGCCGAGCGGTATCCGACCTCACGCTCGATAAGATGATCCTGACCGAAGCCGCACGGGGAAACTTCTAAGCCCTTCGCGCCGTCGCAGATGCATCGACCACGTACGTCAGACCCTTGGCATATCCGAACGGCGAGCCTGCCGCACACTCGGTCAGTATCGATCGACGCAGCGGAAGGCTCCCTGTGGTCAAGCTGACGAGGATCGCCTGACGGCTGATATCATCGAGTTGGCAAAGCAGTATGGCCGCTATGGCTATCGGCCGGTTACGGCGTTGCTCAATCAGTCGGGTTGGCATGTGAACCACAAGCGGGTTGAGCGCATCTGGAAACGTGAAGGGCTTAAGGTTCCACCCAAGCAGCGCAAACGTGGCCGTCTCTGGCTGAATGACGGTTCCTGTATCCGTCTTCGACCGGAGCGGCCGAACCATGTCTGGTCCTATGACTTTGTCCAGGATCGGACGCATGACGGACGTTCATACCGGATCCTGGTCGTTATCGACGAGTTCACCAGGGAGGCCCTGATGCTTCGGGTTGATCGGAGACTCAACTCCACCGATGTGGTGAATGCTCTGACGGATCTGTTCATCCTGCGGGGGCCGCCAGAGTATATCAGATCGGACAACGGCCCCGAGTTCATCGCCGGGATCGTCAGAGACTGGATCGCCGCCGTTGGCGCCAAGACCGCCTACATCACACCGGGGTCGCCTTGGGAGAACGGGTATGTCGAAAGCTTCAATGCCCGCTTCCGGGATGAACTGCTCAACGGCGAGGTCTTCACCTCCCTCAAGGAGGCCAAGGTCCTCATCGAGCAGTGGCGGCAGCACTACAACACCATCCGGCCACACAGCGCGCTCGGATACAGGCCACCAGCCCCAGAAAGCATCATCCCGCCAAGCGGATCAGCCAGCTCCGCTGCGCTACGCAGCCCGACCCGCTTGGCCGCGAAACCGACAATGCACTAACATTCATACTGGACCACTCAATGGGGGCAGGCCAACTGTTCTGGGAGCGGCTGACACCGGGCGGGATGATTGTGCTGGATCAGTACAATTTCGACGTCGTGCCCCTGCTTCCGCAAACGCTCGGCGGTCCAATCGGCCTGCCATCGAGCCAGCGCACTAGCGCGGGTTCCCAATCGCAGGGGGCCCCTATCGGCTTGATCCATCAAACTGCCTACTAGCTGGTGGGCGTGGGCGGCCGTTGCAAACGGGGCGCGGAGGGCTTGGCCTGCGGAGCGCCGTTGCTTTGTGATTTGGCCGAGGCCGCGGTGATCTGCTGCGGCGGCACGACGACCCCGCAACTAATAATGAACTGGAACGCCTGGTCGATCGAGATGTTCAGATCGATCGTCTCGCTCTTCTTGACCGTGACCGTGAAGCCGGTGAAAGGCATGGGCGAAGTTGGGATCAGCACCG
>JAUIHS010000098.1 GCA_030432255.1 Phycisphaerae bacterium
CGCACATATGCTGCCTTACGTCAGCCTGGTCGATGACCGCACCGTGCGGACCCGGGTGAACGAGCTTTTCCAGTGTATCCGGCTCGACGGGGTCAACAGCTACACGACCGACGATGCCTATCTCGACAAGGTGACCGCGCTCTTTGCCCGGATCATCGCGCAGTTGGGGCCGGAGTTCAGTTACTATATCCACAAGGTCTCAAAGGCGATCACGCCAGACCTCGAGCCCGTGCGCGAGGACAGTTTTGCCGGAGAAGTCGACCGGCTCTGGCGCTCAAAACTCGAAACCAGCGGCCTGCGCGATAAATCCCTGACGCTAACCGTCATCCACCGCCCTCCCCCCAAAAGCGTCCTGCCTTTTCTCAATCGCAGCGCACCGGATCGTCTCAAGGACGCAACCGAGAAGCGCCTGCGTCGCCTTGGCGAGGCCGTGAGCGTGTTCGTGTCAGGCTTGGCGGAGTTGAACCCGCGTGTACTGTCGGCCAAGAACGGAGAGTTGATCGGCTTTCTAGGGGCCCTCAACACCGGCCAGGAACTGCCGCTCTATCCCGCCAACACCTACGGCTTTCTGTCTTTCAATGTCGCCAATACCCGGGTGACGTTTCAGGGGGATCACTTCGAGCTTTCCGAAGGCGTCGTGGGCCATCGCTACGGCAAGAGTTTCACCATCGGGGAGTATTCCGAGGCCACCTCCTGCACCATGTTCGACATGCTGAACCTGCCGGTCGACATGATCGTCACGCACTCTTTCACACCGATCAATTCGAACCTCATGGCGGGTCGGATCAAGCGGCAAAAGCGCCAGATGCAGGCCAGCCAAGACGCGGCCCTGTCGCTCATGGAAGCGCTCGACATCGCCGCCGATGATCTTGAGGCCAAGCGACAAAGCTTCGGTGAACACCACATGATCGCAACGATCTTCTGCGACACGCTCGACGAGCTACAGACACTCAGCGCCGAAATCGTGAACGCCGCCGCCGCCGAAGGCGTGAAAATGATCGGCGAGCGGGTTGCGGCCAAGGCCCACTACCTCAGCCAGCACCCTGGCAACCAGCCCAAGCGCGTGCGTGCTAGTGCGATCACCAATCGCAACTTCGCGGATTTCGCGGCCTTTCATCGGACCCAGCTCGGCAAGCCTGCGGCGAAAACGCCCTGGGGCAAGGTTATCGCCTACCTGCCCACCCCGGAACAGAGCGCCTACCGGTTTTCTTATCACGAGCAAGGCAGCCCCGACAAAGAACCCACCAGCGGGCATACGCTGATCATGGGACGGCCCGGGTCTGGCAAGTCGGTCCTCTCGGCATTCCTCATGACCCAGGCCCGTCGAGCAGGGGCGCGGATCTTCGTCTTCGATTACCGTCTCGGTATGGAGATGGCGGTCCGCGCCAATGGCGGACGCTATGCGTCCCTGAAAGCGGGGCAACCCACAGGCCTCAACCCGCTCTGGACCGAGACCGAAGCGCGCGGCACAGCCTGGCTCTCGGACTGGCTCTCCACCCTGCTCTACCGCGCCGACAAGCCACTGACGCCGGCGCAGACCAACCGCATTCAGGAAGTTGTGCGCCAGAACGCGCAGGCCACGAACCCCGCCTTACGGAACTGGCGGGATTTCGCGTCGCTGTTTGTTTCGACCGATGATGGCGGTGACCTGCATCAGCGCCTGCTCGAATGGACCGAGGAAGGTCGCTACGGCTGGATTTTCGGGCAGACGCTCGAAGATACGTTCTCGCTCGAAGGCGACGTGGTGGGTTTCGATCTCACCGGGATTCTCGACAGCGAGGCGGAAAAGGAACGCATGGCCGTCCTCTCCTATCTCT
>JAUIHS010000041.1 GCA_030432255.1 Phycisphaerae bacterium
AACCCCAGATGGGACCACCTATAGCGGAAGCCACTTTGTCTCTCGGGGCGATCCCTGGTTTCGAGGGCCCTCGTCGCGTCACGCTCACGCCGATGTGGGGACGTACGGAACTGCCCAGAGTCGGTCGTCCGGCCGTCGGCGGTCCTGACGTCGCCGCTGATGGACGATGCCGGTTGCCCGAAACAAATTGCTCGTCGGAGTCGAGATCCAGCTCTACGACCAATCCGGGTCGAAACGGTGCGTGCTGCAGGTCGAGGACGACCAATCACGATTCATCCTGGCCGCTCACGTTGCCCGCGCGGAGACCAGCGAGTCCGCGGTCACCGTCGACGCCGCGGCGATCGGGTCACAACGGCGCGCCGGCCCGGTTCCTCACCGACAACGGGACTGCGTTCAACCAGTCACTCCGGGGCAGGACGTCCAAGCTCGAGGCCTTCCTCCGACGCTAGGGCGTCGGAGGAAGTGTTCAACTTTCAACCGTCGCCCCCACCGATCCAGGTGAAGATCGTCAACCAGGTGCGGGCCATCGATCCGGGCCCCATATCGGTGTCACCAGTGCGCGGCGGCCGCGGTGAGCTAGCTTGAGATTGAGGGTGCGACCGATTCGGTGACGATGACCTTCCCGAGCGTATGCACGTTGGAGACTTCGATCTCGTCGCCAGCCGAGCATCCGTGCACGATCACTCCCTTCCGTGCTTCAGTGTTGCGGACACAGATGTAGCGGCTGGTGTGAAGGCGGTTCAGGTCGAGCCACCTGTCACAACGCCCATCAATCAAGGAGAATGACGTCGATTCGGAATCGACGACACGTACGTCACCCACGACGTGCGAGGCGTCGAGGTGGATCGCACCATCGATAGCACAACGTTCGATTGCGATTCCGGCCGTGTTGGATCCTTCGAGGTAAACGCCCCAGGCGCTCTCGCCGGCTGTGTTTCTGAGCGTCACGTTCTGAAGAACGACTTGGGCGCCCGCTTGGATGCCTCGGAGGAACAGCCCCCGAGGGGCGGTCACGAAAGAGAACTGCGCATCCGATTCGAACGACGACCAGGCGAGAGATACGTCGCCGCCGAACGTGCTCCGACGGAAGTACGATTCCCGCCCGAATGTGCACGCCTCAAACCTTGTGCGATCGCCGAAGCGGGCGGCTTCGAACCGCCACGCGATTGATTTTAGGTGTTCCGGAGCGCCCTCTGACCTGATCGCTCTTGCGATGGCGTCCGAAAGCGAGTTCCGGATGCGATTCGCCTCGGCGAAACTCGCCCGATCCTGAGCTTTCTCGTCGTCGCTGTCAGCCGGGTCCACGTCGCTTGAGTGCGGTTTGCGCAGGCGCGCGCAGAGCAGATCGGCGCATACTTGTGCGTGGCGCGGCGACTCACGAAGTAGCAGACCGAGAGCCTGCGCTCCGGCGATCACTTCAGACTCTGACCCCCCGCCCAGGAGCTGCGCGCCTGTCCGTAGCTGCTCGTCGAACATGAGATTGAGCGAGCGCCGAGACTCTGCGCGATTCAGATTGAGGTTCTTCAGCGTGAGACCGGCTGCGCCTCCTGCGGCGGTCGCAGTCACAAACACCGGGAACGCCCAAGATGCGCTGAACGGCGAGTCGGAGAACTGGAGAAGAACAGCTAGCACCGCTACTGACATCGCTGCGAACCCAAGCGCACCGGTCGTAGCCGCGAGCGCAGGGTGCCAGCCCTCTGCGTGAAAACGCGTGCTGGCGGGACGGCGTCTACGGACTCCCATGCCGCGACACTATCGTCCGCTGTCGTCCACATCCGCGCCGCGCTACCCGTTGTCGCCTGCGCCTCCAGGCGGCCTCATGCTGATCCGGCTCGGCGGCGGACGGACCGTAGCGTCACAGCCGTGTGCAGAGCAAGCGAAGTCGGCCAGCTGCAGTGCGGTTGATCTCCCCGCGCGTGCACGCAGATCAGAACCATCTCGATCACCCGCCACGGACCGCCGCCGACCGAGTACACCCGCGCCAGCGAGGGGACCCGCAAGCAGTCCGGCGGAGCGGCCGCCCCAGAGGGTTATGACACCAATAGACCTGTGATGTCCCCGCGTTCTATGGGGATGATCCCAGCCTTCGGTTGGTGGCTACCTCGCACGGCTTCAGGTAGGGAGCGGACAGACGTGGGGGCAACACGCGCACTCTCAAGGGGTCTCCTGGCCGTTCTCGCACCCAAGTGATCGAAGGCCGCCCACTTCCGCGCCACTCGCGACGCATGGACGGACAAGTCGGGGCCAGCCCGATCCTGCCGAGGTGCTACGGCAAACTTGTGGCGTGACGGAGATTGGGGTGTAGTTGAGGATGGCAGTCGAATCTGCGCGAGAGTCGCGCCACAAGAACAGGGATCGACAGGTTACACCGGGTGTTCGCGCTGGGCTTCTGGTCCTTGCGCTTGTCGTGCTAGTTGCGATCTCGTGGGCATATACTGGACGGCCCATACCGGAGGATCCAGCGCAGATCCTCCTCTTTCAGAGCTCCCTTCTTCTAGTGGTTCTGGGCACTTTGGTTCTCGAGCGCTATTTCACGGGCCCAGGAGACGCTCTCGTAAATGCACTTGGTGCGCTTCTCACTATCCTCGCGTACAGGAACTCCGAGAACGCTGCCCTGTGGGGGATGCTTGTCTTGTATCTATGCCTCGTTCTGGTTGCCGCATTTGTCGCGCTCATTCTGCAGCGTGGCCGAGGAGAGCCAGCCGGCAAGGCGTGGGTAGTTCGGATTCAGTCAGCGTGCTACCAGATCAGCAGTGTGTTGGGTCGAGCGCGTGTGGTGTTCTCTGCGGTCTTCTTGGTATCCGCAATCTTCTTTGTTCAGGACCAACAAGCCTTGACGACTGCGCTGTTGCTGTTCTGGGCCGTGTACGTCGCCATGTGGCCACTGGGCGTCCCCGACCTACTGTCGCGGCTGGGACGACCGACAGTTACCCGGGATTCCGTCGGTTCGCTCGTGCGCATCGATAGTCCGAATCTTGCGAGAGTCGCTCTGCGTGACGGTGTGGTCTGGCCCGCGAACCCCACAGAGTCGCTGGTGGTCACGACGCATGACGGCATCACACGGTGGGGGATCCCACTTATGTCCGAGAGCCGGGCGGATGGGGTCTGGGGAACGGTCTTGCTCGCTTCCTCGTCCTGTGATTATGAGTCCCGCGGCGTCCCCGGCACAGTTCAGCTACCGGTTGTCGACGACGGCGCGCCGACAGTGGAGCAGCTCGTGCGCGCAACCACCGAGGGAGCCGGGTCCGAAGTGCTCGGGCTGGTACGCGAAGGCTCAACGTCGCGGCGCCTGCGCGTGGAGTTGCTCCCAAGAGCGGTGACCGCTTTGGGGCAGATCGTAGGCGTCGTCACTGGATCGGACCCCGTCTACTACCAGGTGGTTGAAGGAGAGACGTCCGAAGAGGGATTCGGAACACTGCAGTACGGATCGCACATCGCCACTGCTGCGCCCGTGGGGATGAGGACCTCTGATGGCCGATTTGAGCCAGCGGACTGGGTGCCGCTCATCAATTCCCCCGTGTTCAGACTGGATGATTGCCTTCCCGAAACGAGGGTAGACCCTCATCAGTTCACGCTGGGCAACGTTCCAGGAACCACCATCGCTGTGACCGGCGACTTTCTTGGTCAGCTCGAGACCCACACGGCAATCTTGGGCATGACGGGCTCAGGGAAGACCGAACTTGCCTTCGACCTTGTCCGGCACGCAGCCCAGAACGGCGTGAAGGTGCTGTGCCTTGACCTCACGTCACAATACGCCCCACGGCTTGCCGACTTGGCCCCAACAGAGCTGTCGATCTCCGACGACAAGGCAACGCAACTCGGCGAGAAGCTGTTCGACGTCGAGACTGGCTCGTACGGTGCAGGTGCGGAGAAGAAGATCCTCGCTCGATTCGCCGATGCGATTCGCGACGAGGTGGATGACCGGCTTCGAAAGTTCCTACAGAGTGACACGGAGCACGTTGGTCTGATCGAGTTGCGTGAGATTGCGAATACCAAGGCGACACTCTGGATCACCGATATGTACCTGAGCACACTGTTGAAACTGGCGAAGGATGGCATCAGTCAATCCAAGGTGCTCGTGGTTATCGAGGAGGCGCATACCGTGATGCCCGAAGCGTCGTTCGCCGGTCTGGGCGACTTCGAGTCAAAAGGCACTATCGCGAAGATCACCCAGCTCGCGTTGCAGGGTCGAAAGTACGGAGTCGGGCTACTGGTGCTGGCTCAGCGTACTGCAACCGTCAGCAAGTCTGTGCTCACGCAGTGCAACACCGTGGTCTCCTTCGCCTGCATCGACGACACGAGCATCAACTTTCTCCGAAATGTATACGGCGACGCTGTCGCAGAGGGGGTGCCGAATCTGCGTAGGCTGCGAGCAGTTGCACATGGCCCATGGATCAACAGTGGTCTTCCAATTGCCTTTGATGTTCCGTTCAACGAGTCCAAAGCACAGCGGTTGGACTGGGCGTCACAGCGTGCAGGTGCCAAGCCGATGAGTGTTCATCAGACTGCACGTTCCGGGTCTGGAGCAAATCGCCCGTTGGTCCCCGCCCCCCAGGATGCAGGTGACGCTGCTGAACCACCCTTCTAGGCGCTCCTGTCGCTGGGCCGATTCCCTTTGACCCGACCCCTGGGCTGAAATACTAAGTGTCGTGAGAGACGAGACTGGCATGCCCGCCCCCCGGGATTTCGCACTACTGAGGGAGACGTATGGGATTCGGCTTCTGGCCTACCTTTGCGCCAGTGATGAGGCGGCGATCGAGGCGTGGCTTGAGGATGGGGCACATGATCCCGCACGCTTGGCGCCACCACTGGAGGCAGTAGCGATCGGGGTGCTGCTCCCTCTCGCTCGACGAGCGTCATCAGAGCCGAAGGCGTGGCCCGGCATGGGGCTGGAGGATCTCGTTATGCCTGTCGGAGACGGCAGTCAATGTCTGGGGTCGGCGTTGCGCGTGCGGTCCGGCGGCGAGTTGTACGTTGAGCCTAGCGATGGATCGGATCCCGTTGGAAGCACGCTCGTTCGGATGGCCGTCGACGCGTACCCCCTGCTGATGGCGTTGGGGTCCGGCTACCTGAACGGTGCAATGTTTTCGCTCTACCGACACCCCGTGCGTGACGAGTTGCTGAAGGCCATCCAAGTCGATCCGTCCCTAGGTCGGCTGTACGTCCAGGACCAGCCAGGAGTTGGGCGGCGGGGGTACTTGGTGGACTCATTTGGGCGCGGCCGGACCACCCAGGACGTGGCGTTCGCTGAGGAAGTGATCCTCTCTTCGTGGGACATTGTGCGCATGGCCGCCGAAAACCCACAGGTAGGTGACCTGGTTCAGGCGGTTCGTATGAATCTGGAACGTGTCCGAGAGGCGGTTCATGGGGGTAGTCCACCAGTGCCTGTGAGGCTGGTCTTCACCGGGTTCAAGGTTCCTGAGGGAATCACGATCCCGACCCCGTGGGGGGTCCTTCGTCCCATACGCGAATGGGAGCGATCGTTCACACCCGAACCGCTACGTCGATCGCTCTCCGGGCAGGACGATGACGGTCAGGAAGTGCTGGTCTCCTATGGGGGCGAGATGGTCCTAGAGATGGAGTTGCCGTACCAGCTGGAAGTGAGCGACTCTCCGGACACGAGCATGCTCGACGAGCACGAGTACATGTCAGCCGTAGCACGCCTGTCCCCGAGCCCCTCCCTCGACCGCGTCAAGGATGCGTTCGCTCTAGCTCTGGCCATGGCGATCGAACGTCCGCCCGGGGACTGGGTCGTCTCACGCTTGGCATGGACCTGGGCAGCCGATCCATTGGGCCGCGGACACAATATCCGGGGCTGGGGTGACACCCAGCGAGGCCCCGGTTTCATGCCGTGCGTTCTGTCATTGGAGAACTGCGCAGCAGTGGAACGTTGGTGTGAGATCGTCGATATGCAGTGGACAGGGAACCTGGATGTGGCGGTGCGGCGGCTATTGAGCGCCTCCGACGCCCGTTTGACCGCGTCCGACCGCCTGGTTGACGCAGTGATCGTTTGGGAAGCTCTCTTTGGCACCCGTCAAGGGGAGAGCGCTTTGCGCATCTCCGCTGCCATGGCGTGGTTATTGGGCGACGCCGATCTCCAGGCTCGAAAGAACCTTCGCGCCGAGGTGAATAGGATCTACAACGAGCGAAGCAGTATTGTGCATGGCCGCGCTCACGACGAAGCGGCTCTACGGGGCTCCTCGAACCAAGCGCTCCAACTCGCTAGAGAAGCACTCAAGCGACTAATGGACGAGAGACCGGACCTGCTGGCTGTCAAGGACAACGCCGAGCGAAGCGCGGTACTCCTGCTAGGAGGCTAGGGTCCCTATCCCAACAGGGGCCCAGCCTTCCCTGGGTGTGCGGGCAGCCTCCGCGACGACCGGCATCGGTCGCGCGATTGGGGGTCGCGTGGGTCAAACCCTGCGACATCGTTCATCGTTCGTGGATCAGTTCATCGGTCCGATCCTGTTCCGCAGGTGAGAGTGTCTGCAACGTCCGCTTCTGGCGGTGTGAGCGGGGATCTTCGGTTCGGCTTCTGAGCACCTCGCCATACGCGATTGGTGCTGTCGACGTTGCGGCCCGCTGGGGCCTGCCCATCCGTGCTTGGATGGCTCCGTGGTGAGACGGGTGACCTGGTCGCAGTACCGAGAGTCGATCGGCGACCGCACGAGCCTGTTCACCGCGCTCACGGACGCCGTGCCTGTGGAGTCTGCGCTCTACCCCGGCAGCTACGTCGACCTGTCTCCATCGACAGCCATAGCGACGGTGACCTACATCGACACCGATGCCCGCGCGGCGCAGTTCTTCGCCGACCCCAAGACGGTCGCGGCCGAACTGGTCGGCCGGACCCGTCCCGGCGCGGGCCAGAGCGTGCGGTTCCTTGCGGCGGACTACACCCGGCCGCTCGACGTGCCCGAGGCCAGTGCTGATCTGCTCGTCTCGCTGTTCGCGGGCCCGGTGTGGGAGCACTGCCACCACTACCTGCGCCCCGGTGGGTGGTTGCTGGCGAACAGCAGCCACGGCGATGCGAGCCTGGCTGCGCTCGACCCAGCACTGAGTCTGGTTGCGGTGGCTCACCAACGCGACGGCCGCTTCATGCTGACCTCAGATCGGCTAAGTGAGTTCCTGGTTCCCCGTCGCCCTGAGCAAGCCGACGCCGGACGGATCCGATCCTCAGGTCGCGGCATCGCCTACACACGCACTGCCTTCGCGTATCTCTTCCAACGCCTCTAGATGTACTGCCCGGAGACGTTGATCAATCGCGAGAAGGGCGGGAGGTTCCCGCAGGCCGTGTGCGGCCGGTGATGGTTGTAGTAGTGCAGCCAGTCGTCCAGCTCGCCCCGTCGTTCGGCTTCGGAGGTGTAGCAGCGGGCGTAAGCCCATCCGTCGGCCAGGGTGCGGTGGAAGCGCTCGATTTTCCCGTTGGTCTGCGGCCTGTAGGGCCGGGTGCGCTTGTGCCGGATACCGAGTTCGGCGCAGGTGTCGCGCCACAGGTGTGAGCGGTACGCGCCGCCGTTGTCGGACAGGACCCGCTCGACGGTGACGCCGCGGGCGTTGAACCACTCGACGGCTCGGACCAGCACGGCGGTGGCAGTGCGGGCGGTTTCGTCGTCGTGGATCTCGGCATAGGCGACGCGGGAGTGGTCGTCGATGACGGTATGGACGTAAGCCTTGCCCATCAACGGGTCGTAGTGCTTGTTCTTCGGCTTGTCGGGTGTAGCGGCCCGGTTCTTGTCGCCCTGTCGCCGCCCGACGTAGCGCCATCCTCCGCCGTCGGGAATGTTGCCGAGCTTCTTCACGTCGACGTGCAGCATCGACCCTGGGTGATCGTGCTCGTAACGGCGCACCGGTTCTCCCGTGGCGCCGTCGACGTGCGACAGCCGGTTCAAGTGCACGTCTGTAAGGATGCGGTGGACCGTGGACGGGGCTATCCCAAGTCGGCTGGCCAACTGCACCGGCCCCTCCCGTAGTCGCAGGCGAAGACGGACGCAGCGCCTGGCAGTCTGCTGGTTGGTCTTGTTCGGTGAGTGATGCGGCCTGGATGACCTGTCCTGCATTGGCTCGCCGGTGCGGTAGCGGTCGGCCCAGCGCTTCACCGTGGGCCAGGAGACCTGGAACCTGGCGGCGACCTCGCTGATCGGCCAGCCGTCATCGACGACCAAGCGGCCGACGATCAGGCGGTGGCGAGGGGTGAGAGCGGCGTTCGCGTGGGACATGACAAGGCCTTCCTGTGGGCATGCGCCGCCCAGGAAGGCCAGTTGCCGCCGCGGGCGGCGAGATTGTGTGGGTCAGGGCTCATTGAGATGTGCACGAACTCGTGAGCCGTGGCACATGACGGTGTCGAGGGGGGTTCCCCGGCTCAGGCTCCCGGGTAGGAGTCGAGGTTCCACCAGTGGCCATCGAAGTCAGCGACACATGCGTTGCGCCCTCCGTGGGGGGCGTCGTTGGGCTCCGTGACGGTGGTCGCGCCGTGTGCCAGGGCTGCGGCGAAGAGGCTGTCCACGTCCTCATCACTGGCGACCACCAGGTTGCAGATCCCCGGCCCGTAATGCGGGTCATCGTCCCGAACAGAGCCGAGCATGATGCCCCCGTTGTCGCGCCAGGCAAGTTGCGCATGGGCCACCAAGGTCGCGTCATCAGGATCCCGCACGATCATGGCGGTGGTGAAGCCGATGGCTTGGAGAAAGTCGATGCCTCGATCGGCGTCTGTATAGCGCAGGCAGTGGAACAGCTGTGGTGTCGTCATGGCTCTAGCCTCACGCCGGAAGCATGTCGGTGTCTTGAAGCAATGGGAAATCGCCCTTCGACTGGCGCAGCGTCCATCCAGTCATCGACTTCCATTCCCGGCACAGGTGCGGTTGGTCGCTGTAGCCGGCCATCGCCGCGACGTCCGAGGGCTGGGCGCCACGCTGGACCAAGTCTTTGGCGTGGGTGAAGCGAGCGATGCGCGCCACCTGCTTGGGCGAGAGACCGGTCTCGAGGTCGAACAGGCTTGAGAGCCGCCGTCTGGACAGGCCAACGTCCTGAGCCAGGCCGGAGATGGGGATCGTGCCTCGGGTCCGATGGATCCGCGCGAGTGCCTCGACCAGGTCTGCGCGCGGTGCATGAGGATGCTGCTCCAGCCTCTTGGTGAGGAATGCCGCCAAGAGGTGGAACCGTCGTGGCCACGTTGACTGCCGCAGCTGGTCGAGCAGGTGCCTGGGCCACGAGAGATCATTCACATCAACCATCGAGCCGGCCAGTTCCCCGGCCGGCAGCCCGAGAAGCCGACGGGTCGAGAGCGGGTGGAGCGACAATTCGAGGCCCTGCTGGCGTCCCCTCGACTGGATCAGAGCCGGAGTAGTGTGCAGGCCGGAGACTAGTAGGTCACAGAGATGCCGCGCGTCGCCATGAAGCCAGCCACAGTCGATGGGCTCTGCGAGCGACAGCACCACCGTGACGCCCATCGAGGGAACCCCGTGGTGGACGGTGTCGGTACTGGTGAAGTCGTACCCCACCCAGGAAAGGAGATGGGGGCGCAACCCTTGCGGGATAGCTGGCTGCCAGACGGGCATGCACCCACCCTAGCCTCGCGCTTTCACGCCGGTGGGTGGACGGTAGCGGGTTGAGATAGCGAAAGTGCCCCTGACTTGGGATGATGTGACTTGCCTAGAGACCACGTCAACCAAGATGAGGAGCACCTTCGAGGTG
>JAUIHS010000099.1 GCA_030432255.1 Phycisphaerae bacterium
ATCGGCTTTGAGGGCGCGGAACTGGATGCGCTGCTGAACCTGGGCGCAGGTGAGCCGAAGGAGGAGGCAACACCCGAGCCGCCGATTGCGCCGGTCTCGCGGTCGGGTGACGTCTGGCATCTGGGCGCGCACCGGCTGATGTGCGGCGACGCCACCGATGCGGACGCGGTCGCCCTGGTGCTCGATGGCGTCACCCCGCATCTCATGGTCACTGACCCGCCCTATGGCGTGATGTACGATCCCGACTGGCGCAATCGCGCAGGTGCCTCCGAGACAAAGCGGACCGGCACGGTGCTGAACGACGATCGGGCCGATTGGCGCGAGGCCTGGGCGCTGTTTCCCGGCGAGGTCGCCTATGTCTGGCACGGCGCACTACATGCAACGACCGTGGCCGACAGCCTGCTGGCCAGCGGCTTTGACATTCGCTCGCAGATCATCTGGGCCAAGGAGCGTCTGGTTCTGAGCCGAGGCCACTATCATTGGCAGCACGAGCCCTGCTGGTACGCCGTCAAGGGCAAGGGGCATTGGTCGGGCGACCGCAGCCAGACCACGCTCTGGAGCATTCCGAACCGCGATCAGGACATGTCGACAGTGCATGGCACCCAAAAGCCGGTGGAGTGCATGCGACGCCCGATGCTGAACAACTCCAGCCAGGGCCAGGCGGTCTATGAGCCGTTCGCAGGATCGGGAACTGCGATCATTGCAGCCGAGAGCTGCGGCCGCCTGTGCCATGCTATGGAGCTTGATCCTGCCTATGTCGATGTCGCGGTGCTGCGCTGGCAGGCCTTCACCGGGCAGGAGGCGCATCTCGCGGGATCGACTGCCACCTTCGCGGACGTCTCTGGCGAACGGGGGGCGACATGACCCAGAGCCGCACCCTGTCTGCCATCGAGGCTGCCACCAATGTGATCTTCGGCTGGATGATCGCCCTGATCACCCAGGCCTTGGTCTTTCCGGCGCTCGGGATGCAGGTCACGCTCTGGCAGAACCTGACGATCAGCGGCGTGTTCACGGCTGTGTCCTTCCTTCGCGGCTATGCCTTGCGTCGCCTCTTTGTCCGGCTGGTCCGCTGATGGGACGCCCTCCGATCACCCTGACCGATCACCAGAAGACCGAGGTCGAGACCCTGGCCGCCCTGCTGAGCCAGGACCAGATCGCCGATTACTTCGGGATCAGCCGCAACACCTTCCGGGCGATCTGCGCGCGCGATGAAGAAATTGCTGCGCATTATAAAAGGGGAAAGGCCAAGGCAATCGCACATGTTGCCAACGGGTTGCTGCAGAAGGCTCGCTCAGGTGATACCGCCTCGTCCATCTTCTATCTCAAGACCCAGGCCGGTTGGCGGGAGACCGCTGCGATCGAGCATACCGGTCCCGAGGGTGGACCGATCGCAGTGTCTGGCGCCAGAGAGCGAATGCTGGACTACCTGAATGCCATTGCAGCGCGCACAGGCGCCCTGGAGGGGGTGGGTCGATCCCTGGAGCCTCTGCAGGGGGACCGGCGGCTGGGGCAAAACTCTGACAAAGCCATGATTGCAACCGGGGGTCAGGCGGACTGATCGGAAGAAGGAGGCGTTGCATGGCACCCAGGGGACCGAAGACTAAGCCCACAACTCTCAAGCTCCTGACCGGAACGGCACGCTCCGGCAGGCTCAATCCGCATGAACCCAGTCCCGAAGTGGTCCAACCCGACGCCCCGGCGCATCTGAGCGATGTGGCCCGCGTCGAGTGGGATCGGATCGTCGAGGAGCTGCTTGCGTTGCGGCTGCTGACCAACCTCGATCGGGCGGCATTGGCGGCCTATTGCCAGGCATA
>JAUIHS010000100.1 GCA_030432255.1 Phycisphaerae bacterium
CCGATCCTGCCCTTCGCAACATATAACTGGTGTCCTCATTTTCGGTCTGAAATACGCACCGGCAGAAGGGCGCCGCAACGTGCGCGATATGTAATGAATGTCGAATGCTAGCCTGCCCGCGTCGCGGAAATCAAGCGCGCTCCTTCCCGGGTCGTGCGGTAGTTTCAGCCCTCGATGCTATGGAAACTGGAGTGTCACTGATTCTGACAATGTGAACCGCGCCGTGTTTGCCGGAGGGTCCAACTCGTGAGTAGGATGGAGCATCATGAGCAAGGCGACGAACAAGTATTTCCCCGAAGTGCGCGAGTGTGCCGTTCGCCTGGTTTTGGACAATCCCGGGCAGCATGAGAGCCGCTGGGCCGCGATCTGGGATCACCACCGAGATGGCTGAGCAGCTGAAGGCGCTGGAACGAGAGAACCGGGAGTTGAGGCAGGCCAACGAGGTCCTGCGCAGGGCGTCGGCTTATTTTGCCCCCGCTCTCATCGCCGCAAGCGGCGACTGCCGCGCAGCGGGACGGAGCTCGACCGCCGGTCCAGGACACGATCGCCTTCATCGGAGAACACCGTGACGATATCGGGGTCGAGCCAATCTGCAGGTACCTGCAGATTGCCCCTTCGACGTTCTACGATCACCTGGCCAAGCGGGCGAACCCTGATCTCCTGTCTGACCGGGCGAAACGGGACAAGGCTTTGCGGCCCGGGATCGAACGGGTCCGGGAGCAGAACTATAAGGTCTACGGCGTTCGCAAGGTCTGGCACCAGATGCGGCGGGAGGGCTTCGATGTAGCCAGATGCACGGTGGCGCGGCTGATGAAGGATCCGGGCCTGGAAGGCATAATCCGTGGCAAGAAAGCCAGGACGACAAGACCTTACAGGTCGCAGCCATGCCCGCTGGACAAGGTGAACCGCCGGTTCCGAGTGCCTGCACCGGACATGCTCTGGGTCAGCGATTTCACCTACGTGGCGACATGGCAGGGCTTCGTCTACGTGGCGTTCGTGATCGACGCCTTTGCCCTCGTTTTTGACGGAGGGAAGGCGGGAGGATCTTCACCGTGGATTTGTATCGCAAGGTTCGGTTGGCTTGCGCCGAAGGGATGAGCCACCAGGAGGCGGCCCGGCATTTCGGGATATCTCGGGACAGCGTGAGGAAGATGCTGGCGTTTTCGGTCCCATCTGGCTACTGGCGCTCGGTGCCGGTCCGGCGGCCGAAGCTGGATGGCTTTACCGGGGCATTGTCAGAGGGATGGCGCTTGAGGGGGGCCGGGCGGGTGCGTAGCCTCCGGCCGCGCCGCATCCGAACCCATTCCGCTGCCTCCGAACGCGCCCCGAAATCATCCGGCTTGCAGTCATGCTGTACGTCAGATTTCCGCTGTCACTGCGGAACGTGGAGGATCTGCCGCACGAGCGCGGTATCGATGTGAGCCACGAATCCGTTCGATTCTGGTGGCAGCGGTTCGGCCCGATGTTGGCCACCGAGATCCGCAGGAAACGCACCGAGCGTCTGCGGTCCTGACCAAATCCATCTCCGACAGCTTTCCTTTGCTGGCCGTACCGTTCTTCATCTTTGCCGGGAACCTGATGAATATCGGCGGAATAACCGAGCGCGTCTTCAGCTTTGCCAGTTCCCTTGTGGGTCACTTCCGCGGCGGATTGGCACATGTGAACGTCGTGGCCTCAATTATCCTTTCGGGCATGTCCGGGTCTGTCTTGGCCGACGCAGGAGGCCTTTTCCAATCACCGGGATGCACAGTTGCCACAGGTGAATTGCCCTGGCGGAACGACGCCTGCGCGCATGCGAGGCTGG
>JAUIHS010000101.1 GCA_030432255.1 Phycisphaerae bacterium
CCCACCCAGTTCGCCGCGGCGCGCCTGGCACAGTTCCATGATGGTGCCAATGAACTCACTGGGCGCGATGATCGTCGTCTTGACCACCGGTTCGAACACCGCGCCGACCTTGCCGTCCGGCCAATCAGCCGGATTCGTCACCAGCAGGTGGGACCCATCAGGCCCGCCATCGGGCACCACCCGATAGACGACGTTGGGCGAGGTGGAGATCAGGTCGAGATCGAACTCGCGTTCCAGGCGCTCCCGGGTGATCTCCATGTGCAGCAGGCCGAGAAACCCGCAACGGAACCCGAATCCGAGCGCCACGGAGGTCTCGGGTTCCCAGGTCAGCGCGGCGTCGTTGAGCTGAAGCCGTTCCAGGGCATCGCGCAGGTTTGGGTAGTCCGATCCGTCGACCGGGTAGAGGCCTGAATAGACCATCGGCTTGGGCTCGCGGTATCCGGTCAGCGCCTCATCGGCCCCGTTCCGTGCTGAGGTGACGGTGTCGCCGACCTTGGACTGCCGGACATCTTTCACTCCGGTGATGAGATAGCCCACCTCGCCGACTCCGAGGCCTTCGGTGGCCTTGGGCTCCGGCGAGACGATTCCGACTTCCAACAATTCGTGGGTGGTGCCCGTGGACATCATCTTGATCTTCTCGCGCGGGGTCAGCTTGCCATCCACCACGCGGATGTAGGTCACAACGCCACGGTAAATGTCATAGACGGAGTCGAAGATCATCGCCCGTGCCGCTGCATCGGCATCGCCGACCGGCGGGGGAATCAAACGGACCACCGCGTCGAGCAGTTCGCGAACGCCCTCGCCGGTTTTTCCTGAAACCCGCAGCACGTCGTCGGGCTCGCAACCGATGATGTGTGCGATCTCACCGGCGTAGCGGTCCGGATCGGCAGCCGGCAGATCGATCTTGTTGAGCACCGGGATGATCGTCAGGTCGCGGTCCAGCGCCAGGTACAGGTTGGCCAGCGTCTGCGCCTCGATGCCCTGGGCGGCGTCGACCAGCAACACCGCGCCCTCGCACGCCTCAAGCGCGCGCGACACCTCGTAGGTGAAGTCGACGTGGCCGGGCGTGTCGATCAGGTGCAGGACGAAATCCTGATCGTCGATTTTCCATGGCAGCCGGACGTTCTGGGCCTTGATGGTGATGCCGCGCTCCCGCTCGATGTCCATCCGGTCCAGGTACTGGGCTCGCATGTCACGGTCTGCGACCACACCGGTGATACCCAGCATCCGGTCGGCCAGGGTCGACTTCCCATGGTCGATGTGGGCGATGATGCAGAAGTTCCGAATCTGCGCCGGCGCAGTGAAGGTCTTGTCGGCGAAGGTGCTGATGGGAATCTCCTGGTGAGCGGGGTCGAGTCGGCATTCATTCAACCGAGGCAGGCCAGTCAAGAGTATCGAGCGCAAGCCCCCGCGACACAATCGAGCTCAGGGGTGTGCGCCTATGCTGGCGGCTATGACGTCCTCGTCATCGAATTGGAAGAACTTTCAGCGCTTCCTCCTCAAGGGCACCGAGAACCTCGTCTTCAACGAGGCTCCTAAAATCGTGCGACAACTCCAGCTGTCGGAGACCTTGCACCGCGGCATCCAGCAGGGCATCCGGATCGGCCTGGGCACCCTCGCCGGGGCTGCCGACGGTCCCGCCCCCGCATTGCCCGCCGGGCGTCCTGTATCCAGTACCTTCGCGCCGACCGCGCATCGCGCCCGCCGTGTCACCTACGCGCCCAAACTGGATGGCCAGGCGGACCCCGGCGAAGTGGTATGGACGTGGGTCGTCTTCGAGGAAGACCCCAGCCG
>JAUIHS010000102.1 GCA_030432255.1 Phycisphaerae bacterium
GGCGCGCTCCTCGACCGGTTGACCCACCACGTCAACATCCTCGAGATGAACGGCGAAAGCTATCGCCTCGCGCAAAGCCGTGCACGCAAGCCCGGCGACAACATCAACTGAGCCAAAGCCCAGACGTACTTGGACCTGACGGTCCAAAGCGGCCAGTCACCCGCAAGCTATATGGAGAGCGCGGCTGACTGGCCGCCGCCCATCACCCGCGTCCCGCGCAAACCAAAAGTGGCCCAATTTTGCGCCGCCCCCTGGCCCATTTTTACTCCGCCGTTGACACTATCAGACTATCGAGCTGTGACGCCCTGGCAGCACCTCGGGGTGTCCCTGCAGCGGTCTCGCTTGATCATCATCACTCACATCTGCCCTTGCATCTTGTCGCGGTGCCTTTGGAGCGCCGCTTGTCTCTCCTTCGTTCAGATGGCAGGCGTGGTCCTGTAGCTCTCTCCCTTCACGAGCAGCGCCCAGGCTGTGCGCGCTGTCTTGTTGGCGATGGCCACGGTCACGAGCCGCGTTGGCTTACGTTCAAGCAGGGATCTGACCCAGGCCCCGGTCCGGGTGTCAGTAGTTGGCGCGCGCCGTGTCACCGAGGCAGCGCCGACGACCAGCAAGCGGCGCAGGTAGCCATTCCCCATCTTCGACACGCGCCCCAATCGCTCCTTCCCGCCAGACGAGTTCTGCCGCGGCACGAGCCCGAGCCAAGCCGCAAACTGCCGGCCCGATTTGAACACGGACGGATCCGGCACGCTGGCCGCGATCGCCGTGGCGGTAATGATGCCCACGCCCGGGATCGTTTCGAGCCGCTGGCTCGCAGCGCTCTGCCGATGCCACGCCATCAGCTGTCGTTCGATCTTGCCGATCTCTTTGGCCAGGATCTCAAGCTGGGCGGCAAGCGACAGAAGCGCCGACCGAGCGAGAGCTGGCAGGTCCAGCCCGTCGTCGGGATCGCTCAGGCGCCGGACGAGGTCGACAACCTTCCGTGGTCCCTGCGCGGTGATCATCCCGAACTCCGCCAGATGTGCTCGGAGTGCGTTGAGGATCATCGTGCGCTGCCGCACGAGCAGGTCGCGCGACCGGTGCAGCACCAACACGGCCTGCTGCTCCACGGTCTTGATCGGCACAAAGCGCATGTTCGGCCGGGTCACCGCCTCGCAGATCGCTTCAGCGTCGGCCGCATCATTCTTTTGTCGTTTCACGTACGGCTTCACGTACGCAGGCGGTATCAGCCGCACGTCATGGCCGAGCGCCGCGATTTCCCGGGCCCAGAAGTGCGAGCTCGGGCAGGCTTCCATGCCGATCAGGCAGGGTTCCAGCTTGCCAAGAAAGTCGAGCACCGCCCCGCGGCGCAACTTCTTCTGCAGGACAACGGTGCCATCCGCATCAACGCCATGCAGTTGAAAGACGGACTTGGCGAGATCGATCCCGAGTGTTGTAATATCCATGTGGTCGGCTCCTTCCTTTGTTGGCTGTCACACTGGACCAACATGGCACATTGCGATGCCGTCGGGGTGGAGCCGTCCACACCATCAGACGAATTCGAACCAGTCTCAGTTTACCTCCAAACACAAGAGCCTATGCGGAACAAAGCAGCTGCCACTCGGCGAGAGCGGCGGTCCGTGTGTGGATGCCCTCTGTTTGGCAAGCCTAATCTTCGATCTGTCGGCGGGGTCTTCGATCGGACGTGTGTCAGGCCTCTGAGCGTGGCCTTCTATGACGCCACGGGCCGGTATGCTGTTCGGAAGGCCGGGTTCACATCGGTTCAGAGAGCTGCAAGCGCTCGAGCCCCGG
>JAUIHS010000103.1 GCA_030432255.1 Phycisphaerae bacterium
ATCATGATGATGTCGCCATCCGGTCCGGGCCGGGCAAGTTCCACGAAACTCCGGGCAAAGACGCCCATTCGGGACCAACGGACGAACCGGTTGTAGATCGTCTTCGGCGGCCCATACACAGCGGGCGCTTCCTTCCACTGCAACCCATTCTTCTGGACGTATATTGTGCCGCTCAGCACCCCCCCGGTCATCCACCCGTGGCTTGCCTCGGGACTTCGGAAAGAACGGCCGCAGTCGCTTCATCTGCTCGTCGGTCAGCCAGAAATGCCCGCGCATCATGCCCCCTCTGTTTTAGAGCTGAATCATGCAGCCGCTGCAGCTTCAAGCCAGCTTATGGGTCCTGACCCTTCTGTATCTGCATTTTGTGGTCACGTCCGTCAAGCTGGTGTAAATTCCCAGGTGGCCTGAGGTCATGATCAGGCGGCTTGGGTTGTTATGCTGAGAATGGGGTCCATCTCCTCGTGATCGATCTGAGCGAACGCCTCGACCTGCATGTAGCGGCTTGCGGTCTGCCATTCGTCGTTTTGTTCGAACAGCACGGCTCCGATGAGGCGCACGATGGACGCCTCATTTGGAAAGATCCCGACGACGTCGGCTCGCCGCTTCACCTCCTTGTTCAGGCGCTCGATGGGGTTCGTGCTGTGGAGCTTGGTTCGATGCTGGCGGGGGAACGCCATGTAGGCCAGAACGTCGTGCTCGCTCACATCCATGAGATCGGCCAATTTCGGCCAACGTGAGCGGAGTTGGTCGGCGACGCGGCGCCACGTTTCTCCAGCGGATGTGCGGTCGGGCTGATCAAATGCCTGGCGGATCGCAGCGGCGACGACGGTGTGCTGGCCGCGCGAGACATGTGCGAGAGCGTTGCGCATCCAATGAACACGGCACCGTTGCCAGGTTGCCTCGAAGACCCGCTCGATGGCCGCCCTGAGACCGCTGTGGGCGTCGCTGATGACCAACTTGGTGCCGTCGAGCCCACGCGCCTTCAGGCCTCGCAGGAAGTCCATCCAGAAGGTCTCTGCCTCGGACGGCCCAAGCCCCAGGCCGATGATTTCCCGGCGTCCATCGGTATTCGCCGCGACAGCGATTATGGCGGCTACGCTCACGATCCGGCCACCCTGGCGAACCTTCAGGTATGTGGCATCGAGCCAGACATAGGGCCATTCGCCAACCAGGGGCCGGTTCAGGAACTCGTTCACGCGTTCATCAATGTCTTTGCACAGCTTGGACACGGTGCTCTTCGAGATGCCCGACAGCCCCATCGCCTGCGCCAACTCATCGACGCGGCGGGTCGAGACACCGCCGATCCACGCTTCCTGGATCACGGCCACGAGCGCCTTCTCCGAGGTCTTGCGTGGTTCCAGAAAGCCCGGGAAGTAGCTGCCCTGCCGCAACTTCGGAACCTTGAGATTGAGCGTGCCCAAACGAGTATCGAGAGCGCGCTCTCGATACCCATTTCGCCACGTCGTCCGTTGATCGGCTCGCTCGTGCTTGCCCGCACCGATCAGACCCTCGACATCGGCCTCCATGATCAGCTGCAGAACGGCCTCGGCGACGGACCTGAGAAAGTCGCCGCCATCCTGCTTTGCCAGCAGCTCGGAAAGGTCCATGTTGGTCTTGGTCATCGGGGTCTCCGTGTGGTTCGTGGTTGAAGCGTCGAAACTCCACCTCGACCATACACCTCGATGGCCACCCAGGATTACACCGGCACCGCCGATGAAATTACACCACGTCCTCGGACACTAACCCAATCACCGCAAATCGGCGGCTTCCCGGCGAGACCGGAA
>JAUIHS010000027.1 GCA_030432255.1 Phycisphaerae bacterium
CCAGCCGGCCAGCAGCCAGTACAGGGCCTTGCCCTGCACATCGACGAACATCGTCAGGTGTGTGCAGCCCAACGGAACGAGCCCGCGGCGGTGACCGTTGACCCGCGCGATCACCTGGTCCACGGTGAGCTGATCGTCCGCGGCATCCACATCCGGGAGGGGCTCGTTCTGATACTCGGCCCAGAAGGCGTGCTCATCCTGCAATCGCAGATTCATGGCGTGCTGGATGGCGCTGAGTTCGTCGTGGTTGAACCGGTCGGGCCAGGTCACGAGAGCGCCGACGTCCATCGCCTCCCGATGCTCCTTATAGAACGCTGTCGCAAACGCCAGGCCGCGACCGGAGCGCAACCCCTCGGCCCGCAGTTCTGCATACCGCGCCCACAGCCCCTCGTTGGTGGGGAACGCCTCGACCATTCGCGTCCGTTCCCCCTGCCACTGTGGGTGCTTCTCCGGGTCGAGAAGACGATCGGCCATGTCGTCGGGGCGCACGACGGTCACGGTCATGAGCCCGGCGATTTTTTTGTCCGGGCCCGCGAGACCGAGGATCGCTCCGGCCAGGGTTCGCTCGCGATTAGCGCACTGCGAAGGGCTGCGCGCACTCTCATCAGTCTGGGGATCGTCGATGAGCACCAGTGAGGGTCGGACGGTCTGGCCGTCAGGGCGCTTGAACTTCATGCCGCGGATGCGTCCCGTGATTCCCGCGACACGGATGATCGCGCCGGATGCAGCGGATCCCTCGATCGTGGGCAGCACGATCTCCTTCGCGGTCCAGCCGACCTGCGTCTGCTTCCCGTTGCAGAGCTGGCCGCTTGATCGCTGTGTGATGCCCTCGAGAGATCTGATCGGGTGACACACCTCGGGGAAGTCAGCGGCGAGAAGATCGCTGTTCTCCAGTTCCGCCTTGATGGAGTCGAGCATATCGGCGGCATGCGCTTCGTCAGACCCGATGAGCGCCACGAACTCTCGGTGACCATAGAGTAGAGACCACAAGCATGCGCCCTCGCAGAGGCTGCTCTTGCCGGAAGCGCGAGGCATTGCCATGGCGAAGAGTCCACCGTGCAGGACTGCGGTTTCGATCTTGCTGATCACCTTCAGATGATCGTCCGACCACGCCAGGTAGTACGTTCGTGGAAAGTAGACCTCGCAGAACTGCCGGAAGTTCGCCTTGCACGACGCTCGTCTGTCCTGGTCTTCGACTTCCGGGAGTGGGCCGATGTCACGACCGGAGAGCGACATGGCGCGGGCTTCCGCAGCCTTGCGCTCGCGGTAGGCTTCATAGCCATCGTCCTCCGCGTTACGAGGAGGGGCGTGCCGGGTCGCGACGAGCCACGCGGTGTAGGCCAGCAGGTCCACGCGGCTCGTATCACCGCCCGCCGCGATGCGGAACCCCGCGCGCGTGCGATGGCGATGAAGCTGGCGTTCGCTGATCAGCTCGCCCAGCGGCGATGAGTTCAAAAGCCGGCAGAGCTCGCCGGGACGCAGTCTTCGCGGGTCAAGGGCCATGCGCGTCTCCCGTCGGGTTCCTGCCCAGCTCGCTGACGAGCCATCCGCAGTAGCGCACGATGTGGATCGTGCCATCGGCGTTGGTCGGGGCCCCATCTTCGATGTCGGATTTGACCATCTCGAGGGTGACCTTCCCGCAGCCCATCCGTGACAGGAGTTTGACGACATCTTCCGGCGTCATGGCGGTTGGATTGAGCGGTGGTTTCGACATTCATGTTGCTCCGGGGGAGGGCTATCCGGACAGTCGGACAGGCTGAAGTAAGTCAGTCATGTTTGGCGGCTGTTCCCGCACGGGTATTGTTTGGTATCCCCCGGCGGAAGTACCTATGGCGACTCTGGGGGACCGGTCCTACGGAAACTTGCGAACGATGCGGACGGTGCGGACGGTTGCTGCGCACTCCCATATCTCGCGCGAGCGATCATGACGATGCTCCGTTCCCAGGGCGGCTGTCAACGATTGCCAGGATTGCGGTGCGCAGGGGGTGCGGGAGGTCCGGCCAGGCATTGATGATGCGGTCCAGAACCGAGTCGCCGTGGTGCGTCCCGAGCCCGTGGTGCGCATTTGGTGCGCGCCCCCCGGAAATCCGCGTTGGCGGGCCAGGAACGGGGATTGGCCCTTGACTACGGATCAGGAGGTTAGGGGTTCGACTCCCTTCGCCCGTGTTCAACCCAAAACGCCTCTCAGCATCGCTGAGGGGCGTTTTTTGTACCGTGGACGCGGGTTCCACCGGCGTCAGGCCCGGGACAGACTCTCAAGCAGCGAAGTCGCCCGCTTCGTGATGATGTCGGCCACGCGCTGGGCCATTGCCGCATCGGTCGGCGCGCCGAGGACGGCTTCGTTTCGCAGCCCGTCGCGCGTCCTGCCGCAGAGATTCTCGATGCGCTCGCGCAGCATGGGCCAGCCCACGCTGGTTTCTTTGGCCATCTTCTGCCAATGCGCGGGCGTGATCGTCTCGATGGAATCGCTTTTGCCGATCTTCATGGCCGGGGTCTGTGACAGTTCCGGCCAGGCCAGCGTGCAGACCAAGTCGTACAAGGGCGCGAGTCGTCGGTCGCCGTTGCGATAGAGGATCGAGTAGTTCTTGCCGTGGGCGTCGGCATTCCCGATCAGCACGTTGAAGATCAGGCCATCCAGGAAGTCCCGAATGTCCAGCGCCGCGACGGTGGACCACTCGCGGAGCAGGCCGATGCAGTCGCGGAGCAGCGGTCCACCCTCCTGCTGGTACTTCCGCTCCGGGGGGAAGCCCATCGCCTGGCAGAAATCCTCCTGATGAACGCGCGTAACCGAGCCATCCTCGTCAATGGCGCGGTCATATCTTTGGACGACGATGCAGGGTCTGTCCGCGGCCAGGCGGACGGATACCGAAGGAACATCCAGGCCGACTGCTTTGGCCAGCGACATGCAGAGGACTTCGACGGCCACCAGCCCAGGGAAGTGATCGGGTTCCGGCTTGATAATGTGCGTGCTGGGCGTGTTGCCGAGTGGCAGCGCGACGGCATCGCCCTGAATCAGGACCGGCAGTTTCGACTGCGCTCCGGCCAGCGAGAGCCGAAGCCCTTCGTGGCCCGCCATGAGCGGGCGGCGGGGCAGTTCCGCGATGATCTCCTGCAGTTCCTTCTCGCTCAATTCACGCACACGCCTCTCGCCGATGGTTGGAGGCGGCGATTCCTCCGGCAACAGGCTGACCGCCCCGGCGCATTCTCCGCCGATGCGTTCCAGCATGGCGAAGTCGTTGCGCTCGCTGATGCCCAGGATGGCTGCGACCTGTCGCCTGGGCCCTTCGTCGGGAAGAATGCCCGCGAAGAATGGCCGCGCGTGCTTTCCACGAAACGGCTCGATTTGCAGCGGCAGCGACCGGGAAAGAGGCGCGGCATCCGGCCTGTCCATCCACTCGGGGTCGTAGCGGAACACAAGCAGTCCGCTGTCATCCTGGTCGAGCGTTCCGACCCGCTCGCTATTGAGATAGACCGTCAGCCGCTTCATGGCATCTCATTGCCGCCGCTGGTCGTGATCTCGATGGCCAGTCCGACCGCCTGGAGGACTTGCAATGCCTTGCCAATCTGACAGGTGGGCTTGCCCTTCTCCAGATCGACGATGAAGCGCAGCCCTGTGCCGCAGGTCATGGCCAGTTCTTTCTGGGTGATCTTCAACTGCTTCCGCCGCGTTCGGATCACCGCTCCGAGCTGTGCTGGAGTTTGTGTCTTCATAGAGTTCCCGATCGGTAAATATATCGACCGCAGGTAGTTGGATCAATAGCAAATTTACCGTTCGGTAAAACTCCTTCCAGCAAGGTCGGTTCCGGTCGGAGATGTTCCTGATCGGTGCATTTTTCGGCGGATCCGGCGGATTGCCCCGGACATCAGCACGCCCCAGTAGAAGGGCGAGAACCCTCGATTTTGAGCCGTGAGGGGCGTTCTTGGGGTCAGCGAGCGACTGAACCGACAGATTGGGTGGTTGTGTGCGCTTCCGATTCCGGCGCTGCTCGTCAGCCAGCACAGGTGGTGAGAACCAACTCGCCAATGGCTCAAGCAACCACCTGTGAATCGGACTCTGCACCGGATCATCAGGGATCAGCCCGCATGCCCCCTGGGCCCATAAATTGCCCATTGCGTGCTAGGCATCGGTCGCTATCCTGAGAGGGTAGCAGCGGGGCACAGCCGCTCGACGCCTCATATCAGGGAAACAAGGGAGTCCCCCATGCAGAATCTCGCCGCGCTCAGCGCTCTGTCGTTCGTCGTCGCCTCGACCGCCCACGGGCAACTCTTCTCAGAACCATTCGACGACAGCGCCGCTGACGTCACCATCATCCAGCAGCCCGATTCCGTCGCCACCTTCGTCAACTACGCCAACATGACCGTCGGCACCACGAACTTCAATATCCCGGAGGCACCGCGACAGATCCCGGGAAGCGCGAGTACCCGCGGCCTCCTCCTCCAATCCAACCTCTCCGTCGGCATCGCCAGCGCGAGCAACGTCCTGGCCGGCGCGACACCCATCGCCTTCAGCGGGGACTACACCCTTTCGTTTGATGTCTATATGAGTGTCGCCATCCCGATCCCCAGCGGCTCCACCGAGCAGATGCTCTGGGGGGTTGGCGTGGATGGCAACGACACCGTCGAAGCTCGCAACACACGGGCCGCCGGTGCTGCGGGTACATGGGGATGGCTGGCGAACGAGAATGGCTACGGCACGGAAGACGCGGCGATCTTCGAGGATGGCACGGAACTCGCCGACCTCGGTGACACGCAGCTTGGCGAGAGCGATCCCTTCAACGCGGCCTTCACCAACAACATCGGGGGACCGAACAACGTCCCCGTGAACTCATGGGTCCGCACCGACATCGTTGTCAGCGGCGGCAATGTCAGCGTGCTCTACAACGGCGTCGAGTTCTTCAGCGAGATGTCGTCCTCAACCGACGGCTTCGCCATGCTCGGATACGAGGACCCCTTCTCGTCGGTCAGCTCGTCACCCGACTTCCAGTGGGGCCTGTTCGACAACTTCGTCGTCACCCCGACGCCATCAACGCTCGCGCCCGCCATGCTTGTCAGCATCGGCCTGCTCCGCCGCCGACGCACTCAGTAAAGGCTCACCCCTCAACGAACGTGCCCGTCTCCTTCCACAATCCTTCGAGGCGATCAATGCGCTCTCGCGCAACCTCACCGAGGAGCGTCGCCGCACGCGCCACGATCAGGTCGGCGGCCACCACCGCGGGTACCGGGCTGTCGAACGGACCCAGTGCCGGAATCGACAGGTGGGCCCATGCCTGGCTCAGTGATGCCAGCGGCGAGAGGGGGCCGTCCGTGATCGCGACGACTCTGACGCCCATCTCCGCAAGCGACCGCGCGGCCGTGATCGAGTGCCGGCGATACCGTGCGAAGTCGAAGACGATGGCGGCATCGCTCGCACCCGCGCCGGCGAGGTCGCGCCCGACGGACTGCTCCACCACCAGCCGGACGTCCGGACGCAGCATCGACAATCCGCTGAACAGCGTGTGCGCACCGGCCATCGAGGTCTCCCCGGAGATCACCCAGACACGATCAGCCTCCACGAGCGGCTGCACGATCGAGGCCACACGGGTCTCATCGAGGGCCTCAAACACCACCTCGATCGCATCACTGATCAGGGTGCGGGCCGATGGCATCGTCTGCCGCCGACGGATTCGGTGACTCGGGCTGGAAAGCTGCCGCGCCACCTGCTCACGAGCCGAGGCCTGCAGGTCCGAGTACCCGTCGAATCCGAGCCGGTTGGCGAACCGGACAATCGACGGGCGGCTCGTCGCGACGTGATCCGCAAGGTCCGAGACCGTCCCGAAGGCGAGCAGCGTCGGATTGTCGACCACCGCCGCCGCGATCCGACGATCGGTGGGTGTCAGGCGGTCGCCCGCCGCTGCGATCACGTCCTGGATCGACATTGTTCAGAACTCCGATGATCAATCTGTTGCAATCACGCACCCGAATTGTACATTCTATTACATACCGATCCAGCGCGGCGTGCCCGCATTTCCCTTCTGCCACCCGGAGTTCAGCCTGATGATTCAGAAGAAGCAGCGATACGAGCCCACTGATCGCGAACAGGCCTTTCTCGACACGGTCGTCGACACCAAGTACCAGCGCGAGATCATCAACGGCCTGACACCCTTCTTCGATGAGAAGGCGCCGGACGACATGATGACCTTCTACAGCAACGATGAGGTCGTCAGCCTCAAGGTCCTCAAGGGCACCGACCGCGATGTCGAGTCGCGCATGCCCGTGAAGATCACGCGGCACTACTACGAACTCGCACGCAACAGCGAAGCCATCAGCCGCATCGTCAAGGCCAGCCCCGACGAGACCGGCGACCTTCAGGGCTCCGAGGATCCCGGTCACCAGATGGACTACGCGCCGGTCGAAGGTCTCCTGCACAAGTACGAGATGGGCCTGATGTACGTCATCTCCACGTGCTCCGCCCACTGCCGCTTCTGCTACCGCGAGGAACTCATTGCGCGCAAGGAGATCGAGCGCAAGGATGGCACGGTCGCCAAGAAGGGACTCGCCCAGATTCCCGAGATCATCGCGTATATCAAGGAACACAACGCCGCCGTCGAAGCCAACGGCGGATTCCACCCCGAGAGCGGCCGCGAGAAACTCCGCGAGATCCTCCTCTCCGGTGGTGACCCCATGGTGCTCGCCAACTCCAAGATCGCCGCGTGGTTCAGCGCCCTCGCTGAGGCCGGCGTTGAGTCCATCCGCCTCGGCACCAAGGAGATGGCCTTCTATCCACAGCGCTTCGATCAGAGTTTCCTCGACATGCTCGATCGCTTCCACGAGACCTACCCACAGGTCGGCCTGCACTTCATGCTCCACTTCGAGCACCCCGACGAGATCCTCGCCAAGGATGAGAACGGCAACTACATCCAAGATGACAAGGGCTTCAAGCAGTGGATCCCCGCGACCGGCGAGGCCATGCGCGGCCTGGTCTCACGAGGCTGGCTCACCGTCGAGAACCAGGCGCCCATCATCAAGGGCATCAACGATGACCCCGATGCGCTCCGCATCCTCCAGCGCGAATTCAAGCGCGCCGGTGGTGAGAACCACTACTTCTTCTGCGGCCGCGACATCGTCGCCTACCGCGCGTTTAACATCCCGATCGAGCAGGCATGGAACATTCTCAACACGTCGCAGAAGGGTCTCTCCGGTATCGAGAACCACGCGCGGCTTTCCATCACGCACTACAAGGGCAAAACGGAAGTCGCTGCGGTCACCAACGAACCCATCCCCGGCCTCAAGGGCAGTGAGAATGGTGTCGTCATCTTCAAGATCCTCCGCAACGCAGGCAGCGCGCCCGATCGCGGCAAGGTCTGCATTGTCGGCCGCAACCCCGACGCCCTCTGGTTCGACGACTACGAGGACCGCGTGCTCTTCGACGAAGCCGGCCTCTTCGACTACTCGCGCGTCGACAAGCCGGGCATGGCCCCGAGCAGCCTCATTTCCGGCGGCCTTGGAACAGGATGCGGCGGATGATCGACAAGCGCGTCGAAAGCGCAGCGGCGGCAGTCGCGGACGTCTTTGACGGTGCCACGGTGATGATCGGTGGCTTCGGTGAGGCGGGCAGCCCCGTCGAACTGATCCATGCGCTGATCGATCAGGGTGCCTCGGACCTGACCGTCATCAGCAACAACATGGGCAGTGGCGAGGTGGGACTCGCGGCCCTGATCAAGGCAGGGCGCGTCTCGAAGGCGATCTGCTCCTACCCGCGGACCGCCAACTCCACCGTCTTCCCCGAACTCTACGCGGCCGGCCGCATCGAACTGGAACTCGTACCGCAAGGCACGCTCGCCGAACGCATCCGCGCCGGCGGCGCCGGCATCCCTGCGTTCTACACCGCAACCGCCGTCGGCACCCCGCTCGGTGACGGCAAGGAGTTGCGCGAGTTCGACGGCCGCCAGTACGTCCTCGAACACGGCCTCCGCTCCGACTTCTCGCTCGTGAAGGGGCGCATTGCCGACACACACGGCAACGTCCTCTACAACAAGACCGCACGCAATTTCGGGCCGCCCATGGCCATGGCCGGGCGCTGCACCATCGTGCAGGTCGAGGAGGTCGTGGAAGCTGGAGCCCTTGATCCGGAAGTCATCGTCACGCCCGGAATCTTCGTCAACCGCGTGGCGCACATCCCCGCGCCTGCGCATGAGTCGGCGCTTGTTGCCGCGGGAGCGACCTACCCATGAGCCAGCCCTCAGACAGAGTCGGCCTTTCCCGAGAGGCCATGGCGCAGCGCGTCGCGCAGGACATTCCCAACGGCGCCTACGTCAACCTCGGTATCGGCATTCCGGAACTGGTGGCCCGGTTCGTCTCCGCCGACCGGACACTCATCTACCACACCGAGAACGGACTGCTCGGAATGGGGCCCTCGCCCGAAGATGGTAAAGGAGACCCGGAACTCATCAACGCCGGCAAACGCCATGTCACCACCATGCCTGGCGCTTCCTTCTTCCATCACGCTGACAGCTTCGCCATGATTCGCGGCGGGCACATTGATCTCTGTGTCCTCGGTGCCCTCCAGGTGGCGCAGAACGGTGACCTTGCCAACTGGTCCACCGGTGAGCCCGGTGCTATTCCCGCCGTCGGCGGCGCAATGGATCTCGTCGCGGGCGTGAAGTCGATCTGGGTCATCACGCAGCACACCACGCGGCAGGGAGATCCCAAACTCGTCGAGGAATGCACCTATCCGCTGACAGGCCTCGGTGTCGTGAATCGGATCTACACCGACCTCGCCGTGATTGATGTCACACCTCGGGGATTCCAACTCGTGGAGTTGAGCCCGGGTGTCGATGAAGCGTACGTCCGGGAGCGAACAGGTGCGCCCCTGCTCCCCATCCGCGAAGGCGCAGTGACAAGCTGACATGAACACACAATCACAGGTCTCTCGGAGCGCCGATCTCTTCGCTCGGGCGCAGCGGGTTCTTCCGGGTGGCGTGAGCCGCAACACAGTGCTGCGTTCGCCGCACCCCGCCTACGCCGCGTTCGGTGAAGGCTGCCGGATCACCGACCTCGATGGCATCACGCGCATCGACTTCTCGAACAACATGGCCTCGCTGATCCACGGTCATGCGGATCCGGGAACCGTCGAGGCCGTCGCGGCGCAACTCGCGCGCGGCTCGGCTTTCATGATGGCAACGGAAGTCGAGGTGGACTACGCCGAGCACCTCTGTTCGCGTAATGACGGCTTTGACATGCTCCGCTTCATGAACTCCGGCACCGAGGCGATCATGGTGGCGCTGAAGGCCAGCCGTGCCTTCACCGGCCGCCCGAAGATCGCCAAGATCGAGGGCGCCTACCACGGCACCTACGACTTCGCTGAAGTCAGCCAGACTTCCAAGCCGGAGACCTGGGGCAGCCCGGACGCCCCCGCGCGCGTTCCCGTTGTACATGGCACCCCTCAGTCCACCCTGGACGATGTCGTCGTGATTCCGTTCAATGACGTCGATCGTGCCATCGCCATCCTCGAAGACAACGCAGCCGATCTCGCATGCGTTCTGCTTGATCTCATGCCCCACCGCGCCGGACTCAATCCGGCCGACCCGGAGTTCGTACACGCGATCCGCGACTGGACGAGCAAACACGGCGCCCTGCTGGCCCTCGATGAGGTGATCACGTTCCGGACCGAGTACGGCGGACTCCAGCAGCGTTACGGCATCACCGCGGATCTCACCGCGATGGGCAAGGCCATCGGAGGAGGCTTCCCCATCGGTGCCGTCGCAGGCCGCGCCGATGTCATGGACCTGCTCAACCCACGCTCACACCGCTACCTCTTCCCGCACTCCGGTACCTTCTCGGCGAACCCCATCAGCACAACCGCCGGCCTCTCCGCGATGACACGGTTCGACGCCGAGGCGATCACCCGACTGAACGCACTGACCCAGCGGGCCGTCGATGGAATCCGAAACGCCATCGCCGACAGCGGCGCCACAGCATGCGTGACCGGGTGCGGCTCCATGTTCCGCTTCCACCTGAAGCAGAACCCGCCGCACAACTTCCGCGAAGCCTACCTCGACCCCACCGAGCAGGCCCGCCTGAACGCGCTCCTCGACCACCTCTTCGAGGAAGGCTTCATCATGATCAACACCTGCTCGGCAACGCTCTCGACCCCGATGACCGAAGCCGACATCGACGCCCTCGTCGCCGCCTTCGCGAGCGGTTTGCCGAAGATTGTCTGAAGAGAGGGAATAGGGATCAGAGATCAGGGATGCGTGTAGGAGCGCCTTCGGCGACCTGATGGAGTTGATCAATCGATCGGAAGCGGATCATTTGCTCACTGGTCCCTGCTCACTCATCCCTGCACACCTTCGAACTCCACCGCCAGACCCTGTCCCACGCCCACGCACAGGGACGCGATTCCGCGCTCTGTGTTCGTGCGACGCATCTCGTGGATCAGCGTCGTCGCAACCCGCGCGCCGCTGCAACCCAGTGGATGACCCATCGCGATCGCACCGCCATTTACGTTCATCCGATCATCGTCAATCCCCAGTTTACGCTGACACGCAACCGACTGAGCCGCGAACGCCTCATTGATCTCCAGCAACCCGACATCGTCCAGGGAACGCCCCGCACGCTCCAGCACGCGCCGGATCGCCGGGATCGGACCCAGTCCCATGTACGCCGGGTCAACGCCCGCCGACGCCCCCGCGCCCACGTAGGCAATCGGCTCCAGCCCCAGCGCTTTCGCTCGGTCGGACTCGACGAGCAGCAGCGCCGCCGCGCCGTCGTTGACCCCCGAAGCATTCCCCGCCGTGACCGTCCCCTTGTCATCCTTCGCGAAGACCGGCCGCAGCCGCGCCAGCGTCTCCAGCGTCGTACCGGGGCGCGGATGTTCATCCGTGTCCACGACCACCGGATCACCCTTGCGCTGCGGTACCGCGACCGGAACGATCTCGTCGCCGAACAGCCCGCGCTCATGCGCCGCTGCCCAGCGCTGCTGACTGCGCAGAGCAAACAGATCCTGCGCCTCGCGATCGATCCCGAACTTCCTCGCCACGTTCTCCGCCGTCTCACCCATCGAGTACGGATGGTGAAGTTCCGACAGGCGCGGATTGATGAAGCGCCAGCCGATCGATGTGTCATGCAGTTCCTGCCCCCGGCCGTACGCACCCTCCGACTTGCTCAATACGTACGGCGCCCGACTCATCGACTCCACACCGCCGGCAATGAAGACATCACCATGCCCCGCCTCAATCATCCGCGCCGCAATGTGAATCGCCTCAAGCCCCGAAGCACACAGACGATTCACCGTGGCCCCGGGCACCGAGTCAGGCAGACCCGCCAGTAACGCGGCCATCCGCGCCACGTTCCGATTGTCCTCGCCCGCCTGGTTCGCCGCACCGAGATACACATCATCAATCAGGGCGGCATCCACCCCGGTCCGCTCCACGAGCGTCCGTATGACGTGCGCTGCGAGATCGTCCGGCCTCACCGTGGCAAGGGCCCCGCCATAACGTCCGATCGGTGTGCGAACCGCCGCGATCACTGCTGCCTGTCTGCTCATGCAGGCATCCTAGCAGCCCGCCGAAAGGGCGTCCCACGTGTGTACGAACTCTCCGGGACCGCTACAATCGGCCTCGATGAAGCGCAGCAACCGCTGAACCGGAGGACCGCTTGAGCCACGGCGCATCGCGATCAGTGATTGAGGTGACGGCAGGCACCGATGGGTCCTGCCTGGTCCTGGTGCCGGGAGACGAAGAGCCTGCCGGCATCGCGCAGGCGCTCGAGTCAGCTGGTCTGACTGCTGAAGTCCTCCCACTGAGTCAGTTGTCCGCGGCGGGCCGAGCGTGGGTCAGCGCGGCGGGATGGTCGGCTTGCCTCCAGGCCTCCGGCCAATGGCATTCCTCGGAACTTCGTTCGGTGATGTCGTGGGGACAACCGGAACTCGAGATCGTGACTCGCGGCGACGGGTCGGCGGCCCGGCACATCGTGACCCTGCCCGGTGAGGAGGGCGTCATCACCACCATCGGACGCCTGAACGGCGAAGCGGATGTCCAGGTCGATGATCGCTATGTCTCATCGAAGCACCTCCAGGTGCGCAGGCGAGATGGCGTCTGGCGCGTTCGTGATTGCGGGAGTCGCCACGGATCGACGCTCAACGGTAAGCCGCTCACCAAGGGTGGCATCCTCCGCCATCGCGATGAGATCCGGATCGGCAAGACGATCATCCGATTTGTGAGCTACGACGAAGAAGTCTGGGACCTCATCCCCAGCGCCAACCCGGAGGCCCCGGAGTTGAACACGCCTGCTGACCCCACCGGTGCCCAGCACACCACGGATGAACCCGTTCCGGTGAAGTCAGAAGGATCACGATGGCGGGAACGACTGGTGCTGCTCGTCGTGCTCCTTGCACTGGGAACCTGTGCACTGGTCGCCTGGCTCTTTCTCAAGGACTCCGGCTGGCTCGGTGAAGCGACTCCCGGTCTGGTCGAGTTCATTGCAGTGATGGGGGGGTGCTGAGCATGCAGGCTGCACAGGAGTTGCAGGAGCGGTTTGCCGGATACGCAAAGGCGCTCGCACTGGAGATCGCCAAGGGAATCGGACATGCCGATCGCGACGAACTGATCGCCTCCGCATACCTCGGGCTTGCACAGGCCGCCGCCGCGTTCGATGCCACCCTCGGCGTGACTTTCGAGACGTTCGCCTACTACCGGATCCGAGGCGCCGTCTTCGATGGACTCCGCAAGTCCAGCGGACTGCCCCGCCGCTCAAGAGCGCGCATCGCGGCAGAGGCCGCGGCGGACGCACTGGTGCAGGAGGAGGGCCGCGCGGCGGGTACGAACGCCGAAGCTGCCGCCCAGGGATTCGCGAACGCGATTCGTGGCCTCGGTATCGTCTTCGCCGCGTCAGGCATGGACCGTGACGCAGGCCCCGAGCCGGCGGCCCCCGACACCGCGGCGGACTCGCTGGAACTGCGCGAACTCCGGCAGAGACTGCGCGAAGCGATCGCGACCCTGCCCGACGAGCTCAGAAGCCTGATCGAGTCGCTGTACCTCGAAGAGAAATCCATGACCGAGTGCGCCGCTCGGCTGGGGGTACACAAGTCGACACTGTCTCGACAGCACACTCGCGCGATCCGGATGCTTCAGGCATCACTGGTCGGCGCCGCGCCGACGTAGGCGCCTCAAAGACCGGTGGCGTCAGCGCCAGCTTCGCTCATCTCGAAGCGAGCAACGGGAATTGCGGTGAACTCCGGAGCGATCTCCGCATAACTCATGACCGCCGCATCCGGAATGCTGTCCATCAGCAACGCACGCGCCGGCTGGCGACACTCCGGAGACGTCACCATCACCTTCATTGCACCCGCCGTCGTGCCCTCGGCCAGCGCCATCGCCGCGGACTGAAGGAGTTCACGGCGAACATCAGGATCGATGTTCAGCGTGACCTCTCCATCGGGAGAGAGCGCCGCCGCATTCAACAAGCGAGACTCGACACGTGGATCGACGGAGACGAAGCGAAGGATGCGCAGTTCGCGCGAGAAGCGATCGCAGATGACCCGCGCGAGGTCCGTGCGGACCGCCGCGAGCAATGCGACAGGCTGCCCCTTCAAAACCGGTGCACGGCGAGCGAGAGACTCCAGCAGTGGCGTGAGGTCGCGGACCGGAATCTGCTCCCTGAGCAGCGCACGAATCAGGTCGGCAATGTCCGTCGTGGTCAGATGCATGGGCGTCACAGCCTTGACGAGATCGGGCGCCTTCTCCTTCATCTCGTCGAGACGTTCACTGGTGGTCTGCACCGTGACGAACTCATGGGCGTGACGCTGCAGCGCGATGTTGAGGTGCTCGAGGACCAGTTCGGCGCCCTGGTAGACCTGGATCCCCTTCTCGCGCACCTCCCCGATCTGGTGTGCCCCGATCGCAAGGGCCGGCTGCCCGGACCATGGGATCGCGGCGGGCTCACCAGTGATGCCGAGGTTCTTCGCGATATCGGGATTGACGAAGGCAATCGCGCCGGTGAGCGGGATCTGGCCGGTCGCGACCGGCGTGTCATGGATGCGGATGGCATACCCACCCTGGCGGAGCCGTGCTTCGCCCCGTTGAATGGCAATGGCCGGAACTGACACGCCGAACGCGCGGGTCGCACGTTGGCGGGCATCACGCAATGCCGCCTTGATCTCCGGAGCAGCGTCGCCGTTCGGGCCCAGCAGCATCGTCTCCAGAGAACGCTCGATGGCCAGCGACAGCGGAGGGCGTGCAGCGAGGAGCGGTTCATGCTCGTCGGCATCCACCTGCTCGGCATCGGGCTTCGCAGTCACCGACGTCCGGCGACCCCGCAGCAGGCTCGATATCGCAACCGTCGCGAGGATCACGGACAGAATGCCGAAGGGGATGGGCGGGAATCCGGTGTAGCCCGAGGTCGCGGCGAAGACGGCCAGCATGACGGCGGCGATCAGCAGCGCCCGCGGTTGGGCGAGGAACTGGCCGAGCAGGTCGCTCGCGAGGTTCGATTCCTCGTCGTCTGCAGCCGCGACCCGCGTGACCACAAGACCGGCCGCCACGGAGAGGAGCAGTGCGGGAATCTGCGAAACGAGACCATCGCCGATCGTGAGCAGGCTGTAGACCTGCGCGGCTTCACCCACGGGCATGTTCTGCTGCGCGACACCGACGATGAGACCGCCGACAATGTTGATCGCAGAGATGATGATGCCTGCGATGGCGTCGCCCTTGACGAACTTCATCGCGCCGTCCATGGCTCCGTAGAGCTTGGATTCACGATCGAGCGCTGCGCGGCGCTCGCGTGATTCCTCGGGTGAGATGAGCCCGTTGCGGAAGTCCGCATCGATGCTCATCTGCTTCCCCTGCATGGCATCGAGCGTGAAGCGTGCCGAGACTTCGGCCACGCGTTCCGAGCCCTTGGCAATCACGATGAACTGCACGAGCACGAGCACGAGGAAGACCACGGCCCCGACGACGTAATTGCCTCGGACGACGAAGTCCCCGAACGCGAAAATGATCTCGCCGGCATCCGCCTCGAGCAGGATCAGCCGCGTCGTGCTGACGTTGAGCGCAAGTCTGAACAACGTGGCCAGCAGCAGGATGGTCGGGAAGGAGGGAAGACGACTGGCGTCCCGGATGTAGAGCGCGGTCAGCAGCACAACGATCGAGATGCAGACGTTGCCCGCGATGAGGTAGTCCATGGCACCCGGTGGAATGCGGATGACCATCGTGCCGACAACAGCGATGACCCCGAATGCAAGCAGCAGATCGGTGTATCGTGCTATGACACTGTTGATCGCATTCAGCGGTCCCGCAAGCCTTCCGCGCATCTGCTCTGGCTCCTGTTTCAGCGTCGCTACGCTATCTGCATGGGGTCACGAACGCAAGGTTCGATCAGGAAGCCGCCCCGGATGGCGGTGGCCATCCGGAACGGTGTCGGTATCACGCGGCTCTGGCCGGTGGTGTGGGTGCAAAGAAGGCGCGAAGCGCGGGAATCAGGCTCTGGTGTACCGCGCGTGGGCTGACCGTGCCCTGGTCGACGGAACCGCCGACGGTCAGCAGGGCGGCCTGGATCAGGTCCTGCGCCGCAGTGTCGTCGGTGATGGAGCCAGCGAAACTGCCCAGGATCCGGGCGACATCAACGCCGCTCAGTTCGCCTCGGGCGATCGAATCGAATACGACCGGTGCGACCCCCTCGATGATGTCGGCCAGCGAGGCATCGATGCCCGTGCCTGAAATGATGTCGTTGCGCAGGATGTCCAGTGCGCTGTCGATGCCGGAGCCGGTTCCGGCCGCATCAGAACCCGAGTTCACGGCGCCATAGAGCGCATTGACCAGGCTGAGCGCATCGCTTGGGTCGATTCGGCCATGCACGATGGCATCGGCCGTCATCTCCAGGCCGTTCTGCACGATGCGGTCCACCGCTGGCCCGCCCGGAAGGCCATGAATCAGCGAGGGCGAGAGGGCGGAGACGAGGCTGGCTGCATCGAAACTGCCCGTGTCGATGTACTGAGCGCCTGCATTGAGTGCGCCGTTGATGGCACCCGCCTGCGTGGCGGAGAGCACACCGGACTGCGCGAGGCCGGGAAGGACCGTGCCCGCAAGACCCGCAACGTGGCCCGCCGTCAACTTGCCGTAGGCGGCCGCCGACAGACCCGTCTTGAGCCCCTGAATCCCGATGGCTGCACCCTGGCCGAGGCCGGGGACGAAGTTCACGACAATGCTCGCGACATCCAGTACGGGGCCGATGATGTCCATGTGTTTCTGCGCAAAACCCTTGACGCCGCCGTGCTTCTTGTAGTCGTACGAAATCACGCGCCCCGACTCCTCGTGAAGCTTCATGACGTAGCGCTTGCTGCCGTCCTTCACTTCCACGGCGTCCGTGGGGTCGTTGCGGAACTGCTCGATCTGTTCGTCGTACCGGCCGATGATCTCGTTCACCCAGTGATCGATGTTGTCACGCGTGAATGAGGATTCGTGGGCGCGGGAGGGCAGGGTGTCAATGGAGACGCCCATCGTCAGGCTCATCTCCGCAAGACGACGATTCTGCTCAGGCGAAAGCCGGGGATTGCGCAGACGCACAAAGCCGACGTCGCGGCTGAATGCCAGGAAGCCGTCCGTCGAGTTGCCCAGCCCACCATTCTGACGGGCCGCCTTGACGACCGCCGTGCGCCACTCCGGGGAGAGCATGTTGGCAATGCCGGCGTCGTCCATCTCCGCGATCTCCGGAGGCGTCCCGATCCAGCCCGCAATGTAGTCCTTCTCGATCCCCTCGATGCTCACGAAGCCGTTGGTACCGACGGGATTGCTGGTGTACTCCAGCCCCGCCGTCTCGAAGAGAACCGGCGCCGACGGCTCCTGCTCCGGAACGTGCGTCAGGTAATGCGACAACTCACCCTGCCGCGCAGGATCCAGTTCCGCACCGAAGGCACGCGACGCTTCCGGGGAGACGGAGACGCCCACCGTCGCGGCGAGACGCGCACCGACACCATCCGCGATGGTCTGCGTCGCGTTCATCGGTGATTCGACACCCGGGGTCGGTACCTCGCGATCCGCCGGTGTTGCAAGAATCTGCTTCATCTCACCGGACGTGATGAGCTCACGGATCTTGTCGGCCGCTTCGCTGGTCCAGGCTTCGCCGAGCAGGCGACGCATCGACTCGTCGAATCGGTGGCCGCTCGATGCCAGTTCCTTGATCCACGCGGCAACAGTCTCACCGGGATCCGACTGATCCGGTGCGGGTACGGCGATGCCATCCGAAACGGGAGGCTGGGTCGCCGTCGATTGAACCCGTGTCACGTCATCCACGTGGGGGGAGGTCTGCGTCACGTGGCTGGCCGCGGGAGATGCGGACCACGTCGTGTGTGGCTGGCTGGTATTGATCGTGGTATCCATGGCTTGCTCCATGTGTGGTCGACGAAGTGAGGTCCTGGGGAACAACACCCCGGCGCCGATGAAGCGCCGGGGCATCACGTGTGATTACTTGAGGGCGTAGCGGGGCGGGCGGTTGATGTAGCCTTCGTTGTAGAGGTAGTGGGCGAACTGATTGCCGTAGTTGAAGAAGGTGTCGAAGGTGTTCTCCACGGCGAAGTCGGCGACTGCGCTCGCCACACCATCGGCCGCGTAGTCGGCTCCGATGTTGGTGACAAGGCCGAGTTTGTTCGGCGCGGCGAGCAGGACATCGAGCGGGAAGCGCACCGAGGTCTCCCACATGGTGCGGTACGCCTCTTCTGGTGTGGCTGCGTTACGAATCTTCTCTTCCGCCTTCAGCAGTCGGTCGGCGCCGAGCAGTGCATCGAGGGTGCCACCCGTCAGCTTGCCGAAGAAGTCGGAGGTCTTCGCTTCCTTCAATGCCGACTCAGCAAGCGAGTCGGCCTGCATGCGGTACGCACGCGCTTCGAAGAAGGCGTCCCGGCTGGCATTGAAAACGTCATCGGAAACGGTCGGGTCGCCTGCGATCTTGCCGAGGAAGTCCGCGAAGACCTTCTCCTGGCCGGTCAGGTGATCGGCAAGTCGGACGGCGCTGTCGGCAAGCTCCTGACGCGACCCGGTTGCGATGCCGCTGAGCGTCTTGGCGCCACCGGCAACGACCTTCTGCCCCAGGCCCAGCCAGTCGAAACCCTGGTCTCCCGTGCCGACAGCGGCAGGGGAAGCGGGGGAGAGCGGCGTGGTGCTCACGGGAGATCCGACCATGGCCGGATCGGCCCATTGGATGTCGAAGTCAGGCAGCCATGTACCGACTTCGGGAAACTCGGGGAACGCAGGGAAGTCGAAGCCGAACGTCGGTTCGTTGACCGGGACCTTGAACATGGGGTCGTCGAAGATGGAACCGGGCGAGAAGGCCTGGTCCTGGAAGTCGTCGAAGAGGAGGATGGTCGGCTCGATCTCGGGGAAGGCGCCGAGTTCCTCGATGGCGCTGGCCGGGTGGAACCAGGGATCGATGTTGGGTTCGAAAGTGAAGCCGTCATTCCATGAGAACTCCGGAACCGAACTCCATGAATCCGTGGAGCCCCAGTCGCTTCCTGCCCACTCGCCATTCAGGCTGCCGACGGAACTCGCATTGTCGAATCCGACATCGAAGTTGAACTGGGACGCACTCGAGGTGCTGTTGTATGAGTCATTGATCGGGAACATGTGAAAGTCTCCAGAGGATGAGATTGAAGTCCGCCCGGTTGTCGGCGGCCGCATGCGCCTGTTGCGACTGACCGCAGAACTTCGCGAAGAATGCGAGAAGGGCGCGCGCAATGAAAAGGGCCGGCGTATGGTCCGGCCCCTTCCGGGTGCGCTCCATGGTGTGAAGAAGGAAGGACTAGAGGTTGCCTGCGATCGTGTTGGCGGTCTGCATCATGGAAGCGATCCCCGAACTCCGGAAGCGGGCGACGTTCTCAAGCAGGCCGTTGATCTCCTGGAGGGCGGCTTCGAGCTTCTTGATGGCGCCGTCGTCGCGATTCTCGTCAGATGCATTCAGCTCGCCGGCAAGCTTGTCGATCGTGTCATCCCGCTGATCGGCGAGGAACTGTTCAATCACCGCGAGTTTCTGGAAGTAGGTGGCGCCTTCGGGAAACATGATCTTGTCAAACTGGAGGGAAGCCTGACCGAAGATGCCGTCGAGGAGCGTTTCGTTGCTCATGCTGCCGCCCACAAGGTCTTCGCCGGTGGCACGGAAAAAGAGGTCATCCACATCGTCGCGCATGCCGAGGACAGTGCCGTCCTCGAAGGCGCGGTCCACGCCGAAGGCGGTCCGCTTGGAGAATCCGATCTCACCTTCGTGGACATTGTTGACGATGAAGCCGTCGTTGCCGCGGGAGATCCCGACGCTGTCGATCCATTCCTTGCCGTCACCCAACTCGGTCGGCTTCATCGTGATCTTGGTGCCGTCATCGAGTTCGATGGTGAGGTTCTCATCGTGGAACTGAGCGTAGTCGCCGTCACCGGTGTGCAGATGCGGGTCGCCCCAGGCACGCACGGTCTTGCCTGTTTCCTTGTCAGTGATGAGCACGTTGTCGCGGGTGATCTCGATGGTGTACTTGCCGGTATCGATGGTGTTGCCGTCGCGGTCGAGGCTGCCCTTGCTGGATGCTTCGGGGATGTAGTAGTTGGTCGAGGTCGAGTTCACTGAGGTCATCGCATCACTCCTGGTTGATCTTGATTGATTGGTTGGTCGGTTCGTTCAGGTCAGCCCGCGTCATGCCGCAGGCACACCCGGTTCTCGCACCCACCGCCGGCATGTTGCACGACCCTTCCAATTTTCCTCACAACCCCGCTCCCCGCTCCCCACTCCCCGCCCCCCTCAGACCAGGTGATCCCAGGGCGTCACCTCGCCCCGGGCACGCGCCTCCTGTGCCACCCAGCGCAACACCACGCCCACCGCCTCGTACAACTCCTCCGGAACGAAGTCGTCCACCTCAAGGTCGTAGAGCAGGCGAGCCAGCGGCACGTCCCGCGCAATCGGGATCCCCTCCTCGCGGGCCACTTCCTTGATTCGCTGCGCCAGGTAATCCTGCCCACGCGCCACCAGTCGGGGCGGAAGATTCTCGTCCGGGTCATACTTCAACGCGCACGCAATGTGCTCCGGATTCACGATCACCACGTCCGCCGAACGAGCCTGCTCGATCATCGTCGCCTGCAGGATCTCCTCGTGCAGACGCTGACGCGCAGCCTTCGCCTGCGGATCGCCCTCGCTCTCCTTGTACTCGCGCTTGATCTCCTCGTGAGACATCCGGAGATCACGACCATGCTGCCACCGCTGAAAAAGAAAGTCCACGCCCGCCACACATCCGAAAGCCATCGTCACCGCAATCAACGCACGAGTCGTCAACTGCACCGCGAACATCGCAGCACCCTCAACGCTCGTTCGCGGCAGCAACGCCAGCGTCGGCAGTCCCGGACGGAGCACAAGGATCAACACGATGACGACGACCAGCAGGATCAGGACCGCCTTCAACAACTCCACGACCGCCCGCGCTGAGAAGACCCGCTGCTGGATCCCCTTGCCCGGGTTGAGACGACTCAGCGTCGGGGTCAATGGCTTCAGGGTGAAGAGCGCACCAACCTGAAGGAATGCCGCAAGCCCCGCCGCAAGCATGATCGCGACCATGAAGGCCACCGCCGGCGTTGCAGCGGCCATGAACGCCGCGTGCAAAGGCTCAAGCAGTCCCCACGGTGTCTCCGGCAGGTTGGCTGTCGCCGTCAGTGACACGCGCGCCGCTTCGCGCACGCCGTCGGCAATTCCGCCCGCAAGCATGGTTCCCGCACCGAGGGCGGCAAGCAGCACCACCGCGGAGTTCAGGCTCTGGGAGCGCGGGACCTTCCCGTCCTCACGTGCCTTGCGAATCCGCCGCGGCGTCGGTCTTTCGGTCTTCTGCTGGCTCACGCACCCCCCAGTGCCTGCATCGCCACGTTGAGTGTGCCGGCAATCCACGCATTCATCTCGCCCATGGCGACCCCAAGCGCGAGCAGAAGGACCGCCAGGCCGATCCAGCCTTTGACGGTGATGCCGAGGAAGAAGACCTGGATCTGCGGCGTGACGCGATTGATCAGTCCGAGTCCCACGTCGATCAGCAGCACCACGACCAGCACGGGCGCCGCAAGCCGGATCGTCAGTTCAAAGAATGTCCCGAACGTCGTCAACGCGGCTCGTCCAAGGTTCCCCTGCGTCAGACCGGATGGCTCCAGCACGGAGATGGGCATGGAGACGAAGGATGTTGCCAGCGCATCGAAGACGAGGAAGTAACCGCCCAGCGAGACAAACGCAGTCACCAGCAGCATCAGGAGCATTGTGCCGGTGACCGGCGTCTGCTGCTTCGTCATCGGATCAAGCGCCGTCGCAATCGAAGCGCCGCGGCCCAGATCAATCAGTGCACCCACCGAGGCGGCAATCTGAAACGCGAAGATCAGGAACACAGCGAAGACGGCGCCGATCATCGCCTCCTTCGCAACCAGCAGCGCGTACTCAAGGCCGGTCGGCAACGCCGGCGCACCGGGGCGCGAGAGCATGATCGCGAAGGCGATACCGAGCGCCAGAACGACGCCGGTCCGGAAACGCCGCGAAGCGGCCGCTCCGCCGAAGAGGGGCGTGAAGATCACGATGGGTGTCAGCCGCGCGATGATGAGCGGCAGCGTTGCGAGAAAGACCTGTCCCCGCAGTTCATCCATCAGAGTTGCCCGATGGCCCGGAAGAGACTCACACTGAAGCGCACGATCTCGCGCAGCATGAAGCCGCCGCCGAGCAGCAGCACCACGTACACCGCGACGATCTTCGGGACCACGCTCAGCGTCTGTTCCTGGATCTGCGTGGCGGCCTGGATGATGCTGACCGTCAGGCCGACGGCGACCGCCGCGAGAACGGGAAGCGCCGACAGCAGCAGCACCAGGATCAGCGCTTCACTCGCAATCCGCATGATGGTATCGAGGGTCATGCCGGGCCTCCGCTACGTGTATCCGATCACAAGTCCCTGGAGCACGAGTTCCCAGCCGGCCACCAGCACGAAGAGCAGGAGCTTCAGCGGGAGCGAGATCGTGACCGGCGACATCATGTGCATGCCCATGGCCAGCAGCACATTGCTGACCAGCAGGTCAATGATCAGGAACGGAACGAAGATCAGGAACCCGATCTGAAACGCTTCCGTCAACTCCGTGAGAATGAACGCCGGGGCCAGGATCGTGAATGTCCGCGCACCACGCTCCAGCACCTCCGGGGCGACGGTGTTGCCCAGCAGCGCGGCCGCCTGCTCCGGCGTCGGGTGCGGCGTGGCTTCTCCATCACTGTTCTGCTGCTCCAGTCGCTCCGACAGGGACTCGAACAGGGCGATGTAGCGGGGCGATGCGTGACGTTCGAGGAATGACGTCATCGGCGGCTCAACCGCATCAACCACGCGCATGATCGTTGTCGGACCGCCCGCCTCCGCTGCCTCACCTTCCGCTGACACGGCCACTTCAGGCGCAGACGCCTCCAGCCGCGTCAGCGCTTCACCCACCACCGGCGACAGCGCATGGATGGTCAGGATCAGTGCGAGGCCGGTGATGACCGTGTTCGGTGGCACCTGCTGCGTACCCAGCGCCTGGCGGATCAACCCGAGCACGATCACGAACTTCGCGAAGGGCGTGATGATCGTCAACAGGAAGGGCAGCACCGCAAGCAGCGCCAGCACGACCAGCCAGAAACTCAGCCCCTCACCACTCGGACTCATCGTCGCCAACTCAGCCAGTGGAACCATCACTCGTGCGCCTCCGTTGGAGTCTGTGCCGAATCGCGCACAGCATCGCCGAAGGCAGAGCCTCCCGCGACTGGATCATTCGGATGGGCTCGCGGCAGGCCGCGAATCAATGACACGCCACCCTGGTCGGATGCAAGCAGCAATCGCTGGCCGTCTGCTTCGACGATATGGAGCCTGCGACCCGGCTCAAGATTGCGCGTCGCGATGATCTGGATGTCGCCGCCCCGATCGGCCACGCCGGCCGGCCGGAACCAACGCCGCGAGACGATGATCAGGCCGACGCCGACAAGCAGCAGAATGCCCAGCACGATGACGACCCGGAGCATGTAGGCCGAGTAGTCGGGGACGACAATGTCGGGTGGCACGGTGGTGAGCATCTGTGTCACGGATGTCGGCCTTCAGCGTCAGGTGTTGCGGCGAATCCACGAATCGGGGCAGGCGTCTCGAGCAGTCGGACGCCCCAGTCATCGCCGATGCTGACGGTCTCCGCGGCGACCGGCATACGCCCCGGAACCCGGACCGTCGCCTCGCGCCCGGGATCGAGACTCAATCGGATCGCGGTGAGATCGGCGTTGACGGGCTGTGATGCGTGCCCGAGGTCAACGGCAACCCCAACGTCACCCGCACCAACGGGGCTGGGCGCGTGGACTCGCCATTCCTTTATAGAGAGTTCCAGCGAGGTCGGGGTGTGGTTGCGGGTGGTCGTCTCGGCGAGGACCCACCCCGTCGACGTGACGAGGTGGTTCGGCTGTGACTGGAGTCCGTTCGCCGGGCCTAGCAGCAGCACGTCACCGGCCGCAAGGCTCCCCGCACTCATTTCGCCCTCACTCGGAAGCCGCACGGTGCCCGCCCGGCAGGCCAGGGTCACAACAAGCGTTTCGTCGAAGGGAGGCTCGGTGAACAAGGGTGCGCAACTTTTGTTCTCACAATGGCTTACCCACGCACACCCCGCGCGCCCGCCAAGTGTGAAGCGCACCTCCGCGTAGGTGCAGTCTGCATCCGGTTCGGCAGGAACCTCCGCCACCTCGATCGAGCACCCTTGGAGCAGCGAGTCGGTACTGAGGGCATCGGCAACCCGAAGCGCGGCGAAGTCGATCAACCCGTACTCCGCTTCGGTCACACGATCGGAAAGTACGCGGCTGGCATGAGTTGCGGCGACCGCGGCGGCGACCGCGAGCGCTCCCTGCTCATCGAGCCAGAGAACTTTCTGCCCGAATTGACACGAAATCCGTGCATGCCAGGCACCAGCGACAGGCGGCGAGCGATCACTGGTTGACCGGATACAGCATTCCCGACCCAGGAGGCGTTCGAGTTGAACGGCAACGAGCAGAGCGATGGCGAGCGTACTGGAAGGCCCCGCGGCGAGCGCGGGATCGTTTCCATTGAGAACGCGTTGCATCCACTCGGTCCGAAGTGGTCGGGCTTCACCGCTATCCGACATGACATTCCTGAATCGTGCGTTTTCGCGATTTCACGGGACAGATGGAGTATATTGCGGCCTCTCTAGAGGGGTAAAGCCCCGGGGCCACCCAGACACATTCTGACGGGTACAGATTTCGAAAGGAAGATCGATGATGACCGTTTTCAAGACTCGGTTGATGCTCCCCCTCCTCGCCGCCGTTCCGATGGCTGGGATTGGGTGTGGCGGAAGTTCGGAGTACATGGACATGCCAGTCCCCGAAGTCTGGACGCAGATGGAGGCCGACTCGGACGACACCACATTCTGGAGCGAGTTCTTCAAGCAGGACGACGGTTCGGACAGCGTTGTCTCGCGGATGATGGCGAATGACAACCAGAAGCGTGAAGAACTTCAGGCCCAGGCTGACAAGGACATGGCGTCGCCACGAGCGGTCATCGAACTCAATGAGATGGTGGATGAAGCGGCTCAACTCTTCGCCAATGAACTGAGTCAGGATGAGGAGATCAAGGCGTCGCCCTATCAACTCGTGCTGGTGGTCGATGAAGTCAGCAACGAGACTGGCGTCGAGAACCCCGGCCTCGATCAGGCACTGAAGTCTGTGATGAGCCGGCTCCAGCGTAATAAGAGCCTCCGCGAATCGTTCGTCTTCCTGACATCGAACGATGATGCCGCGAAGCGCATTCTCACGAATACAAGTGGTGACTGGAGTGGCTTCGATCCATTCGGTGAGACCGGCGGCACCGACATCGTCAAGTATCATCCTGACTATGTCTACGTCCTCAAGGGCAGCATGAGTCGACTGGCCGATCCGAGCCGGTACCTCATGCAATTGACCCTGAATATCGACACGTTCCATCCGCGGACCAAGCAACTCAAGGTGCCGTTCGAGCGCCAGCGTCGCTACTACTACCACCCGAAGCGCAAGTGGATCTCCGAAGACCTGAACGAGAGGCTCCGCTCGGAATGGCGCGCCGCAGAGGCCGAGGGTTGAACTAAGGAGCTTCCCATGGATCGCACGAGCCGCATCACCACCGCTGTCCTTGCAGCCTGCCTCAGTCTGCCACTCGTCACCGGCTGCGCTTCCTCCGGTTCGAACAGTCGCGCCGACCGCGGGGAACCACCTCGGCAGGATCGCGGCCCCGACATCGGCGAGAGCGGTGAGGCCTGGCTGCGTTCCACCGGACCCATCGACGCACTGAACGATCTGGTCGACTCAGCCAGCCAGGACCTCGTCAATCGACTCTCCACCAACGAGGGTGTCAACAGTTCCGACTACCAGCTTGTGATGCTGGTCGACGAATTCAGTGACCTGACCGGGGCCCGGAACACCGGGCTCCGGCAGGCCTTGAAGTCCGTCCACCGCACACTCTCTCGCAACGAGCGTCTCCGCAATGACTTCGTCTTCCTCGCCTCCAGTGAGGCTTCCGTCGAGGACCTCCTTGAGGATGTGAGTGGAAGTCAGTCCGACTGGGATGCGCTCGACCCCTTCGGAGAGGCACCCAGCACCGCACCTTCGAAGTACCACCCGGACTACATCTACACCATGCAGGGCGAGATGAGCGCGATGCGAGACTTCGCCGAGCGACGCATCAAGCTCGTTCTCAGGATCGATGTCGTTCATCCTCGGACCCGGCAACTCGTCGAGTCCTTCGAACTGCATCGCCCCTACATCTACACCCGCGCGCGTGGATGGGTCCCGGAGGAATAGCCGTCTTCTCGGCACGTTCTCCGCAACGCGCCGGCCGTGACGCCGAGAACCGGGTCATCCGACAGGAGGAACCCCATGCCTGACCAACCTTCCATCCGCCGCACCTTCGCCGCCGGGACCCTCGTCCTGGCGGTTTCCACCTTGATGACCCTGGGTGGCTGTGCAGCGAACACCAATCCCCCGACACCCGGCCAGGATCCGGTACCCGCTTCCGCCTATCCGCAGGTGATCGTCTCCCCGTCGCTCACCAGCCGGCTGGTTGCCGACGAACCCATCGTGGTCCCGGCGACGGACATCCCCCTCGCGGTTCGCGTTCCCGTGCGTTCCGTTGACCAGCACGCGATGTTCCTGGAGTACCGCTTCATCTTCTACGGTCCGAACAAGAAGCAGTTGACGCAGAACCCGGTCTGGAGAAGCGTCACCTTCCCACCCCGGACCCGCCGCATGGTCAGCGCCAACGCCATCTCCCTCGAGGCGATGGACTGGGAACTCGAGATCCGTCACCGCCACTGAGTTGCACCGAAGGAAAACACCATGATCCGTTCCAAGCTCAGCTCCATCGTTCTGCTCCTCACCTGCATCGCCTTCGGGCAACTGGCGGTCACTGATGCGCATGCCCAGAAGAAGGCTCCTCCTCCGACCCGGGGCGACACCCTCAGAGAGGGCGCAAAGATCGACTACGAGCTCCTCGATGAGTTCGTCGAGGCCTATGAGCAAGATGAGTGGCCTACATGGATCACTCTCGTCGGAATGGATGCTCGGGCCTTCGGTGGTGAAGCCGATCACCGCGAAGTCTTCGGTCGCGATGTTCCGCTTCTCATGTATGACCCCACGGGCAGGACCGCTGTCTTCAAGCAGCAGCTCAATCGGTGGCTCACCGAGGCGGGTGGGATCGACCTGATCGAACCCGCAACGCTGACAGACGCGGACTTGCGCCGTATCGATGCCATCGAAGCCGATGAGGGCGCCCAGGCCGTGGTCGACATGATGAGCGAGCGCTCACAGGCCGATATCGTCCTGTACATCGAGTTTCGAGCTGTTCCAGAAGAACTGCGCGAGCCGGGACAACCACTCTTTCAGGTCCTGATGCAGATCCAGGACTTTCGCAATCGCGGTATGCTTGTCTGGTCAGATTCCGTCCAGTTGGACAGCGAGAAGTCAGGCCAGGACAGCTACATGCGGTTCCTCGCCGGGCTGACTATGAAGCGCGCCCTGCCGAGCTACATCAGGAGTGTCGGAAAGCGCCCCTCGCATTTCCCGCTCAACCTCATGATCCAGGACCTGACCGACGTACAACAGCGGTTTGTGACCGAGTTCATCCGCCGCCATGCCGGCACAGCAGGGCGCCCCAAGACTGGAATCCAGCGACGCGCCGATCGGACCTTCACATCAGTCCGCTTCCGCTCATCCAGCTTCATCGACGACTTGGTCTACGAGTTGAACGCGGCAGCGACTGAGCAGATCGACATCGAGTTCCTGACGCTCGACAAGGACATGGCCGAAGCCCTCCTCGTCGCCCAACCCGCGCAGCCCGCCAACCCCGAATGGCTCGTCTACACCAGGCCCGGCACCGAAGGCCACGACGACGCCATCCGCAAACTCAAGGCCGCCTACAACCGCAAGAGTTCGCCGCGCATCGGTGTGCTCATCGACCCCGACCAGGGCCGGGCTGCGTTCAACGTCACCGAGTTGCAGACCCAACTGATGACGCGCTTCCGTGAAGCAGGCCTCAACATCCAGAGAGTGCCCGGTGATCCGCAGGGCGACTACACCAACCTCGGCTTCGATATCCTCGTCCTCGGCGAGTCCAATCCCGATGCGCCCGACAGCGGTGAGTACATCTTCAGCGTCTTCGATGTCGAAACCGATCGCTTCATCGATGCGCAGGTCTGGCCCCAGGAAGCCGCTCTCAAGAGCCGCCACCATCCCATCAACCGCGGCGATTCTGAGGGCATCAGCCGCTATGTGGGCGGACACCTCCTCGCCAGCCTGGCCGCCAGCTTCGATGAGGCCGCGACCGTCGACGTCGTCGTCCACTTCACCAAGGACGCCCGGCAGATCCGCGACTTCGCGATGGCTCTCGAAGATTCCATCGCCTCCATCGAACGCATCACCAACCTCCGCGTCCAGCGCAACTGCGCCAGCTTCTCCATCCAGTACCAGGGCGCCTTCCTGCGATTGACCGACGGCATCGATCGCATCGCAGATCGATTCAAGATCAATATGGCCAACTCGGACATCACCATGTCCCGCGTCGACCTCGTCTGCCTCGAACCAGGCCAGACACTCGAGGATGTCAATATCCATGATGATCACGAGTGCGGCCGGCGCACGCTCACAGGAACCCCGGTAGCCGATGTGCCGGAAGAGTCCGCCCCACCTTCCGGCGGCGATCAGCCCGACAGCACACCGCCCGACAACACCGATCCCCCCGCAGACGTCACGCCCAACCCCGGCCAACCGGAACGACCCGACGAGGTCGCACCAACCCCGGAAACGCCTGATCGCGGCGACGACAATGATCGACGCCGCCGTCGCGGCGAGCGCCCGGCGCCGGCACCGAGAACCGGCCCTGTTCCCGCAACAAATGGCGCCAACGAGGCCATCCGCACGGCCTACGCGAGACTCGCCGCGAGCGACCCGAAGATCCAGTCCCTCTCGGTGGCCGCTGCGGATGCCCGGAACCAGGCCGCCGACGAACCGAGATTCGATGGCATCCTCGTCCTGCGCAAGCCGAAGGGCAACGGACAGATCGGACAGCAGGGACTCACCTTCGACAAGCTCAAGGAAGCTGTCATGGGTGAGATCGAGGTGGTTCGCGGCCGCAAGGGCGGCACGGACGTCCTCCGGTCACGCGCCTTCCAGAACGAACTGCGTCAGTACCTGCAGGACCCCACGGTGCAGTTGGCCATTCCCAACTACATCTTCAGCACGTCCGACCTTCCCAACACCCACCTCGCGCAGGTGCAGTGGGCGTTCGTGAACAAGCACAACCCCGGCAACACCGCCAACTGGGTGAACGTCGCCGATCGCATCGCAGCCATCCGACCCTCCCTCGTGGGTGTCGTGGACAAGGGCATTCACATCAGCGACCCCCGGCTGCAGCCCGCACTGTGGGTCAACAAGGGTGAAGTGCCCGGCAACAACAAGGACGACGACGGCAATGGGCTCATCGATGACGTCCACGGGTTCAACTTCGTCTCGAAGACTGCAACCCTCGACTGGGGACGCGATGCCGACAACCACGGCAGCTTCTGCGCTTCGCAGATCGCGGCCCGCCAGATCGGTGACACCAACGATGTCATCAGTGTTGCGCCCAACTCATCGGTGATCACGTCCGTCGTGTTGGGAGCGGACGGGGCCGGTGAATTCAGCGCCATCCTGGAAGGCATCGGGTACGCCGCGGCCAACGGGGCCAAGGTCATCAACCTGTCCCTCGGCGGGCAATGCGACGCCTCAGCCCTCAAGGCCCTCGCCGAATCAGATTTCTTCAAACTCCTCAAGAGAATGAACGTCGTGCTCGTCGCCGCCGCCGGCAATGAGAACACGAACATCGATGAGGTCGGGTACTTCCCGGCCGGCTTGCCGGTGGAGAACCTGATCACGGTCGCCGCGATCGACGCCGACGGCATGCCCGGTCGCGGTTTCCGGAACGGCGTCTGGCAGCAGTACACGAACTACGGCGTCCGCGAGGTCGACATGGCCGCACCCGGATCGCAGATGCTCGGCGTCCGCTCGTACGGAAAGACCGAGATGTGGGACGGCACTTCGATGGCCGCGCCCATGGTCACCGGCACCGTCGCCCTGATCCAGGGCATGCACCCCGACTGGGACTACAAGACCGTCATCCGTGCGGTCACCGAGTCCGTCCGACCCTACGAGTCCCTCCAGGGCGTCGTGCGAACCGGTGGGTCACTGGATATCGAGGCGGCCCTCGACTGGACGCCCTGACGCCGCGAGAAGAACGATTTCGGCCGGGATGACCGGGTGTCACGCAACACCCGGTCCCTCGGGCCGACAAGGGGGGCATGCTCACTCGACTCAAGAACCATCGGAGCCTGACCATGTCGGATCACGCTGACCGCACCGAACCGAACCCTCCCAGTCTCTCCCCGGAGACGGATGCCCAGGACGACATCCAGACGGACGTCAACGATGCGCTGCGCCGTCAACTCGACCTGCCCGATGACAACGAGTCGGGAGCCACCGAACCACCCACGGAGCCGCTGCGCGACTACGGACGCTTCAAGACCTCCCGACACATCGGGACCGGCGGCCAGGGGGTCGTCGTGCTCGCACAGGATCCGGACTCGGGGGACCAGGTCGCCGTCAAGGCCATGCTCGAAGCGCAGGCCGGCGATGCTCGGATCCGCAAGGAGTTCATCAAGAACGCCCACCACCTCCAGGCCATGCGGCATCCCAACATCATGCCCGTCCTCGAGGTCGACGAGAACGAAGAGTGCCCCTTCATGGTGATGCCCTTCGTCGAAGGCGGTTCACTCGCCGACAAGGCCAAGCCCGGGCGACCCATCAACCTCACCCGACTCCTGCCCGTCGCCATCCAGATCGCAGAGGCACTTGAATACGCTCACGACAAGCGCGGCGTCATTCATCGCGACATCAAGCCGGAAAACGTCCTGATCGAACGCAGCGGACATGCGTACCTCTGTGACTTCGGACTCGTCAAGACCGTCTTCAACGACACCATCCAGCCCGGCCAGCGCCCCATCGGCTGGACCGTCGGCACGCGCCCGTACATGGCCCCCGAAGTCGTCAACGGCAAGGCCGGCGACATGCGCGTCGACATCTACTCCTTCGGCGCCATGCTCTACCAGCTCGCCACGGGACGCGTCCCTTACACCGGCAACGACACCGCCGAGGTCTTCGCCAAGATCAAGATCGGCCCGCCGCCGCCCCCGCAGGAACTCAACCCGGAACTCCCGGACACCTGGGCGCTCATCATCGAAACCGCCATGGCCCGCGATCTCGACGATCGCTACGCACACATCTCACACCTCCTCGCCGACCTCCAACGCATCGAGAAGGGGGAAGCACCTCGCGGCCGCGATCAGAAGACCGCCGTCCCGGCGAAGGCCTCCGGCCGCTCCCGCTCCGCCCCGAAGCCGGCCGGTCGTCCCGCCAGCGCGGGTGCCACGAGCACCGGCAGCAACAGCAGCGGTGGTGGGGGAGGCGGCCTCAAGGTCGCCCTCGCACTGATCGTGCTGCTCGCTGTCATCGGCGGCGGTGGCTTCTTCGCATGGAAGGCAGGCCTCTTCGACAACAAGACCGGCCCGATTCCGGAGGGCCACACCGGGAACGATGACGACGACACCGAGACAGAAGTCCCACCGGCCCCTCCGCCCGAAGGCAAGGACACCCCCGAAGAGAGCGCGCTGGCACTCAAGGAAGCGATTGACAACCAGGACTACAGCGCCGTCATCAAGCACGGCAAAGATCTCGGCCGGCACGGCGTTGAGCGAGAATTCCTCGAGGAACACGGCCTCGTGGCGCCGATCCTTCAGGCCGCCAGTCGTGGCGATACCCAACTCTTCGAGGCCCTGATGCAGGTCAAGGAACTCCGCATCTTTGGCATCCACGGCACCGATGGACTTGAACCGATTCACGTTGCCGCGGCCAACGGTCACGACGGCATCATTCGGATCCTCGTCAAGAACTTCAACATCCCCGTGGACAGCCCCTCGGCGCTCTCCGGGACCACGCCGCTCCAGGAAGCCATGGCAGCCGGCAAGTGCGGCGTCATCGAGACACTCGGCGAACTCAAGGCCGACCTCGATGTGCAGACCGGCGATTCCAACAAGACCGCCCTGCACCGCGCCGTGGAGGGCGAGCAACTCGCATGCGTGACGGCGCTCCTCAAGGCCGGTGCTGATCCCAATCTCGCAGACAACAGGCGGCGAACTCCGCTGCACCTCGCCGCACTCGCCGGCGACGAAGGCCTGGTCGACCAACTCCTGAAGTTCGATGCCAACCCCGAAGCCAAGGACCAGCGCGGCAAGACCCCTGCCGATCTTGCCTTCGACGAAGGCTACGACCAGCTTGCGACGAAACTCGGCCACTGAGCCCGAACCCGAGGAAGAGAACCATGGAGAGCAGCACGCCAACCCCGCCGGCGCCGGTCACACTGCTGGTCTGCATCAGCGGACCCGACAAGGGCAAACGACTCACCGTCGACGATGATGCGAAGCTCATCGGTCGCGGCATCGACTGCCACCTCATCAGCGAAGACACCGCCGCCGAGAACCGCCACATCGCCGTCCTCGCACGCGATGGACGCCTGGCCTTCGAGGCACTCGACGGCTCAAAGGTCTACCTCGATGGCGAACTCATGGAACGCGGCAAGCTCCATCTCGGCCAGCAACTCCGCATCGGTCGCTCACTGTGGCAGATGGCGGACGAGGAAGCCGCGGACAAGTACGCCGGCTGGCTCACTGCCGCCGGCGGCAAGCTCAGTGACATGGCGGGCCTTGACCGCGTCGAAGGCTTCAGCGTTCGTGAACTCTTCTCCCAGGTCTTCCGCAAGCACTCCCAGGAGGAGATCGAGGACTACCTCAACGTCGGCAGCCCGACGACCACGCCTGCCGTCTCCGAGGTGAACTCGAACTGGCCCACACCCTGGATGTTCGCACGCGCCGCCGTGCTCTCGGTCCTCGTTTATCTCGGCTTCTGGTTCGCGGTCGAGCGCACCGTCAATCTGAATTTCGTACCCGGCCTGATCATCACGGGCAGCTTTGCGATCCCGCTCTCCGTGCTGCTCTTCTTCATCGAGATGAACGTCCTGCGCAACATCTCATTGTGGCAGATCGTCAAACTCTTCCTCGTCGGCGCCATCCTCTCCTTCGGTTTCAGCATGATCCTCTTCTCGCTCACGAGCGGGTTGACACAGGATCTCAAGAACTACGCTCCCATGCTCGCCGGACCCGTCGAAGAGACCGGCAAACTCATGGTGATGATCATCTTCGCCAGCCAGCTTCGCTATCGATGGACACTCAATGGACTGCTCATCGGCGCCACCGTGGGCTGCGGCTTCGCCGCTTTCGAATCCGCCGGCTACGCGTTCACCTATGGTCTCAACGAGTTCTATCGCCACTCGAATGACCCGAGCTTCGCGGTCGGACGCATGATTGATGAGATGGTCCGCATCACCAACCTCCGTGGCCTCTGCACCATCTCCGGCATGCACCTCGTCTGGTCCGCACTGATCGGTGCCGCACTATGGCGCGTTCGAGGCAACCGGAAGTTCAAGTTCGAGATGCTGACCGACTGGAAGTTCGTGCGCGTCTTCCTCATCGCCGTCGCGCTGCACAGCCTCTGGAATTCACCGTGGTTCCAGACCCTCCCCTGGGGAGACGGACCGCTCACGCAGTCACTCTGGCCCTACTTCCGCGCCATCCCCTTCGGACTGGTCGGCTGGTTCCTTGTGATCGGCTTCGTCAACGAAGGACTCAAGGAAGTCCGCGAAGCACAGAAGACACTCCACGCCGCTTCACAGACGATCGTCAACACCATCTTCTCCGGTGGCAAGGACGCCGGTGGGGGAGACGATGAGTGGTAAGGCACTGACAACGCGCCTCCTCGCTGCACTCGCGGCCACCGCCCTCCTCACCGCCTGCGCCTCGAAACCGGCGCCGCGACTCTTCGAGGGCGTGAAGCCTCCGAGCCGGATCACGCAGCAGGCGCTCAAGGACGCCGTCCGTGAACGACGCGCCGTCATCGGCGTCGGACTCTGCGGAGCCGAACGCGCATCCGTCATCGAATCCAACGTGCTCAGACGACTGACCGTCAATGCCCAGCAGGACAACGCTCTGCTCATGACCATTCGAGGCGAGGTCTTCCTCTCACTCGCCACGGAATACGAACGACAGTTCGGGAACGGTGACGGCGCCCTCGATCGCGCCGAAGAACTCTTCCACGCGGCTCGCCGGGAACTGCCCGATTTCGTCCCCGCGAGCCTCGGCCTCGCAAGGACCGCACGGCTTCGCGGCGACCACGGGCATGCCGTCGATTGGCTCGGTGAGTCCACAGCCACACTCCTCGATCTCGCATCTCTGGCCCCCACCAAGGGCGAGGTCCCGCCGCGCCGAGGATTGCTCGAGTTGCTCGGCGTCCTGCGCCGGATCGAGGGGCCCACCGGAAACGCAGCACGCTTCGAGCAACTGACAAGTTGGTTTGCCGCTTACGATCGCTGGACCGACATGTCGTTGCTGCCGGCAACCCCGGACCTCGCCGAGCAGGGGACAACCAACGCCGGGCAGGTCTTTCAGCGCATGTACGCCGCGATCACCACGGAACTGGCACTCGTCGCCGGCGCCTTCGGAGACGTCGATACCGCAAGCCAGGCATTTGACCTCGCCTACGCCACGGATCCCGACTACCTGCCGGGACGACTGGTCTGGGCACGCTGGGCCCTCGCGAATGGCAACGCCAGTGAAGTCGCGCGCGAATTCGTCGGATGGGCTTCACTCGCCGAGCAGGATGCCAACGTCGCGTACGCAGGCGAGGTGCTGCTCATCGCGGCAGAAGCCGATGCCGCGATGTACCGGCTCACCGGCGAGAGCGCCTATCGTGAGCGTGCGATCCGGCATGCCACCCAACTCCTGCAACGGGGAAACCGAAACGGCCGCGCCCTGCTGACCTACGCGCGCATCCACGCGGCGGATCCATCGCCGGACCTGGACCTCCTGCAACGGGCGATCCAGGACCTCAGGTCCTTGCCGGGCTGCGTGCGTGAGGCGGACATCGAATCGCTTGAGGCCCGGGTCGCCGCCCGGTCGGGGCGCTCGTGACGTCGCCCTCCGACCAGCCGACCGATGTGGGTGATCCGGACTTCCCGACGCTCGAACGCTTTGGTCGCCACGTCGCCGCGACCGGTAAGCGTCCGTCGCAACTCACCGGCTGGCTCGCCGCGATGCAGGCGGCAGACCTCGACACATCACGGGCCGTTGCGGTGCGTCGGGCGTTTGAGGAGGCCGACAAGGCGCTGGTTCTCTACGCCCGAAGCAGGTTCGGGTGAGATTTGGGCTGTTTTTTGAGGTCGGGACGCAACGAACTCCATCCGGCGTCGACAACCGGAGTGAACACAAGCCCGCACGGGCAACTGAACACAGGAGATACCGCCATGGATACCCAGCCAGTCAACCAGAATGCAGCCCCCCGAGGCCTCAGCGCCTCCGCCGGCTCAGCCGCCGGCCAGACCAGCTACGAGTTCAACTCCGCGCCCCTCGTGAGCGCGATTGCCGGAGGCCTCAGCGCCGTTCCCGGCATCGGTGGTTCGGTTGGCAGCGTCGTCAACGGTGTGCTCGGCACCTCCGGTGACAACCTGCTGCCCACGCTCATCGACAAGCAGGTCGAGGTGCAGCGCGAAACGCTCGCATTCAACCTTCGAAGCAACATCGTCAAGGCGCACCACGATGCGCGCATGTCCGCCGTTCGCAACATGAAGGCGTGATCGAGGAACAGGTATGGCCACGCTCGCCGCACAACTCGGACTCGAAGACGCAGGCTACAAGCCCGCACGCTACCTCACGGAAGCAGGCTACTTCCTCTTTGGCTGCGGCCACGTCGAAGAAGCAGCCAGCGCATTCGAAGGCGCCCGACTGCTCGCACCGCAGGATCCCGTGCCGCACACCGGACTCGCAGAAGTCTTCCTCGCGCAAGGGAAGCCACGCAAGGCCGAACGAGCCGCGACACGAGCTTGCGATACCGTCAGCGAAGCGTCAGGTGCAGCACTGGCATACGCATGGCTGATTCGCGGCGACGCCCGGATGCAACTCGGGCAGGCTCGTCAGAGCGTGCAGGCCTGGCGCAACGCGATTCACCTCGACGAACACGGGCCGGCCGGGCGACTGGCACGTGGTAGACTGAGCGACTGGAACGAACTGCAGCAGGCGCGCGGCGCCGACAGGAGTGCATGATGGACCCCATTCAGGGAGCGGGAGGCCCCCGCCCGATCAATCCCGGCCAGCAGGACATGAACGTCTCGCGTCCGGAAGGGACATCGCACTTCGAGAAGCACCTCGCCGGAACGGGTGAAGCCCAGTCCCCGGTGCCGACCGATCAGACCGTTCAGCTCGATGCACAGGTCCAGGCCGTCCGCGAACTGCGCGAGCAGGGCATGGGGATCGATGAGATCCGCAGAGGACTTGTCGAGAAGAACCTCGAATCCGTCTTCGGTCCCAACCCGCCGCAGGAACTGGTGGACAGCGTTCACGAGCGAGTGAAGACCGATCCGACCCTGGGTGCCATGTTCAACAAGATCATCGCGGCGGCGCAGTCCGCAGACAGTGATAAGTAAGTCTGTCAGACAAAGGGAGACGCAGCAATGGACCCTGTGATTCCACGCCCCACACCTGTTGATCACGCAGCAACAACTCTGCCGCCGATCGACCGCGCCGGCGAAGGACCCGTGCCCGCCGTCGGATTCGCTGACCAACTCGCTGAGGCCGTGAAGACCGCTGAGAAGGCCAGTGCCGCGGCGACCGATCCCGGCCCGCTTCCCTCCTTCGAGATCGCCGCCCCCGAGAAGGGCGAGATGCTCACCGGGGCCTTCGACCGCCTGAACGCAGCGCTCGTGAAGCTGAAGGACGTCGAACATCGCCAGGCCGAACTCTACGCTCGAATCGATCGGGGCGAACTGAGCCCGGGCAGCCCGGAAGTACGCCGCGCCGAGCGACGCATCACCACGGAACTCATGAACCTTCAGATCTCTGTTCAGCAGGCCAACTTCGGCGTTGAACTGGTTTCCAAAGTCGTCGAGCATGGTGCGAGCGGCATGCGCACTGTTCTCCAGACCCAAGCCTGAGTCGGCCGGGAGTCTACGTCCATGAAAGTATCTCGTTTCATCCTCGCCCTGCTCCTGATCGGTGTCGCATGCCTGGCCACCGGCTGTGAGGAAGGGCAGGAGCGCCTGCTTGTTGTCGACGATGCCAAGGAAGCCATGCGCATCATGGTGCGACTGGAAGAGAATGGCGTGACCACCGCCGCACTCACCGAAGCGGAACGGAACCGAAAGCCCGTCTTCGACATCAGCGTGGATGCCGCAGAAATCAACGACGCCCGACGCATACTCGTCATGTTCGATCTGCCCCGAACGCCGCAGCCGGGATTCGCTGAACTCTTCAACGAATCGCGCCTCATCCCGACCGCCTCGGAAGAACACGCGCGACTGGTTCACGCCACGTCCGGTGAACTCGCTCGAGCCTTCGAACTGTGGGACCGGATCGTCGCGGCACGCGTCATCCTGAATATCCCGCAGGATGATCCCTACGCCGGCGGCCTCGATGAGCGTGAAACCCCGACTGCCATGGTCGTTCTTCGCTACATCCCCATGGAAGGCGAGACTGCAACCCAACAGGGCGATCATCCCATCTCCGATGATGATGTCACGAAACTCGTCCAGGCGGCAATCGCCGGGGTGTCGGACCAGGAGAGCGATGTGCGCGTGATGTGGACCGCCGTCGAACCCATCAACCTGCTCGGAGCCGGATCCGGGCGTGCTGACATCGATGCAGGCGGTCCCGAAGATCGTCTGGTCAGCACCGGTGACAGTGAGACCGCCGGTTCGATCGGCAATTACGTGCTCATGGGAACCGCGGGTGCCTTCGCGCTGCTGACCGCGATATTCGGCGTGATGCTGCTCGGCCGACGGCAGCCGGACGCCGATGATGCGGATGCGATACGTGGGACACGGGAGCCTGATTGATGGGGACGTCCAATCCCGCTGTGTACCCCGAGTCGAATCGCAGCACGGTGCGCCAGTGCGCCGAGGCATGCGCGATCGCGCCAGGAACGCCGGACGCATCGCGTGCCCTCGCCCGGGCTCTGGACGCAGGACTCGGAACGAATCAGACCGACCTCCCACCCGGTGAAGATCTCGGGCCCGCCGAACAGTTCCTCTGGAGGCGACGGATCCTCAGGCGCGAACGCATCGCCTCCGATGTCAACTCGCTCCCTCCCGGCCTCCGCAGACTCGCGCGGGCAACCGCGCGGGATGTACGCACCATCTTCGAAACGCTCGGACTCATCGTGATCGCGCACACCGCCATCCAGAGCGGCAACCGCAAGATGCTCTCGCGCCTGGGGCGCGACCTCGGGCGAAGAGCGCTCGATATCCACGCCGACGCCACACTTCATGTCGATCACGAGATCGCACACACATGGGGTGAGAACGTCGACGGTATCTCAGTGTCAAGGAGTCGCGGCAGCCTCGCCCGGGAGACAGGCCGCGCCACCGTCGCCGCGCAACTCAACAGCCAGCCTCAGAGTGTGCAGCAGGCCTTCATGCAGTCCTCAAGATGGACAGCATCAGTGCTCGAAGAGACCAGCGCCATGAGTGCACCCTGTGAAAACACACTCTTCGACGAACTGGTGCGCATCGCCGTCTCTCACACGGAAGCAACCGGATGACGAGGAGCGAAGCCAACCCGAGAATGATCCGGCAGCCGGATGCCTCAACCGTCGATCCGCTGTTCCCGGGCGCACGCGTCCTCAAGCGAAGCGTGCTCGAGGCCGAGGAGATCCTCCGCGAACGCCAGGCTGTCCTCGACGCCGCACATGCCGAAGCCGAAACCATCCGCACGCAGGCGCACGAAGAAGGTGCCCGCCGCGCCGAGGAAGCGGCAGCGCGGGCCAGCAGCGACGCCCGGGCAGAGGCAGAAGGACTCGTGTCACAACTCCGGGAGATGGTCGCATCAACAGACCGGCGCGTCGCGGAACTGGCCGAAGTCGCCGCGCTCCGAGTGGCGCAGGCCGTTCTCAATGCCGAAGTCGCAACCCGCCCCGGTGCTCTCGCCGGGCTGGTCCTCGACGCCATTGAGGCCGCACGCGCCCCCGGGCGCATCGTGGCGCATGTGCACCCGGACAACCATGCCGCCCTGAGCGAAGTCCTCCAACTCGACGGCCAGGAACGGCTGGCCCTGCGCGCGGACCCTGAAGTCCCGGAGGATGGTGTCTGTGTCGAGACAGACCTCGGGCGAGTCGAGGATGCACTGTCAAAGCGCCTCGGAAAGATCGAGCAGCGACTGATCCAGAACATCAGGGATGGGCACAAGGATGACTGATCCGGAACGCGCAAGACTGGAATCCATCCTCGGCAACGCCGGCGGACCCGATCGCGTCGGGACAGTCACCAGCGTGACCGGGCCCGTTCTTCGAGGCAAGCTGCCCGGCGCACGCATGGGTGAGATCTGCCGCATCCACAACTCCGATGGCATCCTCGATGCCGAAGTCGTTGGCTTCGATGAGCATGGCGTCATCATGATGCCGCTCGGAACCGTCGACGGCGTGGAGTACCAGGCACGCATCGAACCGCGCGAGAGAGCGGCGACCACTCCCGTCGGAACCGGCGTCGTCGGCCGGGTCATGGATGCGCTCGGGCGCCCGATCGATGGGCGCGGCCCCCTCGGCGACGTCGAGATGCGACCCCTCATCGCACCACCCCCGCCGGCCATGACACGCCAGCGCATCACGCAGACACTCGAAACCGGTGTCCGCGCCATCGATGGACTGCTGACCATCGGACACGGCCAGCGCATGGGTCTCTTTGCCGGCCCCGGTGTCGGAAAGAGCACACTGCTCGCGACGTTCGCGAATCGCGCGAAGGCCGATCTCATCGTCATTGGCTTGATCGGGGAACGAGGCCGCGAAGTCCGTGCCTTCCTCGAAGACAACCTCGATGAAGCAGGCCTCGCCCGGACCGCGACCGTCGTGTCCACCAGCGATGAGCCGCCACTGCTCCGCCTGCGGGCGGCGCACGCCGCAACCGCGATCGCGGAGTGGGGGCGGGACCAGGGGATGAATGTGCTCCTGCTGATGGACTCCATCACGCGCTTTGCGCGCGCACTCCGCGATGTCGGACTCGCCGCCGGTGAGGTTCCCGGTCGACAGGGATTCCCGCCCTCCGTCCTCACCCAGTTGCCGGTCCTGCTCGAACGGACCGGGCCGTCGGATCGCGGCACGATCACGGCGATCTACACCGTGTTGACGCCAGCCGGTGATCTCTCGGATCCGATCGCCGACGAAACCATGAGCATCCTCGACGGACATCTCATCCTCACCCGGGCACTCTCGGAGCGCACGCACTACCCCGCCATCGATGTGCGCCAGAGCACGAGCAGGCTCATGTCCGAACTCGTCAATGATCGCCATGCCGAGATCGCCGGCCGGGCCCGCCGCATCATCTCCTGCTACGAACGCAACTACGACAAGATCTCCCTGAGCATCTTCGATCCCGAATCGGATGAGGAACGCGATGACGTCGATCGCTATCCCGCCATCGAACGCGTCCTGAAGCAGGCGTCAGACGAACAGTGCTCGCTGGAAGAGACCCTCAGTCTCTTCGAGCAGGCCGCCGGAGCGTGAAGCGAGGAAGTACGTGGCGCGCAACCAGGACCAGCCATTTCCGCTCGAAGCAGCACTGGTGGAAGCCAGGTCACGGTGCGATCGGCTTGCCGCCGCGATCAGAAACCTCGGCAAGGAGATCGAACAGCTCACCGAGAAGCGGGACGAAACCCGGGCCCGCGCCGCAGCACTCGAAACGGAGTCCCTGGCCCTCGCAGATCGACTGACGAGCATCGGAGGCGCCACACCCGATATCGTCGCGATCCGCAGCCGCATGGATGGCCTGAAACGCAACATCTACAGTCTGGGCGACCGTGCCGCCGGATTCGAGGCGCAGCGCGAGGACGCCGCACGCCGGAGGGAGGTCGCGGCGGCTGACCTGCGCGATACGCGCGGCCGGGTCGAGGGCCTCGAGAAACTCAAGCAGAATCACGAGCGAACCGTGCAACGCGCAAAGCTGGAGGCCGAAGACCGGGAGAGAGAGGATGCCGCGCGAAGTGCCCGCATCCGCCAATCCCAGGCGAGGAGGCCCCATGCGACCGACTCCGATCCACCCGGCGAGTAAGACCCCGCAGCGGACAATCGGCCGACCGGACACGAAGTCGGTAACCCGCCCCGGACCTGCGTCGGACTCGCGCACACCCGAACTGAATCGACCCCTGAAGCGATCCGGACCGCCCACCCTCGATCTCGGTGCCTTCACCCAGGCGCTCCGACAGATGCAGGCACGGCACCAGGAGTCACGCACGCTCACCGAGAATTTTCCCCTGATCCAGGACCAGTTGCGCGCGACCATGCCGCGGCCGGAGCTCCGGCCAGACGATTCAACACTTCGTTCCGGCGACGCCCTCAACGAACCGGACGCACGTTCTGCAATCTCCGGCTCCGGAAACCAGGGCGCGAGCGCGGCCTTCTCAGCAACGACCCAGTTCCTCACAGGCACAGCCGCCCCGCCGCCGCACGTCATGGCTGACATCATCAGCTCCACGCGCCTGCTGCGCACCGGGAAGGAAACCGAACTGGAGGTTCAACTCCACGGCCACACCCTGTCGGGGGTCACACTGAGACTCCGCTCCCTCGGAAACGGTCACATCGCAATCCAAGCCACCGCTTCGCGGCAGGGAGACTTCGCAGAACTCGAACTCCGGGCGATCACGGCAGCGCTGAGCCGACACGGCATCCAGGTCCCCGAGGCCGAACTCATCCTGCGCGATTGAGGTGCGGATTCTGCAACGACGATGCAGACCCCTTACTCCCCGGACGTCCCCGGCAACTCGGTATCGGCTCCTGACTCCGGAAGTTCCGCCGCATCGAGCGTACGGTCGAGCCATCGGATCGCCCGACGCGAGATGCCGTCAAGGAAGAGAAGCAGGCCGAAATGCCCGACCGGATAGGTCCAGCGCTCCGGTCCGCCCGCAAGCTGGTGAAACTCGTCAGTCGAGTCACGCGTGAACCATTGATCAAACGCACGAATCAGCATGCGGCGATCCTACCGGCATGCAGATCGCCCGACAGAGCCTCTACTCGGACGTTCCCGCCAATCCCGCTCCTATTTCATGATGTTTGCCGACGGATGATCGCTTCCCGTTATGGCCGACAGGTCCCCGCCACCCGCCGCATTCACGATCGGGCCGTACACCGTATCGCCCAGGAACTGAAACGCCGTTGCATCATTCACCGACCTGTTGCACGTGGCGATGTTGTCCATCCCGTCGACGGTAATCCCGAACATCGTATTGCCGCGCACCAGGTTGCCCTCGATCACGTTGCCGTCGCCCGCCGCGCGAATGCCGTTGGCGTTGAAAATGCAGCGGTTGTTCTGGGCGATGCAGTCGTCAGACATATCGATCCCGCTCTCGGCGTTGGCGAAGGCGAGACAGTTGAGCACGTTGATGCGATAGCCGCGAAATCCATGCGCAGCGTTGCCACCCGCCGAGCATTCGATGAAGGTGCTCGATTGGTACCCGGAGAACCCGGAAGTCAGGTTGTCCTCGGCGACACACGTACGCGCGATCGAACGCTCCACGATCGAGATGCCGTAGTCTCCGTTGCCCTTGGCTGTGCATCGTTCGACCACTGAGGTATTGCCGACACCGATGCCATAGCCGTTGTTGTCCACGGCGACACACCCCGTCACGATCGCATGAAACCCCGTCCGGATGCCGGACTGGCCATTCCGAAGTGCTCGCACTGCGTCGATGTGCTGGTCGGAGTTACGCCCCGGGGAAGCACCCGTAATGTCAATGCCCGCCTCGCCCCAGTCTCGAACCATGCCGTTGCGGATCGCAATCCCGTCCGCACCCTCGACCGTTGACACGATCCCCGTCAGCGAGCCCTCAACGCCCACCAGCGTGTGCCCGCCCAGGTCAAGCGTCACATCACCGCTCCGGATATCAATCCCGTGCTCACCCGACTCCCCGGTCAACGTCCCCTCCAGCGTCACAGACGCCGGCCAGTCGATTGTCTCCGGGATCTCGCTGAGTCGGAGTGCAATGGAATTCCCGGGTACGAAGTCGTAGTTGTCCGCATTGTCCTGCACGTGGTTGTCCCGGCAGGTATTCCCGCCGGCGGCGAACATCAGTCCGACAGCATTGTCGCACACTGTGTTCGCCGTCACCAGGCTGCCGACGCCCCCAACAATGTGTATGCCCGCACCGTCGTTTCTGTTGGTGGTGCAATCACGAACGGTGGCATGCGGCCCGCCGATGACGATCCCTGAGCCGGTGTTGCGGACAGTGAGACAGCCGCGAACGATGCTGTCTGCGCCCGCGCGGATGCCATTGCCGTCGGCGGTGCGCACGTGGCAGTCTTCGATGATGGATCTGTAGGAGGCGTAGATTCCATCGCTCCCGGTGCCGAGGACAGTGCAGTCCCGGATGATGCCGTTGTAAACGATCATTCCCATGCTGCCGCTGGAGGCTACAGTGACGCCTTCGATATGGACATCTCCCGGTTCCTCCGCCATCACGCCGATGAGGGGCCAGTCCGCCACGATGCCGTTGCGGCATGTGAAGCGAGGCGCGTCCGGGTCCACCTCAATGCCGTGATCGGATGCCGGGGTGCCGCGGATGGTGAAGCCGTTGAGATCGAGTGTGACATCCGGGGCGAGCACCTTGATGCCGGTTTTTCCGGGCTCGCCTGCGATGTTGGCTGTCAGGTAGTAGGACCCGCTTCGGTCAATCACGTACATATGATGTGCATCGCCCGGCGTCGTGTCCGGGCCGACAGCGACCCGCGGCTCAACAACGTCCAACGCCTTCATCGTCGACCCCACCGGCCCCGCCGGTGGCTCAAGGTCGCCCGCGCTGGCTGGTCCCGCGCACATCACCAGCAGACACACTCCCGCCAACACATCACCCCGGCTTCTCGAACTCAGTACAAACATGGCGACCTCCAACGGCGGTTACAGACCAGTGACACGGCCGGCTCGACCCCACCAGTACGATGCTCTCACAATGACGCACCATCCGCACCCGGAGAGGCTCATGATCACACGCCGACTCATCGCACTCACCCTCCTCTGCGCCCTCGCCACCACCGCACCCGCGCAGGACGCTCCGGAGACCGGGATCCAGACGCCCCGCGTCGAAGATCAGATCAGCACCTTCGTCCGACGCATTCACCACGACAGCCAGGGCAACTACTGGTTCGGTACCAATGGCGATGGTGTCATCCGCTATCAACCCGAGGCATCACTCCCCGCCGAGATCCCGCTGGAGTACTTCTCGCCCCGCCGCGGCTTCGGCGGTCATGCCGTCCGCGCCATCGTCGAAGACACGGACGGCAACATCTGGTTCGGTACCTCGGGCGGACTCACACGCTACGACGGCACCCAATTCACCACCTTCACCGAGAAGGACGGACTCCTCAGCGACGACATCTGGTGCCTCACCATCGATACCGACGGCCTCATCTGGATCGGCACCTTCAAGGGCGCCACCCGCTTCGACGGCACCGCATTCACACCCTTCGAACTCCCCGAGTCACACCCCGACCCCACCCGCGGCGTCACCAGCCCGTGGATCGTGCACAGCATCATCGAAGACAGCACCGGCCGCATGTGGTTCGCCACCAACGGCGGCGTCTACATTCACGACGGAACGGCGCTCGAACACCTCTCCACCATGGACGGTCTCTGCCACAACGTGGTCAACTGCATCCTCGAAGACCGCGCCGGCAACTTCTGGTTCGCCACTCACCACAACGGCGTCTGCCGCTGGGACGGCAGGACCTTCACACACGTCACCGAGCAGGACGGCATCGAAGGCACCGAAGCGTGGGACCTCTTTGAAGACAGCAACGGCAATATCTGGTTCACCATCGAGGGCCCCGGCCTGTACCGCTACGACGGCGAATCGTATCGCAACTACTCAGTCGAAGACGGACTCGCCAGCCCTGCCGTTCAGTCCATCCACGAAGACCACAACGGCCGCATCTGGGTCGGCGGCTACCTCGGCCTCTACCGACTGGAAGGTGACACGTTCATCAACGTCACACGGAAGGGGCCGTGGGAATAGCGGCAACGAGAGCGCAACGGGATCTCATCAGACCTCCCCGAACTCGGGCGCATAACGCACCAGCCCACCATCCACCGGCACGCCACCCTGAACCAGCGCCATCACCTGGAACGCCGCTCCGCCACCGTACTCATCACGCAGGCCGGAAGCCGTCGCCGCCGCGAACCCGAAACGCCCGTAGTACGCCGGGTCGCCCAGTACGACCGCCCATTCGTACCCCGCCTCACGACACGCTTCCAACCCCGCCTCGATCAACGCCGCACCAATCCCACGCCGACGATGAGACGCGGCCACCGCCACCGGCGCCAACCCCACACCCGTCGCCCCCGTCGCCGTACGCACCGGACTGAACGCCACGTACCCGACAATCCGGTCACCATCCACCGCCACCAGCGATACCACCAACCGACCACCCCGACGAAGCGCATCCACCAGCCGCGCCTCCGCATCACTCGGAAACGCCGCGGCAACAACCACCCGAACCCCCTCGGCATCCCCATCGCGCTCAGTTCGAATCGTCACCATGGCCATCCCCTGGACCTGCGGGTTCCAGCGCCTGCGGCTCTGGAACATCCTATGAGGTGAGGAACAGGACTGGTATGGTGAAGCGTCGCCCCGTCCGGAGAAAGGCAACACCCCTTGGCCCCGCGCCCCACCACGCTCCTCGTCGTGGCCGCGGCGGCCTCCGCGGACACACTCACCATCGACGCCACCTCCAACGTCGTCATCACCGGCGCCCACGCCAGCGCCACCAGCAACACGGCTCTCCTCGCCATCCTCCCCTCCTGCACCGGCGACACCAACGGCAATGGGTTCGTCGACTTCGACGACCTCAACGAAGTTCTGTCCAACTGGAATACAACCTGCCCCTGACCCCCGACCCAGAAGCCAGCATTGCGGGCCTCCTTCCGCTGTATGGGGCGTAGACCAATCAACGACCCCGAGACTACTGCGGAGGGAGGCTTGCTTCATAGAATCAGAAGCTAGAAGCCAAGCCATGCCCCACCGCCTCACCTCCATGCTGCCCCACGCCCTCGATCATTTCGATCGCCGGCAACGCACCACACGCACCGTCCACATCAGCGCCGGGGAATTCCACGAAGAAGCCAACACGTTCGAGGACGACTGGACTCCCGATAACAAGCGGCGCATCGCCACCCACCTCAACAACCTCGCCCATCGCGGCGGCATCGTGCTCGGCATGTCGGACGCCGCGACGAAGAGCGGAGAATTCGTGGCCTTTGCGGCCATCGAACCCGACCGATTCGGGCCCGACAACCGCTACGCCAATCTGTCGTACCTGCACGTGTCAGGTCCGCATCGCGGCACCGGCCTCGGTGGACAACTCTGGCAGGCGGTGATCGAGCATGCGGCTGCTGCAAGCATCCCGCGTCTCTACATCGCTGCTCATCCCAGCGTCGACACGATCAACTTCTATCGTCGGAACGGCTGCATACGAGCGGCCTACATTCACCCACCCATCTATGAGCGCGAGTCTCGCGACCTGCAACTTGAGTGTGTCGTTACCCGGGCTGACCAACCTCATCAGATTTCCTGATGAAGTCAGAGGCGTACGCATTACAATCGGGATCAGCTTGCCATGCACAACCGCAAGCCCTGAACTGATTTCGCGACAGACGTGCCTGGAGGAGAGACATCATGTCACATTGGAGAATCTGGGCAACTGCCCTGTTCACATGTAGCACTGTATTCGCCGGCCCGCTTGACCCGCCCGCGGGTCCGATCGCGCCAACGGGCAAGACGCTCCAGGAAGTGCAGCCGCGCACGCCGCTCGTCGGTGACACGATCGATGTGCCGGGGTCCTACTACCTGACAGGGCCCCGGATCAGTGGCATCACGATCACGACTGCGGGTGTCACGCTCGACCTCAATGGTTTCGCGATCGCACCCGCGACGCTCGAGGATGCGATCAACTACAGCAGCGCGGTGGACGTCAGGCCCATCGTGATCAAGAACGGGTTCATCAGGAATGCAGCCGACGGCATCGAGTGCACGGGTGCTTCCATGCTGATCGTCGAGCACGTACACATCGCGAACTGCTCCCGTGGAATCGTCGCAAGCCGTGATGCCCACATCACCAACAGCGCCGTCATCGGGACGAGTTCAGAGGGCATTCTCGTGTTGGGACGGGCTGTGATCTCCGACTGTTCTGTCAGCAACAGCCTTGATGAAGGGATCAAGATTGCCTCCGGCGCCGTCCAGAACTGCATGGTGTCAGAGTGCAACGAGGGCTTCGAATTCAGCGGTGGGACCGCGGACCAGGACGCCGTGGTTGCCATGAACTGCAGTGCAACCCAGTGCGGCACAGGATTCACATCGATTGACGCCGTGTCGCTCAAGAACTGCACCGCGACCGAGTCGACGACTCGGGGCTTCCGGATGGGCGACGGTTCCATCCTCTCGAGTTGCGTCGCAAACCGCACCACGAATGGAGATGGGTTCGAGGCCCCCAACGGTGCGAATACATTCCTCCACTGCACTGCGATCCGGAGTGGTTTGGCGGGATTCGATGCCGCGTCCGGGAGCATCTTCACCACGTGCAGTGCAAGACTCAGCTCCGGCGCTGGCTTTGATACCGGCAACAACGCCAATCTGACCGGATGCGTCGCGGACGGAAATGGCGGAGACGGGTTTGATGTGGGGAACGGATGCGTGCTCCGCGGCTGCACCGCCACGTCCAACTCCAACAGTGGTTTCGACACCGGGGCTTCCTGCCGAATCGTGGACTGCACTGCATTCATCAACTCCGAGGATGGCTTCACGCTCAGCAGCGACAATCGCATCAGTGACTGTGTAGCGGACGGCAATGGTGGCGGAATCGGCGGCGGCGAGTTCGCCGGATTCCGTGGCGCCTCCGACACCACCATCGATTCCTGCACCGCCACCGACAATCCCACCGGCATCATCGGTGGCAGTGGCGGTCTCATCATCCGTTGCGCCGCCGCGGGCAACCAGACCAACTACGACCTCGGCTCCTCGGACCACGGCGACATCATCTCCCCATCCGGTGGATTCTCAGAGACGAACGCCTTCGCCAATATTTCGTATTGACTGAGTGAGAGGCGTCCGGGGTGTGGTCGTGGGGTTTCACCCCAGGCTGCGCAGTCCCTGTCCTTCGGACAGAGCGTGCTTTGCACGTTGGGTGGGAGCGGTTGGTGGCCGCGTTTTCGGTGTGTTCAGGTGCCAATGCGTGCCATTGGCACGCCAGGTGCCCAACACCCACCGATCAGCCGGCGCGATCTCACCGCCGGGGGCGCGCCACCACTACAATCTCCGCATGCCGACAACAACCGTCAATCGAGTGCAGGCTGATGCCAGGGCCGCCGCTTTTACCCGGCGATCGATCAAGACTTCCATGAAGGAGAGCGGGCTCCGGCTTGCCGTCTCCATGGTTGATCTCACGACACTTGAGGGTGCCGACTCACCGGAGAAGGTGCGGTCGTTGTGCCGCAAGGCGGTCCAGCCGGACATCAATGATCCCGGCCTGCCGCACGTGGCTGCGATCTGCGTCTATCCCGAACTCGTTCGCGTTGCCGCCGAGGCGCTTCGCGGCTCGGGCGTTCACCTTGCCTCCGTCGCGACCGGCTTTCCTTCCGGCCAGTATCCCCTCGATGTGCGACTCGATGACACGCGACGCGCCGTCGAGGCGGGCGCCGATGAGATCGACATGGTCATCAGCCGGGGGCTCTTCCTCGCGGGCGAACGCGGCAAGGTTTTCGACGAGATCGCCGCCACCAAGGAAGCCTGCGGCGAGGCGCACCTCAAGGTCATCCTTGAGACCGGCGAACTCGAGACGTATGACCTTGTGCGTCAGGCTTCGGACCTTGCGATCAACGCCGGTGCCGACTTCATCAAGACCAGCACCGGTAAGGTCCAGCCCGCGGCCACCATGGGCGTGACGCTCATCATGCTCGAAGCCGTTCGCGACCACTACCTCAAGACCGGCAAGCACATCGGTGTCAAGCCTGCGGGCGGTATTCGCACGGCCAAGCAGGCGCTGCATTACCTCGTCATGGTCAAGGAGACTGTCGGCGACGACTGGCTCACGCCGGATCTGTTCCGCTTCGGGGCATCCTCACTGCTCAACGATCTCCTTCGACAACTCGCCAAGTTGAGGACCGGCGTGTACGTCGCGGATCACGACTTCACCGAAGCCTGATCGCCGACGCCGGGCCGACGCATCGTGCACATGAGTCTTCCACCACCCACCCGCCGCGGACTGCGCCGTGCCTGATCGCACTCAAAGGGACGACACCGCTCAGCGGCGTTTCGGCACGTTTGGCGGTGTATTTACGCCCTGCGTGCTGACGATTCTCGGTGTGATCATGTTCCTGCGTTTCGGGCAGGTCGTGGGCAACTCGGGCATTGTGCATGCGATCCTGATTGTTCTGATCGCGAAGGCGATCACTCTCCTGACGGGCCTCTCGCTTTCGGCCATTGCGACGAACACCCGCACCGAGGGGGGTGGTGCGTACTTCCTGATCAGCCGAAGCCTCGGGGTTGAATACGGCGGCGCGATCGGCCTCGTCTTCTTCATCGCGCAGGCCATTTCCGTTGCGATGTACGTCATCGGCTTCTCCGAAGCGTTCATCACCGTCTTTCCGGGGCTCAACCTTGTGGCCGTCGCATCCGCGGTGAACATCCTGGTCTTCATCTGCGTCTACATCGGCGCCGGATGGACGATCAAGGTGCAGTACGTCATCCTCGGCATTCTCGCGCTCTCACTCGTGTCCTTCGGCGCCGGCGCCGTCGGTGACATCTCCACGAGCACATTGCGTGCCAACCTCGACGCCGGCTATTCGTCCGGCACCTCCATGGTCACCATGTTCGCGCTCTTCTTCCCGGCTGTGACCGGCATCATGGCGGGTGCGAACATGTCCGGGGACCTGAAAGATCCTGCGCGGGCGATCCCCGCGGGCACGCTTGCCGCGATCCTCGTCACCGGTGTGATCTACCTTGGCCTGGCCATTCTCCTCGGCGCGGTGCGCTCACGTGATGTGCTCAAGGAAGATGCGCTCGTGATGTCGGACATTGCGATCTGGGCGCCGCTCATCACCGCGGGTGTCTTTGCCGCCACCTTGAGTTCCGCGCTTGGCAGCATGATGGGATCGCCCCGGATTCTTCAGGCCTTTTCCCGCGACGGTGTGCTGCCTGTCCTTCGTCCCTTCTCGATGGGCAGCGGGCCGAGTGGTGAGCCGCGGCGGGCCACGATTCTCACGTTCATCATCGCCCAGGCGTGCATTCTGCCCGGCGATCTGAACGCGATTGCACCGGTCATCACGATGGCGTTCATGATCACGTACGGCACGTTGAATCTCGCTACTTTCTACGAAGCCTTCACGCGCAATCCCAGCTATCGTCCGCGATTTCGTTGGTGTCACTGGGCGTCTTCGCTCGTGGGTGCGGCGGCTTGTCTGGGCGTGATGCTGCTGATCTCGTGGTACTGGGCTGCGATCTCGATTGCCGCGATGGTTGCGATCTACTGGCTGATCAGCCAGCGTGAGATTGAAGCGAACTGGGGTGACATCCGAAGCGGCCTGGCCTTCGAGCGTGCGCGGCGCAACCTGCGGATCCTGGAAGATGAGCTGTACCACCCGAAGAACTGGCGACCGATCCTGCTGACGATGAGCGGTGCCGGATCCAGTCGGCGCCACCTGGCGATTTACGGTCACTGGCTCACCGCGGGCCACGGCATTCAGACACTCGGGCAGGTGATCCAGGGCGATGTGCGCGAACTGCTTGATCGGCGCGTTGCGCAGCGCGAGGTGCTGCGCACCTTCATTCATGACGAGAACCTGACGGCTTTCCCCGTCGTCGTTGTCGCTCCATCGGTCAATGCCGGCATCGTCTCGCTTGTTCAGTGCCACGGTCTCGGTGGTCTCGAGCCCAACACCGTGCTGCTCGGGTGGCCCGGTGCACGCGACCGCTGGCCGGCGTTCCTCGACACGATTCGACTGGTCGCCGGATTGCGCCGGAGCATCATCCTCGTCCGGAGTCGCGAACAGGATGAGGTGATCTGGACACCGCCGCGCGGCTCGATTGATGTGTGGTGGCGCGGTCGGGACAACGGCCCGCTCCTGCTCCTGCTCGCGCACCTGCTGACGCAGAACCCCGGCTGGCGCAACCGGCGCATCCGCCTGATGCGCGTGATCCAGTCCGAGGCGGCGGAGCAGGAGGTTCTCGGGCACCTTCGCGGGCTGGCGCGCGAGTCGCGGATTCCGGCGACGGCTTCGGTTCACCAGGGTGACGACCCGCTTGAAACGATCCAGCGTGTGTCATCCGATGCGGCGGTGGTCCTCATCGGCTTCAAGCCGCCGCAGGGCAACGACGATGGCGCCTTCTTCGAGCGTCTGGCCCACATGACGGAGAAGATGCCCCGCGTGATCACGGCGTACCATGCGGGCGGGGTGGAACTGGAGAGTTGAGGCCGGGACCTGGGTACTCGGCTGTCACCATGGCATCAAGCCGGCCGAAAAATGACACCGCCGGTGGGGCCCTCGTCAAATACGATTCCACCGGCGGAGCCACTGCTAGTTGACGGGAAGCGATGGCTTCCCACCAGTCAGGCGTGAACGGGCTGCGGCGCGCCCGGTGGGGGTGGGAACTTTCTGAAAATCGTGGCACTCGAGGGGTCTGTCCTCCGCTTCACACGAACCTGTGCCGAACGCCTCTCGGCCCCGCTCTCCAATGGCGTCGCCCTCGCGCCCTCGCCCTCTGGGGCGACGTCTGTGGCCTGTGAGTCTGTGTCGATTCACTGCTGCGAGCGCTTCTGCTCATGGGACGGGAGCGCTTTCAGTTGGGGGAGACGGAGCAGGCTCGGCCGCTTCGGCATGCGAGGTGAAGTCGGAACCTCGCGAAGGCACGGTAAAGGGCGTCGAAGACGGGACGGAGCAAGGGCCATCCTGTGGGTGCGAGGAGCCAGCCGAGTCCGACGGCACGATATGCGGATCGGAAGACCGGCATGCCGGTGATGACTTCGCCCTCGGCGGTGACGCCGTGGATCGTGGCCATGAGTTGATCGTGCGTCCTGTTCACGGCTGCGTGATCGAAGTCGGGCTTGCTGATGTCTTCGATGACGAGTCGCCCCCGCCGGCGATCGAGGAGGCGCAGGAGCACCGCCTCGCTGCGACAGAGCGGGCAGGCGGAGTCGATCAGGATGGTGAATCGTCGGTCCACGTGAGTGTTCTCGTGCCGAAGGCCCGTTCGGATGCATTGATCCGGGAGAAATGGCGGTCGATCCCGCGGTGGGCGTCGGGCGGGACTTGTCCGGCGGGAGTCGCAACCGCCGGAGTTATCAGGCGTCCGTCCGCGCGTGCGTCAGATCTCCGGGAGTTCTTGCAGTTGTTGCTGCCCCTTTTCCGGTCGGGTGCCGCGTGTGTCTGTGATCCCGATTGTCAGTCACTGCAAACATGATGCGGACTTTGACTGGCAGCAACAACACCTACACCCTCTACTTCGGAGATGTTCCCATGCCTTCCACCAACACTGCCCTTCTTGCGCTCTCACTTGTCATGCTGGCTGGCGGCGACAGCGCCCTGGCCCAGAACGAGAGCGGCGACCCGTCCGGTCAGAACCCGCTCATTGAGTTCTCCATTGACCTCGGCAGCGACGCCGAGTTGTCCGACCCCAACATGGACGGCGATGAAGTCTTCGATCCCGGTGACGTTTACTTCTGGCGTGGCCCCTTCTTCGCCGGTCCGGTCAACGGCTTCAAGGACGACGCCAGCATCTTCATGGGCGACTACGCCCCGACACCCTTCGGCGCCATCGCCCCGGTGTGCGTTTCGGGTCAGACCGTTCAGAACTATGTCGAGTACTTCGACCTGGACGGCCACGACCAGACGGACTTCGACATCCGCCAGTACATCGACGGGCTCGTCCCGCTGCCCCAGCCGATTCCGGCCTTCCCGAGCCAGTGCGTCCACACGTCGGAGTTCCTCGCGATCTCCTTCGATGACGACAAGGGCGCCGGTTGGATTTCCTGTGATGTTCCGGTTTCGGCCCCGTCGCCCTTCGCGGGTCTCGACAGCTACGGCACCACGGCGTACCAGGATGAGATCATGGGCATTCGCCTGACGGGCATTGCCGTTCCCGCCACCGTCGGCAGCTTCTACGGGGTTGCCGACGAGCGTGGTGTGCACACGAACCTGTCGCCGAATCCGAACATGAGCCGCGAGCATGACGACGACGTTGACTCTCTCGACGCGGTCATGAATCCGGACAGCTGCCCCTACTGGTACTTCACTGCGGATCACGAGGCGACCGGCATTGCGGGTCTCCCGCTGGATCCCGGGTCGATCTACCTGAACACCGGCTTTGGTCCGATGCAGGTCATCGACGATGTCGCTCACCTCGGCATTCCGGAGAGCACGGACATCGATGCGTTCGAGTTCGCGTGGACTCAGACGTCGAGCCAGGGCCTCGTGTTGACCCTGCTCTTCAGTGTTGATGATGACGATCCGATGACGCCTTTCGTTGATGAGTCCGGCGGCATGGATCCTTCGATGATCTACGCTTCCCGCATGACGGGAACCAGCTTCCCCTACCTGACCGAGCCGCTCGGCGAGGACATTGACGCCCTGACTGCGTGGCGTACTCGCTTCATCCCGACGCCCCCGTGCCCCGGTAATGCGAACGGCGACGGTCTGGTCGACTTCAACGATCTCAACATCGTGCTTGCGAGCTGGGGCATGGCCGTTGTGCCCGGCACCAATGGCGACGTGAATGGCGATGGTCTGGTCGACTTCAACGATCTCAACATCGTGCTCGCCAACTGGGGCGTGGTCTGCGGCTGAGTGCCGCGGCACACCTCTCCATACGCCTCTGCCTGACGGGCGAGGCCTCACAGACTGGATCGCCCCGGCTCTTCGCGGAGTCGGGGCTTTCTTTGAGCAGGGGAGCAGGAGAGCAGGGGAGCTCGGAGGGGGCAGTTCCATGGCCCGGTGGTCGACGGGGTGCGGTTAGAATGAAGGCATGCATCGAACTCGTCTGAGCGTGAATATCAACAAGGTGGCCCTGATCCGGAATTCTCGGGAGGGTGACTCGCCGTCGCTGGTGAAGGCCGCGCGGATCGCGATTGCGTCGGGCGCGCATGGTGTGACGGTGCATCCGCGGGAAGATGGACGGCATGTGCGGGTATCGGATCTCGCGCCGCTCATGCAGGTCGAGCGGATTGCCTCGGGGGAGATCGAACTGAATGTCGAGGGTGATCCGCGGCCGGCCCTGTTGAAAGAGTGCGCGCGTCTCGGTGTGCACCAGTTCACCGCGGTACCGGTCACGCCGGGTGAATTGACGAGTCATCAGGGATGGCGGCGGTCGCATGATCTCACACCGCTCAAGGAGGTGCGCGCCGTGCTGCCGACAGCGACGCGGCTGAGCCTCTTTGTGGACGCGACGCCGGAGACGGTTGATATCGCGACGGAGTTCGGGTTTGACGCGATCGAGATCTATACGGGTCCGTATGCCAATGCGTCATCAGAAGCGGAGGCCGCGGCGGAACTGGAGCGCATCGGTGCGACGGCGGCGCGTGCGCGGGAGTTGGGTCTGCGTGTGCATGCGGGTCACGACCTGACGACGGAGAACCTGCCGGCGATGCTGGATGCTGTTGATGTCGATGAGGTTTCGATCGGGCATGCGATTGCCGCGGAGTCCATTCTCGGCGGCTTGTCTTCGGTGGTGGGGAGGTACCTGGGTAGCTTGTAGCTTCTGGCTTCTGGCTTGTGGCTTGAAGCCTGGGACTTGAGTCCGCCATTCATGGGCCACTCCACATCGTTACTTGATCAGCACACTGCGTTCCAGTTGGCGAGGACGAGGTTGAGGTCGTCGAAGTTGACCTGGCCGTCACCGGTGACGTCGCCGCCGGTTCCTGCCGGGACGGACTGGTTCCAGTTGGCGAGGACGGCGTTGAGGTCGTCGAAGTTCACCGTGCCGCTCCCGTCGGCGTCGCCGGGGCAGGTGGGGACCAGGGAGAGGCGGACGTCGGTCGGGGTGTAGGTCACGGTGCCGTCGAAACCGGGGAAGGCTGAGGTGTCAACGGTTGTGAAGGTGCCCGTGATGGTCGCGGCCGCGATGATGATGAACTCGTCCGTGGCCTGGGGTGCGAAGCCATTGAGTTGGGCGATGTGGAGGGTGCCGTCGAGCGTTGCGGCGCCGGTGATATCGATGCGGTCGTGATCGACACCGGGCGTGAGTCCGCCGATCTCGATGCGGGTGTTGGCGCCGGGGTTCTGGAACAGGTCGCCATCAATGGTGAGGGTTCCGGATGCGGCCGCGGCGGGACCGGGTGCGATGGCGGCGCTTTGCACGTTGATGTGCGCGAGCACGGTGCCGCTCCCACCGAGGGTGCCGCCGTTGAGTTGCAGGTTCCCGTCGCTGGCGTCGAGCATTCCGTTGACGATGGTGGCGCCTGCGGACTGCGCGTAGGGGTCGGTGCAGCGCTCGAGTGCGGCGCCGGCATCGATCGTGACATTGCCCATGTTGTCGAAGGGGCCGTCTTCGATCAGAAGTGTCGCGCCACTGGTGGCGAGGAGTGTGCCTTCGTTGAGCATGCTGCCGCTGTTGACGGGATCGATGATGAGGTCGAAGGGTTGATTGGCGGTGATGTCCGCGCGGTTGATGATCGAGAGTTGGTCGCGCCCGATCTGCCCGCCGCCCGTCAGGCTTGCGAGTTCGAGCGTGAGGATCGGGGGAGTCGGGTTGCCGGAGGCGGCACCGATGCGGTTGTTGGGGCTGTTGGAGAGTTCCATGGTGCCCGCACCATCAATGGTCGTGTCACCGTCGATGGAGATGTTGCAGTTCCCGAAACTGTTGTCGGCGGCGAGCATGTTCAGTGTGCCGTCGATGGTGAACAGAGCCTGGAGCGTCAAGCCGGCGTGGTTCTGCTGGAGGTCCATGCGTCCCGTGAGTTGAGCGCTGTTGATGGTGCAGGCCGTGTTCTGAGCGAGTGATTGAATCACGCCGGTGCCGGTCGTGTCCAGGATGCCACCAGTGATCGTGACGTCGGTGATCGCAACGCTGGAGTTGTCCTCGGCGCGGATCACCCCGCCGGTGTTGTCGAAGGGGCCGCTCTGGAGCGTGAGGGTGCTGCCGTCGCGCGCGGCGAGTGTGCTGGTGTTGGTGAAGCCGCCGGTGTCGTCCGGGTCAATGACCATGTTCTCCGGTTGGTCGACGATGATGGGCGTGTGGTTGATGATGGTGAGGGAGTCGGTGCCGATGGCGCCGCCGCCTCGGATTTCGGCGATGGTGAGCGTGAGCGTTGGTGTGGGTGAGGCGCCGGCCGTCGCGGCGAGCCGGTTTCGCCGCCCATTGGAGAGTCCGATGCTGCCGGTTCCGGTGATTGTGGTGTCGTTGTCGATGAGCAGGTCGCACTTGCCGAAGACGCTGGGTGTGGCGAGGAGGTTGAGTGTGCCGTTGAGCGTCATGTGGTTGCGGAGGATCAGGCCGTTCTGGTTCTGGAGTGCATTGAGCGTGCCGTTGAGCGTGACGTCCTGAAGTGTGGAGATGAAGTTGAACGCGGGCGCTTCGACGGTGCCGGTACCGGCGGTTTCAAGTGTCCCGTTGACAATCGTGGCGCCGTTGAGTTGGACCGTGCCGTCGTCCTCGGCACGGATGCTGGAGCCGGTGTTGTCGAAGGTGCCGTCAAGGAGGCGGGCGGTGCCGCCGAGGCGTGCGGCGATGAGTCCGGCGGTGTTGTCGAGTCCGGTGGTGTTGTCGGGGTCGATCTCGAGCGGTTCGGCCTGGTCCGCGATGAGTTCGCCTGCGTTGACAATGCAGAGGGTGTCATCGCCGACGTGTCCGGAGCCGCGAAGCGTCGTGTTGTCGAGTGTGAGGACATGTGGTGTGCCGGAGGTTGTGGTGACGGTGTTCTCGATGTCGAGGAGGCTGACGGTACCTCCGCTGATGGTGAGGTTGCGATTGAGGTTGAGGGTGATGTCATTGAAGGCGGTGCCGAGGACGTTGATATCACCGGTGTTGTTGATGACGCCGCCGAGTCGGACGTGGTTGGGTCCGTTGATCTGCATGGTGCCGTCGTTGGTGAAGTCTTCGAGGGTGCGGGTGACGCTCCCGCTGAGGTCCCGGAGGATTTCGAAGAGTGCGTTGCCGGTGGTGCGGACGGTGCCGCCGGAAAGGGTGGAGTCGAAGGCATCGATCTGGAACCGCGCGTTGCTGCCGGTGACGTCAATCAATCCGCCGGTGTTGTCGAAGGTGGCGCCCTGCATGACGAGGCGCGCGTTGTTGCCGAGGACATCGATGGAGGTGTTGTTGTCGACGAAGACGGGTCCGAGGGTGAGTGAGCCACCGTCGAGGACCTGCGTGGTGCTGTTGTTGAGGAACGTGGTGCCGGTCCCGTCAAAATTGGCATCGGCATTGGCTTCGATGGTGCCCTGATTGTCGATGTTGGCATCGACGCTGACGGTTCCGTTGGGGCTACCGGGGATGTTGAGGACGATTCCGCCGGTGTTGGTGAGCCAGCCGTTGTTGATCTGAAGTCGCGTGTCTTCGGGGGATCCGAGCGTGATGGGTTCGAAGCTGAGGATGCCGTGGTTGGTGAATCCGTTGGTGACGGTGAGTGTGCCCTCATCGCGCAGGATCATGACGTTGTTCTGGACAAGGTCCTGGAGGTCGACCTGGCAGTTGCCGTCGAAGATGATGGTGCCGCCGTTGGTGAGGACGCCGGTCTGGCCGATGAAGCCGCCGTCGATGATGGTGGTAAGTGTTCCGATGACGGTGTTGAAATAGAAGGCGGGGTTGAAGGTGACGCCGTTCATCAGCCAGCGTGCATCGGGGTGACCGAGTTGGATGCCGCCGGTTCCGCCGTAGATGGTGAGTTCGACGGTGTACGGGGTGCCG
>JAUIHS010000104.1 GCA_030432255.1 Phycisphaerae bacterium
AGATTGCAGGCCGCCATGGTCATTGTGAATTGGGCGCGGACCCTGTCGAGGCCGCGATGAACAGTCTGGGCCATGCCGCCCACGGTCTTGGCCCAGCCGAAGGGTTCCTCGATCTTCTTCCGGCGCCGCTGTGACAAGGCATAACCGGGATGCTGGGTGGTTCGCCCGTCGATTGCGGAACTCCGGGCCTTCTGCGCGACATGTGGCGTCACAACCATGCGCCTGAGTGCGGCAACAAAGTTGGCGCTGTCATATCCCTTGTCTGCTCCAAGCGTCAGGCGCCGGGTCGAGCCAGGGGAGTGTCGGTTGATCATCTCGAGGGCCGCCTTGCGCTCGCCGTAACCATCGGCATGGGTCAAATCGGCCTGCACGATCAGCCCGTTGCGGTTCTCCATCAGCGTATGTCCCATGAAGCACAATGTCGCCGCGGCACCCGGTGCTTTCTTGTAGAGACGGGCATCGGGGTCCGTCACAGAGATGTGGGTTGCGTTCGAGCGCTTCTGGCCCCGGAAGTTCACTGCGGCGTTGCGGATATGGCGGGGCGTGTCGGGCATCGGCTGCGTTTCTGTCTGCTGGGGCTGCGGTTCGGTGTTTGCGAAGGTCGCGTCGGCCGGTGGTGGCGGTCCGCCAGGATCATCGTCATGCGGTGGCGGCGCGCTGTTCCTGGGCTGAAAGCTCTTCATGGACGCCCACGCCTTGACCAAAGTGCCGTCTACCGAGAAGTGTTCATCCGAGAGGAGCGGACGGACCTCCGGGTGCGCCAGGATCGCCGCCATCAGCTTGCGCGACATGTCGGTCGTCAGCAGCCGATCGCGGTTCTTGGTAAACACCGTAGGAACCCAGACCGGATCGTCGATGCCAAGGCCGACGAACCACCGAAACAGCAGGTTATAGTTCATCTGTTCCATCAGCTGCCGTTCCGAGCGGATCGAGAACAGGAGCTGAAGAAGGCTCGCACGGATCAGTCGCTCCGGCGCGATGGAGGGGCGGCCAAAATCGGTGTAGAGCGCGGCGAACTCGGCATCCAGGCTGGCCAGCGCGTCATTGACGACCCGACGGATCAACCGCAGCGGATGACGATCCGGAACCCGCTGCTCAAGATCAACATAGCTGAACAGCGACCCGCTTGCCTCGTCCGTCCCACGCATCGCCACCTCCTGCTGCCGCTGCCATGCCGGAAGTGAATCATGTTCTCATAACCGCGTCGAGGGCCGACTTTTTCAGCAGCCTGTTAGGTGCCGCCATCTTGGCAAAGAATAGGGCATAGCCGAAGGGAGGCGTCAGAAAAGACGTCTGCAAGGCCAGTGCTATCAGGCCAGCGATCCAGATTTGCGCAAAGTAGGCAGAGCCGACGTGATCTGCGAAGTCGAGTTCCGAAAAGATCGGCATCAACACTGGTACAAAGACCAGCAGCACCTCGATCCAGTCAAAAACAAACCCAAGTATGATGATCACGCCAAGGAGGATCGCCAACAGTTCCCACCGGGTGAGATCGAATGCGGATATCCACTCGAAGATGACGTCCGGTCCACCGACCAGGTGGAAACTGAGCGAGAATACCGATGCGCCCAATACGATGAAGAAGACCATCGACGTCATCGTGCTTGTCTGCACCGTGACAGAGTTCAACGATGAGAAAGACAAGCGCTTTCGCGCCAGCGCGACCAATAGCGCGCCAAAAACCCCTACTCCAGCCGCCTCTGTTAGTGTCGCAAAGCCCAGAATGATGCTGAGCGGAATGGATGCGA
>JAUIHS010000105.1 GCA_030432255.1 Phycisphaerae bacterium
TGTAGTTACTGCACCAGCTCTGTAATAGTCAGCTTGCCATTCACACGGTCGGCAACGAAGTTGATCTGTGCGCCTTCACTCAGCCCTTCCAGCATCGCGGGATCGGCGAGAACGAAGACCATTTTCACTGCTGGCATGTCGAGGTTTTCCAGCGGGCCATGGTCGACAGTAATCTTGTTCCACTTGGCATCGATCTTGGTCACCGTGCCCGAGGTGACCTTCGATGCAATCCTCCGTCTTGCCCGCCTGCAATCCGGCACGGTGGCGCGGCGCGACGAATCCGTCGACTTGGCATCTCTGGCCGCCTCAGTTCACGAAATCCTGCAAGCCTCTGCCGAGGGAAAGGGCCATACCCTTGATCTCGACCTGCCCATGATGCCCATCGAGGTGCAGGGAGACGAGGACATGCTCTCGCAGGCCCTGACCAACCTCGTCGCCAACGCCATCGAGCATTGCCCGCTCCCGGCACACGTCCGGATCAGCGCCGGACTGCGCGATGCGCGGCCCTTCCTCGAGGTTTCCGACAATGGCCCGGGCATTCCCGAAGCCGACCGCGCCCGGGTGCTGGAGCGGTTCGTGCGGCTAAATGCCAGCCGGTCGGTGCCTGGAACCGGGCTAGGTCTCAGCCTTGTCTCGGCCATTGCCGCCCTGCATCGGGCCGAGCTCGTTCTCGAGGACAACGGACCAGGATTGCGGGCTTTGCTGGTTTTTCAACCGCGCGCTCAAGTGGCAACCGTTCTTACGAAAGTGTAAGGTGGCGGCAAGGCAATCCGGGACGGTGGCTGCCATATGAGGGGAACAACCCGCCAAAAAGGCTTCAAACCAATGTCCCTCTCACTTGAAACTCCCCAGCCGGATCAGCACGCACTTTCTACTCGCTTGGTTCATGCAGGGCTTGCTCTGTCCATCTGCGCCCAACTTGCCACAAGCCTCATCATGCAGGGCCCGACCGAAACTGCGGCAGGCGACGCGATCTTCCAGCTTCACCGCTATTCCGGTTTCGCAGCCCTAGCCTTTGCCCTCTTGTTCTGGATCACCCTGACGTTCCGGAGTCGCGGAACGGCTCCCTCGGCGCTCTTCCCTTGGTTCTCAAGTGCGCGGCGCCGCGCCTTCGCAACGGACGTAAGCAACCACTTGCGCCGCCTTTTGCACGGACGACTGCCCGCCTATGAGGAAACCGGCCCCCTCGCATCGGCTGTTCACGGACTCGGCCTGCTCCTGATGACGGCAATGGCAGTCAGCGGCGGGGTCTATGCGGTACAGGTCTGGACCGGCCTCCAATCGCCCGAACCCGATGGTTCGCTGGCCATGACCGTTCACTTTGCGCTCGCCAACCTTGTCTGGGTCTATCTGATCGCCCATGCCGGGATGGCGACAATCCACCACTTCGCCCGTTCGGCACCGCTGGGCAAGATGTGGCGGCTCAAACTATGAGTTCGGCTTTGCCAAGGCCTTTCCTGACAATCGGACCTACTCCGGTCTCATCAGTGTCGGTCGTCGAATGATTTGGAACAGGGGGCATGATTTTGGTCTGGAGCGCGGTGTCATGTGTGGACGGCTCCGTTTGTGCAAGGGTTAATCTGGGTAAATGTTGATCGTAGCAGTTTGCGGTCATGTGTCCGGCCTGTTTACGCGGTACGTCTGACCGCTGGCCCTTCTGTGGTTGCCGCCGATAATGCAAGAAGTTTCTGGCGCGTGTGCAGGTGATCGAGCGCGGTCTTCTGTCAGGCCT
>JAUIHS010000106.1 GCA_030432255.1 Phycisphaerae bacterium
GATCCCGACGAGCAGGGCATACCGCCCGAGGCGCGATCCCATGAGCCAGATCACAGGCGGCCACCGCCCCAGATAGCTTCTACGACAATGAGCGCGGCACCGACGGCCAAGGTAAGCACAACGCCCGCAAACACGCCGCCGAGAAACGCCCAGATCATCGTCCCTTGTCCCCTGCCTTCAGATCGTCCCACCGAGCATAGAGCATCAACCCGACACCGGCCAGCGTCAGGGCCACGCCGATCCAGCGCAGCGCCGGAAGGGCATCAGCCATCGCGCTTACATCATGGGCAGCGGAGAGCGCCTGATCGGCCACGTCAGCGATGCTGGCAATGCCGGTGCCCACGACAGCGACAGCGCCGCCCTTGCCCGTCCTCGTCTCACTGAGGATCTTGCGCGGGCCCCTCAGCCAACGCTTCACGTTGAAGCCGGGACAAGCCTTGGCGGCGACCTCGTTGTGGCCCCGAACTACTGCGCCGGGATACTTCGCTTCCAGCTTGTCGAGCAGCTCGGATAGCGATCCCTCCTGAAGACTGGTGTAGTGATCGGCGAACTTGTCGTTCTCGTTCGATCCGTGGCCGCCCACGAGGCAGATGCCGATGCTGTGGGCGTTGTGCCCGGAGACATGCGCGCCGATCTCTTCCTCCGGGCGACCAGCGATCACGGTGCCGTCGCGGTCGATCAGGTAGTGATAGCCAAAGCCTTTCCATCCCCGCTGCCGGTGCCAGCGGTCAATCTCGTCCCGCTTAGCTTCCGTGCTCTGGTCCGACATCCAGTCCCGCCGGGTCGCGGAGCAGTGGACAAATATCTCGTTGATGGTCCGACTCATTTGCCCACCTTCGAAATCAGCGATTTGATGTCGTCCCGGATTTCGGCCAGCATCCTGTTGGTGTCGTCGCGAGCCTGCTTCGAAGCCTCCAAGTCCTCGCGACGTTGGTTCCATAATCGCCTGATTTCCTTGGTGTTGTCCATCGCCCTCGCCTCAAGACGGATCAGCCAGACAATCAGGGCGACGAAGCCCATTGCAACCGGCCAAAATTGCAGAACAGATTCCATCGTCTTATTCCCTGACCTAGACAGCCTCAACGGCGCTGAACGAAATGCCGTAGGTGCAGACCTCGTTGATCGACCAGGCGGTGTTATTGTTGGCGAGCCGGAAGACGCCAGAAGTGTTCTCCAGCCGAACGACTGCATTGTCCGCCGGGCTAACTCGCAGGTCCGGCCAGATGAAGATGCGAGCACTCCCATCCCCGTCCGTCGTCACATCCTGCAAAACCTTATAAAGCTGCGAAGACGCTCCGGTGCCGATCTGTATCCAATCGCCAGCCTTCAGCCAACCGACAGTGTTTGGAGTGGCGTCGTCTACAGTCAGAGAGTTTCCAGTCTGGCCGCTGCCGTTTACCAGCACGATGCCGCGACCTGATCCGCGCGGAAGCCTGTTTTTCGGGTCCCCCAAGAGGAAGGTTTTTTCTGGTCCATTCAACGCAAGCAGGAAGGCGACGAGAGGTTCCATCGTCTCGCGGCGGAACGGCGGAATATTGATGTCCACAGACCAGCGTTGACCGGGGAATCGGACAACCTGCTGCTTGAATGTGAACGGGCTTTCCGATCTGGTCACGGCGCTCTCGCCATTGAAGCTGATCTGAGCGACGCGGATGCCATCCGGCAGGCTGAGTGGGTAGGACAGTCCGACAGTGATGATAATCGGAGCTTGACGGACAACCGTGAACGATAC
>JAUIHS010000107.1 GCA_030432255.1 Phycisphaerae bacterium
TTGCGGTGACCCATCCGGTCCCACATGAAAACGTCTCGACCGAAATCCACCGCTCGGGCGGGCCATTCACCCTGGTCCCCCTGCCCGACTATCAAGGCTTGCCGTCCTCAGCCGTAGTCTGGATGGAACGCGGTCCGCGGGCGAGCGAGTTGCTGCAGATGGAGACGGCAGAGTTCGAGGCCGCGATGACCCGGCGCAGCTGTGGCTTGCTGGGTGATCTGACGCTGGCCTCGCGCCGGACCATCTGGCCGATCATCAGCCAGTCGGCTGAGCGGCTGAACGGCGAACGGTTGGCGCTGATGGCAGAGGCGGCCCACGTGGTGCCGCCAATCGGCGCCCAAGGGCTGAACATGTCGTTGAGCGATTTGCGCTGTCTGCTGGAACTGGCCGAGGCCCGCCCCGAGGAATTGGGCGATGCTGCGATGCTGGAGGCCTACAACAAGGCCCGCCACAAGGACATCATGCTGCGCGTCAAAGGCATCGACCTGCTGAACCGCACCTCGATGCTGGCGCCGCGTCCGCTGCGCGATCTACGTGCTTTTGGCCTGAATGCACTCTATTCGATGGCGCCGGTGCGCCGGACCCTGATGCAGATGGGCCTTGGCGTAAAATAAGCGGGCAAAGAACTGCGGGCACATCATGTTGGATGCCGCGCCTGACCTAGTTGGCGGGTCCTTCCCGCTGCGGCTAACGTCGCAATGCCCTGCTGCCATGTTGCAGGCGTCTGAGAGCGCTTCGGATGCGGCGTGATTTCCGTTTTCTCAGCGAGCTTCCGTCTGGCTGGGTCCTGCGGGCGCCACGGCATGTCGCAATCACGATCGGCCTAGACGGCGCCCTGCCCACGACCTTGCCTCATGATCGCACCGCCGAACTCACCTCAAAGGTGTACCGACCCGTCTTCACTCGCACGCACGTGAATTTTACAAATAAGTTATTAAGCTGCTGAAAAGCATTAGATTTCCCCTCTCCAACTTGTGAATTAAGCGGAGCAAAAAAGAATCACATTGACATTAACGTACCGATCAGTACACCTTTCGGATCATTGACTGATCAGTTAACTCATGGGTTATCAGGGAGGAGGCGCATCATGACGAACCAGCCCCAAAGTGCAGGCGATGCCACCGGCCCACAGCGCGTCAGGCGCCCAAATGGAGCCGACAGGCGCAACAACGACGCCCGTGGAGGCACCAAGGACACCCCGAAATCTCTATCCCTTTCTCACGAGATAAATTACGTTCGTTTCCCATACAGGGAGAGTCGAATGCCAAGTGTAACAACAACATTTGTGGCGGCGATGGCCAATGCTGCTGGTCTGACGATGTCGGACGACGGTGCTTTGCTCTCTGAAGGGGAAGTTGTTTATCGCTTTCGGCCGGGCGCAGATGGGATCATGCCCGAGTCTGAGTATTTCAACGCTCTGGAGTGGATACGGAGCACCCAGGAAGATGAGCTCGCCCTCATTTCCACTTACGCGGAGACCATCCAGTTGGACGATCTCGGGGTGCTGGGGCTTGCGATCAAGACAGCACCTGATCTACGCAGTTCCATGCGCCTTATCGAGCGCTATTTCCGGCTCATGACCGACACTGTCGATTATCTTTTTGATGACACTCAGGATCCTGCTCGCCTGATCATCGAAGAGCGTTCCGTCACTCATCCCGTCCTGCAATTTCGCAATGAATGCGCATTGGCCAGCTTTGCTCACAAGATCCGCTGCCTGTTGGGAC
>JAUIHS010000108.1 GCA_030432255.1 Phycisphaerae bacterium
GCAGGTCCTTTACGGCCTGTCGCTCGAGGCGCAGGCGGGCCGGGTTCTGGCCATCCTTGGCCGCAATGGCGCAGGCAAATCCACGACGCTTAAGACAATCATGGGGCTCCTGCCGCTCAAGTCCGGGGAAATCCTGTTCGAGGGCAAACCGATGGCCGGCCAGCCCTTTGACATCGCCAAGAGCGGGATCGCCTATGTCCCCGAAACGCGGGACATCTTCCCGTCGCTGACGGTGCGCGAGAACCTCGAGATCGCGGCCAAGCGGTTTGGCGGTGCCGGGGCGGACTGGACGATGGAGCGGGTGCTCGACCTTTTCCCGCGTCTGGGCGAGCGGATGGACAATGGCGGCACGCAATTGTCCGGGGGTGAACAGCAGATGCTCGCCATCGCGCGCGGGTTGCTGATGAACCCCAAGCTTCTGATCCTTGACGAGCCGACCGAGGGCCTCGCCCCGATCATCGTCAAGCTGATCCATGACAAACTTCAGGATCTGAAAGCGGCGGGCCTGTCGATGATCATCGTCGAACAGAACTTCGGCTTTGCCACCTCGCTGGCCGACGATGTTGTGATCGTTGGCAAGGGCCAGATCGTCTGGACCGGCAGCGCCGACGACATCAAGGCCGACGAAGACGCACAGCACACCTGGCTGGGTGTGTGACGGATTGGCCCGGAGACTGGGCCGATCCAACTAGAACATCTTGCGCGCGACCTTCTGCGCGATGGTCACGAAATTCTTGACGTGAACCCCCTGTTCATCGACGCGGTAGTTCACCGACAATTCGGTGCGCGCAATCTCGGGTTCGATGTTGAGGAATTTCATCCCCTTGCGCGGCGCATTGGCGACGGACTCAGGGACGATGCACACCCCTTCCCCCACCGCGACAAGGCTGAGTGCTGTTTGCAGGTCCATGCACCAGATCCGCAACGGGGCCTGAAAGCCTGCATCCTCGACGGCCTTGAGCACCATGTCGGCATAGCTGGGCCTCGGGCGTTCGGGGTAGAGGATCAGGTAATGGGTCATCAGCCGTTCGAGCTTCGCCACCGTTCGCGTGCCCGTGTCCACGATGTCGGGCAGGGCGAGGATCAGCTTTTCCTCGACCAGATGTTTTGACAGGAATTCCGGGTCCTGCAGTGTCGGGCGGGCAAAGACGACATCCAACTCGCGCGAGACCAGCGCCCGGTGCAGATCGGCGTTGTTCATCGGAATGAGGCTGAGGTTCACCTCTGGGCAATTGGCACGGTATGACCGGATGATGTTGGGCAGGATGCCAAAGGTGGCCGAACCGACGAACCCGACGCGCAGACGCCCTTCGGCCCCTTGACCAAGACGGCGAACCTCAAGCTGCGTATCCTCAAGCTGTGCAAGGATCGACTTGCCGCGCGCAAGCAATCGTTCGCCCGCCTGCGTCAAAGAGATCGCGCTGCGGCCCCGGTTGAAGAGGACCGCGCCCAGGTCTTCCTCGAGCTGCTTGATCTGACGGCTGAGCGGGGGTTGCGCCATGTCCAGGCGTTCGGCGGCACGGCCGAAATGCAGTTCTTCGGCCACTGCAATGAAATAGGTCAGTTGTTTGAAGTTCATGTTGCGCCTCTCCCCAAGGCGGGACGTTATGCGATCCTGCTGATCTCACAAACGAAAAAAGGCCCCCGTGGAAACGGGGGCCAGTCAACAGGGAGGGTCGTCAGGTTCACTCGGCCGCGACGGCCTGAACTGCGGCTTCGGCCT
>JAUIHS010000109.1 GCA_030432255.1 Phycisphaerae bacterium
TTCTGCAGACAGCTCCTATCTCGCGGGCCCGGATGACATCTACGTCTCTCCCAGCCAGATCCGGCGCTTCAACCTGCGCACGGGCGATACGATTTCCGGCAAGATCCGCCCACCGAAAGATTCCGAGCGCTACTTCGCCCTGCTCAAGGTGGACGAGGTCAACTTCAGCAAGCCGGAGAACTCCAAGTCAAAGATCCTGTTCGAGAACCTCACGCCGCTGTTCCCCGACGAGCGCCTGACACTGGAACAGGGCAACGGCAGCACCGAGGACCTCACGGGCCGCATCATCGACCTGTGCTCACCGATCGGCAAGGGCCAGCGCGGCCTGCTGGTAGCGCCGCCCAAGGCCGGCAAGACGATCATGATGCAAAATATCGCGCAGGCGATCATCACCAATAACCCCGAGTGTTACATCATCGTCCTGCTGATCGACGAGCGCCCGGAGGAAGTCACGGAGATGCAGCGCTCGGTCGGCATCCGCGGCGCGGAAGTGGTAGCGTCGACGTTCGACGAGCCGCCCTCGCGCCACGTGCAGGTCGCCGACATGGTGATCGAAAAGGCCAAACGCCTGGTGGAACACAAGCGCGACGTGGTCATCCTGCTGGACTCGATCACCCGCCTGGCCCGCGCCTACAACACGGTCATCCCGAGTTCCGGCAAGGTGCTCACCGGTGGTGTCGACGCCCACGCCCTGGAGCGCCCGAAGCGTTTCTTCGGCGCGGCGCGCAACATCGAGGAAGGCGGCAGCCTGTCGATCATCGCCACGGCCCTGATCGACACGGGCTCGAAGATGGATGAGGTGATCTACGAGGAATTCAAGGGCACGGGCAACATGGAACTGCACCTGGATCGCAAGGTCGCGGAAAAACGCGTCTATCCCTCGATCAACATCCGCCGCTCGGGCACCCGCCGCGAGGAACTGCTCACCAAGGAAGACGAACTGCAGCGCATGTGGATCCTGCGCAAACTGCTGCACGGCATGGAAGACCTCGCCGCCATCGAGTTCCTGGTCGACAAGCTCAAGGACACCAAGACCAACGAGGAATTCTTCAAGTCCATGAAGCGGAAATAGTATTTGGTTGGTTCTTTCCCCGGCACGGAGTGCAGAACCTCTGTGTCGGGACCGCAAAAGCGCCATCCCTGGCAGCTCGGCCTCGGCCATCCATGGCCTCGGACGTCCCGACACAGAGGTTCTGCACCCCGCGCCTACCCACTGCCAGTTACCAATGACATTGATTCTATCTGCAAAGACAGATCAGCAGCGGGGTTCTACTGGAACGCCAGGCCAACGGTGGGTAGCATCCGTGTTCCCGGAGTCCGCTGGCGAGAACGTGCGAGGCCATGGACGGCCGAGCTCGAGCTGCCAGGGATGGCGCTTTTGCGGTTCTCGCCAGCGGACTCCGGGGACTCGGGTGCGTCGTTGCACGGTATAAACGTTAGGTGTAGTGTCTTGTGCTCTTCCGAAATAGCGAACCAACGCATTGAAATACCGCGACCTAAGGGAATTCATAGCCGCACTGGAAAAGCGCGGCGACCTCGTGCGCATCGCGGCCGAGGTCGATCCGCACCTTGAGATGACGGAGATCGCGGACCGGACGCTGCGCGGCGGTGGTCCGGCGCTGTTGTTCGAGAACCCCAAGGGTTACAACATTCCCGTGCTGGCCAACCTGTTCGGCACGACGAGCCGCGTGGCCATGGCGATGGGCGCCGAGGACG
>JAUIHS010000110.1 GCA_030432255.1 Phycisphaerae bacterium
GGGTTTTGACGCTGGGGACGGCGGCGCTTGGGGGACGGGTCTGGGTTGAGATTGATGGTGGGGCTGCGGGGACGCTTGATTCCCGGGTGTTTGATCTGGTGCGAACGGCAGGGGTGGATTTGTGGCGCGATGCGCGGGCCTTTGCGGCGCAGCGTGACCCGGCGGGGCTGGAGATTCGTGTTGGTGAGGCTGTTGTGGAGGTTGAGCGTGCGGTGGGTGGGTGGCGGGTCGTGCGGCCAGTTGACGCTCCGGGAGATGGGGAGCAGATCGAGAAGGCGCTTCGAATTCTGCGTGGCATGCAGGGTGTCGGGGTGGCGGAGGCTGGGGCAGTCGGGGATGGGGAGCCGATCGCGACGATTCGGCTTCATTCGGGCAGGGAAGGGGAGTGGCGCATCACGACACTCGAGATCGTGGGCGTGAGTGAGTCGGATGGGTCCGGGCTAGTTGCTCGGTGCTGGACTGGCGTGCGGGACGCGGAAGGGAGTGGCGAGGGTGATGTGCTGTTTGCGCCGGTGGTGATGGTGCTGAAGCGCGATCATCTTGACGCGATATCGACGGATGCGATGCGGTATGTCGCGCGGACGAGTGCCGCGTTTCCGAGTGGTGATGTTGGTGAGATGACGATTCGCGATCCCGCGGGTGAGAACGTCGTTGAAGTCGTGCGGACGCTTGATGGGTGGGTGCGCGGAGGTGAGGGTGACGTGATCGCGGAATCGGATGCGCTTGATGGGCTGTCGCGTCTGATTTGCGATGAAGAAGCGGATGGAGTGGAGTTGGCGGGTGTGGCAACGCGGCGAGGCGTCGCTGAGGTCACGATGCGATCGCTGGCGGGCAACGTGCTGGGGACGTGGTCTGTGGGGCCATTGTCTTCGAGCGAGAGCGATGACGCGATGCTTCAGGTTGAGACTGGCGGCGTTGTTCGACGCTACCGCGCTGATGTGTGGGCGGGGATCGAAGTGCTGCTTCCGCGATGAATGGAACTGCGCAGTTGGGGCTGCTCAGGAACGGCGGCGCGCGGTGGTTGCGACAGGCGCGGCGCCGATGTCGGTTCGCATCTGCATGCCTTCGAAGCTGATGTCCGCGCACGCGTCGTAGGCCTTGGACCGTGCGTCGGCGAGTGAATCGCCGGTTGCGACCACGGTGAGGACACGGCCGCCGGCAGTGACGAGGTCGGCACCTTTCATGGCGGTTCCGGCGTGGTAGATGGTGATGTCGTCGCGTGACTCGGCGCGCGCAACGCCTTCGATGGGAAGGCCCTTCTTCGGCGACTGCGGGTAGCCGGGGCTGGCGAGGACGACACCGCAACTTGCTCCGGGCTTCCACGAGAGTTCGATGTCGCCGAGTCTTTTCTCGCAGCAGGCGAGCATGATTTCAAGCAGGTCGGTTTCGAGTCTGGGAATCAGGACCTGACATTCGGGGTCGCCGAAGCGCACGTTGTACTCAATGACCTTCGGGCCAGCGTGGGTGAGCATGAGGCCGGTGTAGAGCACGCCGCGGTACTCGATGCCGTCACGTCGGAGGGCGTCGATCGTTGGAACGATGATTTCGGTGGTGATTCGGGTGAGCATCTCATCGTCGAGCAGAGCCGAATCGCAGATGGCACCCATGCCACCGGTGTTGGGACCGGTGTCGTCATCGCCGAGGCGTTTGTGATCCCGGCAGGGCTCGAGCAGGCTGATGGTCCGGCCGTCGACGAGGGCGAAGACGGAGACT
>JAUIHS010000028.1 GCA_030432255.1 Phycisphaerae bacterium
CACCCGTCTGAGCCAGGGTGGCATGTTCGCCACGGCCATCGTGGTGACGTACTGGGCACCGACCTCACACCTGTCCATCTGCAATGCGGGGCATCCGCGTGCGCTGCACTACTCAGCCCGAGAGCGTTCGTGGCGGAGCGTGACGGTCAACTCCAAAGCAGAGGGACTTGCCAATCTGCCGCTCGGTGTGGTTGAGGGCGTGAACTACGAACAGGCCGGTCTGACACTCGAGAGCGGCGATGCGGTGATCCTGCACACGGATTCGCTCTCGGAAGCACGCAGTCCCGATGGCGTCATGCTCGGGGAAGCCGGTGTGATCGGCCTGCTCAACGACGTGGGTGCGCCGGAATCACGCGAACTGATCACCCGTCTCCGCGAGCGCATCGCCGAGTACACCGGCGGCGCCGACGAAGATGATGACGTGACCATTCTTGTTCTGCGCCGCAATGAGGTTGCACCCCTGGTGCTGCGGCCGGCCAACATCGCCGGCTGGGTCGGGAACTGGTGGCGCGCGATGCGCACGTCCGTCCGCGAAGGTGTGCCGTTCCCGTGGCCTGAACTGGGGATCGTCAATTTTCTCGGTGCCTTCGTACGTCGCATCAACAGGGCTCGCGGCCCGGGTACCCGCCCATCCGAGTGATCAAGCCGATGTGTCGCCGAAACAGGTACCTACAGCACGGGCCGCCGCGATGAGCGGGTCATCGAGTGGCACGAGGCGCTGGCCGGTTTCCATGCTGCCCAGATCGATATCCGTGATCTCGCCGTCCCGCTGGACGACAAGGCGGTTGCGTTCCCCGGCCGCGAGAAGTTCGAGCGCATGGTGCCCGAAGCGTGTGCCGAGAACACGATCGGATGGGACGGGAGATCCGCCCCGCTGTACGTGGCCGAGGACCGTGGTCCGGGTTTCAAGTCCGGTCGTCGCGGCGATGTCATCGGCCAGTTTCTCACCGATACCGCCAAGTCGAACGGGGTCCGGACTGGTTGGATCGATGCGTGCCACGACCTGTTCGCCGGTAGCGGGTCGGGCACCTTCCGAGATGCAGACGATGCTGAATCGCTTGCCATGTCGCGACCGATCCTCCACGAACTCGCAGATACACCGAAGGTCATAGGGGATCTCCGGAACGAGTATGACGTCGGAGCCGGATGCGACACCGGCGTGCAGTGCAATCCACCCGGCGTTGCGACCCATGACCTCCACCACCATGACGCGGTGGTGACTGGCGGCGGTACTGTGAATCCGGTCGAGTGCATCGGTCGCGGTGTCGACTGCGGTGGTGAAACCGAACGTGAGATCGGTGCCGGGCAGATCATTGTCGATGGTCTTGGGCACACCGATGCAGTTGATGCCGCGTTCAGCGAAGGGTCGGGTGCAGGCCATGGTGCCATCACCACCGATGACGACGAGCGCATCGATCTGTCGTTCTCGCAGGTGTCGGATGCACTGTTCGGTGACATCCGCGAAGACGGGTTGTCCGTTGTCATCGAGGCCTGTTGCAAAGTGTGATGGATTGGAGCGATTACACGTGCCGAGTATCGTCCCGCCGCGGGTGAGGATATTGGAGACGTCGAGAGACGTGAGGGGGTGCATCCGGTTTTCGATGAGTCCCCGGTATCCATCCTCGATGCCGATGACTTCCATGCCGTAGTCGAATATCGCGGTCTTGGTCACGGCTCTGATCACGGCATTGAGCCCGGGGCAGTCGCCTCCCCCGGTGAGCACGCCGATGCGTCTGGGTGCATTGGTCATTGGCGTAGTGTAGGCACTACGGCACTTGGCATTGAGGCATTGGGTGCAGGAGGGCAGATCGGTCGAGGCATTTACTACTCTGCAGACTGGAGACCTTTGCATCACGTCCGTAGTCTTCGCACAGCGGGCATACAAAGGAAGCGGCCACGCGCTGGGCGTGGCCGCTCCTGTCTCCGGGGGGCTGATTGGGATGCTCCCTCAGATGTGAACGGGTCGGGTGAGGTGTCGCTCCTCACCACTCATGTGTGGTCGGTGCGCCGCTTACACGGCCAGTGCTTCAGCCTCGACCAGTTCCAGGCCGAGCGAGTCCTCGCCGAGGAAGTGGTCGAGGTGGTGTGCTCGATCTTCGACGCGGAGCAGGATGCCCTTCAGAAGAGTCTCGGTGCCGAAGTCCTCCTGGCTCGTACAGAGCTTGATGGTGTCGCGCAGTCTTGCGGCGATCTCGCCTTCGTGAGCGCGGTCACGTGCGAGCATGTCCCGGATGCGGAAGATCCCCTCCGTTTCGTGTTCGATGTAGGCGAGCCTCACCTGCGCATCCGGCGCCGACGTCGGGACGCCGCCAAGCGCCGTCATCCGTTCGGCCAGCGCATCCAGTTGCTTGTGGATCTCGTTGTAGCCTTCCTCCAGGAAGTGATGGATGTCGCGGAACTGCGGCCCCTCAACCAGCCAGTGATGTTTCTGATACTGATGGAACAGCACGAAGAACGAGGCGAGGTGGGCGTCCAGTTCCGGGAGGATTTTCATTGCAGCCGACTTCGGCAGCTTGATCGGGTTGTCTTCGATTTCGTGGGCAGGGCGCCAGGGGGTGGTGTGCATGGCAGGTCCTTTCAATGCTGTGGGGATGCGAAGGTCTGATCGCGGGGCATGACGAGCGAAAGGCGAAGCTTCCCCCGTGATCGCTCGATCATGAATGCGCCCGCGACTCGCCTCCGTGAGACTCTGAGTTGGTGCCGGGGTCCGCACTCTCTTCCAGACGGCGGCCGACTTCTCGTACGAAGGCGACAAGGAAGAGCAACACCGACCCGACGAATATGCCGTCGAGCAGTGCACTGCGACTCGTCACTTCGACTCCGAACGCCAGGTAGCCGGAGACTGCCGCGATCGCGAAGAGCAAGATGAGGATCCAGCGAGACATCACCACAACTATTGGGCCGCTGTCTGAACCGCCTCTGAAGGGCTCATGAAAGTGCATTCATGATGGTCGGAATCGCCGATTATTCGGATTCTGCACGGGGCATGCACAGGGTGAAGCGACATCCTTCACCGAGGTTTTCGACCTCGATCCGACCCCCGTGCAACTCGGCAATGCCCTGGGCGATCTGAAGACCCAAGCCCGTGCCGCGGCCCCTCCTCCGCTCATCATCGGCCTGCGTGAAGGGTTCGAAGACGCGATGGAGGAGTTCGGGTGGGACACCGGGTCCGTAGTCCCGGACTGCGAAGCGGACTGATTCATCGCGAGCGAAGCATTCGACATCGATGGTCCTGTCGCGCGGTGAGAATCGAATTGCGTTTCGAATCAGGTTGCCGATCGCGGTCTGCAGGAGGTCCGCGTTACCTTCGATCCTCAGTTCATTGTCGCTGACATCGAGGGTTGGCACGATACTGACCTCGTACTGCTCTGCCATTCCGGCGCAGTAGCCGACAGCTTCCATGAGCACATCGTTGACCGCATGGCGTCTGGCCTTGATGCGTGCGGTGCCCTGTTGGATACGGGTCAGCAGGAGGAAGCTCTCGATCATACGACCGAGTCGATCCATTTCTTCCGATGCGCTGCGGGCGAAGTCCCGGAGTTCCTGTTCGTCGGGCTTTCCGGCGAGCAGTACTTCCGCTTCGGTCCGAACGACACTGATCGGCGTCTTGAGTTCGTGAGATACGTTGGCCAGGAATCGCGCCTGCCGCTCGTAGCCTTCTCCGATGCGCTTCATTGCCCCGTCGAGTTCTTCCCGGAGGTGTTCGACCTCGGGCGAAGTCTCGTCCATCTCGATTCCGCGTGCCACGTTCTCGGCGGACAGTTCCTCGGCGAAGAGCTGGACCTGTCGAAGCGGCTTCACGGCGAGCCCGGCCATGTACCAGGTTGCAACACCGGTCGAGACGAGTCCGATGGGCAGCGCAAGGAGCAGCACGAACGTGATCGGGTCAATTGCCCGTCGCATTTCCGCTGCGGGTACAGCGATCACGAGAAGGCGCCCGTCGGCGAGCGGGGTCATGGCGTAGAGAAACTCGTCGCCATCCGGCTCGAACACGGTGGCTCGGTCCTCACCTGCGCGCTGCATGGCATGATTGCGAAGCGCGACGAACTGCTGCTCTTCGTAAGGACCTGCTTTCGTGACGAGCGCCCCATCCTCACCGAGAACCAGTGCTGCAAGCGGTCCCCACTGGGCGGCGCGATCATGCTGGACGGCACGGATCATCAACAGTCCGGGCAGTTCCGCCTGGCTCTCCCGCGCCACGTCCTCCACGGTCTTCCTGAGGTCAGAACGGATGTCGCGATGAACCGCCTGACGCTGAAAGAGCACCACGACGAGTGACAGCGTGACGTGCACCACTGCGAATATCGCGAGAACCCACAGCGTGATCCTGACCCGAAGCGGCAGCCATCCCAGCCACCCGCGACGCCCGTTCTCAAACGCCGGAGTGCTCATCAATGATCCCGAACCGATATCCCGCACCCTTGACAGTGTGGATCAGTTCGCGCTCCTGGAGACGATCGACCTTCTTGCGAAGCGATGAAATGTAGACATCGATCACGTTGCTCGAAGGCTCGAAATTCATGTCCCAGACCTTCTCGCCGATCTGGGTTCGCGTCAGCACGCGATTCGGATTCCGCATCAGGTACTCGAGCAGCGCGAACTCCTTGTTGGAGAGTTCGTGCGTCGATTCGCCGCGCGTGATGCGGCGCGTGTAGAGGTCCAGTTCCAGGTCGTCGTGGCGGAGTACGCGGGACTCGGTGGCTTCGCCGCGGCGAAAGATCGCCCTGACCCTCGCCAGCAGTTCCTCGAACTCGAATGGCTTGGTGATGTAGTCATCGGCCCCGGCATCGAGTCCGTCGATTTTCTCCTCGGTTGCGGAGAGTGCGGTGAGCATGATGATGGGCGTTGCGATCTTCCGACGGCGGAGGTTGCGACAGACTTCGATCCCGTCGCGATCCGGCAGCATGAGGTCGAGGAGGATCAGGTCGTAAGACTCGACCGCTGCCAATTCCTCACCTTCAAAACCGGTGTGGGACACATCCACCGCGAAGCCGTTTTCCTGCAGGCCGCGTTGTACGGCTCCGGCCATCTTGGGGTTGTCCTCGACGATCAGGACACGCATTGAGGCCTCCTTTCTGCCATCGATCCTACCCCCAGACCGGCCTGAAGGCCTGCTGAGGGGTACACCAGCCTCACTATGAGCCCCTTTTCATCATGGTGTCACGGCGATCTCAGCGTGCGGCCGGAGGCTGTAGAGGTCGGTCGGGCGCGAGCATCCGAAACGGTCGAACCGGTCCCACACCGGTTTGAGGGCTCACACCAGTGGGACTCCGGTTGACTCACCCCGAGCCGCACTCCCCGCCTGCACGGAGACGTCGGGTGGGGCGTTATGTCTCCACTTTCTCCTGCGACACAGGTTGATCCCGGTACGTCCGACTCTGACACGACCCCGAGTGCCGGCGACCCCGCTGCACCCGATTCAGGGATCGACGGCAATGCCCTCGGCGAGCCCGTTGAGGCCATGTCGATCGACGATGCAGCGGAGACCGTTCTGGGCACGATTCGTGACATCGCGGACGGCTTCCTCGGACACCTCCCGCTGCTCGTCGCGGGGGTCATCATCCTGATCCTGACGGCCGGACTGGCGTACATTGCGCGGCGAGTGGCGCGGCGACTGCTGAAGCCCGTCTCGCTTCGCCCATCGTTGAAGGAACTGATCGGCCGATTCGCCGTGATCGGGGTCTGGGCGATCGGTTTCCTGGTGGCCGCCATGGTGACGTTTCCCGGCCTGACGCCATCGAAGGCATTGACGGCGCTCGGCATCGGGTCTCTGGCGATCGGTCTCGCGTTCAAGGACATATTTGAGAACTTCTTCGCGGGTGTCCTGATTCTCTGGCGTTTCCCGTTCGAGAATGGTGACTACATCACCTGCAAGGGCATCACCGGACGCGTCGTTGACGTGACGGTACGAAACACCGAACTGCGGACTGTCTCCGGTGAACTGGTGGTGATGCCCAATATCGATCTCTATAAGAATGCTGTGGATGTCCTGACGAGCCGCTCCAATCGGCGCATCGGCATTGAATGCGGCATTGCGTATGGCGAGGATGTCGCGGAAGCCCGCGGCGTGATTCGGGATGCGGTCACAGCATGTTCCTCGGTGTCGTCCTCTGAAGAAGTCCAGGTGTTTGCCAGGGCGTTCGGTGCAAGCAGCATCGACTTCGAGGTGACGTGGTGGTCCGGCTCAACGCCGCTGGAACAGCGTCGCTCGCGCGATCAGGTGATCGAGGCGATCAAGTCGGCGCTGAATGAGCACGACATCGAGATCCCGTTCCCGCACCGGACGCTCACATTCAACGACCCGATTCCGCTGTCGGGGATGACATCTGCGGATGCAACATGAAGTGACTTTCAGGCAGGATTCACCGGGGTCCCACACCACCGAGCGAAGATAGAAGCGTTGAAAGGAGGTGCTTCATGCACCGGACAAAATGGCCAGTCAGACTTGCACTTGTAGCGATGGGCCTGTTCACCTTCGCGACTCCCTGGGTCCTGAGCGGATGCAATACGACCAAGGGTGTCGGCCAGGACATCGAAGCCGCTGGCGATGCGATCGAGGACGCCGCGGACGGCGACTGATCTGCATCCCTGCCGTACGCCCCCGGGGTCCCTTCGGACTGATGACTTCACCCCTGAGAAAGGAAATCCCATGCTTGGTTGGGCACTTGCGTTCTTCATTATTGCGATCATCGCAGCGATCTTTGGTTTTGGCGGCGTCGCCGCGGGCGCAGCCTCCATCGCGAAGATCCTGTTCTTCGTCTTCGTTGTGCTGTTTGTGCTCTCGCTGCTGGCGGGACTGTTCCGCGGCGGCAGTACGACCGTGAAGCTCTGATCTTCTGCTGAGATCGTTGATACCGCTATACACCTCTCAAGGAGCACACCCATGGAAACGTTGACAGACCTGAACAAGGACACGGTGGAGGGGCTGAAGAAGCTCATCCGCATGAACCACGATGCGTCGGAGGGATTCTCCGATGCAGCTGACCGAGTTGATCGCGGCGGCTGCCGGAACGTCTTCCGGAACGCTGCTGACGAGCGTTCGCGATTCGCCAGTGAACTGAAGACGGCACTTGCGCTGGGCGACGAGGATATTCCCGAGGGCGGGACGGCCCTTGGCCTGTTCCATCGTTGCTGGCTGAACGTGCGCAGCGCCATCAGCGGCGGCGACGAGGAAGTCATTCTGAGCGAAGTTGCACGTGGCGAATCGGCCCTCGTCGATGCCTACGAAGAGATCCTCGTCGATACGGCGGGGAGTCCGCTCAACCCGACGCTGCATCGGCACATCGCGTCAGTGCGAGCCATGCGCGATGGAGTCGAAGCGCTGAAGGCTGATCTGAAGTGAGTACAGGAGAGAGATGTCGACCCGCTGCATGCCTTGCAGCGTGGTCGGCTTGCGAGATTCCGTGCACCAGCGGAGCACTGAAGACGTCACTTGAGATCAATGATGCCGCCGTCTGTTCGGCGCACAGGTGACGCCGGACACACTCCGCAGAAGAAAGGAACCGCCATGTTCAGGAAGAACCAAACGAGGCAGATGCCCCTGATCCTGACCGTGATTGGCATCGCTGGGATCTCGATGCTGCCCCTGGCGGGTTGCGACGACGACACCGCCGAGGACACGGTCGAGGACGCGGCCGACACGGTCGAAGAAGCTGCCGACGAGGTCGGTGATGCGATCGAGGACGCCGTTGATCCGTAAGGAACCTGCCTGCTTCTTCGCTTCTCCACTGCCTGGAAGGGCCTCATCTGACCCAGTCGCGAGCTACCGCTCCCGGACTGGGTTTGCCTCCCCGCCCTGAAACATCCGCAGAACCTGCTTGACACGTTGCCGGGACGTGCCAATACTTCTGCCACACCCCTGCCGACGCTGTCAGGGTTTGGTCTCGGGCCGGCGTGTTGTCTCCGGCCCCGTTGCCGGAGCCCCGCGTCCATGGCAGGACAATTGCCACAATCTTCAGGAAGTCGCTTCGCCGAGGATGTCGTGCGCGATGTCCACCATGCGGCGTCTTTCATCCTGGGCGCGACGGCGAAGCACCCCGAAGGCCTCGCCCTCGGCAATCTCTTCGGTCGCCATCAGGACGCCCTTGGCTCGCTCGATGACCTTGCGGTGCTCCAGGGCAACCTTGAGGTCATCGACCTGCGACTCCAGTTCCTGAAGCTGTTCGAACCGACTCCATGCGACGATGATCGCCGCCGCGAGGTCCTCTGCCATGACCGGCTCGATCAGGTAAGCCATCACATGGTCCTGCATGGCCTTCTCGACGAGTTCGAGCGACCGCGCGGCGGTCGCGACGACGGCAGGCAGTGGTCTTCGATATCCGAGTTCGATTGCGGTGTCGATGCCGTCCCCATCGGGGAAGACGATGCCGGTCACGAGCAGATCCGGCCGCTGTCCGAGGACCATCGCCTTGAGTTCGACGATCGTTCCCGCTTCGCCGATGACCCGATGCCGATCACCGACGGCATCGATGATGTCACGTCGAACATCATCGCTTCCGTGCGCGACCACGATACCGAGGTTCGAGATGGCCATCCGGGGCTGTCCTCCATACCTGAACCGGTTCCGATCCCCGTTGCTGGTGCGAGCGGGCGGATGAGCGGGAGCAGTATAGCCTTGCGGGGCGCACATGCTGGTTCGAGCAGAACAGTGAGTTCCGTCCCCGCTGCCGGGCGCATGCGTGCTGCGCGGCAGTACCGGCAACGACTTCCGTTTTCCCCCGAACGCGCCCCTCTGCGGGTGACGCGGTCTCTCCTGGCACCAGGGAGTGGAGCAACTCCATGAACGTAACCGACCCGATCTTCCATCTCGTCTACACCAGCTACCGGGCCGAGGGGATCACTGACGATGACGTGGTTGACGAGATTGTGCTTCCCGCGATGGCCAGGAACCGCCGACTGGATGTCACCGGTTGTATCTGGTTCAACCGGGTTCACTTCCTGCAGGTTCTGGAAGGCAACGAGTCGGCGGTTCGCGCGATCTTCGACGATATCCGCGTTGATCCACGTCACCACACGATTGACCTGCTGACCGCCGAGATCATCCCGATGCGCAACTTCGAACGATTCAACATGCGCGCCATCACGTCGGATGCACCGGCATCCGTACAGGATCTGATCGAGCGGGCGGTGCTGCGAAAAGCGGAGCCGACACGCGTGATTGAGGGGCTCGAGCAACTGGTTCGCCGCGTCATCAGCGACCTTGCGGTCGTCCCCAACGCACCTCCCGGCGGCGCATCGCTGGCGTGAGCGCATCGGCTGACTCCGAGGCCGTGACAGTATGAGCCATCTTTCATGTCGAGTTCACGGCTCATTCAATGGCCCGGGGTTTAATTGTGGTTGAACAGCGAGCGGAGAGTGATTCCGCTTGACCACAACCGAAAGGATTCAACCATGCCTACGACAAACACTGCACTGAGTGAACCGAAGACGGAACATGCGAAGCTGCGCGATATCAAGGATGATGCGGCAGCGGTGAAGGACGACCTTGCAACACTCGCCGGAGATGCGAAGGATTGCGCCGTCGGCGTGGCGTCTGCGGGCGCTGATACGGCGCGGAAGGGTGCGGAGTCCATGATGAACACCGCCTCCGATATCGCCGAGCGCACCAGGAGCGCTCACGACCAGGCGTGCGGATATGTCCGGCGCAACCCGACGACAGCGGTCCTGCTGGCCGTCGGTGTGGGTGCTGTCCTCGGTCGCGTACTGGCTCGCCGGTAATTGCCATGTTCCCAGGACTTGCTGCCATAGCTGAGAGCGCGGTCGACATGGTCGAAGCGCGAGGACGAGCGGTCGTCGAGGATGCGAGGCGCATCGCGGTCAACATCCCGCTGCTGGTGATCAGCGGCGTGGTGGGGGGTGCGGGCATCATCGGACTTCTCGCTGCACTCGTCCTCGCGCTGCAACCGGTCATAGGCACCGCCGCGTCCCTCGCGATCGCGGCGACTCTCGGCACGCTGCTCGCGCTGCTTATGGCGTTGATCGCAGTTCATCGCCTTCCCGGCGGCGGCGCCGGACAGAGTGATACCGCTGCCGAGGCGGAAGCCGAGGCAGCAACAGAACGGTTCCGCCAGCAGGCGGGCCTGTCGGACGACAGCGCTGCATCCGACGGGGCAGACGAGGACCAGCCTTCTCTCACCGAGCGTGCGATTGATGCGGCTTTGGAACGACCGGATGCCGTTGGTGCCGCGGCACTCGCCCTCGTGGGCGTCGTGGGACCGGGACGGGCACTCAGGATCCTGACGCGCGGCGCCGCGGCGGCGAGTGCTGTGTCTACCGTGGTGCGGAGCATCCAGCAGGATCACGACAAGTCATCTGATCGATCGCGTCAGAACGGGCGCATCGACTGTGCCGACTGAAGCACCGGTTGAGATGAGAACTGTGATGAGCGATCCCCTGGAGTCGATGAGTCCCGGCATTGTCGCGCTGCTCTGGGCAGGTCGCGTGCTCGGTGCGTTCGTTGTCGTGTGCAGTCTGCTGCCCCTGCTGCCGACGGGATCGTGGCTCGTACGTGCGTGCGACTTCCCTCGCGCGCAGCTTGCGATGCTGAGCGTGGTGCCGTTGGTGATCATCGCCGGCGTGGCCGTGCGTCATGGCGCGAGACTGGAGGCGGGCCTGAGCATCGTCCTGCTGCTCGCGGCAATGTGCTGGCAGGGCTGGCACGTCATCCGCTACACCCCGGTCTGGACTCCAACTGTGCCGACCGGGGATGTCGCTGACCTCCGACTTCTGGTCTGCAATCTCGACTACGAGAACGACCGGCATGACGCTGTGCGGCAGGCGATCACGGATACTGATGCGGATGTGCTGCTCCTGATCGAGATCAACGACACATGGCGCGAAGCCTGCTCCGATGTGGCTGAAACGTATCCCTTCAGGATCGAGACCATCCGTGACGACGGCCTCGGCCTGGCGCTGTGGTCGAGACAACCTCTGAAGGATGAGCGGATCGAACATCGCGTTCTTGATGATCGTCCTTCCATCGACGCAACGATCATGGTGAATGACCGCCCGCTTCGGTTCATCGGTGTGCACCCGACGCCACCCGGGCTTTCCAAGCGCGGAGAAGACGGCCGCCATGACAGTCGGATACGTGATGCAGAACTCGTCCTTGTTGCTCGTGATGTGGCTCAGGATCCCGATGCGTCCTGGCTTGTCGCCGGCGACTTCAATGATGTCGCATGGTCGCATACCACGCAGCTCTTTGAACGCCTCAGCGGGTTGAACGACCCGCGAGTCGGACGCGGCATGTTCAGCACCTATCACGCCGAGTACGCGCTGCTCCGATACCCGCTCGATCATGTCTTCGTGTCCGCTGGCATTCACGTGACGCGGCTGGACCGGATCCGACTCCCCGGCTCCGACCACTTCGCAATGCTCGCCGAGCTTGGCATGACAGGCGCTGCTGAGGGTACCGAGCCGAATGCGGACAACGAGGATCGACGTGAGGCCGAGACGATGGTTGATGAGGGGTTGGAGGATGCCGCTGAACTTGAGGGTCGCTGACACCATGGCCCGGGCCGCGAGATGTGCTGAGGTCAGATGGAGCGTGCACATCCCGTTGAAAGTAGGGATGCTGTCGGGATGAACATGGGTGTCATTGCACAGTTGTGGGACCGGATCCGCGAGAGCCTCTGGTTCATTCCAGGTCTTCTGATGCTGGGGGCTACCGGGCTGGCCACGGTGACACCGTGGCTCGACCGGCTGCTCGGTGATGCCTGGCTTCAAGAGATTCCGCTGATCTACTCAGCCGGTCCCACCGGCGCCCGAGCCGTACTCTCAACCATTGCAACGTCCATGATCACCATTGCGGGTGTGGTCTTCTCCATGACCGTGGTGTCCCTGCAGCTGGCGTCGTCTCAGTTCGGCCCTCGCCTGCTCAGAACGTTTCTTCGCGATCGGGGCAACCAGGTCGTGCTGGGTACCTACGCGGGCGTGTTCCTTTACTGCATTCTCGTGCTTCCGAATGTGGATGGTTCGGATGACGCGTCCTTCGTGCCGCGAATGGCTGTCACCATTGCGATTGCGCTGGCAGTGCTCGGTCTTGGCATGCTCATCTACTTCATTCACCACGTCGCCCAGTCGATCCACGCGGACGGCGTCATTCGTGCCGTATCTGCGGAACTGGAAGAGGTCCTCGATACTCTCTTTCCGGAGCGCATCGGCGACGACCCTGACGAGTCGTCCGCCTCGACAGATGACGAGAGCGTGACGGAGGGGAAGGCCTCATTTCCGGTACGCTCCGAGTCGGTGGGCTACATCCGGTACATCGACGGAGAGCGTCTCATCGAGACGGCTGCACGCGGCGACGTGCTCGTTCGCATCGAGAAGCAACCCGGCTCGTTCGTCTTCGCCGACGAGGTCGTTGCGACCATCCTGACTCCGGGACCCGCAGCGAGTGATACGGTGATCGCCGAAGTGCGTTCCGTGTTCGCTCTGGGGAACCAGCGCACGGCGCTGCAGGATCTGGCGTTCTCCTTTGATCAACTTGCGGAGATGGCCGCGCGAGCCCTCTCGCCGGGAATCAATGATCCGACGACAGCGCTTCACTGTATCGATCGGATTGGTGCTGGGCTCCTGGGATTCGCGGCACGTCGCCTTCCCGCGCGTGTCCGTCTCGACGCTGACGGTGTGCCGCGACTGATTGCCGAATCGGTAGCCCTCACCGACCTGTTGCGGACCGCCGTCGACCCGATCGCCCGTTGTGCGGGACCGCATCTGGAGGTCACCGAACGCCTGCTCATCATCCTCGGAATGACGTACGAGCAGGCGCGCCGGCCCGAGGATCAGCGATGCCTCGAATTGCAGGGCCGCTGGATCGTCGAAGACGCGCGCAGCCGGCTCGACATCGAGGCCGACCGAATGCGGGTGCGGGCGGCCGCGGCATGGGTCCCTTCGACGGAGGACGAGGCCATTTAGGCGTCTCGGAACTGCGGGTCTTGTGACGGCCGGGCTCTGCGTTCGCATGTTGGACGGGAAGTGCGCCTCGATCGGGCGGGAGGCGCGCTTATCATGATCTGCTGTTCCTCTCTTATGAAGGACAGCTCCGGGCGGTTGGAGGTCGTGTCTCTCAAGTGGGCCCCAGGGCCCGAAACCGGAGATTGCCCCATGTCGGATGACAGCAACATGCCGCGACCTGACGCCCTGGCGCCCGAGCTGGATGACATCGACCCATCCGAGCCGGAGGGGGACGACGAGTTCGAGGATGTCGCTGACGACGAAGATGACACGCTGCCGGGGAGTGATGACTTCGAAGCGGTCGTTCCCACACCCACCCATGCCGTTGCGCGGATGCACCTCAACACGCTGAACCGCCGCACCGGCGGGTTTGCATGGTTCAGCGCCTGAAGCCGATATGACGTTACCTGATCCCAATGCCGCTGTCGGAGTCGACTCCAACGACCCCACCCCGGCCGGTTGGACGGCCGGGTGGGTTCATGTCGAAGGGGCAACCATCTACAACTACTGGTACGTCGATCTGCCGGCGCCGTACAGCATTCGCATCATGGACATCTCCGATCACGTCCATCAGCACTGGTTCATCAACACCTACAACGCGCACCCCCGACCGGCCAAGCCGCAGCGTGCTCACCGTCCGTGGAGCCTGCGCAACATCGTCCTGCACCAGTTCGCCGGTGGGCCCGGCTTCGATGTCCTGCACGCGCGGCACATCGGGAGCCATGGCATCTACTCCCGGCTCGAGCTCTCGGCGGACGACAAGGGCCGGAAGATGAACAGTGCGGGCACGCGGTACGCGCAGTCATCGTATCCCTATCACTTTGTCATTCCGTACTATGCAGATCTCATCAGCCACCAGATCCTCGTCTACAAGATCCAGGATCTGCGCGTGGCCAGCGTGCATGCCAGCGGTCATCGCGAGATGAGCCTCGGGGTTTCCGTGATGGGGCACCCACGCACCTACTCGCACCCGACCGGGCAATACGGCACACCCGAGGGGCGACCCGCCGAGCGACAACTCAAGGCGCTTCGCGGCGTCGTCCGCTACCTCCAGGACTACTACCACATTGCGGACTCTCACGTCCACGGCCACTTCTCGCACAACGTCCAGTCGCGACGCGAGTGCCCCGGCTATGACGTCGAGCGCTACCTCCTTGACCTCGAAGATCGACTCGCGACCGCCCACCCCGACGACAACGCGAAGGCGACTCGAACCGCGGCGAGTCCCCGGTACTGCTATCCGATCCGCCTTCCCGGTCAAGCCGGTGTCCCCGGGCTTGCCCGGGTCTGGGAACGGGATGCTGAAGGGCGCGACAGCGTTGACAACGCGAAGTTGAACAGTGAGACACAGCGTGCACGGCAGTACATGGCCAACGCGAGATCGCGCCCGGGAGGCGTCTATCCGCGGGGTCGGCGCCCCATCTGGCACAACGGCGTTCACCTGCACCCGGCCGCCGCCGGAGAACCGGTGTATGCGGTGCGGGATGGCTGGCTTGTCGCAGCGAATCTGCGCAAGTCCATCTCGTACCAGCAGCCGGACGGCAGCAACGTTGACTTCGGCAGTGCGAGTTTCATTCTGCTGCAACACTCCGATCCCCCGGTTGCTGACGCTCGAACATGGTGGAATCCACGTCGAGGGCGCAGGCGCCCCTATCCGCTCAACTACTACTCGCTTTACATGCATCTACGACCGCTCGCCGCTGCGGCCGATGCCGATGACTTCGACTGGCTCAAGGAACTGCGTCGTCGCGACAGTGCGCTGCATCGAACGATCACCACCACGGACAGCACCTCGACGTTCGGCAACCTGGCGATTCCGGTGCACACAGGTGAAGTGATCGCAAAGACGGGCACCCACGCGCCATTCGCGATCGCGGCCGATGGGACCGCCCTCGCTCGGGCGCTCCAACCGGTTCTGCACTTCGAGATGTTCTCGACGGACAACCTCCTGGAGAAGTTCGGCTTCAACAATACGGTGGCGAACAACTGGACCATCAACGATCGCACCACGAATCCACTGGTCGAGAGCGCCCACCTGCACCCGCCGGGCAACTACGGCGATCCCGACCTGCTTGCTCGGCTCAACCAGCGCACGACTGAACTCGACGGCGACGACCCGCACCAGGAGCGCTCCGATCTCGCGCCCGCCACGGAGCATGCGGACTTCCAGGATGCATTCAGCAAGATCGTGGTTCGCCACATCAGCGAGTGGGCATCGCAGTGGAACCGGATTCCACAGTCCATCTGGGGTGGCAACGGGACCGGGGGGTGGCGGAACGCACGAGATCAGTGGAACACGTTCCGAAGTGAGTACGTCGATGAAATCCAATGGCTGCGCAATGCGTGGGCGGTCAATGCACGCCGGACCGACCTGCGGGAATCGACCAATTGGCTGAGCAGCCTCGCCGCGTGGCCCGCCCACCATCGCTTCTTCTACTTTCATCCGATCCGGATGCTCAACTGGCTGAACGGTCTGTCTCGCGGCATGCAGCATCCGTTCGCGTGGTACAACGGTTCCGGATCACGCGCGGACAATCCGAGTCCGCTCCCGGCCAATGCCAAGCACTGGCAGATCACGCCGCGATTCGACTGGGAGCAATCCCTGGCATGACGGAGTCGCCCACCCATCGTGTTGCCGAAGGCGAGTGTCTTGCCAGCATTGCCCACGATGCTGGTGTGCCTCGTCAGCGCATCTGGGATCATGCGGACAATGCTGCGCTGCGCGAGGAGCGTGACCCGTACCTGTTGCGATGCGGTGACCGGCTCACCATCCCGGAACCGGAGGTCGAGGAGGAAGATTGCAGTACTGAGCAGCGTCACAGGTTCCGCCGTCCCGCCCCCCCGACGAAGCTTCGACTGAGACTCCTTGAGAACGATGAGCCGCGCGCCGGCCTCGACTGGCGTCTGCTGCTCGATGAGGACATCCTCGCTGAAGGGGTCACGGATGATGATGGTGAGTTTGAAACGCCGATCAGCCCGGCCGTGAAAGCGTGCACGCTCGAACTCGGGGATCCAGTTGACGAGGATGACGACGAGGCACCGCCACCCGAGCGGTATCACCTGCAACTCGGTGCACTCGATCCCGCCTCGACCATTCGGGGCGTCCAGGCGCGCCTCCAGAATCTCGGATTCTCCCCCGGCCCCATCGACGACCTCATCGGTCCCCTGACGCGAGCGGCGATCCGCCAGTTCCAGGAAGCGGCGGACCTGGAGGTGACGGGTGAACCGGACGACCCCACAAAGGACGGCCTGGTCGAGCAGCACGGCTGCTGAATCGATTCGTACGATGCATGCCGCGACCTCGTCTGTCACAGCGTGGTCATCGGGAGTACAATCATCGGTTCATCACACACACAGAGGAGACAGAGATGACCCCACGCACACATCATCGTTCGCGCTGGCCTTCCATTGCGGTGAGCGTTCTTTCATTGAACTGCGGCGCCATGCTCTTCGCCAACACGCAGGGCGGGGCGGTCCAGAGCGATGCCGTCGCGGCTGAGACCGAGTCCGTTCCCGAAGCGGTGCAGAAGATCCTGAACAAGGCCGTCAAGGCGATGGGCGGGCACGACGCGATCGATGAGATCGACGCGATGCATACGAAGATGGAACTGTCCAGTGCGATGGGTTCCATGACCTCGGAGAACTGGTGGCAGAAGCCGAACAAGTCTCTCAGCACACAGTCCATTCCCGGCATGGGCGAGATCTCGACCGGCTCGGACGGCAAGGTCTGGTGGCGAAGCAACCCGATGACGGGAGGCTACCAGCTCATCTCCGAAGAAGAGGCTGACTCCGCCGGCCCGGGCGGCTTCGTCGCTGAGATCCTTGACATGGAGAAGCTCCTGACTGACGACTTCAAGGACCTTGAAGCACTCGGCGAGGAGGAGTTCGATGGCAGGAAGTGTGATCGTATCCGCGGCGTCAGCAAGGACCAGCCCGGATCGATCGTGCTGTTCTTCGATACCTCAACGGGGTTGCCCGCCGGTGCCGAGATGACGGACGAGTCACAAGGGATGGCGATGACGTCGAACATGTACCTGCGCGACTGGAAGAAGGTGGACACCATCACCTTGTTCCACACGATGGTCTTCGAGTCCGGCCCGCAGACTGCCGAGGCGACGGTGCAACTCATCGAGTTCAACAACGTCCCCGCCACAGTCTTCAAGCTGCCGGACGAGGTCCAGGATCTTGTCGACAACAAGCCCGAGAGGGAGAACGGGGAGAGCGGTGGAAAGACGCTTGAGGACTTCAACGAGCAGCAGCAGGCCATGATCAAGTCCATCCTGAACAGTACTCAGCACGTCAATGATCCGCAGGCACTGCAGCAGGTCGTCGACCGGACATCCGCCAGCCTGAGCTACCTGCCGCCAGAGCAGAAGGAGGCGATGGAATTCGCCATCCAGAAGATCAAGGAACGCATCAAGGAACTGGGTGGCTGAAGCCTGCCCGCGACAGGCGTCCTGACAATCACACACTCCAGGCCCGCTTCCTCACGGATGCGGGCTTTTTTCGTTTTCCCTACCGGTCATCAACCGCTCGACTCACATGGCTGCGGATGGGGTCGTCGAACATCAGGGCAATGTCGAGCAGCAGTGGTTCCAGTTCGTCCGTCGACCGGCTGCTGATGTTGACACCATGGTCGGCAAGGGCGGCGGCCACAGCGAGGAAGTACGTCAGCACATGGGCGGCGCGTCTCTCCGGCGTGCTGTTCTCTGAGAGGTCCCGACCCATCTCCTTGAACCGCCGGAGGTCTTCGAGCGTCGCGCCCGAGAACGGAGGCTGCCGGCCGGTGATCGAATGGACGCCTTCCAGTACGACGCCGGGGCCGGGTGTACCTGAGACGAGTCGTTGCAGTTCTGCGAGTGGCCCGCTGCCGACATCGGCGCAAAGGCGCAGGAGTCGGGTCGCGGCCAGATCGGATACCGAGTGCTGATTCGAGTCAGTCGCCATTGTTCATCTCCAGGGATCGAATCAGTTCACGTACTTCATCGCTGACCTGCATTTCTGTTGCCGCCGGCCACGCGACCAGACTTCTGAGGGCATCACGAAAGCGATGCGAGGCGGTCCGTGCCATGACGGCAACCTGGCTGGGTGTCCGGCTGATCGTTTCGCCGATGGACGCGTAGGATTCCCCACGGAGATGGTGGCGCACGAATGCATCCCAGTGTCCCGAGAGGCCCTCGGCATCACACTGCACGCAGGCGCGTGCCAGCGCCGTTGAGATCAGCGACCGGGCGCAGGCTCGATCGAATTCCGATCCGTCTTCCTGACCCTGTGTTGGAAAGTCGGGCTGGAGCGCGACGCGTGCATTGCGCGACGCCTGCCGCGCCTGCTCATGGAGGTAGTTGGTCAGGCTGCGCATCAGCCAGTACCGAAGCGGGCCCTCTCCCTTCTTCCATCGCATGAGGTAGTCGTCCCGACCCAGTCGATCGGCGAGGAACCCCCGGACCAGATCGTCCGGATCCCCGAGTCTGCGAAGTGAATGACCACGACAGTACACCACCAGTGGCTCCAGGTAGACCTCCATGACGTGGCGATTGGCAGCATCCCGGCCTTCCCGGCCGCGGCCGAGTTGCTCCCCGAGCCATGTCCTGACGGTGACCGGAAAGACGTCCTTCTTGCTCATGTCGTTCCTTCGCGCACGTGTGAGGTGCCGGCAGCACCATCGATTCGGACTTCCCCGGTCAGGACAGAGGGACCCGGGGCGCGGGCGGTTGCGCCGGATCCCGGGAGAATCTTCGTTGACGGGTAAGATAACTGTCGCAGCCTGTTCTATTCCGGCCCTGAGCAGCGGGAGCGAGAGAGATGACGGATCGCGAAGAATCCCGGGAAACGGACCCTTCTCCCCCGAAGCCGTCGGACTGGATCTACGCGGACTCGTTGGGGGGGCATATCGGTCCGTATCGGATCGTGGAGGAACTCGGTGAGGGGGGAATGGGGAAGGTCTACCTGGGTTTGAAGGAGTGGGAGACCGGCCAGCAGCGAGCCGCAATCAAGGTACTCAGGCCGCAGGCGGGCATTCCCACCGAGACCCTGGCTCGGGAGGCGACGGTGCTGTCCGGCCTCGAGCACCCGAGTATCGCTCGCCTCGTCGACTTCGATCGAGCCTCTGACGGTCGCTGGTACCTCGCCTGCGAGTACATCGAGGGTGAGCACCTCGACGTCTACTGTGACGAACATCGGCTCACCATTCGCGAGCGCGTCGCCCTGTTGCATCGCATCTGCTGCGCGGTCCGGTACGCCCACAGCCACTTCGTGATCCACCGGGACCTCAAGCCTCAGAACATCTTCGTGACCGAGTCGGGGGAGCCGCGACTGCTCGACTTCGGTGTGGCGATGTTCTCGAAGACGGGACCGGGGACGGCGCAGTTCCAGTACTCGGGAACGCGCGGCGGCATGACACCGACGCATGCCAGCCCCGAGCAGATCCGCGGCGGCCGGATCTGCGCTCAGAATGACGTGTATTCCCTCGGGATCATCCTGCACGAGTTACTCGTCGGCTCTCTCCCTTACGAACTCGGAGATGCGTCGTCACCGGAGGACCTGCTGCGAATCGTGACTGCGGCGTTGCCATGCCGACCAGTTGCTTCGATTGAAGGTGTGCTCAAGACCCCGGACGAGGCGTATCGGCGGGCATCGCTCCGATCGACGAGCGTCCAGGCATGGCAGCGCGAGGTGCGGGGGGATCTGGACAGCATCGTTGCCAAGGCGTGCGCGGAAGCGATTCACGATCGATACGACAGCGCGGCAGCGCTCGCTGAGGACCTGGAGGCGTACCTGGAGCAGCGCCCGGTTGCTGCCGTGACAAGTGGCGTCCGGCTCTACCGCGCGAGGAAGTTCGTCCGACGGCACCGGGTCTCTGTCGCGGCGTCCTGCGTGACCATGGTTGTGCTTGCATCCCTGCTTGTGGCGTTGTTTGTAGCGTTGCAGCGTTCCGAGGCGGCAACGGTGAGAGCGGAGTCTGCCCTGCAGAATGAGGCGATCGCCAGAGCGAAGGCAGAAGATGCCCGCAAGGAAGCGGAGGACTCCAAGCAGAAGGCTGAGGTCGCCAGAGAGGAGGCTGTCGCTGCTCGGGACGACAGCGAGCTGAGCCGCGCGTTCCTCGACGCTGCATGGGGGGCCGTGTCAGATGTATCCAACAGCCTGTCGCCAAAGCAGCGAGAAGATCTTTGGACTGCCGTCGGCGAGAATCTCGACGCGATCGCGAAGAGGCGTGGCCCGGAGACGCGCCGTGTCATTCTGGCGCAAGTGCATGCGCTGAAGCATCTCGCGGATGCCTACTTCACCGTGGAGGGCAACAGTGATGCCAACACGCGAGATGCGCTTGAGGTTCGGAAGCGAGTGCTGGACCTGATCTCGAAACTGCACGAGGCCTATCCGGATGACGAAGAGGTCGCACTGGACATGGCTGAGGCAGGAGTCGACTACGGCACGGCATTGCACGATGCCCGCGAAGCCCGGGATGCGGAGGCGCGCCTCCGTGATGTCCTCACGCTGCTCAAGCCATGGGCCTCCGATCGTTCGAGGGAGATCACGGGAAGAGCCCTGCTGAAACTGAGCGATGTCCAACGGACAGCGTGTCGGTACGACGAGAGTGAGGCCAGCATCGAACAGGCACTGGAGATCAGACGAGAACTGCTGAGACAGAATCCTTCGAGTACGAGGCATAAGCGGAATCACGGCGTGGCGATCGGGCGACTCGCCGAGATCGAACTGGCCAGAGGTGATCTCGCGTCCGCTGACAGGTTCTTCCGGCAACAACTGGGGATCCGCATCGAGGCACGGGAGCGCGATCCGGACGATGCAACAGAGCGACGAGACGTGGCACTGACCGAGTCCCTCCTCTCCGGAGTCCTCAGCATTCGCGGCCGCCACGATGAAGCGGTCGAGTTGGCGAATCGAGCCGTCGTCACTGCATCTGAACTGGTCCCAGCCGAGCCCAGGTTCCGCGACAGGGTCACGGTGATCTACTGCCTTCTATCAGCGGCCCGCGCCGAACTTGCCGCGGGGTCTCTCGAAGCGGCACTGTCCCACTCCGACGAAGCCCTGACCGCCTTCGAGGACCTGGCCTCTCATCATCCATTCCACAGCAACCTGGGTGAGTACGAGGCGGAGATTCTGACATTGCGGGGCCGCTCGCTCGCGGCACTCGGGCAATCGAACGATGCACGAACAGATCTGACGGGCGCCCACAACCTGCTGCTCTCACTCGTCGCAAGTCGTTCCACCAAGGCTGACCTCTGGGCGATGCACGTCCGCGTGCTGCGCAGTCTCGTTGAACTGGAGAGTGTGGAGAATCCGGAGAAAGCAGCGAGCTGGCTTGAACGCATGAGATCGAGGATTGCTGAAGCACAGGCCGAAGGGCGGGATTGCGAGATCGATTCCGATAACATTGCCTTTGCCCGAGATGCTGGCGGCCGCGGCTGAGTTATTGGTTCTTGAGTTTCCTTCGAGATTCGGCGCAAGTGCTCGCATTGGACTTCCCTCTCCGTGATGATGGCCGCTGCTGATCCGACTTCCGGTCGGAGGCGGTCAGGACTCAAGCCCGGAGCAAGCCGATGCGCAGCCGATCCCACGTCGATTTGAATCGCACACTCGTGACCACATTTGTCACGTCCCTCGCCACCTCCGCCCTTGCCGGCGGGCCCGAGATGATCAACTGGAACAACACCTTCTTCGGAAGCTGGTCGAACGCCGCGAACTGGAACCCGATGAACGTTCCCAATGGATTCACGGAGTCCGCCATCTTCAACACCGGGTCGGCGAGTGATTACTTCGTCGACTTCGACCTTGACACCGAGATCTGGTCTCTGCATGTCATGGAACCAACCACCTATCTGAGCATCCTTTCCGGTCGCTTCCTCTCCGTGCGTGGCGGCACACTGGAGAACCACGGCTCGATCGAGGTCCTGAACGGGAGTTCCAACGGGCTCTGGGCAACGGGCAATCTGCTCATCAGCGGTGATGGCTCGATCCGTCTATATGACGAATTCGATTCACAGATCGGTTCCAGCGACAACCGGACCGTGACTCAGGCTGCCGAGCACACGATCGCGGGCCGCGGCACGATCAGCGCCCGCTTTGACAATGCCGGTGTGATTGATGCAGACAGCGCCTCCGGCGCGCTGCGCATCACGAATGGGACGGGCGAGTTCCGCAACCTGCCCGGCGGTGTCATGAAGGCATCGGGGAACGGCACGCTCCGGCTGGAGAGCGGGATTGTGCGAAGCGGTACGCTCATGACCAGTGAATCGGGCGTGATCACCGGTGGTGGTGAGGGTGGCGCGATACTCCGTGGCGTCACGATCGCACCGGGAACCAGGGTCTCTCTCCCCAACAATGTCGATCTGACGATTGCCAATGACGAACTCGGGCTCCGCGGCATGGCCGCGATGATCAACGACGGTGTGATCTCCGTGCATCCGGGTTCCGGGTCAACCACGTCGTTTGTATGGGTGTCGGAGGACGGCACCATCGACAGTGCGACGGGCGATGGTGCGATTCGTCTGCTTTCGGAGTTCTATGCGAGCGTCGACACGGTCGCTGGCGTCACGCTGACCAACGGTCCTTCGCATTCGATCCTGGGCTACGGCCTGGTCGAAGCTCAAATGATCAATGAGGGGTTGATCGATGCGGATGTGCCGGGGCTCCGGCTGCGGATCGTCCAGGGGAGCGGAGACATTGACAACACGAACGGCGTACTTTCGGCATCGGATGGCATCCTTGCGCTGGAGGGCGGGTCGGTGTACGGCGGCTCTCTGATGACAGGGGGGCAGGGATTCGTGACGGGCGGAACGGCCGGTGCGATTCTCAGGGGCATCACGCTGGAGCCCGAGTCATCGATGGTGCTGCGAAACAACGAGGACATCCGCATCGGTCACGAGGGATTCGTCAATCACGGTTCTGTGCTGGTTCATTCGGGGAGCGGCTCGACTAGCTCGGTGGTGCGTCCAGTTGAGGATTGCATCATCTCCGGGTCTGGTGAGATCCGACTTGAGAGTGAGTTCTATGCATACCTGTACCCGGAGCCCGGTATCACGCTCACCAACGATACCTCGCACACCATCAATGGCTACGGAATCATCGCCGGCGGTATGATCAACAACGGGATGATCGATGCTGACATCCCCGGGCTTCGCCTCCGAGTGGTCCAGGGCAACGGCGACATCGACAACACCAACGGCATGATGGGCGCATCCGATGGCATCCTCGCGTTCGAAGCCGGCCGGGTCACCGGCGGGTCACTGACCACCGGCGATCAAGGCGTCATCGCCGGCGGCCAGCCGGGGACGATCCTCGACGGTGTGACGATCATGCCGGACACGCGCGTGGACATCCGTTCCAATGAGACGCTCAATATCGAAGGCCCGGTCGTCAACGACGGATTCATCACGATCAAGACGCCCAGCGGATCCAGTGCCTCCGTACTCAATGCGACCGCAGATGCCTCCCTGCTCGGAAGCGGGAGAGCTTACATGGCGAGTTCCTTCTACTCCTGGCTCGGCGCCGGCACGGAGGGGGCCACGCTCACCAACGGTCCTGACCACACCGTCGTCGGATCGGGCAATCTCTACGGCCGATTCGTCAATGAAGGACTGCTCAGCCCGAGTACGAATCTGATCTCGGAGCTCGTGGGATCCATGACATTCGACGGTGACCTCGTGCAGACCGCAACCGGCACGATGCGCATGGACCTGGCCAGTATCAGCAACTTCGATCGGATCCTGTCCAACTCCGGAGACATGGACCTTGGTGGACTCCTCGATATCCACCTCGTCGATCTCTTTGATCCCCAGGTCGGTCAGCGCTTCCGGGTCATCCAGTCCAGCACACCGATTGGCGCCAATCGCTTCGGCATCGCCGCCTTCCCCGTGCTCGGTGGCGATCGGTACATGCGACTTGAGTACGATGACCAGACTCGCGGCACGCCGGGATCCGTCACCATCGTGGTGGACAGCCTCCTGCGCTCTGTTGAACTCCTGAACCCGCAGAGCTTTGCGGTCAGTGGCACACCCAAGACGGCCACGCTCGCCGATCTCAATCGCGATGGTGAACTCGACCTGGCCGTCGTGCTCCCCGATCCCGACAACCCCGAGACCATGCCCGGCCAACTCGTGGTCTTCTACAACAATGGCAACTCCGGAGGCGCATGGCTCGGCTTCAGTGCCGGTGTGAATGTACCCACGGGCCCCAACCCCGTCGGCATCAAGGCCGGCAGCTTCGACGGCGCCTCGGGAGATGACCTTGCCGTGATCAACGCAGGCGACAGCACGCTCCAGATCTTCCTGAACAACGGGTCCGGCGTTCCGATGTCGACCGCAACCCTTGCAACGCCACTTCAGCCCCGCGATCTCGTGATCGTGGACATGGACGGAAATGGTGTTCAGGACATCGTCGTCAGTGCCGCGAACAGCGGTGACGGTCGCCTGTCCACGCGATTGAACGAAGGGGGTACGGGCGCCGGCTGGAATGGCTTCATGCCCGAGATCACCTTCCCGGTGGGTGGCGATCCCGTGGCCATCGATATCGGTGACCTCGACAATGACAAGGATCGAACCCCGGACGTCGCGATCGCGGACGCCGCGAGCGACACGGTGATCCTGCTGGAGAACCTCGGCGACCTTGGTGGTCCGTGGCTCGGCCTCAGTTCGGTTGCGACGTTCCCCGTGGGCACCGGCCCGGTCGATCTTGAGATGGGCGACTTCAACGGCGACGATCGCCCGGATGTCATGGTCGCCAGCGAAGCGGACGACTCCGTCTCCGTCGTCCTCAATCGCGGTCTGCTGGAGTTCGATCCTCCGGTCAGCGTGCCCGTTCCCGAGGGACCGCGCTCGCTCACGACGCTCGACGTCGAGGCGGACGGTGACCTGGATGCTGCGGTGATCGTCGACGATCCCTTCCTCGGCCAGCGTGTGGTGTCCGTGATTCGCAACGACTACGACCCCTCGACCGGCCAGCTCGCCTTCGTGGTCACGGAGCAACTCGGAGTCGGCACCGATCCACTCCTGGTCCTCTCCGGCAACATCGATGGTCTGGTCGGCGACGACATCCTGACGCTGAATGACGAGTCGCTGGTTCGCGGCATCACCGACGAGCAGGACGTCAGTGTCTATCTCAACGCCAATGGTCTCTGCGTCGGCGATACGAACGCCGATGACGCGATCGACTTCACCGACCTGAACCAGCTTCTCGATGACTGGAACGCCACGGTGCCGCCGTTGACGGGTGGCGACGTGAATGGTGACGGCCTGGTCAACTTCGCCGACCTGAACCTGCTGCTGGATCAGTGGGGCGTCATCTGTCCCTGAGTCGCATCCCCTGCATCATTCGATCAAACACGCAGCCCGCATCTTCGCGATGCGGGCTGTTTGCATGACGGAGCGCGCCGAGTTTCATCGCGCACAGGGTCGGATGGCCTTCGGCAGAGGCTCTGAGTTACGGGAAGCCTGTCGAGATCGGTGAAGACGTATGGATCGGCGGCGGCGCTCTCATCCAGGCGGGAGTCCACATCGGCGCGCCAACGGTCATCGGGGCCGGGAGTGTTGTCACGCGGAGCGTCCCCGAGGGAGTGTTCGCGGCGGGGAACCCCTGCCGCGTGATCCGAGCGATTGAAGGGTGAACCGTCACCGAGCCAGGGTTCTGCGTGTCGCGCAGCACCGATAAGTCGCTGCACCCGGCTCCCTCGACCGACCTGATCCGAGGTCGGGTGATCAGAGTGGGGTCGGACAGGGTTGCCCTGATAGGATGTTGACAACCGCCGGGAGTAGCGTGGACAACTGTCGATGGATGAGCGTGACGAACTGACATCGGGTGCGACTGACCCGAACGGCGATACGGGATCGCTGGAGGAAGCCGCCCGCGTGGTATACCAGGAACTGCGCGCGCTGGCCGGGGCGTACTTCCGCTCTCAACGTTCCGATCACACCCTTGAGCCGACAGCCCTCGTCAACGAGGCCTTCGTGAAGCTGGCGGGCAATACGCAATTGTCCTGGGTCGATGAGACTCATTTCTTTTCGATCGCCGCCAAGGCGATGCGGGAGATACTCGCGGATCACGCCCGCAAGCGGCGCACGTCGAAGCGTGGCGGCGACCGGCAACGTCTGACGCTCTCCGGTATCGGAAGCAATCCGGGCGTCGTTGACGCCCTGGACCTTGATGATGCGTTGACGAAGCTGCGCGAAGTGAATGCGCGCCAGGTCGAGATCATTGAACTGCGCTTCTACGGCGGCCTGACCGTCGAGCAGGTTGCCAGGCTGCTTGGCATCAGCCCGAGGACAGTCGAACTGGACTCCCGCATGGCCCGCGCATGGCTCTCTCGGCACATCGAGGAGATCGTACCTCGTGGCTGACTATGATCGCGTGCGCGCCATCTTCTTTGAGGTCTGCGATCTGGAAGAACCGGAACTCTCGCAGGCTCTGACCCGGTGCTGCAACGGGGACGAGGTACTTGAGAGGGAAGTCCGGTCGTTGATCTCATTCGATGCAGATCCGTCACTGCCGAGCCTCGATGTCGCCGCGTCACTCTGCGAACCGTCAAGTGATCCACTTCCGACCGAGATCAACGGATACCGGATCATCGGCAGACTGGGTGGAGGGGGCATGGCCGATGTGTTCGAAGCCGAGCAGTCGACGCCACAGCGACGCGTTGCGCTCAAGATGCTCCGATCCGGGTATGTCTCGGGTCAGTTGATTCGTCGCTTCCGGAACGAGCGGCAGGTCCTGGCCTCGCTCGATCACCCGCTGATTGCGCAGATCTTCGATGGAGGTATCTATCGACCACACGGCAACGCCCCCGGTGTCCCGTACTTCGTGATGGAACTGGTCGCAGGTACGTCTCTGACACGACACTGCGCATCGGAGGGTCTCGCCGACGCCGACTGCGCCCTGCTCGTCGCTGACATCTGTGATGCCATCCAGCATGCGCATGACCTCGGCGTTGTCCACCGGGATCTCAAGCCGAGCAACATCCTCGTTGACGGAACGGGGCGTCCCCGGATCCTCGACTTCGGCATCGCACGAGTCACCAACCTCGATACCCAGTACACGACGATGCACACCAGCACCGGGCAGGTCGTCGGAACGATCCCGTACATGAGCCCGGAGCAGATCGCCGGTCGCTCTGATCTGCTGGACCATCGCACCGACATCTACAGCCTCGGTGTGGTCCTGTACGAAGCGCTGACGGGCCGACTCCCGCTGGACGTCTCCACCTGCACACTGCCGGAGGCGGCGCGAATCATCCAGGAGCAGGAAGCGACCGTTGCAGGGCGCATCGATACGCGCTTCCGCGGACCCATGGAAGTCATCCTCCGGACCGCACTGGAGAAGGACCCGGAGCGCCGCTACCAGACTGCCCGGGACATGGCAGATGACCTCCGCCGCTATGCCGCCAACGACCCGATCACCGCAAGGCCGCCGAGCACGGCACTGCAGTTGCGACGCTTCGCTCGGCGCAACAAGCCGCTCGTCGCCGGTGTGCTGACCGCATTCCTCGCACTCATCGTCGGCCTCATCGGCACCATCGCCTTCGGAGTCCGCGAGTCCGGGTTGCGCCACCGCGCCGAATCCAGTGACCGATCCGCGCGGCAGGCGAGTTACTACGCCAGCATCGCCGCGGGGACGTTCGCGATCGCCCGCGGCGACGAGCATATGGCTCGCACGCTGCTCGCGAGCGCACCTGAAGCCTATCGCCGTTGGGAATGGGATCACCTGATGGCAACAACCGATGCAACCATCTGCTCGATCACGTTGGAGGGAGAGACCAGAGGCGAAGACCTGGCGTGGACTCCCGACGACCGCGCCGTGGCGCTGATCCGGAAGGAGAATCATCTCAGCGTCATCGAGATTGCAGACGGTACAACGCTTGCAACGTTTGAAGCACCGGCGGACTCCCAGGGGTTCATGCTTTCACCCCGGGCTTCGGCGGTGGGCTGGCTCGAGCCGACGGATCAGGCTGACAGGTGGATCCTGAGAGTCTCTGATCGGGAGTCCGGCGAGACCATCGCGATGCATGCCGTCGACGCATCGAAGCCTCCCAGCAAGGGTGCGATCCGGGCTCAACTCAGCCCTCTGGACGACATGGTGCTGATCGCGGGGGCGCCCACCTGGAACATCGTGCGACTTCGGGACGGGTCTTCCTTCCCGGTTCGCAGGGGCAAGGACCTCGTCATCACGCGCGATGCGGTTTACTCGGGTGCTGAGAAGGGGACCTTCGAACAAACTCGACTGACTGATGGCGTGCCCCTCAAGTTCGGTCCCGTGGCGGCGAGCCGGCGCATCGCCAGCGATCGCGGCGGGCAGCGCGTCGTCATTTCAAGCCAGGCGGTGCCGACGCTGCTGGTCTATGACGGCCTCACGCTCGAGAAATTGCATACTTCGGACGACGGCGGCTTTCCAATTCTCGCCGTCAGCGACGATCTGCGCTTCGCGGCTGCAAGGCTGAATGATGGCATCCGCCTCCGGGACCTCGAGCGGCACGAGTGGAGCAGGACCTATGGGGTGGAGGACATGCTCTCCATGATGGCTTTCAATCACGCAAGTGACCAGTTGCTGGTCAAGACCCGAAGCGGGTTCGAAGTCATCCACCTGGACCTGCCTGCCCTGAAAACGCTCGATGTTGAAGGCTACGTCTACTCAGCCGGGTGGTCGCCGGATGGACACCTGCTCGCGACTGCGAATGCCTCCGGCAGGGTTCAGATCTGGGATGTTGATCGCCTGGAACTGCTCGCGTCGATCGCAACCAATCGCACAGCGCGAGGCGTCTGCTTCAGCCCGGATCACCACCTGGTCCAGGTCGGTGGAAAGCGACCGAGGACCTGGGACCCGTGGACGGGTGAGGTCGTCATGGTCGATGTTGAATCCCGCTCGGTGGACTGGCTTCTCCATGAGGGCACTGCCGACACGCGGAACCCGAGGAGCCACTTCGGTGAACGAGGTGTGGTCAGTCGGGACGGAACGCTCATCGCTCAACTGAGTCAGGGCGGAGTCGTTGTCACCTTGCGAACTTCCGGGGAGGTGATTTCGACGTTTGAAGTACCCTCCAACGACAGCCCCGGCGGTGCGGCAATCGCCATGCATCCGGACAACACGCTCATCGCCGTTGCCAATCAACATGGCGTGACCCTGTGGACACCGGATGGCACGGCAGTCGGCAGCCTCCCGTGTGAAGAGGTCGAACGCTTTTCGATGGCATTCTCCCCCGATGGCACCCGCCTCCTGATGGCCAACCGCAATCGGATCTGTGAGGTCTGGGATCTTGAGACCCGTGAGCAGGTCTTGACGTTCGAGGGCTTTGACCTCTACGTCCACAGCGTGATCTTCAGTCCGGATGGCAGTCGACTCGCACTCACCTCGGGCGATGGAACCGTTCAGATTCGCGACGCCCGCCCGGCCACCGGGCGGTGGGCGCGTCGCCTTGAGTGGTCAGATGCCCGCGCCAGGATGGAGGCGAGACTGAGCAGCCTCACGAAGACTCGTGACTTCGAGTCCGCCTCGGCGATCCTCCGTGACGACCAGTCGCTGACTCCGACCGAGCGCAGCGCGGCATTGGCCACGATTCTTGCGATGAAACGGTCGCTCGAGACGGACTGACCCGATCAGCAGTCGGTACCCCAGTTGTTCAGCACGGTGTTCAGGTCGTCGAAGTTGACGATCCCATCACCGTTGACATCGCCCGCGCCGCCCACCATACCCCATGACGCCAGCACGACGTTCAGATCTGAGAAGTCAACCATACCATCGCCGTCTGCATCACCCGGACAGAGGAGCGGTGGACTGTCGAGCAATCTGATCTGCTTGCCGGCATCCGCGACAACCCACAGGTCTCCACCGTTGAATGTCAACCCCTGGGCATGCGAGTTGGGAACACCGAAGCACGCGTTGTAGGAGACGTCATACTCCATGCAGTACGACGGCACGGCCACGGAGGTCGTCTTCAGGGCGGCGAGGTCGTACACATCGATGAACCCCCATGGTTCGCTCGATGTCACCGTGTCTCCCCAGTTGACATACGCCGCACCGTTCCTGATCTCGATGCCATTCGCATACATCGTGGCAATCGGAAAGCGCACGACGCTTCCCGGGTCAATGTCCCCGGCAGTGTCGAGCGGGTACCGATAGATGGCGGCATCAAGTGCCCCGGGTTCCTGGTACTGGATCGCATACAGGTACTCGGAGGTCACCGAGACACCGGCCAGATCGCTCAGGTTGTCCATCTCTGTCGGCCCGAATGTCAGCGGCCAATGCGCGCTGTATCCGAGATCGAAGTTGAAGCGCACCAGGTGGACCGTGGGGGAGGATGACTGGCCGCGCTCGAAGTCGGATACCGGGGCAAAGAGGTGCGTTGTGCTGGCATCGAGGTCTCCCACATGACACAGGCCGTCATCTCCGGCGTACGCGACCGCATTGATCGCCTCCTGTGTCCAGTCACCCGGGGCATCGGAGCAGTGGCGGCTGATCATCATGGCCTTGGGAAACTGCCCGTCGGTGCAGGTACCGATCGTGAGGAAGTAGCGATCCTGGCTCGCCGCGTAGCACAGGCCCTCCTCGGCGGCGCCGTAGCATCCGAAGAACTGTCCCGGCAGGGTGACGGTCTCGGCCGTCACGACCCCGACGGATACACACTGGGCGTGGCAGGAACCAGCGACCAGTCCGACAGCGAACATCCTGAGCATACGTTCCGACCTCCAGCGACGTGAATGGTTCACACCCCGACCACTATACAGGCGGGTCGGGCGGCCCCCGGTGAATCTGACCGAGCGCAAGAGCCGCGAAGACCGGTAACGGAGGGCACAGCATCCCGATTCATTTGCCCTGGGGCGTGCCGTGATCTTGCTGAATGAATCGCGAAGTCGCCCCCAATCGACCGAAGAGAACTTGCGGAACTGGGCGCGTGGGGGAAGAATGCCCCCCCTGGGGTCATGACCCTCGGACAGCCTCCTGTCGACCGGAGCTACCCGTGTCGGCAGCGAACGCGAAGGCGAAGCAAGGAGTGACGCATGAACATGGAACCCACGAACGTCTGGACGGCTTCGGTGCTCGCCGCTCTGACCTCACTTGCAGGTGCTGCTCACGAGAGTCGCACTCCCGATCGCGATGAGATCCGTGCCGTCGTCGCCGAGATGAACGCCGATGTCGAAGGCAGGAGCAGTCTTCTCGCCGCACAGGCGGGCCACGACGGTGGTTTCCACATCGCATCCGACAGTGGCGACTTCCGACTGAATCTCAGTGGCCTGGTGCAGTTCCGCTACCAGATCAACTCCAGCGATGGGAACACCGCCGGCGATGACTTCGAATCCGGATTCAACGCACCGCGCACCCTGCTCTTCTTCAAAGGGCACATCGGTGATCCGAGGTTCAAGTACCAGATCCGGACCAACTTCAGTCGAACCGACGGCATTGCACGCCTTGATGATGCCTTCATCGATTACCAGATCGACGACCACTGGACGCTCCGATTCGGACAGGCGCTCCACCCCTTCGATCGAGAGTGGTACCACGGCGACCTGAAGCTCCAGACTGTCGAGAGGTCGCTCGCCGCGCTCGCCTTCGGTGGCCAGCGCAGCCAGCAGATCACCGCCATGTTCCGCAATGATGACCTCCGCTTCCTGGCTTCCTTCTCGGATGGTCTGCGTTCGCAGAACACCGACTTCACCGCCGACCCCGCGGAGTGGGCGTTCACAGCGCGCGGTGAATGGAAGTTCGCAGGCGAATGGAAGAACGTCATCGGAACCGTGACGAGTCCTCGCGGCAGCGACTATGCCGGTCTGCTCGGCGGCGCCATTCATATTGAGCAGGGCCCGGACGTGGGCGTCGGTGACGAGCAGCAACTCTTTGCCTGGACTCTCGATGCCACCGTGAAGGGGGATGGCTGGAACGCCTTCGCAGCCGGGACCGGCTACCACACCGACGACGAAGCGGGTGTCTCCGGAGCCAACTTCGACGAGTTCGGCTTCGTCGCCCAGGGTGGCTGTTACGTGGCGGACGACACCGAGATCTACGGCCGCTACACGACCCTCATTCCCGATGATGATCGTGCTGCCGACGATACGTTCGATGCGATTGCGCTGGGCCTGAATCACTACATCCACGGCCACGCCGCTCGCTTCACCATCCAGGCCGAGTGGTTCCTCGACGCCACCACCGATACGGTCGTCGGCAACTATGGCAATTCCGGTGGCCGGAATCCATCGAGCACACTCTTCGGCCTGCTCCCGAGCGACGAGGAAGACCAGTTCGCGATCACGGTACAGTTCCAGTTGATGTTCTGAATCATCCGGCCCCGTCCTGCGCTGTTCGAAGCGGACGGTCATGGTGCCGCTGCGTCCGAGAACACGTGACGGGGAAGTGATCAGCCGGTGCAGACTGCCCCTCAGGCCGAAGCCACCTCAATTCGCGTCATGGTCAGTCCGATTCTTGGGAACAGTCCTTGAGGAGTCGCATATGCCCAGCGCGCAGAACCTGGTGGTCATGGCCCACAACATGTCTCTGGCTGTTCCCTGTGAGCGTGTCATCGAGATCACGCAGAACACCAGGGCGACGCTGACGCAGCTCCCCGCCATGAAGCCGCCGCTGGCGGGCACGATTATTCATCGCGGCAGAGCCGTTGCCGTCTTCGACCTGCGCTCCATCCTCGGCCATCCGACCCACGGCGATGAGATCGAGCGACTCCGAGACATCCTTGCCCAGCGCGAACGCGATCACGTGGCGTGGCTGAACGAACTGCGCGAGTGCTGCGAGACAGGGAGCGCCTTCACCAAGGCCACCGATCCCAACAAGTGCGCTTTCGGCAAGTGGTACAACGAACTGACCGCGACCGAGGAATCGCTCGATGAACTTTGCGCTGGTGACCGAGCGCTCCGGTTCATCGTCGCCAGTTGCGATGCTCCGCACCGCGCCATTCACAGCATCGCATCACGCGCGCTCGCCCTCGCCTCCAACGGGCAACTCGAGGAAGCCTGCGGGTTGATCGACGCGGCATGGAACAACGAGCTGGCAACCCTCAAGAGCCTGTTCAGGCAACTGATCGAGGGTGTCGAGGCGAATCGGAAGGCGCTGTATGTCGTCGTCGACAACGGCGATGAGCACCTGACCTTCATCGTTGATCACGTGCACCGGATCATTGACATTGACAGCGATGACGTGCAGCCGATGAACCTGGGGGCCGTGCCCCTGAAGGGTGTCTATGCCTCACCTGACCTCGGCGAGATCATGGTCCTGGATCTGGACGGTGTCATCGCCGGCCTCATCTCGGAGACGCCGGCGCTCGAGGACCTCGCCGCTGCGTGAGCGTGTGCCTGCCCCATCCGCCCGCCGATGCACCTTCCACAACATCGAGTCCCGTCATTCGCCCACAGCAGCCTCATCGGGCCTATACTGGATATATAGAGCTGTTTATATACATTGAAAGGTGAGTCATGCTGTCACAGACCGCCGAATACGCCATGCGAGCGATGGTGCACCTGGGGCGGATCGGAGGTGGACCCGCCGTCGCGGACGAGATCGCCGCTGAAATCCACGTCCCCGCCGGCTACCTGTCACGAGTCCTCCGAATGCTGGTCCGGGCCGGACTCCTCAAGGCGCAGCGAGGCATCGGCGGCGGGTTCTCCCTCGCCATGCCCACCAGCCAACTCTCCGTCTGGGATGTCCTCGAAGCCACCGACTCCACCTTCAGACGCGTCAAGGGCTGCCCCCTCGGAATGGCAGAACACGGCACCTCGCTCTGTGGCCTCCACCGACTCCTCGATGATGTCATGGCCGACGCCGAAACCCGGCTTCGGGAGGCCACCATCCTCGACGTCATCGCCAATGATCGAGGCCATCCCCCGTGCAGCACCGGCACATCGTCCACGCCGGACGCCGAACACGCGCGGCAATCCTGACCCCACCAACTACCAGCCACCAGCCACCAGCCACCAACTACCGATCCACACGCCTGACCACGTCCACGTAGTTGCCGCTGACGCTGTACACCCACCACCCCGCGCGCTCGCCATCCATGAGGAACCACTCGAAGACGTCCGGCCTGTCCGGCATCCGGAAACGCATGTCGCCGATGTGAACGAGCCGCTCAGTCTCCTTGCCATCCTGAATCACCACCAGGTCGTCGCCCTCAAACGTCGCTTCGAGCACCGTCCCATGAGTGTACGTCCCGGCAATCGCGTGCTTCTGCGCGGCGCTCAGACCGACCCGCTCACTCTCGACATCAGGCACCGGCACGCCAAGCAGCAACTTCGCAATCTCCGTCTCAACAGCGTGCGCGTGCGGCGTGCCGTCGCCGCGCGTGTTCGAGAGGACCGCGATCTCGAGACCGGCCTCCGGGTAATACGCCAGCATCGCTGACCCCCCGTCGAACGTCCCCGTGTGACTGACCTTGTGGAAGCCGCCGATGTCGCCGATCCGCTGGGCCATGCCGTATGGAATCTCCACCACCGCCTCGTTGCCGCGAAGTCTTCCCGGAGTACGAAACGCCCTCAGGCTCCGCTGCGAGATGATCCGCCCCTCGTTGAGCGCCCTCGACCAGCGCAGCAGATCCTTCACACTCGAGCAGATCGAGCCCTGACCTCCGTAGACACTGATGTGAATGAACGGCACCGCCGCGACGCCCTCGGGCGTCCGGTGCAGGCGCTGGGATCCCCGCGGCGACGGCGCGTACTCACACACACGCATGTCGTGCGGCTCCAGCGGCGCCAGCACCTCTTCGCGGATGAAGTCGTCGTACCGCATCCCCGACGCCGCCTCGACAACCAGTCCGAGGACGAGGTACCCGGCATTCGCGTACACGAACATCTCGTCCTCCCGGAACATCACCTTTCCAGTCTGCAACTCGACGTCCCTGAGCAGATCGAGACCGTACTGCGGTTCGGAGTACCATGCCGGCGGCGCCTGCTCGTCGAGGCTCCCGGACACGAAGCCGGATGTGTGCCGCAGCAACTGCTCGATCGTGGCATCGGGGAAGTGGGGGGGCAGTTCCGGTACCAGGGATCGCACGCGCTGATCGAGTGACAGGTCGCCGCGATCGACGAGTTTCAGCACCGCAGCGGCCGTGAACTGCTTGCCTACGGACGCGATGTCGAAAATAGTCGTGGGCTGCATGGGAATCGTGCGGCCGGCATCAGCGTGTCCGAATCCCTCCGCGTACACGGTGCGCCCGTTGATGGCGATTCCGATCGACAGGCCGACGATGCCATCGGCCTCGACGGAGCGCATTGCGATGCTGCGGATGTCCTCCCGGTGCGCATCGGTCATCCGCGGCGATGAGCACCCGGTCAGGGCGAGACATGACAGGAGAACCGTCAGTGAAAGCAGGTGATTCATGGTGCGATTCTACAGCCTGCCCACACGGCGCACGATCGACGGAGCGCATCCGCCGATCGTGTATCGGGGACGTGGCCTGTTCACACGCACACAGATCCCCAACGGCCGAGCACCAGATTCAGGTCATTGAAGTCCACTGTCCCATCGTTGGTGACGTCTCCGGGGATCCCGGGCGCGCCGGACGTACCCCAGTTGTTGAGCACCTCGTTCAGGTCATCAAAGTCGACCATGGCGTCACCATTGGCATCGCCATGACAATCGATGATGAGCTTGGTGAGGAAGGCGTCGTGCCACATGCCCTTGGTCATCTGGAATGCGCCTGCCGTCACCGGGTAGTTCGTGCTGGTCGTCGTCCCCGTCAGCCAGGCGGCGTCATTGGAGTCCATGCGCATCGTGTAGCAGTAGTCATCACCACTTCCGCCGACATAGGTGGAGAAGTCGATGGTGTTGCCACCGGGAAGGATCTTCGTCACGAAGATGTCCCGGTTGCCGTTGTAGGTATTGTCGATGGCATCGGCAGTCATGGGGAAGTCCGCAGAGCGGGTCTGTCCCGTTGCATACCCGGCGCCGGTCGAGTCAACACAGATACCGTGCACCCGGTCGTGATTGGTCCCGCCCAGCAGCGTGGAGACCACAAAGGCGCCGCTGGTGTCCACCTTGACAATAAAACCGTCGAGAACACCACCAAGCGTGGACTGCACCTCGTTGACGAGAGGAATGTTCGATGACTCGGTCATGCCGCCGAACCACGCGTTGCCCGCGCTGTCCACAGCGACCGCATTGCCCTCCCCGGTGATCCGGTCATAGGTGGAGCCGCCGAAGTAGGAATAAAAGTCCACCGCCGAACCTGCGGCGTTGAGGCGTGCGAACCATGCATCCTGGAGTCCACCGAATGTGGGCTGTGCCGCATTGACCACCGGCAGCGGCGCACAAACCGAGAACCCGTTGTTCGTATTGCCGACGACGAAAGCGCGTCCCAGTGAGTCCACGGCGATGCCCCATGCATCGTCGGAGCACTGACCTCCGATGTACGTCGAGTAGACGAGATTCCCTGCCGGGTCGAACTTGCTCACGAAGGCCTCACCGTCATCACCGAAGGCTCCGAACATGGGGCCGGTCTTGTAGGCGCCGGGCGTCACGGGGAAGGGGATCGCATCGATCTGGCGAGATCCGGTGAAGCCGGTGACGTACACGTTATCCGCGCTGTCGATGGCGACACCGGTGCAGCCGTCGTTCGCCGTACCGCCCAGGTAGGTCGAGTACTCGAGACCACCCATCGCATTGAACTTCGAAACCACACCCGCGAGGTTGCCCGGCATCACGCTCTGCAGCGCACCCGCAGTGATCGGGTAGTTGTTCACACCGCCGGTGCGGGAGGTATCACCGACGATCCATGCCGCCCCCATGCTGTCGACCACGATGCCACCGGTCGTTGCCTGCGGACTCTGGTTCTGCGCCTCGGGAGACTCCGCACCGATGTAGGTGGAGTACTCCAGCGCACTCAGGTCGGGCGTGAACTTCGTCACGAAGTAGTCGATCGCGAACGAGGAGGTTACGAATCGGAGCATCGGCTGATACGCGTTCAGCACCGGTAGATCCAGCGAACGTGTCATCCCGAAGAGGTGTACCGTGCCATCCGATGCGAACGCGACGTCGTAAGCGCGGTCGAGATCCGAGGCACCGAAGTAGGTTGACGTCGAGATCATCGGGTCAATCCGAAGCACGTGGGCATCGTCGTATGCACCCACTTCCCAGCGCACCATCTCCCCCTCCAGCACAAAGCGAGCCTCCACCGGGTGGCGGACACCGTCGATGTCCTGCCAGGCAATCGGCGCCGGCTGACGCAGTACCACGCCGCCGGGTGTCTCGATCACCAGGTCCTCACCGTCCAGGGAAATGCAATCCGCACCATGGATGCCCAACACCGCCTTCTCAGGCGAGCCGCCCGGATGAATGATCAGGTCGTACTCCAGCGTGTCGCCCCGGCCGTACCACTCCACGTCAATGTGCTCATAGACATCACGCGATACAACACTCCCGTACATCGGGTTGGCTTCGATCCACGCTTCGTCGTCCTGCCCCCGATAGTGATTCGAGACACGCGACACCATGTCCTGCGGATCAAGGGTGGCAACGCCGTCCGTCCCGAGCCAGCGGAACTCAAGATGCGCATCCGTGGTCGCAGAGTCGGCAATCAGCACGTCCGCACCGTAGCCGCTCAACGCCACGCGATAGGTCGGTGTCCGACCTGTGAACTCCACATCCGGAGACTCCACCTGCCCTGCGTTCCATTCGAAGGCCAGCGGCGCACGATCAAGCGCCTCCAGCGCACCCATGCGGGTCTCCACGCTTGGTACGGCCTGGGTCCCGCCAAGAATCGCGGCGGCAAGCATCCAATCAGTACATCCCATGACACTCATAGTCTCGCTCCTGGTGTGAGAGTCTCCTGCAACGGTCCGACCTCATTAAGCGCGATCAGACCGACCAACCCGAAGTAAAAACCCACGAATTGACAGGGCTTCTCGTGCACTTGTGATATTGGGCAAACGGGGAGCGCTGGGAGGCATCCGATCTCCTCACTCAACCACCGGAAGTCGTGTCACCCCTCGCCGGATTTTCTCGCGGGAGTCCCGAGAGAGGAATCCTGAAAGGAGCACGTCATGCTGAACATCCGAACGCCCGCCCTCGTCCTGGCGCCACTCGCGCTGATGGTGGGAAGTGCGTCTGCCGCAAGTTTCTACTGGTCGGGCGCCAACACCGGCGATCTCCACTGCGAGGTCGAAGGTGGCGGCCGCACAACCATCCATGAGGACGGGTCCTTCATCTCCGCGGTCGCCGTTGATGTCCCCGGGAACCGGGTCTACTGGACGGACAGCGGAAGCGGCCTCGTCCGCCGCGCGTTCCTGGACGGCACCGGCGTTGAAGATCTCGCCATCTCGCCGGACAGTCGCTCCCTGACGCTCGATACTGCGAACAGCCGCATGTACTGGGTCGATCGATCGACGCACGCCCTTCACCGCGCGAATCTCGATGGCAGCGACGCGTCCATGCTCATCGGCGGACTTGACACACCGGACGGCATCGCCGTCGCACCGGCCCTGGGAAAGGTGTACTGGTCCGACTTCGGATCGGGCACGATCCATCGTGCCAACCTCGACGGCACCGGCGCCGAGACGATCCTCGCCGGGCTCAACTCGCCACAGGACGTCGCCATCTTCGGTGGTGCGCTCTTCTGGGCCGATGCCGTCGACGGGGTCATCCGCCGCTCGGCACTGGACGGTGCGGGTATCACTGCTCTGGTCACCGGGCTCAGCAGTCCCAACGGACTCGATGTCTCATCGGAGGGCCTGCTGTGGACCGAACTCGGGACGACCTCGATCGCCCGGGCGGACCACGACGGTTCGAACGTCACCACGCTGGCCTCGAACCTCGGCCCGCTCAGCGATGTCGCCATCCCCACACCGGGAACACTCGCGCTTCTGGGAATCGCCGGGTTCGGAGTCGCTCGCCGGAAACGAGCGTGAGGGAGCCGGGGACTCACTCCCCCTCCGAGAGCATCTCCTCCACGCGCTCGAACAGCGGGTGCCCCTCGCCGAAGACGCCAAGGCCGGCCCGGGCGATCTCAAGCTCGCGCTGCGCCTCGGCGTCCCGGCCGAGGATGCGCAGGCAGCGCCCCAGGTCGGCGTGGTACACCCAGCGCCGCCAGTGGTTGTGCAGACGCTCATCCCCGCCTCCGGCCGCCATTTCCAGCAACAACAGTGCCTCGTCCGCCATGCCCCGCTCAAGCCGCGCACGCCCGAGCGCATTCTGGAGCGCCAGGATGACCGGGTGATCCGGCGCCGTTCGTGGCTCCAACACCAACAGTGCGCGTCGGAGATGCACCTCGGCCTCGTCGGGATCCCCGCGCGCCAGCCACGCGAGTCCGGCCCGATGATTCAGGTCTGCGATCTCGGCTGACGTCGTCACCGCATCCGGCGGCATCCGATCAACGTGAATCGCGCGCATCCCGTCGAGCAGTGCCAACGCCTCCCCGGTGCGACCCGGCCCCTGATCGATCAGCACCATTGCCAGTGCCTTGCGCGAGGCCAGCACATCCCACTGCTGGTCCGGTGGACTCTCCGCCTCCAGCATCTCAAAGTCGGTCACGAGTCGACAGAGGAGTGACTCCGCCTCGTCCAGGCGCCCAAGGTCATGCCATGAACGCGCGCGAATCAGTTTCAGCTTGCCCTTTCGAATCAACGAGGCCCGGCTCCCGGGATCCAGGTCATCCCTCTCCTCGACCTGCTCCACCGCATCAAGAACGGTCGCCAGCACCTCCAGCGCACCTTGAGGATCTCCCCCGCTTCGAACCGCAGAGGCATACATCTCACCGAACCGGAGCATCATCATGGCGTTGACATGCTCCCCATCAGCACACAACGACCACGCGTGGCGCAGCACAAGAACCGATGTGTCATGGTCACCATGAATCGTCAGTCGATTCGCCACCCGGTTGCACAGCCAGATCGTCTGCACCGGATCGGTGGTCGAATCCTCGAGCAGCCACTTCGCGAGGTGACGCAGTTCGTCATGCTCCTCCTCAGGTGTCACCACGCCATTCCCCACGGGTTCCTGGATCAGCAGGCGAAAGGCGCGATCGCGCATATCCACCTGAAACCGGGTCTGGCGCCACTGCAACGCGATCCCGACCACGCCCGAGATGAGAAAGAGGCTGGCCACCAGCAGTGCGCTCACGAACAGTGGGTTGCGCCGTGCGAACATGCGCCCGCGGTACCGGAGCGACGGACGTCGCGCCTGGATCGGACGGTGGGCGATGCTGCAACGAAGATCGGATGCAAAGTCGGAAGCGGCCGCGTACCGCCACGCCGGATCCCGCGCCATCGCAGTACGTATGACCGTCTCGACATCGCCGCGCAGTCGCCGGTCGATCTGACCGAGCGGCTTCACAGGTTCATGTTCCAGCCGGTGCAGCAGGGCGGGAATGCTCATGGACTCCGGCGGTAACAGCGAGCGACCTCCGAGCATTTCGTACGCAATGACACCCAGTGCATAGATGTCAACGCGCGTGTCATGCATCCCGGCATCTGATTCCAGCCGCTCCGGCGCCATGTATGCAAGCGTCCCCAGCAACTCCTCGCGCGATGTCATCAGCGTGGCCACATCCGTCTCGATGTCAATCGCGATGCCGAAGTCAATGATCCGCGGACGCCCCTCCCGGTCGACCAGCACGTTCCCCGGTTTCAGATCGCGATGGATGACACCCCGCTGGTGAGCATGGTGCATCGCATCGCATGCCGTTGCCATCAGCCGCAACCGGCTGGCGACATCCGGCTGTACACGGGCGCAGTACTTCGTGATGGGCTCACCATCCACGAGTTCCATCGCGAAATAGGGCCGGGGCTCGCCGCGCACGACGACCACGCCGCTCCCGTAGACATGCGCGATGCCCGGGTGGTTCAGGCGCGCCAGCAGGCCCGACTCCGATTCGAAGCGGCGCAGCATCCGCGGCGTGGCGATCGCCGGACGGATGACCTTGATCGCGACATCGCGCTCCGGATGCTCCTGGTGCGCCCGATACACGTACCCCATGCCGCCCCGCCCCAGTTCCTCGATGATCTCAAATCCATCGATCCGGTCGCCCGGTGCCAGGGGTGCATCATCCGAGAGGAATGACGCCGCCATCTGTCCCAGTTCGCCCGAGTTGAGAAAACCACCCGCCTGCTCGTCCCCCCGCAGCATCTTCAACACCCGTTCGACGATGCGCGCATCGTCCGACGACTCGCGGAGAAAGGACTCGCGCTCGTCTCGCGGCTGTTCCAATGCCGCATCGAAGAGTGCCTTGATCCGGGCCCACTCCTCTGGAGTCGGGGCCGTCATCAGGTGGCTCCATCATCCGGCTCATCACCCTCGATCTCAGTGAAGAGCCATGCCCGCGCTGCACGCCACTCGCGCTGCACGGTCCGCACGGCAACATCGAGCCACGCGCTGATCTCTTCGTTGGTGGATCCTCCGAAGAAACGCAACTCCACGATTCGCGCCTGCCGGGGATCCATCTGTTCCAGGCGTTCGAGAGCCTCGTGGATCGCGATGACGTCGAACTGGTGTTCGTCCTCGGCGCCCATGTCGACCGTGAGATCCACGTGCGGCCGCCCGCCGCCGCGCCGTCGTGCCCGGCGTCGCAAGGCGTGGTCCACCAGCACCCGTCGCATCACCATCGCGGCCGTCGCTCGAAAGTGCGATGGGTCCCGCCACGCTGCCCGGTCCTGAACAGACAGGCGCATCCATGCTTCATGAACCAGGGCCGTGGGTTGCAACGTATGACCGTGCCGCTCTCGCCGAAGGTAGCGGGCAGCGATGCCTCGGAGATCCGAGTAGACAGCCTCGATCAACTCATCAGACATGCGGCCACCGGTGCGATCCTGCATCCGACGAGTATAGATCACCCAGACGCCCTACGAACCATAAATTCACGTTGTGTTTCCTGCTCCTGACTGGGAGAGACGCACCGACAAGCCGCGACATCGCGATAACCCATATTTAGACAGGCGTTTAGATGTCGCGCCCTCCCCCATCCGTGGGCGAACTGAACGGCTCTTTCGTTTAGATTGACCGCGTCCCACCTTGTGCATTCAACGGAGATTGCCATGGCTCAGCAGAGACGCCGCGTTGATCGCGGCAGCGGAATCGTCCTTGAGTTCGACGAATCCGTCTTCCAACTGGCCGGGACCGCTTCCGGGCGCCGCAGAGGACGACCGCAATCCGGGCGGCACCGGGGTCCACGAAAGCTCTCCGCGGACGAAGAGTCCGTGGGCGATGATCTCGTCGCCTCCCTGACATCCGATGAGGTCCAACTCATCGACACCTTCGAACTGGAGGCCAACACGTCCGCAAGCCGCCGGGGCCCCAGGGCCAAGGGTGTGACGCTTGAGGCCACCGTTGCACCGACCGAGTCAGCGGTAATGCTCGTCGAACAGGACGGCGTGTTGTCGTGGCATTTCCCCGATGAGGTGACGACGGCGTCACCAACCCACCGGCGACGTGGGCCGACTGAGCGTCGACTCAGTTTCACCATCACCCTGTCGCCGGCGCGTACCGATTCCGATCGCAAACGGCGCGGCGTCATCGGTGACTACATCTTCGGCAAAGCCAAGGCGTGGGTGATCCGCATCGCAGCGCGCGTGGCCGTCGGCGGGGCACTGGCATGGCTGGAGCGCCATGTCAACACGGGCATGGTCAGCATCACATCGCCGGACCCCGAAACATGGGAGCGCACTCAGCTTTCGTTCCGCGCGGAGCCTCCCACCGAACCGTCCCCGCCGAAGCGCATCCTCCTGCTTGTGCACGGCACCTTCAGTTCCACCGTCGGAAGCTACGGCGCACTCGGCGCCTACGAGTGGGGACGCCAGTTCCTCGAAGGAGCCATCAACAGGTACGACCAGGTCATCGGCTTCGATCACCGGACGCTCAGCGTCGATCCGTTGTCCAACGCCATGGACCTGCTGAACCACATCGGCGGCATGAACCAACCGGTCCATCTCGACACCATCAGCTTCAGCCGAGGCGGACTCGTTGTCCGGAGTCTGCTGGAACACCTGCTCCCGGCATCCGATCTCCCGATCACATCCGGCCGACACGTCATGGTCGGCGTCCCCAACGGTGGGACATCGCTGGCGGAGCCGAAGAACTGGAAGTCCTTTCTCGACCTCTATACCAATCTGGCATCAGCTGCCTTCAAGGTTCTCAAGCTCGTGCCGCAGTTCACGATGGCGGCCAAGGTCCTCGATGAAGCTGTCTCCGGACTCACCAGCCTCGCCACCTACATGGCCGAACATGCCGTCGACGGCGGCGCTGTCCCCGGACTCGCCGCGATGCAGCCCCGCGGCTCGTTCGTCCGCGAGCTGAATCTCCCGCAGTCAGCGCCTTCACCGCTCTCCGGTTACTTCACCATCACCTCGAACTTTGAAGCCCGGCTCGGCGAGAATGGTCTGCCCGAGGCACGGGAACTCCCGAAGCGCTTCGTGAAGCTCCTGCTCGACAAGGCAGTGGATCAGTTGATGCGCGGCGACAACGACCTGGTCGTCAACACCGCCTCCATGACTGACGTCGGAAGCGATCTCGCACACCACATCAAGGATCGTCTTGACTTCGGCACCAACCCCCACGTCTTCCACACGATCTACTTCACACGTCCGGAAGTCAGCAATGCGCTGCGTCGCTGGCTGCTCGACCCCGCAGGCAGCCCCCCCGTGCGCATCGACACGCGCTTCATCACCTTTGAAGCCGAGCGACCCTGGTCCGAACTGCGCAGGGCGATCACTGAGGCCGTGGCGCCGCCTTCCTACGTCATCGTCAATCGCATCACCGGCGAGCACTATGCGATCGCTCTCGAAGACATCCTGAAGCCGCCGCGCCGCATCCGCCGACCTGATGTGACCGTCGCCGAGATGATGGATCTGCATGAGGACGACCGCTCAACATCCGTGATTCCCGGCGCCGTGATTGACATCAACCCATACCCATCTTCCGCACCGACGGCGCACCGCACGATCGTGAACGAGGGCAACCGACCGCTCGGCATCATCAGTGAAGACACGGAACCCATCCCCAATCTGCGCCTGCCAACTCTCGGTGTGCCTGCAGCGGATCTCTCAGCAGGCAGCATCTCACCGAACATCCGGCGTTCCATCGGTGAGGATCGGCTGGCGCGGGTGACGCCGCCAGAGCCGGTGCAGCCACAGCCGGCACCACCACCGCAATCGCCGTTGCCTCGCGAACCTCGTCCGCCGCGCGTCCACATCAGCGACGAGCCGCAGGATGATGCAGGCGCTGAGCCCACGAGCGGCCACATGGATTCCCCTGAGACCGCCGTGGCGTGTCCCAACTGCGGGTCCATCATGGTGCGCCACGGTTCGGCGTACGCATGCCTGAGTTGCGGCTTCACCCTGGAGACGGCCGGCGCGGAAGCCGCCGGACCCGAGAGCCTGCCATCCGATGCCGAAGATCAGGAAGGCACATCGCCCGAGAGCGACGCCCCCCAGGTCACAACCTGCCACTTCTATGCGGAGTTCCCCGCCGAAGTGCGCAAGGGGCGCACCGAGACGCTGATCGTCACGTGCTCTCGGGAGATCATGGAGCTGCTGGTGGCTCACGGCGCCGTCACGGGCTCCGGAACCGTGCAACTCGATCGTGACATCACCATCGATATCGTGCCACGCAGCAACTTCGAAGTCGTGGATGAGCGCAGCACCAGCTTTCCGCCACCTGCCCCCGGAGATTCCATTGACCGCTATTTCAGCCTCAAGGCAACCGACCTCGGCGTCGGTGAGATCTGGGTCGTGGTCCGCCAGGGACAGGCGCCGCTCGCGCGGCTCATACTCACCAGCCAGGTCGTCAAGGCAGCCGATGCGACACCCACGCCCGGTATGAGTCGAGCCGAGGCCCAGCCTGCGGAGCAGGTGTACCGGCAGATGAATGTTCTGCGGATCTTCGATCGTTCGGACCGGAACTCCACACGCTTCGAGTACGAACTGGACCTCCCCGGTACCGCGTTCGACCGGTTCAAGTCCGAGACCTTCCGCGCGGATCGCGAAACATATGTCAACGGCATCTATCAGGAAATCGAGCAGCGCTGGACCGGATCCAATGAGGACATTCAACAGTTCGAACTCGAACTGAGGGAGTACGGTGCCTCGCTCTGCCGCGAACTCTTTCCCGAGAAGCTCCAGCGTCTGCTCTGGAAGCACAGGAACGCGCTCGACAGCATCGTCGTGATCTCGACCGAACCCTTCGTTCCCTGGGAACTGGTGCATCTGCGCAATCCCGATGCCCGGGGACTTCCGAAGGAGTCACATTTCCTCGCTGAGAAGGGTCTGGTCCGCTGGTTGCACGGCACACCGATGGCCAAGCACGTCAGGCTTCGCCCTGAGCGGTGCTTCCACGTCATCCCGGCCTACCCGCATCAGGATGACGTGCTGGTCCAGGCCGACGCCGAACGCACATTCATGGAGGAAACCGTCGGCTGCAATGCACTGCCCGCACATCTCAATGATGTCCGCAGAATCCTCAAAGGACCCGGCGCCGCTGACCTCCTTCACTTCGCCTGCCATGGACACGCAGCCAGCAATGTCTCACAGGGGCTCCTCCAGTTGCAGGGGATCGTTCGCGGCAACGAGGTTTCCGATGAGTACCTCCAGGCCAGCACGGTGCGCGAGTCCGCCATCCTCACCGGAGACAACAAAGAACGCCCGATCGTCATGCTCAATGCGTGTGAGGCGGGACGCCGCGGCTTCACGCTCACTGGAAACGGCGGTTTCACGGATGCCTTCCTGGAAGCTGGTGCTGCGGTCTTCGTCGGTGCTCACTGGTCCATCTGCGACCAGCCGGCCCGCACCTTCGGCGAGGCGTTCTACACCGCGCTGCTCGCGGGAGACACACTCTCCAAGGCAGCGATCGCTGCCCGGAACGCCGCTCGCGGCGCCGGCGAAGGGTCATGGCTTGCGTACGCGGTGTACGGCTACCCCTTCCTGACCGTCACGAGGGAGGACGGGCATGGCTGAACTGAGCTACAAGCAGGAAGCCCGCCTCCATAAGGCGCTCGTGGCGGCCTTCGAGGATCAGGACGCATTCGGAAGGGTCATGCAGTACGGCATGGGCCAGAATCTCTCGCACATCGTCGGCGGGGGGGTCGGACTTGATACCGTCGTGCAGAAGGCCATCGACTGGTGCAGAGCCCGTGATCGGCTGATCGAACTGCTCACCGCGGCACGCGAGTTCAACCCGACCAATTCCAAGCTCCGCGTTGTCGCGGAGGGCATCGGTCTCGCGCCTGCCGTCCCTGCGGGCGGCAAACCGGAGCGCATCATCCTGCAGGACGCGGGATTCCAGGATGTCGAACCGTGGCGCGATGCGATGTGCCGTGCTGAACTCGCCGTCTGCCGCATCGAACAGAATGGCAAGGGCATCGGCACAGGCTTCCTCATCGGCCCGTCCACGGTCATCACGAACCACCATGTCTTTGCCGACGTCTTCTCCGGCAGCGTGGATGCCTCGCAGATGGCCTGCCGCTTCGACCACAAGTACACGTCGGAAGGCAGCCAGGTCACCACGGGCGAGACATTCGAACTCGACGCCGAATGGCGTATCGATGAGAGCCCTGAGAATGACCTTGACTTTGCGATCATCCGACTGAGCGACACGCCCGGCGAGAGCCCGGTCGGCGGCAGAATGTCGGCGCCTGACCGGGGCTGGCTGAAGCCCACGGCATGGCCGCTCCCGTCACAGCCGCTCCCCCTCATCGTCCTCCAGCACGCCATGGCCCGCCCCATGCAGATCAGCTTCGGCAACGTCATGACCGGCAAGCAGGAACCCGGCCGCGTGTTCTACAACGCCAACACCGAACCGGGCTCGTCGGGATCTCCCTGCTTCACCGTCGACTGGCAACTCGTCGCGCTCCATCACTGGGGCTCGCCCACATGGAATCGAGGCATCCTGTTCCAGTCGATCCTCGAGCGCCTCGAAGCGAGTAACCTGATGCACATCCTTGAGGAATAGGTCTGCCGGATGGAGCTTGATGACCAACAACTCGACCGCCTGTGCGAACTCCTGTGTGCGAGCTTCGAGTTCGAAGGTCTCAAGCGATTCGTGCGACCACTGGGGCTGACCACCAGCGACGTTGAGGACATCATCCCGAACAATGCCAGCCTCCAGAAATGCGCGGAGATCATTGCGAACGACATCAACCGGGCCGGTCGCATCGACTCGCTCATCCGCGCCGCGCGACGCAAACGCCCGCGCAAACCGGAGGTCCAGGAATTCGCCTCCCGCCACCTCACCTGCGGCGGCGAGCGCGTCCTCGACACCCTGCTCCCCGTCCTCGACAAGCACGGTGACCTCGATAAACACCTCATCCGCCAATCCTTCGATGATGCACGCCCGGCATCCGCTGATCCTCCTGATGAATCCGACGAACCAACCGCCGTGGACTTCGCGTGCGAACTGGCAATCTTCCCACCCGGCGGTACCGGCGTGCTGCCCCTCCAGCACTTCGTCAAACTCCTGATCGATCGGACCGAGAGCGCCGCACTGCGCGTGGAACTCGATGCATGGCTCAGCGCATCTGCCTCCCGACTCGCCGCGCCCGGTGAGGCCGACGCCATGCGCAGCCGCTTCGTCAACATCACGGCCGAACCCGTCTCCGACCAGCCCTCGGTCGCCCTGATCCGTGCGCGTCCCTCGACAGATGCCGGGTACATCCTCGATGCCTGGCTCTTCATGCCGAACCGACAAGCGGAACGCATCGGAGAGACCGTGACCTGTGCCGCGGCCGAGGTGCCCGCCAACGTGATCGAGTACTGCTGCTCGGCCACGTATCGCGTCGGCACCGAACTGGTGGTCGAACTTATGCTTCCGCGCACGCTGATCACCGAACCCGTCGAGTGCTGGTCCGTTGAAGGAGACCTCGGTGACTGCATCGAACTCTGCGTGGACTACAACGTCGTGGTCCGCCCCTTTGAACGCTGGAAGTCGTTGACCGGCAACCGCTATCTCAAGCGACTTGCAGAGCGATGGCGCGACATCGATGACCAGGTTGCATGCCACATCACCACGGAACTTCCTCCGCCCGATGGCAAGACCGCCCTCTGGTTTGAAGACCGCACCTGCAATCAGAAGACAGTGCGCCTGCTGACCGCGCACCGCTCACTGCTCTGCGGCGTGCTCAATGAGCCACCGTCGCCCGATGGCAAGGCAGATGCCTACGCAGGCATGCTCGCGGCGGGGATTCCCGTCATCCTCTGGCTGCGTTCCTGCCCCGGGGAGGACAAGCGCACCCTGTTCCGCGACGAGATCAATGAGACCAGGCTCCGCGAACTTGCCTCGCGCGTGCACCAGCTTCGCAGGGATGGACTGCTCACCGACGACTGGCATCCTGGTCGAAACCTGACACTCCTGTGGGACGACCCGACACGACAACCGCCGCAACACTCACTCCGGAGCCCGGGCGATGACTGACTGGAAGATCTACCAAGGCAACAACGAGCAACACGACAACATCCGACGGCTCCCCGATCCACCGCCATGGCGTGCATTCAGGCAGGAGAAGGACACCGATCGTGATGATTACCGAGGTCGCACCTACCATGCGGACCCGCGTCAGATCGAGATGGTCAATGCCGCGCTGTACCTGCGGCGCCCGCTGCTCATCACCGGCGACCCCGGTACCGGAAAGTCATCGCTGGCCTACGCCGTTGCGTGGGAACTCAAACTCGGCGAAGTCCTCCGCTGGTCCATCAACTCCCGCTCGACGCTCGGGGAGGGACTCTACGCATACGACGCCGTCGCCCGGCTGCGCGATGCATCCATGGCAAAGGACCAGCCGAAGCAGAAGTCCGACTTCGAGAACCCGGGCCGGTACATTCGACTGGGACCGCTCGGAACTGCGCTGTATCCGACCGGTGATGAGAAGCCTCGGGTTCTGCTCATCGATGAGATCGACAAGAGTGACATCGACCTGCCCAATGACCTCCTCCACGTCTTCGAGGAGGGTGACTACGAGATCCCCGAACTGAGCCGACTTGACGAAGGAGGCAGCATCGACGTCATGCCGTGGGACGGTCGCAACGATGACGATCGCGTGGCCATCACCGGTGGACGCGTCCGCTGCTCGACGTTTCCCTTCGTCATCCTCACCAGCAACGGCGAACGCGAACTCCCGCCCGCCTTCCACCGACGGTGTATACGCCTCCACATCGACAGCCCCGATCGTGATCACCTCCTGCGCGTCGTGCGCGCACACATGGACCGACTCAATCCGGAACTCGTACAGCAGATGATCGAGGACTTCGACGAGCGGCGCCAGACCGGGGTCATGGCCACCGATCAACTCCTCAATGCCCTCTACCTCCTCTCGCGGCCATCCAGTCCCGATGCCGAAGAACGAGAGCAGATCCTCCAGGAGATCCTCCGAGATCTCGGCACCACATGAGCGAACGACTCGACAACCTCGTCCGACGCATCCAGCATGCCTGCCCTGAACTGACCGGCGGCGACATCGCCGATGCACTCTGGCTCAGCCGCCACATCGCGGCACCGGATGTCTCCATCACACCCATCAAACACACGCACACTCCTGACACCACCCCCGAGGCGCACTCCGAAGACGACAGGAGCAAGGACACCCCGACCCCCGATCGCCACGCGCCGCGCGATGTCGGCCGACCGGGGGAGCGTCACGCCAATCGACCGCGGCGTCGGCCCACTGCCCCCGTGCGGGCCGTTTCAATCCACGCCCCCGCGCCGCCACCGCTTGACGACCCCATCGCCATCACCCGCGCCCTTCGTCCCCTGCGTCACCTCATTCCGTCCCGCACGCGCTTTACCGTGAACGATCGCGAGACCGCCCGTCGCATCGCGGAAGAAGGCGTCTGGGAACCCGTCCTCACCCCATCGCGCGACCGCTGGTTGAATGCCGCGGTCGTCGTGGACGGCGCCCGCTCGATGGACGTCTGGGGGCCGCGCATCCGCGCCTTCATCCAACTCCTGCGCACACTTGGTGCCTTCCGCACGATCACCTCGTGGCACTGGCGGACCGATTCCGACCGGACCCTCGTGCGCCTCCGTGCCGACGCGGTCGATGACGTCGAAGCGCACCCCGATCGTGTCATCGGCGGTGCATCGCAGATCACCTTCGTCATCTCCGACTGCGTGGCTCGACACTGGGGCGACCACCGCGCCGCCGCCACGCTCGATCGCTGGACGCGCCGCTCCCATGTCGTCGTCGTCCAGCCACTTCCCGAGACATTGTGGGAACAGACCCAACTCGTCCATGCCGCCGAGGTCCGGCTCACCACCACCACACCCGCCTCGCCGAACACTCGCCTCCACGCGGAGACGGACTGGCTCGACTTCGAAGACGATGAGACTGATTCATCGGCCCTGCCCCTCCTTTCCCTCGAAGCACGCCCCCTCGCTCGCTGGGCGCGCTTCGCCATGGCTGAACATCGTCAACCCGTCCATGGCATCCGCCTCCAGGGTCGCGACTCACGCGACGATGTCCACGCCGAACCGGTTAACGCGCGGGAGATCCTCGACCGATTCATCGCAGCCGCCTCACCCGATGCCCGACGCCTCGCGCGGCATGCGGCAGCCTCGCCCATCATTCTCCTGCCCATCATCCGTCTCCTCCGCGCAGCCATGCGCGATACATCCCGGCAGGCGGAAGCGGAGGTGCTGCTCAGCGGACTGCTCCGCCCCATCACCCGACCCGAGCGCGGCGTCGACCCCGACACCGTTCAGTACGACTTCATCCCCGGGGCACGCCAGGCGCTCCTTGGAGGTGCGGATGCGCAGGCCACTCGCGACACGCTCCTGCTCGTGAGCCGATGGATCGAGGATCACATGGGCGCCCTGCACGGCTTCCGTGCTGTCGTCACCCGGCCCGAGGATCACGCCGGATCGTTCGATGCTGGCGACGACCCGATCGCCCGGAACGCAGCCGCGATCCTCGCCCACCTCAGTCCTGAGCACGCACGAACGGTCGTCGGAGAGTCGCCGAACATCCGAATCGATCCTGATGAGAGCGCGACGGTCGAGGAAGCAGCGGCGGGCGCCGACGTCAGCACGCTCGAATGGTTCACCGATCTCAGCATCCAACAGGCGCTTTCAGCCATTCTCGGCGGTCTCATCGCGGCCAAACGTCGTGCCGCGAAGTTCCGCCCGGACCATGCGCCGCCATTCGCCGTGCTGCACGTCGAACTCGAAGGCGAAGACGGTGTCCGCCTCGAGTTCCAGTCCATCGAGGGCGGCGTGCGATTTGAGCGCTTCGATCGCGGCGCCTCCATCCTGCGCTACATCTCGCAGAACCCGGAGTCGCCGGAACTGATCGAGAAGGAAGCAACCAACCTCATCCCCCCGGACCTGCTCCATCGGATCCAGGCCGACCCGGTGCAGTTCCTTCTCATCACCTCCGACATTCCCATCCCGTGGGAGTTCATCACCACCGGCCACGACGTCGCCCGCTGGATCTTCTCCGTTCCGCTTCGCCGTATCACGCCCATCAATCCGCGCAACTCATGGTGCGCCGTCCGCGATCCGGATGAGTGGGAACAGCAGCTCATCGAGGACTTCGGATACCGAACGCTGAACCAGTTCAGTGACGTCTACAGGCTGACGGCGTTTCCGGAGATGGCAGAGGACGTGGGCCTCGTCTATTGCGGCGGCCGCGACCTCGAACGCTGGATGTATGAGCAGGCCTCGGAACTGGACGCCCCCTTCGATGATGATGAGCCGCGCCCGCTCTGGTTCATCAACGGCTGGAGCCCGCATCTTGCACACGAACTGGTCCGCCGCGGCTGGGCCGGTGCGGTCGTCGGCATGAACTACCGGGTCAACGTGCCCCCGGAGGGGCGCCGGGTCTTCACGGAGATGTTCTTCAACCTGCTGCGCGAAGGGGGCGAAGTCGGCCACGCCTTCACGGCAGCCCGCGCGGAACTGGAACGCCTCGACCCCACCCTGCCCCATCCCTACTTCCTCTACGCCAACCCCCTCGCCGAGGTTGCGCTGAACGGACCCGTGGGCCCCGTGGAAACGCCTGATCCGGAATCCGAAGCTGTATCCGAGACTGTGGCTGACATTCCGGGACGGGTTCTTGAGTTTGTCCAGACCGCAGAACTCATTTACCAGGCCACAGTCCCCGAGGTGCTCCAGACCGGCGAGGGTGTTCAGATCAACGTGACGGTTTTCAATTCGGCGGAGCCCACAAAGATTGCCTTCAGCAGAGTGCCGCGTGTGTCGCTCGAACTTCGCGTCCCCGATGGTTTCGAGTACGACGGTGATCGTGTTGTTGAGCTCGCGCCTGTCGAGCCCGCCACCAGGCAGGAAGCCATCTTCCACATTCGCTCCAACGTCGCCGGCCCGGCGACCATCGTGATTACGGGCCACCGGGACGGCGCGCACGTTGCCACCCTCGCGCTGAAGGTCGTCGTCGAAGGCGAGAATCTTGTCGATCCGGAAGGTGACAACACCTTCCCCACTCTCGCCATCGCCGGCGAGCCGACGGAGGGCGAGTTCCAGTTCGACCTCTTCCTGCCCCGGCAGGACCGGGTGACGGTCCCCGCACCTCGAATGCACTTGCGAGAGCAGTTCGAGCGACTCATGTGGACACTGTGGGAGAATGAGGACGTGCAACTGGAACAGGTCCGAAGAGATGCCGCAATCGCCGCGGCACCCTTCAGCCAGCCTGAGATCAACTCCGCCATCGTTCGGTACCTTGAGATTGAGATCCCGAAAGCATTCCTGCTCCTCGCGTCGGCACAGAGCCAGACGATCCCATGGGAACTCATCCCCCTTGAGCGACACATCACCAGCAGCGAGAGCCGCGATGTCTTTCTCCTCGGCGAAATCAACCTCATACGCTGGCGCTGGCTTGCCGATCACGTCCGCCACCTCCGCAGGTGGGCGGTGTATTACTTCCTCGATGCCACCGACTCAACAACCGCCATGCGCCTCGAAGGCGAAAACCAGATGCCGCTCCCTCCGGACATCAACGCCCTCTTCGAGATGGTAGAGGATCACCTCGATGCCCTCATCGTCCCCGGCAGCGCTCTCGAGGAAATGCTGCACGATCAGGATGCGGTGAGCCGGCTGCGCAACTTCCTGAAGGGTCGCCCGCCCGAGTCCGTCCCCCTTGTCATGATCGGCCGAACAAGAGAGATCGAGCCGGCTCAGTACCAGGACTTCGTGAATGCGTTCATCGAAGCAGACGCGCCCGCCGTCCTCAGTTGTCACGCGCCGCTCGGCGAGACGCTTGAGAAGGAGTACCTGTCGACGTTCTTCGATGCCATGAAGTCACGCGCGCCATTCCACGAAGCCGTGCGCGCCTGCCGCAGGCAACTTGCCCGCTCCAACGAAGCCGCCCCCGTCCTCATCAGCGCCTGGGGCAACCCGCTTCTGACCATCAACGGTGAGATCGACGGAGACGGTGACGAACAGCATCTCGCCTGATGGTTGAGGAGCACCCCAACCCGGTGCCGGATGCTTACCCTTCCCCGATCGTCGCCATGTCAATCACGAATCGATACCGCACGTCGCCGCGCTTCATCCGCTCGTACGCCTCACCAATCTTCCGGATGTCCAGCATCTCGATGTCGCAGGTCACGCCATGCTTCGCGGCGAACTCCAGTACTTCCTGTGTCTCCGGCATCCCGCCGATGCACGAACCGATGATCGAGCGACGACCCAGGATCAACTGCGCTGCATCCACCGGCGGATTCAACGGCGTCAACTGACCCACCAGGATGTACGCGCCGTCAAACTTCAGGCAGGACAGGTAGGGATTCAGATCATGCTCCACCGGGACGGTGTCCATGATGTAGTCCAGCGACCCCGCGGCCGCCTCCATGGCCTCCGCACTTCCGCTCACGATCACATTCGTCGCGCCATTCCGGCGAGCCTCTTCGACCTTGGTTTCCGAACGCGTGAAGACAGTCACATCCGCGCCCATCGCCCGGGCGAACTTGATGCCCAGGTGACCGAGACCACCCATGCCCACCACCCCGATGCGGTCGCCCTTCCCGATCTTGAAGTGACGCAGCGGAGAATAGGTCGTGATCCCGGCGCACAGCATCGGCGCTGCACCGGCGGGATCCATCCCGTCGGGAACATGCACGACAAATCGCTCACTGACCAGCACGTGATCCGTGTATCCGCCGTAGGTCGTCGTTCCGTCCTGCCGGTCCACACCGTTGTACGTGAACGTCGCACCCCCGGTGCAGTACTGCTCCAGACCTTCCTCACACGCCTCGCATGACCGGCAGGAATCGACCAGGCAGCCGACACCTACGACATCACCGACCTTGAAGCGCGATGCCTCAGGACCGACTGCCGTCACCCGACCGACAATCTCATGACCCGGGACCACTGGATAGGTTGTCCAGCCCCAGTCGTTCTCGACAAAGTGGATGTCCGTGTGACAGACACCGCAGTAGAGGATCTCAATCGAAACATCATCCGGCCGCGGCTCGCGCCGCTCCAGCGTCCAGGGAGCAAGGCCGGAGGTCTCAGATTGTGCGGCGTACGCCTTTGCAGTCGTCATCAGTCATCCTCATGTGTGAAACAGGAAGCACGATCATCAATCACCGCAAGCATAGGCCGTCAGGCTGAGACAGGTCTCTCATCCCGTCACTGATCTCTGACCTCCGCCAACGATCGCCGCTGACGCCCCTCGTCATCGAAGTTCTCCGGAGAGAGCCAGGTGCGGTATGCCCGCTCCAGCACCGACCAATCCCGATCCAGCACCGAGTACCACGCCGTATCCCGATTGCGCCCCTTGTACACCCACGCCTGCTCGAACAATCCGTCATAGGTGAAGCCAAGGCGCTCCGCGGCACGCCGCGACGGCGCATTCAGCGCATCACACTTCCACTCGTAGCGCCGGTAGCCGAGTTCATTGAACGCCCGTGCCATCATCAGGTACATCGCTTCCGTTGCCGCCCGCGTGCGCTGCAGCGCCGGTGCCAACACGATCCCACCCACCTCGATGACCCCATGCCCAGGCTTGATCCGCATGTAACTCGCAACCCCCGCGGCCCGCCCGGTTCGTCCATCAACGATCGCGAAGCACAACGGGTCATCAGTCGACACCAGCCGCGTCACCCAGGCATCCAACGCCTCGCGCGTCGCGAAGGGGCCATAGGGCACGTACGTCCAGGTTCGCCCGTCCTGATCCTCGCGATAGGCATCGAACAGGTCCGCCGCATGAGCGCGCCCATCGAGTGGGACCACCCGACAGTACCGCCCCTCCATCACCTCCCGAACCGGAGCCTGCGCACCTTTCCAGTCCGGAACCGCATCCCCAACCGGCTGCCCGATTTCATTGGTGCGCTGCGTCACAGGGGCATCATCTGAGATTGGGACGGGGGCGTCGAGTCCGGTGGGATGCACGGGCGTGGCGCCTGCGGCGTCGAACCCCCGGTGCGGCCGGCTTCGCCGTCCGCGGGTCTTCAAATCCCGCGGAAGCCGTCGAGTATCCGACGTCAATCGAACACCCGATGCCAAGGACTCAATCTGAAAGCGGAGAGGGGGGGATGCACG
>JAUIHS010000111.1 GCA_030432255.1 Phycisphaerae bacterium
CGGCTGGAGATGCCGGTGGACAGCCAACAGCATGCCGTCGCGTTCGAACACTTTGCGCTGGTGCGCGAAGTAGATCGAGGGCAACCTGATCTCCTCGGCACCTATGTAGGACCAAATGTCGAACTCGGTCCAGTTGGATATCGGGAACGCCCTGATGTGCTCCCCCTTGTGGTGGCGCCCGTTGTAGAGGTTCCACAGCTCGGGGCGTTGCGCTTTGGGATCCCATTGGCCGAACTCGTCACGGAATGAGAAGACACGTTCCTTGGCCCGGGCCTTCTCCTCATCGCGCCGAGCGCCACCGAAGGCAGCGTCGAACTTGTTTTCCCGGATGGCGCGCAACAGCGTGAAGGTCTGCATCGGGTTTCGCGACGGGGTGGTCTCGACGATTCGGCCTGCGTCGATGTCGTCCTGCACCTTGGCGACCACCAGACGCACTCCGGACTCCGCAACCAGCTCGTCGCGCACGGCCAGCACCTCGTCGAAGTTGTGGCCGGTGTCGACGTGCATCACCGGAAAGGGCAGCCGGCCTGGCCGGAAGGCCTTGAGGGCGAGATGCAGCATGACGATCGAATCCTTGCCGCCGGAGAACAGCAAGACCGGCCGCTCGAACTCCGCAGCGACCTCCCTGATGATGTGGATGGCTTCTGCCTCCAACGCTCGCAGGTGGCTCAGTTCGTAGCGTCCGGTGTTTTGGGCGGGGCTCTCGGCCACAGTCATTTCTTCTCCATAAAGATGGTAGATATGACCAGATTAACGATCATTGCCTGGAAATCTAGCGAGCCTCTACGCGTGATGTCAAAGTCCGCACACACTGAGCCCGAGACTGAGCTTGTTGACCACGATTGCCAGCATTTCTCGCATATAGTCTCAGTCTCGACCGGGACAGTTCAGGCGGGTAAGCGGACGGTGAACTCCGTTCTTCCCGGCGCACTGCGCACCTCGATCACGCCACCGTGTGCCCGTACGACCGCATCGACAATCGCCAAGCCCAGTCCCGTGCTGCCGCCGCGGCGGGAACGAGAAGAATCACCCCGGGCGAACCTCTCGAAAATCTCCGGCAACAGGCCGGCGGGGATGCCCGGGCCGCCGTCGAGGACCGTCAGCACCACGCCGGCGTCATCAGCGACCAGCGCCGTGGTCACCGATGTGCCCGGTGGCGTGTGGGTGCGGACATTCGCCAGCAGGTTGGCTACGACTTGATGCAGTCGGGCCTCGTCGCCGGTGACCACGATGGGTTCATCGGGCAGGTCCAGTTTCCAGGTGTGATCCGGACCGGCGATGTGCGCATCGCTGACCGCGTCCATGACCAGGCGTGTCAGGTCGACTTGCTCGCGCTGCAAAGGACGCCCGGCGTCCAAGCGGGCGAGCAGCAGCATGTCTTCGACAAGCTGGGTCATCCGCCCAGCCTCCGACTCCACGCGGTTCATGGCGTGCGCGACATCATCGGGGAGCTGATTCTGTTTGCGTTGCGCCAGTTCGGTGTAACCACGGATGGCCGCCAGCGGCGTTCGCAGTTCGTGGCTGGCATCGGCCACGAACTGGCGTACCCGGGTCTCGCTGGCCTGTCGTGCAGACAGAGCCGCGGCGATGCGGTCGAGCATGCGATTCAGCGCGCCGCCTAGTTGTCCGATTTCAGTGTGAGCCGCCGCCGGATCGACCTTGACGATCGGGGTGGGTAGCCGCACCTCACCCCGGTC
>JAUIHS010000112.1 GCA_030432255.1 Phycisphaerae bacterium
CCGTGTACCACGCCCGGCCACCTCCAAACTCGTGACACCACGCGATCGGATGGTCATCACCCATTGTGCCACCCTCGTACGTGGACTCGTCGAGTCGCAGCAGGATGGTGTAGTACGGCCGGTTCGCGAGTCTGCCCGGCTCCCCCTCTTTCTGCCGGAGGTTGTGATCCGGCTGGTCGGGCTGCATTTCGCCTGCCGAAGGCTTCGCGCGAGGCGCGACCTTGAAGTTGTACCACTCGTCGGTCCGCACCCACGCCGAAGGCAGGTGCCTGGTCGACGCATGCGTGTCATCGGCAACGAGGATCGTCGCCTGCTGAATTCGTGGGTGCCCGTTGAAGTACGCCCCGACCAGATTGCCGTACCAGTCCCAGTCATACTCACAGTCAGATGCGGCGTGGACGCCCACGTATCCCCCTCCCGCCCGCATGTACGCCTCAAACTCGCCTTGCTGCGCATCGGTCAGCACATCGCCCGTCGTGCTGAGAAAGACGACAGCGTCGTACTGACCGAGCGATTCGCGCGTGAAGGCACCCGCATCGTCCGTGTGCTCAACCGCAAACCCATTGGCGGTACCAAGACGTCGGATCGCTTCCAGCCCGTCCGCGATCGATGGATGCCGGTAGCCCGCGGTCTTTGTGAAGACGAGAACGCGCGCCTCCGCACCTGCATCTCCAGCGTGGCGCTGCGGCGCAAGCCCCGTCGTTGCCACCGCGATCAGGCACAGACTCATCAGCATGAATTCGCGCATCATCATTCGGTCTCCAATGGGCGGTACCAGATATTGCGATAGCGGACGGGATTGCCGTGGTCCTGCAGCAGGATGGGCCCGGGCTCGCTGGATTCGCCGAAGCGCGACGCCCCCGTCACACCCTTCAGCGGACGGTCGTGCTGAATCAGGACACCGTTGTGTATCACGGTCACCCGCGCCGGGCTCGTTTTGCTTCCAGCGTCGTCAAACTCCGCCGCGGTGAAGATGATGTCGTACGTCTGCCACTCCCCCGGCCCGCGTGAAGCATTGACCAGCGGCGGATACTGCTTGTAGATCGCGCCGCACTGTCCGTCGGCGTATGTCTGGTTCTCGTAGGAATCGAGGACCTGCACCTCGTAGCGGCGCTGGAGATACACCCCGCTATTGCCGCGCCCCTGGCCTTCACCCTGCACCTCTGCCGGTGTCGCGAACTCGATGTGGAGCTGCGCGCTCTGCAGCACGGGAACCGTGTGGATGCTCCCCGACCCCGGCTTCACCGTCATCGCACCGTCTTCAACGATCCAACTCGCGGGCGAGCCATCGGCATGCTGCCAGTGCTCCAGACTGGTGCCATCAAACAGCACGATCGCATCACTGGGAACCGGATCCGGTGCCACAACGGGAGGAAGATCTTCCGACGCTCGATGACCGGTCGCAAGAGCGACCAGCACGCATGCCATCGACATCATCGCCAAAGCGCCCGTTCGTCTCATGGTTGCAGTCCTCCGAGATAGCTCGTCCGCGGTGAGCGTAGCCGATTCCGCGTGCGCATAAGAGAAGCCCCAGGCCATCCCCACACGGCCCGGGGCTCTCAACGCTCGCTTATTCGCCAGAATGTCAGGCTGCTTGTGCTTCGGACGCCGCACGGGCGTTGAAACCGGTTCGCTCCTGCGCGACAAACATGGACGCTCGATGCAGACTTTCGATCGTGCCCGCATCGACCCA
>JAUIHS010000113.1 GCA_030432255.1 Phycisphaerae bacterium
CCCTGGCAATCGGACAATCATCGTTGATGATGGCCCAGCCGAGCTCCCGCTCTTCTTCAGCGGTCAGCAGGGGCGTCTTATTGATCTCACGAAGATAGAGCTGCAAATCAGATTGCAGACCTTGCCCGGTCGAGCGTGACCGGCTCTGTGCACTACCCACCTTGTCCTACCCACCTTCCGGCGGCGAGCGCCGCTACTCCAAGTTCCCTCAGGTCTCCGTCCAAGACCTCAACCCGTTTCGCTCACAGCACTTCCGCGGTTTCATCGACAAGCCACGTTTTGTGCTTGAGAGCCGGCCAGTCCTTGCTCTCCGTCCTACCTCGCTTGCCTGTGGGTTGATCGGGATGGACCGGTCGTCAGGCGAGCGTCACTACCACATCTGTAGCGTATCGCATTCATTCCCGGAGCGAAAGACCGATCTACAGTATTTGCGGAGGAATCTTGCAGGAGGTCAGCCAGGGGCAATGGGACCCGATCTATCGGACATCTTGGATGAATGGCCAATCGAGCCGGGGACGTTCAACGTCCGCATGATCCAAGGGCGCGACGGACGTCCGAAGATTCAAGTGCGCCTCGACTTAGGCCTGCTGCAAATGAATGCCGAAGGAAGGCCTGACGGAACCCGACCGATGGGGTTCGACAGCCTCCTGGAGTATTTCGAGGCTCAGGCGGACCTCGAAGGACGGGTCGCTCCGGAGGATGAGGACGAGACCCCAACAGAACCCAAGGGCTCTGAATTCAAACTCACGCGGGAAGACTGCCAGTCGCTCCGCCACGAAGCGACGCAGTACTACCAGCGGTACACCGCGCTCATGATCCTTGAGGACTACGAGGGCGTCGTGCGGGACACAACCCGGAACCTCCGCATGCTCGACTTTGTCGCCGAGCACGCAAGCGACGACGACGACAAGTCTGAACTCGAATCCTCCCGCCCCTACATCATGATGATCAGAGCGCGAGCCCTGGCCAGCCAGGCGATTGAGGATGAGGAGCCCAAGGTCGCGCTCATCGCCATCGACGAGGGCTTGGAAGCCCTTCGCAAATACTTCGCCGAGCGGGGCGACGGTCAGGGATTCGAAGAATCGTCCGAGGTCCGCGTGCTGCGCTCGATGCGTGAGACACTGGTGCCCCAGCTCCCGGTCAGCCAAAAGTCGGAACTCAAACGGCGACTTGATGCTGCCCTCGTGGCCGAGAACTACGAACTTGCCGCCATTCTCCGCGACGAGCTGCGAACGCTCAAGGAGTAGGCTCGCTGCTCTCGACCTCGGGCGACTTCGCGGATTCGTCAAGCAGCCGCCCCTGCCTCGACATCGCCGAAGTCACTTCGCTCACCAGTGCCTCGGCAGTCGCAATCTCCTCAACGATCACCAAATCGGCGCCGGCCTGCTTCGCGAGCATCGCACGGCTCATATACCCCGTCCGAACTGCGATGAACATGTCAGGTGCCATCGTGCGGATCATGCGACAAGACCTGAGAACCGCATCGTCATCTGGAATGGTGATGATCGCGGCCGCCGCTGATCGAATTCGCGCCGACTCGAGGACTTCCTCGTTGGAGGAGTCGCCATAAACGATCGACCGCTTCAGTCCCTTCTGTTTGCGGACCGTTTCCGGGTTTAACTCGATCACCGTGCAGGGAACGCCCCGCTTGGTCAGACTGTCAGTG
>JAUIHS010000114.1 GCA_030432255.1 Phycisphaerae bacterium
GTTTCCTGCTGGGCCGATCCGAGCACCCTGCCATGCCGGTCGAACACCACGGCCCTGCTGGAGGTTGTGCCCTGGTCGATTGCCACAATGCGCGGATCCGGTGCCACGTGTTCGCTCCCTTTCGCTGGAACCTGCCGCTGGTCTCGCAACATGCTAGCCTATTCACCACCTGCGCGAGACGGAAGAGCGGGAACTTGGAGATGTGGTTCGCCGGCGTATGCCAGTTGAACCGAGGAGACCAGTGCGTCATGACCGGGATGCCGGTGGTACACGAAACACTTGAGACCCGGGTTGGACGATTGATCGGCGACACGGTGACGCGTTCGCGCACCCTTACAGGCGGACTCATGGGTGACGTGGTGCGTATGGACCTGGAGCGTCGTGGCCCGGTGGTGGTCAAGACCGCCGGGCCCGATGCTCTCCTGACGCTGGAGGCGGAAATGACGCGCCACCTGCGCGCGGCGGGGACCATCCCCGTGCCGGATGTGATCGCGGCCGCGGACGACCTGCTGGTCCTCGAGTTTGTGGACGGTGTGCACCTTCAGCCCGAAGCCGAGGCCCACTGTGGGGAACTGCTCGCCTCGCTGCACCATGTGACTGGCGACGCATTCGGCTTCGGTGGCAACACCCTCAACGGTCGGTTGGTGCTCGAAAGCCCGTGGCTGGCATCGTGGATCGATTTCTACCGTGAACACCGCCTGCGCTACTCGCTGGCGCTGGTGGACGGGTACCATCCGTTACCGAATCCCATGCGGCGCGATCTGGAGCGCATCGTGGATCGCCTCGATTCACTGCTGCGGGAGCCCGACCGCCCGTCACTGCTGCACGGCGACCTCTGGGCGGCCAACGTGCTGTCGGTGGGCGATCGCGTGACGGCGTTTCTCGATCCGTCCGCCTGCTACGGCGATCCTGAGCTGGAGCTTGCCTACGTCGATGCCTGGCAGTCGTTCGGCGCGAGCTTCTGGGACGCCTACTCGGCCACGAGGCCGATTGATGACGGGTTCTTCCAGGTCCGCCGTCACGTGTACGCGCTGTACCCGTTGTTGATCCATGTCTACTACTTCGGCGATCGGTTCCTGCCACGGCTGGCCGATGCAATTGCAGCTGTCAAACGTCATGTGTGATTCGCAGACTGCGAATCGCCCGAATTCCATGTGCAAGCGTGTCTACGGTGCCGAAGACTCGCCGCTACTCCTCGGCGAACCAAACCGTGCGAGTGTCGAGGGTTGACCACAGCGGATTCGGGACGAACCCGCGCACATCGGGGCTGACTGCCGTCAACTCCTGCGGTGCCCCGATCCACAGCGCCGGCGGATCGTTGACGATCGCGTCTTGCAGGTTGCTCAGCGCTTCGGCCATGCTGGCGGGTTCCACCGCCTGGAAGTACGCGGCAATCGCGACGTCGGCGTCCGGATTGGCGTAGCCTCCTGGATTCCAGCCGTCAGCGTTGACGCGGGTATCCCACGCCGATCCAACCAGGTCGAACTCGGCGAACGCCGGATACAATCGGAGATCGTAGACCAGGAGATCCCATGTCCGCTCGGTGCTCCACCAGGTCACGAAGCGGTCCGGGGATACCACTTGAAGATCGAGCAGGGCACCGACTTCCCACAGGTCGGCGCGCATGGCCT
>JAUIHS010000115.1 GCA_030432255.1 Phycisphaerae bacterium
GATCAGGAAGGGAAAGCAGGTGATCATGATCGCCAGCCCCGGAGCGATGCTCAGCACTGTGATCAGCAGAATCAGCTGGATCGTCCGGGCGGAAATCGACCCGCCCTCGCCCAGGGACAAGGTCAAATCCTGGGCAGCGGCCAGAGAGGGCGTCAACACGGCCACCAAAGCCAGGCAGATTACATAGCGCATCAACCGATTCCGTTGTGCAAATCCGCAATCTCGGTCAAGCGCACTGCAAGTTGCCCTGCCTGATCGCCTTCCATTTCTTCCAACAGCCCGCGCGCCACCAACTGATCCCCAACATAAAGGTCAACCGGATCTTCGATCCGTTTGTCCAGGGTCAGCACGGCATTCTCTCCCATGTTCAACAGGTCCTTGATCAATGGGCGCGCACGACCAACGGAAACGGTCACTTCAATCGGGACCGAGTCGAAGGGGTTGGGTTTTTCAGATTTCGGGATCTGGGTGTCATTCATTGGACAAAGCCTCTCTTGTCTCAAAGACATAAGCGTCAAAGATCTGTTCGATGGCGGCGAGCAAAGCGGTGCAATCAACCTCACGCCGGCTCGTGCCGACCTGAAGGCGGGCCTGACCCGGCTCCAGGTCAGAGTGTTCGATCACCTGAGGAGTGGAATGCAGATCTTGCGGCAACAGCGCTGCGACACTCTCGGCACATCCCGGCGGCACCAAAATCTGCATCGGCTGCTCTATCCGCGAACGCGCCATTTCACAGAGCTGCTCCACAATGCGGGCTGCCAGGCCGCGCTCGGCCATCTCGGGCAGCACGGTCTGAACCAGACTGGTGAACATGGGTTCCAACGACAGGGTCATGCGGGTCATGGCTTCGTGATAGGTGAAAGACATATCCTCAAGCGACCTTGCCAATTCAGCCGAAATCTGGCCGCGGCTTTGCTCCTGCGCCCGCGATGCATCTTCCCAACCGGCCCCATACCCGTCTTCGAAGGCAGCGAGCCGTTGTTCTTCCAGCGTGTCCTCATTCAAGATCAGAACTGGCCCCGTACCGGTCTGGGTGGTGAAATCCTCAAGAAGATGGGCAATCGACATCACACCCGCTCCTCGCCTTCTTCAAGCCAACTGCGCAGGATCTCGACAGTCTCTTCCTGCTTGTCACCGATCATGGCGCGCAGCCGATCGACAGGATCCTCCGTGGCGTTCGAGCCGAGGGCCGGAACACCGCGCTCTGCCGCCAGGGTCGAAAACTCTGCCGGCTCCTCCGGTGCGATCTCACCAGTCAGCGCCAGGGAATCCGAATCCGCCCCTCCTGCCGCCGTCAGCAGCGCCGGTGTCGGTGATGCTTTCGTCAGGATCGGGCGGATCACGAACAGGGCCAGCACGAGCGAAACCAAAGCCAGCACAGCCATCTGTATCAAGGACATGACATCCAGATGGATGTTCTGCCAGAGCGACGACGAAACCAGAGTGCCCTGCGGTTCGACCGACGGCAAATCCATGGATTTCAGTGTTATAACGTCCCCGCGCGCCGCATCGTACCCGACTGCCGACGCCACGAGCTCTTCCAGAGCGGCCAGCTCTTCCTGAGGCAAGGGCGTGAAGACTTCGGCACCGGAGACGTCCA
>JAUIHS010000116.1 GCA_030432255.1 Phycisphaerae bacterium
CCGAAAAATTCCGGAGTTGGCGCCGCGTGAGCGGGGATTGCGGCTCGTTCTGGGTGGTTCGGCGTTGTCGCATCTCCCTTGTATTGTGCGCTCTCGATGGCGCGGGTCACGCGGAAAATCGGCGCCCGGCCAGCGCGATCGGCGCATCCGGCACAGCCGGATCTGCGTGTATCACACGGAGGAGAATGAGCGGCGATGCACGACACACTCACGGTTCGTACACCGGGGCAGGGGCTGCACGAGATCACGCATGACGTGCGAAACGCGGTGCGCGCGCTGCTGGATCGGGACACGTCAGCGGGCGGAAACGCGGCATCGTCGGGGCTCTGCACGCTCTTCATCCAGCACACGTCGGCGAGCCTGACGATCCAGGAGAACGCGGACCCCAGCGCGAAGCGGGATCTGGAAGCGTGGATGAACCGGCATGTTCCTGAGCATGATCCGCACTTCACGCACACGAGCGAAGGGCATGATGACATGCCTTCGCATATCAAAGCGGCGCTGACGGCGACTTCGCTGGGGATCCCGGTCATCGATGGCGCGCTGGCGCTGGGGACGTGGCAGGGTGTTTATCTGTGGGAGCACCGGGTGCGCGCGCATTCGCGGCGGGTTGTGGTGCATGTCAGCTGTTGAGGGTGATCAGGCTGGCTTCCACTTGATGTTGCAGCCGATGCTGGGCCACTGCTCTGGATTGCAGGGCTTGCCGTTGACGGTCGCTTTGATCGCGGCACGGAGGTCGGCGCCGGTGACCGGGGCATCGTTGCTGGGGCGGGAGTCGTCGAGCTGGCCTCGGTAGACGAGCTTGCCTTCGTTGTTGAAGAGGAAGAAGTCGGGGGTGCAGGCGGCGCTGTACGCCCTGGCGACCTGCTGCGACTCGTCGAACAGGTAGGGGAAGGTGTAGCCGCGGTCGGTGGCTTCCTGCTTCATCTTGTCGGGGGCGTCGTCGGGGTAGTTGTCGGTGTCGTTGCTGTTGATGGCGACGCAGCCGACACCCTCGGCAGTGCAGTGGCGGCCGATGTTGGCGAGTTCTGCCGCGACGTGGACGACGAAGGGGCAGTGGTTGCAGATGAACATGACGAGCAACCCATAGTCGCCCATGGCGTCTTGCAGCGAGACGGTGTCTGCGCTGACGGCGGGGTTGAGGTTCGGGAGGGCGAAGCCGGGGGCCTGGGTCCCGAGTTCGAGCATGGTGGATTCGGTGGCGGCCATGGGTGTTGCTCCTGCGGTTGCGGCGCTGCGTTGTGTCAGTTGGATTCGTGGACGATGACGCCACCGACGACGGTGGTGGTGACAGCGATGTTGGGGATGTCTTCGATCGGGATGCTCAGGATGTCGCGGTCGAGGATGATGAAGTCGGCGGCGTAGCTTGGGATGAGCGCGCCGGTGTAGGTTTCGGTGAAGAGGGCGTGGGCGCTGCCTGTGGTGTAGGCGCGGAGGGATTCCTCGACGGTGATGGCTTGCTCTGGGAGGAATGTGCCCCCATCCATGGTTTTGGCGCTGACGGCGGCGTGGATCCCGAGGAAGGGGTTGACGGAGACGACGGGCCAGTCGCTGCCGAAGGCGAGGTTGGCGTGCTGCTCAAC
>JAUIHS010000029.1 GCA_030432255.1 Phycisphaerae bacterium
GTACTTCTGGTACGCCGCTGGCGAGATGCTTGGGGACAACCTGGACGAGAAGACGCAGTACCTGCGCTACATCCTCGGGAGCAGCGGCTCCGCCGCAGACGGCGGCCTCGGCTACGTCGATCAGGGCCTCCGGGTCGCCGCGCGGGAACACGTCCCGGCCAAGACGGTCGCGATTGGCAAGGGTCGTGGCCCCGTCGGTATCAATGACCACGATGTGACCCCCGGTCGTCTCAACCCGGATGCCGTCGCAGTAGGGGACCTCAATCGTCAGGTCGACGCGCCGCGCGGACTCATCTCCCGCAGTCGATGTCCGAATGCGCAGAATGGAGCGACCCCCGTGGTCCTCCACGTCGGCATCCACCCGGACGGCTTCGACCTGCGAGGCCACCTCTTCCACCGGAACGTCCGCGGCGACGTACACCGCCGATCGGACCATCGCATCGCTGCGGGTGGGGTTGGCCCGGACCGTGACCGCCCCGTTGAAGTTGGACACATCCACCGCAAGGGGAACCGGATCCAGGGCGAGGACCTGCTCCGCAGTGTGCGTCGAGCCGCAACCGGTAACGAACAGAAGGCCCGCCAGGAAAAGGCCGGCAGACGTCAGACGTGCAAGATTCATGGCGATGACCGTGACCCTGTTGAGTGTTCGCGATGGGATGCCCGATGGCACCCGCGTCAGCTTACTGAATCGGCCCTTTGCGCGTGCCGGGCCAGTCCGAATACGAGCGCAGGGGACGCCGCGTTCATCGGTTCCGCAGCCGCGGCCGCTTCAGAACATAGACCCCATACCCGTGCACCGTGGCTTCCGGGCCTCCGTCAAGGGCCCGGCCCCGTTCATCCACGACCGCTTCAAGTTCAAGGGGGCAGGCCCGCAGGACGCGCAACCATTGCGCGAGATCGTACGAGCGGAGTTCATACACCGTGTCAACATGCCGCTCGGAGGTCGGCGTGGTGACGGTCAGGTGACTCACCGCGAGCTCGATCCGCCGACGTCGCGTTGCCGGGAGGTACTGGACCACCTGCGTCACCCGGCATCGCCCGCGCCGACCCGTCCACACATCCTCAGACGGCATTTCCACGCCGTACTGGGTCAGCCCGATGCCCAGGGCATAGACCCCCCCCGGTTTCAGCGAGCGGTGGATGCAGTCCAGATGCCTGAGCAGGTCGGCATCCGATTGGAGGTGCCTCACCGAGTTGATCAGGCAGAACGCGAAATCTGCCGGTCGACCGGGAATTTTTTCTGCAATATCTCCCTCGATGAATCGCCCGGTGAGTCCGCGACGCCGGAAGCTCTCCCGGGCATACCGGATCATGGCGCGGTTCACGTCAATGCCTGTCACGCGGCATCCTCGCCCCGCCGCGACCCTCAGGTACCGTCCACTACCACATGCCGGCTCCATCCAATGGGGCCGATGAGCATCCGACTGCCGGGTTCGCCGGTATACGGTTGTGTCGCAGTGCCGGGACGCGATGCGCGCCAGTCCGGTGACCTCGTCAGCCGTCCCCTGAGCGTGCAAAATGTCATACCATGACGGGAAATCATACCAGTTCCCGGTTGTGTGTTCGGTATGTTGTTGGGATTCACGGGTCGGTGTCATGATGAGATCCTGAACCGACGATACAGGACGTTCTGCGCATGGGCGCAGATCGAATGAAGGTGGAATGAGAATCATGCAGAGAAGAATGATGCGTGCCGCGGGATGGCTGCCGCTTGCCCTCGCGAGCATTGCGACGGCCCAGTTCGGACCGCTCCCGGCCGACGCCGACCCGGCGCTTGCGAGCGACATGACCAATGTGACCCCGAGCTTCCGCGTCAAGTGGGAGATCGGCATGGAACTGGACGAGCCTGTATCCGGCCGTCTTGTTCTGTACTTCATCAACGACAACGGATCGGGGATCGGCAAGGGCATGAAGCCGGCCAACGGCCCCTTCTGGGACAACCTCCAGCCGATGTACGCGGTCAACGTCGAGGACTTCGGTCCCGGCGACACGGTCGATGTGACGACTGATGCGATGGGCTACCCCGTCCCGCTCAATGAACTCGAAGAAGGCGTCTATCGCGTTCAGGCGGTACTCCATTGCCAGCAGGAAGGCTCGGACTGGATCGTCGAAGACGGGAACTACTACTCCGGGGCCTGGTACGTCTACATGCCGGGCGAGGACGGCGTGATTTCGAAGGACGTCCTCCAGCAGATCGGGCACGAGGTCACCTTCCCGCAGGAACTCCCACTTGAGCGGCGCACGAAGCCCCGCAACTATGCACCTCTTGAGTCGGTCTCCTGGGTTGATGTGCCCAGCAAGTTGCTGAGCGAAGCGACCGGCCGCGAAGTCGTCCTGAAAGCTGGTGTTCTGGCGCCGACCATCCGGCGTACGAACCGTGAGTACCCGGCGGTGTACGAACTGCCCGCCTACGGCGAGAACTACACCAATGCGTGGCGGATGGGTCGTCTGCGAACGCAGATGCCCGGCTTCAACACGAAGCTGAACCGGTCGGCCTATCGGATCTCGGTCGGCGTCGACGGGATGTGGGGTCATACGCTGCTCGCCAACTCCGACGTGAACGGCCCGGTGATGGATGCCATCATCACTGAGCTCATTCCCGCCATCGAAGAGAAGTACCCGCTCATTGCCGAGCCCGAGGCTCGCGTGCTCTGGGGTTCGTCTTCAGGCGGCTGGGCCGCCATCTGGCTGATGCTCAATCGACCCGATTTCTTCGGGGCCGCGTGGGGCGCCTGCCCGGACCCGGTCGACTTCCGGGCCTTCCAGCAATCCAACCTCTACGAGGACGAGAATCTCTACACCGATGCCGCGGGCGAGGATCGCCCGGCATACTGGAAGGACGGGAAGCAGGTCATGTCCGTGCGAACCGAGAACCTCATCGAGGAACTGCTCGGTCCGAAGGGAACCTCCGGTCAGCAATGGGACTCATGGAATGCCGTCTTCGGAACCATGGGCTCCGATGGCAGCCCCGTCCCGCTCTTCGACTGGAAGTCAGGCAAGATCGACAAGGACACGTTCAACAAGTGGACCCGGTTCGATATCTCCAAGCTGGTGGCAGAAGCTCCTGACAAGTACGGGCCCATCTTCCGCGACAACATCCGCGTCCTTGTCGGCGAGGATGACAACTACGATCTCGATGAGGCCGTCAAACTGCTGCGCGATCGCCTTCGCGACGCCGGGTATCTCTCCACCGAGGAGGACGACCATTTCGGCAGCATCCGGATTCTCGAGGAAGAGGATCACTTCACGCTGCAGGACTGGAAGTGGCAGGCTGAGATCGGCAGCGAGGTCTACCAGTACATCCTCGACGCCGGCGTCAAGGACAGGCCGATCGAGTCCGAGGATGACGGCAGCTGAGCCGCAGCTCAGCCCCGATGACAGCAACAGAGTGCGGGACGGTGCCAATCGGCATCGTCCCTTTTTCATATCCATATGCGGTCCCAGTACACTTCAGATATGAACGGTCCGGAACAGTGGATGCGCCTTGCCCGCACCAATCATCAGAATGGCAACCTCACAGATGCGGAGGCGCTCTACCGCCGAACGCTCAAGGCACAGCCCGATCACGCCGAAGCCGCTTTCCTCCTCGGGGTGACGCGGGCGCATCGCGGCGATCTTGACGAAGCCGAGTCCCTGCTTCGCAGCGCGCTCGACCGTGCACCTGATCCGTTCTCATGCCGTCTGAGTCTCGCCAACATCCTCTGCGAATTGCGGCGATTCGAGGAGTCCATCGTAGAGTACGATGCGTTGATCGGTCTGGAGCCTCAGCGTCCTCTGCCTCGCATCCAACGCGCCCGGACCTTGCGCCTGGCGGGACGCATCGATGATGCCATCACTGCCCTCGACGAACTGCTGATCACCCACCCCGACATGCCGGCTGTCCTCCTCGAACTGGGCCTCGCCCACAACGCGTCCGGGGCACCGGATCGCGCTGAAATCTTCCTCCGACGCGCTCTCGAACGCCGCCCCGATCACCCGGCAGCCAACAGCGCGCTGGGCAGTCTTCTCGCGGCGGCGGGGAAGGGATCCGAAGCGGTCGGCCATCTGCGCATCGCGGCCGCTGCCATGCCGCGTGACTTCGAGACCGCAGTCTGTCTCGCTGGCGTGCTTGCTGACCTCGCCCTCATCGACGAATCGGTCGTGATCATCGAGCGGCTTTGCAGCCGAAACGACCTCAGCGCAAATCAGGTGGTCCAGCTTGCGGACCTGCGTCGGAGCATGAACCAAGCCTCCGAAGCGGAGGCACTGTATCGTCGCGTCCTCGCGCAGCGCCCCGGACACGTTGCCGCGCTGTACGGACTTGCATGTGTTCAGGAGCGATCCAACCGACCTGACGAAGCCCTGCTGACGCTGACCACGACACCCGACGTCGATCGTGTTCCGGCGGCGCTGCTGCTCCGTGCGCGGCTGTATCGGCGGCTGCGACGCTACGACGAGGCCCTTGAGACCGCGCGTGCCGCGAGCCTGGGTCGTGAGCAGACTGCCATCGGGATCTCGGCCCGGATGGAGGAGGGCAACATACTTGATCGGATGGCGCGCTACGACGATGCAATGGCCTGTGTGCTCTCGGCCCGTCGAGATGCGGCTCGAGCAGCCGAGTCTCCCTCCGTCTACTTCGACAGGATCCGTGAACTGCACAGCTGGCTCAAGAGCGCTGACATCAACGGCTGGAAGGCGTCCTGGCCGAGCGATGACTTCCGGCCGATCTTCGTCATGGGATTTCCGCGCTCAGGAACAACGCTGGTGGAAGCGATGCTGAGTGCTCATCCGGCGCTGGTCGGAACGGACGAGGCTCCGTTGGTCTCGGAACTGATCGGAATGGCGCAGGGCATGACGGGTGTTCCGTATCCCGATGCGCTCACGCGGCTCACAGAAGCGCACATCTCGTCCATGCACGAGGCATACAGGCGTGGCGCCGCTGCGCACATCCAGCCGCTGAAACTCGACGGCCACCGTCTTGTCGACAAACTGCCGCTCAACGTTCCCAACCTGCCAGCGATCCGCCGCGTGTTTCCCGATGCCCCTGTGGTCCTCGTGCGTCGGGATCCGCGCGATGCGATCGTGAGCTGCCTCATGCAGCACTTTCAGCCGGGTCAGGCGATCGCGGCCTTTGACACGCCCGAAGAACTGGCGCGCCTCCACCTCGCGATCGATGAGTTGTGGTGCGACTGTGTCGACCGCCTGGGCCTCAACACCATGGAGATCCGGTACGAGGACCTGGTCTCGGAGCCTGAGCCGCACATGCGCCGTCTGTTCGCGTTCATCGGGGTGGACTGGGATGACTGCGTCCTTCGCTTCCATGAGAACGCCGGGGATCGCACGATCTCGACACCGAGCTACGCCGCCGTCGCCCGGGGCGTCTTCACCAGTTCCTGCGGACGCTGGCGTCATTATGCCGACCACCTCGCCCGGGCCGAGACGCTGCTGTCGCAGGGCCGGGATGCCCACGCCTGAGCGGAGCGCGCCGTATACTCCGGGCCTCTTCGGAAACACAATCCCCTGGAGGGCTGCTCAATGAACTACACGACACTCGGTCGCTCCGGACTTCGCGTTGCACCACTGTGTCTCGGCGCCATGACTTTCGGCGAGGACTGGGGCTTCGGCTCGGATCTTGAGACTTCCCGTCGTGTCCTGTCAACGTACATGGAGCGTGGTGGGAATTTCATCGATACGGCCAACATCTACACCAAGGGACATTCCGAGGCCTTTCTCGGCGACGAGATCGGCGTCCATCCTTCGAAACGAGATCGCCTGGTCATCGCCACCAAGTTCCAGGGCAACCTCTACAACGGTGACCCCAACGGCGGAGGTGGCTCACGCAAGAACATCATGGAATCCTGCGAGCAATCGCTGCGCCGCATGCGTACGGATTACATCGACCTCTACTGGATGCACTGGTGGGACGAATTCACGCCGATTCAAGAGACCATGCGTGCGCTCGATGACCTCGTGCGCCAGGGCAAGGTGCGCTATATCGGCTTCTCCGACACCCCCGCATGGAAGTGTGCCGAGGCGCAGACGCTCGCGCATCTTCGCGGCTGGGAACCATTGATCGCGCTCCAGATCGAATACTCGCTCATCGAACGAACGGTCGAGGGTGAACTCATCCCCATGGCAAGGGCGTTCGGCATGGGTGTGACACCATGGTCGCCGCTTCGCGGCGGACTGCTGACCGGCAAGTTCACGCGCGACACACCGCAGGGCGGCGACTCGACACGAGAGTGGCTCACCAATCAACTGGACGAGCGGAACCTCACCATCATCGACATGCTGATGCAGGTGGCGGCCGAAGCCGGGTGCACGCCCGCGCAGGCGGCGCTGACCTGGATACGAGAGCAGCCGGGAGTCCAGTCGACCATCATCGGCGCACGTACGGTGGACCAACTCGAAGCCAACCTCGCTTCTCTCGATGTCAGGTTGGACAAGACTCAGTTGAACAGCCTCAACGAGGTCAGTGAACCGGATCTGAACTTTCCGCACGGGTTTCTTCAGCGTGTTGCCATGGCGACGCAGGGTGGAACGACCGTCAACGGTCGTGAAGCGGAGCCGTGGCCGCTCGCGCCTCAATCGGATGAGGATCGGTGGTAGGCCGGAGCGCGCCGTCTGGCCTATACTCGACGGCACACCGAACCACCCAGGAACCACCAAACATGCTCGATGCCGCACGTCTTCAGTCCACCTTCAACGCAGGCCTTTCCTTCGACGATTACCTTGCAACCGGGGATGAGAATCAGAGGGGCGCATGGCGCGATGTCTATGACGCGGCTGCGCTGAGCACCGCGCAGCAGAGTCTCGCCGAGTCGTGGACCCGCGAGATCAAGGTCCTCGTTTCATCCGGTATCTGGTGCGGTGATTGCGTGCAACAGGGGCCATTGATCCAGCGCATCGCTGATGCCAACCCACGTATCGAACTTCGATGGATCGATCGGGATCAGCACCTGGAGTTCGCGGAGTCGCTCAAGATCTGCGGCGGCCTGCGCGTACCCGTCACACTCTTCATGGCAGAGGATTTTGAATTGGTGTCCATCTACGGTGATCGCTCTCTGTCGCGCTATCGCGCCATGGCGGCCCGTCAACTCGGAGCGGCATGCGTTATTCCGGGAGCGCCACTGGACTCCGATGAACTTCGCGACACGCAGCAGGACTGGCTGTCCGAGTTCGAGCGCGTCGCGCTGCTCCTGCGACTCAGCACGCGCCTCCGACAGAAGCACGGTGACTGATCATGGCTGATCGGGAATATGTCTTCGGCGTCAACGACAAGGAACTGGAGCGACTCGAATACCAGCACCGCATCTTCGCCGATCACACCACGCGACTCTGGAAACATGCCGGATATGACCGGGGCCAGACCGTGGTCGAACTCGGCGCCGGTCCGGGATTCGTCACCGCGGACCTGAAGTCATGGCTCGGCCCGAATGGGACGCTGCACGCCGTCGAGATCTCGGATACCTACCTCGAATTCAACAGGGCCATTAACGGCCACGCCCGCGGCTGCCCCGTGCATTTTCATGCGGCGGACATCGATGCCGCGAACTGGAGCGAGCTGGGCATTGCTCCAGCATCCGTCGATCACGTCTTCGGACGTTGGGTCTTCAGTTTTCTGCAGCACCCCGAGGACGTCGTCCGCAGGGCGGGCGCTGCGCTCAAGCCCGGCGGTACGCTCGCCGTGATCGACTACTTCAACTTCGGAACCGTTCGCATGTGCCCGGAGGGGCCGATGTTCCACAAGGCATATGCGGCGATGCTCGCCAACTGGAAGCAGCACACACCGACGCCCGACATCGGTGCGTTACTGCCCCGGATGTGCGCCGAAGCCGGACTCGTTGTCGAGCGCATCGATCCGCTCATGCTGATTGCGCGGCCGGGACATGAACTCTGGAACTGGCCCCGACTTTTCTTCGAAACCCAACTCGATGGTCTGGTGGAGAATGGACTGCTGGAGCCATCCGACCGCGACGGATGGTTCGAGGAATGGGACCGGCTGACGGGTGAGCCCGGCACGTTCTTCAGTATCCCCGGCATGGTCCAGATCATCGCGCGTCGACCGGTCACAGGCGATTCCGGCCCGGTCTGAGCGTGATCGTCGTTGTTGCGATGACCGGATCCGCCATATCCTGTGATCATGTTCGATGCTCAATCCATGAAGATGAGATTCGCCGGCGCCATGACCTACGACGAGTTCGTTGCGCTCGGCGCACCCGAAGGACACGATCGCCAGTGGCATGAACGCTTCAGTCGTCTGCAACTCGATGAAGCGCAGCAGCAGGTCGTTGGAGGCTTCAGTCGCGACGTGCGAATCCTGACCCTCACCGGAACCTGGTGCGGCGACTGCGCGCTGCAGGGCGCCGCCTTCGCGCGGATTGCCGAGGCGGCACCCGACCGGGTCCATCTTCGCTTCCTGAATCGCAACGAAGCGGCGGATCTTCAGGTCAAGGTGCCCATCAACGGCGGCTTCCGTGTCCCGGTGACGTTCTTTCTCGCCGAGGATTTCGAGCCGGTGGCTCGATTCGGTGACCGCACGCTCTCGCGCTATCGCTCCATGGCACGCAAGGCGCTGCCACCCGACGCCCCGGAAGTCCGTGCCCTTGCCGACCCGCCTGCGGACCCCGTGCGCACGGTACTCCAGGAAGTTCTTGATGAGGTCGAACGCGTTCACCTTCTCCTGCGGCTCAGCCCGAGACTGCGCCAGCAGCATGGAGACTGACCGGGATCCGCCGCCACGTGGTATCCTGCGCACATGCCACGCCTGCACCCCGACTTCCCCAACCTTCACGTCTTCGACCACCCGCTGATCCAGCACAAACTCACCTATGTGCGCGATCGTGAAACCGGCTTCCGGGCGTTTCGTGCACTGGTGAACCAGATCGCCGGCCTCATGGTCTTCGAAGTCACACGCACGTTCCCCCACGAACGTGTCGATGTCGAAACTCCGCTTGAAGGTACCACGGGGATGCGCATTCGGGGCAAGATCACCATCTGCCCCATCCTCCGCGCCGGACTCGGTATGTCTTCCGGCGTGTCCGAGATCATGCCGGAGGCACGCGTCGGTCACATCGGACTCGTCCGCGATGAGGAGTCACTCGAGCCCATCGAGTACCTGAACCGGCTCCCGTCCGATCTCGATGCAGGACCCGTGATCCTGATCGATCCGATGCTCGCGACCGGTGGATCTGCCAGCGCCGCCGTCAGCATGACACGACGCCGCGGCGCCAAGGACATCCGCATGATCTGCCTCGTCGCGGCTCCGGAGGGCGTCGCTCGGATGCTCAATGATCATCCAACCGTCCCCGTGTATGCGGCGGCCCTGGATCGTGAACTCGATGATCGAGGCTACATTCGCCCCGGTCTCGGCGACGCCGGAGATCGCCTCTTCGGGACCGACAGTTGAACTGCATTGTGGAAAATATGTGGATCACCTGATCCGAACTGGCGCTTCGGTATGGACAGCGCTAGGCTTCGCCCATGGCCCAAGCGAAGAAATCCGACTCCTCACCGCGCCCGACCCACTCCATTCGAGCCTCAGGAGGCAAGGCGAGTGCGAAGGTCTACGTCGGCGACTGCCGGGAACTGCTCCGACGGATCCCCGAATGTCGCCCCGTCGGGGAACAGGATGAGCGGTGGGCCAATGGTGGTGTTCAACTCATCTTCGCCGATCCGCCCTTCAACTGGAACGTCAAGTACGACAAGTGGCACGACGCCATGCCGCGCGAAGACTACCTCGACTTCACCCGGAACTGGCTCGATGCCTGCATCGATGCACTGACACCAACCGGGGCGCTCTGGGTGAATATCCCCGACGACACCGCGGCGGAGATCGTCGTGCACCTCAAGTCCCGCGGCCTGACCATGGGCAACTGGTGCATCTGGCACTACCGTTTCGGTCAGAACACGCAGAACTGGTTCATCAACTCCAAGGTGCATGCACTCTACTTCGTGAAGGACCCGGCCAACCGCATCTGGAATCCGGACGACGTTCTCGAGCCATCCGATCGGGCGACGACCTACTTCGATCCGCGCACCATCGAAAAGAAGGAGGGCCGGGCTGGTCTGCGTCTGCCCATGGATGTCTGGTACGGCCAGTACTGGGGGCGCATCCAGGGGAACAACAAGGAACGTCGCGCCAATCACATGAACCAGATCCCGGAGGTCTATCTGGAGCGCGTGATCCTCTCGACGTCGAACCCCGGCGATGTCGTTCTCGATCCCTTCCTCGGTTCGGGTACGACTGCAACGGTGGCGCGCGAACTCGGGCGACCTGCGATCGGTGTCGAATTCAGTACCGACAACGCTGCGTCCGCTGTCGAGCGCATCCGCAAGGGCGCGGTGCGCGTCGGTCTGGCGCGAAACCAGTCCACCGCAATCTTCTCGCCTCGCAAGGTCAGCGAGCGTGCGCTTGAGCAGTATCGGGATCGCCTGGAGAAGGCCTCGGAATCCTGATCAGTCGGTTGACGCCGATTCGGCGACGTCCGACGCCGGCGCCCGTTCGCGGGCCAGACGACGCAGGCCGATGAGGGTGCGCTGTGCGGCGGCCAGCATCAATGCCGCGAAGCACCACGCGCTGACCGTGGCTCCTGTGACGATGATCGTGACCAGCAGGTTCAGTCCATGGACCGACTCCCCCTGGTCGTCAACGCCCCGGGTCATCAGCATGCTCAACCAGGCGCCGAGGATGATCGGGCCGGGCAGCCCGCCAACCAGCAGCCAGATCACGTAGCCCGGGCCGGTGGAGATGAGTCCCCGCCTGTCGATCCCCCTGATCACGGCCATTGGCAGTGCTGTCGTGATGAGGCACGCCAGCAGGCTGAGCGTGACACAGGACATCGCCACGATCCGGGCGATCGTCGAATCCGATCCGGAGAGCAGGTACATGGTCACGACCGCGCCGAGGGAGGTCACGTACATCAGGCACTGAGCGACCGAGGCGATGCCCAGCGACGTCTCCCGGCACAGTCGCAGCGCGGTCCGCGCCTGCGCCGCAGCGACCACGGCGCCGACTCCGAGCAGGGCCGCCGCACCCACCGCACCGATCAGGGCGCCCGCGCCCGGGAGCATCGAGACCCACATCGCGTACGGAACCAGGATCGTCACGATCCACATCGCCACGACCCCCTGCAAAATGCTGGCCACGACGCTGGGACGGGCGCCCAGCAGGCAGCCATCATGCAGCGAGTCCCCGACGGGATAGCCACACGCACGGCACACCGAGGATTCCTCGATACCCTGCAGGTCGCCGCCGCAACGACGGCACGGCATGCACCAGGGTAAGCCCACCTGCTCTGTGGCAGCGGCTTCCGCCTCCGCTGGCACATCCTCGGGGTCGCGCACCTTCTTGTGGCGCTCGGCAAGCCGGGAGATGGTCTCGTAGTACGAGCCGGAACTGCCATCTTCAGGGTCGCTGCTGGCTGACCGCTCAACGTTGCCGATCTCGGCGATGCCCACGAGGTTGGTGCCCGCATAGTCCCGCCCGGGAAGCCGCTCCAGCGCATCGAACATGCGTCGGGCATTCTTATAGCGGTACAGCGGGTTCTTCCGCGTCGAGCGCAGAATGATCTCGGCAAGATCTTCCGGAATGTCGGAGACGTCAATCTCCGGTTCATCTGCTTCCAGCGCATCACGGATCGAACTGAATGAGTCACCGAACGGCAGTCGCCCTGTTGCAAGTTCATAGATCGTCACGCCGAGAGCAAAAACGTCCGTGCGCGTCGAGACGGCCCCATCGAACATCTCCGGCGCCATGTACGCGGGCGTTCCCGCTACGCGCTCCATGCGGTCACCGATCGTGCCCCAGGGCCGATCGCAGGCAAGTCCGAAGTCCGTGACCACGACCCGGCCGTCAGTCGTCAGCATCACGTTGCCGGGCTTGATGTCACGGTGAACAATGCCGCCGTCATGCAGCGCGCCCACCGCTTCACACATCCGCCGCGCAATCACCACCACCGCGCGGATGTCCATCGGCCCGTTCTTTCGAACGATGTCCCGCAGGGACGGACCGTCCACGTACTCCATGATGATGTACGGCAGACCGTCATGCGTGTTGGCCGCGTAGATCGATGTCAGGCCCGGATGCGACAGGCGGCAGGCGCGCCGAACGCCGTCGCAGAAGGCCTCGATGTCTGCCCCGGCGTCCGTCTCCGGGACGAAGCGGAGGAACTTGACCGCGACGTGGCGATCGAGCATCTCGTCCCGGCCGTGGTACACCACGCCCGTTGCCCCGTGACCGATCTCACGCCCGATTGCGATCGGACCGAGTTGCGTCGGAACCTCGATCTCACGCATCGGCCCTCGCGGCGTGTCCACGGTGATCGTCGAGAGCGATCCCGTTGCCGAGACATCATGCAGCGTCGGCGCGCCGAGAAAAACGGCATCGTCCGCGCCCTCGTCAGCAGCGACCAACTCCACGACCATCGCGCGGAGGTCCTCGCGGCCGTCGCACCGCTCGCTGATGAAGCCGTCGCGCTCCGCAGCGGGCAGGTCCAGCGCCTCGAGAAAGATCTGCTTGGCGTGCTCGTGCAGGGAATCTGACATGCACGGCCATCATAACCCCGTCGAAGCGGAGTTACGTGTCCTCTCTCCGGCTCCGTCGGCCACCAAACGCCGCCGCACCCAACGCCAGACCGGCCAGCGTGCCCGGAGTCGGAGCGCCCGCGGCGACCGGAGTCTCCGGCGTGGTCTCATAGCCCCAGGCCAATGCGTCAACCTGCGCGAAGTAGGGATCGAAGTACAGTGACACCCAGCCGTAGTGCATCATGCCCGTCAACGGATGTGCGAAGCGGAAGCCCGCATAGCTGGTTCCGTACATCGCGAGGTCGGTCCGGTCATACCAGCCGTAATACGGCGAGCCACCGACCCGCGCGGCCAGCATGGCACTGTCATCAAAGTCTCCACTCGATGCACCGATCTGGTCGCCCGCGTTGAGAGCTTTCACGTAGGTATAGGTGCCGAACGCGCCTTCAAGCGTCTGGCTCGAAAGCAGTGCCTCGGCGCCACCCTGCGCTGTTCGCGCCCAGGCGTTCTCGTACGTCTCCGTGTAGAACGTCCCGACATGCGCCCACACGCCGCTCGACACTCCGGACTCACCGAGGTCCATCGGCTGCTCCGATGCCGGCTTCGTCAGATCGAGCGTACGCTCCACCCAGTTGAAATGACCTGTACCCCCGGGGTTCTCGAAGCGAACAGCGACACCATACGCATGCGTACCCGCGGCCAGAACGACAGCGGCGGCAAACAACTCCCTCTGAGCTTCCTGAGACATCGAGGATTCTCCCTGTGCAATTTTCTGAACTGACTCCACCGACCATTGTGTCGATTTGGGCGCTCCGGGCAAGAGGGGAGCGTCTGATAACCAGCGGGGGACGTGGAGAGAGCGGCGATCAGGCATCAGGCATCGGACCGCCTCCGGCATGGACTTGAGGAGCTTCCGCACCCTCCCTCTGTTCCCGGCCACTCGTCCCTAGTATCTGAGTCCATGGACATCACCCCCGATCTCTGGAAAGACACCTGTCGCTACCTCCAGACCACATTCGGCACGCTCGCCGAAGAGCCGTTGGCGCAGGTCCTCGCCGGATACCCGGAGGCTGCAAGAGCCGCGGGCCTTCCTGATATTGCCATTTCATCCGAGGTCGGCCGCCTGATGAGCGTCTTTGTCTCGCTGGTGATGGGCAATGCCCACGCCAAGGGGCGCCTTCTCGAAGTCGGAACACTCGGGGGCTACTCCGCGCTCTGGCTCGCACGGGCCATGCCGGATCAAGGTCATCTCACCACCATTGAGATGGAGCCGAAGCACGCCGCTTTCGCGCGCGACCGTTTCAAGGAAGCCGGATTCGCTGATCGCATCACCGTCGTCGACGGCGCGGCCCTCGATGTCCTGCCCTCGATCGCCGAGGAGTGGGGGCCCGCATCGACTGACCTGGTCTTCCTGGACGCCGAGAAGTGCGAGTACCCGGACTATCTCAAGATCATCCGCCCTCTGGTCCGCATCGGCGGCATGATCATCGCCGACAACGCCCTCGGATCCGGTAGCTGGTGGATCACGCAGAACCGCACCGACCTCGACGACCGCCGCGCCCGCTCCCACGCCGGCGCCACCGCCTTCAACCAACTCATGGCCAACGACCCGGACTTCGAAACCGCCGGGATCCCCATCAGAGAAGGTGTCCTCGCCGCAGTGCGCGTGGCGAACACAGCGGGCGCGTCAGGTTGAATGCCACAAGCGCGCTCGACCCGAATGCCTCAATGCCAACCACCGAATGCCTACTTCAGATTCACCGGCATCACGACATACAGGAAGTCGTTGCCCGAACGAATCAGGCCCGGCTTGTTCGGTGCCTTCAGTTCCAGCGTGACATTCCGGTCATCGATGACCTTCAACGCGTCCGTGATGAAGGATGGGTTGAAGCCGATGGTCACATCGCCGCCGTCATAGCTGGACATGTCCACCTTGATCTCGGCCTCGCCCATCTCAGGGGCGCGACTCGATAGCGTGAGACGATTGCCATCCTCGCCGGAGAACGCCATCGAAACGCCGCGTGACTCTTCGTTTGTCAGCAGCGCTGCGCGCTTGACCGCACTGCTCAGGATGTCGACGTCGAACGCGGCCTTCTTGTCCTGGTCCTTCGGAATGACATCCTCGTAGGGCGGGAAGCTGCCCTCGACCAGATTCGAGGTCAGCACGGTCCCGGGAATGTCATCTTCCTCCTCGAATGCGAAGATGACCTGGTTGTCGGAGATGGCCACCGTCACCGGTGCATCCGTGCCCGCCACCAACCGGGACGCCATGTTCAGCGCCTTGGTCGGAATGATGCAGAGCGTTTCTTCGGGGGCGCCGTCAGCCGGCTCCGCCATGCCGCGGGCCAGTGCGAGGCGTCGACCGTCGGTCGCGACCATCTCGAGCTTCTTACCGGTCCGGCGCAGGAGCACGCCGTTGATGGCGTAGCGTGAATTCTCGCGGGCGGTCGAGAAGATGGTACGAGAGATGAGTTGGCGGAAACCCTCAGCGCTGATGGTGAAGCGGCTGCCACCATCCTTCGGCACATCGGGCAGCGCGGGGAATTCGGTTGCGGGATAGCCGTACACTTTGAACGTGGCATCGGCACCGCGGATCTCGCACGCATCGCCGGTGGCTTCCAGCGTGAGCGTCGGTTCACCGTCCTCAGCGTTGACGATCTGCTTGAGTTTGTCCGCGGGCACGAGCACTTCGCCCTCCTCGGACACGTCAACCTGCGTCGTGCTGAGTCGGATCGAAATCTCCGCATCCGTCGCCGACATCGTCAGCAGCCCGCCACCGCCATGCCGACCCACCTGCAGGCGGATGCACGACAACTGAGGCCGGGGCGTCCGAGACGGAACCACACCGGACACCATGTTCACCGCATCGAGCAGCGCACCTCGATCACAGATCGCCTTCATGACCTGGAAACTCCTTCGTTCATCCCGGTCGCACCCACCCCAGCGGCTGCGGTGCATCCGAGCACGGGTTCACACCCCAAGGGGTTGGGGTGTCGGGGGAGTGTACCCGCGCGGCACGGGTTCTGCACTCGCTCCCCGACCCGGGCGATCCGCGCTGTCAGTCTCCAGGGACGCCCCATCGGGGGATGGTCCGACATTTGCAGCGAATTAAGCGAACTCATCTCATTCTCCGGCAGCCGGTGTTCCGAGAAGTTCTGTATTGTGTCTTGTATCCGATACCCTCCGACCCCTCAGCCCGGGTCGGCCGACAGAGTCGGGTCCAGTTTTTGTACGGCCAGAACGGAACTTTGCCAGCCCGGCCGGGAGCGGGTTGGCCTTACACCATGGGGACCTCGTCCATGTCATTTGAAGCAGCAGTTCACGCCCAGGCCATCGAACTCGGCAAGCTCAGCCTCCGGATGTGCGCCGATTCCGGAAGCGGTCACCCCACGACAGCCCTGAGCCTCAGCCACCTCGTCACCGTCCTGATGTTCCACTCCATGCGCTGGTCTCCGGAAATCCCGGATTACCCCACCTCGGACCGCCTGGTCCTCAGTGAGGGCCACGCCGTGCCCATCGTCTACGCCGCCGCCGCCCGCCTGGGCGTGATGGTCGGCAAAGATCCGGCCAATCGCCGGCCACTCACCGAAGAAGACCTGTCCACGCTCCGGGAGTCCGATTCCGTCCTCGATGGACACCCCAACCCACGCGAAGGCATGCCGTTCTTCGACGCCGCAACCGGCTCCCTCGGACAGGGTCTGAGCGTCGCCGCCGGCGTCGGGAATGCCGCCCGCCTCGACAAGACTGACCGCCGCGTCTACTGCATCATCGGCGACGGCGAGTCGCGCGAGGGTCAGATCACCGAGGCCCTCGACTACATCATGGACCACGGCCTGACCAACGTCCTGCCCATCTTCAATTGCAACGAATATGGCCAGGCGGACAAGGTCAGCCAGCAGCAGCAGCCCGATCGCATGGTCACCCGTCTCCAGGGCATGGGCTTCGACGTCATCACCATCGACGGTCACGATCCTGCCCAGATCCTCGAAGCCTTTGAGAAGTTCTGCGCCATCAGTGCCGACGCTTCCGCGACGCCCATCGCCATCGTTGCCAAGACGATCAAGGGCTGGGGCGCCCCCTCGATGCAGGGGGGCGGCTGGCACGGCAAGCCTGCCAAGGGCGGACAACTCGAACGCGCCATCGGCGAACTCAGCGAACGCCGCGCCGAACTCACCAGCGCCCTCACCTCCACGGATGCCTTCACCATCCGCCCGCCGGAGCAGTGGACGCCCCGTCCGCCGAAGCCCGCTGATCTCCCCACCTTCTCAGAGATGATGCGCCAGCGCGATATGGAGACGGTCCTCCAGACCGGGCGTCTCGCCACGCGGAAGGCCTACGGCCTCGCGCTCCAGACGCTCGCACACGTCCATGACAACATCGTCTGCCTCGATGCTGACGTGCGGAACTCAACCTTCGCCGAGTACTTCGAGAAGGACACCGCTCTCGCTGAACGCTACTTCGAGTGCAAGATCGCCGAGCAGAACATGGTCTCCGTCGCAGCGGGACTGGCAGCGGCCGGTAAGGTGCCCTTCGTCTCGACATTCGCCAAGTTCGTGACCCGCGCCTACGACCAGATCGAAATGGCCATCAACAGCGGTGCGAACATCAAGATCATCGGTTCCCACGCCGGCGTCTCCCTCGCAGCAGACGGCCCCAGCCAGATGTCGCTCCCCGATATCGCCTGGTTCCGCTCCTTCGCCACCATGAAGGATCATCGCGGCAACCCCGGCTGCTACATCCTCCAGCCCTCCGATGCGTACGCCGCGTACGCCCTCACCGCGGCGATGGCTGAGTATGAAGGCGCCTGCTACATGCGGACGCTGCGTCCCGAGACGGAGTTCATCTACTCTGACGACGCGGTCTTCAACCTCGGTGGCTTCGAAGTTCTGACCGAGGGCCGGGACATTCTGATCGTCGCCTCCGGCTACATGGTGCATGAGGCGAACAAGGCACTGGACGGCCTTGACCGTGCGGGCGTCTCAGCGACGCTGGTCGACCTCTACTCTCTTCCCTTCGATGCGGAGAAGCTCCTGGACGTGGCGAACGCGAACAACGGTTACGTCGTCACGGTTGAGGACAACTACGGTGCGTCGATCGGTTCGGCGGTGGCGGACGCCCTGACCGAGTCCGGCGAAGGCTTCACCCTCCATCAGATGCACGTGAAGCGGATTCCCAAGTCCGCCCGGAGTGAGGACGCGATCATGGCCCAGTGCGGCCTGAGCGTGGACGACATCGTCAGCAACTGCCTGAAGCTGCTGGACCCCGAAATGGTGGCCTGAGCTCGGTTGACAATCCGATTCTGATTCATGGGGCAGGTTCCGACCTGCCCCTTTTTCGTGCGGCAGGGTGCCCGATCCGGCAAGAATTCGGGGCTGGAAGGTTGGCGGCGGCTCCGGATTCGCATCGGGAGGATCGGGTTGCATTCCGGGTGCAAAATCCGCACTCACAGCCTCAGAACGCGGTTTTGGATGGTATCCGGCGATTGTCAGGCCCGGTGAGCCGGGCGAGTTGATGTTCGGGTTCTGACAAAATTATCCGAGAAAGTTAACTGGTACTAGCTAGGTTGGACGACAGTGACTATAGTGCCCGCCTGAAGGGTTCAGAGTGGGTGCCGGTTCGAGTGCCGGCTCCCTTGGAACATGAAACAAAGTTCTCCCTGATTCGACCACGTGCGTGGCGCGAAGGGGAGAAGACGAGTTCTCGGGTCGCCGGACCGAACCCCGGAGTGGGTCGGCTGGTGAAAGGAGAGTATTTCGATGAAGACGAAGAGTCTTGGCATGCTTGCCGGCACCGCCGTGGCGCTCACGATGGTTTCCGGCGTTACTGCTGAAATGAACACTGATGAAATCCGCGCCATGGTCGCTGAGATCACCGCGGATGCGCAGACCCGCTCCAGCAACCTCGCTGGCGGTGCTGACGCTGGTCATGACGGCAAGCGGTTCTACATCACCGACGGTGGCGACTTCCGCCTCAACATCGGTGGTCAGATCCAGTTCCGTTACATCGCGAACTTCGCTGACGAAGGCGGCGCCACCGGCGACGACTTCGAGGGTGGCTTCCAGACCCGTCGTACCAAGCTCTGGTTCGACGGCACCGCCTTCGGCGACATGTTCTACAAGGTCAAGGGTAACTTCGCCCGCGCCGGTGGCGCGTTCGGTCTCGAAGATGCCTACGTCGGTACCCACCTCGACGACAACACCAAGGTCCGCTGGGGTCAGTTCAAGGCTCCGTTCCTTCGCGAAGAGCTCGTCAGCTCCGGCCGTCAGCTCGCCGTCGACCGGTCGCTGACCAACGAAGTCTTCAACCAGGATTACTCCCAGGGTGTCGAGATTCAGCATCAGACGGATGACTTCAGCATCGCTGCGATGTTCTCCGATGGCTTCGGCAGCCGCAACACCGACTTCGCCAACCCGGCCGAAGCCGACTACGCCGTCACCGTTCGCGGCCAGTTCAAGGCTGCTGGTGGCTGGGATCAGTTCCATGACTTCTCCGGTGAGTCCGGCCAGGACTACGGCGCGCTCATCGGTGGTGCCGTGCACTACGAAGAGTCTGACGACGCTGACTTCGAGCTCTTCGCCTACACCGTTGACGTCTCCGCTGAGGGTGACGGCTGGAACGCCTTCGCCGCGATCGTCGGTACCTCTACCGACACCGCCGGTGGCGACTTCGATGACTTCGGTGCCGTGGTCCAGGGTGGTATGTTCTTCCCCGACAGCGCCTGGGAAATCTTCGGTCGCTGGGACGTCCTCTTCCCCGATTCCGATCGGGCCTTCGATGACGACTTCCACACGCTCACCGTTGGTGTGAACAACTACATCCACGGTCACGCCGCGAAGTTCACCTTCGACGTCCAGTGGCACCTCAACGACGAGAACGGTCTCTCCGGTCCCAACACGGGCATCGGTTACACCGCCGACGACGACGAAGACGAAGTCGCCTTCCGCGCCCAGTTCCAGCTCCTCTTCTGATCGAGCCGAACTGACCGCAATGCGAATTTGACCGACCGGCCCCCTCGGGGGCCGGTTGTTCTTTTTGGGGAGCGGGGAGCGGGGAGCGGGGTGCGGGGAGCGGGGAGCGGGGTGCGGGGTGCGGGGAGCGGGGTGCGGGGAGCGGGGTGCGAGGAGCGGGGAGTTGGGTGCGGGGAGTTGAGTGCGGGGAGTTGGGTCGGGCCACTCGTCCCTGATCACTGTTCCCTCGTCCCTTCCCTTAGGCAATCCTCGGATCGACCCAACGGTACAGCACGTCGACCACCAGGTTGAACAGCACCAGCATCGCCGAGAAGATCAACGTCACGCCCATGATCACGAAGAGGTCCTTGTTGCGGACCGCATCGACGAAGTGCTGACCGATCCCGGGGATGTTGAAGACCATCTCGATCACGAAGGAACCCGTCATGGCGAATGCCGCTGCCGGACCGATGTAGCTCAGCACCGGCAGGAAAGCGACCTTCAGGGCGTGCTTCAGGATGACGCGGTAGCCGGGCAGGCCCTTGGCCTTCGCCGTGCGGATGTACTCCATGCTCAGCACGTCAATCATGCTCATGCGGCTGAGACGGGCGATGTACGCCGCGAATGGCAGGCTGAGCGTGAAGGCGGGCAGGAAGACGTCCGTCAGTTTCCCCCAACTTGCGACGCCGCCGATACCGAGGAAGAGCGGGAAGAGCATGAGCAGGGCGGTTCCGATGACGAAGGAGGGCAGACTGATGCCCACGAGCGCCACCAGCAGGGTGACCAGGTCTGCCAGTGAGTTCGGTTTCAGCGCACCGATGATGCCTGTGGTCAATCCCAGGACCAGCGCAATGATGATCGCCGACAGCCCCAGCACGATGGACACCGGCAACGAACTGCCGATCAATTCGTTGACGCTCCAGTCGTCGTGCTTGAAGGAGGGGCCGAAGTCGAAGATGTAGTCCGGGCGGGCTGTGCCGCGAACCGACGCCACGGCCCAATGCAGACCCGTGACGTTGTAGAGGTAGTTGCCGTAGAAGCGGTAGGGATTGTCGAGGTCGTACTGGCGGTTCATCTGGTCGATGACGGATTGCGGCGGTCGCCTGCCTTCGTCATTCAGCAGCGCCTCGCCGGGGAGTGCCCATGACAGCATGAAGGTGATCGTGTAGATCACGATCAGGATGATGGGCAACTGGATGAGGCGGCGGACGATGAGGCCGATCATTGGGCGAAGACTCCCATGTCCGTCACCCGGACCTCATCGCCCTCCTTGAGCACGCCCAGCTTCCAGAGGTACTGCACCAGTCGCGGATGCCGGCTGATACCGACGAGGCCGCCCGGTCGGGGATTCCCCTCGGCGTCGAGCGGCGGCTCGAACATGTAGTAGTAGTTGTACTGCCAGATGGGAACGACGGGGACCGACTCTTCCATCGTGTACCGTTCCGCCTCCTCGAGGATCTTGAGGCGGGCACGGGTATCGACCTCGTCGGCCGCACGCTCCAGCATGGCGTCGAATGTCGGATCGGAGTAGCCACGATCGTTGTTCCCATCCCCGGTGCGATGGAGATCGAGGAAGGTGGTGGGATCGCCGTAGTCACCGAACCACCCGCCGCGGGCCATCATGTAGTCCTTCTGCTTCAGGTCGTCCTTGTAGATCTTGGATTCCTTGGCATCGATGCGCGTCGGGATGCCGAGCGTCTCGGTGAACATGCGGCCCATGACCATTGCCACATCCTCGTGGTATGAACCGGTGGAGCAGAGCATCTCGACAACGGGAAACTCGTCGCCCGCTTCGTTCTCGGGGATGCCGTTCCCGTCGCGATCTTCCCATCCGGCATTCGCCAGTTCCTGCCGGGCTCGCTCCGGATTGAATGGCAGCCCGATCGGACTTTCGAAGCCGCCGATGCTTCCTACCGGTATGAGCACGTCCGCGACCTTCTCGCCGGAGCGCTTCACGTTGTCGACGATGGCCTTCTTGTTCACCGCCAGGGCGAAGGCCCGACGCACACCCGCATCGTGAAACGGGTTGGTGCGCCCGTCCGCCAGTCGGGGTTTGCAGTTGAAGGACCAGAAGTAGGTGCCGAAGGTGGAGAGCGCATGAATGTTGCTTCGCTGGCCGGCGTCCTTCTCAGCCAGCATGTCCGCGATGTACTTGACTGTCACATCCGAGTGCCAGTCAGCGGCCCCGGTCTCGTAAGCCAGGATGGAGGTGTTGCCATCCTGGATCGGGAGCGTGCGAATGGTGTCGGAGACGATGGCGTCCTGATCCCAGTACATCGGATTCCGCCGCAGCAGCATCCCTCGTTTGAACTGCCATTGCTCGACCGTGTAGGGTCCGTTGCAGACGAGGTTCCACGGCTTGGTCCAGGCCTTGCTCTGATCGAGGCGCCCGGTTTCCGGTGTGACCTGGAGGAATCGTTCGACGGTGGCTTCGTGGACCGGCGAGAAGGGACCGAAAGCGCAGAGATCGAGGAAGAATGCGGTGGGTCGCTCAAGCGTTACTTCCAGTGTGTACGTGTCGGCGACCCGGATGCCGACGCTCTCCTGGAATCGACGGTTGGTTTCGTCACGGAACGCCTGCGCCGCCTCCGGCGTACGCTCCTCAGCGGGCCGCGATGCATACGTGTCCATCGCCTCGGTGCGCCAGTCAAAGAACGCCTGGGCGCCCTTGATCACGAAGAAGAGTCCGGAGTAATCGGCGACCGAATCAGGCATCAGGGCACGCTGCCACGCATACTGAAAATCGCGGGCCGTGACCGGGTCGCCATTCGACCACCGCGCCTCCGGGCGGAGGTGGAAGGTGTAGACGAGACCGTCGTCGGAGACCTCCCAGCGTGCCGCGGCGGCGGGCGTGATGTCAAAGGTTGCGACCTCGTTGTTCCAGCGCACCAGCGTCTCGTAGATGGCATAGGACATGCGCAGGTCCTGGTTGTATCTCATGGCCTGCGGATCGAGGGTGAAGATGTCCTGTGGCTGGATGTAGACAAGGTCAGCTTCGGGGAGTGACTTGTCCGTGGCCACCGTGATCGCGAGGGCACCCACGAGCAACAGAAAAATCGCCATGACTTTTGCCATGGCGACAGTATAGGGGAAGCGCACCGGAGCGATTCAGCGGCAGATCCGCCCGGTGCGTGCCTCGACGGTCCGATCAGCGGAAGTCGGACGCGGAGCCGTTGTAGGGGGGCTTGGTGAGGAGACCACCGGCACCGATGATGGGCTCAAGGGCCGCATCAAAGCGTCCGGGTGCGTCCTCGGCGACGGCCTCGTCCCAGGCGGCCTTGACCTTGGAAGGCGGCGTTGAACCGGGGGCGATCCAGCGGTGAGAGATCTGAAGGAGGGAATCCGCCGCCTCAACCAGTTCGGTCACGGCACGACCCTCTTCGGTATCGCGGATCGCTTCGGTGCCGAGCTCTTCAAGGCGGGATCGCGACCATGCGTAGATCTGCCCGCTCATCAGGCCGGCCTGCTTGCCGAACTCGCCCGGCGAAACCCGCTCAATCTGAAGCTTGAGCGTCGACTGGTACGCGGTGTCCGCCGCGGCGAAGAACGCGTGATCCCATTCCGCCTGATCAGTGAGGTTGCTCTTACGGCGGGCGGTCTTGGCGAGGTCGTAGACGCCCTCGGCCATCATGCCCATGGACTGGACATGCATCGCTGAATCCAGTTGGGTGCCCGAGAAGGTGTGAACGAACATCTCGGCAACCACGGGGTTGGACTCGCTGCGGGTGGCGTTCAGCAGGCCGGACATGGCTCGGCTCACAGCGCTCTGGCCGACGGCGTTGTTGCCCGTGGAAACGGACTCCAGCATTTCACGGAAGCCGACGGCGGCACCGGCGCGGACGCTTGCACGCTCGTCGCGGATGGCCTGATTGAGCGGCGCCATGGTCTCGCTGGATCCGATGCGTCCTGCGATCTGGCATGCGTCGTAGACGACGCGCTCGTCATCCGAACGAACAAGTTGGGAGAGCCGGTCCTGGAGGGCCTTGCCCATGGCGACACGAAAAGCGACCGATACGTCATCGCACTCATTGAAGGGGCGCAGGAGCATGTCGCGGGCTTCAAGCCGCTCGACCATCTCGGAGGCGTCGAGCCGTCCGCTCCACTCGGAGGTGAAACTGCTGATGAGTGCGTTCTGCTCGCCGGTGAGTGCCTGCCCGCTCACGATCTCGCAGGGGATCGCCTGGAACTGAGCACCCGCCGGAGCCGCACCGATCGCGGCACAAACGGCCGTGGCGTGCAGGACGAACTTCGTTCTCACGATGAAGTCTTCGAGGAAATCCAATCTGATCTTCCGTTGCTGAGGGTATCGGGTGGCGGTTCCCCACCCGCCGGGCGGTGCCGACCCGTGCACCGGGTTGTTCTGTACGCAGACATCGGGCGCCTGGACTCGAAAAAGGCTGACGAAGCCCGAAATTCGGTTCGGAAAGCTACCACCCGCCAATCGCCCCGTCAAACGCGGGGAGACGGTCATGAAGTTGCTCTCACGTTCGGAGATGAAATCCGGGGTTGAGGAAACACCCGGTGGATGGACCGGTAAAAGTTGGGGTATCCTCCATGCAGCATGATCGAGTTTCGAAAGAGCATCCTGGTCGGACGGATCGCCTTCGGCACACTCTGGGCCGGGCTGCTCGTCGTGGTCGGGGTCATGCTGCTGCTCGAATCCTCCGATCCTGTTCAGACCTGGCTCGGTGTGACAGCGGTCGCGGCCGGTCAGCTTGTCTTCATGTACGCGGTGGCGGATCGGATCTGCCATTTCGAGGACCGGACAGTGGTCAACCTGATCGAAATGGTGGTTGTGGCGATCACGCTGGCGGGATTCCTGGGTGTGATGGTCTACTTCGACGCCGCGAAGCTTCTGAGCCTCGCCGGAGCTTTCTGATGATGCGCATGTTCGTTTCCCGGCTCGCGCTGGCTGTGACAACAACCCTGTTCCTGACGGTATTGGTTCCGGATGTGATGGCCCAGCGGCTGACCACGGAAGCGGTCAAGGATGGCACCGTGATCGAGCGGGGACGCGACCTTCCGTACACGGAAGTGCTGCCCCGGCACCTCGCGGACCAGTTGGCCCGCATGATCAATCGTCGGCTGCGTGAGATGTCTGACCCTTCGCAGGCGGACTACACGATCATTGCCACCGCCTACGCAGTCGCATCTCAACTCGTGCCGGACGACGAAGAGTTTGCGCGACGGGAAGTCGAAGCCTGGACCCTTTCTGACAAGAACGGAGGCATCGAGCGATCCCTGAGGCGTCTCAACGCCCTGGCGCCCGATGACACGGTCGTCCAACTCCGACTGATCAACCGGCGCATTCGCAAACTCCAGGACGCCGACGGCCGCCTCGATGCGTACAACCTGCTGCTGGGGCCACGTGGGCAGTCGCTCGATCCCGCGATTCGCAGTCGCCTGGCGCTCGATGCCGGGCTGCTCCTGCGCGAGACCGGCGATGAAATCGGCTTCCTGAATTACCTCAACCTGTCGATGAGTCTCGACATCTCCAACAAGGACGCTGCGGTGCTCTTCGCGTCCTACATCAATGATCGCTCAGACGATCCGCTTGAGAGGCTCGAGGTTCTCCTGAACATCGTCCTCGCTGATCCGCTCGATCGGGAAGCGTATCTCAACAGCGCGTTCATCCTGATGAGCAACGGCGCGCACGCCGGCGCACGGCGCATGCTCGATCTGGCCGCGGCCCTCACATACGCCGAGGGCCAGGTACTCGATGTTGCAACACTCTTCGACGTGATCCTCACCAACTGGGCGACTGACGGTGATGAGGCATGCATCGAACGGATCGACAACCTGCTCGTCAACGAGCGGCGCAACGAGGAGGGACGTCGGGCAGCGATTCTGGCGGAGGGACTGGATCCCGGTCCGCCGCGTCCCATTCGCCTGCCGCCCAGCATTGAACTCCTCGCGCTGGCGGTGCATGAGCTGCGCGCGGACGAGGAACGGAGCATCGCGACGGTCGAACGGATCGATGGTTTCTTCCAGGACCGCCTGGTGGCCATCAACGATCCGATGCAGTGGCCGGACGGCTTCACCGAGGAGCAGGTTCCCGAGACCACGATTTCGACGCTGCTTGAGATGGCATGGATTCGCCTGTTCAGTGGTCATGACCTGGATACGGTGGACTCGCTGATCGAGCAACTGGCCGAGTTTGCCGAACAGGGCCTGCTTGAAGAGACGGCATTGAAGCGCACGCAGGGGTGGCTGGCAGGTCGACGGGGTGACTTTGACGAGGCCCGGGCAGTGCTCGAACCGATTGCGAAGGAAGACACGAGCGCCTGCCTCGGGCTCGCCATGACCGAGGAGAGTGCCGGAAAGACGGACGCTGCGACCCGCCTCTACGCCCGCCTGGCTCTTGAGATGCCAAACTCCGTGGTGGGGTGCTTCGCGCGCTACAAGGTGGAGCGGATCATCGGTAAGCCCGTCTCATTCGGTCCTGATGCCCGCAGACTCGACGACTACTCCCTGGGCTTCGCGCCCTGGCTCGAGCGCTTCGTCGAAGGGCCACACTCCTTCATGTCCATCCGTGCCGAGCAGGTGCGTTCATCGACAGACCTGCTGGGTCGGAGTGAACTTCGCTTCGTCATCCGCAACGTTTCGCGTCGCACACTCGGGATCGGCGCCGCTGCGCCGATCAAGTCGCGCATCATGATGGCCCCGCAGTTGAAGGTGGGTGGGTACGACTACATGGGCCTGGTTCGGCCGGAGATCCTCAGGATCGACCGTCGCCTGCGGCTGGAACCGGGCGAAGAACTGGACCTCACGGTCTGGGCGACGCGCGGCGCGCTCGGGCTTGCCATGGATGCCTCACCCGAGCAGAGCGCTTCGCTTCGCTGGCGTGTTGTCCAGGGCTTCGAGTATCAGGAAGAGGATGGCTCATACGAGGCCGGACCCTTCTGCGTCACGACCGAGAGCGACATCCAGTACCGCTCCGCGAAGCGGAATGTCGGTGATGTGGATGATGTCGTGGGCCGACTGCAGACCGCGACGGAGCACGAACTCATCGAAGCCATGCACATCGCGGTCGCACGCATCATCGATCCACCCTCCGGTCAGCCCGATGACGCACCGGATCGATTCTTCGCCGCGATGACGCACCGTATCACCGAACTGGACTCGCGCGAGCGTGCACTGGCTCTAGCGGTCTTCTCACTGACGGATCGGTTTACCGGACAGGCCGGGCGCGACATGGTCCAGGCGGTGAGCGATGATCGCTCATCGGTGTTCCTGCTCGCCGGGGCTCTGTGCGCACCGCAGCACATGTCCGCGGGATTCGCCGAGGGCCTGCTGGACCACCCGGATGAGCATGTGCGTCGTTTCGGGGCGGCACTGCTCGAGAAGCTTTCAGGTGTCAGGTCAAGGTGACCGCACCCTCCGTCCCACAGCCGGCGCCGAGAGGGCCCGGTCGCCGCGTGGCGCGCTGGCTCGGGTTCGTCATTGGCCTGGCGCTGCTCGTCGCTGCAGTATGGATGGCGATCGCCCAGGCAGGATCAGATGAAGCTGTCTGGGATTCCATCACGCACGCGCCTCTCTGGCTCTTCGGCGCGGCCACGGCTCTCACGCTCCTGACGCTCGCGAGTACGGCGCTCTCCTTCTGGATCATCACGCGCCGGTATGGACACGTTGGCTATGGCGAGATGTTCGCCCTGATCGGGGCCGCATGGCTCCTGAACTACCTGCCGTTTCGTCCCGGTCTGTTCGGGCGCATCGCATACCACCGCTCCGTGAATGACATCAGTCTGCGCGACTCGGCGCTCGCACTGATCTGGGCCAACGTGCTCAGTGCAGTCGCCGCGATCGCACTCGCATTCGGCATTGCTGTGCTGGGCGGGATGCTGGGCGCCGGCATCGGTCTCATCACGGTGCTCGCCATCCTGCCGATCCCCATGCTGTTTGCTCTCGCCGCTTATGCTCGTGCGAAGCGACCCGAGCCCGACCCCGATGTGTGGCGACTCATCGCAGCCCTCGCCTGTCGGTACCTGGAACTGCTCGTCTGGGCAGGACGCTACTGGGTCTGTTTTCAGATCATCGATCTGGCGATCTCCTGGCCCGCAGCCCTCGCCATCGCGTCCGCCACCACCCTCAGCACGATGGTTCCCCTCTTCGGCAACGGCCTTGGCATCCGCGAATGGACCGTCGGGATCGTGGCCTCGCTGCTCCCGGCCGGCATGGTGGCGATCGGAACGGATGCCGCGGCGGGCCTGATGGCGGATCTCGTGAATCGTGCGATTGAGGTCGTGGTGGCGGTTCCCCTGGGCATTGGAGCGGGTTTCTGGCTCGCCGCCCGCCGCCGTGCAAGACGAGGGCGGCTGGTAGTCGAAGATACTGTTGGGAAGGCGACCGGCCTGTCCACCGAATCGGAGGGCGCGTAGGATGCGGCATATGAACGTTGAGCGAATGGTCCGAATGCTGACTCTGCTGATCTCGTGCGTTGCTGCGGGCCCGACGATCGCGCAGGACAGTCCGGCGGAAGACGATGCGATGACCAACGAGTCGGTCGAGTCGCGCATCAACGAACTGGGTCGCCGGGCGGCTGAGCCGATCGAAGTGACGCCGGCAGACGGTCGCGGCATGAGCATCGACGATCTTCGGCCTCCCGGGGCGAGACTCGTCAGGGAGGGGGCGTTCCTGACCAAGCGACGGGGTCGGCTTGCACAGCTTTCCACTGGGCACTGGGTGTACCTCTTCGACAAGGATGCGACGGGCGGGTCGGAACCTCCGATGATCGTCAGCGCCGGTCTGCGTCTCTCCGAGATGATCCGTGTCACCGAGGCTCGGGCGGGCACCGTGACCTTCATCACCAGCGGCGAGGTCTTCGTCTACCGCAACCGCAACTATTTCCTCATTGAGTCATTCGCCACGGTGGCAGTTCCCGTTGAACACACGGCCGAAGAGATCAGTGAGCGTGAAGTGGCTGATCAGGACGCCATCGCCGCGCTGATGCGTGGCATCAACGTGGATGCCGACGATACGGAGCAGGATCCCAGCGTGCGTTCGCTGCTCGAGCCTTTCGATACGAAACGAGCGGAGCGCGAATCTCGCGGTGCCGCCGGCATGGGTTCATCGGATCAGCCCGCGAATCTGCGTCGCGAGGGTTCCATGCTCGTGCTGCAACGTGGCCATCTGCGGCGCAACCGTGAAGGACGATGGGCCTTCGTGATCGACAACGATGCGGATGCGGAGCCGACCAAGGGAGACATCCCGATGACGCTCCAGCCGAGCCTCCTGCTGGAGGAACTGGAAGACCTGGTCCGGGTGCACGGGGAGCAGCTTGCCTTGCGGGTGAGCGGTCGGCTGTTCGTGTACGAAGGCGAGAACTACCTGCTCCCGACGATGTTCCTCGTCGACTATGACCCCTCAGGGAATCTCACTCCGGGTCAGTAGATGGCGCCTCGTGAGACGGCCTGGGGCGCGGTCCCATGGCGTGAGGCGGGAGATCCTCCAGGGCATCCGGGAAGTCCTCCTTCTCAATCGCAGTCTCCAGTCGATTCTCAAGGCGCTCGATCGCGCGTTTCAGACGCCTGATCTCATCGAAGGCGCGGACCAGTTCACCGCTCAATTGCTCGATGTCGTGCTGCGCGTACGACAGTGCTTCTTCGAGACGCTCGACACGCGCCTGCGTTGGGTCGGAATCTGGCATGCGTCCTCCGCGTGACAACACGGTCCGGCTGGGTTAGGCTCCCGACCCATGATACGACCCCGACCCCTTCTCATCACCATGCTGCTTGGTACCGCAACGGCTGGTACCGACGCGGCAACCGAGGGCTTTCGCCTCGATGATGCCAGTCTGCTCATCGACCATGAGGTTGCTCGCTCCGCTGAGCAGCAACCCGACGAATCGGAGCAACTTGCCAATCCATCATTCGGCAACGAAGGGCATCGCGCATGGAGCATGCAGGTCGGGGCCTCATTCGTCCACGATTCCACCGACTACAACCTGTCATTCAACCTCCATCACTTCCTCGAAGATGACTTCGAAATGCTCCTCTCATTCGGCGGCTGGTTCTTCGATCAGGACGACGGCGACGCCGCGGCCGGCGGCAGCTTCTCCCTCGGCTTCCGCTACCATGCGCTGGGCGACGAGCAGCGTGACTGGACGGGCTATTTCGACTTCGGCATCGGCCTGCTGGGTGCGACAGACGAAGTTCCCGACGAGGGCACCTCCTTCAACTTCATCCCCCGAGCGGGCGTCGGCGCCACCTTCCGCCTGGGCGCCGGTCCCGAACGCCTCGATGTGGGCGTCCGCTGGCAGCACATCTCGAATGCCACGATCATGGGCTCGGATGACAACCCGGCACGCGACAGCCTGATGCTCTACGTCGGAATCATGGTGCCGTTCTAGGTCGCGAAACGGAAGGCCTTGTTCCTGCTACTTCTTCACCGCGGCGGGATGATTGCGATGCCTCAGGCGAGGAACGGCCTGCATGAGCCAGGCGGTGTGCCAGATGGTTGCTGTGCATGCGGCGGCCACCACGATCACGATCAGGACCGGGTACAGCTCGCGATCGTCAATCAGTGAGAGCGGTCGCGCGGACAGGAGTGCGAGCAAGGCGTTGGCCGTCACTGCAAACGCGAAGACCGCCGGCCATACCGCAGCGGCATGCGCGCCGCACGCCTGCGTGACCTCGCGCCGACGTCCACATCCGCGCAGAGCCAGGACGAACGAGACGAGCATCTCGATGACCATGACCTCGATGCCGATGACCACCGTGGCGAGTGCGCCCAGTCCGATCGCTGCCGGCGAGTCTTCAATGAGTGCGGGGTTCTGGTCCAGGATGGCCTTGATGAGCAGGGGCCCCTCGATGCACATCATCACAAGCCCACCCGCGAGGAGCACGGACCAGATCTTGAGTCCCCTGTTCTCAGCGCCGATGCGAAGGCGCTCACGCGTGCTGCGGGGTCGCGCGGAGACATGCAGGACGGTGCGCAGAAGGCCAATGGCATCGGGGCGTTGCTGCCAGGGTGAACCGGGGTGGCTCTGAGGGAGCGATGAGCGAATGGGTCGTCCACACTCCGGACAGTTCTCGGTGACAGGCAGGCCGCGGAGGTCGTAGCCGCAGGCCTCGCATCGGAATCGGAGATCGGAGTCATTCGCCATGATCGGTCACTCGGAAGCGTCGCGATTTGCGAAGCGGCAGGCACGGAAGCCCAGGTACACATACGTCTCAAAGACGATCATGCCGACAAAAAATGCGAGGCCGAGCAGGAAGGGCGTCAGTTGAGATGGCAGCACCGGAGAGTCCCAGCCCGACGCCCACTGATCCAGCACGCGGCACCATTGCTGCCACTGCCAGACGAAGGCAATCAGCACCGCCGAGACCAGCCAGCCATACGACGCATGACCGCACACCGTGGTGGCAATCACGAGGTCCGTGCGCCAGCCGCGGCGGCGCCCGAAGAACCGGATGCCGAAGATCTCGATCCCGGAGAGGAAACCGAGCAGTGCGATCCCAATGAGGAAGAACTCGACGGCATAGGTGGGGCGGGCGGCCAGACCATAGGGGCCACCCGCAAGGATGGCACCCGTGCAGATGAGGCTGGCGAGCGTGATGTTGGTGATGAGCAGTCGCCGGGAGAGTCGGGCCTCGATCCGGAGTTCGCGAAAGAGCGTTCGCGGCGATGCGAGCAGCCGTCGGAGCGTTCGCATCCAGGTGCGGATCCCGGCGCCGGACTGCCAGGGTGAGCCGGTTCGACGTTCCGGTGCGGATGCCGAGAGGGGCTCGCCGCACTCCGGGCAGGCCTCGGCGGCGTCCCGGAGGGCATCGAGGTCGTAGCCACACTCTTCGCAGAGGACCTGTTGAGGCGACATCGGCATGGATTCGAAGAGTATCGGCAGGAGTGGCGGTCGGCGCGCTGGCCCGACCGCCCTCGGCTCTCTATAGTGTTGACTAGCTTTCCGTCACCCGACCCGAGAGGGTCCAGGGAGCCTGATCCTTGCCGACCATTCTGAGGATTGATCGCGGTCATCCCCTGTATGAGCAGGAAGTCGAGCTTCGCGAGCGCGAACTGCTCGGTCCGATCGGTATCGATATGGCCGAACTGGAGCGGCTGTTCCCCGGCTTCGAGGATCGCTTCGAGCATTTCGTGGCTGTGATCCGGCATCCGAAGGGTGAGCGCGTGGTTGGTGTCGTCTGCCTGCTCCCGGACTTCCCCGACGAGGGCATGGGTAAACTCATGCAGATGGTCGTGGACAGGCAACGCCGCAACGAGGGTCTCGGGCGTCAACTGCTGGTGGAGTTCGAGCGACGGGCGGTCGGTGAGCTGGGACTCACAGAGCTCTTCTGCCACGCACGCGAAGATGCCCGCGGCTTCTACGAGCGGCTCGGCTGGAAGGCTGAGGGCGAGCCTTTCGACGAGGCCGGCATTCCGCACTACCGCATGGTCTTCCGCTCCGGCGCCGAGGGCTGAGCGCAGTCGCGCGCGAGGCATCGATATCAGTTAGGTGTCTGATTGCAACATCTCTGGGTGAGATGCTCGAATGCGATCGAATCGGACAGAGTCGGTCGATTTTCGCGCGGCAAGACGCAATACTTCCCTACCGCGATGGAGAAGGCACGAGACATTTTCGCCGAGCACAATCTCCGCTGCACCAAGCAGCGGATGGATGTCTACAACACGCTCGCCGCGTGCCGCTGCCATCCCACGGCCGAACAGTTGCACCGCCTGATGATGGAGCATTGTCCGGGCGCCAGCCTTGCAACGGTGTACAACACGCTTGAAGTGCTGTGCCAGGCGGGACTTTGTCGAAGGATCAACACGCCGTGCGGCAGCCGCTATGACGCGGACGTCAAAGAGCACCTGCACATCCAGTTGTCAGACGGGCGTGTCCTTGATGCGCCTGAGGGGCTGGGGCAGGAGATTCTCGCGGCGGTTCCTGCGGATGCGATCCGGCAACTCGAGTCTCGTCTGGGCGTGGATGTGCGTTACCTGAGCATCCAGCTTTTCGCAGATTCGCGCGACGACATCGAGACTGCCTGAATCAGGGATGTCTTCCGTGAAGAATCCGGGCGTTTTCGCCATCCCGGGGGATTCGCCTGCATCTCGGGGTATATTTGGAATATCGGGGTTCAGGGGTGCCGATACGGGGTAAGGGACATTGATCCACGCGCGTCTGTTCCGAGCGCCCAGAACGAGGACCCATCCATGATCTCCGGACGAGAGCGACGCCGCTACAACCGGTATGTCCTGCCATCCATGTACACCAGTGTGATGGTGCGGCAGACGGATGAGGAGGAGTTCGGCCCCTGTGGTCACGCCTACGACGTCAGCATCGGTGGCATGCGTTTCGAACTCGATGAACCGCTGGAGGTCGGCACCAACATCGTTGTCCGCATCGAACTTCCCGGTACGGACCCGGTGGAATGCGAACCCGTCTACGCCTCGGGGCGCGTGGTGTGGCTTGAGGAGGATGACCTGGAGCATCCGGGTCCGGTTCGGATGGCATGCGTCTTCCGCGAGTTCGCGCGGCCGCAGGATCAGGATCGCCTCGTGCAGCGACTTAACAGTGGGCGATTCTCACTCGCCGCCTGATTCCACAGCACTTCCAATCCGGCGCACCGTGTCTTCAACGGACACGGCGTCCTCGATGATCAGATCGGCGAGTCGCGAATAGAGCGGGTCGCGCCGGTCGAACACCGCGGCCATCTCATCCAGCGTGTCGATCCCGAGCAGCGGGGGACGGTTGTCGTTGACCTTGCCGGACAGTCGACTGACAAGTTCCTCCGGAGTGCAGCGCAGGTAGACCACGAAGGCCTCGTCCCGATCGCGACTGTCGGTGATCAGGTCCGCGGCACCCGGTGCGGTCGGTGTCCCGCCACCCAGCGCGACGACGTGCGGCGATGTACTCAGGACCGCTTTGAGCATGTCAACCTCGGCCGCTCGGAACCCGGACTCGCCAACGCGATCCCACACCTCCTTCACCGTGTTGCATTCCAGGTGATCGAGGACCATCGAATCCAGATCAACAAGCGGCCATCCGACTCCGTCGGCCAAGGCGCGGCCGACGGTGGACTTGCCGGATCCTCGCAGCCCCATCAGCACGAGATGGGGGGAGGATGTCATCCCTCGGCACTCGCCACTGGTACGGTGAAGATCCGCTGGCGCAGTTCGGCGATGACACGTTCATCCGGTCGTGCATCGCTGGCGATCGCGCGGAGGTCGAGCCGCGCGAGCGCGGTGTCGAGCGCATGTTCGGAGAGCATCATGGCCACGGGTGGTGCATCCGTGAGCCGGCTGAGGCGACTCAGTGCGGCCCGGTGTCGATGCGTCAGGCCGAGTTCGCGTGAGAGGTCATGCGCCGCGCGCCATTCGGGTGACGGCGCAAGGCGAATTCTCGGGACGTGAATCTCGGGGACGCGAATCCTCGGACGGAAGCGTCGAACGAGAATCGTCGCGATGACAGCGAGGATTACCAGTCCCACACCTACGGCGATCATCGGGAGCCAGGGGATACTGGCACCCTGCTCCACCACGCCGGGGCGGACAAGATCGACCGGTGCTTCCGGCGGTGGCGTGATCATGATGCAGCCTCCAGCGGGGTGCCCAGTGTCGTCAACCGGCGTGAACAGCGGGCAGCCCGCGTCGATACGGCCGGAATGTCTTCATGGACCATGCGCTCGATGCGCGGAAGAAGGCCCTGGCAGTTCAGTCGCTCGGCAACCCAGACGGCGGAGACGCGGTGGGCCGGCCGGCGGTCGGTCAGCATGGTATCGAGAATGTCCTGCGAACACGCCGCGCCGCTCGTCTGGCGGATGATATGCCGGATGACATTCGCGCGGGCGCGGGCGACGTCATCGTTTCGCATGCGGACGATCCAACTCGTCGAGGGGCGACGCATCAACTTGGCTTCGATCGCATTCGCATGCACACGCGGATCCACGTGGCGGATCGCGGCGTTGATGACGTGATCCGATTCGTCACCGTCGAGACGTGCTGCGAGCAGGACAGCCTTTGAGATGATCCGGGGGTCGGGATCTCGCGCCGCCTCGCGCAACTGGGTCGCGAAATGCTCCCAGAGTCGGAAGCGATGGATCATGGTCATGGCATGGAGTCGCCGGTCGACATCTTCGCACTCGAGTTCCCGGCGCAGTTCGGCAAGGAATGTCTCCGGCTCGTCGCGCCACGCTTCCCGTTCGCGCAGCGGACAGTGCCAGCGAGACTCGGCGCGGGTGGCGTCGCGGGAGAGGACCGTCTCCACCAGGCGGCGCACCTCGGAGTGCGGGGACCGCTCAAGCTTCTCGAGGGACGGCCGGAGCCATATGCGTCGGCGTGAGGTCCGGATGGTCGTGAGCGCCAGGGTCGCGGTGGCGGCGACGCGCTCGTCCTGATCGAAGCAGTAGTCGAGCAGCAGTTCATCGGCGGAGCGATCGGGCGGCATGCGCCCGATGTCCATAGCGGCGACCATGCGCGTGCGGGCTTCCTGGTCGGGCAGGAAGCGGACGAGTTCCTTGACGCGGCATTCGCGGCTGACTGGCGCTTCACGGAGGAAGCGGATGTAGCCGAGCCTGCCCGCGGGTCCGGCGGCCTCGAGTTCATCATCGGCCGGCAGGTTCCTGTGGACGCCACGGACTCTGGCGAGGCAGTCCGCGCGGCCGCGTGCACCGAGGAGGTGTGCCTTGCGCCACATCGCGCGCTTGTCTGCGGGGTCGAGGGCAAGTTCGCACCACTGGATGGCGGTGGCATGCAGCGCGGGGATGGCGAGCCAGTGGGGGGCAAGCCGGCGGGTGAGTTCGGTGGAGACTTCGCGGGCGGCGGCGCGCAGGGCCATGTGGCCCGGCTGGTGCTCATCCTGAAGCCACGTACGCAGGAAGGGGCCGGCGAGGTGAGCGGCGTGGAGAACGGCCTGTATGGCCTCGTCTCGCCGGTGGTCGGGCCAGGTGGCAGCGGCCTCGGCGAGGGCTTCATCGAGGGCGTCACGGTGCTGCCCGGCGGTACCGAGGTGTGCTGCGACGGACCGGAGGGCGTTGGCGGCGGCAGCGGCGACCTCTTCGTTGGCATCGTCGAGTTGCCCCGGAGTGGGGAGCAGTCTGCGGAGGGTTGCGGGTTCGAGGATGCTTGAGGCGTTGAGGCAGGCAGCGGCGAGGTCGGAGGCCTGTGCACCGGCACGGTTCTTTCGGAGGGCATCGATATGGTCGGCGATCTCGGGTCCGGCGGCTCGGAGGCAGGTTGCCCTGGCGTCTTCGGGTACGAAGCGCCAGTGCTGGAGGATGAGTTCGAGGAGTGGGCCCCTGGGGAGTCGATCGAGGAGCGTGACGAGGTCGCGCAGGATGTCCCCCCGCTCCCGGGGAGCGGCCAGCGGAAGGGTGGCGGTGAGGGCGGCGGCCCGCGCGGCCGGTCGCCATCGGCGCGTGAGGATCAGTCTGCGGGTGAAGCCGTCGAGGTCTTTCATGGGTTGCAGAAGAGTTTTCGACCCGATAACGGGGCCACCTTGAGGCGCACCAGAACCGGCGGCTGTTCAATCTCGTATAAGGCGTGTTGACATACTGTTGCTAGTGGTCCGGGTTGGTGAAAAGGACAGATCTTGGGTCGTAGGCTCCCCGTCCGATTCTTCACCAATTTCGAAGAAAACCGTTGAGAAGCCCTCTCACACGGATACACTGGCGGGCGTCAGGTGAAGATGGTGATCGAAGCCTGACATCTCCTCCACTCGAATTTTCACAGGTAATCCAATGAATCTGCCTACCAAATCAGCTAGCCTGCAGGCATATCGTCTGCTTTTATACCGACGGGCTCTTCACCCCGAGCTCTTCCAGGTCAAGGGTCGTCGCGTTGTCGAGCACGATGGTTACGACTTCGAGGCATGGGTCATGCCGGGCGGTCACGCGATGCGTTTCCAGTTCGAGGGGCTGTGCGCCACCGAACTCATCACCGAGCAGGAGACCGGCATTCCGGACCGGGGCGTCGTCTCCACGATTCCCTGCGCCGGTGAGCGCGATCACGAGCATTCCTTCGCGGATGCCGTTCGTTACATGACCACCGTGCAGACCGAGCAGCTCCCCGAGAGCCTCTACATCGCGACCTACGACGAACTCGTCGACTTCGGCCGCGAAAGCCGGGCCCTCATCCACGAGTGGGATGACGAGGATGGTCGCTGTGCCTCCATCATCGATGTGCAGCGCTTCCGCCGCGAAGTGCACGCCCAGACCTACCACCTGCTGGCCCAGGGCGGACTCGTCCTGCGGACCCAGAGCATTTTCGAGCACCGCGAGTAGACCGCCGCGGCTTGTTGCGATACCTCACAGCGGGAGCCCTGGCGGCTCCCGTTGTTCTTTTTGCCGTCTGCCTCCGCCGCTTCAGCACCGCCTGACGGCAGCTATGGAACACCCCCCAATGAGCCACGCCGATTCCCGGGTCCCCGGTCCCGTGTCACGCCACAAGTACGCCACCAATGAACCGGATCGGCTCTATACTCAGCGTTTCCCCGGATTTCCGGCCTTGTCGGCCGCGTGAAGAGAGTGAGCGAGCGATGTCCACCGAATCGAGCCAGGTGAATTACAAGAAGACGCTGAACCTGCCGAAGACGAGCTTTCCCATGAAGGCGAACCTGGTTCAGAACGAGCCGGCGAGCATGAAGCGGTGGACGAAGGCGTCGTTGTACGCGGCATCGCAGGCGGCCCGTTCCGGCGGTGAGCGATTCGTTTTCCATGACGGCCCGCCCTACGCGAACGCATCGATTCACGTCGGGCACATGCTCAACAAGTGCATGAAGGACTTTGTTGTCCGATCGAAGCTGATGCAGGGGATGGAGTGTCCATTCGTTCCCGGGTGGGACTGCCACGGGCTGCCGATCGAGCATCGCGTCATGACGGAGTTGCAGGAGTCCGGCAAGCTTGAGCGGCTGCTGGATCTGGATGAGATGGCGTATCGCATGGCGGTGCGGCGGGAGTGCCGCAAGTATGCGGAGAAGCACGTCAAGCATCATCGCAAGCAGATGGAGCGTTTGCTGACGCTGGCGGACTACGACGACCCGTACCTGACGATGTCACCGGCGTACGAGGGTGCGACGTTGGAGGTCTTTGCTGACCTGGTCGAACAGGGGCTGGTGTACCGACAGTTGAAGGCCGTCCACTGGTCCACGGAGAATCAGACGGCGCTTGCAGAGGCGGAACTGGAGTACTTCGACCGCGAGGACATCTCGGTGTTCGTGGATTTCGAGGTGGCGGACAGCGGGGCGCTGTACGGCGCCTTCGGGTTGCAGGGCGACGCCCGTCCCGAACAGGGCGGCTGCCTCATGATCTGGACCACCACTCCATGGACACTGCCCGCGAACCTCGGGGTCGCGGTGAATGTGAAGTATGACTATGCGCTCGTGCGCGTGGATGGAAACATCACGGTGATCGCGTGCGAACTCGTCGAGGGCGTCACGAAGCAGGCGGGGGCCTCTGATGTCGAGGTGCTGGCGACTGCCAAGGGCGAGGCGCTCATCGGACTGCGCTACCGCCATCCACTGATCGATGACCGGCCTGACTTCTCGATGCTGCCCGATGCCGCCATGCGCGGCGCGCAGCCGGAAGGCGTGTATCGGGTTGTTGCTGCCGACTACGTCACACTGGAGGACGGCACAGGCCTGGTCCATACAGCGCCGGGTCATGGTGCGGACGACTACCACACCGGCCTGCGCGAGCACCTGCCCATCTACTGTCCCGTTCTCGCGGATGGTTCGTATGACGACTCCGTCCCGGAGTGGCTGCGCGGCCGTTCCGTCTGGGATGCCAATCCGGAGGTCGTTGAGCGACTGCGTTCGAGCGGGCATCTCTTCCACGACAACAAGTTCATGCACTCCTACCCGCATGACTGGCGGGGCAAGTCACCTGTGATCTTCCGGGCGACTGAGCAGTGGTTCATCGGCGTCGATGTGCCGATGAAACGCGATGGCAAGGGCCTGCGCGAGTTGGCGCTGGAAGAGACTGCCGAGCGGGTGAAGTTCATCCCCGAGTGGGGGCGCAACCGGATGCGCGGCATGCTGGACTCGCGTCCTGACTGGTGCATCAGCCGGCAGCGGGCGTGGGGTCTGCCGATTCCGGCGTTCATGGCGCCGGATGGTGAGGTGCTGCTCACGGCGGCGAGCGTTCGCGCGATCGCGCGTTCATTCCGCGAGCGGGGATCAGATGCGTGGTTCCTGGAGTCGCCGGCGGATCTGCTGCGCCACTACGATCTCGCGGCGGATGCCGATGCGCCCGAAGGGATGGACATCTCAACGCTTGAGAAGGCGTACGACATCTTTGACGTGTGGTTTGAGTCCGGCTCATCGTGGAACAGCGTGATGCGTGAGCGAAGCCCGAAGCGGGTGTCCGACGACGACTCCCGCCCTGACTATCCCATCGATCTGTACCTCGAGGGATCGGATCAGCACCGTGGCTGGTTCCAGTTGTCGCTCCTGCCGGGCCTGGGTGTGACTGGTGTTTCGCCCTTCAAGTCCGTGCTGACGCACGGGTTCATGGTGGACAAGAACGGTCACAAGATGTCCAAGAGCCTCGGCAATGCGTTGAACGTGGATGACCTGATGAAGGACTTCGGCGCCGATGTGTGCCGCTGGTGGCTCGCGACGATTTCGTATGAAGGCGATATCAAGGCGGATGTGTCGTTCCTCAAGACAGCCGGTGAGGCGTACCGGAAGGTTCGGAACACGCTGCGCTTCATGCTGAGCAACCTGAGCGACTTCGAGCCGTCGCCACCAGGTTGCGATGCGTCCAGTGGTCAGGGGATGTGTGTCGCGACGACAAGCTATGCGCCGACGAGTATCGATGCGTGGGTGCTTGCGGAGTACAACAGGATGGCCGCCGATGTCGTCGCCGGTTACAACGCCTACGCCTTCCAGCGGGTGGCGTCGCGACTGTACAACTTCTGCAACGACACGCTGAGCGCGGTGTACCTCGCCGCGGTCAAGGATCGTCTGTACTGTGACCGCGCGGACTCGCCGCGACGGCGTCAGACGCAGTCGACGATGTGGGATCTGGTTGACGGTCTGTGTCGTCTGCTGGCGCCCATTCTGCCGCACACGGCGGACGAAGCGTACCGAGCGTTGCGTGACTCGGATGATGGGTGTGTTCATCTGCAGGCGATCATCCCGTCCTTTGATGTGCCGTTGGATGAGCGTTGGGCGGGCGTGATGACGCTGCGTGACGAGGCGCTGAAGGCGCTGGAAGAGGTGCGCGCCTCGCAGGATCTTGACAATCCGCTTGATGCGGGGCTGGTACTGCCGTCGCGTGATGGTCTGCTGGCGGGCTTCGACCTCATCGATCTCGCTGACCTGCACGGCGTGAGCCGGGTGACGCTGGCGGATGGTGATGGGGGCGTTGAGGTGCAGAACCTCCAAGGCGAGCCACGATGCGAGCGTTCGTGGAAGCGTGATGGCACCGTGAAGTCGCGAGCAGATGGCGGGATGCTCTCGGACCGTGATGCGGAAGCGGTGGGGGTCTCAGGCTGATGCCCTGTGCCGGGGGCGGTTTTTTGCTTGGATCCCGGCGACAATTCCCCGATGATATCGTTGCACCTGCCGTTCTCGCGCATACAGGAGTCGAGTCAGATGAAATCCGGATCCGTTGTCAGTCTGTCATTACTTATCGGCGCGACATCCATGGTCGGCGCCGGTACGACCCTGCCGGCCCTCGATGTCGTGCCCTTCGTGACGGAGGTGAGCCGGGGCGTGGAGATCATTCCGATTCCCGGCATGTCCGGCAAGTACTTCCTCGCGGAGCAGCGTCTGGGTTCCTCGGACACGGCCCGCATCCGCATCTGGGATCGTGAGACGAATGTGCGCACGCTCTTCCTCGAGATTGAGAATGTCTCGATCCAGGGGCCTCAGGGATTGCTCTCGATGGCCGTGGATCCTGACTACGTGAACAACGGCTATGTTTACGTCAACTACACCGACTTCGCCGGGACGTCACGGATTGTCCGCTACGCGCGGAGCGCCGGGGATCCGATGGTTGCGGACCCGGCCTCGGCCTATTACATCCGGTACATCGCGCAGCTTGGCCCGACGCACAACGTGGGCTGGATGGACTTCGGTCCGGACGGATTCCTGTACATCGGAACGGGCGACGGGGGTAACGGCGGCGACCTTCCCAACAACGCGCAGAACCTGAGCAACGGCATGCTGCTCGGCAAGATTCTCCGCATTGATGTGCACGGCGACGACTTCCCGGCGGGTGCTCTCAATTATGCGATCCCTGCGGACAATCCCTTTGCGGGGACGTCCATGGATCAGGAGATCTGGGCATACGGCTTCCGCCACCCATGGCGGTGCGCCTTTGACTCGCTGACCGGCGACCTGTACATCGCGGATGTTGGTGATGCCACCTACGAGGAAATCAACTTCCAGCCCGCCAGCAGTACGGGTGGTGAGAATTACGGCTGGCACTGCATGGAGGCGAACACGCCTTCACATCCGGCAGACTGCCTGCCGGGCACCGACTTCGTCGATCCGGTGCACTTCTATGAGCACTTCGCACCGGGTCAGCCGTTCCGCTGCAGCATCATCGGTGGCGAGGTGTATCGGGGCAGCGCCATCCCGGCACTGGATGGATTCTTCCTCTTTGCAGACTACTGCTCGGGCGAGATCTTCGCGGCCCGCTTCGATGCCGGGCGTACTGACATCCTGAATCTCACCGAGGATCTGCAGGGGTGCGATATTGACCTCACGGCGATCACCGGCTTCGGGCTTGACGAAGACGGCGAGGTCCTCATTCTCGCTCGCGGCTCCGGCATCATCTACAAGATCATCCCGGCGTGCGGTCCTGACGTCAGCCATGATGGCGTTGTTGACTTCAAGGATCTCAACCTCTTGCTCGACAACTGGGGGCTTGAAGGTGGGCTTGGCGACTCCAATGGCGACTGCTCCGTCGACTTCGCAGACCTGAATGCGATCCTCGAGACATGGGGTACGAGCTGTCCCTGAGCGTTTCCGGACCCTTACCGAGACTGGCCAGTCCGCACGACCGGATTTCATGTTGACTGGCGGCAACGCTCGGATTTCCCGTTGAGCAGTCCTATCCGATGATTCGGGTATGAAGCGCCGTACAACCATCCGGCTGGTGTTCTTCACCACGTCAATCTGCGTCGGGCTCTGGCAGGCACCGACGCTGATCGACAATGTGCTCAGCACCTATGGGAGCGTGCTCGGGTTCGAAGCCGGAGGCGAAACCGCTCACAGGGAGAGCAACGGGACCTCACAGCCCGTTCGCTCCTTCACGATCTTCACGCCTCAGGGTGAGGGGATCTCGGACGAAGAACACGCACGGCTCATGGGTGAGGCCCAGCGCGAGGCGCCGCATCTGACGCATCGTGAGCGCAAGGTGCCGGCCGGCCGTACAGACGCCGCGGAAGTTCCCGCCGAAATCGCCGCCCTGCAACGCTATATCGAAGTCATGGAGAAGCGCAAGGGCGAAGATCAACCATGATGTATCACTTCGAAGCTTCCAATGCCTGACGCAGGTTGCCTCCATGGGCGTGGAGCCTGTGACGAGCCTCCTCCAGTGTCAGGCCGCACTGGCACATGATGATCGCGTGACGCACCGAACCGTCCGCCGCATCCAGGTGCGTGAGCGCATCCGCGCGTGGAACATCGCAGACGGTTGCGACGATGCGAGCGGCTCGATCACGGAGCTTGTCATTGGTGGCCCGCAAGTCGACCATGAGATTGCCGTAGACCTTGCCAAGCTGCACCATGGCCGTGGTGGAGATCATGTTCAGCACCATCTTGGTTGCCGTGCCGGCCTTCATGCGCGTGGAACCCGTGACCACCTCGGGCCCTGTCCGAATCAGCAGGTGGTGGTCGAGACCCGAGGGCAGCGGGCACTCGGAACAGGTGAGGAAACCGGTCAGGCAGTCGCGTGATGCCGCTGCTTCGATGGCGCCCAGCACGTAAGGGGTTGTTCCACCGGCCGCGATGCCGAGCAGCGTGTCATCGGATGTCAGGTTGTGCTCTTCGAGATCGGCGCGTGCTCCGCTCCGCTGGTCTTCCAGGGACTCACTGGATCGGCGCAGCGCGGCATCCCCACCCGCGATGACACCGATGACAAGGCCGGGGTCAGTCTGGAATGTCGGCGGGCACTCCGAGGCATCGAGAACACCGAGGCGGCCCGAGGTGCCCGCGCCGACGTAGAAGAGGCGGCCGCCGCGGCGCATGCGCATCACGAGACCTTCGACGAACGCGGCGATGGATGGGATGGCGGCGTTGACGGCGTCTGCGATCGCACGATCCTCGTCGTTGATCACTCGAAGGCACGCCTCGACTGACAGGGCATCGAGGCGGTCACTGCGCGAGTTCCGCTGTTCGGTATCGATGTGGCCGCGATCGGGAACGTTCATGGTTCGGATTGTACGCCGCGGGGCGCACAGAAAAGGGCGACCCGCCGAAGCAGATCGCCCATCGGGGATTCAGTTGTCAGCGGATATCAGGGGCAGTCGACGGCCCACTGATCGAGGAGTTCGCTGAGATCCTCGAAGTCCACGAAGCCGCTGCCATCGACATCGGCGGCGGTACCGGACGTCGCCCACTGATCGAGGAGTTCGCTGAGGTCATCAAAGTTGACGCTGCCCGAGCCATCGATGTCGCCGACGCAGGTGGCGACGAGGCTGACGCTTGTCTGGTCGTAGACGAGGTACCAGACGTTGGGTGAGATGTCGGGAGCGTTGATCGCCGAGAACTCACCGGTGTAGCCGTTGCTGGCGGTGAGGATCACGATGCTGTCGCCGGTGGACGGCGTGTAACCCTCGATGAAGGTGACATCGACGGGGCCGTCAAGCTCCGCGGTGCCGGTGACCGCGATGCGGTCGGCTTCGCCCATGTCGGTGCCGCCATGTTCAAGGTCGTAGGTGCCCGCGGCGGTCTGCGTATAGGTGCCTTCGACGTTCAGCGTACCGGCCGAGTTGCCGGGCGCGACGGCGCCGCCATCGATAACAAGCGGACCGTCAAAGAGGCCTTCGCCCATCAGGACGCCGCCCGCGATCGTGGAGGGACTGTTGCTCTCGATCTCTCCGTTGAGGTTGGTGACGCCCGCGGACTGGAAGTAGCCACTGTTGACGCTGATCTTGCCGGAGCCGGCGTTGGAGTTGAAGGTGCTCTGGTTGTCAAATGTGTCGCCGGTGATCGACATGCCGCCGAGACCGGAGACTTCGATGAGGCCCTCGTTGATCCAGCCGCCTTCTTCCGCATCGAGGACCATGCCCAAGCCGATGTTGGCGAGGACATCGCCCTGGTTGACGAAGCCGCCGCGAACCGTGCCGGAGCCTTCGATGGTGTGTCCGGCTTCGTTGGTGAGCGTGAAGCCGTTCGCATGCAGCTGGGAGTCGTTGCCGGGGCGAGCCAGGACAATGCGCCCGGTTCCGGTGAGCGCTGTATCAGTCGCAGCGCGAACCTGGCCGTCGGCAGAACTGCCGTTGGCATTGACGGTGATCGTGCCGTTGTTGATGCAGTCATCCAGATCGACAACACCGCCTCCGTAAATCTCAAAGTCACCACTGATGGTCGTGGAAGTGAGCGCTGTGACACCACCGGAGATGCGGCGGACGATGCCGCCGTTCGTGGTCGTGAGGATACCGCCGGTGAAGGTGTTGGTGGATGTGAACAACACCAGCCCCTCGTCGGCCACGGTCATGCCTGCGGGCGTCTGCGTCACATCAACGGTTCCGATCTCAAGCGTGCCACCGAGCAGAGCCTGCATGACACCGGAGTTCATCTTGGGGCCGGTCTCGAGTTCGAGGTTGCCGGCATCTTCCGCACTGATGAGGCCGGTGTTGTTCAGGGTCGCGGTGATGAGGCCGTGGCCGCGGACGGTCTGGTCGGGGCCGATGGTGCCGGTCACACCCTTGTCGGTCGCCAGTGTCGAGTCTGCTCCGAAGCGATTCATCAGGATCTCGCCGGTGCCAACGACGCTGACGTCCGAGTCAAAGCGGAAGAGCACATTGGCAGATGAACCGTTGGAGTTCACCACGATCGAGCCGTCGTTGATGAAGTCATTGTTGATGACGATGACCTCGGAGCCACCGAGCATGTTCATGGTGCCCGTGAAAGTGACGCCATCGAGGAAGAGATCGCCGGTGCCGCGAACGACGGCCTGGCCCATGTTCACCGTGGCGATCGAGCCGTTCGTGATGACGGCCTCGCCATCGAAACCCACGGTGGCGTTGTCCGCGAGGATCATCCCGTTCGGGCCCTGCGTTATGGCGATGTCATCGGTCTCGAGAATCGCCAGCCCCGTGGCGCTCATGAGGTTGTTGTTGACCTTGTCGCTGTCGAGCAAGACGAGCGCCTGGCTGGTTCCGCCATCCGCTTCGATCATGCCGTTGTTGACGAGGTTGGCCGGGATCTCGCCGCGGCCGTGCACCAACTGGTTGGGGCCGATGGTCAGGCGGGCACCCATGGCGGTTGCGAGTTGGCAGTCTGCGCCGGGGCGCAGCATGTGGACTTCGCCGTTGCCGGAGAGCGTGGAGTTGTCATCGCATCGGAGGAAGGCATTGGACGATGATCCGTTGGTGTTGATTGAGATCACACCCCGGTTGGTCAGGCCGTTGATCATCGCGATCACACCGCCGCCCTCGATGTCGAGGTCGCCTTCATTGATCACGGAATCGAGGATGGTCTCTCCGAAGCGGCGCTCGATGAAGCCCCCGTTGTCACTGTCGAGGAAGCCGTCGATGATCGTGCTGGAGCCGGTGAAGACGATAGCGCCACCATCGCCGAGGAGACGGCCGTTCGCGCCCTGTGTGAGGGTGAAGCCCGTGAGCTCCAGGGCGGCGTTGTTGGTGGCGCTCATGAGCGCGTTGTTGACCTTGTCCTCCTGCAGGAGAGTGAGGGTGGAGGTTGACAGGTTGGCGGTGATGAGGCCGTTGTTGATCAGGTTCGCCGGAATCTGACCCCGACCCTCGATCGTATGGTCGGCGGCGTGGGTGAGGATCTGGCCTGGGAGTGTGCTCACCTGCGAGTCCCCGTTGGGACGGTTCATGATCAGGGTGCCTGTCCCGTTCAGCGCACAACTGGTCGCACACTCGATGTGCGCATCGAGTGACGAACCGTTGTTGTTCAGGACGATCACGCCATTGTTGGTCATCCCGTTGCCCGTCAGGCTCAGGTAACCGCCGCCCTCAACATCCAGGTTGCCCTCATTTCGCACACCTTCGATCGTCGAGGTTCCGACGCGACGGCGGACCTTGCCGCTGCCCTCCGACATCAGGGAACCGGTGATAATCTGATTGGTGCCGATCAGGTCCACGGTCCCGCCGTCGCGCGCGATCAGAACGCCGGGGGCGGACTGAGACAGCGTGATGTCCTCGACCTGCAGGGTCGAGTTCAGCAGGGCCTCCATAACGCTGTTGTTCATCTTGTCCTCGACCTGCAACTCGAGGGTGCCCGTGCTGGCCGAAACCGTGCCATTATTGATCAGGGAGGCATCGATGGAGCCGCGGCCGATGATGGTGTGATTCGCACCCTGAGTGACCGAGAATCCGGGGGTCGTCGTGATCCGGCTGTCACCGCCGGGTCGCACCATTTCGATCATGCCTGTGCCGTCGAGCATCAGGTTCGCGTCAAAGGTCAGAAGGCCGTCGAGGCTGCTTCCGGTGTGGTTGAGGCGAATGAGGCCGTTGTTGTCGACGTTGCCGTCCATCGTGATCGTTGCGCCACCGGCAACGTTGATCGTCGGATCGGTGTTCTGAAGTTCGAGGCCGCTGAGCGTGGGGCTGAGCCCGCTCAGTGTGACCGTGTAGGGGCCGCCCATACCGGGAAACACCGCCGTCTCGCCCGAGGTGTCGGGAACGTCCATCGGGTTCCAGTTCGCGGGGTCAGGCCAGTTTCCGGTTCCCGTGGCCCAGTCTGCTCCGAACGTGGTGCCGGCAGCCAGCGCCAGAACCAGCGCGGCGGTCACATGATGATCGCGCATCTCTCAAACTCCTCTCAAGGTTTCAATTCTGATCTCCAGTCCCGTGACCTACCAATATACCGATTATCTCCCGGTTTCCCACCTTTTTTGGTAGGTATTGTGGGCGGGTCACCTGCTCTTCCCAGATTCACCAGACTACGCAGTCAGGGACCGGGGAAGGCCGCGGCTTCTTCGCCAAGGTATGTGAGAATCTCGTCAGCAAGCACCATCCGGCCGGAACGACTTGCGTGCGTCCACTCGAATGTCCAGCGCGAGAAACGGGCCATCTGCTCGCGGCTCGGAAGTGCAGAGAGGTCGTGCGGCGCCAACTGGCACAATTCGACGATCAACGACGCGAGTACTCGTTCTTCTGGAAGTGACATCCCGAGGGTCAGTTGTTCAAACATCTCCGCCGCGGCGAGGGGGGCGATCCTGCGTTCGGCGAAGTTCAGCGCGTCCAGCGCCAATGCATCACGACCATCAAATGCCAGTTCGATTGACTCCTCAAGGGACTGGGGAAGGCGCGCCGTCAATGCGGGGATGAAACCGTTGGAGAACTCGAGCGGGGCGAGCCATCCAGCCTGGAGTGACGCTTGAGTCGTCATTCGTTCATGGAGTTCAAGCAGGGCGCCAAGTCGTCGCAGGACTTCGAGCCTTCGGTTCACTGCGGTGAGGTCTTCGCTTCCTGCCCACGCCGCGTACCACGCTCCTCTCTCCCGGATCATCACTCGGAGGAGTTCGGGTGCGCGGTCTCCGAGGATCATGCGAACTCCGCTGGTTTCGGCCGCGAGGAGCGCCTCCCCGGGAAGCGGGTTCAGGCTCTCGTGCTGGCTCAGGAACGAGCGGATCACGCCGAGGCTCTCGACCCGTGTCATCTCGTCCTCGAGTTGGGCCGCCAGCGTTTCGAGTCGCGCTCCCGCTTCAGCCGCGGGCGGCCCGGAATCCACAAGCGAGCGGACGACCTCCGGGATGCGGACAGTCATCTCGATGGCAGTGCAGGCATCCTGATGGCGCGCGATGATGCTGACGACATCCGGGGTGTGCAGTCGGTCCGGTTCGCGGACGAGTTCGGGCAGGTCACCGAAGAGGCTGCCTTCAATATCAAGGTAGACGCGATCAAGGGGGCGTCGGATCGAGCGAACGTTCCACGGCGCATCGTTTTGAGAAGGAAGCTCTCGGTAGTCAGCCGCGACGTGCATGATGCGCTGAAGCGTTCCGGCGCCGCGCAGGCCCTGACGGCGTGCGACGGGGCTGCCCAGTCGGAGGATCACTTCCTGGATGGCGGTGCGCAGGTCTGCGACGCGGGGCGGGTGGGTCTGGCGGAAGTCGATCCCGGAACAGGTGTTGAGCAGGTCAAAGGCTTCGGCAAGGGTGGCGAGATCTTCGGTCGCGGCGATGAGTTGTTCGGGCTGCACGAATCGCTCCAGCGCCTTCCGGACCTCCGACCGCATCAGCGTCCGCACTTCGGGTGACGTCCATGCATGGTCGTCGAGGCGGTTCACCCCTTCGATGTTCTGCGTCACGAGTTCAAGGAGGTAGGCGCAGTGCTGCCCGTAGAAGTGATGCCCGGTTGAATCGTTGAGTCGCTGGAGGAGGTCGTCCAGTTCACGCGCCAGATCCCCATCGAGGACCCCGGTCAGGTCCGGCTGGGGTGGTTCATGAAGTCCGCCATCTGACGGCCATGCGAGCCACGGTTCCGTCGGAGCACCCGGGAGTTCCAGCGAGGCATTCAGCAGCGACCCGAGTGTGCGACGCAGGTCACGATCAAGATCCTCAAGCGATTGCGGCGAATCAGTCGACTTCCTGACCGCGAACTCGAAGCTGAGGATCGAAGCCCGCGCTCGTCTCCAGCGTGCCACGTTCCGGCCTTCGGCCGCGTCTCGCGACGCGTTGCGATACCAGGTTGCCAGTTCCTGGACCAGTTCGGTGTGACCGGCGAGTGTGAGACCGTGCATGGTCGCAACACTGGCGACTTCGGGGTCGGTATGAGATTCAAGACTGAGCAGGCGGCGGGCGAGTTGCTTCCATGCAAGCACAAGTCGAAGCGATACGAGTTCATGTTCGCCTGCGTCTCGTGATTCGGCGGCATCGAGACGCTCCGCCCACTCCGCGATCTGCTCTTCGAGCAGACCGGAGATCGTGTCGACCACGGAAGTGTTACCGAGGTCAGGCGCATCGTATCCGCCGAGATTCAGCCGCTGAGCCTGCGCCGTTGCGGACAGCAGCATGACCCCCAGGCCCAGGATGATGCGGGGTCGCGGCATGTCGAATCAGATGCGTCCTGTCTGCATGAAGGGTGTTGAGACGGCAAGCCGGCCGTCACGAACCTCAGTGTAGATGCGCTCGAGTTCGCTCACCATGTGATCGGCTGCGAAGCGTTCGAGGCAGAACTCGCGCCCCTTCAATGCACCGGCCCGGGCACGGTCCAGGTTGCCGAGCACCCCGTTGATCGCCTGCCTCAACCCGACGTGGTCACCGGGTGTCACGAGTCGCCCCGTCGAGGGATCGAGGATCGCTTCCGGCGTGCCGTCCACATCGGTCGCCACGACCGGGATGCCGGAGAGCAGCCCCTGGACAATCACGCGGGGAAGCCCCTCCCGATAGCTGGGGTGAACCAGCAGGTCCATGGCGCGGATCGCGGCCGGCACCTCGTCCGGCGAGATCATGCCGGTGATACGGACGCGCTCGCTGAGCCCTGCGATGCGCAACTGACTCTCGAGTTCCTGCCGCAGATGTCCATCGCCGACCCACAGCAACGTCCACTCCGGGTAGTCGCGCATGTCATCCGCAATGGCTCGCACGATGTCGGCATGTCCCTTCAGTTCCGCCAACCGTGCGACGGTCCCGATCACGATGGCATCGGGGCGAACCTGGAGCGCTGCTCGGGCTTCATGGCGTTCCTCATCCGTTGTGGCGTGCGCGTACGGCGACAGGTCCATGCCCGAGTAAACGGTCTCGTACTGCTCCGGACGTCCGATGCGATTCGCAAGGAACTGCGTGCGCATCATGTCGCATACGGTCAGGATTCGATGGCATCGCTTCGCCGCGTACTGCTCGGCGAGGATGTAGAGCGCATTGCGGCGCATGGCTTCGTAGCGATGAAATGGCGGTCCGTGTACTGTGTGAATGACCGCCCGCTGGCCTGTGCGACCGCCTTCCTTCCACGCGGCGATGCGCCCGAGGATGCCGGCCTTGCTGGAGTGCGTGTGCACCACATCGGGGTCGACCTCGCGTATGAGTTGACGCAACTGACGCAGGCATCGACGGTCCCGTGAACGATCCAGCTCGCGGCAGAGGTCCGGCACTTCGTGCAGCGTGAGAGCCTTGCCGTCCGGCGTTCTGAAGGACTCTGCGCGTGGCCGCATCGATCCCTCCGGTCCTTCGATGGGTCCGAACGCGAGATGGACGTCGTGCCCGTGGCACGCCTGTCCTTCACAGGAGAGGATCGTGTTTTCCTGTGATCCTCCGATGATGAGTCGAGTGCTGATATGCAGGATTCTCACGCGAGTCCCTCCAGAATGGCGGCGACTTCCGGGTCGAAGCCGCCCAGTGCATCGCCTGCGTAGTACGCCCAGTCCAGGCAAAGCCCCTGCGCCGGAAGCGTGGGACCTGCAGCGCGGCGATCAAGTGCAGCGAGCGTCGCATCGATGGACTCGGGCGGGCGCCGTCTTCGCCCGATCTCGACAAGTGTACCGGCGACGATGCGGACCATGTTGTACAGGAACCCGTTTCCGCAGATCCGGATCCGGATGGACTGCTTGTCTTCACGCTCCACGGAACATCCGTAGACGGTGCGGACCGCTGACTCCCGTCCGTGGCGCATTGCAGCGAACGAGGTGAAGTCATGGGTCCCCACGAGTCGCGCCGCGCCTGCCGCCATGGCTTCAGCATCGAGTGGGACGCGGATGTGATGCACATAGCCGCGGCACCAGAGGGGGCGATCGCGTCCGGTCCAGAGTCGGTAGACGTATCCCTTGGCAAGGCAGTCGCTGATGGGCTGGAAGTCATCGGCGACGCGCCGAACATCGCGCACCAGGACGTCGTCCGGGAGGCGCGAGTTGATGGCGAGATGGAGTCGCGCATCGGGCGGCCCACGTCGATCATCGGATGTGGAGAATGCGGCGGTCTGATGGCGGGCGTGGACGCCGGAGTCGGTCCGACTGGCGCCCTGGATGTGCAGGGGTTCGCGGACCACTTCGCGGACGGCCTGCTCAACGACCGACTGGA
>JAUIHS010000117.1 GCA_030432255.1 Phycisphaerae bacterium
CGCTGATGCTGGAAACAAACGACGAATGGGCGGTTGCGCGGCGATACATGAGCCTTGAAACCCTCGCCCGCGTCACCGACAATCCCAACCTCAGGCTGCCCGCCGTGGCCGCCTGATTAAACCCTGACCTCTCCGAGGGTGGGCGCTCCTACACCACCACATGGGACACTATCCTCTGACGGCGTGCGTGGTCGTGGCGTAGCCGTGACGAACTTTTACCATAGTGTTTCCTTCCAGTCCTGCAAAAGGATCACACCGTCTAACCATGGGATCAAACAGCTAGGGCATCGGAGACGCGAAAACGAAGCTTGGGCCCCACCTTCCGCGCGTTGACGACCAGTGCGAGGCCTTCCCTGCTGTATGACAGGGAGTGCGTTTCGCAATGTGCGCTACGAATGCGTTTCTCAGATCGTTGGGCGTGGAGATCTACGCCTCGGGGCATCGGCGCTGACCGGACGAAGTGAAGGCGCAGGCCGTGGCCGAGACGCTTCGGCCCGGCGCGACGGTCAACACCGTGGCTGCTCGGTTCCGGGTCCAGCCGAACCAGCTTTCCGCTTGGCGGCGGATGGCGAAGGACGGCGCGCTGGTTCAGCCGACGACGGATTGCGAGGAGCATGAGCCTGTCTTCGCCCCGCTCATTGTGTGTGACGTGGGGTCAGCGACACATGACGCCGACGAGGCGTAGCCCGGAGGCGAAGTCCGGATTGCCGTCGGCGATGTCTTTCTCCATCTCGACGTCAACACGCCCGCGGGGCGCATCGCCGAGATCGTGCGTGCGCTCGGCACGGCCTCGTGATGCTGCCGTCGCACAAGCTGCGCATCCTTGTCGCCACGCAGCCCGTCGATTTCCGGGAGGGGGATGACGGATTGGCGGTCCTGGTGCAGTCTGTGCTGAAGGACGACCCGTTCGCCGGTGCGGTGTTCGTGTTCCGGGCCAAGCGCGCGGACAGGCTGAAGCTCCTGTTCTGGGAAGGGACCGGTCTGGTGATGGCCTACAAATGTCTGGAGGAGACGAGGTTCACCTGGCCGCCGATCCGGGACGGCGTGATGACGCTGAACGGGGCGCAATTTGAGGCCCTGTTCGCCGGGCTGGATTGGCGTCGGGTCCGGGCGCTGGAGGCCCGTCGGCCGGCTGCGGCAGAGCGAAGCGCTATCTCGATCTGGCGCGCATCGCCCGGTCGTTCGGGGTAGCATCGCGGCATGCTCTCTCCCGCCCGGATCGACCTCTCGGCCATTCCCGAGTACCAGCGCGACGCCGTCGCTGCAGTGCTGCGGGAGCATGGGGACCTCGTCGGCGAGAACAGTGAGCTCAAGGGCGAGACGACCAGTCTCAAGGAGATCGTCAAGCGTCTCGAACACCTGGTGGCCGAGTTGAACCACTTGGTGCATGGCAAGAAGTCCGAGAAGATCGACGCGGATGAGGGGCAGTTGGCCTTCGAAGACCTCGAGATCGCCGTGGCCGAGGTCGAAGAGCGGCGCGACAGCCCAACCTCTTCCGATGACGCACTGCGCCGCACGTCGGTCCCGGTTAGGCGCAACCGCGGCAAC
>JAUIHS010000118.1 GCA_030432255.1 Phycisphaerae bacterium
CTCTGGACACGTCGTCCGACGCAAAGTCGGACTCGGCATTTCCCAAGTCCTTGTTGTCGTCGCGGCAGTTGTCACACTGATCCCCTTCATCTGGATGGTATCCACCGCCCTCAAGCCGGCCTCAGAGGTCTTCTCAAACCCGCCGGCGCTGGTGGGGTCCTCGATCGAATGGGGGAACTTCGCCGACGCGTGGAACTACCTACCGTTCGGGCGGTTCATGCTCAACGGCCTCATCGTGTCAGGGATCGGCACACTCATCGTGGTCCTCACCTCTGCGATGGCTGCCTACGCATTCTCGCGATTGAAGTGGCGCGGCCGCGACGGCACCTTCCTGATCTACCTCGCCACCCTCATGGTGCCGCAGGAGGTGCTTATCGTCCCGATGTTCATCCTCATGCGCAACCTGGGGTGGGTGAACTCGTATCAGGCACTCATCATCCCGTGGGCCTTCACCGCATTCGGCACCTTCCTGTTGCGGCAGTTCTTTCTGACCCTCCCAGATGAGCTCGAGGAAGCGAGCCGCATCGACGGCGCCAGCCGGTGGACATCGTTCACGCGCATCATCCTGCCGCTAGCGACGCCCGCGCTCGGAACGCTCGCGGTATTCACCTTCATCGGGTATTGGAACAGCTTCCTGTGGCCACTCCTGATCGTCAGCGACGTCAACATGGCCACCGTTCCGCTCGGCCTCAACATGTTCCTGGGCCAGACCGGCAACCAATGGAACCTGCTCATGGCAGCGTCCACGATCTCCGTGATACCCAGCGCCATCATCGTGATCGCTCTCCAGCGCTACCTGGTCTCCGGTATCGCACTAAGCGGCATGGGTGGCCGCTGACACCGGCTCCGAATCCCCATCACAATCGAAAGGAAATCCGTGCACCGCATCTATTACCAGCCCGAAGGCGTGTGGTTCGGCGACTGCATGCCGTTCTTCGCGAACGGCGAGTTCCACCTCTATCACCAGCGCGACACACGCAAGCCCGGACCGTTCGGCGAGCCCTTCGGGTGGGCGTTGGCCACTACGACCGACTTCGTGTCATACCAGGATCATGGCGAGTCCCTGCACAAGGGTGCCGACGATGATCAAGACCAGTTCATCTTCGCCGGCAGCGTCTTCGAAGCCGACGGCACATATTACGCGATGTACACCGGCTACAACCGGGACTACCCCGACCAGGGCAAGGCATCTCAGGTCCTCATGATCGCCGAGAGCGACGATCTCGTGAACTGGCGGAAGTCGGACCGGAAGCTGGTCCCGCCGCAGCCCGGCTACGACCCGAACGACTGGCGCGACCCGTTCGTGCTGTGGGACGAGGACGCCTCCAACTACCTGATGATCCTCGGCGCCCGCAAAGCGGGCGAGAGAGTCCTCACCGGTTCGACGGTCGCGTTCCGCTCGGACGATCTGCAGGACTGGCGCTTCGAGGGGGACTTCTGGGCCCCGGGACTCTACAGCATGCACGAGATGCCCGACCTGTTCCGGATCGGGGACTGGTGGTACCTGCTCACAACCGAGTACAGCGACAAGTCGAAAAC
>JAUIHS010000119.1 GCA_030432255.1 Phycisphaerae bacterium
ACGTCGCCTGGCTGATGCCGGCCTTGCGGCAAACCTCGGCGACCGGCGTGCCCTCCTCGCCCTGCTTCAGGATGAACGCCTTCTGCGCGTCCGAAAACTTCGATGCCTTCATCGTTCTCCGCTCCGTCTCCCAGCCGGGAATCACACGCGGAAAACTCTAACCAAAAACGATCCAGTTATCGGGGTTCAGAGCAATACTGACGGGGAACACCTCTGATGGTGTGGACGGCTCCACCCGAACGGCATCGCAATGTGCCAGGTTGGTACTGTTTGGAGCCAACGAAGGGAAGGAGCCATCCACATGCACATTACAACACTCGGGATCGACCTGGCCAAGTCGGTGTTCCAGCTTCACGGGGTGGATGCTGCTGGTGCGGTCGTTCTACGGAAGAAGCTGAGGCGAGGCGCCTTTCTCGACGTCCTCGCCAATCTCGCCCCCTGCCTTGTCGGCATGGAAGCCTGCCCGACGTCGCATTATTGGGCGCGGGAGATTGCAGCGCTCGGCCATGACGTTCGATTGATCCCGCCGACTTACGTGAAACCCTATGTGAAGCGTCAAAAGAATGACGCGGCAGATGCCGAGGCGATCTGCGAGGCCGTCGCACGGCCCAACATGCGCTTCGTTCCGATCAAGACGGAGGAGCAGCAAAGTGTCCTGGTCCTGCACCGGTCCCGCGATCTCTTGATGCGGCAGAGGACCATGATCCTGAATGCGATCCGCGCTCAGCTGGCGGAGTTTGGGATCATCACGGCCCAGGGGCCTCGGAGGATCGTCGAGTTCGTCAAGCGCCTGAGCGACCCCGGTGACCTTGACCTGCCGTCTCTTGCGCGGTCTGCGCTGCTGGCTTTGGGTGCACAACTCGAGACCCTGGCCGGGGGGATCCGCACCATCGAGCGGCAGCTGATGGCCTGGCATCGACAGAGCGCCGCGAGCCAGCGGCTCGAGACAATCCCGGGCGTGGGGATCATCACGGCGACAGCGCTGGCCGCCAGTGTGCCCGATCCTTCCGTCTTCAGATCCGGCCGCCAGTTCGCGGCCTGGCTGGGTCTGGTGCCGCGACAGAACTCAACGGGCGGAAAGGAGCGGTTGGGACGAGTGTCGAAAATGGGCAACCGCTATCTGCGCCGCCTGCTCGTTGTCGGCGCCACCTCGGTGACCCGACGAGCGCCAACCACCGACACCCGAACTGGCGCATGGGTCAGATCTCTCCTCGAGCGCAAGCCAACACGGCTCGTCACCGTGGCCATCGCCAACAAGACCGCCCGAACAGCATGGGCATTGCTGGCAAAGGGAGAAACCTACAGGGCAGCCCCCGCCACCTGAAGGAGCTTGAGACTGCGGCGCCCGATATCGCCGCCAAGAGATGCAAGGGCAGATGAGAGTGATGATGATCGAACAGGACCGCTGCCAGGACACTCCAAGGTACTGTCTGGACATCAAAGTCCGGTTGTCTGATCGGAACCCGGCACGCGGACTTCATCAGGGCCAGCGGTCAGTCATGCCGCACTCAAAGGCCGGACACATGAC
>JAUIHS010000120.1 GCA_030432255.1 Phycisphaerae bacterium
GTGTCGATGGCATCCACATCGACGGAGACCACCAGAGAATCCGTCGGCGTGGGTGACTGGGGGTTCAGTGATTGCGACGAGCTGTTGATCCACCAGTAGCCGACCAGTGAGAGCAGGTAGAAGAGGACGACGATGGCGATGCCGGAAGCCTTGTGTATCCGCATACCTCGCGGGCGTTCTACATCCGGCACCGTCCGATGTTAGCGCTCGGCGCGCAATCTATCGCGCGAACATCAGCGCGCGCTTGACTTCCTGGATAGCCTGGGTCACCTGGATGCCGCGCGGGCAGGCCTCCGTGCAGTTGAACGTGGTGCGGCAGCGCCAGACTCCGTCGACGTCATTGAGGATGTCGAGCCGCTCGGCGGCGCCTTCATCCCGGCTGTCGAAGATGAACCGGTGGGCGTTGACGATCGCGGCGGGGCCGAAGTAGGATCCCTCGTTCCAGTAGACCGGGCAGCTTGTGGTGCAGCACGCGCAGAGGATGCATTTTGTGGTGTCGTCGTAGCGGGCCCGGTCGGTCTGGCTCTGAATCCGTTCGCGGGTCGGCTGATTGCCGGTGGTGATCAGGTACGGCTTGATCGCGCGGAACGCGTCGAAGAAAGGCTCCATGTCCACCACGAGGTCCTTCTCCACCGGCAGGCCACGGATCGGCTCAATCGTGATGGTGAGTTGCTTACCCTCCTTCTTGGGCAGCAGGTCGCGCATCAGGACCTTGCAGGCCAGCCGGTTGACCCCGTTGATACGCATCGCGTCAGATCCGCACACGCCGTGCGCGCAGGACCGCCGGAACGTCAATGTGCCATCCAGGTACCACTTCACGTAGTGCAGCAGGTTGAGCAGCCGGTCGGACGGCAGACATGGCACCCGGAAGCTCTGCCAGCCGCCTGAGTCCGCGTGTGCGTCGGGGTCCTCCGGATTGAACCGGGCGATCTTCATGGTCACCATCACCGAGCCCTCGGGCACTGGTGGCAGCTTCGCGTCCTTGGCCTGTTGTGCTGCAACAGTAGTCATCAGTACTTCCGTTCCATCGGTTCGTACCGCGTCTGGACTACCGGCTTGTAGTCCAGCCGAATATCCGAGAGCAGATGAGCTCCCTCTTTGTACGCCATCGTGTGACGCATGTAGTTGGTGTCGTCGCGATTGGGGTAGTCCTCGCGGGCGTGCCCGCCGCGTGACTCCTTGCGGTTCAGTGCCCCTACCACGGTGACTTCGGCAAGCTCCAGCAGGAAGCCCAGCTCGATCGCTTCGAGTAGGTCGCTGTTGTAACGCTTTCCCTTGTCCTGCACGGTAAGTCGCGAGTATCGCTCCTTGAGTGCGTGAATATCGGTCAGCGCCTGCTTGAGCGTCTCCTCGGTGCGGAAGACCGCGGCGTTGTTGTCCATCGACCGCTGAAGGGCGCCGCGGATGTCGGCGACGCGTTCGTTGCCGTGTTCGGAGAGAATGTCTCCCACCCAACCAGTGACCATGGCGGCCGGATCTGCGGGCAGTTCGACGAAATCGTGGCCCAGTGCGTAGTTGGCCGCCGCG
>JAUIHS010000121.1 GCA_030432255.1 Phycisphaerae bacterium
GGAGGAGAGCGACGCCGTTCGGCAGTACATCGCAGGGTTCAAGCACGTCCTCGTGGATGAGTACCAGGACGTCAACTACGCGAGCGCTCGCTTGCTGCGAGCGGTTCACGGGATCGGCGCGAAAGTGTGGGTTGTTGCTGATCAGCGGCAGTCGATCTACAGGTTCCGCGGCGCAGAGCCTTCGAATGTCGCCCGGTTCGAGGAGGAATTCGGCGGTCAGCAAGAAGCCTTGGGAACCAACTACAGGTCGGTTGCGCCAGTTGTTGAAGCGTTCGCACGGTTCTCGGGGACGATGGGCGATGGGCGGGGTATGAGGGGCAGTTGGGAGACTCACAGGACCGACGGCGGTTCGGTGAGTGTGACGGTCGCGCCGAACACCGGGGCGGAGGCGGAGGCGATCCATGAGCGGATCGAACAATTCAGACAAGAGGGCATCCCCTATCGAGACCAGGCGCTTCTCGCGCGAGGCCATCTCACGCTCTCGCGTTTGACCGGGGTATTGGAACAACTCGGCGTGCCACTGTTGTATCTGGGTGATCTGTTCGAGCGCGATGAAGTTCGTGACCTGCTTTCGCTCGTGTCGCTGGGCGCCGAGCGTGGTGGCGCCGGCCTTGTGCGGGTGGGTCAGTTGCCTGCCTACGGCGCAACCCGTGAGGACATTCGTGCCGTGGTTGCCTTTGGGCAGGCGGAGGGGATCTCGGTATTCGAAACGCTGGCGAGGCTCCCGGAGGTGGAAGGCCTGAGCGATCACGGGCGTGCCGGGTTGTCGAAGCTCCGGGAGGAACTCGATGGGCTGGAACACATCTCTGCATGGTCGATGCTCACGGCATGGCTGTTCGAGCGCAGCGACTACTTGCAATCCCGGCTCACGGCGGACGACACGGCGTCGAAGCAGCAGTTGATCGCCATCTATCACTTGCTCAAAGTGTGCAGCGAGCAGGATCTCTCGGGCTACCACAGCCGCCGTCGCTTCCTTGATCGCATTCGACGGATCGAGGCTCTCAATCAGGACGGGGTCTATCGGGCGGTCGCATCTGAGGCTTCGGATATCGATGCCGTACGAGTGATGACGATCCACGGAAGCAAGGGCCTGGAGTTTCGTGCGGTGCATCTTCCTGCGCTCGCCACCGGGTACACGCCGTCGAGTTGGAAGGGCGTGCGGTGCCCGCCGCCACCGACTCTATCGAAGCTCGCGATGAAGAAAGAGGGCCACGCCGCTGAAGAGGAGTGTCTGTTCTTTGTAGGGGCATCACGGGCGCGAGATCACCTCTCAATCACAAGAGCCGAGCGGTATACCGCGAAGCGGGCATCGTCAGAGTCCGGCTTTCTCAAGTCTGTTGCTGGGGTGGCTCAGGAGAGTCGGCACGAAGGGTCGGGCAGGAGCTATGCGTTGCCGGTGCTCAATCACCCCCAGCCACCACGCGAACAGTACACCCAACGCGACCTCGACGTATTCCTCCGCTGCCCCGCACGGTACCGCTACCAGGTCGTCGATGCTCTCATCGGTGGAGGCGACCGAGGTCCT
>JAUIHS010000030.1 GCA_030432255.1 Phycisphaerae bacterium
CTACGACGACCTCATGAACGATCTGAACGACGGCTTCGAGGTCACCTTCGTCAGCGCCGGCGACGATCCCGAGTGCGTCCTCCTGACCGTCGACGACACCAACTTCGACGGTATCGGCGCCAACGGCCTCGTGAACTCCTCCGAGGGTCAGACCTCGGGCGATGACGACGGCCGCGTCTCCCTCAACCTTGATGAGGCCAACGGCGATCCCCCCACCGACATCTTCGGTGTGGACTTCGCTGGTACCGATTCCGAGAACATCGGCGATGCCATCAACCCGACCAACGACGGCGATGTGAAGTTCTACGACAAGGACGGCGACGGCAACGTCGACGCCGTTGGCGTGGCCTTCGACGAGCCCATGGACGGCGGCATCACCGACACCGGCTGGACGCTTCGCAAGCTCGACGGCGCCACCGTCAACCCCATCGATCAGATCAACCCCGCCACCGGCGAGTTGGTCGAGGATGAGGTCGTCGGCGCCGACGATGCCGAAGACGATGAGATCATGATCACCGATGTCGCGCTCGTGTCCACGGACACCGACGGCAGCGGCGAGATCGAAGCCGACGAGATGAACAACACCATCCAGTTCTGCTTCGACCCCGCAACGGTCGACTGGGACGAGGATGGCCTCACCGGCTCCGATGACGACGAAGAGGCGACTCCCGGTACGGGCGACGCCAGCGCCGTCAGCATCGAGTTCGAAGAGGATGAAGGCGATGACTCCATCGCTGACGCCAACTCGAACGCCTTCGAAGGCGACATCGCCGAGGATGATGCGGACACCGACTGTGCCCCGCCCGTCTTCGTGCATGCCTTCTTCTTCACTGGTGACAACCAGACCGGTGGCAGCAACGATCAGCTCATCTTCGAGCAGTTCGCCGGCTTCGCCCCCGCAACCACCGATCTCGGCGACAACACCGAGAACGACCGTGCCGCCCTCTGCTTCTCAGAGGACATCAACACCGGCAACCTCGACGGCAACTTCATCCAGCTCGGCACCATGGGCGCCACCTTCGATGAGGATGACGACGACGAGCTCTTCACCGACGACAACTGCGTGACCCTCGCCAACCTCGGCGGACTCGCAGTCGGTCTCGCCCCCGGCGTCGAGGTCAACCTCGCCTCCGGTAACGGCATCGAAGACGGTAACGACAACGAAGCTTCAGGTATGGCCACCGGCAACAGCGGCCTCCTTGAGGACAAGGTTGCCCCCTACGTGCCCTACATCGTCTCCGTTGACGGTACCACCGTCTTCCACAACGCCCTTTCCATCGACGCCGATGACGACGGCTTCGCAGAGCAGGCCCGCCTGAACTGCACCCTGGAGATCAACCCCTCCACCCTCGAGCCGGGCGACTGGTTCATCGATGTCACCAATGGTCCCCCCTCCGCACTCACCCTCAGTGAGACGGACGGCTCCATCCTCATCGTCGACTTCCCCGATGGCATCGCCTCCCTCAACAATGAGGTCGGCGTCCAGTACCTCGCCGCGACCAACAACGTCGATGACGACGACCTCTTCGCCGGTATCAACGGCAATCCGGTCGCCAACACCGACCACGTCGGTCTCGAAGCCATCGACCTGCCCGAGGCGGCCGTCGACAACCACGGCATCGCGCAGATGCCCGTCGTCGGCAACATCGCCAACGCCGGTCGCGGCTCCAAGGTCTTCGCGATGATCGCGGTTCCCAAGTGCAAGGGCATCTGGGCCACGCACAACAACGTCCGCTTCTACAACACCGACTGCTGTGACGCGTGGGACAACTACCTCTACGGCATCGAGCCCTTCGTCTACCTCAACCGTGAGGATGACAACGACCAGTGCTACGTCAACGAGAAGGACGACGCCAACGATACCGCCACCTACAACGACATCGTCTGGATCAACAAGATCACGGCCCGCGACCTCGAACGCATCACCTTCTCCGGTGTTGGCGAGTCGCGTGACGACAAGGTGACCAGCGGTGAACTCGAAATGGGCTGGGATGTGCTCCGTTCCAACAACGGCACACTCTCCTCCCTCTTCCGCAACGGTGTCGGCGGCACGCCGATCAAGTCGAGCACCGTCCTCCTGGACGACTCCGGTGACTTCACCATGCACGTCGCCGCCCCGATCTTCGAAGGTCGCGGCAACGACATCATGAGCGGCATCGACTTCCCGGTCATCTTTGTCTGCGAGACGCCTGACGGTACCCGTCACATCCTCTCCAGCCTCCTGACCTCCGCTGACTTCACCAACCACGCCGGTGGCCCGATCCTCTTCCGTGATCACAAGGCCGACGACGATGGCGGCACCGCTTTCGATGCCGTCCGCGTGGACTTCGACATCGAGAACGTTGGTCACAACGACATCTTCTCCGGCTGGAACACCGAAGGCTACAACCAGAATGGTGGTTGGGCTGAGCGTTCCAACAACGTCCCCGTGCTCGCCTCCGGCGTGAGCGAGGACAACATTGTCATCGGTTCCGACCTCCCCAACGTCGACCCGCTCGACCAGTTCGGCTTCTACTCCGACAGCAACGCTGACGGCATGTGGTCGGTCCTCGACGACGGCGGCACGCACCTCGGCGACATCGTCGTCGACTTCGACTGCGTCTCCCACTTCGCGTTCACCTGCACCAGCTTCGGCCCGCAGTTCAGCGACGCGATGACCAACATCGTCGGCGGCTACGGCGTTGCCATCTTCAACCAGACCAACACCCGCTACGGCATGTTCATGTTCGGTTCGGCGCTCTCCAACGCGACGAGCTTCTCGAACTTCCCGAACACGTCCGCCACCAACGGTTGGGGTCTCGGCACCTCGCAGGTCGACGCCACCGGCGCCGAACTCATCGCCGGCAACTTCGACTACGTCATCTTCTTCAACAACATCGGTGGTGATGGTGCAGGCATCGACGTCCGCTCCATCGCCGACTCGGCGAACAACCCCAACGACCTCGAAGAGGTCTCCGCGGGCGACGCCGTCTTCTTCCATCGTGCCAACTGATCAGGCTCTGACCTGACACAGTCAAGCGACTCCACAGGGACCTGCTCCGGCAGGTCCCTGTTTCGTTTTTGAGTAGGGACGAGTGACCAGTGACGACACTCATCCCTGTTCCCTCATCCCTGTTCCCTTCTCCCTCTCAACCCGTCTACAATCACCCGGTACAACCACACACCACGCCCACCGCAATCAGGACATCCAACACCATGCTCCGCCGCACACTCTTCATCACCGCACTCTTCGTCCTGCTCCCGGCATGCGCGCAGGCGCAGTTCGGCGTGCCCGGCGCCACCCTCGTCGCCGAACGACTCACCGGTGACCTCCTCGGAGAACCGGCGCCCGAACCCGGTGATCAGGTCGGAATCTTCTTCGGAGAACAGGTCGTCGGACGCTTCGTCTACACCAGCGATGACACCACCCGCGCCTTCAACATGTTCGTCTACGGGGATGACCCCAGCACCGAGGTCAAGGAAGGACCAGAGTTCAACCAGATCCTCACCGTCCGCTTCTTCGACGGCTCCACAGACACCGTCAGAACCGACCTCGCTTTCATCAACGCCAACCAGGAACCCATCACGCTCCGCTTCAAGGGACAGGAAGTCCCACCAGGACTCGATGACATCCTCCCCATCGATCTCACGCCCACCCGCGGCATGAACCTCCAACTCGGTATCAACCCGCCCGGTGGCAACAACGGCAGTGGGGGAGACAACGCCGGCAACCCGGCCGGGAACTACGACATCAACGCCGATGGCACCGTCGACAACAAGGATGCCGCCGTCATCCTGCGACTCATCGCCGGATCCATCACCTCCCGCCACCTCAGCGCCACCAACACGTCGACCGCCACGACCACCACGGAATCGGATGACACCGAGAACGGAGAGACCACGGAGGCGACCTCCGCTGCATCCAGCTCCGTTGCCGCCCTGCGGACCACGCCGTCCGGTGTCCTCGCCCTCGAACTCCGCCTCCTTGAGATCTCCAGCCCCGCGACCCTCATGGATCGGGCGGACGTCAACAACGATGGCGTCGTCAACAGCGCAGATGCGATCGAGGTCCTCAAGAACAGGTGAGATCGTCCAGAACAGTCCGTGGGCCGGGCAGGAGCGGCTTCACGCTCTTCGAGGTGCTGATCGTCGTCCTCATGATCGGCATCATCGCGGGGCTCGTCGCGTCTCGCCTCGCAGCCACCACGGGCCACGCCCGGCGGCGCGACGCCCTCAGATCCGTCACCACACTCCTCGCCGAGGCCCGCGTGACCGCAATGCGCCGGTCAGCCGCGGAAACCGTGACCCTCTCCGCCGGTACCAACCAGATCAGCGTCTCATGGGATGAGCGTGAACGGTCATGGTCCGGCCTGAAGATGACGCCGGTGGACAGCCTCGACACGCCGCTCGAGTCACTGGAAGCCCGCTTTGATCCCGAAGGTCGGACACGTCAGCGGATCTGGCGCTTCATGGGCCCCGAGCGGGGCGATACAATCTGGGTCATCACATTCGACCCCGTCTCAGGTGCACCGCGACTCGACAGGGAGTCCGGCGAACAGTCCGCCGGCTGAATCAGGGATGATCAGGGCGGAGAGACGCGATCTCTTCAACAGCGAGCGGTCGGAGACCGCCAAGGAGGTCACGCGGTGAACACGCGTCAGCCACACCACAACCACCCACGCGCCCGGTCGGGCTTCTCGCTCCTCGAACTGCTGATCGTGGTCATGATCCTCGGCCTGCTGGCCGCGCTCGTCGGACCGAAGGTCGTGAAGCAGTTCTCGACTTCCAAGGTCACAACAACCATGGCGCAGATCAGTCTGCTCGACGGCGCCGTCAATCGCTTCTTCGCAGACGTCAGTCGCTACCCGACCGAAGCCGAAGGTCTCCAGGCGCTGATCGATGAACCCAAGGACGCCGAAGGCTGGAACGGTCCGTACCTCGAGAAGCAGACACTGCCCACCGACGGCTGGAAGCACGACTTCGTCTATCAACTCGATGAGAAGTGGGACTTCATCATCATCTCCTACGGATCGGACGGCAAGGAAGGCGGCGATGGCGAAGCCGCGGATCTCAACAACCGCTCCTGATTCCCCGCTCCCCCCGCACACCACATGACCACCTTCTCCTACGACAGCCAGCACTTCGGCCAGACACTCGTCCATGCAGGCGAAGTGTCCGACATGGACTGGAAACTCGCGTGTGAAGTCGCGCGGCGAAACGAGACGAGCGAACTGCGCAATCTGCTCGACCTCGGCCTGCTGTCGGAGACCGTGCTCGCCGATCAACTCGCCGCCACCACCGGCGCACGCCGCTGGGATGCCGAAGGCGAAACCGGACTGCCCGCCGAGAGCGTGCCCGTCGAGTTCATGAAGAACCACGGCGTCCTCGTGCTGGAGGAACCCCCCGGTACCGACAATGGCAACGGCAACGGAAGCACGCCGCAAACTCGCCTCGTGATCTCCGACCCCTCCGAGCAGCACACCTTCAACGCGCTCCTCAACCGCTTCGAGACCGATGCCATCGAGATCAACGTCGCCACCGACAAGGAGATCCGCGCGTTCCTCGAACGGACCGCCCTCGATGATGTCGATGCCATCGACGCCGAGGACGCCGCCCTCGACATCTCCGGCGAACTCTCCGCACTGCGCGACATGGCCAGCGAGGCGCCCGTCATCCGCTTCTTCAACCAGATGGTCGAACGCGCCATGGACCTCGAAGCCTCAGACATCCATATCGAACGCTTCGATCGACGCGTCAGCCTTCGCTACCGCGTCGACGGCATCCTCATCGATCAGACACCTCCGCCCGTGGCCATGTACGACGCACTGCTCTGTCGCACCAAGATCATGGCGGGCCTCGACATCGCCGAACGACGCCGCGCACAGGACGGACGCATCCGGCAGCGCCTTCGCGGCCGCATCGTCGACATGCGCGTCTCGATCGTTCCGACCACCTACGGCCAGGATGTCGCGATGCGTCTCCAGGACCGGCAGAAACTCTCGGGCATCGATCTCACCGACCTCGGCTTCACACAGCGACAGATCGATGCGCTCTTCGACGTCGCCGCGAGATCGCACGGCATCCTGCTCATCACGGGTCCCACGGGTTCCGGCAAGACGACAACCCTGTACGCGATCCTCCAGCGCCTCGTTTCAGCCGAGCGCAAGATCATGACGGTCGAGGATCCCGTCGAGTACACGATGGACGGCGTGAACCAGATCCAGGTCAACCCCGCGATCGATCTGAACTTCTCGAACACGCTGCGCCACCTGCTGCGCCACGACCCCGACACCATCCTCATCGGTGAGATCCGCGATCGCGAAACCGCCGAGATCGCATTCCAGGCCTCACTCACCGGCCACATGGTGCTCTCCACACTGCACACCAATGATGTGCCGAGCACCTTCGTGCGACTCGTCGACATGGGTGTGGAACCCTATCTCGTCAACGCCGCGATCGAAGGCATCAGCGCCCAGCGACTCCTCCGCCGACTCTGCCCGGAGTGCCACAACCAGGACGGCCGACGCGACGCCTGCGGCACCTGCGCCGGCATCGGGTATCGCGGCCGCGTCGCGGTCATGGAATTCGCGGGCGTCAGTCCGGAGGTCAAGCGCATCATGCTGGAGGGCGCCGAGGAGCATCGTCTCCGTGATGCGCTGGTCAGCAGCGGCTACCGTCCGATGCGCACCGAGGCGCAGCGTCTCATCGAGGGGAAGACCACGGACGAGGCCGAAGTCGCCCGCGTGCTCGGCGCGCAGGCGGCTGTGGACATCGTGGAACGCTCCGATCATGTTTCCGGCGCACGGGGTGACGCATGACCCAGTTCGCCTACACCGCGATCCCCATGAGTCGCCCCGGCGGCGCGCCCATCACCGGCCAGCGCGAGGCGGACAGCGAACAGGTCCTGCGCGATCGACTCCGGGCCGAGGGGATGGTGGTCGTCGATGTCCGCCCCGTGAGCCTCATCGACGCCTTCCGTGCCACAGTCGCCGGTGACCGACTCCGTCGCTCGGATGCACTCTGGTTCTTCCAGACCCTGGCCATGCTGCTCAAGAGCAAACTGCCCGTAGAGACGGCGCTGTCCACGATGCGCGAGCAGGCGCCCCGGCCCCGGGTCGCGAAAGCAGTGGGGGAGATCCGCGACAAACTGCGTTCCGGCAGTTCACTCTCGGAAGCCGTGGCAACCGTGGATGGTCTCGCGGCACCGGAACACATCGCACTGCTGCGCGCCGGCCATGAGTCGGGTCGCCTCGAGCACGTCGTCACCCTCATCGACGAATCAATCACACAACGCGACCGTATCCGGCGAGTCGTCATCGGCCAGTTGATCTACCCCGCGATTCTCGTGGTGACAGCCGTCGTTGCGCTGTGGTTCCTCACGACATTCGTCATGCCGCGCATCGCCGAGACGCTCACGAGCCTCGATCGTCCGCTCCCCTGGCAGACACAATTGACGCTCACTGTAGGCGGCTGGCTGGTGTGGGTGCTCCCACCCCTGGTCATCGGAGCCATCGTCGCGGGCGCCATGCACCGGTCGCTGATCACGCCCGCCATGCGCGCCTGGATGGACGAGCGACTGCTGCGACTGCCGATCATCGGAACGCTGCGCTGGCACGGCCAGGCCGCCATCATCTGCGACGCCGTGGCGACCATGGTCGAGGGTGGCGGTGATGTGCTGGCGGGCCTTGCCCAGGCAGGCGATGTCGTGACGTCCCCGACCATCGCTTCGCGGCTGGATGATGCGCGAAGGCGCACACGCGAGGGCGCCGACCTCGGCAATGCGATTCGTGAGTGCGACGTCATGCCGCCCATGATCGCCACGATCGTGCAGGTCGGCATGCAGACCGGAGATCTCACCGGCGCGCTCAAGCGGGCCGCGAATACGTGTATCGAACGACAGGAAAGACTGACCGAGCGCCTGCTGACGATTCTGTCGCCGGCTCTCATTCTCATGATGGCGCTGACCGTGGGTTGGGTGGTCTACAGCCTGGTGGCAGGCATGATGGCGGTCAACGATGTCGGTGGCTTGTGATGTGGCCGTTTCGCGCGGCTTGCAGGAGGTGCGACCAATGAAAGCTCAGGATCGAATCATCCACATCGTTGCGACGACAGGCGCAGCGCTCGCCGCGGCGACCCTGGTCGGCTGCAGCGGCTCGACCAGGACCGTCGAACCGACGCCGCGCGCCCACGTAACACCGCCTCCCTACCACGCTTCCGAGCGACCGGTGCACCACCCCTTCGGCACAGCGCGCACACCGGATGCCGAACGCCCCCGCGTCGTCTCACGCACGACACTGAACCCGCCGCCGCCGCAGGCTGAGCCGGTGGAGCCCGGCATCTTCGGTGAGCAACCGGGAGAACTCATCCCCTTCAAGTACACCGCACGCGAAGCGGATGTCGGCGAAGTCATGCGCGTCATCGTCGGTGAATACCTCGGCATGTCCTACGCCCTGGATCCCAATGTTCGCGGCGTCGTCACCCTGGACATCGATGATGAACTGACACGCACCGACATCATCGACATGCTTCACGGCATGGGCCTCCTCTACGGCTGGTCCATCGAGCGCCGCAGCGACATGCTTTACGTCAAGGCTGCGGGCGCCGGAGTCAAGGACGCCGGCGGCCTCGGCGCATCCAGCAACGCGCCGATCATGGAGGCCCGTGCCGCCATCGAGTCCGACCAGGTCGCCATCCGCGTGCGCCGTCTCAACCATGTCACCGCCGATGACATCACCAAGGTGCTCAGCCCGCTCATGACGCCCGGCGCCAAGGTCGCCGCCGTCGGGACCACCCTCGTCCTCGCCGACACCACGCGTCAACTCAACCGCATGTCGCGCCTCATCACGGCGCTGGACGTGCCCCCCTTCGCCGGTGTCGACATCTGGACCTACCAACTCGCGCACGTCGAACCGGAAGAAGCCGCCGAGTCCCTCAAGACCATCGCGGGTGGCGCCGGCATCACGACAGGATCGGATGCCACCGTCGCCTTCGCACCCATCAACGAAGCCGATCGCCTCCTCGTCATCTCACGCGATCCGACCCTCCAGGACCTCGTGCAGACGTTCATCGAGCAGGTCGACGTACCGGAGGGCTACGAGCAGCGACAGGCGTATCTCTACAACGTGCAGCACATGGAAACCGCCGAACTTCACCAACTTGTGAAGGACTTCCATGTGGACATCATGGAAGACTCCAAGAGCGCCAATGCCGGCAACCCGCCCGATGGTGTGCGCATCGTCGTGGACGCCCGCCGTCAGCGACTCATGGTCCGCGCCACGCCACAGGAATGGACCGACATCCTCGATACGCTCCAGGCGCTCGATACACCGCCCCAGCAGGTGCACCTCACCACCATCATCGCCGAAGTGCAGCGCACCGGCAGCCTCCAGTATGGCGTTGAGTACTTCCTGACCCAGGAATACCAGGACTTCGGCACCATCGACTTCAGCGTCTCGCCCGGCCTGCCTCCCGCCGCCGCCGGCAGCATCTCCTTCGTCGGCACCGACGGCCTCGCCATCGTGCAGGCCCTCCAGTCCGAGGGCGATGTCAACGTGCTCCAGGATCCGTACATGTACATCGCGGACGGCGTACAGGGTTCCATCCAGGTCGGTGGTTCCACGCCCTTCGTCACCGCCGACGTCGACAGCGGAACCCAGACCAGCGGCAGCACCGGGGTCCGTCGAGAGATCGAGTACAAGGAGACCGGTGTGATCGTGACGGTACTGCCGTCCATCAACGAATCCGGCCTCATCCACGCCAAGATCACCGTCGAGATCACGAATGTCGGCGCGCAGACCGATCTCGGCCCCGAGTTCACCACTCGGAAACTCGAAACCGAAGCCACCGTCCCACATGGACACACCGTGCTCATCGGCGGCATCATCAGCCGAGATCGCCGCAATTCCACCCGAGGCATTCCGATCGCATCCGACATCCCGCTCCTCGGCGCCGCCTTCGACAATGTCGATGATCGCAGCGTCGATACGGAACTCTTCCTCGCGCTCACGCCGCGAATCGTGAACGATCCGCTGAAGGCTCGCGCGGCCATCTCCGACTTCCTGAGCAGCGCTCACGGTGTGCGGAAGGTCCTGCATCGCTGGCACGAGGACCTGCCCAGCGGTGCGCTCAACAACATCCTCACGACCGAGGGTGATGCGGTGCCCGCTCCCGTCGAAGCGCCGAGACCCGCCCCGGTCGAGCCACCCGCGCCCGCCGAAGAGAACTCCGAGCAGGTCTCCGATGCCCGCGCCACGCTCTTTCCCTGGCAACAGTTCTTCTTCCTGACGCAACTCCCCCTCAATGCCGACATGTGATCCGACATCCCGGGTCGCCGCGCGATGTCGCGGCTTCACGCTGCTGGAAGCGGTCCTGTCGCTGATCATCCTGACGGCGGTGCTGTCCATCTGCCTCCAGATCCGCGTGCAGGGTGTTCACCAGGCCAACACGGTGGCGCGCATGCAGCAGGAGGATCAGGCGATCGAGGCGCTCTTTCAGCAGGCCATCCACAACGCACTGCCCGGTGAGGCGCCTCCGAACGAAAATGGCGTGCGCCGGTGGGAAGGGGAACACCTCGGAGCGTCCTACACCATCGAACGGCAGCCGGCCCGCATGGCCAACCCGGCCCTCGCGGTCGCCGGACCCGACGCCGCACCGACTGTCGAAGTCTTCGAATACACCATGACATGGGGTGAGACGACCACATCGTTCTACTGGCACCGATGACTCTCAGCGAGCGACACATCCCGAACCGCCGCCGCGCCTTCACGCTGCTCGAACTGCTGCTGGCCGTGACAATTCTCGCGTCCATCACAAGCCTCGTCGCGGTCACATGGGCGCAGATGAACGCATGGGCCGACGAGAGTGGCGAAGAGCATCGCCAGATGCAATTGCATCGCGCCCTCAAGTTGATGACCGATCAGTGGGAGGATCGACGCAGCACCACCGGCATGGGTGACAACACGCAGCGCATCATCACCGGTGATACCGGCATCGGATTCCTGACCGCCACGCCCATCCTCTTTCCCGACTGGCCCGTGGTCCGCGTCGGCTACCGCATCGAACCCGCCCGCAACCGTGCCCCCGGCGCAGCGCGGGCGTGGAACCTCGTCTACATCGAACAACGCGTCGTCGAGTTCTCGAAACCGAAGGAAGATGAAGACAAGGACAGCGATGCCCGGAAGGAGCAGGACAAGCGACCCACGTTCGACGAAGTCTTCACCGATGAGACGCGCATCGATCGATGGGGCAACGAACTGAGCCGCCGTATCATCCTGCTTGAGCAGTGCGACAGCCTGAGCATCGAACGCTTCGGTATCGCTGCCGACCTCTATGAGGAGGCCGGCATCGAGCCGCCGTCCACCGAGGACGACAGCGACGATGCACCCGATCGACTGGATCCCATGGACTCCGGTGCCATCGACGCCGCACGCAACGCCGGTGTCTCCGACGACGTCATTCGCACCGCCACCGAAATGCAGTGGCGTTCCCACGGCCGGTACGCCGGGTTCATCCCCGCCGTGCGACTGGTCGGCAGCTACGAGGAGCGCGAATTCTCATGCGTGTTCGCCATCAGGGCTTTGCACTGATCCTCGTGCTCGTCGCGGTCGCTGCACTCTTCAGCATCGCGATGTTCGCCGGATCACTCTCACGAACCACCGCGATCGAGGTCGCCGCCACGCATGCCCACGATGCGGCCTATCGCGATGCGCGCAGCGCCGCGGTCCTTGCCCTCGCAGGTCTCTACACCATCGACCCCGATGCGACGCTTGGATCGGGCGGTTCGGGATCAGGCGGTGGCGGCGGAGACGACGCCGAACCGGAGGCCGAGGACGCCCTCGATCTGCCCGAAGCGATCCGCATCCTGCTCGAGGAGTCCGGCGCACTCGATGAACTCGAAAAGAAGATCGAAGAGGCCAAGGAACGCGATGAGGCAAACGTCGCCGCCGAAGGTGCCGGCGGACTCGGCGGGCGCGTCCCCGGCGGTGTTTCCATTGAAGCGCTGAAGATCGGCGGCCTGCCCACCGCACCGGTGACCGTGTCCGTGCACGACAACACCTATCGTATTCACCTGACCGACGCCACCGGGCGCTTCGACATCAATCGCGCCGATGAAGCCTCGCTCAACCGCTTCCTGGTCGCCCACGGACTCAACGAACGCAAGGCCGCCGAAATCACCGACCAGGTCCTCGACTGGCGCGATGAGGATGACTTCGTCCGCAGCAATGGCGCCGAGTCCGATGTCTATGAACGCTCAGGTGTCACGCCGCGAAACGGACCCATCCGATCCCCCGAGGAACTCCTCTTCCTCCCCGCCATGACCCACGACCTCTACGAGCAACTGCACCACGACATCACCCTCGCCGGTGACGGTCTCATTCATATCAACAGCGCCTCCCGCGAAGTGCTCATGAGCCTTCCGGGCATCACCCGGGAACTCGCCGACAACATCGTCAATACCCGCCGGGCGAAACCCTTCACCGAAGAGGACATCGAGAAGTTCCTGCCCATCGCCGCACGAGACGCTCGCGGCTTCCTCCGCGCAGCACCCTCCACCTACATCCGCCTGCGCATCGAGCAGATGCAGGAGGGACGCTCGGAACCCGTCTTCACGTTCGATGGCGTCGCTGCATTCTCACAACGCGGCCTCGCCGGACTCGGCATCCGACGCCACTAGCACACCAGACCACTACGAAAGCAACTCATGCGTATCCTGCCATTTCGAACCACTGCCTGCCTGATTCGCGGCGACGACCTCGTCACCGTCAGCGTCTCGGGTTCTGCGCTGGGTGGCCGCGCCCGACCCGGCCCCGTCATCGAGGGCGCCCTCACGCGCCCGATCGATGAGGTCCGTGCAGCCCTGCGCGACCTCCCGCCGGGACGCATCACGCTGATCGTTCCGTCCACATGGTGCAGCGTGCGCCCCATCGCGCTGACGACGGCGAAGTGGGGGAGTGCCCGCGACGAGGTGCGCCGATCCGTGGAAGGGCTTCTGCCCATCGCCGCCGACGATGCCCTCGTCGGCCTCATGAATCGAGCCATTGATCCGGCAGTCGATTCCGAAGCGGCCGCGGGCTACCTCATCGGCACGGCCCGATCGCGCGTTCAGCCGTGGTGCGACTGCATCGAGCAGGCGACCGGCAGGCGCGTCGAGACCATCATGTCCACGCACATGGCGCTGCTCGGCCTCGGACTCCAACATGAGCCGCTCGCAACTGTCGTCGAAGAGACCGGGCGAGGCCGGGTCTGTCACCGACTGCGTCACGGCCGCGTCGAAGCCCTCGAAGCACGGTGGGATCCCAATGCATCCTCCGGTGAGGTCATCGAACTGCCATCCGCAACGCCCGGATCCGATGGGCGCGCTATCAGCGCTGCCGACCTTGCCGTCGCCGGCGCGCTCGCATCCCAGGTGGGCGCGGGAGACCTTCAGCCACTCGCCGGCAAGTCGCGCAGCCTCGGACTGCCGTGGCTCGTGCCGGTCGCAGCGATCCTGCTTGCCGGCGTCGTCACATGGGCGTCCTTCCAGGTGATGGCCTGGCGCTACCAGGCGGGCACCGCACGGATCCAGGCCGAACGCGCCGCACTCGTCGCGGATCTCGAAGCCGTGCAGGCCGCCCGTGAAGAGACCGGCCGCCTCATCCGCGCCATCGACAAGGGGGTGAACGAAGCTACCGCCGACTGGAAGCCGATCCTGCCGGTCCTGCACGCCGCACAGGTCTCGGTTCCGAAGGACGGGTTTCTCTATCGACTGGAAGTTCGACCGAACAGCGTGATGGTCTCCGGAGAAGCACCTCGTTACGGCGACGTACTCCAGGCCCTTGAGGAGGACGATCGCTTCGCGGACGCACATCTCCTGTACGCCATCTCAGTTGTTCCCGAGCGGGGTACTGAGAAGTTCGACATCGAAGCGCGCCGTGTCGACACCGGGAAGGTGGGCGTCCGATGAGCAACCGCAGTCGCACGATCATTCTCGCTCTTGTCATGGGTCTCCTCGGCCTGCTCGTCATCCTCGACCGCATGGGCGGTGGCGAAGAGGCAGAAGCGGAATCCACCGGACTGGCTTCGGCCCGTGACGCCTACGTACGCGAAGCGATGGCATTCCAGCGCGAACGCATTGACGTCGCCCTCCGAGATGATTGGGAACGCGTGCTCCTGGAGGCCCGGGAACGCCGTGCCGAACTCGACGGACTTCTGCTCGTCGGACAGACGCGTGAACTCGCGGCGGACCAGTTGCGCAACCGCGTCAAGCAGGTCATGCGCGAACTGGGCCTGAATGAGAACAGCCTCACGACGAGGCAACTCCCGGTAATCGCGGACGAGGTTGCACCGACCGACATCCAGGTGATTTCAAGCGAAATCCGCTTCATGCACTCGGATCCGGCGGTCATCTATCAGTTCATCGAGCGCCTGGAGAACCTCTCCGGCGTACGTACTATGATCTCTTCGGTGGAACTCGCCGGCCCCGGCCGTCGACTCGACCCGGCCGAGGTCGATGTGACCCTCACCCTGCATGCTTTGGCACTCGTCGGAAAGGAGGCTTGAGATGGACTTGAAGAACCGGCGTCTCAGCCGACGACGCCTCGCCCCCGGCGGTGCCTCCGGCCCCGATCTCATTGCCTGGGCCACCCGAATCGGCGCCGTGCTCGTCGTGCTTGCCACCGCACTCCTGCTCTTTGCGATCCTGCGACCGCTGGAGACCTTCGAGGGCGACGCCGCTCTCGCGGTCCTGCAGGTTCCCGAGATTGAGCCGGCGGCGGCGGAGAGCTGGGAAACGCGCCAGCAGATCGTCAACCAGTTGTCAGGCAATCGCTTCACCAACAACCCGATGACCTGGGGCACGCGCATCGCGCTCGATCCCGGGAGCGAGGATGGTGACGGCGATGAGAAGGGTGCAGCGAAGGACTCGAAGAGCGAAGACAGCAAGGCAACCGCCGTACCCGGTCGTCCCGGCGAACGCGAGATCCGGATCACCGGTATCGAAGACATGCTCCCCGACACCGTGGATGCGCTCAACGCCCTCCGCCTCTCCGGTATCTACCTCGTCGACGGTAACGACCGACGCGGTTTCACCCCGGGTTCCACGCCGCAACTCGCGGCCCGCATCAACTTCCTCCATGCCAAGCGCGCCAGTTCAACCGCACCATTCCAGAGCATCACCGTCATGGAAGGCGATGTCTTCTACGACACCCATCTGAAGCAGGAGAAGTCGCGCGAGATCCCGTGGGAGGTCCTGGTCGTCGATGCGGATGCCGATCGTGTCGTCCTGCGACGAAACGACGACAACGTGATCCTCGCCATGTACGACGGCCTCCCGGTGCCCGCCATCGTGCGCACGAAGATGCGCATGGATGACGATCGCGTCTTCTTCAAGCCCGAGGACGTCTACGTGTCCGGTGCATCCGTCGAGGAACTCGACAACCTGCTCGCGGCGCTGCGCAATGACGGCACGCTCTCTCCGGAGGATGAGGCCGAACTCGCCGCCCTCATGCGCGATCCGATGCACGGGCGCACAACCGTCGATACGCTCCTGCCGGAGTCCGATGATGCAACGGCCGAGGGTGGCAAGTCAGATGCACCACCGGACTTTCCGCCCGAACTCGCCAACGCAATCCGACACATGATGTCCGGTGGTGACCCCAAGGACCTCGAACGTGTCAATCTCGCCAACGATGAGCAGCCCGAGGACGACGACCAGGACAAGGAGTAAGGCACTCGAGTGCCCGCCATATGCCGCAGATTCAGCTCACACTCAATGGATCGCCCGCAACGGTCGACTACGAACCGCACCATCGCCTTCTCGACACGCTCCGCTATGGGCTGGCACTGACCGGGACCAAGGAAGGGTGCGGCGAGGGTGAATGCGGCGCCTGCACCGTTCTCATCGACGGGCGACCCGCCAACAGTTGCCTCGTCCCCACCTACCAGGCGCGCGGATGCGATGTCAGGACCGTTGAGTCCATCCCGGCCGAGACGCTCCGCCCCCTCCTCGAATCCGGAGCAACACAATGCGGCGCCTGCACGCCCGGTGTCGTGGTGACCAGCGCATGGGTGCGCTCCAACCCGGAACTCATCGAAACACACACCCTGCGGCAACTCATGGCCGGTAACCTCTGCCGCTGCACCGGGTATGACGGCATCATCGACGGCGTGCAGCAGGGCCTCGACATGGATGCAGAGTCGCGGGGAGCGAAACCATGAACGCGGACGCTGGCACGATTGCCATGCCCGACACGATCGATGAAGCGCTCGATGCCATGGCCGCCAACCCGGATCTCATCCCCGTTGCCGGCGCCACCGACCTCTTCGTGCACTGGCCGGAACACCTCGAGGCGCACGAACGCAGCTACCTCGACCTCTCGCACCTCCATGAACTTCGCGGCATCACGTTCACCGAGGAGACCATCACCCTCGGCGCCGGTACCTCCTACTGGGACGTGATCCGCGATCCACGATTCCGCGATGAACTGCCCATCCTCGTCAACGCAGCACGCACCGTCGGGGCCGTGCAGATCCAGACTCGCGGCACATGGGCCGGCAACATCGCCAACGCGTCGCCCGCGGCCGATGGCGTCCCTGCACTCATGGCGTGCGATGCCACCGTACACCTCGCATCAGCCGCTCGCGGCGAGACCACCGTCCCACTCGCGGATTTCTACCTCGGCTACAAGCAGATGCGCCGCGAACCCGATGAACTCATCACACGAATCACCCTGCCACGCCGCGCGTACGACTTTCAGTACTTCGAGAAGGTCGGCGCCCGTAACGCCCAGACCATCGCGAAAGTCGGCGTCTCGATGACCCATGCCGCTGAGTCCGGCTGGCGCATCGCCGCCGCCAGTGTCGCCCCCGTCACGCTGCGCTGCCGCAACCTCGAGGCGCAACTCGATGACGAGGGCAGGCCAGCCTCACCTGACGACTTTGAGTCAGCGCTTCAGGCAGACGGCGTTGCTCCGATCGACGACATCCGGTCGACCGCCGCATACCGCAGCAAGGTCATCGCCTGCATCATCTGGCATGCGTTGGCGTAGGCGATCTCGCGGGAATCTCGTATCGCGTTTCCCGGATCCCGAACGCATCACTCGGGCGCCATCACCATCGTCAGTGAGATCATCGGTGTGCCCGGACCGGCGTCGTGCTCGGCGATGAAGTCGGCGATCTCCTCCAGGCGGTTGTTCAACTCTTCGAGATCACGGGCACGCAGGCGGACGGCATGCTGCTGAAGCATGAGCGTGCGACGCCGGCCACGCCGCGAGGCGCCGCTTCGCACGGCGGCATGGTACGTGCGGGATGCGAGTCGCAGCAGAGCATCCGCGGCACGGCACAGGGCATCGAGGAAGTCCGGGTCATTGGTGGTGTGATCGAAGGCGACTTCCCGCCCCGGTATCTCCCAGACGATCTCCGGCCGACCGCCGGTATCGCGCCGTTCCGCCTCGATCAGGATCCCCGCCCTGCTGAGTCGGCGAACGTGATAGTAGAGCGACTCGGGCGGGGCACCAATGGTGTCGGCGACCTCGGCAATCGTTGCAGGGCCCATCCGTTCGAACGCGGCAACCACACGGTGCGCCAGCGGTGCGGTCAGGGCACGGATCTGTCCGGGACGGGTGAGAATCAGTTGGCGGGGGCGGGTCGTCGACATGTCTGTTATTGTAATATATCAGAAATCTACAAATAAGCGACCGAGCGTCGTTTCCGGCGCATCCATGTGAGTCGGATTCGGACGATCACCACTCGGGAGAACCGCCATGCACCACGGACTCGTTACCGCCGCCATCCTGATGTCACTCGCAACCGCGGCCCCGACCGCCCATGCCGTCATCGTCCGCCACGACCGTACCGATGCGCAGGCCCTTGAACTCGGCCGCAAGTGCACACCCGTCGCGCGTATCTCGCTCGATGGCTCCGGGACACTCGTCCACCCGAGGTGGGTGCTCACCGCAGCACATGTCGCTCATGGCATCTCCCCCTTCGCTCCCCATGTCATGATCAACGGCCGGACCTACACCATCGATCTCATCGTCATCCACCCCGATGGCATGAGGCAGCGCGGCCCCATGGGTGGCCCACCGAAAACCGACCTCGCCCTCCTGCGCCTCGCAAGAGAAGTTGCCGACGTCAACCCTGCTGCGATCGCATTCGGCGAAGACCCCGCCGACAGAGACGTCATCATCGCAGGCTACGGCGACTACGGAGCAGGGGAAGGGGAACGACACGGGACCGATGGCAACTGCCGCGGCGTGACCAATCGGATCGAGTCGGTCCGAAGCGACCGCCTCGATGTGCGTTTCGATGCACCGCCCGCCGGGACGGATCTTGAAGGCGTCGGCGCACCGGGCGACAGTGGGGGCCCGCTCTTCCTCGATCCTGGTGATGACCCGAATGCGCCGCTGACTCTGTTGGGTGTGAGTTCCGCATCGATGGGTCGGCCGGGCACTTACGGTGTGCGCGACATGTATGTGCGCGTCAGTGCCTTCACCGACTGGATCGAGTCGACCTTCAAAGATCCCACGCCGCGAGGCGAATCACTCCCGGCGCCCATCGATGTGCGGGACGGTCTGCCGGCGGGCGCGGAGTACGGCGTCATGCAGGCCTTCCTCGACGCCGTGAACACCGGTGAGTCCGGAGCACTGGTCGCGTTCAGCGCGGCCCACCGCCTTGAAGGCGCGCGGCAGGACCGTTCCGACGACGCCTGGGCAGAGATCATCACGACACACCTCGTGCCACACCGGCCCCTCGCGCCGGAGCAGGTCCTCGAGACGGACATGGACCACCATCTGTTCGTCCGTACGAAGGACGGAGGCGGCTGGGTGATCCAGTTCCTCTTCCAGGAGCGCAACGGCCAGCCGAAGCTCGACGGCTTGATGTTGAGGCCCGCTGGAGTTTGATAGGCATTCGGCATCTGGCATCTGGCATTTGGGGTGGAGCGCCTTCGGCGCGTGATTGAGGAGCTACCGCTCCGGACTTGAACGCGGGGACAGCGCCATCGAGCGGAAGCTCGCCAGGCGAGTGGATCGCCGAAGGCGCTCCACCCCGATTGCCGATTGCCGATTGCCTACAAAAGGAAACACGACCCCCGAAGGGGTCGTGCGTCACAGCAGACATGGACTCAGATGTCGTCACTCGGCGTTACGGGCAGGAGGTGCCCCAGTTGCTGAGGACGAAGTTGAGGTCGTCGAAGTTGACGTTGCCGTCGCCACCGCCGGTGGGGAAGACATCGCCGTCGGGACCCGCGGTACCCCAGTTGCCGAGGACGAAGTTGAGGTCGTCGAAGTTCACCATGTTGTCGCCGTTGGCATCGCCGTCGCAGTCCATCGGCGGGACGTAGCCGGGCGTCGAGAAGGTGAAGACCGGAGTCGTCGGGAGCGTGGTGCCGTTGTCGTTGTTGGCTTCCACGGTCCAGTAGTACAGCGTCGCATTATCGAGCGGGTTGCCGCCGATGTTCGCGGTGCTGCCGATCACGACGAGGTTCAGCGCCGGGCTGGAGAAGTCAGAATCGTCGTCGACCTTCAGGCGATAGTTGGCGGCGCCGCCGGCATCCTCCCAGTCGAAGAGGGGGCCGAGGTCAACGTCAGTCTCACCGTCGGTGGGCGTGAGCAGGTTGAACGGGCCGGGAGGATCCTCGGTCGCGACGATCATCACGTCATCAACGTGGAAGTCATCGAAGAAGGCGTCGTCCGCCGTGTGGCGGAAGCGGATCCGGAAGTCGGTGTGGCTCGCGTTGCCGGGGAGCACGACGGACTCGAACTGGAAGTCGGTCATGTCAGGACCGTCGCCGAGATGCACGTTGACCGTGCTCCACAGGCCGGTGCTGGAGTAGTACTCGACATACAGATCGTCGCCCGGCTCGGGTGAGTTGGCGCCACCCGTGCGCTGCCAGTAGTAGCTGAGCGTGACGTTCGTGGCGCCAGTGGTGTCCATCAGGGCCGAGCGAAGCTGGTCCTGACCGTTCAGACGCAGAGAGTTCGGTGAGGAGGGCGGATTCAGTCCGGCCGGGGACGTATTCGCACCTTCGATGCCGATCCACAGGGAACCATCGAGCGGGCCTGCCGGGAAGTCGTCAAAGAAGGGCAGCGTGGTCGAGCCCGTCTCGAGCGGAGACAGGCAGGATCGCGAGTCGCGATGGTTGGTGATCGAGTTGATGGAACCCGCCGTGAAGCTGTTCGCACACACCAGGCTCGGGTTCATCGTGTTGCCCGGGCAGGAGCAGTGCAGAGCGCTCCAGTTGTGACCCAGCTCGTGTGCCGACAGGTCGGAGGAGCAGGAGAGACTGCCGCAGCAGTCCGACTCGACAATGTTGTAGCCGTTGCTGGTGCAGATCACGCCGACGGAGGCCAGGCCGATGGTCGTGCCGTCGAATTCCTTGCCGGAGAAAAGCTCCGCAACGTCACGCGTGATGCCGCCCTGGTTGTTGTTCCACTCGTTACGGAACTGGTTGAGCAGCGTGTTCGGGTTCGTCGAGGTGTACCCGCCGCCACCGTCCGTCGTGCGAACGATGATCGCCGTGATCTCGTGGGTGATGCCCACCTGAGACTCGTACTGCGCGTTCACCGAGTTGATCACCGCGTTGATGCGGTTCTCGACGTTCGTGACCGAGGAGCCGCGCCCGGTGTAGAACTCAAAGTCAGCATCGCAGCCGAGCTGAGCCACACAGGTGCCGCCGCCGCAACCACCGCCGCGAGGGGCGATGCCATCGCCGTCATCATGCGGCAGTTCAATGACTTCGCAGGTGCCGCCATGTCCGATGGCATCGTCGTTGGCGTAGATGACGTGATCGCCGAACTCGGCATCGCCGACCTTCAGCGTCATGGGTTCAATCCAGTACGACGTGCCGTCGGCCAGCAGGACCCGCGCCTCGAAGCCCTCGCCCTCAAAGAGGGATCCCGCGACGACTGCGCCTTCGAGACCCTCGACGATGCCGCGATACGTGATGATCTTGCCCGGCTGACGCTCTTCAATCACACCGTCACCAATATCGACGAGCAGCTTGTAGCCCTCGGACCGGATCGAGTGCGGTGCGACCTTGAGGGTCAGGTTCTCACCATTGATGGGGACCACGGTCTCGAAGGCAGCGCCCGCCTCCAGCGGGACGGTCAACTTCGCCATGGAGGTGTTCGTCAGGTCGAAGGCCCGCAGCGCCTCGTCGAACATGGACGGGCTTTCGATGATCTGCGGCATGAGTTCGGGGCGGGGTTCAAGTCCGTCCTTCATATCCGCGAACGTGCCGGAGGTCATCGCCAGCCCGGCGACGATCGCCGGAATTGCCTTCACGATCCGATTGCTGTGCATCGCTGTCTCCCAGGTATGCCTTTGCTTGTTTCACTTGCCGCTGGCGCACATTCCCCCGCGAGGGAGAAGGACACGGCGCCGTGTCGGCGAGCACTCTCCAAATCCTGAGTCCGGCCGGGCCACTGGGACCGACAGAACCGCTCATAACACCCCCCGGACCCCCGAACCCCGGACATCGCTCGGGCAACAATCGCCCGAATCCTCCAGAACCCCCCGAACCGGAATGGACACAACGCACCATCCTCCGCCCGGAGCGGTCCCCTGACAAGCATAAATCGGGGGAATCACCGCCCATCTCCGCTGGTGAACCACCGATTGGCGCCATTTCCCACCAGCGACGCCGGACCGAACGCCGGTGGCAGGCTCTGGGCACTAATTGTTCGCAACACGTCAGGGTCATCGCGGCCTGGACACCACGAGCCCGTCCCACCCATTCGCACCGCCAGCTTCGGGGGTTGCCCGAATGATGGTCAGGACCAAAAGCGGGCGACTTCAGGCATCAGGGCTCCTCACCGGAAAGCGCTCAACCCCGATTGCCGGATGCCGAATGAAGGGTCTGAACAAACACGACGGAGCGGAAGCTTCCTCAAGTGTCGTGCCGAAGGCAATCCACCCCGAATGCCGATTGCCGAATGCCGATTGCCAGATTCCGGCTGCCGAGGCGAAACCCTATCTTCCCCCCTCACAACCCGTACCAAAGAACGACAGCACCTCGTTCAAATCGTCGAACCCGAACTCACCGTCCCCCGTGAGGTCGCACGCCGCAATCTTGCCCCACTCCTGCAGAACAACGTTCAGGTCGTCAAAGTCAACCAGGCCGTCGCCGGTCGCATCCGCCGGGCAACCCCAACGCAACTCGATGATCCCCGCACCGCTCAGCCCGTCGAAAGTCATCAGGTTGTGATTCGTGCTCCATGTACCGCCCAGGTTGACGACCTCAACGCCATCCGGGATGCCGCGGCTGCCGGTATCCAGCATCAGCCAGCCATCGCTTCCCGTGGAACCGTCCGCCTGATGCGTGTGCACCTCGATGCGCAGGATGGTGGCATGGCACATGTCGAGCCGGCTCACATCCATCAGCGTGAGCGCATCAACATCCATCGTGTGAACCCCCGCCACGTCAAAGGCCGCGCGCTGATGCGAGACGCCGCTCGCCGGAAGTGAGCGCACGAAGTGCAGATGATTGCTGAAGCCCTTGTCCTGGCCGTTGTTGCGATACAACTCGAAGCGCACGAATGAGCCGGCCTCGCCAATGGAGAACTCCGGAACGGCCAGGTACGGATCAAACTCGGAGGCGGTGTGCGTCGCGGCGAGATCGCCATCAACGATCACGCGCACTTCATCGGGATTGTCAGCGCCATGCAGTTCCAGCGAGACGCTCGCCGTGTCACGATCCGTCTGCACGATGCGCCCCATGCCATGCCCGCGATCGGACATGATGTCCATCATCCCATCCGGGAAGAGTCGCGGGTCCCCGAAGTAGAGTCGCCCGCCCTTGAGCCCGTTGATGAGATCAGCCTCGGCCGGGGAGTCCGCAAAGATCCAGGTGACCAGGTTCTGACCGTGCGTCAGCCACTGGCCGGGTGTGGGGCCGTGCAGGTCCGAGGCGCCGTTGCCGAGGATGTAGATACCGGCCTTCTGCAGTTCGTCCCACACCCACAGGTAGTCGGGCAGTTCGTGAGCATGCCGATCGCGATAGCCGACCTCCAGGATGTCGCAGCCATAGGCGTTATTCGCGATCAGCCGATCGAGCATCTCCTGGTTGGAAGTCAGGTTCAGCCCGCCGCCCCACATGTGGTTGTAGCTGACAACCCCGCCCCGCGCATGCGCCCGACGCACGAGTTCCGCGAAGAGCCACTCCTTGAAGGCCTGCTGATCACTGACCATGCCGAGCCCCTCATCCCACCACGGACTCTCACGCGCAAGCAGCTCATAATCTGGCAGTTCGAGGTTCTCGCTGAACTCGGTGAGATGCTGCGGAGCGGTCAGTGAGAGTTCGGTGCCGTGGAGTTGATGCACCTCGGGCACGCGGGCCTCGAAACGGTCAGCCATGGCCCGCTGCTCATCGAGCAGCGCGTCGCCGCGAACGACATCCTCGATACGCAGGGCATCAAAGAACGCTTCACCCCGCGCACCGTTCCGCGCTTCCATGCCGAAGAAGATGCGATGCGCCGAGTTGTCGCCCGCCTCGATGTACGGGAAGGGCTCTTCGCCGTCGATCAATTCGAACGCCGCCTGCACATCAGCGGTGATGTCCAGCGCATACGCGTTCCAGTCGCGCACGTAGGCGAGCGGCACGCGATACTCGGCGCCGTCAAGCACCGGTTCCGTCTCCGTGTTGCTCAGGTAGTACACCAGCGTCAACTGGCGGAACTCAAAGGGTTCCGGATCCTCCGGCGGAGTCGGGAAGAGGTGGTCCGACAATTCGACACGGATCATCGGCCGCGCATCCGGGCCGATCACCGTGGGCAGGATCGCCAGGTGCAGCGTCACCTCGGATGCCAGCGAGCGCCGCCACGACTGGCGCCCATCCGAATACATCTGCCACGGCCACTCGCGGTAGGTGAAGTCTCCCTCCTCGGCCGTGACCTCCAGCCGCAGGCTGCGCGCTCCCTCGAAGGCGTGGTCCTCGGAGAAATCAGCCGCCGTGCTCGCAAATTCCGGCGCGACGTACATCACGTTGCAGGGCTGGTAGATGTCATCTGAGAACGTCGGACGGTTGATCGACTTGTACTTGTTGACCTCGAACTGCAGCGTCGGGGTCCACGGCTCGTTGTTGACCCAGAACTCGCACCAGTCTTCGAAGCCGAAAGTCGACACGTGATGGTGGTAGGTGATGCGGTGGTCGTGGTCAGACCACCACAGGATGTCGACGCCCGCGTTCCAGGCCTCGTACGTCTGCGTCTCCATGCTGCCCGTGCCCTCGGACATCGAACCGTGAATGTGCATCTGCGCGGAGTACGCAGTCTTGCCGCGATGCGTCACGCCGAGGCCGGCATCGCCCCGAGACCGCTGCTCAGCGATCCACGCCCGACGCGCATCGCCCAGCACATCGTCACCATAAAAATTCGCCAGCGCAGGCGACAGCGTGTGATCGCAGATCTCCGCGACGTCACGGGGCAGGATGTACTTCGCAAAAGGACGCACATCTTCGCGCTCAGCGTGGCGGGGGTGCCCCAACGCCAGGGAGGTCACAACAAGCAGGCAGACAGGCACAGCGGACCGGATCATGTCAGGAGCAACTCCGCGGCGGGATCATGAGAAGCGAGAACGGCTACCCTCTTCATACGGACATCACGCGTGGTCTGTCCAGTAAAAACCCCCTCACTGGTGGAGGGGGCTAGAAAGGCAGCAGTGAATACGGGCCTCGTGTGGATCAGCGACGGCGACGCATCGCGCCAAGCCCGGCCAGGCCGAGCACGCCGGCGACACCCGGTGCGGGCACGGCACGGACATAGCTGAAGGAACCGCCGGCACCGGCGCCGACGCCCCACGCGGTGAAGCGCAGATCCATCACGACGTTGTCGGTGAGCATCCAGACCACCATGTCCTGACCGACCATGCCGGGCGGGTTGCTGCCCACCGTCGTCTCCCAGTCGTTGAACGTCAGGCTGGCGTAATCCGAGGCGTTCCCGAAGGCCCACACCGTGTCGGCGGGACTCGAGAAGTTCACGTAGCCGGTTTCCTGGGCAATGTTGAAGATGCCCCGAACAGTGCTGCGCGTGAGCGACACGTTGCCGGTGATGTCGTCCTGCTCGGAACCGAAGGCGGTCTTCGAGAACGACACGTCATAGCCCGACCAGACAGTGGGGTCCGCTCCAGCGTGGGCAACGCCGGCAGACGCGGCGACAAGCACCGCGATACTCAGACTCTTCATTGATCTCTCCTCAGTGGCGGCAGGTAACGGAAACGGCCCGTTCGAACTATGCAAGTGACCGATTACCTACATTCTAGCGACGATGTACGCCCTTCCAACTGCCAAGCCCCCGTTTCCGGGGTCGGTGTTCGGATGATGCGGCGCTGTCCGGGCTCAGTGCGGGTGTCTGGCCGGACCAACCCGCATCATCCGGACCCCCGGAAGCCAGATCCCCGAAGCGCCGCTCGCAGGCCATCGAGGTGCTTCTCGTAGTGCTTGTGCCGTGCGACGGAAGTCCGATACATCGGCTGCCGGACCTGCTCGGTGGAGGCCGTCCGCGTCAGGCGCTCAGTCTCGTGGAAGCGCAGGCACTGATCATTCCACTCCAGTCCGACGGCATCGATGAGCCGGCGGGTCTGCACCTCCTGGTCCGAGGTGAGATCTTCGTACACCACTTCCGTGACCTCCGGCGTCGGAATGCCCGCTTCGCGCGCTGCGTCGAAGAGCGTCGCCCAATGTGACATCAGCCGTTCGTACTGCCGGTAGTAGTGGCCGCAATGCTCAAGGTCGAAGGTGAACGTGAGCCTCGTCGAGAAGTCCTGGAAGAAGCAGGAGAGGCAGGTATCGAGCGGGTCGCGGCGTGTGTGCAGGATCCGCGCATCTGGAAAGAGCAGTGCAATCGCGCCGAGGTGGATGAAGTTCTGCGGCATCTTGTCGGTGATGCGCTTCGCCCTGCGCTCAAGTTTGCTGATCGCGCTCAGGTACGTGCGCGACATCTTCTCAACCCGCTGCGGCGTCAGGGCGTTCAGGCTCATCAGCGGCACGAAGCCGTACGGAGCACCTTCGACCTCCTGCACCAGCCCATTCAGGTTGTCGAGTTCACCTGCCCCATGCGCCTCCGGGTGACTCGCGATGATCTGCTCCGCAAGGCTGGTGCCGGAACGCGGCATGCCCACGATGAAGACCGCCAGTTCCTTCTGCGAGGCGCGGGTGGACTTCGCACGTGGCAGTTCCAGGAAGCGATCAATACTCCAGCACTCAATGAACTCATCAACGCGTGCCGAGAATGACTCCGGATCAAACTGCACACCATACAGCTTGTTCGCACGGGTGAAGTCTGCAAAGGCAGCGTCGTAGTCACCCACACGATCGCGCACGGCACCAAGTTGAAATGCGATGCTCGCCTTCGAGCGATCACCCTCGGCCAGTTCGGACTCGATGGACTCCAGCAGGTCGATCGCCTGCTGCTCGCGCCCCATGCGGTGCGCGAGCGAACCGAAGACGATCGCGAAGCGCCGATCCGCCGGCGGATCATCCACCCACGGCTCCAGCAGCGCCACCGCATCGTCGTAACGCCCCTGGAGGCGGTAGACCGAAGCCTTGGATGCCAGTGAGGCGGGGTTCCGCGGCGCCAGCTTCAGCGCTTCATCAAAGGCCGCATGCGACTCGTCGTAGCGACCGAGCAACTGACAGACCACGCCCAGTTCCTGGTGGTACTCCGCCTGCCGCGGCGACAACTTGATCGCCTCGCGCAGATGATTGCGGGCCGGACCCAGTTGAGCCACCTGGGCCTCCGCCGCGGCGAGGTAAAAGTACGCCTGATCATGACTCCGATTCTTCTGCACGACCTTGGTCAGCAGCGTGACGGCATCATCAAAGCGTTGCGCATGCATGAGCTGCAGCGCGGTCTCCAGCGGATCAGACGAAGCATGAGGATTGGCCATGCCCGGATGATACGGGATAGGGCAATCGACATTCAGGTCAAGCCGCCTCAAAGGCAATGCCGAATGCCAAGTGCCAAGTGCCCAAAAAAATGACGACACACGCGGAGGATGTGCTGTGGGTGCGGAGCCGCGTGTGCCGTCGGTGTGTACTGGTTGTCGTGCCTGTCGACGGAAATGGGTCGTGGGAACTCGGAGTGGAAGCTCCTGCGATTCCCGACTTCCCATCTCCGATGAACGAATCAGAAAAGGCACCGTGACATCAAGGAACTTGGATAAGCGGGAGTTAGCGCTTGGCGATCACGAAGCGTTGCGGACCGTCGTGTCTGTCGCCAGTTGCCTCGATGCCACGGTACCTCAAGCCAAGAGCCTCGACATGAAGCACAGGGGATGAAGAAAACGAAGAGAAGGGAAGGGTTAGGAACAAAGAAACACGAGTTTCAGAGAAATGGACGGCCACCCTGTTCAAGTGGTCGTCCCCGTGGTGCGATTCACTTCGCGGTGCGCACGTCAATTCGAACGGCCACGCCATCAACGTGAGTCACAGTCGCATCGCGGCCGGCCTTCAGGGCCAGGTCCAGCGTGGACGTTTCTCCATCAAGCGTGTACGTCGTCTTCTTGTTGATGCTGACGGTCTGTTCCTTGTCTTCACTGACCGTGAGCACAAGGGAGCTCTTGTCATCGGCGATCGACTTGATGCTGCCCTTGACGATCTTCTGATCAGCGGTGTCCTGCATCACCACGCTGGGGGCCAGCATGGTCTGAAGCTGTGCATTCACGGCCTCGGGAGAAACACCGACGATGGACATGCTGCAAGCGGCAGCGGTCATGAACATATGCATGGGAGCCTCCTTTGTGACGATGTCGTCATGCTCCGTAGTCATCTGACTCGTCCCGCCCCACTCGGGGTCGGGATGCACACGGTCCTGAAGAAGGCACGCGATTCCCTCCGCGTTGTCCGTCGGACCAACTCCGGCGCTCCGCGCATCGGCGCCTGACAAGCCATTGAACGTCCCTGCGTGGGACCGCGAACCTCGTTGTGCGGCCATGTGCGTGTTCATGTAAGTACACTACTGCCCAGTGCTTACAAGAGATGCATGATTCTCAATTAACCTGTTCGAGCCCCCCGCAGACCGCGCCAGACGCCATGAATGAAGCGGGATTCATCGGAGTGGGTCGATTGGGCATTCGGCATTGGGCATTGAGGTGATTGGGGAGGGCATTCGGCACTCGGCATTTGGCATTCGGGGTGGAGCGCCTTCGGCGATCCACTCGCCTGGCGAGCTTCCGCTCGATGGCGCTGCCCCGCGTTCAAGTCCGGAGCGGTAGCTCCTCAATCTCACGCCGAAGGCGCTCCACCCCGATTGCCGATTGCCGATTGCCGAATGCCCAGATACCACCCCTACCTTCCCGCCGGCGCACCGCCCTTGCGCGGGTCGCATGCCGCCTGCCAACCCTCCGCCGTGAGACGGATCAACTGCACGTTGCCGATGTCCTTGCGCGTCTGAAGGATGTGCCCGCGCTCCGTCATCGCATCGTGCAGCACCGAATCAACCACCGACGAGAAACGAGCCAGCGACAGGCCCCGATGCGGTTCCTCGAAAAAAAGACGCTCCGGGATCCACTGGTGATGCAGTCGCGGCATCGCCACCGCATCCTGCGCTGACATGTCAAAAAGCAGCACGTTCAGCATCACCTGAAGCGTCCCCGTGATGATCCGGGGGCCGCCCGACGCCCCCGCAAGCACCTCCACCCGTCCCTCCCCATCCAGCACGATCGTCGGCGACATGCTCGACAACGGGCGCTTCCCCGCCTCCGGGAGATTCCGGTCCGACTGGCGCAGACCAAATGCATTCACCGTCCCACGCCGCGTCAGGAAGTCGTCCATCTCATTGTTCAGCACGAACCCCCATTCCGGAACCGCGATGCGCGAGCCGAAGACCAGGTTGATCGTCTCCGTGCCCGACACCGCATTGCCATCCGCATCGACCACGCAGAAGTGACTCGTACCACCATCCTCCGGCGCCTGCGCCGCTGAGCCATACGACATCACGCCGCGGGTCCGCAGCGGGTCGATCCGCTTCGCCTTGTCATCGAGGTAGGCGGGGTCCAGCAGTCGCTGCGTCGGGTCCACACCGAAGAGCGGATCCCCGAGCCACGTCGCCCGGTCGGCAAACGCATGCTTCATCGCCTCGGTCAGAACGTGCGCATACATCGGCGACATGAACGCCTCACCCTCCAGCAGGTCCGATCGTCGCTCCAGCAGACCGAGGATCTGCTGAAAGGTCACACCGCCACTCGAAGGCAGCGGCATCGAGAGAATCGTCCGTCCCTTGAAGCGCCCGCGCAACGGGCGCGAGATCACCGGAGCGCACGCTTCAAGATCAGCCAGTGTCATCACGCCGCCGTGTCGCTGCACCGTACGGATCAGTGAGTCCGCCACCGGGCCCCGGTAGAAACCGTCGCGCCCATGCGTCGCGATCCGCTCCAGCAACTCCGCCTGTTCGGGAAGCGCGATGCGCGCCCCCAGCAGCGGCGCACCGTCCCGACAGAAACGGCCCCGAAGCCACGCATCGGATTCTGACAGCCGCTTCGCCTCGGGATCCTCAGCCCGCGCCTTCAGGAAGTTATTCAGCTCCACATTGGCGCGATACGTGTGCTCGTCAACCAGCCACCCCTCCCGCGCAATCCGGATTGCCGGCGCCAGCACAGTCGCGCGGTCCAGCGTGCCCCAGTGATCCAGCGCATGCAGCAGACCCGCCACCGTCGCCGGAATCGCCACCGCATGCCCCGAGTAACGACTCGCATCCGACGGCAACGCCTCGAAGTGCTCCGGCGTCACCGCCACCGGCGCCCGCTCCCGGTAATCCAGCGCCACCGTCAACGGCTGCTGACCCTCACGCGCCGGATCATCCACCAGGTGGATCAGCATGAAACCGCCGCCACCCACACCACACGAATACGGACGCGTCACCGAAAGCGCAAACGAGGTCGCCACCGCCGCATCCACCGCGTTCCCGCCACGCTCCAGCATCTCCAGCCCCGCGCGGGACGCCAGCGGATGATCCGCAGCCACCGCCGCCTGCGGGTACAGCCCCGTCCACGACGGCACATCCTGTCCCCGAAGCGCGGGACTCAGGGCATGAATCCCGACAAGAACAACCATGATCATGAAGTGTCGCATGCCATGAGGATATCATGCGCCCCGAGCCCGGCACCCCATGTCGGCCTCCCGATCCACCTCGTCACCCGCCACCGCCGCGAAAAGGAGGCGACCATGTTCAAGAAACTCTGGGACGCCTTCTGCCTGACCATGGGCGTCTCGACAAAGGAGGGCGACGCCCAACCCGTTGACAAGTGGGCCGAACAGAAAGAGATCGCGCGCCAGGAGGAAGAGCGCCGACGGCAGGAGCGCGAGGAGAAGTGGGGGAACAACGGTGGTGCGGAGCCGTCCGAGTCCACTGAGCCGAAACCTCGATCATCTGAGTAGCGCCGCCTGGTCCACACCAATGGGGGAGGCTCAGACCATTCTGCTCTGTTACGGGAAGAGAGCGGCGAGTTCTTAGCCCCATTTTGTCCTTTGTCGTTGCAAGAATGAGGGGGGGGGGGGTATTATCGGTTCGGTTCTTATGCATATATATTCCTGAATGGAGAACATACATGAGAAGTCTTCAGAGCTTGGTTGGAGGTATGTGCACGGCCCTGCTGGTCGGGCAGGCTGCCGCCGGGTCGATTGTGCATGAAACAGAACTCGATGACATTCCTGTTGCGGAATTGCAGCAGGATGGCGCTTCTGACGAGTCTGCAACGGCAGCGGTGGCGGAGGCGGTCTCCGCTGCGGGGCTTGCGACTTCGAGTGCTGAGAATCTGGCGGAGCGAGTCGTCGATCTTCTTGGAGTCATGAGTTCGGGCTCGCCGCAGGCACACATTGATCTGATGGAGTCGTGGGGTGGGACGTTTGAGACGACTGCGATCGTCGCCGGTGACGTGGTTATTGATCCGCTTGAAATGTGGCCGGATAGTGTGGATGACGACGCTGCGCTCCATGAGATAGATTTCAGCCAAATTCACGTCCAGGTGCGACAGAACGTGCAGCCCGAGCCCATCTCCATTGAGGCCGCGGAGCAGGGCAAGCGACTTTCACTCGTTGCGCCACAGTGTTTTGCGAACAGCCCGTTTCCAGCCATGAAGGATCGCACGGATGTGACGCTCGCCCAGGTCTGGTTCGATGTCCGTACCAACGATGACGCCGAGTTGAAACTCGGATTCGCAATGCGGTGGGAAGAGAGCGTCAATGCGTGGATCCCGATTGCGCGATTCGTCGTGCATGATAGCGATGCGTTTCTGGCCAGCTATCTGTTCTGAGGTCTATTCTGCATCAACATAAGGAGAATAGGAGAATGACTATGGGACGATTCAATCTTTGGGCCGTACTGCTTGGCTCGGTGGTGGTGACGCCGATTGCTGATGCGGGGCCTTGTGGGAGCTGCCCCGATTTGATCTACGGAGGCTGCAATCGAACTGGTTGTGGAGACAATTACTGTTGGCAGTTGAGCGGTTGTGGCCTTCGTACTTGTACTGTTACCCTCTGCAACGGTACGGAGTTCTTCTTTAGTGTGTGCCTTGAGGAAGAGTGGTGTTGTGCAGCCGTTACGACAGCGATCACTCCGAGCGGAAGTTGCATCACCGCGGTCAACTTTACTTGTTGCTCGGAAAAGTACTGTTGTTCCTACATCGGTACCTGTCCCGGCAATTTCGGGCAACCGATGGCAGATTGCGCAAATTGAACGTGGCTCGCTCCTGGGGTGACTTTGGGGTCAGACCTCCAACCCCACCACTTCAAAACGATCCACGTCCACAAGCCCGAGGTCCGACAGCTTCAGGCTCGGGATCACGGGAAGCGGCATGAAACTCAGCGGCATGAAGGGGTCGTGATGCGGGCAGCCCAGTTGACGCGCCGCCTCCAGCAGAGCCGCCTGATGCTGCACCACGGACTCCGCCGGCTGATCAGACATCAACCCCGCGATCGGGAGGGGCAGCAGAGCCAGCACCGTGCCGTTCAACACCACGCACTGACCGCCACCGCATGATGCCAGCGCCTCCGCTGCGGCCAGCATGTCCTCGTCATTCGCACCCACGATCGCCAGGTTGTGTGAGTCATGACCCACCGTGCTCGCCAGCGCACCCTCGCCGAACTTGAAGCCGCGAATAAACCCGCGCCCGATGTTCCCGGTCCCGTTGTGGCGCTCAATCACCACCAACTTCAGGATGTCGTGCTTCGGATCCGCGACGTACGCGCCATCCGCGACCGCCCCCTCCAGCGTCAGGTGCTCTGTCGTCAGTTGCGTCGGGCTCATACCGATCACGCGGATCTGCGCGCCCGGCTTCTCCACCGGCACGCGGAAGTCCGACGCCGACAGCCCCACCGGCAGCCGCACGCCCGACTGCGGATAGTCGCCGATCGGCTTGACCTCGCCGACATACACACCGGCTTCCGCCGTCAGCACGCCGCGATGGTACGTCGCCCGCGGCTCGATCCGTTTCAGGTCATCGAACAGGAAAAAGTCCGCCTGCTTCCCCGGTGCAATCGCGCCGAGGTGACGCTGGTTGTAGTGCAGCGCCGTGTGCGTCGAACCGATCGCGATCGCCGTGATCGGATTCAGGCCCAGTGCCGCGGCCCGGCGGACGATGTGATCGATGTGACCGTCATCGCGCAGGTCCGCCGGGTGCCGGTCGTCCGTGCAGAAGCAGAACCGATGCGCATTCGCTTCCGTCACCAGCGGAAGCAGCGCCTCCAGGTTGCGCGCCGCCGATCCCTCGCGGATGTACACCTGCTGACCCAGACGCAACTTCTCACGCGCCTCCTCCGCCGTCGTGCACTCGTGGTCCGAGGAGATCCCCGCGGCGACATACGCATTCAGGTTCGCGCCCGACAACCCCGGCGCATGACCATCGACGATCCGACGCCGCAGCCCCATGTTCACTTTCTCCAGCACGTCCGGCACCCCGAGGAAGACGCCCGGGAAGTTCATCATCTCCGCCAGTGCCACCACGTTCTCCTCATCGAAGAGCGGCTCCAGATCCGCTGCCGACAAAACCGCACCTGCCGTCTCAAGCGGTGATGAGGGAACACAGGAACTCGCCGCGAACATCAGGTTCATCGGCAGCCCCCGTGCATTCTCCATCAGGTAGCGGATCCCCGGAATCCCGAGCACGTTCGCGATCTCGTGTGGATCGAGCACCGCACCAGTGGATCCGTGCGGTGCCGCGAAGCGAATGAACTCCGACGGCGGCATCATGGTGGATTCCACATGCATGTGCGCATCGATGAACCCCGGCGCCACGAAGGCACCGTGCAGGTTCATGGTCTCCTTCGCCGGCCCCGCATGGCCGATCGCGGCGAAGTGGCCGTCGTGAATCGTCAGATCCGCCTCGATGATCTCGCGCGTGAACGTGTTGATGATGCGGGCGTTGTCGAGGCGCAGATCCGCCGGCGCATCGCCTCGGGCCACGGCCATGAAATCAGGTGTGATCGTGTGCATCGGGACATGGTATTGGGTTTCAGGTGTTGGGTGTTCGCCGCGGCAGACGGCCCGATCGCCCCTCTCTCAAACCCCAACCCCCAACTCCCAACCCCGAACCCCTCATACCCAATAGAATGCCACCATGGTCAAGCTCAACAAGATCTATACCCGTACCGGAGATGGCGGCAAGACCAAGCTCGGCGACGGCGCGACGGTCCCCAAGACATCCGTGCGCGTCGAGGCTTATGGCACCGTCGATGAAGCCAATGCAACGCTCGGAACCGCCGTGGCCGCCGCCGGGGATGACAATCCCGCGCTGCGCGACCTGCTCGTCCGCATTCAAAACGATCTCTTCGATGTGGGCGCGGACCTCTGCGTGCCGCGAACCGGAGAGGAAGCGGAAGGCAGTGCCTTGCGGACCACCGAAGCGCAGGTCAAGGCCCTCGAGGACGCCATCGACCACTGGAACGAACGGCTCCAGCCCCTGACCTCCTTCGTCCTTCCCGGCGGCACCGACCTCGCCTGCGCCCTGCATGTCGCCCGCACCGTCGCGCGACGCGCCGAACGCGGCATCGCCCACCTCCTCGAAGTCGAGCCCGATACGACCAATCCGCAGGCGCTCATCTACCTCAACCGACTCTCCGATCTCCTCTTCGTGCTCGCCCGCGTCGCCAACCACGACGGCGCCGATGATGTCCTCTGGGTGCCCGGAGCCAATCGCGGCGACACCTGACAGTCCGGCCAGGAGCGATGACCATGACCGCGTCGGTGACAGCCGACTTCCGAGATGAATGGATGGCCGAGCGCACCGCCCTGCTGCGCCGGCGCTTCCTGCGCTACACCATCGTCGTCACGCTCATCCTCATCGCCCAACTCATCGCATCCATCCTCTTCTGGACGATCGGCAACCCACCACAGGTCGACAACCTCTACCGCATCGCACTCGTCATCGAAGACCTGGTCATCCTCGGCCTCTTCATCGGGGCGCACTTCCGCATCCGCAGCGGGCACCAGTCCTACTCCGCCGTCCTGCGCACAGCGCACTGGTTGATCGTCGTCACCGGCCTGATCGTCCTCCTGCCCATCGGTGAGATGGTGGGGGACACCTCCGGCGAGCAGGAGATCTTCACCGGCGTGACCAGCGTCTTTCTCGGTCACCTCTTCGCATCGGCCTTCCTGTCGTGGACGCCGCGCGAAGCCATCCGCCCGCTGATCCCACTCGTCATCTTCAACGCACTGATGATGTTCTTCGTGCGCCTCGATACCGGACCCATGATCGGCGCACTCGTCTTCTCACTCCTCATGGGCGTGCCCGGCCTGCTCATCGCAGCGTGGCGGCACACCTCACTCCGCTCACGCTTCCAGTTCCGCATGCTCAAGGGCCATTACGGCCAGATGAAGCGCGAGTTCGGCGAAGCACGACAGATCCACGAGTCCCTCTTTCCCGACGCCATCGACAAGGGCCGCGTGCGCTTCACGTACCGCTACGAACCCATGCGCCAGATCGGCGGCGACTACCTCTTCGCCCGCGCCGGCCAGGACGGACGACTCCGCATCATCCTCATCGATGTCACCGGACACGGCCTCGGCGCCGCGCTCACCGTCAACCGCCTCGCCGGTGAGATCGAACGCGAAATCGGCGAGTCGCCAGACATCGGACCCGCCGCCCTCCTCGCCGGTCTCAACGCCTACGTCCATCACACCCTCGCGGTCCATTCCGTTTACGCCACCGCCATCTGCATCGACATCGATCCGGACGACAACGAACTGCGCTGGGCCAGCGCCGGACACCCGCCCGCATTCCTTCGCGGCGTCGACGGCTCGATCGAGGCCCTCAACTCAACCACCATCGTCCTCGGCGCCTGCCACGGCGACGACTTCCCGCTCATCGAACGCACCGCACGCTTCGGCCCCGGCGACATGCTCCTCGCCTACACAGACGGCGCCATCGAAGCCAGCAACGCCGACGGACGCATGCTCAGCATCGACGGACTCCAACGCCTCCTCGCGGCGAGCCACCCGGACAAGGACGGAGGCTGGGCCTCCGCCCTCATGCGCGAAGTCGAACGCTTCCGCCACGGCCCGACCCAGGACGACACACTCATCGTCGAAGTGTGGAGACCGTTGGTCAAAGGAACACTGAAGAATGACAAGAGCGCCGTCCTGTCAGGATCAGCCCCAGAGCGAGCACAGTAAACCCAGAACCCAGAAGCCAGAAGCAAGCCCAACCCCCAACCCCTAACCACCAACCCCTACTCCAAATGAACCACTCCACCGCCCGAACCCTCATGCACGAATGGACCGAGTCCGACGCCCTGCGCATCCACATGGAATGCGTCGCCGCCTGCATGGGCGCGTACGCCCGGAGACTCGCGCCCGATCAGGAAGAACGATGGCGCATCACCGGCATCCTGCATGACTTCGACTACGAGAAACACCCCTCCGCCGAGGAACACCCCTTCGTCGGCGTCAAACACCTCGAATCAATCGGTGTCGATGACGACATCCTCCAGGCCATCCTCGGGCATGCCGAATACTCCGGTGTCCCACGCGAAACAGATATGGCAAAAGCCCTCTTCGCCTGCGATGAACTCGCCGGCTTCATCGTCGCCTGCGCCAAGGTGAGACCCAATGGCATCAGCGATCTCGCCGCCAAGTCCGTCAAGAAGAAACTCAAGACCGCCAGCTTCGCCGCGGCGGTCAGCCGCGAGGACATCGCGACGGGCGTGGAGGAATTCGGCCCCATCGCGGGCGTCGACCTGACGCAGCACATCGATGTGTGCATCGAGGCGATACGGGCATCAGGCTTCGTCGATTGAGGTCGGTGATCAGCGCGTGATCAGAGGCCGGAGCCCCCGGTCAATCGTCAGCACCCACGATCTGGCCCAGGCTTCCGTCTTCGACGTCGAAGAGCAGCGGCGCCACCTGGCAGGTGGGGAAGAGTCGACCCAGCCGGCGAGCGTGCTGCCACGTCGCGGCCACCGGATCATCGATGCTGAACTCATCCTGCAGGGACGCGTTCAGCTTCGCGGCTTCATCCTTCGACCAGCCTTCCTGATCGACAAGGTGCTGCATCATCGCCGTGCCTTCGCTGGCCGCCCGGCACATCGCGCAGTCGGTATGCCCGACGACACAGATGGATCTGATTCCGGCCACGGCCACCGCGAAAGCGATGTTCGCGAGCACGGGCTCCGGCGTCGCACCGGCCGTACGGATCTGAAAAGCAAACCGGTCGGGAGTCTCCAGCAGCAGTCGATGGTCCATGCAGGACACGATCAGCAACTGCGGGGACTCCGCAACCGGTAGTTGGTGCCCCAGATTGTGAGCGCTGAGTAAGGCGCCCACTGGGGATGAGTGGAGGGAAGCCAGGATGTCTGTCTCGCGCGTCACCGGCGTCACGGCCAGTTCAGAGAGCCCGGAGGCGCGGCGATGAGGGCTGTTCGCACACGTGGTCACTTGGTGACACTCCAACTCGGGTAGGAGAGTGGTTCAATTGACGAATCACAGTATCGGGCCTTCCTGTTACATCGACAAATAGAAAATGACGTTCGATCTCATCGAAAAAACCGATGTATACTGGGGCAATGGACTGGCTCAATTACCACCACCTGCTCTACTTCTGGACCGCCTCCCAGGAAGGCAGCATCACCCGCGCCGCCGAACGCCTCATGCTCTCCCAACCCACCGTCAGTGGCCAGATCCGCAAACTCGAAGAGCGAATCGGACAGGAACTCTTTCACAGGTCCGGTCGGGAACTGGTCCTCACCGAGACCGGTGAACTCGTCAGCCGATACGCCGAACGAATCTTCACCACCGGAAGAGAACTCATGGACGTCCTCACCGGTGACGCCGCGGCACACGCCGCCCTGCGCATCGGCATCGCCGACGCCCTCCCCAAGCTCGTCGCCTGCACGCTCGTCGAACCCGTCCTCCACGCCGATCAACCCTGGCGCATCGCCTGCCACGAGGACAAGCACGAACGACTCCTCGCCGAACTGGCACTCCACGCATTCGACCTCGTCCTCTCCGATACACCCGTCGGCGCCAACGCACGAGTCCGCGCCTACAACCACGCGCTCGGAGATTGCGGCGTCACATTCTTCGGCGTCGCCGGACTCGCGACACAGGTTCGCGGCGACTTCCCCGCCGCACTCGCCAGGGTCCCCATGCTTCTCCCCACACCCAACACCATGCTCCGTCGCTCACTCGATCGCTGGTTCGAAGAGAAGGGAGTCCAGCCGCGAGTGGTGGGGGAGTTCGAGGACAGCGCTCTTCTGAAGGTCTTCGGCCAGCGCGGCGCCGGCATCTTCCCGGCGCCCTCCATCGTCCGCAACGATGTATCGCGCCAGTACCGCGTCCGCATCATCGAGACCATCGAAGACGTGCGCGAGCACTTCTACGCCATCACCCTCGAGCGCACCCTCCGCTCCCCAATCATCGCACAGATCTGCAACACAGCCCGCGAACGACTGGAGGGATTGGATCGGTAGGGAGTCGGTGGGGCTGGTAGCTGGTGGTTGGTAGCTTGTAGCTGGTAGCTGGTAGGTGGTGGTTGGTTGCTGGGGCAGGCCGCCGCGAAATCGCGCTGGACGAGACAACGGGAGCGGAAGCTCCTCAAATCCCCTGCCGAAGGCAATCAACCCCTGTTCCCTCTTCCCTGTTCCCTCCTCCCTCCTCCTCAACAACCCGCCCGCAACTCCAGGCTCACCACGTAATCGGCAACCTCCGCGCCCGCCGGCAGTGCGGACAAAATCCGCTTGTACAACGGATCCTCGCGATTCGTCATCGCTTCCACGTACTGCGGCTTCGCCGTCATCTCGAGATCCACGAAGCCGGCATCCAGCACCGCAGCACGCACATCATCAACGAGATCCGCACCCGCGATGCAACCCACCAGCGCTTCGAGATCATCGCGAACATCCGGCGGCAGCGGTTTCAGCAACGCCAGATCAGACACCGCCACCCGGCCGCCCGGCTTCAGCACACGCGCAATCTCACGCCACACCTGCCGCTTGTCCGGCGACAGGTTGATCACGCAGTTCGAAATCACGACGTCCACACTGCCATCCTCAATCGGCAGATGCTCAATCTCGCCCAGCCGAAACTCGACGTTGTCCAACCCGCTCCGTGCGCGGTAATCCGCCAGGCTGCCCCGGGCCTTGCTCAACATCTCCGCGGTCATGTCCACGCCGATCACGCGCCCACGCGCGCCCACCCGCGGCCCGGCGATGAAGCAGTCAAACCCGCCGCCGGAACCAAGATCAACCACCACTTCCCCGTCCTTCAGCGCCGCCAGCGCCGTCGGGTTGCCGCACGACAACCCCATGTTGGCGCCCTTCGGCAACACGGTCAGATCCGCCTCCGCATACCCCACGGCCAACGCCACCTGCTCGGGCGTCAGCGTCGTCGGACCGCAGCAGCCACCGCCGCCGCAACAGGATGAATCAACATCCGCCGACTCGGGCCGCACCCCGGACCACTGCCCCGACCGAGCAATCTCCGCATACCCCTCCCGAACCCGATCCCGAACCTCGGCCCCACCACCGGAGTCATCACAGCAACCAGGCCCACAACACGCATTCGAATCAGATGCACTCATTCGGAGTCCCTTTCAATTACTGGCATGAACATGCAAATAATAGGACCCTCCACCCCACCGTCAAGTCACAATCCCCAGAACCCAGAACCCAGAACCCAGAACCCAGAACCCAGAACCCAGAACCCAGAACCCAGAAGCCACGAACCCCTTACCCCTTACCCCCCGACGACCTCAGTCCTCGCGCAACCCAGCCTGCCCGACTTCCTTCGCGCGCCCCAGTCCATACTTGAAGAGAACCGGCCCCACCAGTTCGTTGAACGCGATGGCCGACAGCAGCACCGCATACACCTTGTCGGCAAAGCCGAAGCCGCGGAACTGCTCTGCCACCACCACCGTCAATGCCAGCGAGATCCCCGCCTGCGGCACGAACGCAGTCCACATCCAACGCGCTGCCGGACCTTCCATGCCCGAGACCCTGCAACCCAGCGTCGTCCCCGCCCACACGGCACCCAGTCGCAATGTCACCAACGCGAGTACGAATCCCCACACCTCAGATACCAGCGCCGGGTCCACCTTCGTGCCCGCCACCGCAAAGAAGAGCACGTACACCGGGACCGACAACTCCTCAACCGCGTCCTGGAGACTGCGCTTCTGCTGCGCATACCGGTTCGCAATCATCAGGCCCGCCGCGAGCCCCACCACCAGTGGCTTGAGTCCCAGTTCATCAGAGATCAACGTGATCGCGAACGCCCCGAGCGTCAGCAGCATCGCCGGATGCGCAAAGCCACGCCGGATGTACCACGCCAGCAGCACACCAATGCCGCCACCCATCAGCATCGATCCGCCAATCTGCTTCGTGACCTTGACCCAGATCGATGGGCCCTTCGCAGCAGCCTCCAGCGCCGCTCCCCCCGTCTCCGGGGCGGGCAGCCCACTCGCCGCCGCGGAGACCGCCATCGCCAGCGCCACGGCAAAGACCACGATCAGCACCAGGTCCTTCCAGATCGTGACAGCCAGCGCCGTCCGCGCGAGCGGACCATCAGCCTTGGTCTCATTCAGCACCGCAATCACGACGGCGGGCGAATTCGCCGTCGCCACCACGCCGATGACCAGCGCGACCAGCACGGTCGTCATCAACCCGCCGTACTCGGAGAACGCGTCGGTCTGTGAGAGCATGAAGGACATGAGCGCGACCACCGCCGCGAGCACGATGAGAAACTCGAAAGCGAGAATGGTCGTGATCGCCGCGAATCGTTTGCGAACCTCAACGAGGTTGATCTTCGACCCGGCAGTCAGCGCGATGAGCACAATAGCGACGTCATTGACCAGCACCAGGTACGGCTGCTGGCTCGAAGACAGCACCCACCGCATGTCCTCGCCGATCAGGAATGCACCCACCTTGGGCGACGCCAGGATGCCGAAAACAAGGTAGCCGGTGATCTTGCTGAACCCGATCTCGGATGCGATCAGTCCCATCAGCCAGCCACCCAGCAGCAGCAGTCCGATCGCCTTGGCGGTACTCACCAGGCCGCCCGGATACTTCAGGATCGGTCGTCCCAGCGCATCCACGGCATCGCTCACCGAGGTCGTGGCATGGAACCAGTTGGATGCGATCACGATCGCAACCAGTGTGGCAATCACGAGCAGGATGCGCACCACACTCTTCATGATGCCACCGCCTCGGCATCCGCACCGCGCTCATCGGCGCGCCGGTAATGCAGCATGAAGGTCACCTGCAATTCGCAGAGAACACCAGTCAGCACCATGACCGCGACCAGTTGCTTGTGGAAGAGCGACGGCTCAATCAGGATCAGGCTGACTCCCAATGCCAGCATGATCGGGCTCTGACGAATCACGGCACCCGCAAGCCGCATCCGGCACGTCGCCACGCCGAGGGGCGTCAGTTCATGCAGGTCCGGAGGATCAATGCGCACCACCGCGGGCTTGACGAGGCCGCGCGCTGCGAAAATCGCCACGCCCAGCATCAACGGCGCCATCGCCGGCTCAACCTTCAGCAGAATGCCCGCCAGCACGCCGAAGAAGGCGCCCATCACATGCTCACCCCGCGCCACGAACGACTCAAACGCCCGCAGTCCCGGCGCCTTGAGGTTGGCGATGACCACGCCCGCCAGCAGTGACGAAAAGAGCGGTGAGATGTCCAACTGTTTCGCGGAACCGGCCGTGAAAGCGATCAGACCGAGGAAGACCGCGAACTGCTGACCGGCTCGATCCCGCGTCAATCCGATCATGAAGCGGCCCATGAAACCGATCGCCAGCGCCAAGGCCACCGTGTGCAACGCCTTCAGCAAGGCACGGTCCCATGAGAAGTGCAGCACACCCAGCGCATCGCGCTCAACCGACTTGCTCGCCAGGCCGAAGCAGACGATCGCCGCAATCCCCAGCAACGCGCCCGTGACTCGCACCCACAGCCCGAGGTGCGGCGACGCCTGGGTTCCGAGCGAACGCGTTTCCATCGACCAGCCGAATGACGCCGCGATGAGAAACGCCATGGGCAGCCACAATTCCGAGGCCGTCGCTTCGGGCACCCACACCCGCAGTCCGACAAGCGCGATGCCTCCGACCAGCGCCGCCGTGAGCAGAACATCCGCCACGGCTGCCCTGTAAAACTCCCCCGGAATCGTTCGCAGCACCGACACGCGCAACTGGAAACCAACCATGAAGCCGACGGCGCCGAGCGCCGCAGCGATCAGCGGCACCGACTGAAGAACGGATTCGCGGCTGACCAGTCCGAGCCCCGACGGTCCCAGCGCGATGCCGAAGAAGACGGACACCCAGCCGCCACTGACGAAACCTGCAATCGTGCGCTGGCGGCGCAGGCGATACGCGCGTCGACTCGTCCAGACTAATCCGAGTGCAGTACAGACCAGAATGGCCAGAAAGATTTGCAACGCAAGTGCCCCTGGGCGGGAGGATGAATCAGTGTACCACGCCCCCCTCAGAATGGAACTCTGCCACGTCCTGCGCGTGATTCAGTGATGGCCGACTATAATGATGTCGGACGAGCGTCCGCTGGAGCTGCATGTGACGAAGCCAATCGTGATCGGATGGAGAGAACGCGTTGCGTTTCCCGAATGGGGAATCAAGGGCGTTCGCGCCAAGATCGACACCGGCGCCCGCACCAGTTCCCTGCACGTCGGGACCATCGAGCCTGTTCAGGATGAGCACATCCGGTTCGAGGTCGTGGTTCGCGAGAAGCCCGAGATCCGCACCATCTGGTGCGAAGCACCGATCGTACGGGAGTCGGTCGTCAAGCCAGTGTCCAACCGAACCGAACGACGACCCGTCGTCCGCGCCCGCATCCGCATCGGACCCATCGAGCGCGACATCGATGTCAACCTCGTGTGTCGACGAGGCATGACCTGCCGAATGCTCGTCGGTCGCAGCGCCCTCGACGGACTCCTCGTCGACCCGACTCAGCGACGCCTGCTCACGCCCAGACGCAAACCACACAAGCACAAGTAATTCGCAAGCAATCGAACTTCAGGCGGAAGGCACCTCATGAAACTCGGAATCCTGTCGACCTCACCCAAGTGCTACAGCACGCGCCGGCTGCGCCAGGCAGCCGTCGAACGAGGCCACAAGGTCAAGGTGCTCAACACCCTCCGGTTCGCCATCGAACTTGAGCACGGCGAGCCCGATCTCATGTTCCGAGGCAAACGGCTCAGTACCTATGACGCCATCGTCCCCCGCATCGGTGCCTCCATCACCCACTTCGGCACCGCGGTCGTACGCCAGTTCGAACAGATGGATGTCTACACGCCCAATACCTCCAATGGCATCACCAACAGCCGCGACAAACTCCGCTCCCTCCAGATCCTCAGCCGACACGACATCGGCATCCCGCACACCTGCTTCGTGTGCGACCGCTCGGACGTGCTGCCCGCCATCGAACGCGTCGGCGGGTCCCCCGTGATCATCAAGATCCTCGAGGGGACCCAGGGCGTCGGCGTCATCCTCGCCGATTCCGTGCACGTCGCGCAGGCCATCATCGAGACCCTCCAGTCCGCGCGGCAGAACGTCCTCATTCAGAAGTTCGTCGCCGAGAGCAAGGGCAAGGATATCCGTGCCTTCGTCGTCGGTGATCGTGTCATCGCCGCCATGCGCCGCGTGGCGAAGGAGGGGGAGTTCCGCAGTAATGTGCATCGCGGCGGCCGAGCCGAGCGCGTCGAACTCGGCGACGACTACAAGAACGCCGCCGTCCGCGCGGCGCAGATCATGGGACTGCGCGTCGCCGGTGTCGACATGCTCGAGTGCGACGACGGGCCACAGATCATGGAAGTCAATTCCTCGCCCGGACTCGAAGGCATCGAGGGCGCCACCGGACTCGATATCGCCGGCGCGATCATCGATTTCGTTTCAAGCCAGGTCGATTTCCCCGAACTCGACATCCGTCAGCGCCTCACCGTCAGTGTCGGCTACGGCGTCGCGGAACTCCTGATCCCTGAAGGCTCTGAACTCGTCGGCACCTCGCTGGGCGATTCCGGTCTCTGGGACAAGGACATCGCCGTGCTGACCCTCAATCGAGGCACGACCGTCATCTCGAACCCCAAGTCCTCCCGCATCCTTGATGCCAACGATCGACTCCTGTGCTACGGAAGACTCGAGTCCATGCGCGGGCTGGTTCCCGAGCGTCGCCGGCAGAAGCGACGCCCGAAGGTCCGACGGCTCAAGAAGGAAACGCTCGATTCCCTGGAGACAGCAGATGAACGACGCTGAACGGCGCGACCCCGCCGTCTGGGGCGATGTCCACGTCCAGCCCGGCGAGGGTCGCGAAGTCCGACTCGTCCTCTCCGAGACGTACGCCGGCGCCGACATCGGCATCCCCATCTACGTCTGGCGCGGCGCCGAACCGGGGCCCACCGTCTATGTCACCGCCGCCGTACACGGCGATGAGATCAACGGCACCGGCGCCATCCGACACATCATCATGGAGGAACTCTTCACAATCAGCCGCGGCACGCTCATCCTCGCACCCGTCATCAACCTCCTCGGATTCGAACGACACTCGCGATACCTCCCGGACCGACGCGACCTCAACCGCTGCTTCCCCGGTTCGCCTGAAGGCAGCGTCGCGAGCCGTATCGCCAGCACCATCTTCCGACAGATCGTGAAGCGCAGTGACTTCGGCATCGACCTGCACACCGCGGCCATCCGGCGCACCAACTTCCCAAACGTCCGCGCCGACATGTCCGATCCACGCATCGCCGACTTCGCCCGCGCCTTCGGCGCCGAACTGATCGTCTCCGGCAGGGGGCCGCAGGGCTCCCTCCGACGCGCCGCCTGCGCCGCCGGTTGCGCCACCATCATTCTCGAAGCCGGCGAAGTGTGGAAGGTCGAGCGCTACGTCGTCGAGTACGCCGCTCGCGGCGTGCGCAACTGCCTCATCCACCTCGGCATGGTCGAGGGAGAAGCGGAAAAGCCCTCGTATCGCGTCGAGACGGATCGCACCAAGTGGATCCGCGCCAAGCACGGCGGCTTCCTCCATTTCCGTGTCGCACCCGGAGACATCCTCGAGGCCGGACAGGTCATCGCCACCAACACCAGCCTCACCGGGCAGGAACAGGGAGAGATCGTGTCGCCGCGAGACGGCGTCGTCCTCGGCATGACCACGCTCCCCTCCGTCGCTCCCGGCGACCCCGTCTGCCATCTTGCCTTCCCCTCCGAAGGCAATCTCAAGCACGTCGAACGTGCCGTCGAGAAACTCAGCGAGGACTGCCTCCACCAACGCATGCGCGAAGACCTGTCGCACGGCGTTGTGGACTGAGCGCCGGGCGCCCGATGCCTCAGTGCCCCAATGCCGATACAATGCCTCCGCTCGGGGCGCCCGGCGACGCACGTGCTCGCCGCTGGCTGAGATGCACCCGTCGAACCTGATCCGGCTTATACCGGCGTAGGGAAGCGACCGCCTCACTTTGTTCGGGGAATGCGAGGCGTGATCCCGCGTCGGGCCAGTCATCACGAAAGGCCCGCACACATGATCTTCAAGTCCGACCACAACAACACTCCGGAACATCTCGGTCCGCACTCCGCCGCGTGGAAGTCCGCCCAGCACGTCACGCCCGACGACTCCGGCGCCGTTCGCGCGAATCCGACGCTTACGGATCAGTTCAACGCGCCGATCCACGGCGCCGACAACCCAGCCACCAACCGCGAAGGCACCACGCCCGGTTCCTTCGCGCGGAAGGCAGACATCGGCGGGCCCTACATGTTCTCGTCCCCCGATACGCCCGGTATGCCCGCGCCCTCCGACAAGACCGCGTGGGACTTTCTCCCTGAAGGCTGGACGCTCGAACTGCTCGACGAGGCGCCCGATGAAGACACGCATGACGGTGATGCGCATACGTTCACCGACGCTCGCGGCGTCACCCGGCGCGTCACCACCACGCCCGATTTCATCCCCGTCACGCAACTCGAGTCCGCGCGCCTCGGCATCACCACCCCCGAGATGCAGCGCGTTGCCGAGCGCGAACCGCACCTCACCGAAGAGCAGATCCGCGATGAAGTCGCCGCGGGGCGCATGATCATCCCCGCCAACAAAGTGCACCTCGGCTACCAGCTTGATCCCATGTGCATCGGCCGTGCCAGCCGCACCAAGGTCAACGCCAACATGGGCGCTTCGCCCGTGTCCAGCGGTACCGAAGAGGAAGTCGAGAAGCTGCGCTGGGCCGAGCAGTGGGGGGCTGATACGGTCATGGATCTCTCCACCGGCGGTGATCTTGATGAGTGCCGCGACGCCATCATCCGCAACAGCACCGTTCCCATCGGCACCGTGCCCATCTACTCGATGATCATCGGTCGTCGCCTTGAGGACCTCGATCGCGACATCGTCCTCGCCTCGGTCAAGCACCAGGCGAAACAGGGTGTCGATTACATGACCATCCATGCCGGCGTGCGCCAGGCGCACCTGCCGTTCGTGAAGGACCGGCTCATCGGCATCGTGTCCCGCGGCGGCTCCCTGCTCGCCAAGTGGATGATCGACAAGGACCAGGAGAACCTCATGTACCAGTGCTGGGATGACATCTGCCTCATCCTGCGCGAGTACGACGTCTCCTTCTCCATCGGCGACGGCCTGCGCCCCGGCGGTCTTGCGGACGCGACCGACGAAGCGCAGCTGCGCGAACTCCAGACCCTGGGCGAACTGACCGAGCGCGCCTGGCGCTTCGGCGTGCAGGTCATGATCGAGGGTCCGGGCCACGTCCCGCTCGACCAGATCGAATACAACATGAAGCTCGAGCGCACCCTCTGCCACGGCGCGCCCTTCTATGTGCTCGGCCCGCTCGTGACCGATGTGTTCCCCGGCTACGACCACATCACAAGTTGCATCGGCGCCACGAACGCCGCGTACCACGGCGCTGCGATGCTCTGCTATGTCACGCCGAAGGAGCACCTCGGCCTGCCGAAGCGCGGCGACGTCAAGGAAGGCTGCATCGCCTACAAGATCGCTGCCCACGCCGCGGACGTGGCGCTGGGCATCCCGCATACGCGGAACTGGGACGACAAGCTCACCAAGGCACGGGCTGCGTTGAACTGGGAGAAGCACTTCGAACTCGCATACGACACCGATACGGCGCGCGCGTATCACGATGAAGACCTGGATGTCGACACCGATTTCTGCGCCATGTGCGGCCACGACTGGTGCTCGGTCCGCATCAGCAAGGAAATCCAGGCCTTCGCCAGCGGCAAGGCCGACGGCTTCGAACGCACCGGCGGCGCCAAGCCGGGCGCACCCGTGAAGTCCGCAGCGTTGACCATCGAGCAGAAGCAGATCCTCGAATCCCGCGGCTACCTGAAGCCGGAGGAGATCCACAAGCTCGCCGCGAAGACGAAGAAGACTGTCGGCGCCGAAGAGGGCAAGGCCAGTTGCCACTCGGACTACGTCGATGCGGATGAGGCGAAGAAGATCCAGAAGGAAGAAGGCGCCACTGCTCTGTGAGCAGTGCGAGAACAGCCCGGACACCTGCAAGAGTGTCGGCCATCAGTCGCAGACGAGTGCAATTCCACTGTACGCGTCGACACAGAACCCAGGCCATGAAGTACTTCGCGATACTGATCCTGCTATTCCTTGTTGCGGCCACATGCGCGCTCCTGTTCTTCTTCGGCAACGGGTCGGGGAAGGGAGTGCCTCAAGAAGATGGCCTGACAGATTCGGCTCCGCTCATCCAATCCGACGACTCCGGTGTCGACCTCAGCGCGTTGGGGCAGAACGTTCACAGTAATCTTGCGCTCGATCACGTCATCCTCGATCTCGATGCTGGTGACCTCTCCATCACGATTTCGAATCACGGAGACGTGGACCTCCGAGTCTCGGAGAATGACGTTGCACTTTTCCTGCCGAACTCCATCCGGGTGTACGTCTCCGGTGAGTGGCACACCCTCGGCAACGTGGCGAGTTCGAGCGAGAGCATTAGCCCCCTGGGCTTTGAGATGAACTTCCGCAACACCATCCCTGGTGGTGGTCAGATGACCTTCGAGAGCTGGATCAACATCAACAATGACATTCTTCTCGACCTCCGCAGCCGCCGCGGCGAGGACATCATCTGCACCGGCCGGGTCGAAGTGGATTGTCGCGCTGCTCCACCTCAAGGCAGGAGCATCCAACTGATCGACAATGCTGCACACCTGACACTCCGCTGAACTGAACAACCCCGCACCTCGCACCCCGCACCTCGCACCCCGCTCCCAAAAATGACTGTCATCGTCTTCATCCCTGCACTTATCCTCATCGGCGTCCTCGTCGTCGTCTTTCGGCACGGGCACAAGCCGGTGACGCAGTCGATCGCCGCGTCGCGTCACGGTGTCACGGCGGCGCTGAGTGACGGGAATTCGTGGCGTGTCGTGTGGGGCAATGTGCATCGCGTGCAGGCGTGGTGGGAGGTGACGGGTCGTTCGGGGCGGTGCACGTGCGTCGAACTTGAGACGCACGATCTCCGCACATACACGTGTCGATCACGCGACACCGGCTGGGACACGCTCGTCCCGGCCATCGCGGCTGCCTACGACCTCTCACAGAACTGGATCACCGATGTGGAGGCCCGGCCCATTCCAGGCGAGCGCGTGCTGGTGGTGTAGGGAGAGTGCTTGCAGCTTGGCGCACGCGCGGACATGGGTCGGTGCCACTGCTCTGTGAGCAGTGGGAGAACAGCACGCACACCTGCAACGCGACATCGACATCAGGCGCGGACGGTCATGTTCCTGGGGTTTCACCCCAGGCTGCGCAGTACCTGTCCTTTGGACAGGGCGTGCTTTGCACGTTGGGGTGGGAGCGGTTGGTGGCCGCGCGTGCGCCAAGCTACAAGCTCACAGCTTCAAGCTTCTTTGTGCGCTTGTGTGACACCGTCCACGCCTGATGTCGTATGGGGTGTTGCAGGTGCTGTTGCTGTTCTCCACTGCCGAGACGGCAGTGGCACCGATCCGTGTTTCGTGCGTGCGTGGGGTTCATGCTGACTTGCGTTTCTTGTAGCGGTTGCGCTGGTTGCGGGTTCTGGTGTTGCGTTGTTGCTGGATGCGCGCGAGGGGGGTGGGGGTTTGGTGGTGGTTGGTGGTTGGTGGCTGGAGATTGGGGGCGGCGTCGGCGGTGGTGGTGGG
>JAUIHS010000122.1 GCA_030432255.1 Phycisphaerae bacterium
AGGACGTTTCCGTACTGCACATTGGTCACGTAAATGTCGGGCCAGCCGTTGAAGTCAAAGTCGCCGAATGCGATGCCCATGCAGTGAACGTTGGCGGCAGTGTTTGTCTGCGCCGTCACATCCAGAAATGTACCGTCGCCCTGGTTCTGGTAGAGCTTGTTGCTCCATCGTGGATCCGTTCCCTTGTCGGTGCCGAGATACAGATCCGAGTCGCCATCGAGGTCGTAGTCCAACCACGCGCACAAGAGCGTTGGTGCCAGCGGGTCCTGCACACCCAGTGCCGCAGCAACTTCTTCAAACGTGCCATCCCCGAGATTGTGATACAGGCGGTTCTCCGTGAAATCCGCGGACTCGCCCGTTCGATTGGTGACATAGAGATCGAGATGGCCGTCTGCGTCGTAATCTCCCCACGCGACCCCGGCACTGGGACCGCCGGGCAAAATTCCTGCCGCACCTGAAACATCAGTAAACGTAAAGCTTCCGTCGTTGCGCAACAGTGCATCGTTCGCAAGATAGCTGGAGATATACAGATCAAGGTCGCCATCGGCGTCGTAGTCTGCCGCGGCGACCGCAGACGCCTGAAAGAACGGCGGAATGCCTGTGAAGAACGACCGATCAATGAAATGGCCGGTGCCATCGTTCTCATAGACTCCGACGCGCCCGGTTGATGCACCAGTCACGACGGCATCGGCATCGCCATCGAGATCAAGGTCGATCAGCGCGACCCCGCAGCCATACTGCTGGAACCCCTGCGACGTCGTGTAGTTGATGCCGCGCACCAGCGCTTCATCGACGAACGCCGTGCCCTGTGCCTGGACAAGTGACGCGCAGCCCAAGAGGCCTGCGCACACGAAAAGCCGTCCCCGTCTCATGACGACGCCTCTCAATCAGATGATATGAACACCGGACCACGAAGATTGCCGGTACAGAAACCTCCACATCGAGCAAGCCTGAGCTTACCACAGGAGTTCATGGCGATGGAAGAGAGAAAACGCGATGCACGGGCAAGAAATCGTTGCACCTGCATTCACCGCGAACCCAAAAAGAACACCCCCGCCAACGAGGCGGGGGTGCGAATGGGTCAGAACGGTTTCTGAAGTTGAAATTCGCGTGTGCGAATTAGCGACGGCGACGGACCGCCATCAGTCCACCGAGGCCGAGAACGGCCGCGGCGCCGGGGGCCGGAACCCAGACGACCGTGAGGACGCCCTGGTTCCACTCGCCGTCGATCACGCCAGCGGCGTCATCGAAGCCCTCGTAGAACTCGAGGTGCAGGACGCCATCGGCGCCGACGAAGAAGTCGAGGCCAGCGCCGATCAGGTCGATGATGCCACCGCTGCTGTAGGCAGTGGGGCCACCGGGGGAGCCGTCAGCGGCACCCGGTGCGAGACCGATGCCATCAGTGATGGCGCTGTCGGTCATGTCGACACGAATCTCGCTGCGCCAGCTCGGATCGAACGCGGTGAGCGTGACGTCCCAGCCGATACCAACGACGTGGCCATTGGGCTTGAGCT
>JAUIHS010000042.1 GCA_030432255.1 Phycisphaerae bacterium
TCGGGGCTGCGCCCCTCCCTCCGGCCCCGCCAGCATGTTCGACTATGATGGAGACACGACTCTCATAGTGGGTGGTACAGGAAATGGGGGTAGGCCACGGTCTCATACGCCCATCGCACGGCCTTGTAGTAGGTCCGTGTGAAGACTCCGGTGATGCGCCGGAGTTCCACCCAGCCATAGTGCACACCATCATCGAGTTCGAGTCGCAGCGCAATGAAGCAGGGATCACCCAGGCTCAGTTCGACTTGATGATCCCAGACCGCCGGCACACGATCCACATAGTTGAGGACCGGACCGAACTCGATGCCCTGTGGAACACACAGCGCGAAGTAGACGGTGTAGTAGATGTCCTTGATGTTGTTGTAGACCCCCACGCCCATCGGATCTCGCGCGATGGTGGCCGCCTCCGCACCCACAAACCGATGCCAGTCCGCATAGCTGCTCGTTGCAGAACTGCACAGTTCGAACGCGATCGCGTGCGGGCGGTAGCTGCCGTCCTGTTCAGGACCCTGGGTCACATCAAGCCACACCGGCGGATCCTCGTAGTTGCACGTTTCGTAGATCTGCCACACGAACTCTGCATCCCGGTTCTCGTGGATGACCACTTCGGGCTGGGCGAATGACGGGAAGGTCAGACAGACTGATGCACTGACAAGCGCTGCAGTTTTGAACATGGTGTGAGTTCCTTTCTATCTCCAGTCCTCGAATCTCAAAACCCCGAACACACCACCCCCCACTCATCCAACAGAATCTCCAGATCGGCGAAGTCCACGACACCGCTCTCATCAACGTCACCATCCTCCCCCGGCGTCACGCTGGTGCCCCAGGCATCCAGCAGGATCTCGAGGTCGGCGAAGTCCACCGACAGGTCGCCGTTGGCGTCGCCGGGGCACTGCGGAATCACCTCGAGATCGCGAAGGTAGAAGACATAGGCGGACCCCGAACCCTGCGGGCCGCCTCGCGTTCCCGCCGCGACCGAACGCCACGCACCGACGAGCAGCTCATCCGTGCCGTCGCCGTCCATGTCGCCGCCGCGCCGAACAACATCGCCGAAGAAGTCGCGTCGGCTCTCACCATCCCACGTGCAGCGCGGCTCAGTTGCCTCCGCATCGAACAGATAGACTCGCCCGGCGTCGTTGCCAGTGCCATCGTGCTGGGAGGCACCGACGAGGAATTCGTCGCGGCCGTCACCATCCACGTCACCGGCAGTGCTGACGGAAGCCCCGAACAGGTCTCCCGGCGCCTCGCCTTCCAACGCGATCGATGTCGTGAGGGTGCGAGCACCATCGTCGGCACCGTAGTACACGTACACGCGGCCGGTATCTCCGTCCGCACCCGGTGCCGCGACCAGGAGGTCGTCATGACCGTCGTCATTGACATCGCCGGCGCTGCCGAGGGCGCGTCCGAATCGATCATCGACAGCGGCGCCTTCGAGTACGAACGCGTCACCCGGCGCGAAGGTCTGCGGCATGCCGACTGCCAGTTGTGGCAGGAAGTGCACATAGCACCGTCCCGTTCCGGTGCCATACTGGAAGGCGCCGATTGCGAGATCCCGGATGCCGTCACCATTCGTATCGCCGAGGTAGTCCAGTGCGTAGCCGAACTGATCACCGTTGAACTCGCCGTCGAAGACCGCGATGCGAGCCAGGTCGGTACCGGAATGGATGTACGCGCGACCGGAGCGGATGCCTCCGGGCTTCGTCGCGCCCGGAGCGCCGACAAGAATGTCGCGGCTCCCGTCCCCGTTGAAGTCGCGCATGCCACTGACAACATGTCCGAACCGATCGTCTGCGGCATCACCTGACACCTTCGGCAGGATGGATGCCGGGAAGGTCACCGGCGGAGTGATGGGCGCGAAGCCGCGGAAGATGTAGACGGCGCCCGCGGAGCCCTGGAAGGGCGCTCCGATGATGAGATCGGTGTAGCCGTCGCCATTGGTGTCACCGGCACCGGCGATGCTGTTGCCGAACTCGCCGCCGAAGGACTCACCCGTGATATTGAAGAGCAGCTCTCCGGTCAGGCCGGAGTAGATATGCACATAGCCGGCCCCGACTCCTCGCTGCGGTGCTGATACCGCGAGGTCCTTGAAGCCATCCCCGTCCACATCACCGGCCCCCGCCACGGACCAGCCGAGGCGATCACCATCGGCCGCGCCCATTTTCTGATCGACGACAGAGAGTTCGACCGTGACCGTGAAGGGATCATCGAAGACATCATTGGTGATCAACTGGACATCCGCCGTCACCATTCCGTATCCGGACGGCTGAAGTGAAATGGGCAGAACCGTCGATTCCCCCGGTCCGAGGTTCGTCGCCGCGGGCATTCCGACCACAAGTCCCTCACTCTCGACGATGACATCGTCGAGTGTCAACAGCGCGTTGCCATCATTAAGAATGAGCAGTTCGCCGCTGTACCCGGAACCGTCGAGCGGCGTCCACAGGCAGGCCCGCCCCCCGGAGCCAACCTCGCGGCCGCCGGATGTGCGCAGTGTCATGTCCGCGCCGAGGGCAGTGAGTTCAGTAACGGCCGGATCACTGTCCTGGCCACTTCCATCTGCGGCGACCGCCAGCAACTGGAGCGTGCCGACCGGCATTGACGAGGTGTCCACGATCAGCGAGACGACCTCGCGGGCGGGCGTCGCGCTGCCGAGCAGAAGGTCCATGCCATCCGCGATCCCGTTCTCGTTGACATCGTGATAGAAGCTCACCTCAGCAAGGTCGCCCTCCGGATCGACAGCGTCGGCTGTCAGTTCGACGGGGTCGCCGTGGGGCACTTCGGATGGGTCCGGGAAGAAGGAGAGGATGTACGGTGGCTCATCAGGCTCCACCGAGATCGTCACGGTATCACTGGTTGAGGGCAGGCCGTCGTCATCGAAGACTTTCAGTGCAAACGAGTGCGTTCCTTCGGCGAGCATGACCGTGGGGGACTCAATATCCTCCGGATCTGGTGAACCTGGTGTCTCGGCGGTCCACTCGTAGGCCGCGATCGCACCATCGGAGTCAGACGAGCCGCTTCCGTCGAGGGTCACCTCAGTGACTGACTGGCCACCCGGCAAGGTGATGTTCTGGTCGGGACCGGCGTTGGCGATTGGTGGGATGAGCAGATTCCGGATCGTCACGGTGTCGTCGAGCGACGACATCAGGTAACTGGCTGTCACCGTGACAACGATGTCTGCGTCCACCTCGTTGGCTGTGAAGCTGAATGAGCCCATCGTGTCACCGGCAAGGACATCAACAGTCGGTGGCAAGTCGATGACACCCGCAGGCTCGGCCATCAGGAGGACTTCGGCACCGAACATCGGCGCCGGATTGTCCAGCGTGACTTCTCCCGTCGCCATCACGCCTTCGTCAAGTTCACTCACCGAGAGTTCGAACTCAGCGATCCCTCCTGCCGGTACCGCAAGTCCCTCTCCGAAGGCAGTCAACTGAACGACAGGACTTGCAAGATCATTCGACTGCACCTCGATCTGGCACGTGAACGTGCACACCGATACAGGCGAGAATGTGACCGTCACCTCGACCTGATCCCCGGGTGGAACCGTGGCCGTCGATGGGCTGACGACGAAGGGATTGCCACCCACGGGGTCACCGTCGCAGGTCTCGCCGGAGATCTCGATTGAGGTGACGTCGAGCGGTGCGCTTCCTTCGTTCAGAATCGTGAAGACCTGCATCACATCGTCTCCCAGGAGAGTGCCAGGGAACTCGAGGATGTTGTCATTGTTGACACCGGAGCCTTCGGTGATGCGAATCTCGGGGGCCGGGGGTACTGCGGCGAGAGAAATGCCGTACGTGCCAGCGCCAAATGCGGCAGCCTCCACACGGATGCAGTAGTCGCCGGAACTCGGAGCAACCCACTCAATGAGATCTCCTGCGGCAAGGTCGATCGCCCCGTCGCTCAGCGTCAGGTAGCCGCTGGTAAGCGACCCCGGCAGGAAGGCCACATGGTACGTCGTACCCGCATCGGCAGTGAACCGGAAGCTGTCTGCGTCACCAGCCGCTTCGATCTCACCGGGCACCGTCACGTTGACCCCGATCGTCGTACCAAAGTTGCACAGGTCTGCATGATCGTCATCCACCGGAATGCACGGATCAAGTGATCCTGGGTCATACGGGTCACAGTCCCCGAATGCGAACCCGTAGCATCCGACTTCGTTCGTTGCTGAGCGGAACCGAACCAGGTAGTCGCCACTCTCCGCGGGTGTCCAGACAGCGCGTCGTCGGAACCCGACGAGAGTGCCGGTGGATACAACTTCTCCATCCTCTGTCAGCACATCGATCAACGGGGCCTCGGAAAGGGGAAGGCAAGTACCCCCCCGGGCTGAGTCATCTCGATACGGGATCGCGTAGTAGTAGTAGGTCACCCCTCCGGCCGCAGTAACACGGAACCAATCCTCATCGCCCTGGTAGTCAAAGGCACCGAAGGTGGAGAACCCACCGATCACTTCGGCGAGAGAAGTCGCCGTGATCCCATCGCTCCCGTGGTCATCCTCTGGATGATCAGGGTCTCCGGGCTCAAAGTCGAAGTCACCGAGGATCGGGCACCAGGGCTCGACCACTTCCCTGCGCATACTCTCCGAGTATCCGACGACGAGTGAGGCATCCGCTTCCAGTTCGACAATCGGCGTTCCCAGAGTGATCGCCAAGGCACCGTAGAGGCTCAGCTCGACCTCATTTGCAAGCTCGCCACACAGACGCGGGGTACCCTCGATGGAGCTCATGACGTCCAAAATTGTCAGACCCGGCGCAACGGTGCGCCTGAATACGATGCTCCCGGTCGGACCGAACAGTGGAGACCCATTGCCAACACCCTGCTCGACGAACCGGACCCAGGAGAACTGATCAGGGTAGTCGTAGGGAAAGAGGATTGACCCGATAGCATTCTCGATAGTCGCCGGCCCATCCGGATCAACAATCGCGATCAGGGCCTCGCAGTCGTCCAAGATCTTCTCAGTCCGAATCGTCAGATTGTTGAAGGCCACCGCACCTTCAATGCCCCCGATCAGTTCCACTCCCGCAACTGCACTTGGACTCACACCGACCTCCACCCCCAAAGCAGCAATACCCCCTCCACCGGTCACAGCTGTGCCAACTGCGATCCCTTCGCAATTCCACGGAATCCGAATGTACAGCTCGATGTCCATGGGTCCATGGACGGTTGTCACCGTCGTCGCATGCGAGATGATCCAATCACCTCGATCATCAGGTTGACCGGGGGGAATCTCGTAGCTGAATACGTACCCGGACCGTATCACTTCGATGTTCAACTCTGCGACGGAAAGACCGACACTCGCACCAAGGGTTGCTGCCATGAAAATCGATCTCGTGTCAGCATCGATCACAGGAACATAGCCCCTGTCGCCCAGCAGGCCCAGAAGTAGGTCTGTACCACCGCCTTGCAGGTGATCGACGAGGATCTGATCGAGAACATCTGTGATCACCTGTCCCGCTGGTGATGAGAAATTTCCAAACTTCTCGGCCAGGCTGACGGGGGTGCCGATCACTCCGGAGAAGTGGATCGTGAAGCTTGACACCGGAGGCCCCCACTCGAATGTGAATGGCCCACCTCTCTCAGCGACCAGATCAGCATCCATCTCGATAACCAGAACTGCGGACGCGCCAGCGGGAACTGACGTCGGAATCGATTGGCCCACTCGACTGAACCCCAGCGGGAGGCTTGCATCGTCAATATTAAGGGTCAGGGTCTGCCCACCAACATTCGTCAGCGTCAACGTCCTTTGCACAGGCACGCCTACGTCCGTGGCCCCGAATGAGATGAGGCCCCCATCCGGAACTACAGACCCACCGACGCTGACCTCAAGCATCGCAGCTGGAACCTGCACTGTCCCGTTCGCAGTCGTCACATTGCTCCAGAGTTCACCGTCATACGCTCGCGCAAAGAAACGGTTGGGCCCCACCGGGAAACCCGCCGTCGAACCGCTCCAATTCCAGCCACCACTGCTGCTCGTGTCCTGACCGAGTAACTGGTCGCTTCCAACATCCAGCGAACCGTTGCCATTGCTATCACGGTAGAACTCCAACCGTTCGACGGCGTCACCCGGGTCAGGGTCGGACACACCGTTGGCTGTCAGGGTCAGCGTCTGGCCCTGGACGACCGGATCCGGGCTGTCCGAGAGCGAACTGATTGTGGGCGGCTGGTTCGGCGCATCCACACTACCCATCAATGTGATGTCAAATGGATCCTCGTTGCTGTCATTGTTCTGGATCTGCAGGACCTCACTGAACGAACCAGGCGAAGTCGAGGACAACTCGAGCGCAAAGCCGCGAGAGTTTCCCCCTGAGATCGTCGTGGGCAGACTGATGCCCGAAACCGAGAAGGGTGAATCGACGGACATGGAATCGATCACGAGGTCACCCTCGCCGTCGTTATGGATCGCAAAGAACTCCGTCTCGATCCCGCCGGCTTCGACCGGATCGAAGGTGAAGGAACCACCATCAGGAATCGAGTTTCCGCCATGCGTCACCCGGATCTCGGGCGGATCCACCTGGGGCGGGACGACGGCAACCATGTCGAAGCGGAACGGATTGTCCTCTTCAGGATCGTTGTGATTGAACAGAACGGTCACTTCGTGTTCCCCGGGAACTCCCGACTGGAACTTGATCTGGAAGTCGTCGCTTTCCCCACCACCGATCGGGCTTGATGGAAACCGCTCGATCGTGAATCCAGAGCCGCTTGAGGGACTGAGCCGCAGATTCGTAATGGTCAAAGGCTCATCGCCATCGTTCTCGATATCAAAATTGCGGAATTGCGGAGCACCGGCCGGGATCTGACCCCATGAGAATTCATCGTCGTAGTGGATGTTGCTGCCACCCTGCTCCAGATCAATCTCGGGCGGATCCGGTATTGGCTCCACGTTGCCGGTCAACGTGAAGTTGTACGTGCTGAATCCAACTTCGAAGCTGATCTGCCGCGCAAAGCTGCCGATCCGATCCGCCTCAACCCGCAGCGTGAAGAATGCCGGCTTCCCCGCACCCAGCGATCCGGGAAGCTGGAGGGTCACACTGACTGAGGAGCCGGTCCCGCCTCCCACCTGCACGGGATCCAGAAAGACCGTCGACGTACTGACATTGTCGAGTTGATAGGTCAACTCGATTGTCTGGCCCACCGTTGTCGCACCGGCCGAGTCTGCACCGCCGTCATTGATGAAGTTCCCATCCGGATCAAAGAGCTCAACTGTGTCGATGCCCGCCCAGAGTTGTGAACTCATGAACAGAGTCGCCGCGAGCGAGAATACGAGCCGAGTTATCTTGGTCATCTTGTTGGAACTCCGCAAGAGCCTGGGACCAGTCTCTCCAGTGCATATCACAACCAGGAACCCCTGTCTATCAGTAAAGAGCTCTCTCCAGTCGTGAAGATCAACCCGCAGCCACAACCAGCCAGACTCCGCGGGATTCTCTGATGTCCGCCGTGGAGTAATACGTCCGAGCATCCGAGGAATAGAGTTCGCATCCTCAAAAGGCGCCCATTCGGCAGTGTCAGTCCTGCAGGAGTGTGCCCAGCCTCGAGTGGCCGCGGCACCGAATACCGCAGCCAGCTTCTCAGCCTGACTCGCCCCTCGCACCAAGCCAAGGCGCTCACCACCTCTTGCAGCCATCCGGCCCGGGACAACGTGCTGAGAGGCCATGCGGTACCACCCCGGATCTCGGTTCGAGATCGACCCGGCGAAGCGTGTGACCTTGCGCGAGTATCGACAGCAGTCGCACACGTTCTGAGCCTCTTGATCCATGCGGCCGCGGCGATTCAGGGATCGTGGTCTGCCATGAGCGCGGAGTCACAAATCAGCAGTTGTTCTGCCACGCATCCAGTAATTCGTTCAGGTCAGCGAAGTCCACGGCGCCGTTGCCATTCAGATCACCGCTGGAGCCGGGAGGCACCGACATGTTCCAGAACTCCAGCAGGAGGTTCAGGTCGACGAAGTTGACGGCGTTGTCACCATTGACATCGCCAGGACAGGGTGGCCTACCCCCCAAAAACTGATCCACTCACTATAAGAGTTCCGACGGGCCACGGGTTGGTCCAGGAGACTCTCGACGATGAAGCGGACACGACACA
>JAUIHS010000002.1 GCA_030432255.1 Phycisphaerae bacterium
GCGGCATCCGGCCTCCATTCCGGAGGCCAAGTCCGTGGCCTCCATAGAATGGACACCATCGCCGAAGAGTCGGGGGGGCGCAACCCGTTCATGCGCCGAAAATTGAGAGCCGTCAGACACGACCTAGCTCGTCGATCACATGGACTTTGAATGACGCTTCGGCAATGAGTCCAAGCACGCCTCTCCGAGATAGGTCCGAAGCTCGCGAGATCGCCTCAAGGATAACTTCCGCGGGTGCACCAAAGTTCTGCTCTAATTCATGAATGGGATAACGATCGCGCAACCACGCAAGCAGCTCCCGCTGCTCAGCCGGGGGCCGCCTATCGATGAGTGACTTGATCTCGTCGAGAGAGTTCGGGACCATGGGATCACTGGCTAGGGACTGGAGCACTGCAGAGCCCGTGGGTACGCCCCATGGCCTACGAGAGCATATCGCACATGGCAACTCAACAACAGTTTGGATTCACCACCCCCACCAAGCCCCACCCGCTAGATGCCTTCAGCCTTGACGGGGTGTATCGGACCAATTGGGGCGGGGCGGTCCACGCTGATTCGCTGGAAGTGCTTCGATCCCTTCCAGATGACTCGATCGATCTCGTGGTTACTTCACCGCCGTACGCGCTCCACTTCAAGAAGGAATACGGAAACGCGAATCAAGAAGAGTACATTGAGTGGCTGTTGCCATTCGCCAGAGAAATCCGACGGGTGCTCTTGGACACAGGGAGTTTCGTCCTAAACGTCGGCGGTGCTTGGGTACCGGGAAAGCCGACTCGGTCCATTTATACGTACAAGCTGCTAGTTGCACTCGTTGAAGATGTAGGACTTGAACTGGCCCAGGAGTTCTTCTGGTACAATCCAGCAAAGATGCCCGTACCGGCTGAGTGGGTGACCGTTCGTCGCATCCGGGTAAAAGACTCAGTCGAGTTCGTCTGGTGGTTTAGCAAGACCCCGTTCCCGAAGGCGACGAACAGGGCGGTGCTGCGGCCATACAGTAAAGACATGATCCGCTTGAACAAGAAGGGGCTACAAGCGACGAAGCGGCCCGCAGGCCATGTCATCAATGAAAGCTTTGCAAACACTGAGAACGGTGGTTCGATCCCGCCCAACGTTCTCGACGAGGACACTCCAACCGACCTCCTAAAGTTTGGGAACAACGCCGCGAACGATCCCTATACAAGACGATGCAAGGAAGCCGGTGTCAAGATTCACCCGGCTCGGTTTCCTGCGATTCTCCCTGAGTTCTTCATCAAGATGCTAACGGACCCTGAGGATGTGGTGATTGATCCGTTTGCCGGCTCCAACACGACGGGCATGGTTGCGGAAGGGCTCGATCGACGCTGGATCGGGATTGACATGGAGGCAAGCTATCTTGAAGCGAGTAGGTTTCGCTTTGACGACTTCGACGGCCGCGGACCTTCGGAGGTTGAGGTGACCGTATCGAAGAACAAGACGAAGCGACGAAGAGAATCGTCCCGCGCCAAAGGGTGACCTTCCGCTGTCCCCAATTGACATCTGGGTCCGATCGTTCCTCGCTGCTACCTCGCCCGTGCGCGGCGCTGGGGGCAACGACGTCTGCCTTGGGCGGGCAGCGCGCGACAATTCTCCACAACGCGCAGAGAGGTATGGGTAGAAGGAGACCTACCCATGCCCCGGACACGGACGTCCCCCGTTGCGCCCCAGCCTGAGCGCCAACCCCGTCATCGACGCCCTGGCTGCGGGGTTCCGGTTGCTGGCCGCGAGTCGCGTCAATCCTCCAGAATCACGCCCCCATGGCCTTGATCCCGGCGACGAGATCCCGGCTTGATAACTCGACCGATCCAGGCTCGTTTCCCACTTGTGCCCTCACTGAGATTAGACTCCTGACCAAATGACCAACTACAACGTGCAGTTCACAACGCAGGATGTGATCGAACTTCTCCGTCGGATTCCGGAGAGATGGGAACCGCTTGACCGCGACTCTCTCACGGCGATTGAGGCCCATGTGCTGCAGAGATTGATCGCCGCGGGCATGGTCGAGAAGCGTGGGCGCTTGAGCGTGGGTTTCGCCGGACACATAGAGCATCGTGAATTCGAGTTCATCGCAACTGGTGAGAACGGCTTTGTCCAGGCTCTCTCAGCTCTGATCAGCGATATGTGGGCACGCTTCAGCGAAGAGTATGAGGAGTGGAAGCGAGGGCCTGCAGCCGAGCAGTCACCCTTCCATGTCACACTGTCGCAAGGATCAGAGGCATGGCGCCTGACGACCTGTGGCATCCTTGCCCGCGATGAGTCTCGAGATCCAATCGCCGCAATGAATGCAGCCGCTTTTGTGGCTCGGATTGGTCCCTATCTGTTGCGGGAGCCCGTGCCCGGTGCCGGTAGTGGCCACTTTGTCCGGGACGCCAGCCCTTCTGGGTCGCGAAGTCCGTCAAGAGTCGTGGTTGAGTCGCTGCCAGCTGACTTTCAAGAGATGGTGAAGAACGCCATTTCGGAGGCGGTGCCTCCAGAAGGCTCGACTTTCGGGAAGTCGGTTCACAAGCCGGACGGCTGGACCCAGCATGAACTGCTGGAGCAAGCAGGGACGAGAGCGGAGATGAGCGATACCACATTCGCGCGCATCAGGGTGGCCGCCAAGGTGAAGCCATCTCCATCCGGGGGTGCCGGGGCCACACGGCGCTATTCTCAGAGTGAACTCCGGAAACTGATCTCAGCTGTGAAAGCGGGTACGTTCCGCAACCGAATCGAGGTTGCGGCCGCCTGGTCGGAGCTCCTTGACGACCCATCGTGCATCGATTGAGTCTTAAATGAGTCCCCAATGAGTCCCCAGTGGTGGGCGCGCCCACCACTGAGTCCCCACTTGCTCCCAGGTGGTCGACAACGATTGATCTGCGCCGATCATTGGGCGTAATGACCAATCAACCACAAGTCGTCACGCTCGACAAACTCGCCAAGAGACTTCGCCTTTCGAAGCGGTGGCTCCGCACCGAGGCGATCGCCGGGCGTATCCCCTCCCTGAGGATCGGAAGCCGCCGCATCTTCAATCCTGATGCGGTCGAAGCCGCCATCGCTGAACGGGCCGCCGACCCAGACGCGGATTGCAATCGGTGGGGGGTGCAGCCATGAACCACCGGCGCCCTCCCGCATCATCTGAAGACGATCGACTTCTCAGTGCCCGCGACGCCGCGGCGATCCTGGGGATCTGTACGCGCCAGATCTGGAAGCTCCGGGCAACCGGTGCCCTGCCCGCGACACGAATAGGTCGCTCCACTCGCTTTCGGATGTCCGACCTACAGCGGCTTGTCAAGGAGGGGGCCAAGTGACCGAGCCACGGACACAGGGAACTGGTCATTGGCGAAGAGTCTCCGCCGAATCGCCCTGTCCGATCTGCGGACGCCCGGATTGGTGCGGCGTCCTCGGTACGCCGGGCTCACCGGAACTCGTGGTGTGCATGCGGGTCGAGACCGGTGCGACGCAGATGGCTCGGAACGGAGGCTGGCTGCACGTACTCAAGCAGCGCGGCCCGTCGTCCCACCGTCGGGTAGCCACGCTCAGGGTCGGACGACCGCGACTCGCCGAGACGCTGGAGAAACGCGTTCTCCATTGGCAGGCTGTTACGCCGCCGGAGAGACTGGACGAACTTGCGAGCCAGCTTGGTGTCGCCCCGGCCGGTCTCGCCGCATTGGGGACGTGCCTGGTGTCACGCGCTGAACTTCGCCGTCTGAAGACCGAGTGCCGGGCCCCGGATGCGTGGGCGTTCCCGATGCGTGACCCGGCAGGGAGCATCGTCGGCGTTCGTCTCCGGTCAGAGTCCGGCTACAAGTGGAGCATTCGTGGTTCGCGACAAGGGCTCTTCACCGCTGACTGTGTAGACATCTCCCGCGAGCCCTTAATCATCGGTGAAGGACCGACGGATACCGCGGCGCTCCTCGGCGTGGGTGTCACTGCAATCGGCCGCCCGAGTTGTCTCGGAGCGGTTGCGGAGACCATCACTTTCGCCAGGCGGCACAGCATCAAATCAATCATCGTGCTGAGTGATGGCGATGATCCAGGACGCCGCGGCGCTCTGATCCTGGCACGACGACTTGGTGCCCAATGCCTCGATGTACGAATCGCGCTGCCACCGTGCCGCTGCAAGGATGCGCGCGAGTGGATCGCGTCAGGCGCCGATTCGTGCGATGTGATCCAGACACTGGATGCGACCGCTGTCCGGATCGAGTTCCAGCTCACGCCGAACGGAGCGATGTCATGAACGACACCACGCGCAACGCAGACCTACAGATGAATGACGACCTCTCGGATGATGGGGAAGCGACGTTCGAAATCAACTGGATCCCACCTCGCGGCAAGGCCACGACCGGGACACTGGTCGTCCACTTCGAGGATGAGTCGTTCACCGAGCGATTGACCATCATGAACTCGGGCCGACGCCAGCACTTCATTGACAGCGTCCTGCAAAAGTGGCCGGGCCTCGAATCGTCGAGGCAGAGCATCGTGCAGCGGCTTGATGAGTTTGCAGCAGGCGACGCGAATCGGCAGGAAAGTGCCGTCGAGTCCGATTCGCCGGACAGCATTGCGACCCGGCTTGTGGATGGCATCATAGAAGCGGGTGCCGAGCTCTTCCGAGACGAAGACGGGGGTGCCGATGCACGGGCGTTCGTGTCACTGATGCAGGATGACGTACGCGAGACCCGTCTTCTGCGGTCCCTCGAGTCCCGGCGCTGGATTGCGAAGTTCTGTCACGATACGGAGGGGATCGCGCCGCCCGCGCAGTCGTTGACAGATACCGTGTGCGCCCTCGAGAGTCGTGCGCTCTTTGGGGGGGTCGCGCACCCCGTTGGGATTCGCCTGGCCGCATGCAATGATGACATCTGGCTCGATCTGGCGGATCCGACCTGGCGGGTCGTCAGGATCTCACGAGAAGGGTGGCAAGTTCTCGAGGCGGTCGATTGTCCGGTTCGATTCATTCGGCGCCGCGGGATGCGCGGGCTTCCGGCTCCAAAGCCGGGAGGTTCACTTGAGGAACTGCGCAGGTTCGTGAATCTCGATGCCGAGTCTGACTGGCATCTTCTGCTCGGGTTCGTTGTGGGATTGGCATCGCCGAGCGGACCGTACCCGATCCTCGAACTCAGTGGCGAGCCCGGATCAGCCAAGAGCACGACCGCGAGATTCATCCGTCAACTGATCGATCCGAACGTCGCCGGCCTGCGAGCCCAGCCACGGGAGGAGCGTGACCTGGTCATTGCGGCGAGCAATGGATACGTCATCGTTCTTGACAATCTGTCGCGCATGCCGGGGTGGCTCTCAGATACGCTCTGTCGCTTGGCAACCGGCGGCGGCTTCGCCACCCGACAGCTCTATACCGACGATGATGAAGTGATCTTCAATATCTGTCGTTCCGTCATCCTGACGGGCGTCGGGCACGTGGCGGACAAGTCCGATCTCATTGATCGATCGATTCGAATCACGCTCCAGCCCATCCCGGAGAATGAACGGCGGGCGGAACGAGAAATCACCAGTGCGTTCGAGGGCGCACACCCGCGGTTGCTCGGGGCGCTCCTCGATGCGACGTGCTGCGCTCTCCGAGGGCTGGACTCCGTCGTGCTGGAGAAGCTCCCCCGCATGGCCGATTGGGCGAAATGGGTCACCGCAGCCGAGCCGGCCCTCGGTCTTCCGAGTGGGACGATCCTCAACGCATTCGACTCGGACAGAGAGCGTGCGAACGAAGACGCCGTCGACGGATCTCCGATCGGACCAGCTCTCCTCAAATTTGTGGAACAAGAAAATGGCGAATGGACCGGTACGGCAACACAGTTGCTCGAATCACTGAATGCACTCGAGGTGCCGCATTCTCGCGAGTGGCCGGCAACGCCACGCGCCGTCGGTGGCAAACTCCGCTACATCGCCGCCAATCTGCGAGCGATCGGGATCGTGGTGGAGTTCAATCTGGAAGGCCATAGCCGCAGTCGGATCATTCGAATCCGCCGCGAGCCTCCAATGGTTAATGAAGGTGCTGGACCGTCCGCAGAAACCATCGACATTGGGCCCCAATCGAGGCCTGCGGACGGTGCGGACGATGCGGACGGTTGTTGCGCATCTCCTCGTTACTGGGAGGCCAACGCATGAGCCGAACACTCCAGCAATCCTCGATTCTCCTCCCCGATTCACCTTGATCCACCCGTCGAGTCTTCGCCTCATGGACGACGCGAAAGGAGGCCAATGATGGCATCTGTCTACAAGCCCAAGAAGGACAAGAACAATCGAAGTGCGCGGTGGCACTACAAGTACAAAGATGAGCACGGCAAGTGGAAGGCCGGTCGTGGCTTCACAGACAAGCAGGAAACGCTTGACCTCGCCCGTCGTCTTGAGACGGAGGCCAAGAAGCGCCGCGACGGCCTCGTGGACGATCGCGACCTGCGGCTCGCCGAGCATCGCAGGATGCCGATCCAGGACCACATCGGCGCATACGAGGCCGCATTGCGAGCGAAGGGATCCTCGTCGGATCACATCAAGCAGACGATCGCGTACGTTGAGGCAGCCCGTACCGACCTCGGTTGGAAGACCCTGGTCGATCTCTCCGCCGAATGTGTGCAGGGATGGCTTGCCGAGCTGCGTGATTCACGGGGCATCAGTGCCCGGACCCTGAATGCGCGTCGTACCGCATTGCGTGGATTCACAAGATGGTGCGTGCGTCACGGGAGGCTGTCTACGGATCCCCTCCTCGCCGTTAGCCCCGCAAGGGAATCGACGGATCGTCGCCGTACGCGCCGACCCATTGACCTCCATATGCTCAACTGGCTCGTCGCTGCGGCCGAATCCGGCCCGGTCCGCAAGGGGATCAGTGGACGGGACCGGGCCATGCTGTACAAGCTGATGGCTGCGACCGGACTCCGCCGAGGCGAGGCGTCCAGCGTCTCTGCGCGGAGCTTTCACCTCGACGGGGACGAGCCATACGTCGTCGTTGAAGCGGCGCACTCCAAGCGCCGGAGGCAGGATGAACAGCCCATCCCCCATGCCCTCGCCCAAGAGATCAAATCATGGATCGAGGGCGTGTCCCAGAAGGGTCGATTGTGGCCGTTGCCGGACAAGGCGTTCAAGTACATCCTCCTGCCCGACCTGCGACGGGCGCGGGCGCTGTGGATGCGCAGCACATCCAATCGACTTGAGCGGCGAGAGCGGCTCCGGTCGGATTTCCTCAAGCCGGTGGATGACAACGGACATGTCGTGGACTTCCATTCATTTCGTCACGGATCTGTGACGCAACTGGTCGCGAGCGGGACGCTCGTTCCCGTGGCCCAGCGTCTGGCACGGCATTCCGATCCGGCGCTGACCCTCGGAACCTACTCCCACTTCGGGCTCGCCGACGACCGCGCAGCTCTTGAAGAAGCCTATCAGCAGGCTCGTACTGAGAGCGCCCCGCAGCGGATCGTCTCGTTATCCGCAACGGGCACCGAGGGACCGCCGGGGCGCGCACCAAATGCGCACCACGGGCGTTGCTTTGGGGTACCTTCCCGTGCACAAACATGCAATGAAGCGTCTGCGGGCCCGATCTCTTCTAACTCGGGGAAAACCGCGTCTGGGGTACGAAAAACGCCCCTCAGCGACGCTGAGAGGCGTTTCGTTCCAAACACGGGCGAAGGGAGTCGAACCCCTAACCTCCTGATCCGTAGTCAGGTGCTCTATCCAATTGAGCTACGCCCGCTCTATTGGGACCCAATACTGTACGGATCAGGGGGGTGGTCGGCAAGGTCCCCCAGGGGCAAAATGGGCGGGTGTTGGTGCGCTACTTGCAGAATCTCGCGGCAACGTCATAATACGGGGCTCCCGCGGGAGACCGACGTCTGGGTGGGCGTCGGGAACCTGTTCCTCCCCCGGGCCCGATTTTGCGAGATTCATCGACTCCAGGAGCTGCCCTCAATGGCTTCATCGATTTCTTCCAAGAAGCGCATCCGTCAGAACATCAAGCATCGCGCCCGCAATCGCTGGCGCCTTCGCATCATGCGCGGGGCGGTGAAGGACTTTGAGCAGAAGGTTGCTCACGGGACCACCGAGGAAGCTCGCGAGTCGTTCCGCGTGGTGTGCCGCGTGCTTGACCGTACGGCTCAGAAGGGTGTGATTCACCGGAACACCGCGGCTCGCAAGAAGTCCCGCCTGAACCGTCGCCTCAAGGCCAAGGCGGGATGAGGCCGGGCGTCGACTGACGCCGGATCCGTCAATGTGATTTGTTTGAGCCCCGTCATTGGACGGGGTTTTTTTTGTAGGCATCAGGCATTCGGCATCAGGGGTGGAGCGCCTTCGGCGTTTGATCTGAGGAGCTTCCGCTCCGTCGTGTTGGGTACGCGATTCGTGGACACCAACGATCAGTGATCTGGAGCGGTAGCTCATCAATCTCACGCCGAAGGCGCTCCACCACTGATGCCTGATGCCGAATGCCGAATGCCCCTCCCTTTCTCCCCCACCACCCGCCACCCTCCTGCGTTAACATCCGTCGTCACGCCGTTCCGTCACGCGGCGTGATCAACGTCACACTGGAATCACGGCTGTTGCGCGGATGTCCCGGAAACGGCACAAGAGCAGGAAGCGGAAGAAGAAGGCGGCGCTCGAGAGTGAGCCGTCGTATGGGATGCTTTCCCAGCGGCCGCTGTACGTGCTGGCGTTCCTGTCGCCGCTGGTGCTGTTCTATGAACTGGGGATCGTACTGACCGAAGCGCACAAGGAAGTGCGCGCTCATCGGCAGTTCTCCAACCTCTTCGAGGTGATGGGCGTCGGCGCGGTGCACCTTCCTGCCATTCTGCTCGTGGTGGTGCTGTTGCTGTGGCACTTCTTCGAAGGGCACTCGTGGCGGCTGCGGCTGGGGGTGCTGGTCGGCATGCTGGTCGAGGCGATCGCGTGGACGCTGCCCTTCTGGTTGCTGGGTCAACTCATGGCCGGACTGGCATCGGTGCGCCCCGCGGCTGGGACCGCGTTGGCGGAGGCCGCCGGCGGTGTGGCGAGCGAACCGGGGATGGTGCGCTACGTGCTGGGAGTGGGCGCCGGGGTGTACGAGGAGATGCTGTTCCGATTCGTGGGGATCGCCGCGGTGCACCTGGTGGCGGCGGATCTCTTCGGCGTACGTGAGAAGCACAGCCGGGTGATCGCGGTACTGGTGACGGCATTGCTGTTCGGGCTGTACCACGAGTCGACGCTGGCGCGGACACCGGACACGGTGCACTACGTGGGGCTGCTGTCGTACTACTTCGTGATGGGCGTGTACCTGGGCGGCGTGTACGTGGCTCGCGGCCTGGGGATCGCGGTTGCGGTGCATGCGTTGTACAACGTGATCCTGCTGGCTTTCGCGTGAGTCGGAGTGGAGCCCGGGTCGGGATCGAGCATCGGGTACCGGGGCCGACTGCCTTCAGCAGGTCATTTGATGGAGTTTCCGCTCCGGGTCATCCCCCACTCCTCGCGCCTCGCTCCCCGCGCCTCAACCTATACTGCATGCATGACCAAGGAGCGTGCGAATGAACTGGAGACGGTGGAGCCGATCGGGCTGCGGGTGCTGATCCGAAAGGATGAGGATCGCAAGCAGACCAAGTCCGGGATTCACCTGCCGGACAAGATCGAGATCCCGACGCTGACGGGGCGCATCGTGAGCATCTCGGCGCAGGTGGCGGGCGATGACAACTACCCGATCCGCCAATACGACCGCATCCTCTTCAATCCCAAGAACTCCATTCCGGTGGACTTCGAGGGGGACAACCGACTCTTCGTCATTCCGGTGGAGGATGTGGTGGCTGTGTTCCGGAAGGAAGGCGCGTGAGTTCTGGTCCTGTGCCAGGCACCCGGAGATCCCCACATGAACTCACCTGACCCGCAGGTCGAAGCCTTCGTCAACCGACCCGGGCAGTGGCGAGATGAGATCAAGAAGCTCAGGATCACGCTCCTGGAATGCGGGCTCGATGAGGGGCTGAAGTGGGGAAAGCCCTGCTTCATGTACGAGGGGCGCAACGTGGCCATCATCCAGCCGTTCAAGGCGCATTGCTCGCTCATGTTCTTCAAGGGCGCTTTGCTTCAGGACACGCATGGCTTGCTGCGCCGCCAAGGTCCGAACTCCCAGTCCGCACGCCGCCTGGAGTTCACCAGCGCATCGCAGATCAGGAAGACCGTGGTCAAGTCCTATGTGAAACAGGCCATCGCCGCAGAGAAGGTGGGCTTGCGGGCGCCGCCCGCCGCAGAAAAACCTCTGGAACTCCCGGCTGAACTGGTCGAGATTTTGAAGGGGGATCGCAAGCTCGCGGCCGCGTTCGACGCTCTGACGCCCGGACGGAAGCGAGGGTATGTCATGCACTTTGCGAGTGCGAAGCAGTCGAAAACCCGCATCTCGCGCATTGAGAAGTGCGTCGCGAAGATCCTGGCGGGCCAGGGCCTTCGCGACAGGTAGCGCGCCGGCGCGACTCTGCGGTGTCACCGGAGACGCGCACGACCGTCGCCACCTGCCGGATGCATGGCGATCAGTCGCGGCTGTGGAGCACCGCCGCGATGCGTTTGAGGAGGCCGAGTGATGCGCTGTCGGGGTTGCGCTCGAGTCGTGAGATCTGTGGTTGGGAGAGTCCGACGGCGTCTGCGAGTTCGGTCTGGGTGAGGCCGCTATGGCGTCGCGCGGCGTCGATGCCATCACTGATGATGTCGCGCACGGTGTCCTCGCCATCGACCCACGCGGCGTCGGGGTCGTTGAGCAGGCTGATTGCCGCCTGCACATCGGCGTCGGAGGGCGGTTTCGCCGCGGCTCGGCTGATTCGATTGAAGTCATCGATGGGCACGAGCACATGCGTGACGACGCCGCCGTCGGAGAGGGTGGGGTAGTTCATGGTCAATTTCCTGCACAATCGACGTTGCACTTGATGATGTCGATCTGATCCAGACTGGGATCCCACTTGAGAATGATCGTGCCTGACAAGAGCGGCGCCCAGCGCAAGCCGGGTGGCGCATCCCAACGCCGAGAATCCGATCACTATGTGTCACGGGGTCTGAGTCCAGTTTCAGGAGCAGTTCGACCAACACAAGCCTCTCCTGTCGTGACCCCGCCGCGACCCAACTCAAGACCTGTGCCGACAGACGAACTCGGCGATGGAGAATTCGGCGCGGTTGCTCCTTCCGCACATGCGGGAGCAAGTCCATCAAACATTGCCACGTCTCCATGTGTCCCCCGGAATCAAGATGTCATGACACAGCCATCGACTCAATATACACCAAGAGTATATTAGGCCAGGGTATTATTCACAATTCGCATGTCGCTCAGGGGTTCACCCGCTCCACCCGCGGCGTGGCGATCGCTTTCAGCATGTCCGTGGCGCCTTCGACGTGGCGGAGGTTCGGGTAGCGGAGGCCGCCGTCGTAATCGAGATTGAACGTCTTAAGTCGCTCGCCGAAGGCCGCGATGAGTGTCACGGGTGTATCGGGGCTGTTTCTGACGGCATCGCGCAATCGGTCGGGGGTGAAGGCCCAGCCGTTGACGCCGACGATCTTCATGTCGTAGGCGAGGCGGGCGTCGTCCGCCGCGGAGTCCGGCACGATCTGATGGATGATGCCATCGCCATCGGCGACGAGTCCGATGGAAGTGCGCAGGTTGATCTCGGAGTCGCTCGATGCATCCTTCTCCTGGAGCGGCGTGGGTTCATCGGAGTAGACGAGTTCATATCCGGTGAGTGTCACGACCTCGTCGAGCGACAGGGTGGGGCGGGGACGCTCGATGCGGTCGTGGATCATCAGGTTCCAGTCGTGACCGGGGTACGCCTTGGTAAGCATGAGTTCGACCTGCTCACGGGTGAAGGGGGACTGGGCGTTGGGGGCGCCGGCGCCAACAGAAAAGAACATCGTGCAGAAATCATCGAGCGAACGCCGCCCGTTGGTGCCCTCACGAATGATGGCGTCCGCCTCGAGCCAGAACATGGCGCCCTCGGCGTAGTAGTCCTGACCGCGTCGGAGGTCATACCAACTGTCGGACGAGTAACGAAGGAAGCGCGCGGCGCGTGCGGTGTCCTCCACGGATCGCCAGAGTCTTCCGGTGCGCTGTTCGAGTGAGACGATGCGATTCGTGAGTCGGTCGATGAACTCCTCGAAGGTCGTGAGTCCTGACCGGACAGCGAGGATGTCGGTGTAGTAGGTCGTCAGTCCCTCGTAGACCCAGAGGAGTTCGGTGCGGGCGGGGGTATGGAAGTCGTTCCGGATCATGTCTTCCGGGGCGCGCAGCTTACCACACCAGACGTGCACATATTCGTGCGGAATGACGGTGAGCCCCCCACCGCCGCCGCGATGCTCGGATTCCTCCGCGCTGCTGAACGCGTTGGCACGCGATCCGATGTAGGTGCTGGTTGAGTGTTCGAGTCCGAAGCGGAGGTTGTCCCCGAGCAGGATGAGCGCGTGGTATTCGTCGCGTGGAAAGCCGCCGAAGATCCTGTCGGCTTCTTCCATCATGGCCTCGTACTTCGGGATCAGGAAGTCGGGGATGATGGCGTCTTCGGGTTCGGCGGCGGCGACGTGGAAGAAGTGCGGCGGCATGTGTTCGACGAAGAGCGGGTAGGTGCGGAGGTTGACATCGGGTTCACCGAAGATGACGGGCGAATCGACGAGCGTGGCGAGCGGGACCTCTTCGAAAAGGTAGGTGTTGGTTCCGTCGTCGCCGGGGCCGAAGTCGAGCGCGGTGGCGGGATACCAGTTCTCGGGCAGTGTGACGGAAGGGGTGACGAGCAGTTCGGTGTGGGGCGTGCCGACGGGGTAGAAAATGACAGTGTTCCAGTTGAGACCGCCGAAGTCGGGGCGACCGTAGGTGTCGCTGGAGCGGGAGTTGGTGGTGGGCTGGCTGGCGATGTAGGTCAGCGAGACGGTCAGGGATGTCGCGGCCTGAGGCACGGTGACCGAGACGCGATCGACAGCGGTGGCATCGCGGTCCCACGTGAGGCGGCGCCCGGTCTGATCGCGCACTTCGAAGCCTGCGACGTTCTGAATCGGCCCTGAGGGGCCGTGATTGCCGGGGACCCACGTGACATAGCGCAGTTCGAGGGGCCCTGGTTCCACATCAAAGGTCGCGGTCGCGTGCACGAGGTTGCGGGGCAGGTCGGTCGCATCGACGTGCAGACTCATCGCCTCGGTGGCTGCCATGGCAGGATAGGCAAGACCGGCCAGCAGCGCGGCGGCGATGATCGGACGGAGTTTGTCGTGGTTGTACTGGTGGTATGGCATGGGAGGATTCTAGGAATCGTTCCCGTGCTGCGGGCGGACTGACGCGTTCACACGCCGGTTGACGCGAAACTGTGGAGTGCCGGCCAAATCCGGTTCCCGCAAATCGGGCAAGTTTGCGATTTTGCTTTCGCTCATATGCACGGATAGGTCATACTGGAGGGTCGTTCGCAGTCAGGAAGGGTGGGATGACCTTCCCGAACGTCTCTCGTGAGGGACTTGCAAGAAATCAATACGAGGAGATCAGGTCGATGAATGTGAAGAGAAAGGCCCTGAAACCCAGCCGCGTGCTGCATGGTGCGGCGGTGATCGCGGCAGCGGGGACGATGTTCCTTGCCAGTGCTGCTCCGGCGGTGGCCGGGAGCAGCGTCCACTCTGCTGCGCGCCAATGGAATGACGAGTTGCTCGAGGCGATTCGCCATGACCTGGCGCGTCCGACCGTGCACGCAAGAAACCTGTTCCACATTTCCGCTGCGATGTGGGATGCGTGGGCCGCTTATGACGACGTCGGCGACCAGTACCTGCACTTTGAGAAGTTGACGGATTCGGACATTCAGGCGGCGCGTGAGGAAGCGATCAGCTTCGCCGCGTATCGCCTGATCGAGCATCGTTTCCAGAATGCACCGGGTGCCGCCACGATCATGGCGGCCATTGATGCGCGGATGCTGGCGATGGGGTACAACAAGGACAACACCAACACGATCGGCGATTCGCCGTCCGCGCTGGGTAACCGGATTGCCCAGACGTACATCGTGTACGGCCTGTCGGACAATTCGAACGAGGTCAACAACTACGCCAACCAGGTGTACGAGCCGATCAATGAGCCGCTGGTTCCGCCGCTCCCCGGCAACCCGGAGATCACGGATCCGAATCGCTGGCAGCCGCTGGCGTTGATGTTCTTCGAGGACCAGAGTGGCAACATCATTCCGTTCGGCTACCCGGATGCGCTGAGTCCGGAGTGGGGCATCGTCAAGCACTTTGCGCTTCAGGACGAGGATGCCACCATCTACCAGCGTGATGGTTTTGACTGGTGGGTGTATCACGATCCGGGACCCCCGCCGTATATCGGTGGCGTCGGTGACGACTACTACAAGTGGGGCTTCGAGATGGTCACCACGTGGAGCAGTCACCTTGACCCGACCGACGGCGTGATGATCGACATCTCTCCGGCGTCCTTCGGTAACTCCCCGCTCCCGGAAGTCACCGAGTACGAGCAGTACTACGATTTCCTCGAAGGTGGCGACTGGAGCCAGGGGCACGACATGAACCCGGCGACGGGTATGCCGTACGTGCCGCAGATTGTTCCCCGCGGCGACTACGCCCGCATTCTCGCCGAGTTCTGGGCTGACGGTCCGGACTCGGAGACGCCTCCCGGCCACTGGTTCACGATCATGAATTACGTGGCGGACCACCCGATGTTCGAGAAGCGCTTCATGGGCAAGGGCCCCATTCTCGACGACCTGGAGTGGGACGTGAAGGCGTACCTCTGCATGGGCGGCGCGATGCACGACGTCGCGATCTCCGCGTGGGGTACGAAGGGCTGGTACGACTATATTCGTCCGGTTTCCGCGATCCGCTTCATGTGTGACCAGGGTCAGTGCTCCGATCCGCTGGCCGATTCGTTCCATGCTCAGGGCATCAACCTGATTCCCGGGTACATCGAACTGGTGACGGCGGAGACGACCGGTCTCGGTGGTCGCCACTTCCACCTCGGCGCCAACAACATCGGCAAGATTGCCGTGAAAGCGTGGCGTGGTCCCGACTACATCAATGATCCGGAGACGGACGATGCGGGTGTGGGCTGGATCCTCGCGGACAACTGGTGGCCCTACCAGCGCCCCAGTTTCGTGAGCCCGCCCTTCCCCGGCTACATCTCGGGTCACTCGACCTACAGCCGCGCGGCGGCCGAGTTGATGACGCTGCTGACCGGCTCCGAGTTCTTCCCGGGCGGCATGGGTGAATTCCACTGCCCGCAGAACGACTACCTGGTCTTCGAGGAAGGCCCAAGCGTGGACGTGACCCTGCAGTGGGCGACGTATCGCGACGCATCGGACCAGACCTCGATGTCGCGCATCTGGGGCGGCATCCACCCGCCGTGCGATGATATTCCGGGTCGCCACATGGGCGTCATCATGGGTCCCGATGCGCTTGAGTATGCGACGACGTACTTCGAAGGCATCAACTGCCTCGACACCAACGGCGACGGCATGACGGACTTCGTTGATCTGAACGACGTGCTGGATGACTGGGGCAACACCGGTGGCCCCGGCGACATCAACAACGATGGCGTCACGGACTTCAACGACCTGAACGACCTGCTTGACGAGTGGGGCTCGGACTGCCACCCCGGCTGATCCGACAGGACGTCAATCCACAGCATCGAGAACCCGGCCTTTCGAGGCCGGGTTTTTTTGAGGCGCGGGTGGCGGGGAGCGGGGAGCGGGTGGCAGGCTCGGGGACGAGAGTTGGTGCTCGCGGCCATCGCTCTCATGACTCGGAGGGAGATGCGGCTGTTCGCTTCCGGCTCGGGATTAGGCGAAGAACTGAGGTGTCCCCCGCTCGCACGCTTGCGTCAAGCCTCAAGCCTCAAACTCCAAGCTCCAAGCTCTGAGCTATCAGTTCGCTCTCACGCCGCGTCGCCGTGCTTCTGCCTGTGCTCGATATGGCAGAGTTTGAGCGTGAACTCGAGGTTGGCGAGGGCCTTCGGGGTGATGTCGATGAAGCGGAAGCCGACCTCGTGGCGGAGAATGCCCGTCTTCAGAATCCAGATGGCCTGGGCGGACAGGGCGATGGGGCCCGACGGGGTGTGCACCGTCATCGGGATGATCTCGTCTTCCTTGACGTTCAGCTTGCCGCGGCAGACGACTCGCATGCCGGTCGCCGAGATGTCGGAGACCTGTCCGAGGCTGCAGGTGATGCGGTGGGTGGACGCACGGCCGGAGGAGCGATTCTCCTGGATCCGTATCACGGAGACGGAACGAGGTTGGTTCGCGGCGTGGCCCATTGCCGTTGACATCGGCCATTCTCAGGACGGAGTTTCGTCGGGCCGGATCGCGCGACGGGCATAACCAGTCTGGACGTGGTTCCGAGAGCGGGTTGTGCGGTGTGCGCCGGTGTCAGAGCAGGTCGTTCGTGCTGATGAATCCCCGCAGGAGGGCACGGAACGCGTGAGGGTCGTCGAGGAAGAGCATGTGCGTGACGCCGCGAAGGAGGTGGATGTCGGCGTGCGGCCACTGGGTGCGGACTTCGCGGAGGTAGTCGGGTGTCCAGTTGAAGCCCTCGGCGAGGATGAGTTGGAGCGGTGCATCGATGGGGTCTTTGACCCAGATGTCCGGCTCGTTCGCGGCACGGAGCGTTGAGATCATGACATGCTGAGGCGTCCGCTCGACCATGCGGAAGAGTCGGTTGACCTGTTCGTCCGTGAGATCCGGGGAGAGCATGGGTCGGAAGAGCGACTTGACCATACTGAGGTACTCCGGCGACTGGAGCGAGGTCAGGACGGTATCGAGCATGCCCTCCGGGATGATGCTGAGCAGCGTACCGTCAACGGCGATCAGCGCAAGGGTTCGGCCGGGATGGCGTCGGTAGAACTGTCGCACGACGGGCGTGCCGTTGGAGTGGCCGACCATGACGCCGCGATTCGCACCGGCATGCGTCATGACGGCGGCCACGGCTTCGGCCTGAAAGTCCATGGTGTAGGGGATGTCGGGCTTGCCGCTGTTGCCGTGTCCGGGGAGGTCGATGGCGATGACTCGGAAGTCGTGTGCGAGTGGCTCGATCTGTTCTTCCCAGACCGTGCTGTCACTGGACCAGCCATGGACGAGGACGACGGCATCCCGCCCGGAGCCGGGATCGGAATCGGTGTACGCGACATCAACACCCGCCATCCGCGCGACACCGGGGCGGGTGTCGTGGGTAGTGGGCGACTGGGTTGATGCGCAGCCGGTGAAGAACGCAAGGGTCGCGGCGAGCAACGGAATCAGGCATGTGCGCATGAAAGAGCCCCTGAACAAGGTTGCAGCTTGTCGCTTGCAGCTTGGCGCAAGCGTGATGTCAGCGTGGGTTCCACCGCTTGCGCCAAGCTCCAGGTTCTACAAAGCCCCGGGCTGCGAGCCGGAGGCGCACCGTCACGGTGCGAGGATGTATGCCTTGGCGGCGTAGCCCTCGTCGGTGGACTGGACCTCGTAGACCATGTTTCCGATGTACTCAAAGATGGCGGCGAGGGGGGGTGCTTCCTTCGCAGCGGCGGCCATGTCTTCGACCATCTCTTCCTGCCAGGGCTGAAGTTCTTCCCCGCCCATCTGGTCCACGAACTGCTGGCGGAGCATATCGGCCATGTTCTCGGTGACCCACTTGATGTACGGCAGTTGGCGCTTGACGTTGCTGTAGCCGAAGAGGACGCCTCGGTTGTCGAGGACGCCGACGGCCTTCTTGAAAGTCTCGTCATCGACAAGTGCGGGGCTGTCCGACTCGCCGGCCTGGCGGAGTGCGTTTTCGACCATCTCTTCGCTTGGGCTGACGAAGAGGTGACCGGCGCCGAGGCCGATCGCGATCTGGAGAGGGAAGAAACCGCCGTCGCCCATGGTCCAGATCTGGTTGCCCTGGAAGTCACGCGACTGGAGACCGATCTGCATGCCGAAGTTGTCGACGACTGCCGCGACGGTCTTGGCATCACGGACACGGATGGCGGTGAGGGAGATCTCGCTGTCGCCATCGAAGGGTCGACGAATGATGGACTGCATATTGACATCCGGGCCCATCGCGCGGACGGCCGGTTCGACCATGCGGAGTTGCTGTTCCATCATGGCGGCCATGCCCATTTCGTCCTCAGCCATGGCGGCCTGCATGGCCTGCTTGACGAGGTCCATGAGACGATCGAAGGAGAACTGGGCGCTGACCAGTTCAGTGGTATCGGGGCTGATGAAGGCGGGCGGGGAGAAGGGCTTGCCTTCAAAATCGAGGAGACCGAGGACGCCCTGCTTGTCCTCGGTGACGAGGAACGCGAGCAGTTCGGCCATGCCGATGTCGGAGTCCATCGAAAGACCTGCGGAGAGGGACTGGAGGTCGGCGAGACCGAAGTCCTTGATCATCCCGCCGATCATGGGGTCCTGCGCGAGCATCTGCTCGAACTGCTCATCCATCGTGTTGACGAACCAGACATCCGCATCACCGACGCGGCGATGCGCATCGAGGAACGTCTCGCTGCTCATCAGCGAGTCGGGGCCGTCACCATCATGCCGGTCGAGCGCATCTTCGAGACCGCGCATCGATGTGCACACGAGGAGGACCTCGTCGGCGAAGGTGAGGTGCATCTGCTCGAAACCGTCGGTGCCGGGGAAGAGCGAGGCCAGCGGGCCGCCCATGGCGGGCTCATCCCAGTCATCCCAATCTTCCCAGTCCTCGCCGTCTTCGTCTTCTTCTTCCTCGATCGGGAGGACGGTCATGATGGCGTAGTCGCCGTAGTCATCCTCTTCGAGGCGCACCTTGTCATCGTCGGCGGCGGTGTGCATGGTTTCTTCGAGCATGGCGAACATGTCGGCCGCGTGGTCGCCGAAGTCAGCCACGATGAGGACCTGGGGCGGCTTCGGCATGCCCTCTTCGTCGAGGTCGTTCTGATCGACCCACATGCCCATGCCGACCTGTCCGGTGGGCATCTTCATGTCCTTGATGTCGAGTCCGAGTGCATCGAGTTCCTCGCCGTACTCCTCAAGCATCATTTCCGTGAAGCTCTCGAACCACTCCTGGACGCGGGGGTCATCCCAGACGTCCCGGAGACCGGAGTCGTCGAGGTGCGCCTGCATGGTCGTGAAGTCTTCGATCACCACGACTGTGGCGGCATCCTGCGGCGCAATGGCGCGGAAGTCGATGGCCTGAAGGGGCGTGGTGAGTGCAGCCGCGGCACTCGCGGCGATCATCGTCAGTACTGTTTTCATGGGATCCCTGGAGAAAGTTGGGTATTGAACTGTTCCGTGTGTGTGCACTGTGGTCTGCGATCAGCGGTCTTCGCCGGTGGCGTCATCGAGGACGGGGGGCGGACCGAATTCTGATCGCGGGGGCGCATCGTTGTAGCTGTGACCGGAGTTGGGGTTTTCCTTGTCGTAGGCGAATGCCTCATTGTTGCGAATGAAGTCGCGCACGTAGCGTGAGGGGATGGCGAAGCCAAGGCCCTCGCCACCGGGGATGCCCATGTTGGTGACACCGATGACTTCACCCCTGAGGTTGAAAAGGGGGCCACCGGAGTTGCCGGGGTTGATCTGGGCGGTGGTCTGAATGTAGGTCATCCCTTCGAAGTTGCGCTGCTTGGTGGCGACGACGCCGCGGGAGAGCGTTCGTTCGAGTCCGAGGGGATTTCCGATGGCGAAGACGTCTTCACCGACATCGAGGTTCTCGGCGCCCTGGACGTAGACGTTGTTGAACTGCTCACCGTCTGGGTGGGTGAGTTTGATGAGCGCGAGGTCGATGTGGTTGTTGACGGCGAGGATTTCGACGTCCTCGATGGTGAGGCGTCGGAATTCGCGTTCGGTCTGGTGGAAGACGGTGGCCTTGATCCGCGTCTCGCCCTGGATGACGTGGGCGTTGGTGATGGCGTAGCCGTCGGGGTGCAGGATGAAGCCGGAGCCGAGTCCGGAGGGGGTGGATACCTTGATGACCGCCTCACCGATGCGCTTCGCCAGTTCCTGGGGTGTCGACTCGGCGAGCCCGGTCGCGGTGCGGTAGAGGGCGTCCTCGTCGAGGTCCTCGACGGCGGCGTCCTCCTCAGCGCGCAGGACGGTCTCGATGTTGGCACGGGGGATGGCGAGGATGTCGAAGCCGAGGTCGACCCAGATGGTCTCCGACGACTGCTTGACGATCGGCGCGGCGACCTCGCGGCCATCCCGGAGGGTGATGCGGTCAACGCCGGCGTGCAGCGCCGAGCAGAGGGCGGTTGCGAGAATGAGAGCGAATGACATGCCTGATGCGATCTTCATGGGTACTCCCGGTGAAATGCGATCTCAGAAGCATCAGATCATATCTGGCCTGACTGACCGTGGAACGCGCGCCCGGAGCGAATTGGTCATTCTGGTGTGTGTTCGGGAGGGAAAAATGGACCATCGACCCGAGTGACGGCTCGACGCAGCCGTTCCTTCCATTGTTCGACGTCGCTGGTCTTCCTTTTCGCCGCATTCATCTCGGGAATGACAGCATGTCCCGGCTGAGCGGCGACCCCATCGGCCGCCGGGATCGGATCCGGCTGGATCGACAATCCCAGATCGAAGAGGTCCTGGGCCCGGAGGGACACAACCCACGCCTCGGACTTCGCCCGAGTCCGAAAGTCAGCGACCGACTTCGGGGTGTGGAAGCAGCGGCGAAACATGGAGAGTCCGTCATTGTTACGCCTATTCGGGGCAAAGGCTGCCGCCAGTGGCAGGTCGTCCTCGCCCATTTGATCGCGGGGAACACGTCGCAGGACGACCTCTTCTGCTTGAACGGGCGAGTTGGGATCCACCGGAAGAACTCTGATCAGAAGGGGGCGTCAAGAACCTGAGCACTGTGAATGAGGTCATCGCCCATGAACGAGAGTTGGACGACTGTTCCATCGGGCTCCACCCGTGTCGTCATGGCGATGGGACCCTTCTCGAACTCGAAGCAGATCTCGCCATCGGGACCGGCAGCGACGCCTCTCAGATTCAGCAGTAGAGCTCCGCGAGGCGCGACCCGGTCCATCGCCAATGCTCGAAGGCGCTTGCTGACTTCCATCGCACGGTCGATCACAATGATGGAAGGGGCAATCGTGTCGTCATCCTCAAGCACAGATGGATCGCGCCGCCACTCGCGCAGTCGCTGCTCGGCTCGCCGAAGATCGTCGTTGAAGCGCCGGGCCCATTCGGAGCAGGCGTCAGATCGTTCGATCCGATCACGACCGGACTCGGGGACGAGCAATCGGCTCGATTCGCTGATGCAAGGCTGATGTGCTGCAATCATGTGGTCCCTCTCCAGTAGTCAAGGGCTTCTTTGGAGGCCATCGTCTTGAAGGCGCCGACCACGGAAGCCCTGCCGTCGTCGAGCGCCTGCCCGAGCGCGAGTGCGCCTGGTGCATCGAGGCTTCCACGCGCTGTACTGCGAACCAGGAGGATTGACTTTTCGGATTCAGCAGAGTCCCGCGCAAGCTGGACCGACACTCTGAGCCGGCCGGGAATGGAACTGAGCTTCCACGTCCAGGTCGAGTCCACGGCCTCGATCTCACCCCCGGGAAACCGCGACGAGCCAAACAGCCCGGGGAAGACACGCGGCAGGTCTGACAGGCTCTTCCAGACTGACCCGTGTTCAATGTGGTCGATGTAGGTCACTTCCCAGAGGTTCGGCCGCACACCTCGCCCGGTCTTGGCTTTGACAAAGCGCTCGAACTTCGCGAACATCTGATCAAACAAATTCCGCACATTTTCATAGCCAGGGTATTCGTCCGATCGCCGGGTCCAGTTGACCACGAACCAGCCATTCTGGATCTGGATCATTCTGGTTCCATCGCCCGAGGTCATGCGCAGACGAGAGTGGCCGGCTGAAGCGCGGAGGCCGAGCGAAGGAAAGCCGTAGGGCAGATCACCTTCCGGTTCATCGACCGGCCCCATCGCCGGGACATCATCGGCAGACGGATACTCGTCGGCGATTTCCGCCCAGAACCGTCCAAGATGGCCGTTCCCGAGTTCGGGAAGTTCATCGAACTGAACAGCCAGGACGACTTCGATGATCGGGGGCCGATTCCATTGGCCGTGGGACTCTGCGCTCATTCGATGAGGTCACTCCTGAGGTTGTGGGGATGGGCCACCGGGCCGATCTCACCTGTACTTGGATTGTACGGAATCTACAAGGACCAAGTTCATGACAGTCTCCGGCCCGATGGGATCGGGTCGGAGTACACTCTTGAGCCGGTACCCGGCGCTCGGGGCGCGACGGGAGCGCTGCCGGGCATTCGCACCCCTCCAGTCATCGGGAGAATCATGTACCGCAACTTCAATCCAGGCCACTTCGCTACTGTCCTCTCGACCCTCGCCATCTGCACAGCCGCGTCCGCCCAATCGGCGCCGGACCTGGCCAGATTCTTCGGATTCGAATCGCCCCGGATCGTGGTCGTGGGCGATGGCGCCGGTCCGGCGCTGGAGACGGACCTGGACGGGGACGGTCTGATGGACCTGGTTGTCGCCAACAACCGGAAGTCCCGCATCGAGGTCTTCACGCAGCGGCGTGCCCGTCTGACGGACGCCGAGATGGAGCGCGAGTACAAGGTCAACAAACTGCCACCCAACCCCTGGTTCGACCGCACCGAGGTCAGTGTGGCGCATCGTGTCGCGGCGTTCCGCGCCTACGACTACGACCGTGATGGCGATCTGGACATCATCTATGCGGGGCAGCCTGCGGAACTGGTTGTCCTCGAACAGACGTCCCGGCTGAGCTTCGATGTGGCGCAGAAGCGGCGCGTGCCGGACCTGTCTGCCGGGCAGGATGGGTTGGCGATTGCGGATGTCCTCGGGACCTCCGACCCGGAGGTGCTCGTGCTCGTCGCCGGGCGCATCCACGTCTTTGATCTTTCAGATCGCGGCATTGAAGGTGAGCCGCTGAAACTGGGGTCGAGTGGCGAACTGGTGGCCTTCTTCATTGAGGATTACGACGGCGATACCCGTCAGGACATCCTCGGCGTCATTCCCGAGGATTCCGCCCCCCTGCGCCTCTGGTTGCAGCAGACTGGGCGACAGGGACATGGACGGCTGGGGGCCGAGATCCGTCTGGAGATGCCTGAACTTCGTGAAGTTGAGCCGGTGCGCTTCCCGGGCCGTGCGGCGGCATCGATCCACGTGATCGAACGGGCCTCACGCCGGATGGTGATGTACGACCTGGTGGATGAGGATGTCGATGCCGCGAACTTCTCCACCTTCGGCGGCGAGGTGGATGCGTTGGCGGAGGTGCAGGCTTTCCGCAACAGCGACAAGGACCGGACGGTGGCGGTCGGCGATGTCACCGGTGACGGTCGGGTTGACCTGTTGGCGACGGATCCCACGGCGAACAGTCTCGTGCTGTTCGCGCAGGGTACGAGCGGCGGACTGGATGATGGAGAGTCATTCGGTACGTTCAAGAAGCCGAACGCGGTGGCGCTGGGCCAGTGGGATGGTGTCGGCGCTGACGAGGTGTTCGTGCTGAGCAGCGAGGAGAAGGCGCTGGGGGTGAGCACCTGGGATCCGAGGACGCAGCGGCTGGGATTCCCTCAGCCGTTCCCGATCACGACGGCCGGCTCCGAGCCGGTCGCGATGGGCTACCTGCCGCTGGATTCGGGTCCGGCGGTCGCGGTGGTCGTGCGCGACAAGCGTGATCATGTCCTCGAGGTGCATCACGCTTCAGGAGGTGCATCGCTGGTGATCGAACTCGAAGATGTGAACCGGCCGCCGAACTCCATTCTCGCGGGCGACTTCGATCACGACGGTCGGACCGACATCATTCTCTTCACACCCAATGAGCCGATGGTGATGGTCCTGAACGTCGGGGATACGAACGCAGACAATGTCGCCGTGCTGACGGATGACGACATGCCTCAGTTCGGACTGGTGTCCGCGGCGGGCCCGGAGAACACGGCGCTCTTCGACATTGATGGTGATCGTTCGCCGGAACTGCTGATCGCGGACGAGAACTTCGTACGAGCCTGCACCTACTCGTCGGACTCCGGCTGGCGGGTGGTGGAACAGATCACGATGCCTGATTCCTCGTCTTCACTGGAGGGCCTGACGGTGCTTTCGCTCCGCAACCGCGATCTGATCGTGGCATCGGACGGCTCATCGTCAACGCTGGTCATGATGTCGCAGGACGATCGGGGCACGTGGCAGATCGCACGTCGGCTGCGCCTGTCGGGCTTTGATCTCGGCGCGGTGCATGCGGGCGCGTTCCACGGCAACAGCAATGCTCCGGACATTCTCTGCCTGAGCGATGATGCCTTCTGCTTCGTCCGGCTTGCGGGTCGGCACGTGGCGCTGGAGGAGTTCGCGGCGTTCCGTTCCGACGAGGATGATCGCCTGGAGCACGAGACTGAGTTCGGCGACCTGAACGGCGACGGCTACGTGGACATGGTGGTGCTGGATGCGCGTGAGCAGATGTGCCAGGTCTTCACCTTCTCGGCGACGCGCAAGATGTATCTTGCGACGGAGTTCGAGGTCTTCCAGTCCATGCTCTTCCGCGGCGGCGACACGCGCGAGTTCCAGCCTTCGGCGGCCATCATTGCCGACTTCACCGGAGACGGTGGCAAGGATCTCTGCCTCTCCGTGCACGACCGCTACATCATCTATCCGCAGGAGACCCGCTGACCGACCCGCGCCCGGTGCGCATCGGTGCGTGGGTGAATCATGACCCTTGCTCAGCAACCGACCAATGAGCAGCGGCACACGTGGCCCGGTGTCACGAAGCGGCTGCGACCCTCCTTCATCGTCATCGGCGCGCACAAGTGCGGCACGACGTCGCTCTTCAAGTACCTGGGCGAACACCGCCGGGTGCGCAAGCCGGTCACCAAGGAGATTCACTTCTTCGACCGGCACTATGGCAACGGTGGCGAGTGGTATGAAAACCAGTTTCCGAAACCGGGACTGCTGTCCGGTGATGGTTCGATCACGGGTGAGGCCACGCCCGCATACCTGTATCACCCACTGGTGCCGGCACGGGTGCATGCCATGCTGCCCGATGCGAAACTCATCGCGATCCTGCGGGAACCGGCGGCGCGGGCCATGAGCCACTGGCGAGTCGCACGGCGGAAGGGTTGGGATGATGCGGCGACCCTTGCCGACGCCATCGACCGCGAACCGGAACGGATGGCACTGCATGCCGAGCGGATGGCCGCGGACCCGGCCTACGTCGCCGACGGTTTCTTCCGGCACGCCTACCTGTCCCGCGGCTGTTACGCGGAGCAGATTGCGCGGTGGCTGGAACATTTCCCGCGTGAGCAACTTCTCGTGCTGAAATCCGAAGACATGTTCGGTCATCCCCTGAAGACGTGGGAGCGTGCGTGTCGATTCATCGGTATCGAGTCGGACCATCCCCCGGCCTTCGACGTTCACAATGAAGGGTCCGGCGCGACCGGGACGATCGATGCGGTGGTGGAGCGGATGCGGGCGTGGTTCGAACCGCACAACGAGAAACTCCGGGCCCTGCTGGGTGACGAGTTCACGTGGAAGACCTGACGAACAGCAAGGCGGAAGATGATGCTTGACCTCCTCCATAACTTCTTCAATGTGCTCCTGATCGTGATCGGGTTCGGACTCGTGATCTTCATTCATGAGTTGGGGCACTTCCTCGCCGCGAAGTGGGCGGGCATCCGAGTGCCGGCTTTCGCGATCGGCTTCGGGACGGCGATCTGCTCGTGGCGAAAGGGGATGGGGTTCCGGATGGGCTCCTCGGAGCCTTCGTACAAGCAGCGGCTGATCGATGCCGGGCAGCATCCGGAGCACGGCGACCTGGCGGGTGTCAGCCAGACCGAGTACCGGCTGAACTGGTTCCCCTTCGGCGGCTACGTGAAGATGCTCGGTCAGGATGACCTCAATCCCGACGCCGCCTCCTCTTCGGAGGGCAGTTACACCAGCAAGTCGCCGGCGAAGCGCATGGTGGTGATCAGCGCGGGCGTGGTGATGAACATCCTGCTCGCGGCGTTCCTCTTCATGATCGTCTTCATGTTCGGCATGCGCGACACGCCGCCGGTGATCGGCGCCGTCAACGCGGGATCACCCGCCGCGCTGGCTGGCATCCGATCGGGCGACACGGTCGTGGCGATGGAAGGATCGTCGATCGAGACCTTCACGGAGGTGATGATCAACACGGCGATGTCGGATCCCGGCGAGCCATGCACGCTCACGCTGCGGCGCCCGGGCGCGGAGGAGACGTATGACGTCGATGTCGTACCGGAGATGGGTGGTCCGGCGAACATGCTTCAGATCGGGGTATCGCCGGCACTGACAGCCTCGATCGTCGACCCCCACGAAGATTCGGATCGCGAGATCATCCGGAAGCGGCTTGAGGCGCTCGGATTGCAGTCGCTGCAACCTGGTATGAGCCTTTCCTCGATCGACGGCAGGCAGCCGGCGACGGTGACGTCCAACGGCGAGTCCTTCGGTGTCTTTTCGACGATTCAGGACACCGTACGTGCCGCCGATGGTGCGCCCGTAAACGCGGCATTCACCGCGGAGGGCGGCAAGACGGTTGAGATCGTCGTCCCGGTGGTTCTCGACCTGCAGGCGATGGATGAGGACAGCGATGCCCCCAACGCCCGTCACCTGCTCGGACTGGTTCCGCTGCTCAAGGTGATGGAGGTCAGTGAGCAGGGCGCGGAGAAGGGACTGGAAGCAAACGACGTCTTCCTCCAGGTGGGGTCCGCCGCATGGCCCGACCGGCTCGCGGCGGTCAAGGAGATCCAGGCGCATCGGGGCCGGAAGATCGACCTCGTCCTGCTGCGCGGCAGTGAGGTTCGGTCACTCAGCGCGGCCGTCGACAACGATGGCCGCATCGGCTTCGTGATTGCGGAAGCCAGCAACCTGCCGATCGTGACGGCCACGGACTGGACCGGTGGCCTCGCGGTATCGCGCCTTGATCCGAAGCCGCCGGCGGGCACCCGGATCGATAGCATCAACGGAGTCGCAGTTGATGACTATGCCTCGATTCGGCGCGTGCTCCTGCAATCGCGTGAAGGTGCGGCCGACTCCGATGTCACCGTCGATGTCGAGATGACACTGCTCGATCCGGGCCAGATCGAGTCCGGCAGCACGGTGACGACGACATGGACGCTGACGGCCGATGAACTGGACGCCGTCGCCGAGTTGTCGTGGGCGGTCGATCCGCTCTTTGAGATGAGCTTCGCGCAGGCGTCATTCATCATGAAGGCGGACAACCCGATTCACGCGGTCGCCATCGGCGTTGAGAAGACACACTGGATCGTCGTGCAGACATACCTGACATTCGTGCGCCTGTTCCAGGGATCGGTTCGAGTGGACAACCTCAAGGGGCCGGTGGGCATCGCGCACATCGGGTCGCAGTTCGCGAGTGAGGGGATCATCCCCCTGCTCTTCTTCCTGGCGCTGATCAGCGCGAACCTCGCCGTGATCAATTTCCTGCCGATCCCGGTGGTGGACGGTGGACAGTTCGTCATGCTGCTTATCGAGAGCATCACCCGCCGACCGGTGCCGATCGCCATTCAGAACGTGGCGACGCTGTTCGGACTCATGCTCATCGCCGCGGTCTTCCTGACGCTCACGTTCAATGACATCAGGAATCTCGTGGCCCCATGATCGGACTCGTCCTGCTGCTGGCGGCGGGCCTGCTCATCGCATGGCTCATCGTCACCGCCCTGACCATGCATCGACTTCGCAATCCGCCGCGGCGAACCTACGCCTGGGCGGTTGCGCGGGGCCTTCCCGGTGACCCGCGCGAGATGACGCCTGCGTGGACCTCGCGATCGTTCACCGTGACGTGGCGCGGACTCTCCCTGGAGTGCTGGGACATTGACGGGCGCGACCCGCACGGCCCGGTGGTGATTGCGACGCCGGGGTGGGGCGACTCGAAGCTTGGTGTGCTGCCTCGACTGGAGGCACTGGCGTCGGATGCTTCGCGTGTGATGGCGTGGGATCCACCGGGTCATGCCGAGAGTCCGGGGCGTTGCCTGCTCGGTACGCGTGAGCATGAGATCATCGGGCGCCTGATCGAAGAGGCGATCCCGGAGGCGGAGCGCGGTCGAGGCGTCGTGCTGTATGGGTGGTCGCTTGGTGCGGGGGCTTCGATTCGCGCAGCGATCGATCATCCGGAAGTGCGAGCCGTGATCGCGGAGGCGCCGTACCGACTTCCGTGGACGCCGGCGATTCGAGTGCTGCACCTTGCGGGATATCCGTATCGCGTCAATGTGCCGCCGGCCTTCGCACTGCTCGGGGCGCGGCTGGGCGTCGGTGTTGGCTGGTCGGGCTTCGACCGCGCGGAACTGGCGGGCCGGCTGACGTGTCCGCTGCTCGTCATTCACGGGACGGCGGACGAAGTCTGCCCGGTTTCGGACGGGCATGAGATCGCGCGGGCGGCTGCGGAGGGCCTGTGCATCGAAATTGAGCAGGCGACGCACAACACGATCTGGACTGAGGATCAGTTCCGGGAGCAGGCCGCGGGCGCTGTCCGGGCTGTTTTGGCGACAGCGCGTGCGTCCCGAGGGGCCGAGGAGACGTCAGCGAACTCCGCCTCGAACATGGAATGACCGGGAACCACGGGGGACCTGACGCATCAGACAGCGGGTTCGGTTTGATTCACGAGGAGGCTGTCAGCGCGCCGGTATGCACAGGGTGGCGGCTGAGAGAGAGAGGTATTCGATATGCGAGCAGGATGGTCTGGAGCAGCCGCGGCGATGTTGTTGTGCACCTGCGGTGTTGCGTGTGCGGGCGAGCAGTATCTGCTGGTCGCGAATCACCAGGGCGGGAACTCGGTCTCCCGTTACGATCTCGAAGGCAACTGGCAGGGGTACTTTGTTGCTCCGGGGAGCGGCGGGCTGACGCGCGCTGTCGGCCTGCAGCGCGGGCAGGACGGCCATCTCTATGTGGCGTCGGAAGGCACAGGCGAGATCCTTCGGTATGACGGCAAGACGGGCGCGTTCATGGATGTCTTTGCGTCCGGGCCGCAACTCCAGTTCGTCGGTTACCTTGCCACGGGTCCGGAAGGTGACTTCTACGCAGCGGGCGTGGGTACGAACTCGGTGGTGCGCATCGATGGGCGGACGGGACGGGTCATCGGTACCGCGGCGGCAGGCGGCGGGCTGAGCGGTCCTGACGGGATTGTCTTCACCGAAGGGGGCGAGATGCTTGTCTCGTCGTATTTTTCGAACTCGGTGAAGCGGTACGACCCGTCGACGGGCGCGTACCTTGGTGACCTTGTCTCGGGTGGCGGACTGGTGCGGCCGCTTCAACTGGTGCTTCAGGACGACGAACTCCAGGTGGTGAGCCAGGGCACGGGTTCCATCCGGCGCTATGACGCAACCACCGGCGCGTTCCTCGGCAACCTGCTGTCGGGCGGGGGGCTCAGTAACCCGATCGCGCAGGTTGAACTGCCGGATGGAGACCGCGTGGTTTCCTCTTACTCGAATGGTTCGCTGCGACGTTTCTCGGGCGATGGCGCGCCGCTCGGTGTGTTCGCTTCGGGGAGCGCTGAAGGGGTCATATCCCCCACCACCATGATCCTCGTCCCGGGACCGGGAACTGCCGGCCTGCTGTTGCTGGGCGGATCGGTGACGGTGATGAGGCGGCGGCGCTGAAGCGCGAATCGGGTCTCTCAAGTCTGATATCGATTCCGGTTCGACGGGATGTCCGATTGGAGCGCGGCCGGTCTGCGCGTTCGCCTGAAATTCGACCATCCGGACGTGAAAGGCCCGGCATCAGACCGAATGTTGACCCTGACGATGCTCCTGTGCGCGATCAACGATGTCGCTCCGGGATCGATCCTTGGATCGGTGGTATCGGACCCGCAAAATCCCGGACATGACCTGCTCAGGCCAGGTGTCGAACTGCATGCGGCGTTGCTCCGCAGTGTCGCTCGGCGAGGCGTCACGCGCCTGTGGATTGAGGACGACCTGACGCGCGACCTGGATGCCGCCGTCGCCCCCCGCCTCTCGGCAGCCAAGAAGGAAGTGTACGCGCAGATTCGCGACGGCCTGGAGGCATGTACGCGACGCACGATCTCGACGGCGCAGATTCAGTCGTACCGTGCCGCGGTGATGGAACTGGTGCTTGAGGCGATCAGTTCGGCGAAGTATGCATCGATGACGGAAGCAATCTTCGATGTCGAAACGCAGGCATCACATGCGACGAACGTGGCGTACCTGTCATTGCTGTGCGGACTGCATCTGGAACCGTACGTGATCAACGAGCAGCCGCGACTTCGTCCCCGCGAGGCGCGTGAGATGTCGGTGCTGGGACTGGCGGGCATGCTGCATGACGTGGGGAAGACGCAGTTGTCGGAGGAGTCACGGCTCTTCCACGATGTGCAGTCGGAGTCCTCAGGTGGAGCGCGGCAGCGCCCGGTTGACTATCCCGAGCATGTTGCGGTGGGAAAGCAGATGCTTGAGGCGTGCCGCGTGCCTGCGCGGGTGGCGTACTCCGTGCTGCACCACCATCAGCGCTTTGACGGTCAGGGCTGGCCGGACATGTCGCATTGCTCAAACGGCCGCCTCGAGGGCACCATCGAGGGGCGGCGCATTCATATCTTTGCACGCATCATCGCCGCGGCGAACGTCCTCGACGGACTGCTGACGGATGCGGAGGGCCATCGGCTTCAGCCAGTCGCGGCGTTGCATGCATTTGCATCTGAGCGGTTTGACGGCTGGTTTGATCCGCTGGTCCGGCGTGCGCTGCTGAAGTGCGTTCCGCCCTTCTCGGTGGGTACTGATGTCCGGTTGAGCGACGGGCGTCGGGCGGTGGTGGTGGAGCCTGAACCGGACATGCCATGCCGACCCGGGGTTCGTCCCATCGACGCGGGCGAGGGAGACGAGACGCACGTCAGCCTCATGGAACATCCGGACTTGAGCATCACGCATGCGTTGGGCGAGGATGTATCGTCGTGGATCTTCGAACCACCCTCGGCACCGGCCGACGCCGAACAGGGAGAGGATCACGAGGCCGGCATCGAGGCGGATTGCGTCCGAGGCGAAGCGTAGTTCGAATCGCGTCCACACGGCCGCGTATGCCGGGGTATGCCCCACTGACGCTCTGATTCCGAGATAGTTATCGGGCCTGCGGGCGAAATCCCGGGAATCGGGCGTCCTTCTGCAAGATCACGCTTCGGTCCGCCGCAGAGTGGGTGTATGAAGGGATGTTGAGGTCCCTTCACGCCTCACGAATCAGAAAGGACACTCACATGTCTCGCCTCGCCTGCACCACCGCCGTTTCCGCGCTGATTTTCGCCGCTTCCGGCCTGGCTTCCGGCCAGGTGACCACATGGACCAACACCGGCGTCGGCGACTGGTTCGACCCCGGGAACTGGACCGCGGGCGTTCCGGGGCCGGGTCAACAGGCCTTCTTCATCAACGGCGGGACCGCTCAGATCATCGGCGGCACCACGAGCAGTTTTCAGACCTTCTCGCTCGGCACGAACTCGGCCGGCGCGGTCGGATATGCGGAGATCGTGGACAGCATTGTGAATGCCGCGTACGTCCAGGTGGGTCATCACGGGCACGGCGAGATGACGGTGTCGGGTGCGACGTCGGAGATCAACGCGAGCTTCATTCGCCTGGCGGGGAACCTGCCTGGCGCCACGGCGGAGTTCACGATCAACGACGGCACGATCTCTGTGACCGGTGATATCACACCGGCGTGGTACGGCACGGGGACTTTCAATCAGCATGGCGGCGACGTCACATGCTCGCAGATCATCGCGGGCCAGCTCTCGGTGGCCCAGGCCACGTACAACATCGACGGCGGCACCCTGTGGGCGGGCATGATCACGGTCGGCTCGCAGGGCACGGGCTTCTTCAATCAGTCCGGCACCTCGTCAGTGACGACATCCACGCTCTTTGTCGGCGGTAACGGCGGCAACGGAACGTACACGCTCACCGGCGGCACCCTCGATGCCGGCATCATCAAGAAGACACCGGCGGGCGGCACCGCCATCTTTGACATGCTGGGCGGGCGATTGATCGTCGACACCTTCGGGCAGACCTTCCTGCCGTACGAACTGAACGTGAACGGTGGAACGCTGGCGCCGAACGATCTTGGAATCGGAACGACGCTGGTCCATGGCAGCTGGTCGCAGGGCCCCGCCTCGAACCTTGAGATCAACATCAACTCACCCAGCTCCTTTGACAAGGTCGTCGTGAATGGACCCATCCGGCTGATGGGCAAGATCACGCTCCTGCTCGGCGCGGCACCAGCTGCTTCCGACGTGTACCTCGTCGGTGACAATGACGACGTCGACCCGATCATCGGTGAGTTCTTCGGACTCCCGGAGGGCGCGACCGTCTCCGGTGAATTCGGCGGGACGTTCTACAACTTCGCGATCTCGTATGTCGGCGGTGACGGCAATGACCTGGTACTCGCGGCGTGCCTCGGCGACTCCACGGGCGATGGTGTCATTGACTTCGACGACATGAACCTGGTGCTCACGAACTGGGGCATGACCGGTGTGGGTGTCCCCGGCGATCTCGACGGGAGCGGCATCGTGGACTTTGACGACCTCAACCTCGTGCTCGCCAACTGGGGTCAGATGTGCGTGTGACGATGAGGCCGTCAGGTCTTCCCCTTTGACCGCAAGTCTGTTCCACATGCTTACGGGAGAATCTTCCGCTTCACGCCCTCCGCGGCTCGCGCGCGGTGGCTGATGCGGTTTTTCTCCTCGGGCGGCAATTCGGCGCTCGTGCGTCCGTCGGGCAGTTCGAAGAGGGGGTCGTAACCGAAGCCATTCGTGCCGCGGGGGGCCGTACCGATGTGGCCCTCCACCGTGCCGCGTTCCGTGAGCAGGACTGATCCGTCCGGGCGCGCGACGCAGATGACACACACGAAGCGCGCTGATCGCTGCTCGCGCGGAAGCCCGCCCAGTTCTTCGAGGAGTCGCGCGTTGTTGGCCCGGTCCCGCTCTTCGCGGCTGCCCTCCACCCCTGCAAATCGCGCGGAATGGACCCCGGGTCGGCCGTCGAGGGCATCGACTTCCAGGCCTGAGTCGTCGGCGAGGCAGTGGAGACCCGTCGCCTGGGCGTAGGCGCGGGCCTTGAGAATGGCATTCGCCTCGAAGGTGTCACCGTCTTCCACGGGCTCCGGGAATGACTCTGACAACTGATCGAGGCTCCTGATGCGGATGCCGAGTGGCTCCAGCATCGCCGCGAGTTCCTCGATCTTGTGCGGATTGGACGTTGCGATCAGAAGTTCCTGCATGAAGGGCATTCTGGGGGCGGACCGCGTATTGGGCAACTCTGCTCATCCGATCCGGCGATATGATGTCGGTTCGATTCGACCTGACAGGAGACCACGATGTCCGTTCTTGAAACTCACCAGATGGCCGTGAAGGATTCCGCCGCGTACGCCAACCTCGCCCGTGCGCAGCACGAACTGGAGGTGGTCACCTCGATCAACCGGCTTGTGGCGTGGGACCAGGAAACGATGATGCCGGCCAACGGCACGGCGATCCGCGCCGAGCAGTTGCAGTACCTCTCGGGGCTGGTGCACGAACGGGCCACCGATCCGAAGTTCGGCGACCTCATCAGCGCCTGCGAATCCGAGACGGGACTCATGGGCGATCCGATCATCGCCGCCGGGATCCGCGAAGCACGGCGTGACTTTGACAAGGCGACGAAGCTGCCGCGAGACCTGGTGGAGGAGATCGCGAAGTCATCCTCCCTCGGCATGGTCGCCTGGAAGGATGCGCGTGCGAAGAACGACTTCTCGAAGTTCCTGCCGGCGCTTCAGCAGACGGTGGATCTCAACCGGCGCAAGGCGGAGTGCTACGGTGTCGCCGATGGCGGCGAGCTGTATGACGCGCTGCTGGACATCTACGAGCCGGGCATGACGGCGAAGCGCACCGAGGAGATCTTCGGCCCGCTGCGCGAGGGGCTGGTCGAGTTGATCGGCCTGGTGGAGGCCGCGCCTGAGAAGCCCGACCTTTCGGTCATCGGCCAGAACTTCGACATCGATGCGCAGAAGGCTTTCTGTGCCGATGTCTGCAAGGCTGCGGGTTTCGACTTTGACTCCGGCCGCATGGACCTGTCAACGCATCCTTTCTGTGAGGGTGTGGCGTCCGGCGACACGCGCATGACGAACCGGTATCGTCCGGACGGCTGGGCGGAGAGCGTCTTCACGGCGTTGCATGAGGGCGGGCATGCGACTTACGAGCAGGGTCTGCCCAAGAAGGAACTCTCCGGCACGGCGCTCGCGGAGGCGATCTCGCTCGGTGTGCACGAGAGCCAGAGCCGCATGTGGGAGAACTTCATCGGTCGCTCGAAGTCCTTCTGGCAGTGGGGCCTGCCCCTCGCCCGCACCATGCTCGGCGACTCGATTCCCAACGATCTCGACGCCATCTGGAAGGCCGTCAACGTCGTCGAACCGGGGTTCATTCGCGTCGAGTCCGACGAGGTCACCTACAACCTGCACATCATGCTGCGCTTCGACCTGGAACGCGCCATGATTCGCGGCGACCTCGCCTGCTCGGACCTCCCCGGCGCCTGGAACGAGCGTATGAAGAACGACCTGGGCCTCACGGTGCACGAGGATCGCGTGGGCTGCCTCCAGGACGTCCACTGGTCCATGAGCGCCATCGGCTACTTCCCGACCTACACCTTCGGCAACCTCTTCGCGGCCCAGATGTGGGCGGCACTCGGCAAGGACCTTCCGGACCGGGACGAGCAGTTCAGCAGGGGCGAGTTCGGTCCGACGCTGGCGTGGTTCCGGGACAAGGTTCACCAGCACGGTCGTCGGTATGGCGCCGAGGAGTTGTGCGAGATGATCAGCGGTTCGAAGATCGACAGTGACTTCCTGCTCCGCTACCTGACGGACAAGGTCAAGCGTGTGTACGGCATGTGAGTCGATCGAGCGGGGTGCTGGAGGGTCGGTTTTCGGGCGGAGCTTTGAGTGTGATCCCGTGAGGAGCCAGCCATGTCTGAAGAGCGTGCCCGCCCGCTGTCGCTGGGACTGAATGTCCGCCTGTCGCTGATGATGTTCCTGCAGTACGCCATCTGGGGGGCGTGGTTGCCGCTGCTGTTCGCCTTCCTGTCCGGCTATCGAGGCTTCACCGGCACCCAGATTGGGGTGATGTTCTCGGTCGGGGCGGTCGGTGCACTGGTGGCGCCGTTCATCGCGGGGCAGATCGCGGACCGTTACTTCAATACCGAGAAGTTCCTGGGGCTGAGTCACATCGTCGGCGGTGTGCTGGTCTGGTTCCTGGCATACGTGGAGAGTTTCTGGGGCTTCCTCGCGTTCTCGCTGGCGTATTCCCTCGTCTATTCGCCGACGCTGTCACTCACGAATTCGCTTGCCTTCCATCACATGCCTGACCGTGACAGGGATTTCGGTCGCGTGCGCGTCTGGGGTACGGTGGGCTGGATCGTTGTCGGCATCACGATCGGACAGTGGCTGCTGCACATGCATACCCCTGCCGGCGCAGATGACGCCGCGATCGAACTGGCGCGGGCAAAGGGAATGATGGATGCTTTCCGACTCAGCGCGATACTGGGCGTCGTCATGGGAGTCTACTGCTTCTTCCTCCCGAAGACGCCTCCCGCGAAGGCGACGGGATCCGTGGCCTCCCTCAAGGCGATCGGCGAGTTCACGCGCATGCCGCTCCTCATGCTCTTCCTTCTCGCCATCCCGGTGAGCTGCATCCACCAGTTCTACTTCGTGAACACTGCGCCCTTCCTCGGCGGCTACCAGGCGCAGGCGGGCGGATTCGTTGATTTCGTGAACAGCATTTTCGGGGTCGGGGGCGGCGGCCTCATGACCATCGGGCAGATGTCCGAGATCCTGGTGCTTGCACTGATCCCGTTGTTCGCCCGACGCATCTCGCGCAAGACATTCCTCGCCATCGGGCTCGTGGCGTACGCCGCTCGCATGGCGATCTTCTCCTACGTGGACGCCATCGCCGGGTTCACGGGAGTGGACGCCGTCCTCGTCCTCGTCCCCGGGATCGCGATGCACGGCCTGTGCTTCGGATGCTTCATCTTCGTCTCGTTCATGATCGTCGATGAACAGACGACACCCGATGTCCGGGCCAGCGCCCAGAGCCTCTACAGCCTCGTGATCTTCGGTGTCGGCATCATCGTCGGCAGCCTCGTCGCGGGATGGGTTGCTGACTGGTCCAGGCATGAGGGAACCATCAACTACACCCAGCTCTTCTCCGTTCCCATGTGGGCGAGCATTGCGTGCCTGATCTTCCTGCTGGCTGCCTACCCGAAGCGGAGTCCCGTCGTTGAACCATCGGCCGCCGCGGAGGCGGGTGACTGATTCATGCGGCCGCCCGACAGCGCCGCGCCACCACAATGACGATCACGATCACGGGCGAGAACATCACCGCGATCGGCAGAATGAACCGGAGCAGCCAGTCGGACATCGGCGCCGTATACGCCTCCATCGGGGCCGGCCCGATCAGCAGGTCGGCCTTCAGCGGATAGCGACGATCGAGTTGCGTCACCTGCCACAGTCCATCCGGGGGAACCGTCGCCCGCGCGGCCCGTACATCCGCAGCCGTGACGCGCGGCGCCAGGTTGCCCCAACTCTGGCGGGCATAGGTGACCACCAGCGCAATCTCCTCGTCGGACAACACCGACCCCAGCGGCGCCATCGCTGACTCCACGACCCGGCCGTCCGCACCGACGATCGCGCCGAAGAGGCCGTGCACCACGATGCCCGCCGGACGCTCGGGATGACCCAGCAGGCGACGGGACGCCCGCAACGGCGGGAATCCCTCCGCCCCCTCGCCACTCGCACCGTGGCAGCGCGCACAGCCGATCGCCTCATCGTGATACAACGCATCGGCACGACGCCGCTCATCCGCAGTCAACATCTGCAGGCGCCAGTCGCGCCGGCCCTCCGGCCACGCGGCGGCCGGATAGTGATGCATGCCGCGAAGAGCAGCCATGGCGACGGCCAGGTCTTCGTTCCAGCGCGCGAGGGATCGTTCGCCGGCGGGTTCAGCGAGCGGTTGGAGCACGGCAAACGCCTCGGAAGCATCCGGCGTGTGACGCACCAGCGCATCAATCGTGCGCCCCGCCCCGGTGCTGCCGCTGATCATGCCGGGCAGGCGATCCATCGCGGCGGCCGGCGCATCACCCGGTTCAAGAACCTCAAGCATCGCGAGCAGTCGGTCATCGGCGACCGCATCCCACGTCGCTTCAGGATCAATTCGCGCCTGCAGCGCCAGGACCCAGGGATCGAGGGCACCCGGCCACTCGACAGCCTGAAGTTGTCCAGGTTCGGCATTCAGTGTCACGAGCAACTCACCAAGTGCCCGGATGTGATCATGCCGCGAGGCTTCAGTGGCGAGGCGTCCGATCCTGTCGAGCGGGTCGGCGGCATCCATGAACATGAGCGCTTCCTGTCGTGCCGTCATCGGGACATCGGTCCGGCCCAGGCGCACCAGCGCGACGACCGGTTCCAGATCGAGCGCCATCAGTTCCTCGAGCGGTGCGCGTTCGAGGCGAAAGCGGCGAACGAGTGGTGCGTTCAGGCCACCACCGTCGCGCGTCAGATGGTTGAGCGCCGCCTCCATGACCGTGCGCATGGCCTCGTCCATCTCCTGGTCCGCGATGAGCGACACGATGCCCGTGCCCTCGACGTCCGGCAGGAAACCCGCGGCGACAAGTGTCTCCAGGCGCACGCGCATATCCGGATCGGTGGCTCCCGTATCGAGCAACGCGAGCGCCTCCTCTGTTGAGACCTCGCCCTCATCAAGCCAGTGACGCACCACACGAATCGCACCAGCGCGTGCGCGGGGGTCCTCGAGTTCGAGAACGCGTCGGACAAAGCCGGGACGGGCATCGCCATGCGCCTGATGCAGCCAGAGTGATTCGAGAACGAGCCGATCATGCAGCGGATCGCTGCTGTTGAGTCCGGCCAGCCAGCGCAGCAGTTCCGGTTCGAGTTCGCGCCAGGGTGTGGATTGAAGACGACGACGCGCGTGCCGGCGCGTGTTGATCTCAGGGAGGCGAAGGGCTTCCAGAAGTTCCATTGTGGACATCGCAACTATGTCCGGTGCATCCACGAGCGGGCGTTCGATGTGACGCAGGCGCCAGATGCGGCCATGGTCGTGGTCACGCCGCGGATCGCGCACCGAGTACTGCATGTGTCCGATGATGGGATTGCACCAGTCCGCGATGTAGAGGGTGCCGTCCGGCCCCAGTTCCATAGAAACCGGCCGGAAGTTGGTGTCGCTCGACTCCAGCAGATCCTGCGGCATGGCGCTGCCCGACCAGGTGCTCCCGGTCGGTGTGAGTCGACTCCAACGCGTGCCGTGGAAGCCGATGGATTGATTCACGAGGAAGGTGCCCTGTACGTCCTCAGGGAAGTGCCGGCTGAGAAGGAACTCGCAACCGGCCGTGGGGCGGCCGCGGCCGAGTACCGGCCCCGGGCGCACGGGCTTGGTGGGGTAGTCGAATGCCGAGATGACATGCGCGAAGTCGTAGTTCGACCCGCCGGACGCATCCGCGAGGACACTGCGTCCCCAGTCCTCGAAGGCATGTCCCCACGGGTTGGCGAATCCGGAGTGCGACATCTGCGTCAATCGGCGGGTGCGCGGATCAAAGCGCCATACGGCGGCATCGCGCGTCCTGAGCACACCCCAGGGCGTTTCGACATTGGAGAGTGTGAAGACACCCTCGTGCATCAGGATCCCACCGGCGGGGTCCCACTCGAAGGCGGAGATCGTGTGGTGTGAATCCGGCATACCGAATCCGCTTGCCACGATCTCGCGCAGGTCCGCGCGTCCGTCTCCATCCGTGTCGCGCAGCAGGAAGAGATCCGGTGCCTGTCCGACGTACACGCCTTCGAGGTCGACTGCGATCCCCGTCGGGATCATCAGGTCATCGGCGAAGGTCGAGCACGTGTCGGCAACACCATCCTGATCGGTGTCTTCCAGCACGATGATGTGGCACGCGGGTCGCTCGCCGGGAAGCAGGTGTGGATACGTCACGGCGCAGATGACCCAGAGGCGCCCCGCCTCATCGAATGTCATCGCAAGCGGACTCGCCAGTTCGGGGAACTGTTCTTCGGATGCGAAGCAGGACACGGCATAGCCGGGGGCAATCGTGAAACTGTCCAGGAATGCATCGGGCGTACCGATCTCGACAGCACCCAGAGACGTCTCGGTGCCCTTGGCTTCAACCGGAGGCGGTGTCCACGCATCCTCGGGCAGCCTGGTTCCAGATGGTGTGCGCTCCCACATTGTGGTGTCATCGCGCGCAAATGGGCTCAGCACAGCGCGAGGGTCCGGCTTGGGAAGTGCGTGGATGTGTCGGTCGCGTGCGGTGAGCATGCGCTGGAGTTGTTCGGTCTCGACAGGGAAGTTCACGATGCCAAATGGCTCATGTCGGCGGCCGAAGACGTACTCGGTATTGGTCGGCCGGTACACGAGTCGGTAGAGAAAGTGCGCATCGCACACCATCCGACGCAGCGCCCTTGCCTGCTCATACGCATCATCGCCCGGCACACCAGTGTCCTCAGGCAGCCAGTGCAACTGTGTCGCGATCTCGAGCACCACCCGCCCGCACCCCGCCTCCGTCGGATGGATGCCGTTCTCGGTCAGCGGACCTCGAAGAACCATGTCCGTGAGGTCAACGAAGCCGGCACCAGCACTCGCGGCGGCATCCCGCATGGCATCGCGGACCCGCGTGATCTCGCGGTTGTGCGCTGCGATGGCCGCGCGATCAGGGCCGAAGACGCCTGCAAACTCGTGACGTATCGGAGAGACGAGGATCAGCCGAGCACTCCCGTCTGACGCCGTCTGCTCGCGGACCCGCTGGATGAAGTCCTCGACCTCAGCGCGGTGGTTCTTCGGTTCGAAGGAAGCCGCCATCCCGTACATCGCAATGACCACGTCCGGGTCAAAGGACGACATGATCTCATCCGTGGTGGGGACGTTCATCTCCCGTGGCTGGAAGACAAACGTGTCCGCCGAACCCGGGGCGTGCCGGATGATGAGTTCGAGATCAGGAAAACACGCGTGCAGTGTCGCGGCGAGGTACCCGCTCTGCGCGATGCGCTCGGCCAGGGTGTCACCAAGGACCAGCACCCGGTCGCCGCGCTCGAAGTCAGCCTGCGCCATGGCTCGCCGACTCGCTGGAACGAGCAGAAGCAGAGCGAGCAGGACAGTGCGCACATCGAAGTGCTTCATGGTTGTGCCCCCGGAACGAAGTCGGTCGGACGCATGCCGCGTCGATACGCACCGAATCCGAAGTCGGTGGGTTCAAAGGGCCAGGTCAGTCGGACATCCGCACCGCTCGCGGGCACATCATCGTCCAGTCCGACCAGCCAGTACACACCCTGCACGATCAACCGCCTGAGTCCCTCCGATTCCAGGTCCGTGGCGGCACCCATGGTCGTCGTGAAGACGCGCCGTGTCTTTCCCCTGCCCAACGGCATCTCACGACACCACGCCACGGGTATCATCGGCGCGTTGCGATCGTCGGCGACCGGATTCGAATCCGGTGACATGCCGTCGAGAATCGCTCCGTCCACCAGGACGCGGCAGCCATCCGGCAGCGGAAGGCGCACACGGTAGACGTCCGTCGGCCCCCAGATGTCGCCATCCTCGATGCCGCGAACGATCGGATGATCGGCGGCGCCGGGATGGAGCACGCCGCGGGTACTCTCGCGTCCATGCGCACCATGATGTGCGATCCACGTCTCTCCGAGTATCCAGCGCCCGAAACCGCCGGCGTACTCGGGGTCGCCGTTGTAGTTCCACGCGTAGCGGGCGTAGTCGCCGTCGAGTGCGAATGCATGTGTTGCGGTCCGCATCCCGAGGATGGGGCGACCGGCCTGCACATACGCATCGATGTGCGCCATCTGGTCCGGCGGCAGGTTGCGGAACCGCGTCGCGATGATCATGAGGTCCGCGTCCGCCAGCAGCGCCAGTCCCGGGATGTTGCCCTGCTCGTCGGGATTGATCTCGCCCGACTCACGGTCGATGGCAAAGAGCGTGTGACACGTGAAGCCGTGCCGCTCCGCGAGCAGGCGAGCCAGCATCGGCAGGCCCTCCTCCGAACGGTACTCCTCGTCGCCGGAGATGAGCACGATGGAGTGCCCCCGATCGGAGTTCGACGCCGGATGCCACGTCAGCACGCCGTCCCGCACGACCGCGCGCGGTCCATCATGCACTGTCGTACTCCGACACCCCGCGAGCCCGAGCAGGAGACTCGCCGACAGGAGGACTGTTGCAGCGTCGCGCCAACGCACCGGACACCCGATCAGACGGACGCCGCCGCGGCATCCTCGAGGATCCCGTTGAGCGTCTTGCTGGGGCGCATGGCGTCGGCTGCGAGTTTCTCATCGGGGCGGTAGTAGCCGCCGATGTCCACCGGGTTGCCCTGGGCCCCGTTGAGTTCATCGACGATCGTCTTCTCATTCTCCTTGAGCACCTTCGCGACCGGGGCGAACCGTGCGCAGAGTTCGGGGTCCATGGTCTGGTCAGCCAGCGCCTGGGCCCAGTACATGGCGACGTAGAAGTGACTGCCCCGATTGTCGAGTTCACCACACTTGCGTGATGGGGCCTTGTTGTTGAGCAGGTACTGCTCGGTGGCCTTGTCGAGCGTCTGTCCGAGGATGCGTGCGCGGCGATTCTCGAAGCGGGTGGCGAGATGCTCGAAGGAGGCTGCAAGGGCGAGGAACTCGCCGAGCGAATCCCAGCGCAGGTGGTTCTCCTTCTGGAACTGCTGCACGTGCTTCGGCGCGGAACCACCGGCACCCGTCTCGAAGAGGCCGCCGCCGTTCATCAGGGGAACGATCGAGAGCATCTTGGCGCTGGTGCCGAGTTCGAGGATGGGGAAGAGGTCGGTGAGGTAGTCACGCAGCACGTTGCCCGTCACGGAGATCGTGTCCTGACCCTTCCGCATGCGCTCAAGGGAGAACTTCGCGGCATCAACCGGCGACATGATGTGGAATTCAAGACCCGAGGTGTCGTGCTCATTGAGGAACGCCTCCACCTTTCGGATCAGTTCCGCATCATGGGCGCGCTCGCTGTTCAGCCAGAAGACCGCCGGTGTCCCGGTCGTCCGCGCGCGGGTCACGGCAAGCTTCACCCAGTCACGGATCGGTGCGTCCTTCGCCTGGCAGGCCCGCCAGATATCACCTTCCTTGACGTCGTGGCGGATCAACTCCGTACCTGATGCATCAACGATGCGCATCACGCCATCGGTCGGGACTTCAAACGTCTTGTCGTGGGAGCCGTATTCCTCGGCCTTTTTCGCCATCAGTCCGACGTTCGGAACGCTGCCCATCGTGGCGGGATCAAAGGCGCCGTGCGCTTTGCAATCATCGATAACCGCCTGGTAGACGCCCGCATAGCAGCGATCCGGAATCACCGCCTTCGTGTCCTGCGTCTTGCCCGCGGCGTTCCACATCTGGCCGGACGTCCGCAGCATGGCGGGCATGGAGGCATCGACAATCACGTTGCTTGGGACATGCAGGTTGGTGATGCCGTTGTCCGAATCGACCATGGCGATCGCGGGGCCCTTGTCATACACGTCCTGCAGGTCGGCTTCGATGGCTGATCGCTCGGCTTCCGGAAGGGAGGCGATCTTTGCCACCACGTCCCCGAAACCGTTACGGACATCCACACCCAGTTTCCTGAACGTGGCGCCGTGCTTGTCGAACAACGGCTTGAAGTACGCCTCGACCGCATACCCGAAGATCATCGGATCCGAGACCTTCATCATCGTGGCTTTCATGTGCAGCGAGAAGAGCACGCCCTGGCTGCGGGCGTCAGCAACCTGCTCATCGAGGAAGGCGACCAGCGCATCGCGGCTCATGAACGTGCCGTCCAGGACTTCTCCCGCCTGAAGTTCAAGACCCTCCTTCAGCACAGTGACGGAGCCATCGGTGGCGACATGCTCGATGCGCGCCGTGGTGGCTGCCGGCACGGTGACGGACTGCTCGTTGGCGAAGAAGTCACCGTGGGACATGCTTGCAACGTGCGACTTGCTGTCACCGCTCCACTTGCCCATGCGATGCGGGTTCTGACGCGCGAACGCCTTGACCGCTGCGGGAGCGCGACGATCGGAGTTGCCTTCGCGGAGCACGGGATTCACGGCGCTGCCCTTGACCTTGTCGTACCGCGCCTTGATCTCGCGCTCGGCATCCGTCGACGGCTCAGCCGGGTAATCGGGCAGGGCATAGCCCTGAGCCTGGAGTTCCCTGATCGCGTCGTGCATCTGTGGCACGGATGCGCTGATGTTCGGAAGCTTGATGATGTTGGCATCCGGGGTCAGGGCCATGCGGCCCAGTTCGGCGAGGGCATCATCCATCCGCTGCTCGGGCTTCAGGGCATCCGGGAATGCGGCGATGATGCGCCCCGAAAGCGAGATGTCCCGCGTCTCGATGCTGATCCCCATCCCGGTCGTGAAGGCCTGGATGACGGGGAGGAAGGAGTAGGTGGCCAGAGCGGGGGCTTCGTCGGTGTGCGTGTAGATGATGGTCGGCATGTCGGACATGAGGGCACTCTGCTCATCGGCGGGTTCTCAGCCGGCGACGGCCACAGCAGTGGATGCCGGGGAACCCTGGTCTGGTTGATGGACGTGACGACCCGGAACCGGCAAAACAGCGCATTCCGTCGGCCGGCCGCGGGTTCAGCAGTGTAGGTGAAATGCAGTCCGAATGCCTATCTGATCCGCCCATACGGCGTGTACCCGCCGTCACCGGCATCCGTCTGCAGCGTCATGATCCGCACGGAGTGCGGCCCCATCGTGATGGGCATGACGCCCGCCCGCACATGGGCGGGGCCGGCGACGTTGTAGGGGAGCAGGTCGACGAGGTCGCCGCTCATGACCATGCCCAGGGGGACAGGCAAGACCTCCGTCACGCGCTTCGCGGAGGGGTTCGCCACCACGACGACCGTTTCGGCCACCCGGTCCGTCCGTCGCGCAAATGCAAACAGCTTCTCGCTCGCGAGTCGCTCGAAGTTCCCGTATCGCAGCGCCGGATGGTCGGCTCGGAGATCGAGGAGCGCTCTGTAGCGCGTGAGTGTCGGGTTGTCGTCCGAGACGAGGTCCCACCGCATCGGCGCCCGACATCCGGGATCACCCTTGCCTTCCATGCCGAGTTCCGTGCCGTAGTACACGACCGGCGACCCCGGCAACGTCATCTGAAGCGCCACCAGCAGCGCACGCATGCGCTCATTCTTCGACCACGTCGCCAGACGGTCCGTGTCGTGGTTGTCCAGGATCAGCCACGATCTCAGCATCGGTTCAATTCCCACATCTTCGATCATGCGATCGATGAGTTCACAGGTCCGTGCTCCCGACACCCGACCCTCCGACATCGCGATGAGCAACTCTCGCACATGGAAGTTCATCACGCCGTCCAGCGGCGGCGACCAGCCCTCCGGATAGTTCCACACCTCGCCCACCACCCAGGCATCCTCGCGCGTGCGCTGCGCGGACCGCACCAGTTCCTCGAGAAGCACCGGACCGATGTCGTACGCCACGTCCAGCCGCCAGCCATCCACGCCATCCCGCAGCCAGCCCCGGACCACCGAGTCCGAGTCACCCCAGATCCGCGCGCGCACCGCCTCGCTTTCCAGGTTCACCTCCGGCAGATTCGCCACCCCGTACCACGCGCGGAAGCCGTCCCGCGCCCCCTCGTCGAAGACGAACCACTCACGCCACGCACTCTCCGGGTCCCGCTGTGCGGCGAGAAAGGTCGGCGCCGTGGCGCCCATGTGGTTGAAGACGCCGTCCAGCATCAGCCGCATGTCCCGCCCATGCAGTGCATCCGCCAGCGCCACGACATCCTCGCGAGTGCCGTACTCCGGAGAAACGCCGAAGTAGTCCTGGGCGTCGTACTTGTGATTCGTGTACGCCTCGTGAATCGGGTTGAGATACACGACATCCGCACCCAGTTCTTCAATGTGGTCCAGCCGCCCGGTCAATGAGCCAATGTCGCCGCCCCAGAAGTGCAACTCATGTGACCACAACCCCGCGTCCTCGTTCTTGCGGCCCGACACCGGCAACTCGTCCCAACGCTTCAACTCCCGCGGCGACTCGTACAGGCCCGACTTCGCCGCCATCCGCTCATCGGAGGGACGTGCGAAGCGATCCACGAAGACCTGGTACACCACCGGCCCGCAACGCCAGTCCGACTGACGCGCCGCGATCAACTCGCCCAGCGCCCGGTCCGCATCGGTTGCCCAGTTCATCTCGCTTGCCACCGTTCCACCTCCGGAGCGCCGGATCGGGTTGTTACACGCGGCGGCGAGCAGCGTCGCCGCGAGCGCCATCATCAGGGTCGTTCGTTGACCGGTCATGCAGGCACCATACCGACGATCGCCGGAGCCTGAGCATCCTCACGGAATTCGCACTGACTTTTCCTTGCATGCGCAAGGGCAGGCGAAGTCCAACACCGCCGCCGGCCGCCTTCGGCGCCCTCGATGCGGACGCCATGGCAAGATCAACGCGATCGTTCCGCCGAAGGGCGGCCGCAAGATCTGGCCGGCATGAACGGGTGGAAATCAGGCCACCAACCACCAACTACCAACTACCAGCCACCAGCTTCCGGTCAATTCCTCTTCAACTGCAGGCAGTCCAGCCCCATCAGGTACCCCTTCGATGCCTCATCCCGTGTGTCCGTGCGGAACTCGATGACATTCGATCTTCGCAGCCGCACGCTGCCGAGCGGGATGGCCCCCGAGGGCAGGACCAGCGGTGCATAGGCGTTGAAGGAATGGCCGCACCGGCGACCGTTGATGAGCACCGTCACCTCGCCATAGTCCGGCGCCCGTGTTCCGTACAACGTCACGTCGTACCATCCCGGCTTGTCGACCGGGAGTTCCAGCCGAATGTGCGACGGCGCCTCGCTGTCGCCGAAGAACATCTGTGTTCCGTCACTCCACAACTCGCGCCCGAAGCCGTCCATGGGCTGGTCAGTCTTCGTCGGTCCGCTCGTGCGAATCACCTTCAGCGACTCCAGCTCGATCGGAGAATCCACGCCGGCATGCGAGGGCGTCGACATGCCGTGTTCTCTGCGGTACGCCGCGATCCACCGCGCCCGTGCTGCCTGCTGCGGCGACAGCGACTTCGCCTCGAAGTAGTACGACATGATGTTCGTTCGGGGCAGCACGAACGTCTCGCCCATCAGTGCGATGCGATCGACATCCTCGCACTCGTAAGGGCGCACAAGCGGATCCGGTGGCGTGTCCGTGAAGCCGTCGCCGTCAAAGCAGCCCGGATCCAACTCAGACCGCTCGAACGCCAGTTCCGCCCCCACCTCCGATTGGTACATCCCCGCAAACGTGTGAGGCAGACCGAGGTAATGCCCGATCTCGTGCGACAGCATCTTGGGCTTCTCCACGCCGCAATGCTCCGCAACCGCCCAGCCCGGCATGACGATGAAGTCATACGTCCACCACGAGAACCCTGCTCCCGTCGGCTCCGCATCCGGACCATGCCGAAAGAAGACGACCAGCGCATCGGGGTGCGTCGCGGCGACCCTGTTCCCCTCGGCCCGCGCTTCGAGCCAGTCCGGATCCGTATTGCCCGTCACGCCGTTGAGCAGCGTACTGCGCAGGTCTGTGAAGTCCCGTTCCGGTTCGTAGAGGAAGCGGAGGCCTGCCGGTCGATAGCATGTGTTGGCGAAGTCGACCCACTGCACCACATCCGCCGCCTCCACGAGCGCCCGCCTCGAACCATCATCATCCGCAACACGAATCGCCTGGATGCGAATGGCATACGTCCCACCTGCTGACGCTGCGCCTGATACATCAACGGCGCTCAAACAGAGAAACACGATCAACGGCACCCATCGGCTCATGATCGCATCATATTGCCTTCAGGCACCGTTGGGACTCCAGACCAAATGCCAATGCGTTCTGACCAAAAAAACGAACCCCCCCGAAGCGTCGCGGCTCCGGGGGGATTGCGAATCAGGGACAGGATGTCAGTAGATGGACTCTCATCCGCTCCAGGCGGCAAAAAGCATCGTCAGGTCGTTGAAGTCCACGATGTTGTTGCCGTCGATGTCACCGGGGTGGTTGGTCTTCGCCCAGCCGGCGAGCAGCGTGTTCAGGTCGATGAAGTCGACACGGCCATCGTTGTTGATGTCGGGCGTCCGAGCGCCGGGAGGCGTGATACGGACGGACTCGGAGACGGCCGCATGCGTCGGAGCGCCACTGCTGGTGACATCAGCGTAGACGATCACGTCTTCGAAGCGCGTCACGCCCTGGCCGCCGGCATAGCTGGCATTGACCGACACGATCTGCGGGTTATCCGTCTCGATGAAGACCGATCCGGTGACGGGCTCACCCGGGGGCAGACCGTCGAGGCTCACGCTCGCGCCGTCGGCGGCGTTGCGGGGCACCTGGACAATGCGGTACTGCATCTCGCCGGACTCACCGGGCACCATGCCGAACTCGAAGTCCAGCCGCACCGGCTCCGCTCCGCCGACGACATCGGTCGGATCAGGGTCGACGTTCTTCACGTAGCCGGGCTGAGCCGCCTGGACGACGCCGGTGCATGAGGTGTCCATGCCGGTGGCCTGGTTGGTGAAGGTCACACCGAAGTTGGCACAGTCGATGGGCACACCACCCTGCAGCAGTCGGTCGCAGTAGACCGTAACGGGGATGTTCACACAGTTGCCGGGCGCGACGGGTCCGACGGTGCCCGAGTTGGGCGCGAAGTCGGCGGGCGTGAGCACGGTGCCGCAGGATCCGCCGGCGGCGAGGTTGTCGATCGTCCAGTTGTAGGACACCGGAACAGCGCCGTAGTTGCAGATCGTCAGCACCGCGTTGCCGGTGACCGTCTCGGGACAGCATGGAACGATCCGGGTCAGATCGCACTTGTCTGCGAAGGAGTCGTCGCACGGCGGGATGTCGATGCAGATGTCCTCGGCACAGCACATCTCGATGGGAGCGTCATGGATGGTGATGGAGAAGCACACCTGAGTCCCCGGTGCGGCGCCGGTGATGTCCACCTTGAAGCCGCGGGTATCCCACGGCGCAATCGGATTCGAGGTCAGGTCGAACCAGTTGGGTGTTGCGGTGACGCCGGAAGGGAAGACCAGATACAGGTACTCGATGTCCGCGCCCGTCAGGTTCTGCAGCGTGAAGTTGTAGGAGATCGTGCCGGTGCCGTCTCCCAGGCATTCAACGCTGTAGTCGACGATCTGGAAGCAGTCGCACTCCGGAAGGTCGAAGCACCAGTCTGCGGAGCAGCACTCCTCGAAGTCATCGGTGAGCAGCGTGGCGCGGAAGCAGACGTTCTCGCCACCGACGGCGTTGCTCACATCAAAGTTGATGGTGCGGCTGTCGCCATCGGCAAGCGGAGGCGACAGGTTGATGATGTTGGGCGTCGCCGTGGCGCTGCCCAGTGGCGTCAGGAAGAGATGCTCGACCGTCTGCCCTGACTGGTTGGTGATCGTCGCGGTGACATCAAAGCTCCCGCCCGGTTCGGTGGGGCAGAGGATCTCGTCGATCTCGAGCACCTGGCAGGTGCAGCCTCGGCTGTTCACAGCGATGTCGCCGATGGCGGTCTTGTCCTGGAGGGACAGGTTGCCGTTGTAGTCCACCAGAGGGGAGTCGGCCACGGTGCCGCCCGTCGGGGGCAGGGCCACGAAGCCGTAGATGGTGTTCGGCGAGAACTGCAACGCGTCGCCCGTCACGAGCACCGACATCGCGGGACCGTAGTCCGCATCGATGCCACCGGCGCTGTTCTCACCTCCGCCGACACCGACGCCGAAGGTGTTGCTGCTCGCGCCCCACATGCCGCCGACGCACTCGAACTCCAGCGCCCGGGACTGGTGGGCCGTGGGATCGGTGTCGTTGCGCATGGTGCGCTCGGCGAGCAGCATCGTGCCCGCTGAGGTGAACCGGATATCCGAGACCGGGTTCGAGTAGCCGGAACTCCGGTCCGGCACCGCGAACTCGAGGCTCTCCGAGCCGGTGAAGTCACCGGAACCGTCCAGCGCGATGGACCAGATCTCGTTGTCCGTCGTGCCGCCGTTCCGCCCGTAGTCCTCGCCCCAGATACCGTAGTACACGCGTCCGTCATGCACCGTGACGCCCCACGGCCGTTCGCCCAGCGCCGCGAACCCCGGGGTACCGGTGTCCGCCGCGCCGTGGTCATGTGTACTGAGGATCGAGCCCGCACTGTCGAGACGGTAGATGTTGCCGTCCTCGAAGTTGGTCACGAAGAACTGGTCATTCGTGCAGTCATACACGATGTTGCCCAGTCCGACGCCATTGCTGTTGGGAAGCGTGGCGAAGGTGGTGATCGCACCCGTGGCGCCGTCGATGCGATACACGGCACCCCATCCACCCGGGCCCGGCGTGTCGAAGTAGTACGTCGACGACGCTGTCACATAGATGTTGCCATTCGAATCAAGTGTCAGGCCGAAGATGCTGCCGAGGTTCGTTCCAGTCCAACTCGGGTCGCTGTACTGCGGGGCCGCGTAGAGCGTGTTGCCCGGCTGGGTATCAATGTTGGTGATGTCGTACAGCGTGATCACGGCGCCGCCGAAGACGCCCGGTGATGCGGTCACCACCGAAACGAGGTCGCCGAAACCGGCGTACCCCTGGGCGCTGAGGTCCGGGCGACCGGCACAACACTGACCCGCGACGACTTCACACTGTCCCGCCGCCTCGGCGACCAGCCCGTGTCCGGTGGTCATGGCCAGCGGCGTCAGGCCGGTCAGACCGGCCGCCGCGAGACTGAATGCTGCAATTGTCCTGTTCATTGTCCTTGTCCTTTGAAGGGAGTCATAGAGATAGCGCGGGGAACGCTCACGCACGTTCCTCACCAGCGCGCCCGCAGGCGCGTTCGAAGACTGATTTCAAGCTCCTCTCTCCTTGTCCTGTTCTCCGCCACGCCCGCCGACCTGCAGCAGACGAGCGGCTTGTGTCCGTTGGGATTGCGGCGAACCTCCCCCGCTTCTTGCACCACGTTCCGAGAATTCGTTCAATTCGACGTACAATCCCTCGCGTGACCCCAGAGGAAGCCCAGCACAAACTCGATCGACTCCGCGAGAACCGACGCCGAAAAGGCCGGGAGACCGGCATCGGTGCCACCTTTGAGGCCCAGGGCCGTGACCTGAAGCGGCTGCAACGACGGATGGGTCCCATGGCCGAGGCCTGGCTCAGCGTCTGCCCGCCGTCACTCCTGGAACGAACCGCCATCGACGGCATCAGCCGCGGCGTCCTGACCATCCGCGTCGACAGCCACGCCACCCGCTACACGCTGGACCGCATCCTCCGCGCCGGCGGCGAACGCGACTTCATCAAGGGCGCCCCGATGACCGTCCGCCGACTGAAGTTGGTCGTGGATGAGTCGTGGGCAGGCGAGCCAGGGCCTGGTCGAGGCGGGGACTAGGGAATCTGGAGGCTGGAACCGCGAGCGGTCAGGTCCATGGTCCTCCGGGTGTCCACCGCCGATCGAATCGATTGCCCGAAGCCAACGCCTCAGCAACAGGCCCGAGGAAATCTGCAATCGCCGCCACGACATCCGCGAACGCCTCGGGCGCGTCGGTTCCGTACAGGCGCCGATAAAATGCAGTCCATTGAACCTGCTTCGCCGGATCCCTGAACGACTCTTCTCGAAGTGCAACCGGCCGCGCATCTATCGTTGTCCCCCGGCGCTCACATGTTGTTCGAATCGCTTCGTGCAGAACCGATCCATCAAATGGCTTTGAAGCGGCAATGATCCAGATGTCGAAGAAGTCTTTCATCCGGCTGTTGAGTACGCCGCGATGCAATATGACCTTGGAACTTCTCCGCGATCGACGTCTCCGGTGTGTACGCTCTCAGCGGAACTCCGGTCCCGTGAAGTATTGATGGGTACTCAATCTCGATCGGAGCTGGTGTGACCTGATCGCCGAAGCCGATGTCGATCTGCATCGCGATGCGAGCACTCCCCAGTCGACCTGCAAAAGTCGCTCTCACACCTGAGTACTCAGCATCACTGTTGATGACCACCACTTCGATGTCATTGATATCGAATTGAAGGCCATCATCTTCAACGACCGTTGCACAGATGTCCCGGACCACTCGTTCGATCTCTGCTGCCGAGTTCTCTTGGTAACCGAGCAGGTCGATGTCGCGGGTCGGCCTGTAGCTCGCCAGATCCCAGACTCTCAGCAGCAGCGCACCCTTGAGCACGAATCGGGCTTGATGCGGTGAAGCTGCGAGCCGCGCGAGAGAGCGTTCGAGACCGTAGTGTTGGAGCAGATCGTTGAATCGTTCTCCGGTGGTATCAGCCCGGTTTTTAAGTCGCTGACGAACTGATGCTGCCATGTTCTTCGGTTCCGGACGCATCAGAGGGTTGCCTCGATGTATGGACGAATGACCCTGGACACCCGATCAATCTCGGCGTACCTCATGAGCGCATTCAGATCCTGCCTCCGACGCGTGCGATACTTCTGCAGTGCTTCGGTCACCACGTCGATCCCGATCTTGTTGCGGAACTTGAAACAGTCCGCGAGTGTCTTTTCGGGATTGAATACGCGCAGTGCAACTCCTTCCAGTGAGCGCGTCTCGATGCCCTCCGTCATCGAAGAACCGCTGAACCTGTAGACCCTGATCGGTATGCGCGGCAGCCTCGGGGTCCAGCTTCCGGGCGGCAGTGCAATGTCAATCGAGTGCGGAATCTGCGTCGTGAGTTCATGGATCGCAAGAGCCGTGATCAGGCAAATGACGCCCCTGGGAACACGGACCGCCACGGCAAGAAGGTCGGGATCGGCTTCGGGCACCGCTTCGGCAAGGCGATAGACGCCCCGGCTCACCTGCTCCAGGACACCCTGATCGCGCAGCCGGTAGAGGGTGCGCGGATGGATCCCCTCGTCGAGCGCCTCGCGGGTTCGGAGTACGCCACCCCGTCGTCGGAAGATGCTGATCGCCCCCATGTTTGACTTGTCTGTACGAGAAGACATTGGCCCCCAATCGGATAAAATACTCATCGAATATGTATAAATATAGTGAAATTTATCCAATTGTCAATTCGTGCGAGCATGTGGGCGAGTACCACATCCAGTTCCACGAGGAATCTCTCGCCCCATGCATCAGCAACCCGTCAGCGATGACCTCATCAGAAGCTTCCTGCAGGGACGGCATGTCCACTGTCCGGTCTGTCATTACGAGGTGCGCGATCTGCAGGATCGGCGATGTCCGGAGTGCGGCAAGGAACTGACGCTCCACCTCAGTCCGGTCGAGCGGCACCTTCGACTGCTCATCACGGCCTGCACCGGCCTCGCCATGGGGTTCGGGTTCTTTGCCTTCGTCCTCCTGATCACCATCGTGCAGACGATCGACAAGGGCCAGTGGCCGGGGCCCGGCTACACGTTCTGGGTCATCCTGATCCCGTCGACGCTCATTCTCGGGGCGGCACTCGCCGTCATGTGCCTGCGCTCATCGATGTTCGCCCGCGCTGCGCGCCGCAGACAGATCGCCATCACGATCGCCTCGTGGATCCTCTCGCTGATCCTCGTGACCACCCTGACCGTCGTGATCATCCGGATCACGTGAAACTCCGACCGCCAGCCCACGAATCAATACTGATGAGCCAGCACAACGACATCCTTCGCCAGTTCCTGGAAGCCGAGGATGTCACGTGCCCGGTATGTCGCTATCAACTCAGGAACCTGGAGGGCGACCGCTGCCCGGAGTGCGGCAAGACGCTGCGCCTCCACCTGCGCCCGGCGGACGACCATCTGCGTCGGTTCATCCTGGCGTGCGTCGCGGCCTCGATCGGGTTCGGGTTCTTTGGGATCCTCGTGCTCATCTCCGTCATCGGCATGCTGGTGGAAGACAACATCATCTGGCCACCACCGCTCAGCTTCTATCTGGCCATTGCGTTCGCGGTCATCGAGGGCGCTGCGCTGGTGGTCCTGCTCTGCAATTCAACGCGATTCGCGCGGGCCCGGGCGGTGCGACAGCGCGCGTTGGCGCTCCTGTGCTGGACCGTGACGGTCCTCCTGGTCGCCGCGTTCGCTGCCTATGTTCTTGGGCCCTGATGCCCCCGCCCGACCAGCCGCTCAAATCCAGATTCCCCCGCCAAGCTCCAAGCTCCCCCCCACTTTGGCCCGATACAATCCAACGTGATCCAGAGACGGACCAACACCGATCTGCCGCCTGAGCTCCGTGAGCACATGCAGGCGATCAAGGCCAAGGCCATCGAGTATGGGCTCGACTTTTATGAGACCATCTTCGAGGTCCTCGACTTCCAGACCATCAACCAGATCGCCGCGTACGGCGGCTTCGCCGTCCGATATCCGCACTGGCGCTGGGGCATGGAGTTCGAGAAACTCTCCAAGCGCGATGCCTACGGACTCGGACGCATCTACGAAATGGTCATCAACAATGACCCCTGCTACGCCTACCTCCAGGAGTCCAACAGCCTCGGCGACCAGAAACTCGTCATGGCCCACGTCTACGGACACGCCGACTTCTTCAAGAACAACATCTGGTTCAGCCACACCGATCGCAAGATGATGAACACCATGGCCAACCACGCCACACGCGTGCAACGCCACATCGACCGACAGGGACACACCGCCGTCGAGACGTTCATCGATCAATGCCTCTCCATCGAACACCTCATCGACCCCTACTCCGTCTTCGCCGAGCCGAGGCGTCGCGGCGAGGAGCCTGTCTCCAACCCGGACGACACCGATCGATTCCCCGCCAAGCCCTACATGGACCCGTTCATCAATCCGCGCGAACGCCTCGAATCAGAGGCCGCCGCGCGGCGCGAGAAGGCGGAGGCAAGCCGCGGCGTCATCCCGGCGCGTCCCACGCGTGATGTCCTCCTGTTCCTGATGCACCACGCACCTCTCGCCGACTGGCAGCAGGACATTCTCAGCATCATCCGGGACGAGTCCTACTACTTCGCACCGCAGGCGATGACCAAGATCATGAACGAAGGCTGGGCCAGCTACTGGCACAGCAAACTCATGACGCAGCACTTTGTCGATGCCTGCGAGATCATCGACTACGCGGAGCAGCACTCCGGCGTGGTCCACATGCCGCCCGGCGGATTCAACCCGTACAAGATCGGCATCGAGATGTTCAAGGACATCGAAGAGCGCTGGGATACGGGGCGCCACGGTCCGGAGTGGGAAAACCTCGAGCAACTCGGTGAACGCGAGCGCTTCGATAACAAGGCGATGGCCGGACGCGAGAAGATCTTCGAGATCCGTCGTATCTACAACGACGTGAACTTCATCGATGAATTCCTGACCGAGGAATTCGTCGAGAAGCACAACATGTATCGCTATCGCCGGGATCCGCACACCGGGGAAGTGCGCGTTGTCAGCCGCGACTGGAAGCAGGTCAAGCAGGAACTGCTCTACCGCATCACCAACATGGGCCAGCCCTTCATCCACGTGGTGGACGCCAATTACCTGAATCGCGGCGAACTCTACCTCGCGCACCAGTGGAACGGCCTCGACGTCGACATCGCCCAGGCCTGGCTGGTCCTGAAGAACATGCGCCTGATCTGGAACCGCCCCGTCCACCTCCACGCCCGCATCGACGACGACATGTACCTCCTCAGTTGCACGGATCCCAACGAGGAACCGTCAAAGGAGAAGATCCGGGAAGCCACGCCGCGGCCGGCGCATTGGGTGGAGTGATGGTCAGGGACAAGTGACCAGTGACAAGGGACGAGTGGTGTTCCCCTCATCCCTCGTCCCTCACCCCTCGACCCTTCCCCCTTCAAACTCCGCTCCCACCCGCAGCACCACTTCATCGCCCCCCACCGGGCCCACGAACTGCATCGCCACCGGCAAGGCCGTTCCGTCGCCTTCCTCCTCCGTGGTGACGCCCGCCGGCACGCTGATCGCCGGGACGCCCGCGAGATTCGCCGTCACCGTGTACAGGTCTTCCAGGTACATCTGCAACGGGTCATCCACCTTCTCGCCGATGCGGAAGGCCGGGTTCGCCGTCGATGGCATCATCACCGCATGCACGCCCGAAGCGAAAATCGCATCGAACTCGTCACGGATCAGGCGACGCACCTGCATCGCCGTGCGGTAGTACGCATCGTAATACCCGCTCGACAGCGCATACGTACCCAGCATGATGCGCCGCTGCACCTCCGGACCAAACCCCTCCGCGCGACTCCGGGCATACAGGTCCTCAAGACCCTCGCCCGCCGACAACGCCGCACGATGCCCGTAGCGAATCCCGTCAAAACGCGCCAGGTTGCTCGACGCTTCCGCCGTTGCCACCACGTAGTACGCCGCAATGCCGTCGTCCAGTCGGGGCAGGTCCACATCAACCACCTCGGCGCCCATCGATGTGCACGTTGTAATCGCAGCATCCAGCGCTCGCACCACCGCGGGATGGTTGTGCTCGCTGCGCACCTGTCGCGGCACGCCGATGCGCAACTTCCCCACAGGTTCCGACAGTGTCGGTGACACCGCCATCCCCGCGCGGGGGGATGACGTCGAATCGAGTTCGTCGAAACCCGCAATGACATCCATGAGCAGCGCGACGTCGGCTACGGTTCTGCCGAAGGGTCCGATCTGGTCGAGACTCGATGCGAAGGCCACCAGGCCCCAGCGCGAAACGCGGCCATACGTCGGCTTCATTCCCACCACGCCCGTCAGCGCCGCCGGTTGTCGAATGCTGCCGCCGGTATCGGAACCGAGTGCGCCAGGAACAAAGCCCGCTGCGACCGCCGCTGCCGACCCGCCGGAGGATCCACCGGGCACGCGATCAGGCGCAACAGGATTGCGCGTGATGTGAAATGCGGAGTTCTCTGTCGATGAGCCCATGGCGAACTCGTCGAGGTTGGTTTTGCCGATGATCACGGCGCCCGCATCGATGAGCCTCTGCGCGGCGGTGGCCGTGAAGGGGGACTCGTATGTCTCCAGCATGCGCGAAGCGCATGTCGTGCGACCGTGGTTGAGGCAGATGTTGTCCTTGAGCGCGATGGGGACACCCGCGAGGGAACCGGTGCGCTCGCCGCGATCCACGGCGCGTGCCGACTCGAGGGCGGCATCATCAAAGACCTGCAGAAAGGCCCCGATCCCGCCATCGCGGTCGCTGATGGCGTGAAGGCAGGAGCTTGCCGCGGATTCGGCGGTGAGGTCCCCGTTGCGGATGGCATCGCGCACTTCGATCAGCGACATGGATGATGCATCGCTCATGCGCCCCCACCTCCGCCGTCGATGACCTTGGGCACGCGAATGAAAGGCGGGTGGATTGCGGGCGCGATCCGCATGAGCGTGTCGTTGTCCAGGGCAGGTCCGGGCTCATCGGCATCCCAGCGATTGGATTCCATCCCGGAGGTGTGATCGGGCGCCCCCGCGTGCGTCATGGGTTCGACCCCATCGAGATCGAGCTTCCGGAGGCGCTCGACGTACTCGAGGATGGCCCCGAGCTGGACCCTCTGCGATTCAAGCGCCTCGTCGGAGAGGGCCAGCCGCGCGAGTCGGGCGACGTGCCTCGCCTCATCATGTGAGAGTTCGTGAGCCATGGGTTCCATGGTACGTTGCGGACTGGCGAGGGGCTTGTGAGGCGCACCGGATTGCCGGGGAGACGCATGCTTGAGAATCCGCCGCGATGCGGTACAGTGTCCATCCGGTCATGTTTCATCACCCGCCCGGGCGAAAGCCCGGACTGAGGAGGTTTCCCGTGATTCCCAAGCCCCCACCCCGCGACGGCGGACTCGGATTCCTGTTCATTCCCCCGTATCGCGTTCAGGGCACATCGGTCGCGGGTGAAGCCACCTGCATCCAGGTCCCGGAGCTTGATGTCTGCTTCGACATGGGGTGTTGCCCCCGACCGGCGTTGGCGTCCAAGTTCGTGGCGGTGAGTCACGGGCACATGGACCACATCGGCGGGCTGGCGTACTACTGCTCTCAGCGCCGATTCCAGGGCATGGGTGAGGGCACCATCATCTGTTCGACGGAGATCGGACCTGACATCCGGCGGATGATGGACGGCTTCGTGAGCCTGGAGCGACAGACCACGCCCTACAACCTCATCGAACTCGAACCGGAACAGGAGTTCGAGATCAAGAACAACATCGTGATCCGGCCCTTCGATGTCGAGCACACCTGCCCCGCAAGCGGGTATGTGATCATCGAGAAGCGGTCGAAGCTCAAGCCGGAATACGTCGACATGCCGCAGGAGAAGCTGCGCGAGATCAAGGATCGCGGCATCGACATCACGCGCATCCTCGACATTCCGCTGGTCGCGTACCTGGGTGACACGTTCCCGGGCCCGCCGCTGGTGCGTGACGACGTGCGCAAGGCGCAGATCATCATCTGCGAATGCACATTCGTTGAACCGGATCACAAGGACCGCGCGAAGATCGGGAAGCATCTGCACATTGATGACATTGCGGAGTGGTTGCCGGTCCTGGAGTGCGAAAAACTTGTGCTTGTTCATCTGTCACGGCGCACGTATCTGCCGCAGGCCCGGAAGCGTCTTCGCGAACTTGTCAAGCCCGAATACGCGCAGCGCGTGGAGTTTTTGATGGACCATCGCACGAACAAGGCGCGCTATGACAGGCAACTTGCTGAAGCGCAGGCGCTGGAAGAATCGCGTCAGCGCGCTGCGGGCCAGACGTGATGCGCACGTGCTGTGAAGCGCGCAACGTTGCGTGTCCCGTATTCACTCCGGGTTTTGGTGGATGGACTGTTGACACCTTCGGACCAGAGTCGTAGCTTTTGACGCAGTAGTCCCGCGTGATTGTTGGTGGGATCCGGCGAACTCTCTGTGTTTGGTGTGTGCAGGCAGACGCCCGGTTCAGCAGTCACCGTTCAATGAAAACAGATTCCCCGGCGTTGCCGGAAGGTCAGACGCTTCATGCCTCACCCTGATCATGTGATCTGGGCAGATATTCTGTCTTACTTGCGCAAGAATCACCCCGGCATGTGTCGGCAGTGGTTCGAAGAGATCGAGCCCGTCGGAATGGCGGGGGGTGTTCTCGAACTCCGCGCCCAGAACGACATCCAGCAGCGCTACCTCGAGAAGGAGTGCGCCGACCCCTTCAATGAGGCGGCGCAGCACGCCACGGGGCGGCTCATTCTCGTGCGCTTCCTGGGCCCCGATGACGAGCCGACCACAACCACGGCGACACCGCCCACGCCACCCCCCATCATCACGCGGGTCCGACGTGATGGCGCCGCCACCGGGGATCACGAGCGACTCGTCTTCAGCCCCGACTACTGCTTCGAGAACTTCGTCGTCGGCCCCGAAAATCGGCTGGCACACGCCGCTTCAGTCGCCGTCTCGGACAACCCCGGTCATGTCTACAACCCCCTGTTCATCCACGGAGGTGTCGGCCTCGGCAAGACCCACCTCCTCCAGGCCATCTGCCTGAAGATCCTCGCCGACCGACCCGACACCGTGATCCACTACGTCTCCTGTGACGCCTTCATGACCCAGTTCATCGACGCCGTCCAGGCCGGGCAACTCAACGACTTCCGCCATCGATTCCGTGACGTCGACATCCTCGTCATCGATGACATCCACTTCCTGGCCAAGCGCGACCGTACCCAGGAGGAGTTCTTCCACAACTTCAACGCCCTCTACCAGTCCAACCGGCAGATCGTCCTCTCCTCGGACGCCGCGCCACACGAAATCCCCGATCTCGAGGCCCGCCTCGTCAGCCGCTTCCAGTCCGGACTCGTCGTCGAGGTGCTGCCCCCCTGCTACGAGACCCGCGTGCAGATCGTGAAGCAGAAGGCCCGGATCCGGGGCCTGACCTTCCCCGATGACGTCGCGTGTCATATCGCAGCCAATATCAATTCCAATATCCGAGAGATCGAAGGCGCCATCGTCAAGGTGCAGATGCAGCACCTGACCGACAACGTGCCCATCAACCTCGAACTGGCACGCACGGCCCTCGGCGACACCGCACAGATCATCAAGCCCGAAATCACGATCACCACCATCATCGATTCGGTGATCGAGTACTACGGTGTCAAGCTCACGGATCTCCAGTCCAAGCGACGTCAGAAGTCCATCGCACACCCCCGACAGGTCTGCATGTACCTCGCCAGACGCCACACCCGCTACTCCCTCGAAGAGATCGGCGGATACTTCGGAGGCCGCGATCACACCACCGTGATGCACGCCGTCCGGACCATCGAGAAGCGCCGGAGCGATGACGACAACCTCGACAAGGTGCTGGAGGCACTCGAATTACGCCTCCAACCAGCCACAACCTGAACAACGCCACTGGCCCACCACTGGCGCGTTACATGACCGACGAGCGTCAACCTGTGTGGATAAGTCGTGGAGAAGCAGATGAACAGCGTCTCATCATGGTCATGCTGCCGTGTGGACAGCCTGTCGGAAACGCCGGCCGCGTCAGCCGGCCTGACCGGGAGCGACGGGCGCCGACACCCCCTCGCCAGGTTCTCCCCGGCTTCCGGAGTCCCGTGGATTGTCGGTACACCGCCGAAAACTAGCCGTTCCGGTGCCGGCTTTCCACCAACCGACAGCGTTAAAAAAGAGGACGGAGAAGGGTTTAAATCTCTCATAGATCTAAGAGGTGTCTGTCGAACGATCGTGGGGATGAATCCGAGTCGCTTCTCGGGGAGCCAGCGCCGCGGAGTCCGATCCCGTGTGGACAACACCGCCTCAGGTCACGCCCTGGCACGTGGAACACCACACAGTCGTCCGTTGGGCGATAGTCCCCGAAACAAGGGGATTTCCGCATCGTCGGCACGACTCACCCGCCCGCCCGTACACCGCGTGACGCGCCCGAAACCCACCGGCGGACCCGTCCGGATGCACGAAGTCACGCAACGTCGACCCGCCACGCCGGATCGCCGCCCGAAGCACAGACCGAATCGCACCTGCAAGTGCGGTGTATTCCGCACCACCCAGGGCGCCCGCCGGCCGCAGCGGATGAACACGGGCCCGGAACAGCGCCTCGTCCGCGTAGATGTTCCCGATCCCCGCCACGACACCCTGGTCCAGCAGACGCGCCTTGATCGAGGCGCGTGAGCCGCTCAGAGCCTCCGTGAGCACTTTCGCGCGGCATGTCAGTGCATCGGGGCCGAGGGGTGCCCAATGCCGCTCAAGGGCCGCCTCGTCCGTCAGCGTCCACACACCTCCGAAGCGACGCGGATCACGCAGCACCACGCGCACGCCATCCGCCGCGTCGCCCCCGACTGTCCACACCACGTGCGCATGCGTTGGCAACTTCACGCGCTGCGCCCGCGGCTGCACAAGAACCTGCCCGCTCATCCCGAGATGGAGGCACACCACACGACCGTCTGACGCGTGTATCGCCAACTGCTTCCCCAGCCGCGTCACCGACGCAATCTCCGCACCCTGGAGCAGCGCCCGCGGCGTGGCGTCATGCCGCACGTAATCCGGACGCGTGGTCCGGGCCCGCGTGATGCGGCCTCCGACGAGGTGCGGTTCGAGGCCGCGGCGGACGGTTTCGACTTCCGGGAGTTCGGGCATGGTTCGCCGGGATCATAGGGCGGAACCTGTCGGTGGCGAACCGGCGAGGATCGGAGCGGTATGATTCGGGAGTCCCGAATGCCCGAAGGAGTTCGAATGAACGAGCATGCTGATCAGCGTTCCGAGCCGTCTGCCGTCGCCGCGACCGATCCGGAGCAGGCGGTCGCCCAGGTGCGTGAGGCCTTCCAGAAGATCCGGACCGAGGTTGCGAAGGTCGTGGTCGGCCAGGACGAAGTGGTTGAGCAGCTCCTCATGAGCATGTTCTGCCGGGGTCACGCTCTGGTCGTGGGTGTTCCGGGTCTGGCAAAGACGCTGTTGATCTCGACGATCTCGCGCTCGGTGTCGCTCTCATTCAGCCGCATCCAGTTCACCCCTGACCTGATGCCGTCTGACATCACGGGCACGGAGGTGATCGAGGAGGACAAGTCGACGGGCGCGCGTGAACTGCGATTCGTGAAGGGACCGATCTTTGCGAACGTGATCCTCGCGGACGAGATCAACCGGACGCCACCGAAGACGCAGGCGGCGCTGCTTGAGGCGATGCAGGAGCACCAGGTGACGGCGGGCGGCATGCAGCATCGTCTGCCCGAGCCCTTCTTCGTGCTCGCCACGCAGAACCCCATCGAGCAGGAAGGCACGTACCCGCTCCCGGAAGCGCAGCTTGACCGCTTCATGTTCAACATCAACATCGGCTACCCGGACGAGGACGAGGAACTGGAGATCATCCGGCGCACGACATCGACGACAGACGTCCGCCCCGATCGCGTGCTCTCGGGTCCCGATGTTCTGCGCGTGCAGGAACTGGTGCGCGAAGCGCCGGTCGCCGACCACGTGGTGCGCTACGCACTCCGCCTGGTCCGCGCCACGCGCATCAAGGAGCCGACCCCGAAGCCGCAGATCGTGCAGGACTACCTGGCATGGGGCGCCGGGCCGCGCGCCAGCCAGTACCTGATCCTCGCCGCCAAGGCGCGCGCTGTGCTCTCCGGTTCCTTCCACGTGACACCGGAGCACATCAAGTCCGTCGCCGCACCGGTGATCCGCCACCGCATCATCACCAACTTCAACGCCGAAGCGGACCGCGTCACGACCGACGACGTCATCGAAGCCCTGCTCAAGGAAATTCCGGTGGACGGCAGCTCCGACGCCGAGCGCCGGCAGATGGATTCGGTGATGCGCTGAGCCGGAGGCTCAGCGAGGGACCCGGCATCGGGCACCCGGCATTCGGGGTGGATCGAAACGCGTGCGAAGCACGTGTTGTCCGAAGGACAATGAAGTCACAGCCTGGGGTGCAACCCCAGGCGGAGTGCCGATGCCCGATGCCAGCGTCGCTCTCCCTAAGCCTCCTCCACGCCCGATAACGGTCCGTCACCGCCACAGCGACCGGCGAGAAGACGCCCGACCACCCGATATACTGCCTTGAACAGGCGGTCTGGTGGGACGGTCCGCCGCGTATTGATGTGAGGAGAGATGTTCTGATGCCACGCCATCACCGGATCGGCGCCGCGGGCGCACGCACACTGCTGTTCCTGACCACCCTGCTGGTGTGGAGCGCGTCGCCAACGGTGCTCGCCGCGGGGCCTGCACCCCCCGCCGATGAAGCTGCGGAGACGTCCGGCAAGCCGGAGTCCGAGTTCACCGTCAAGTCCATCGACGAGGACCTCACCCTCGAGCGCCTCTTCCCCGAGAAGAGCGTCTTCGGGCCTTCCGCCAACCGCACATCCTTCTCCCATGACGGTCGCTTCGGCGCCTACCTCTACCGCCCGTACATCGAGCGGCGTCACGGGGCCGACCTCTGGATCTACGACACCGAGACGGGCGAGACCCACCGGATCACCTCCGTCTCCGTGATGGCGCCCTTCCAGAAGTCGACGCGCACCGTGCGCGATGATCGCGTCAAGAAAGCGGGCAAGTCCGGTGGCAAGAAGAGCGATGACGCCGACAAGCCGGCCGGCCCCGATCCGGTCACCGGTACGTGGGAAGGGCGCGTGACGGGGAACGATGACAACGACCTCGTGCCGCCCGATGGCACACTCTTCACGCTCGAGATCCGCCTCAGTGACGGCCAGGTCTCCGGCACCATGAACTCCGACCAGGGCACAGCCGACGTCGAAGAAGGCTCGTGGGATCCGGAGACGAAGCAACTTCGCTGCGTGCTGCGCGTCCGCGATCTTGGACTCGTCGCCGTCCTCGAAGTCGAGATCGAAGACGATTACATGGAAGGTGACCTCGTCATCGAGGAACTCGGCGCGACCCTCGGTATCGAAGCCACACGAATCGATGACAGCGCCAATGGGGACAGCGAAGAAGACGACGACACCGATGACAGCGACGACTCCACCGAGGCCGATGACGCCGACGACGAGGAAGTCGACCTCGGCGATGTGGTGAATGACAAGGACGCCGATGATGACAAGGCACCGCGCTACGGTGGCGTGCAGTCCTACGAGTGGTCGCCCGACGGCCACGAACTCATCTTCACATCCGCCGGTGACCTCTACCGATGTGAGATCCCCTCCGGCGACATCACGCGACTCACACGGACCCGCGAGTACGAACGCGATGTGCAGTACCTGCCGGATGGGTCAGGCTACACCTATCTTCGCGGCGGCGACCTCCTCCGCGTTTCCTGGGGCAGCCACCTGATCGAGCAACTTGATCCGCGCCTGCCGCGCGGCGAGACGATGGGCGGCTATCGCATCAGCCCGGACCAGACACGCCTCGTCTTCCTCGCCAATGAGGGCGAGTCGTACTGGGGCCGCGGCCGCCAGGTGAACATCGTCAACTACCGCGACCGCTTTGCGCAGGTGCGTCAGGTCACGCGTCACGTCTCCGACGACCCCTTCACGGAGTCGAAGACGCACGTCTACCTGCATGAACTCGCCGACAACTTCGAAGAGGAGCACGAGCCGAAGAAGGTCTTCACCTTCAATTTCACCGGCCCGCGCGACATCCTGCTGGTCCCCGAGTGGGCGCCGGACTCCAGCCGCATCGCCTTCGCGGCCTTCGCGCAGGACACCGGTCACGTCGAGATCCGCGAAGCGCGCTTCGTCGAACCTGAAGAAGCTGACGACAGGAATGACGAACCGGAGGATGCCGAGTCAGAGGATGCCTCTGACGACAAGTCGTCCACGACGATCGAGGACTCGCGAGTCGTGTATCGGTTCCTGCACAACGGCGGTCCGACCACGCCGCGAATGATCCGCCCGTGGTACCTGCCCGACAGTCGTCGCCTCGCCTTCATCACGGAGTTGAGCGGCTTCCGTCACGTGCACGTACTCGATCCTGTGTACGAGCAACTCACACAACTGACACAGGGACGCTACGAGGTGTATCCCTTCGACATCTCGGAGGATCACGAGCGTCTCTTCGTGGAGGCAACGAAGGGTGATCCGACACAGCAGCACATCTTCGCGCTGGACCTGGAGTCCGGCGACATGACGCAGTTGACCTCCGTCGAAGGGCACTACAGTCGCCCGGCGGTGAGTGATGACGGCCTGCATGTGCTGGCGAGTCACATTGACTTCGGTTCACTGCGCGAACTGGTCGCCATTGATGTCGATGCCGGCTCCACCACGCCGCTCACCGATTCGCATCCGGACGAGGCCCGCGCGATCACGGAACCGGAGCCGGACTACTTCACCTTCGAGAATCGAGTCGGACAGACGATCCACGGACACATGTTCCGCCCGGATGACTGGTCCCCCGATGAAACCTATCCCCTGCTCATCTACGTCTACGGCGGACCACTCGGTACCACCAAGATGGTGACTCGCGGCAGCCTCTCCAGTCCCGGCTACTTCTTCGCGTACTACATGGCGAAGAAGCACGGCTACATCACCTGCTCCGTCGATCCGCGTGGCGCATCCGGTTACGGGGCGTTGTTCGAGAAGGCGAACTATGAGCAGGTGGGCAAGCCGCAGGTCGAGGACCTTGTTGATGCCGCACGCTTCATGATCGACAACCACGGCGTCGACGCCGAGCGCGTTGCGCTGCATGGCTGGAGCTTCGGCGGGTTCCAGACCCAGATGTGCATGTACACCGAGCCGGAGGTCTTCGCCGTCGGTATCGCCGGCGCCGGACCGACCGAATGGCAGAACTACAACTCGTGGTATTCGACGGGAACGGTGGGCCCGACCCGCCGGGGCCACCCGGACCTGGAAGCATACTCCCTGCTGCCGTTGGCGAAGAACCTCCAGGGCCGCCTGTTGCTGGTGCACGGCATGGAGGATTCGAACGTGCTCTACCAGGACACGGTGCGTGTCTACCGTGAGTTGCTGAAGGCGGGCAAGGAGTCGCTCGTCGACCTCTTCCTCGATCCCACCGGCGGGCACCACATGGGCGGCGACGTCAAGACGATCGGCTGGTACCGCAAGTACGAGGACTACCTGTTGCTGCACATCGGTGAAGGGCCGATGACCGATGCGGCGACCGACTCATCGGAAGAAGACGCTGCCGAGGCATCCGATGCCGACACCGAAGATGGTGAGGCCGAGGAAGCGGAAGACATCGGCGACAAGGTGCGGGACATCTGGCAGAGGTTGAAGATGTCGCGGTAGATCGACGGCATCAGGGGAAGAGCACCTGCGGAGCCGTTCTCCGCCCCCCCCCGCCGTTGCGCGCTGTTCTCCGGATTCAGAGCGGAAGCTCATCAGATGAACGCCGAAGGCGATCATACCCCGATGCCCGATGCCGCCTGTCCGCGACCCCATCGCGGACGGCTCACCTCCCGAACGCGGCATCAAACGCGGCGCGTGCCGACTTGAACTGCAGGTCGCGCACGTAGGCGCACGCTTCCTTCGCACCGTGCTCGCGGTCCATTGCGGCGTCTTCCCATTCCACGGAGAGCGGACCCGTGTACTCGATGTCGTTGAGGGCGCGGATGATGTCTTCGAAGTTGACGTCGCCGCGACCGACTGAGCGGAAATCCCAGCCTCGGCGCCGGTCTCCGAAGGGGAGGTGTGAGCCGAGGATGCCACGCACGCCGTCGAGGGTGACGGCGACGTCCTTCATGTGGCAGTGGAAGATGCGATCACCGAAACGGTCGATGAACTTCACGGGATCGACGCCCTGCCAGACGAGGTGGCTCGGATCGAAGTTGAAGCCGAAGGCGGGATGGTTGCCGATGGCGGAGAGGGCGTCCTCGGTGGAGTAGATGTCGTAGGCGATCTCGGAGGGGTGCACTTCCAGCGCGAAGCGCACGCCTTCGGACTGGAAGACATCGAGGATCGGACCCCAGCGCTTCGCGAAGTCGTCGTACCCGGCCTTGATCTCCGCTTCGCCGGTGGGTGGGAAGAAATAGAACTTGCCCCAGATGCTGGAGCCGGTGAAGCCGTTGACGACACTGAGCCCCATGCGCTTCGCGGCCTTCGCGGTCAGTTTCATTTCTTCGGCGGCGCGTTCCTGGACACCCGCGGGATCACCGTCGCCCCAGACATGGTCCGGCACGATCTCGCGATTGCGGTGATCGATCACATCGCAGACCGCCTGTCCGACGAGGTGATTCGAGATGGCCCAGCACTTCAAGTCATGGCCGGCGAGCAACTCGTGGCGCTCCCGGCAGTAGGCATCATTCGCGGCACCGAGGCGCACATCAAAGTGATCGCCCCAGCACGCAAGTTCGAGGCCGTCATACCCGAACCCCTGCGCCTTCGCCGCCATCGTCTCAAGCGGCAGGTCCGCCCACTGTCCCGTAAACAAAGTCACCGGTCGCATGAGTTCTCCTTCGGAGAAAAGGGGGCCTTTGGAGGTTGTAGCTTGAAGGTTTTGGGTTGGAGCCAGAAGCCAGAAGCTGGAAGCGAGAACCCCTGATCATTCATCCAACCGTCGAATCTTGATGTTCCGGAACCACACCAGGTCGCCATGATCCTGCAGCGCGATGTGACCGTTGCGCTTGGTGCCGTACTTCGGCATGGATGCGAATTTGCTCTCGGCGACACGCTGCTTCCAGTCGTCGGACCACAGGTCGTACTCCACGAGTTTCTGCCCGTTGAGCCAGTGCGTGACGTGGCCATCCTTCACGCGCAGGCGGGCGTGGTTGTAGACGCCCGCCGGCCACGATGCATCAATCTTCGGTGCGTGCAGCGCATAGTTCGCGCCGGCCGATGTCAGCGGGTTCTGCCCGTCATAGTGGCGCTCGTTGTCGAGAACCTGCATCTCCGGACCCGTCGACCAGACGTGATCCTCCTCCTCGGAGACGTTGAAGAAGATGCCGCTGTTCCCACCCGGCGAGACTCTCCACTCCAGGCTCAGCTCGAAGTTCTCGTACGTGTCGTGTGTGACGATGTCACCGCCCGGGCCGACTCTGCAGATCGCACCGTCACGCACTTCCCAGCCGACAACATGATCCCGACGGAAGTTGCGCCAGCCATCCAGCGTCTTTCCGTCAAAGAGCAGGTCCCACCCGGCGCGGTATTCCTCCATCGTCAGGCGGTTGTGCGTGGCTTCCGGCGCCGGCAGGACCGTGCCGGAACGATCCCGCGGCACGGCATTCATCGTGTACCACGCTTCCGTGGACCAGAGCGACCGATCGGCCTCATCGCGCCAGGGGCCGACAAGACGGATGTAGACGACGCGATCCGGCTTGAGTCCGTCGACTTCCAGGAAGATCTTCCGGCGCGACGCATCAACGCTGGCGCTGGTCGGCTCAAGTTCCTCGATGTCGAGCTTCGGGCCGCCGTAGGCGGCCGTGGGCTCATAGCGGTACTGGCTGACACGAATGTGTGAAGGCTCCCAACCGACTCCCGACGCGAGCGGCGTCGTGAACTCGATCTCGAGTCCGTTCGACATGGCGCGCACCGCGAGCATCTCGAAGGTGGATGCGCCGTTGTAGTCGATGCGCTGCAGACCGAAGCGCTGTTTGCCCGCCTGTCCCCAGTTGCCCGTCGAACCAATGCCGCCGACATAGAACTGGCCCGCCTGGGCCCGAGCGGTCCGGTTCACGCCCCCCTCGAAGCCCTGCGAGAAGCGGAAGACCGCGCCCTGGTACACACCGTCGATCTTCTCCAGGAACGTGCGCTTCAGGCCGCCGTGGGTCACATCGCCGTGCAGCATCTGATTGCGGTATGGGCCGACATCGAGGCGCACCGGGTTCGTCGGCGAGTTCCCGATCTCGCCCTGCGGCAGCCACGCCGCGGGCGGGGTGACAACGAGGCCGTCGGCTTCATCACCGATGACGGCGCGCGAGCCGTAGAATGCGCTGCGTTCCAGCGGGAGCAACTTCGAAACCGGCAGCCAGTCACCCTGGTTGTCGGTCAGGAAGATGTCGCCGTTGACACCGAATCCGATGCCGTTGGGTGTGCGCAGGCCGTGGGCCACGACCTCGTAGCTCCCGCCGGGCGAAATGGCGATGACGGAGCCGCGTTGGGGCACCTGCGGATCCGTGGAGCGTCCGCCGGGATCGATCGCGATGGCGAGGTTTGCGTAGAAGCGACCGTCGTGGTGCACCAGTCCGAAGGCGAACTCATGGAAGTTGGGCGACACCGGCCAGCCGGAACTGACGCAGCGATACTCGTCGATGATGCCGTCCCCGGTGTGATCGATGAGGTGCGTGAGTTCCTGCTTCTGAAGGACGTAGATCTCGTCGTCCACGACGCACAGTCCCAGCGGCTCAGCGAGCCCAGCGGCGATGCGCGTGACCGACACGTCCTCCGGATCACCGTCGGCGCCATCGATCATGTAGACGGCGCCGTCCGGATCCCAGGTACACAACACCAGGCGGCCGTCCGACATGACGTCCATGCCGCCCACGCGCGGCTCGAAGCCATTCGGCCGGAGATCTGTCAGCGTGAAACTCGGGTGAACGCCATTCAGCGGGGCGCGATCGCCGGGGCGTCCGCCGACGAGCGGACGAATCACCTGCTTGACGCCCGGTGACGTCACGCGTACTTCGCCCTTGCGGCAGAAGTACGCCTCGGCGGGAACAACTTCGAACTCGTTGCCGGAAGGCGTCTTCCAGCGAAGGCGAAGCCGTCGATCCGAGGGGCCGTTGAAGTAACGAACCTCGTAGGCGTGCAGCCCGGCCTCAAGCTGGATCTCACCCGGCACGGCCTGCGCGCCGTGCAACCCGTCGTTGTCAACGACGCGCGTGCCGCTGATCCACAGTTGAGATCCATCATCAGAAGTCAGTTCAAAGGTGTACGCCCCCGATTCCGGCGCCTTGATGTAGCCGTCTGCGAAGAGCATGAAGTTGTGCTGCATGGGCGCGAAGTCGGTGCCTTCCAGGTCGAGCACCTCTTCAAAGCGCGAGACATTCGGCGTCTGTCCCGGCACGAGCGGCAGAAGCTCCGGGATCGTCTGCCCGATGTCGTACATCCGAATCGACACGCCCTGACGAATCTCATCCTGGGCTTCGACGACTCCCGTCATCGCGCCGGACCACACACACGCCAGCGCGGACCAGATCAGCCACTTCATTCTGACACACCCTTTCCTTCGAAGATGGCATCAATGACGATCTCCTGCTGCAACGGGAGCGTGATGCTGTAGAACTGCATCCCGACCATGTCCTCGGCCACCTCGCCGTCATGGCGCAGGTCGAGGGGCTCACGGTCGTGCTCCGCACGCAGCCGCATGCCGAGCATGTATCCCTCGGGTGCTTCGGAAAGGAAGAAGCGGCGCTCGAAACGGAGGTCGCCATCTTCCATGTAGACCTCGGGGATCTCCGTCAGGACCAGGGTGCCGGCGCCAGCCTTGATCTCGTACTGCAGCGTGACCTGATCACCATCGAGCCGATAGCCGCGCCACACCGCTTCGCATGGCATGTCCTGGCCCTTGCGACTCACGAAGAAGGGGCCGTCGATGGGCCCTCGAACGAGCGTTTCACCGGAGCTTTCCGGTTGCGGCCCGTGGACGTGATTCCAGACGGAACCGGAGAAGTCGACGTCGCCGAGCCAGAGTTTGTCCAGCGAGCACTCGGTGGCGTCGTAGCTGACCCAGATCCCTTCGTGCAACGCCAGGACCACCATGCGGGGGTTCCCGTCGAGGACGCAACGGAGCACCCACGGGTCGCGCGGCCGGTTGGCCGCGCCGGGCAGCACGAGTGCTGACAGGAGGAGGACGAGAGTCAGGGAGAGGGTGACAGACCGCTGCATACGCACACCTTTCCGAGGGTGGAGGTCGGGAACCTCGGCATGCTATGCGCAATCCGGACGGCGGTGCAAAATAGAAGGAGCGAGGGAAGCCGGGTCGGAGCCGGAGGCCGGTCGTCCCGGTCCCCTGCTCCCGCGGGACTGCCCTGCGAATTGGCAGCCCGCTACGGCTGACAACAGGGTCAGCCGCTGTTCCAAAAAAGGAATCGCCGTCGGCCGGAGACCGACGGCAATACTTCCACCCGCTCCGGAGGCGCAGCGTCACACTTACTGGATCTGCGTGAGAAGCGCCGTGGGGCGGGGAATTGTGATGAGGAATCCCGAAAATCGACTCAGAAAGATGTCTCTGATCGGGATTCCGCTGATTGGGGGCTGGAATCAGGCACCGCAGTCCGTCGCCCAGTTCGCGAGAACCAGGTTCAGGTCGTCGAAGTTCACCATGCCATCATCGGTGACGTCGCCGTTCGTTCCCGGGGCCACCGTGGTGTTCCAGTTGGCCAGGACGATATTGAGGTCATCGAAATCGACGACATTGGAGCCATCGGCATCGCCGGGGCAGTCGTCCCCTTCGCATTCATCGGGCACGCCGTTCATGTCCATGTCCGTGCTGGTGCCGTCGGCAATGTCGAAGAAGTCATCCTGACCGTTCATGTTGCAGTCGGGGACTTCATCCAGCGGCATGTAGCTCGACGGGCCGTGGAGCAGGCCGCAGGCCGTATCGGTGAGGCGGATGGCGACCGTGGACGCCGAGGTGGCGACCCAGGTGGACTGATCTGTCCAGAGCCCGGCGTTTTCAGCCTCATCGGAGCGGTCGTCCGCGTTGGGGTCATCGACTCCACCGAGGCTCCACTGGACGTGGTCGGCGATGTTGGAGGGGGTGCCGAAGGGCGTCTGCCAGTACAGGCCCATGCCGTAGGCATCGTTGTCGAGGGGGAGGGCGAAGACGCCGCCGATCGTCGAGATGTTCACGTGGTCGGCGGCTACCGGCGCATCGTTGTTGAAATGGATGAACAGGGACCCACCCGGCGCAAGGGTGAACCCGTTCAGACCGGTCGCACCGGAGTACCGGCGGATTTCGTCCGTGTCATGGGTGCAGAAGCGGTATCCGTCGAGAGCCTCCGATGCGGCACCGCAGTTGTGCAACTGCACGACGCCCGTCGCAAAGTTCACTGAGCGGATCTGCACATCCTGGGGCGCGGCGAACGCCCCGGACGCAAAGCACATCGCTGCACCTACAGCTGCCATCTTCTTCATCATCTTGATCACTCCTCCGATTCGCAGGCCGGTTTGATTGACATTCCCAGGGGGGGACAAGCCACCCCCCTGATCATGTCACAGAACGGGTCGGATCTGGCAACTATTTCCGTCAAATAGCGCAGGTCAGGATTTCGACAAGTGGACCACCATGTCCCGTTCAAGCGCCTGCTCGGGCGCGACCGCCTCAGAAGCCGCCATGCCCGCCCGCCGCCGCTCAACAGCGGCCTGCAGGTTGTCCGCAGGATCCGGAGACACGATCGGCGCATCGGAACCCAGTATCAGCACCGACTCCGGGGCGACGCCCGCCTCGGAACACGCGTCGACGAGGTCCCGAAGCGGGAACGCACGGTGGGCCCGATCCGGAGTGAGGCGCCGAATGGCTTCGATGTCCGTCAGCAGATGGCATGGCTGCATGGACGCGATCACTCCCTGCCGCGGGAAGCGTGGGATATCCGCCTCATCGATGAACTGGGCATGCTCGATGCGCAGCCGGACGGTGTCGTCGAATCGCTCATGCAGGTCGAGCATGCGTCGGACCGCACCGTCCCCGATGGCGTGAGTCGCAACCTCGACACCTGCTCCGGCTGCTCGTGCGAAGGTCGAGAGGATCTCGTCATCCGACAACAGGGGTGTGCCCCGAGGATGCGACTCGATCGGATGGGCGAAGGGGCGCAGCATGTGCGCTGTTCTGCTGTTGAGCGTTCCGTCGGTGAAGAGCTTGATCCCTGACAGGTGGACCCGTTTCGAGTCGACCGCAGCAGCCATGATCGTGCGGACCTCGTCGAATGCCCACGGCGGCACATAGAGGTGCACATCCAGTTCGAGCGCATCCTCTGCCTCGAGTTCCAGCAGAGCGCGAGCGAAGTCCGGAATCGCGTGCATGTCATGCACTTCGGCGATGCCAAGCGCCCGCAATTCCTGTTGCGCTTCGCGGATCCATGCCTTCCGGTCGTGAACAGTCGCCTCGGGCGTGACATCGCGTACGAAGTCGCAGGCTGACTCCAGCAACAGCCCCGTTGCCTTTCCACCACGGCGCACGATGAACCCGCCCTCCGGATCCGGCGTCGCATCATTGATGCCCGCCAGTTCCAGCACCCGCCGGCTGACGACCATGGCATGATGGTCGAACGAATGCAGCGTCACCCGGCGGCCATCGGTCGCTTCGTGCAGGGCATCGGCGTCCGGAGGCGTCGGATCCGACCATGCCTCTGTTCGCAGGCCGGATGCGGTGAGCCAGCCATCAGCCGGAAGTTCCGCCGCCGCTGACGCGATCCGATCAAGGCACATCTCGCGGTCGGTACAGTCACCGACCGCCAGCCAGGAGCGCTCCCGCCCATGCTCAGCGAGGTGGATGTGCGCATCGCGGAGCATCGTTCTTCATCCCCCTGCCAGCAACGCCTCGATGGCCTTCTGCGCCGCGTCTCCGTCGGATACTGCGGACTCGAATCCGAGTCGCAGGACGCCGAAGCGACCTCGCACGTGCAAGCCACGCCCGTCGACGCCCACGCATCGAGGCGATTCGACCTCCATGTTCAGCACGCGCTGACAGGCGGCACGCAGGTCATCCTCGCGCCCGTTGGCCGCGCGGCAGAGGCGGGCCTGATCAGCGTGCAGGCAGTTCGGGACCGTGAGGGCTTCGCCGTCGAAGACCCAGACACCGAGTCGTGCACTGTCCAGCCACATGGCGCCCCAGCGAACATGCTCGGGTTCACCGTGGTAGATCATCCAGCGATCCGTCGCCGCGGACTCCTCGATCTCCTCGACTGAAACAAGCAGCTGCATGACATCGAGGCCTTCTTCCGGGACGTACAGGACGACGTGGGAAGCCAGCATCGCGGCGACGGGCAGGGACGCGATCAGGCGTCCGGACTCCGGCTCATCGACGAATTTCACGGGAACGCGCTGGCCATCGAATTCAAGGAGACCTTCGCGGTAGCTGTCGAGGTACTCGATGGCATCCACGAGTGCGGCGGCTTCCGCTTCCGGGCTGTGCAGGGGTCGTTCTGCTGCTCCCTCGTTCATCCGAAGTCCTTCCGAAACATCTCGTCCTTGTCATAGAGATTGCCGCAGGAGGGGCAGCGGTCCCGCCGGGGCATGCTCAGGAGGCTGGCATCACATCGTTCGCAGTGCCAGTCGAACGCATCGACGATGGCATTGGCGTCGACGCCTTCCTCATCAAATGCATCGAGCAGGGCATCCGGTCCGTGGACTTCGAGGATGCGCTCGACGAGGTCGTAGGGTGCCTGGCATTCGGGGCATTGTGTCATGTCGAGGTCATGCGGAAGCGAGGCGCCACATGCCGCGCATGACACGGCGCAATGGTTCGGGTCGAGGCGCGAGAGATCGGGAACCGACTGTTCTTCCCAGTCGGTCTCCGGCACCATCGACTCCTGCTCGTACTCTCCGAGGATCTCCTCGGCGCGTGCGCGCTGGCGGCGTGTCGCAAGCACCAGCTCGAAGCGGGGGCGCGCGAATCCGGCGTCCTCCAACGGGAACATCTTCACGGCGATGCCGTGCTGAGTCAGGTACTGCGCCGTCTGCTGGGCACGGACCAGGTTGTCATACAAACGAAGGCGCATGATTCAAGATCCGCTTGCGCTGACCTCCGGTGGCGGTGCATCCACATCGGCACGAGGGAAGAGCCCTTCGCCCTTCGTGATGGCAGCGCCGGGCTGAACACCGCCCCACGTCAGTGACGAGGAACTCAGGGAAGTCGGATCGATGCCGATGCGGGTCAGGAATTCCTGCGAGGCGTCCGGGATGGCCGGGAGCATGAGGATCGCGGCGATCCGGAGCGTCTCCACGCAGTGATAGAGGATGCGGCCGACTTCCGGCATGCCATCCGGATCCTTGGCCAGCTTGAAGGGCTTGGTGTCATTGATGTACTGATCGACGCGATTCGAGAGTTCCAGGCCTGAGCGCAGGGCACCGGCAACGTCCAGTTGTTCCATCTGGCCGGTCGCGGTCGCGATCATCTTCCCGGTGATCTCGGGCCAGTTGTAATCACCATTCGTCGGATCGCCTCGATCGTCCGGGCACTGTCCATCGAAGTACTTGACGATCATGTTGGTGACGCGGGACGCGGCATTGCCGAACCCGTTGGCCAGATCGGCGTTGTACACCTCGACGAAGCGGCTGTGCGAGAAGTCCGCATCGGTTGCACCGAGGGGCCCCTGGGTGAGGAGGAACCAGCGGAGGGCGTCCCGGCTGAAGTTCTCGCAGTAGGCTTCGATGGTGGCCAGGTCGATGAAGTTTCCGAGCGTCTTGCTCATCTTCTGGCCCTCGCGGATCCAGAAGGAATGGGCGTACACGGCATCCGGGAGGTGAAGATCGGTGCGTCCGGCGTCGCGGAGCGCCATGATGAGCGCGGGCCAGATGACCGCATGGAACCACAGGATCTCCTTGCCGATGAAATGGACCACCGGGCCGGACGCGTTCCAGTAGTGGTGACGCGATGCATCCATGTCGGCGGCCTCGGCGTCGACGAGTCCGAGGGCGGTCATGTAGTTGAGCAGCGCATCGATCCACACGTAGGTCACGTGTTTCTCGTTGCCCGGCACGGGGATGCCCCAGGTGAAGTTGGTGCGGCTGATGGGTACATCGCGTGACTCATCGCGCAGCCGTCCGAGCACTTCGTTCCGGCGGGCATCCGGCTGCACGAATTCGGGGTGCGCTTCGATCCACTCGCGGACGCGGTCCCAGTACTTCGTGAGGCGGAAGAAGTAGTTCTCCTCCGTTGCCTTGACCAGTGGCTTGCCGTTGAACGCGGTGAAGTCGCGCTCGCGGGCCTGGTTCTCGGTGACGTACTCCTCCTGCCCCTCGTCGTACCACCCCTCGAAGGTATCGAGGTAGAAGTCCCCGGATTCGATCAGGGTCGAGAGGACCCGCTGCACCTGCTTCTCGTGGCGCGGCTCCGTCGTGCGGATGAAGTCGTCATTCGTGGCGCCGACGTATCCCAATGCGGTCACGAAGTGGCGGGCGTTCTCATCGGCGAGTTCCTGCGGTGTGATACCTCGGGATGCAGCCGACTTTTCGACCTTCTGTCCGTGCTCATCGGTCCCGGTCAGGAAGAACACGTCGTGCCCCGCCAGTCGCATGAAGCGCGCCACGGCATCTGCCACGATCGTGGTGTAGCAGTGCCCGATGTGGGGCTGATCGTTGACGTAATAGATCGGGGTCGTGATGTAGTATGGCGTGGCGGGTGGCGTCGGCATGGTGGGATTGTACGAAGCGTGAGCCGGAATGGGTTCGCTGGTCCCGAGAAGTGTCCGGGTCAGAGGGTCATTTGCAGCGCGCTGGGGCCGATCGTGACGGCGGTCATCGTTCCCAGTTCCCGGCGTTCCAGGTAGGCATTCACGGCGTCGAGGGTGACGGACTCCAGTTGCCCGGTCAGTTCATCGAGTGTCCGGGCGCGCCCGATGCGGGCATGATCACGGGCGATCGCACCGGCCCTTGCCGAGGTGGACTCGCCTGACATCACGAGTTTCGATTTGAGGCCGATGAGTGCTCGCTGGAACTCACCCTCGGTGATACGCCCCGCGGGTTCGTTGATCCGGCGGAGTTCCGCCATCAGGACATCAGCCGTCTCCTGTGCCCGCTCCGGGGTGGTTCCGGAGTAGGCCACGGTTCGGCCGTACCGAGCGTCCGCACCGTATGACGCGTAGACCGAGTAGCACAGGCTGCGCTTCTCCCGGACTTCCGTGAAGAGGCGTCCGGACATGCCGCCGGACAGCACGGCGCACACCACGCGTTCGAGCCAGCAGTCCTCGCTCGGTTCCGGGGGACTGTCATGCGCGATCGCAATGTGTACCTGGTTCGTATCGTCGTCGAGGTGGTGGTAGCCGCGATCTGAATCGTCCTTCCACGAGAGGTCTTCCGTCTCACCTTCCCAACCGGAAAGGAGCGCTTCGATCTGCGGTGCGACCGTCTGCATGTCCACATCCCCCGCCATCGAGAGGATGCTTCCGCCCGGACGCGCGAAACGAGACCACATGTCGTGAGTGTCGGCCGCGGTCAGGTTCCGGAGGTCCTCTTCCGAGCCGAGACTCGAACGGTTGATCGGCGACGGCGCGTGTCGGCGGCGCAGTTCCACCATGGAGCGTTCCTGCGGCTCATCGGCGAGGCTCGCGATGGATTGCAGGCAGAGATCGCGCACCGGTTCGACCTGGTCGGCGGCCAGTGTCGGCCGCCGCGCCATGTCGACGAAGAGCGGCAGCACATCACCCAGTCGTGCGCCGAGCATGGTGGTCGACATCGACAGGTAGAACGTCTCGACGCGCGTGCCGCGCGAAGCGCCGAGTCGATCGAAGGCGTCCGCCTGTGCGCGGGAGTCGAGGTCGCCGGCGCCGCGGCAGACCAGTTCGGCCCACATGGCGGAGATGCCGTCGCAACCGTCCGGCTGGCGCGCGGATCCGGCGGGGAGCAGCCAGGTCACGCCCGTGGAACTCACACCGGGAATGCGCTCCACGATCAGTGGCATCGCGCCGATCATCTGCGTCTCGATCCGGGACATGTGAACCTTTCTGAAGAGTGCCGGGGACGTTTCATGGTCGATCCTACCGGCAGTTGAGGATCAGGGACAGACCGCGGCCTGCAAGCCGCCGTGGCACTGTCACCATGCTATCGGTCCCACCCCATTCCCCGGACCCGCACAATCCGGACCGGTGCGTCGGGAGTTTGGTGGCGAGGGTGCCGCGGCATCGCATACCCGGACGATGCAGCAGGTGACGTTTCCTGCACCGACGGTGCGAAGGGGTCGCTGTTGCGCACTGCCTTGAACATCGTGTTGCTTCTCATGATGACGCTCATCGGGGCGTCGGTTCTGTGGCATGGCCGCGCCGAGGACGACGAGGAGTCGCGGATCATTGCCACGCACCGCGCTGTGAGGCGTGTTGAGGGCGAGGTGAAGTACCGCGCGGTGACTGAGCAGGCGGCCTTGAATGGTTACGGTTGGCCGTCGACGATTTCTTCGGACTGGTTTGGGAGCATGCCACCTCAGAACCACCTTGTGCCTGCTGATCGGCCCTGGATGGAGGTTGCATCTGGCACTGACGCGTCCCAGATCCACCCCACGCTGCTGATCTCGACGACGAAGGAGATCCCCGCTTTCTGGTACAACCCGGCGAACGGCATTGTTCGGGCGCGTGTGGGGCCGATGCTCTCGGATCGTCGTTCACTTGAGATCTACAACGCGATCAATCGTTCGGGATTGAGTTCATTGTTTGCCCATGACGAGAAGGTCCGCCCGATTTCGGCGCGTGAAGCGATCACCGAGGATCTTCCACCGGTCGTGAAGCAGGACCCGGTCATCAACGTCCGGGTCAATCGTCCTGAAGACGAGAGCGACGCGCCGGCGCCTGACCGGGAATGACGATCAGCGCGCTCGAAAGCGACTGATTCGTGTCCGTTCAAGCGATCTCACGCACGAAAATCAAAAAAAATTTTCGAGGCGACTTCGGTGTCTGCTGATGCGATGTTGCGCGCGTACGAATATGGTGCGCCGGCGGTTCTCGCGTTGCACGTTGATCGCGTTGACGGGTGCATGAACACGTCCGCGCCGCGAAGTGATTTCACGCAAAAACACACCAACTCACGGCAAAAACGGCTATTCGCGCGGTGAACGCGCGCTGGAGCGCAGCAGATGCGCGTGGCTTGCTACGTCATGAAGCGCGGTGTACGGCGCGGCGCTTCGAGCAGGGCGAGCGCATGACAACTGGCCGGTACGCCGCGGCGTGCGCCGGCTCGACAGCTTCCGAAGTCCACTGAAGGTCTTGACCGCCGAAATCCGATAGAAGTAAAGTTTTTGGAAGTGAAAGCGATGTTCGTGCCTTGCGAGGCGCGTTCGTCACCAAGTTCCTCAGCTCCGATACCAATGAGGAGGCTCTCAGCCATGGCTAAGAAACGTGCCAAGAAGAAGGCGACCAAGAAGAAGGCTCGCCGCAAGGTAGCCAAGAAGAAGACCACGCGGAAGAAGGCCACGCGCAAGAAGGCGACCCGCAAGAAGGCTACGCGTAAGAAGGCCACCCGCAAGAAGACCAAGAAGAAGGCCGCCAAGAAGAAGACCAAGAAGAAGGCGACCCGCAAGAAGGCCACGCGCAAGAAGGCGACTCGCAAGAAGACCAAGAAGAAGGCCACGCGCAAGAAGGCCACTCGCAAGAAGGCGACCCGTCGCAAGACGACCAAGCGTCGCTGATGCCCATCGCGGCAACACGCCGCTGATCAGCCTCATTCGGGAGCCGATGGTCAACATCGGCTCCTTTTTCTTGTGCCATACCCAACAAATTACAAAAACGAATGAGGCCCGGACACTTGCAGCCGATCCGCCGGTCGGGGCTTCACATGCGCCCGCGTCGAGGTATAGTTCCTCTTCTGTTCGGCCGGATCGTCAGCGGCCGGCTCTGTTTCTGATTGAAGCCCTCTCACGCACGTGGACGACATTGAGTGCAGGAGAGTCGCCGCCCTGGGAAAGTCGCGGCGGAAGCAAGGACGACCATGCCCCACATCATCGCCGAACCCTGCATCGGAACCAAGGACACGTCCTGTGTGGACGTCTGCCCCGTCGACTGCATCCATCCCACGAAGGATGACGACGACTACCAGGATGCCGATCAACTCTTCATCGACCCCGATACTTGTATCGACTGTGGTCTCTGTGTTGACGAATGTCCCGTGAAGGCCATCTTCCCCGAAGAAGATCTGCCCACCGAGTGGAACAACTACGTTCAACTCAACGTCGACTACTACAACCAGTAGAAGTTGGAATCGGGATCAGCACGCGAGGATCTCCCGTTGCCTGAGGCGACCGGGATTGACGGTTTCAGCGCGCCCGGGACGCAGCGTCACTCGATGATGTTGCCCGTGGGAGTCGAAATCGTGCGAACGTTCGAGGGGGCGTCCGACTTCTCCTGCCAGTCCTCCATCCGCGGCAGGTTCAACTCGCTTGCACAGGTCTTGCGGTAGCCAAGCAGCCGGATCACCTCAAGGACATCAGTCCACGTCGGGAAGGTCTTGCCATTGGCTTTCTTGAAGGCCTCGATCGCCATCACGAAGAGGAACTGCTCGTCTGTCAGTTCGCCCTCCTCAGCGTTCTTCATGAAGTCGGTCCGCCGACGACCGGGACCCCGACGCCGTTCCAGGCCCGTGTCGCCCTCGCGAGCGCGACGATCGACCCCGCTCCGACGATCAACGACACCCTCAAACCGGGGGTCGGATCCGTCGTCTGACTGAGATTCGTTTCTGGGCATGGCGCTCTCCTCGAGAGTCTCCCGAGGACGACGCCCGAACAGCCCCGCGGCGGCGGCGCGACGACCTCATTGATCAATAATCATCGTCCTCGTCGTCGTCGTCCCCGTAGTCGTATTCGTAGTCGTCGTCGAAGTCGTCCTCTTCGTCCCCCTCATCATCGAAATCGTCCTCGTCATCATCGTCCCAGTCGAAATCATCGTCGTCATCGTCACCGTCGTCGTCATCCTCTTCATCCTCACAGACGACAACGGCGAACTCGACCTCCTCGGGGCCGGATGAGGGCAGCGGCTCGATGCCGGATGGCGCGGCGATGAGGTCCAGCAGATTGCTGTCCGTTTGCATTGCGAGCCCCTTCTTTGCGATCCCTATGTCACTCATGCCTTGTACCATGCTGCCGGCGAGCGGTAAGATTGCCGCGGATCCCGAACGCGGCCCGTAACGCCCGGTAACCTACTGTCCGAACGAACGATGTCAATTTCGAATGGCCGCTTCCCAACAAATTTTCTGACCCCCGCATGCCCTCGATCATTGCCGATCACGGTGCGAACACACTCCATGCCAGCCCGTTCCGAACCACTTGAGTTTCAGGCCGTCCCCGGTCTTCTCTCTTTCGCCGTCCCCGGTGTGGGCTATTTCCTGCACGGAGAGCGCGAGCGCGGTGCGTTGGTCTTTGCGGGCGTGATGGCTCTTTTCCTCGGGGGCATGCTCATCGGTGGCATGGAGGTCGTCACGAACCAGCAGGACACGCTCTGGACGATCTTCCACATCGGGATCTGGCCGCTCGGCTGGTTGACCCGGATCATCAGCCACATGGGTCTCGCGACCACGCCGTCGGTCGGACGCGTCAACGAGATCGGCTCGCTTTTTGTTGCGATGGCGAGTTTCCTCAATGCCATCGCCGCCGTCGACTGCCTGTGGCACCCCGCCCGCCGGCGCGAGGATGACCTGCTCTGAGACAGCCATGCTCAACCTGATCACCAACTCGACACTTGCCTGGCGTCCCTTCCTCGACCCACTCGACCTGCACACCCAGTGGTTCTACACGCTCATCCCGCTCGCCTTCCTGGTCTCATTCACCTACAAGGCCGTGCGGCTGAAGAACATCGGTCCCAGTTTCGCCAAGCATGTCATCGTGATGACCATCCAGATCATCGGAGCCATGATTGCGCTCGCCATCGCCAGCTACCTTCTCGTGCTGGTCGTGCTGCCGATGTTCTATTGAGGTTCCGAAGGAACAGCTCACTCCACCTCCCGTAACTTCCGCTTCACGCGCTGATCATCCGTGCGCTCGATCAACTCCGTGATGAAGCCGCGGACCACCGCCTCGCCGTACAGTCGTCGCAGGTCCGGCGCCAACGCCTTCGCATCCTCGACGACACTCGTGTCGCGGACATGCGATCGCAACTGGGCCGCCGCCTGCTCATCGAGCCGGCCAAGGTCGCGGCGATGCAGTTGCCACAGCAGGTCCACGAGCAACGGGTCTTCCGATGCCGGTGCTGACAGTTCGAGATACAGGTCGCTGAAGAGCTGGCGGTCGCCAGCCGCGAAGACCGACGGCAACGCCAGTTGGACCAGGCGCTGTGACAACGCCTCGGGTGCTTCCGCGTGCAACGACGCGGCGAGTGCCGCGGCATCGTCACCACGATTCAGCATCACAAGCGAGGTGATCGCGGTTTCGAAGTCACGATCGCGAATCGCGGCCTGCATGACGTCGGACAGTGAGCGCCCCGCGATCTGAGCTTCGACCCTTTGAAGCGGTGCCGACACCAGCATCGGATCACCGATCACGTGGATCTTCCACGCTGACTGCGCCCACGGGACGGTGTGATCCTGGCGGGCGGCCGCGGCGAAGGGCACGAATCCGCTCGCGATGCGATTCATGAAGATCTCACCGGGAAGGAATGCCTGGAGCATCGGTTCATGCACCGAGCCGACGTAGGCGTAGGTGCCGACATCCAGCCACCGCCGCGCGATGGACGCCTGATCATTGAGGCGCTGCGCGGAGAAGGAGTGAATGAAGTGCACGATCGCCGGGCGGCGCAGAAGCGGAATCTCGGATGCGTACAGCCTGCCATCGCCGACATCGAACCAGTGTGCGTGCCCCTTCGTGTTCACGTGGATCACCGCGGCGTCGACACCAGCAGCCACCCGGCCGCGCCACGTCAGCGTGGTTGCTGCCGGACCATCGAGCGTCACTTCCCAGCCGCTCCTGCTCAGGATGTCATGGGACTTCGCGAGATCGTATGGCGGCGCAAAGCCGCGGTCATAGCCGTCATACAGCCACGCGGACTGTGCGTGCAGGAACAGCGAGCACATCGCCATCCACGCTGCTTCAGATGCATCCCCGAGCACCTGGCTGCAGAAGGCGTAGCGCGCGCCGTCTGCCCGTCGGCCGAGCACATCCGTCAGCGCGAGGTGGCCCTTCTCCGCCTTCACCCGCGCCGGCGCATTCAGGCACACGCCGACGAGATCCACATCACGCACATCGCGCCACGCCAGGTCGGCGGCTGTCATCGCTGACTCGATCGTTGCATCGAGCGCATCGGCGGCCTCGGGGGACATCACGTTCCCGGGACGGCCGCGCGGCACGTCGTCGATCCACAGCAATGGCACGTCGTATGCCAACGACAATGCCGCGGCGCCCGTCCACGCCTGATCTCCCTCTGACGCGACCATGACCCCCACCGGCCCCCGATCATCCTGGCGCCCCCCGGCCCGGAACATCTCCCGGAGTTCATCCGGGTTCCGCGCAGCCTCCTCGTCGGTGGCTTCGAACCGGATGATTGATGCGGGTTGGAAGCCGCGAACGAACTGCCCGATGCGTCGGACCGCTTCGGGTGATCCATCGTCGATGAGAACAGGGAAGCGCACCTGCTGCCAGCGCGACAATGCCCTCAGGTAGTCGTCCGTGGATTTCACAATGACGAGGGTCGATACGACGGGCAGGCGGGCGCGCGCCTGCCGGGATCGCACTCCCATCTGGCCTATGGGGTCCTGCTCGATCGAACGCAACTGGTCCTCGCGCGAGGGCGCCGACTCCTGTCCATGGGCCCGGGCGGGCGCGTGGAGCAACAGGGCCGTCAGGATCGCGGCTGTCAGGAAACTCATCATCACCTCCGTCAGAAGGGCCGCCGCGTCGGATTCACGACCATGTGATCACGTCCCGGAATCACGAGGTCAGCGACTTCGACGACGTCTGCAAAACTCTCTCGCGCCTTGTCGACATCGGCGGCGAAATTCGGAACCTCGCCTTGCTCGAGATAGGCGCCCATGGGTATGGCATCACCGGCGATGACGAGTGTGAAGCGCGGCATGGTGAGGATCAGGCCGCACAGTCCGGGTGAGACGCCCGGGAGCGGAAAGAGATCAACGCCCTCTGCAAGGACGTCCGGCGCGGCCTTGCACTCGCGCAGCACGGCGACATCCTGTTCCAGTGCCGCGACAAGTTCCTGTTCTCCGGCATCTGATGCACGTGCCAGTTCACCGATCAGCGCGACCCCGACACCCTCGCGTTCCGCCTCGTTGACCCACCATGTGGCATGATCGAAGGCCCGGATGCCGCGGGTCGTCTCACGTCGGAAGCTGGTCAGGAAGATGTCGGTGATGTCGGTCGGCCGCATGTTCACGCGCTCATTGAGGCGGGCCTCAAGGACCTGCGGCGGCAGTCCGGGATCGACGAGGATGCGTTTGTCCGCGGCGACAATGAGTGTCGTGGTTGCGTGTCCGGTGCGCATGGGTTCGCGCTCGTTCCAGAGCGGATTCCGTTCCATGGCGCCGATGCTGACGATGTGGTACTGCACGCGTGATCAGTCCTCGTGTCGAAGTCGCTGCAGGATTGCGGGGTTCTCGGATTTCTTGCGTCCGAGCATCTCGATGACGAGGGGAGGGCACATGGGCGAGAGCACCGAGAGGTCGTCACCCATCGCGGTGATCTGCTTGATCAGCGACGACGAGGTGTACGCGAAACTCTGACCCGCCACGACGAAGGCGGACTCGAGACCAGCGACTTCGCGGTTGGTCACGGCCTGCTGAACTTCGTACTGCAGGTCGGAGAGGTTCCGTATGCCTCGAAGCAGCACGGTCGCGCCGATCTTCCGCGCGTAGTCGACGGTCAGTCCGGTATAGGTCTGGACCTCGACACCGGCGAGTGTCGGACTATCCTCGAATTCGGCGACGAGTCTACGGACCATGTCCTCGCGCTCGACGGGTGTGAAGAGCGTTTCCTTGTTGGGGTTCTGGCCGATTCCAATCACAAGTCGATCGAAGAGCCGCCGTCCCCGCTTCACGACGTCCAGATGCCCGAACGTGACGGGATCGAACGACCCCGGATAAAACGCCACATGCTCGATCGTGCCGTTGGCCATGTTCCCAGTGTACCGCAGGCGGCACAGTCCGAACCCGGAGTCACATCTCTCCCACCCACCGCTTGGCCGGTCCCGGCGCGTATCCGACACTCCACCCGGTCGATTGCCCTCCCTGGTGCGCCCGCGTCGGACCCTTCCGGCGCGGGCGGTTTTTTGAGGTTGGAGCTTGAGGCTTGAAGCTTGGAGGTTTGAGGATTGGGGTCAGGAGGGTGGGCGCTTGGGCGCGGGTGATTCCAGTGATCGGATCAGGCCGATGATCATGCGGTTGCATTCTGTGATCAGCCGGTCCAGTTCGGTGTTGTCGGGGGCCATGTAGCCCTGGTTCGCCGCGATTCTCACCAGGGTTCGGAGTTCGAAGATGGAACCCTTGGCCATGTAGACGAATCGCTTGAAGTCCGATCGGGTTCCCCTGCCGCGTCCCTCGGCGATGTTACACGCCACGGACACGGACGCCCGGCGCATCTGGCTCGTGAGGCCGAATGCCTCGTCTCTCGGGAACGACCGGGTCAGCATGTAGACCAGGTCACACAGTTCGATCGCCCGTTGCCAGACGACAAGATCTTCAAAACCACGAGATGTCATACAAGGGTCCCCGAAAGCTCCGGAATCAAGTCAAACCAGTACCCAGATCACGAATCCAGCAACGAGAGCAAGCGCGATCAGTGGCGACCATGCCTTCATGCCGGTTGGGCGCGAACGAGGCCCATCAGCTGCGTACCCCGAGAGTTCGCCTTCGAAGAAGTAATCTGCATCTTCGTCGCCAAAACGACACAAGTCGGCCTCAGACGGACCTTCACGATCAGGATCAAACTCGGGACCGGTCTTGGGATTGCATGGGCAAGACATGCACGGAGTATAGGCACGATCCGATCAAGCTCCAACCTCCAACCCCCAACCTCCAACCTCCAACCTCCAACCTCCAACTCCATCTTCACCCCCCAAGCTTCCCTTCCAGCCACTCCCCGACCGCATCCAGCCCGATGCGTTCCTGTTCCAGCGTGTCACGGTGCCGCACCGTCACCGCGTGATCGCTCGATGTGTCACCGTCGATCGTGAAGCAGAAGGGCGTGCCCGCTTCGTCCATGCGCGCGTAGCGCTTGCCGATGTTCTGCTTGACGTCCAGTTCCACGAAGCCGCGGCGACCGAAGCGCTGGTGCAGGTCTGCGTGCAGTTTCTCTGCGATCTCCGGCATGCCTTCCTTGTTGACCAGCGGGAAGACCGCCGCCTTGATCGGCGCCAGGCGCGGATGGAACTTCATGAACACCTTGCTCGGACGATTCGGATCAGGCGTGTACGCTTCACACAACACGGCAAGTACGCCGCGCGACAGCCCCGCCGCGGGCTCGATGCAGTGCGGCACGTATCGTTCGTTGCGCTCCTGGTCGAAGAATTCCATCTTGGCGCGGCTGGCCGTCTGATGTGACGTCAGATCGAAATTCGCCCGATCCGCAACACCCTCCAGTTCGCCGAAGTCTGGATATGTGAACGGGTAGCGGTACTCGACATCCGCCGTGCCCGCACCCTCCTTCGCGTAGTGGGCCAGTTCATCCTCATCATGCTCACGCAGACGCAGGTTGTCGCCCTTCAGACCGATCGACTCCCACCAGTCCATCCGGTAGTCACGCCAGAATTCGTACCACTCGCGCGACTCCGACGGATGACAGAAGAACTCGCACTCCATCTGCTCGAATTCGCGGGAGCGGAAGGTGAAGTTCCGCGGCGTAACTTCATTCCTGAAACTCGTCCCGATGTTCGCAATCCCGAAGGGCACGCGCACCCGCATCGTGTCGATCACGTTCTTGAAGTTGATGAAGATCCCCTGGGCCGTCTCCGGACGCAGGTAGGCCACGTCATCTTCGGTCGCCGTCGCGCCGATGTACGTCTTGAACATCAGGTTGAACGCCCGCGGCTCAGTCAGTGTCCCCGGGTCCTTCACGCCCGGTCCGACGAGGTCAGCAATCTGCTCCTTCGGGAGACTGACCAACGGGGTTACCGAGACATCCGACTCTGCAATGTCCTTCCTGAGGTACTTGCCGAGCAACTTCATGGCGCGAGCCAGTTGCTCCTCGTCGTTCTCCATGAAGGCATAGCCGCGACCCTCGGAGGCGCCCGCTTCACGCAGCACCATCAGGTGGTCCGCGCGGTAGCGCGATTTGGTCTCGCGGCAGTCCACCATCGGATCGTTGAAGCCGCCGACGTGCCCTGATGCTTCCCACACCTTCGGGTTCTGAATGATGCAGGTATCCAGCGGCACGATGCGCACCGGCTTGCCGTTCGGCCCGGTGCGACCGGAGCACCCCATCATGATGACGTCATTCCACCACGCATCCGCCAGGTTGCGCTTGAGTTGAGCACCGAGTGGACCGTAATCCCAGAAGCCGTTGATACCGCCGTAGATCTCCGACGCCTGGTAGATGAAGCCGCGACGCTTGCACAGCGCCATCAGGTCGTCCATCGAGATCGGGGTATCGGTCGTGTCTGTCTGGTTCATGGTCGGAACTCCGTGTTCAGGGGGACGCAGAGTATAGCCGCCGGAGGCGGGATGACGGGAAGCCGGCAGCGTGCTGCGACTTTCCCCTCTGCCGCTCCCAATTGTCGAGCCAAGTGGCCCTAGCATGGTCACATGCCCCACCGCTATGAATCGTTTTTCCAGCCGCTCCAGATTGGCGCACTGAGCCTTCCCAACCGGCTCGCCATGGCACCCATGACGCGCCGGCAGTGTCCGGCCCCGCATGTACCGACTGATGCGATGGCTGCGTACTACGCCCGCCGCGCTGCCGGTGGTGTCGGCCTCATCATCACCGAGGGCACGCACATCGACAGCCTGCATGCCTGGGACACCGACACCGTCCCGCGAATCGAAACCGATGCGCAGATCGACGGCTGGCGGAACGTCGTTGATGCCGTCCATGCCGAGGGTGGACGCATCGCCGTGCAACTCTGGCACACGGGACGTCACGCTGCGGACCCCATCGCTCCCTCCGCGATCCCCGCTATGCGGGCCGATGGGACGCACAAGGCCACGCCACGAGAGATGGGGCCTGCCGACCTTGACCAGGTGCGCGACGCTTTCGCTCGCGCAGCGGAGCGAGCGCGGGAGGCGGGATTTGATGCCGTCGAGATTCACGGGGCGCACGGCTACATCCTCGACTCCTTCCTGTCACCGGAGGCCAACGTCCGGCGCGATCCGTACGGCGGCTCCTTTGAGAACCGCATGCGCTTCCCGCTCGAAGTCGTGCGCGCTGTCCGTGCAGCAGTCGGCTCCAACTACCCGATCATCTATCGATTCAGTCAGTGGAAAGTCGACGACTACACCGCGCTGAACTTCCCCGACCCCGAGATACTGGGCATGTGGGTTCGTGCGTTGCGCGAAGCCGGTGCCGACCTCCTGCATGTCTCGACGCGCGATGCCACCGAACCGGCGTGGGATCACAGCGATACCACGCTGGCCGGTTGGACACGCGAACTCAGCGGCCTGCCCGTGATCGCCGTCGGGCGCGTCAGCACATCCGCATCCATGGGCGAAGCACGGAGCGTGGAGACAACCGACCCGGCGCCCGCCGCGGCCCTCATCAAGAGCGGCGAGGCCGACCTGATCGCCATCGGCCGCGCGTTGATCCCGAACCCGGACTGGGCTCAGAAGGTCCGCACCGCCGCCTGGCGCGACCTGGTGCCGTACGACGCGAAGCAACTGGAAGCGCTGGAGTAGGAGAAGGTGTTGGCGGTCAGGTGTCAGGGGTTAGAGCAGAATGCCGCGAACCCCTGACTCCAAGCACCCAATCCCTGCGTGGCCGTGGCACGCATTGCTCAGGAACACATTGCGCCCCAGTTGGCGAGAACCTCATTCAGGTCATCGAAGTCCACCGTGCCACTCTCGTCCACGTCGCCGGCAGGACCACTCGTGCCCCAGTTGCCGAGGACCTCGTTGAGATCGTCGAAGTCCACCATGCCGTCGCCCGTCGCATCGCCGGGGCACATCGGATCCACCTCTTCGCCGAAGTGCCAGTCAATGCTCGACTCGAAGAAGATGTCCGCATCCGTGATCACGCCGTGCGTGGGGCCGGGGGCGCCGCGGCCGGCACTGGCGTACATCACCTCGCGCACGACGCCGCGACCGCACTCATAGGTACCCTCGCCGATGGCCTCGCGTGTGGCGAACGTGTAGAAGATCGCGCTCGTGGATGTCACCGCGAAGTTGGTTGCCGAGTCGCGGAACTGCACCCAGATGTCGACGGTCTCCGTGTCGTAGTCGGCAGCCATCTCACCCATCCACACCAGCTCGAGCGTGTAGTCGTCGCTCGTCGATGCGATGCCGTCGAAACCCGCCTGGGTGATCTCAAGCATCGCGACGTCATCCGCCGCAAGCGTGCGCTGCACTTCGTTGTTGAAAGTGCCCTGCACCATCACCGCCTCGGTGTCATTCGGGTAGGAACCGGAGGAGGCCGCGACTTCCTGCGAGCCGATATTCGTGAACGTGTTCGGGCGGAAGTACGTCGTGACATCCGCGGTCGCAGGTTTCGTGAATGGGTTGTCCGACAGGTTGCGCCAGTTGAGGTTGATGTCATCACCACGGGCATCATCGGATGTGCCGCGAACCCCGTCGCCGCCCGTTGCGAGGTCCCATGAGGCGTTGCCTCCCTGCCGGGCATTGGCGTAGTCGCGCTCGGGTTGTGTGAGTCCCATGATGGCGCCGAGGTTGGGGTGCGCCAGTCCGAGGGCGTGACCCATCTCGTGCAGCATGACGGACTCGAAGTCGTAGAACGTGAAGGGCATGCCGACGGTGCTGCCGTCAACGAGATTCGCGGTTGTGACACCCTGGCCGTTGATCGTGTCGATCACGTTCTGGATCGCCTGAAGGCCAAGCGCGTCGAAGTCGCCCGCCTTCGCGGCCACAGTGATGGTCAAAGTTCCGCCCGGCGGATCAAAGGGGTCGTAGCCGTTCTGGTGCATGATCACGTCGTCGCCGAAGGACGACCCCGCGAAGATGAACGTTCCGGCGTGGGCGGAGGCGGCGAGTATTGCGGCGGCGGTCATCGTGCCAATCAGGGTCAGTCCGGACGTCATGAGATCTCCTCTCATCAGGTGGGGTGGTGTCAGGGCAAAGGCCCCCCATGATCCGGTTGCAGCCGCGCAGCTTCAAGCATCTCTCTCCATCTTCACACATCTCATCCCCGTCGCACGCGACTCCGGTCCGATCTGGCCGATTCCCCTTCCGGCCCGTAGAATGTCCGCCCCATGCTGGACGCCCTGCTCCCCATACCGGCCCAGGTCTTTGTCGGCGCCATTGTCGTGGTGGTCATGATCCACGTGATCCTGGGCACCATCCCGCTCTACATCTACTTCGAGCGGAAGATTTCGGCGTATATCCAGGACCGCCTCGGTCCCAACCGGACCGGTTTCGACCTCGGTCTGCCGTGGCTGCGTGACACCGTTTTCAAGCGGTTCGGCTTCTGGGGTCTCGGTCAGTCACTGGCGGACGGCCTGAAGTTCATCCTGAAGGAAGACTACATGCCGCGGGGGGCCGACAAGTGGCTCTTCACGCTGGCACCGGTGGTCTCGGTGATTCCCGCCTTCATCGGGTGGGCGGTACTGCCGTGGGGCGGCTACGTTGATGTGGACGCGATCATCATCGGCGGCGAGACGATCGTCGAGTCGGGGCGGGCTCTTGTGGCAGTCGCCAACATCAACATCGGCTTCGTCTACCTGATCGCGGTCGCATCGCTGGGTGTCTACGGCGTGACGCTGGGTGGTTGGGCCTCGAACAACAAGTACTCGTTCCTCGGCGGTCTTCGCGCCTCGGCGGGCATGATCTCCTACGAGATCCCCCTCGGCCTGGCCATCCTCGCGATGATCCTGGTGACGGGATCCGTGCTTCCCAGCGCCATCGTCGAACACCAGATCCAGCACGGCTGGCTTGTCCTGTCGCAGCCACTCGCGCTCATTCTCTTCTATACGTGCATCCTCGCAGAGGCGAACCGAGCACCATTCGACAACGCCGAAGCCGAGCAGGAACTCGTCGGCGGGTACCACACCGAGTACTCCGCGATGCGCTTTGCGCTCTTCTTCCTCGCCGAGTACGCTCACATGGTCACATCGTCGGCCTTCTGCGTGCTCCTCTTCTTCGGCGGCTACCACCTGCCCTTCATCGGACTCACCGATCCCGCGGCGACCGGCATCCTCGCCGTCCTCACGAAGATCTCCGTCTTCTACGGCAAAGTTGTCCTCTCGATCTGCTTCATGATGCTGGTCCGCTGGACGATCCCGCGTATCCGGTACGACCAGGTGCTGAAACTCGCGTGGCAGTCACTCATTCCGATCGGGATGGTGCTGGTCGTGAGCATGGCGATCATGGTGTTCCTGCAGTGGACGGCCCCGTGGCAGATGCTGATCCTCAACATCGCCCTGATCGCCATCCTGATGTGGATCGCCCCCTTCATGCCGAAGGCCGACGTGAACCGCCGCGTCCCGATGGCCGGCTCCCGCTTCAACCCGCTCCCCGGCGAAGAGGTGAGCACCGCACCGACGGATCCCGTGGCGCTGGATGATCACGGCCTGCCGCGAGATGAAGAGGAACTGGTTTCGGTTCATTAGTGGTGGCTGGTAGCTGGTAGCTGGTAACTGGTGGCTGGCTCATTGGAGCGGCCCATGAATGGCGGACGGCCGGTGCCACCGCCATCCTGGCGGTGGTGAGCACAGCAACCACACTGCAACACGCATGCGACATCAGGCGCGGACGATGTGACGCGATGCGTGCGGAGGAGCTTGAAGCTTGCAGCTTGGCGCACGCGGGGAACCATCGCTCCCCGCACCACCAAACGTGCGAAGCACGCCCTGTCCGAAGGACAGGTCCTGCGCAGCCTGGGGTGAAACCCCAGGAACGATGTGACACCGTCCGCGCCTGATATCGCTTGGATGTTGCAGTGACGTTGCTGTTCTCCACTGCTCAGAGAGCAGTGGCACCTCTCCCCGCTCCCCGCTCCCCGCTCCCCGCACCTCAATCCTCAACCAGCTCACGGATGAACGCATCCTCCGCGTCGCGGTACTGTTCGAAGGACTCATTCAACAGCGAAAGCAGCTCTTCAACAGAGGCATCGCGCCCGGCGGATGCACCGTCCATCGCGCTGATTGCCTGCAACGCATCGGCAACCACGCGCAGGTCCGAGACGGCGCCGGCGTAGCGGCGGGCCGACTCGTACAGGAGTTCGTGCTCCAGTTCCTGCGTGTCCGGACGGAACAGGAGACGCCACGGTGTCCGGCGGATCTCGATCGTGGCTTCACGCATCTCCGCCGCGGCGATCCGCGCGCTGGCCATCGTGGCCCGGATATTGGGCGTCTGCTCCGTGAACAACTGGTCGACACGGTTCAATGACTCGGAGGCGCGCGTGACCGCGGCTTCGCCTTCGTTCATGAGTGACAGCAATGTCTCGCGTCCTTCGGTATTGAGCGATTCCGCAAGCTCGCGGGTCTCTTTGGAGACGGCGCGGGCGTTCTCGACGGTCTCGTCGATGCGGCCCTTGTTGTCATCAATGACAGCGCGGCCTCGATCGATCAGGTCGCGGAGTTCGTCCAGTCGCGCCTGGGCGGACGCGGTGATCTGTGGCACAGAATCCATGACCTCATCAACGCGGTCGGCCCAGTTGGTGTAGCGTCCCTTGATGTCTTCGGAGATGTCACGGGCGTTGGCGGTGGTGTCGCGCGAATTGCGGATGGCGGCCCGTATGGCTTCGATATCGGCGTCGTCAAACTTGTTGAGAATGCCGTCGACCCTCGCTGTGATGTTCTTGGTTTCCGCGATGATCGAGCGTACGTCCATCGCCTGTTCATTGCCGTAGCCCGCCTGGGCGAGGAGTGCTGGCGGTGCGAGTTGTCCGTCGAGGTGCTCGTCGTCGCCGAGAGCGTCGCCGGTTCCGACACCGATGATGTTGATCGTGCTCTGCGAGCCGAGCAGCGGACGCTCGAGGAAGACCTCGGCATCCTTGCGCAGCGGGACCGTGTCCTTGATGCGAAGAATGACGCGCACCTGGTCCGGGTCGCCGGTGCCGGACTCGGCAACAAACCCGATGGACCACACGGTCCCGACGGGTTGACCGCCGAGCTTGACGGCTGATCCGGTCTGCAGCCCCGGGGCACCGACGCGCAGCGGGAAGCGCACCTCGTAGCGGCGCGTGCCGAGAATCTCGACACTGTTGGCCAGCACGATGATGGTCACGGCCGCGAGCACGATCGCTCCGATCACCAGGATGCCCGCCTTGACATTGTTTCGCTGTGGATTCATGTGCTCTCGTCCGTCAGATCATCATCTGGCTGCCCCGACGACGCCACCTTGGAACGCGTCGTCACGACGGAAGGGATGTCAAAGTCAATGGGACCGCCGAAGAGGTCTTCTTCGAAGTTGGTTGATGTGCGCCGTTCGGTGATGGGGCCGACGGCGTCGCCGCGAAGAAACTGTCGGATCAGCCGATCCGTTTCGCTCATCCCCTCTGCCGCGTCGGCATCGGTATCCCGCATCCGTTCGAAGTACTCGCGCTTCTCGACGACCAGCATGCGGCCGGCGTCCAGCATGGCCATGCGATCCGCGATCGCGAAGGCGGAGTCCATCTCGTGCGTGACGACGACGCTGGTGACGCCGAGGTTGGATGAGAGATTGATGATGAGTTGATCGATCTCGGCGCTGGTCACGGGGTCCAGCCCTGCGGAGGGTTCATCGTAGAAGAGGATCCGCGGGTCGAGCGCCATGGCACGCGCGAGGCCGGCGCGCTTCTTCATGCCGCCTGAGATCTGGCTGGGATACTTCCCCGCATGTTCGCGCAGGCCGACCAGTTCGAGCTTGATCTTCACCTGGATCTGGATGATCTCGGGTGTGAGATCGGTGTGCTCCTGCAGGGGCAGCGCGACGTTCTGGGCGAGTGTCATGGAGTTGAAGAGGGCGCCCGACTGGAAGAGGATGCCGAACTTCTTGCGGATCCCGTTGAGATCCGTCTCGCACATGCCGCAGATGTTGCTGCCGAAGAGTTCAACCGAGCCTTCCTCCGGCGTCAGGCTCCCGATCATGCAGCGCAGCAGGGTGGACTTGCCGGAGCCGGACCCCCCCATGATGACCATCGTCTCGCCCGGCATGACGTCCAGATTCACGCCGGACAGGACCGTGCGCCCGTCAAATCGCTTGACCAGATCACGCACGCGGATGACGGGGTCCTTGGGCATACTCGAAGAATGTACTTGCGACCGGGTCTCATCGCCAGCAGGGCATCAGCCGGCATAACCTGCGGAGGACTGAAGACGCGGCCGCCCCGCGGCCGATGTCATGTCCGCAAAGGATGCGCATTTCATGCCGGAAGAGATGACCCTCACCAGCCTGCTGCTGATCACCTTTCTGTACGCCGCGGCGACCGACCTCGCCACCGGCCTCGGTGCGGTCCCCTTCTTCTTCGTCCGCAACGTCAGCAGCCGGCTCAGCGGCGCGATGACGGCGATGGCCGCGGGCATGATGATCAGCGCCAGCCTCGTGCAACTCGTGGGCGAGGCCCTTGAACTGGCGCCCGGCATCCGGGTCTGGGAGGTTGCCGCGGGACTTCTCGCGGGTGCTGCGTTCTATCTCGTCCTGGCGCGTTTCGGCCACAACGAGCGCTTCGACATCGCCAACCTGAGGAAGCGTGGCGGTTCGGGCGCGCTGATGATCGTGCTGGCGATGACGATCCACTCGTTCCCGGAGGGTGCCGCGGTGGGCGTGGCATTCGCGGAGTCGCATCACTCCAACTCGCTGTCCTTCGGGCTGAATATCTCACTGGCGATTGCGGTGCACAACATCCCGGAGGGCCTGGCGATAGCGATCGCACTGCGAGCCCGCGGCATTTCGACCTGGGCGTGCGTCGGCTGGGCAATCTTCTCGTCACTGCCACAGCCAATCGCAGCGCCACCCGCGGCGTGGGCGGTGTGGCTCGTCGAACCGTTGTTGCCGGCGGGCATGGCGTTCGCCGCGGGCGCGATGATGTACCTGGTGATTGACGAGCTGATGCCGGATGCGCGCGAGAAGGCGGGCGGGCGGGTGACAGCAGTCGCCTGCATTGCGGGCATTGTGTTGATGATCGTACTGGGGCGGGTGTTTGCGTTCTGAGGGAGTCAGGGAACAGGGATCAGGGAACAGGGATGAGTGGTGGAGTGCCTTCGGCAGCTCCTCAGGTCTTGTGCCAAAGGCACTCCTCCACTCCTCCCTCCTCCCTGTTCCCTGCCCCCCCCAAGAAAAAACCCCACGACCGGAGTCGTGGGGCACTGGTTTCCTGGTTGTCGATCGTCCCGCAGGATCACACGCCGGCGGCGGTGACTTCCTTGACCATGTTGGGCGGGAGCGGGCGGTACTCGAGGGGCTCCATCGTGGAGGTGGCACGTCCCTGGGTCAGGGAGCGGAGGACCGTCGTGTAGCCGAACATCTCGGAGAGCGGCACCTCGGCGGTGATGAGGCGGGTGTTACCACGCTCCTCGGTGCCGGTGATCATGCCGCGGCGGGAGGAGACGTCACCGGTCACGGAGCCGATGTACTCATCGGGTGTGGTGATGACGACCTTCATGACGGGCTCGAGCAGGGTGATGCCGGCCTTATGGCAGGCTTCGATGAGCGCGAGTCGACCGGCCTGTTCGAAGGCGACCTGCGAGGAGTCGACGGCGTGGGAGGAGCCATCGACGAGGGTGGCCTTGAAGTTGATGAGCGGGTAGCCGGCCATGACGCCTGAGACGGCGGTCTGACGGATACCGACTTCGACGGAGGGGATGAATTCCTTCGGGATGGAGCCGCCGACGATCTTGTTCTCGAAGGCGATGTTGTCCTTGAAGTTGAGGCCGGCTTCTTCGGCCTGGGCTTCGGTGAAGGGCTCGAGGTTGATCGTACAGTCGCCGAACTGGCCTCGACCACCGGTCTGCTTGACGAACTTGCCTCGCACTTCGGTTGCGGTTCCGGTGATGGCCTCGCGATAGGAGACGCGGGGCTTGCCGACCTCGACGTTGATCTTCATATCGCGGAGAAGCTTGTTCTTGATGATCTCGAGGTGGAGCTCACCCATGCCGGCGATGATGGTCTGCCCGGTTTCCTCGTCGTAGACGGAGCGGAAGCTGGGGTCCTCGCGGCGGATGGTCACGAGAGCGTCGCCGAGTTTGCGCTTGTCGTCGGCGGTCTTGGGCTCGATGGACATGGAGATCACCGGTTCGGGGAAGACCATGCGTTCGAGCAGGATGGGATCGTTGGGGTCGCAGAGTGAGTCACCAGTGAAGGAGTCCTTGAGGCCGATGACGGCGACGATCTGGCCGGCGTGCGCCTCGTCGAGCGGGATGCGCTCCTTGGCGTGCATTTCGAACATGCGGCTGATGATCTCGCGCTTGCCGTTCGCGGAGTTGAGGGATCGCTCGCCCTTCTTGACCACGCCGGAGTAGACGCGCATGTAGGTGAGGTCGCCGTGCGAGTCGGAGACCACCTTGAAGACGAGTGCCGAGAAGGGCGCACTGGTGTTGCTCGGGCGCGACATCTTGACCTCGGGGTCCTTGGGATCGGTGCCCTGGGTCGGCGGCACTTCGTCGGGAGCCGGCAGGTAGTCAATGACACCGTCCAGCAGACGCTGCACGCCGATGTTCTTCAGGGCGGAGCCGGTGAAGACGGCGGTGCACTCGCGGGAGATGACACCCTTGCGGATGGCGGCCTTGAGCTCGGCCTCGGTGGGATCCTCTTCCATGAGGACCTTCTCCATCAGGCTGTCGTCGTAGTTGCAGGCGGCCTCGATCATCTCGTGGCGGTGGAGTGCTGCGAGTTCGGCAACGGATTCCGGGATCTCGCGCTCTTCGACCTTGGCGCCGAGTTCGGAGGCGTCGAAGTAATAGGCCTTCATCTTGACGAGGTCGACGATGCCTTCAAGGTTGTCGCCGAAGCCGATGGGGAGCTGCACGGCGATGGGGTTGGCGCCGAGACGCTCGCGGATGGAGTTGAAGCTGAATTCCCAGTCGGCACCCATCTTGTCCATCTTGTTGATGAAACAGATGCGGGGCACGCCGTAGCGTTCGGCCTGGCGCCACACGGTCTCGGACTGAGCCTCAACGCCTTCCTTGCCGTCGAAGACGGCGACGGCACCGTCGAGCACACGCATGGAACGCTCCACCTCGATGGTGAAGTCCACGTGGCCGGGGGTGTCGATGATGTTGATGGTGTAGTCGCGGCCGGCGTGGGTCCACGGGCAGGTGGTGGCGGCGGACTGAATGGTGATGCCGCGATCCTGTTCTTCCTGGAGGAAGTCCATGGTTGCGGTGCCTTCGTGCACCTCACCCAGCTTGTAGTTCTTGCCGGTGTAGAAGAGGATGCGTTCGGTGACAGTGGTCTTGCCGGCGTCGATGTGAGCGCAGATGCCGATGTTACGGAGATGACTGAGATCCATGATCATTCCTCTTCGTTCCGGGTTCCGAGCCCGGGGCTTGGGGTTCACGTTTCCGTGCGACGTTGCTGGTCGCACAGAGGCTGGGGTGATGTCTCTTGTTGCGTCAGCCGAACCGTTGATGGTGGTCGGTGACGTCGAATGAACTTGTGCTGCTTCGAGGCGGAGTCGGGAGGGTTGGAAAGACCCGGCTGATGCCGGTGCCCGGTCCGCGTGTTGTCTGATTCTTCCGGCGGGCCGCGTCAGGCCCCTTCCGGGATCACCTCAACAACGCGCCGGCCATGTCGTCTTTGTCATCCTGCTCCATGGCAACTCCACACTGGTTGTCATCCCGCTGATCACCAGCCCTGAGGCCCCCTTTGAGCAGGGCATGGCCGGCCGGCCGCGGGACTCGGTCTGAAGGGACGATCGGCGTCGTCCGCCCGAGATTCCGATGGAATCCGGAGGAATGCTAACAAAAGCAGGGGGAGGGTCAAGTGTTGCCGTTGATTATTTGGAGGATGAGCGATCGGGGATGAGGGATCAGAGATCAGGGGCGGATGGACCCCGACCCGCTCCACCGCTTCGGGTCCCCGACGACGGGGTCAGCACGCGGCCGGGGCTGGCCGTCTCCGGGACGACCCGTCTCGCGGCAAGCAACTCCACGCGTGCCCACTTGTTCGGGTTTGTCGGGTGAGTGGCTGTTGCCGCGACGACGCCCGCCGACATGTGGTACGGGCGTCGGACCGGGACGGCGTCGAGCGTGCAGCTCAGGGCCGTGCGACCTGAAGCGCTGATCTCCACCGGGACGCGCAGGCCCGGGCCGAAGTTCGTGTCCACCGGGGTCGCATCCTCGAAGAACGGGGTCACGGCAATGCGGAGGCCCGTCAGGATCGCCAGCAGACTCGGCAGACGGATGATCCGCTTCATCTGCGATTCCAACTCGCCATTCCCCTGGATGCTCTGCAGAATCGCAACCATCGCGAGGACGCCGCGGACGTACGCGTCCACCGCGGCGTCGTCCATGCCCTCGATATCAACCTCGCCTTCCGGGCCGCGCCATGAGAGGGCGGCGACGGCCGCGTCGTGAAAGCCGTTGGCGGCGAGGCTGGTGGCGAGCCTGCCCTCGGCGTGATCGATGGCGGTGCCGTTCTCGTCGAAGAGTTCGATGTCGATGCGATGGAGGGGAGACTCGTAGGCGCGCTTGCCGCGGCCTTCGAGCGCGATGGTGGCGCGTGTGGACTCCAGTGCGATCATGACGGGCGGCAGTTGGATGAGGACGTAGCGGACGACCTGCCTCTTGCCGTCGTTGATGAGCACGCCCATGAGGATGCTGTCGCCCGGTTCCCACCGCACCTGCTCGTCCGCGGGGTCCATGCCGGAGAGGATGGACGGCCCGAGGTCGAAGCCTCGGGGCTGAACGTGCGTCGTCGTCCCGGTACCGGCACAGCCGGTCAGGATGAGCAGCGTCAGGAGTGAGGGGACGAGCGATCGCATGGGAGTAGTCTACGCATCCGGGAGGGCAATTCGAAGGCAGGGCCGGAATGCTTGGATGCCGCAGTTTCCCGTTGGTGCCGCGGTCCTGTATGGTTGATGCCCGTCTGGTTTCGATCTGCTGGTGGAGGACTTTCATGAAGACGTGGACGGTGTACCTGGCGGGTGAGATTCACTCGGAGTGGCGTGAGGAGATCGCCTCGGCCGCGGAGAAGCGTGATCTGCCGATTCGCTTTGTGGGTCCGGAGACGGACCACAGTGCCTCGGATGCTGCGGGCGACGTGTTGGGCCCGGAGTCCGACCTCTTCTGGCGCGATCACAAGTCCGCGAAGGTCAATGCGATTCGGACACGGACGCTCATCAACGATGCGGATGTCGTTGTCGTGCGTTTCGCCGCGAAGTACCGGGAGTGGAACGCGTCGTTTGATGCGGGATATGCGGTTGCGAAGGGCAAGCCGCTGATCACGATGCATGACGACGAGTGGCGTCACTCGCTGAAGGAAGTGGACGCCGCGGCTCTTGCGGTTGCCGAGACTGCGGAGCAGGTGGTTGAGGTGCTTTCGTATGTGGTTCGGCATTAGGCACCAGGCACCAGGCAATCGGGGCTGATGCCCTTGGCGTTCCTTTGAGGAGCTTCCGCTCCGTTGGGCTGAGATTGGTTTCTGTCTCTTGGAGTTGGTGATGAGCGACGTGACGTTTCGTGACTTTCAGGCCTTGATTCAGCGACGGTATTCGGAGACGGATGCGGCTCGGGGAACGCCGGGCACGTTCATGTGGTTGATCGAGGAGATTGGTGAGCTGGCGACATCACTGCATGAGTGCGCGCCCGGGAAGTCGCCGACGCCGGAGGAGCGGCACAACCTCGAAGAGGAGTTCGCCGACGTGATCGCCTGGCTCACGACCCTCGCGAACATCAACGGCGTCGATCTGACGAGTGCGCTGACGAAGTACACGGACGAGGAGCGGGTGAAAGGGGTGAAAGATTAGGCATTCGGCATTTGGCATTGAGGCATTGGGTGGGCAATAGGCAGCCGGCAATTGGCAATCGGGGTGGAGCGCCTTCGGCGAATGACATGAGGAGCTGCCGCTCCATGAGAGGGGGCCACCTCACCCGTCAGAGCGGAAGCTCCTCAAGATCCTTCACCGAAGGTGATCAAACCCGGATGCCAATTGCCGATTGCCGATTGCCCACCCAATGCCTCAATGCCGAATGCCTAATGCCTAATGCCTAATCAAGCACTTTCGCCGCGCGGTAGCGCTTGCCGAGGACGTCCTGGTGATTCGCGCCCATCCAGCCGTCGAGGATGCCGGCGTACACCGTGCGGAAGTCGATGCCGAAGCGGAGGTCGCCGTTGTCGAGGTTCGTCAGCGACGGGTGACGACCCACGATGCCTGAGCGCACCATCGGGCCCGTCAGGAACATCGGCGCCGCCGTGCCGTGATCAGTCCCGCCCGATCCGTTCTGCGCCACGCGCCGGCCGAACTCGGAGAAGGTCATGGTCAGGACGCGGCCGTCGTTCCGGTGCGCCTTCAGATCCTTGTAGAACGCATTGATCGCCTCGGCCCACTGGTTCAGCAGGTTGGCGTGTCCACCGTTCGTGCCGCCCTGGCCGGCGTGCGTGTCGAAGCCGGACATCGCCACGTAATAGACGCGCGTCTCCAGACCGGCGCGAATCATCGAACTGACCATCTGCAACTGACGACCGAGACCGCTGCGAGGGAAGCCGACGAGCGGGTTCTGGCCAACCGCATCGCGGATCTGCGCGCTGGCGACACGCGCATCGAGTGCGGTGCGCAGCAGGAACGCTTCGTTGGAGTCCGTCTCGGCAGGGACGTGATCCTCGTCGCCGGTGAGCGTCATGTAGGGATCCGTCAGCGACTCGTGCAGATCGTGGCCGGTCCAGCGGAAGAGATCCTCGTCCTCGAAACTGATCGGCTTGTACTTGCGGCCCGTCATCGCCAGCGGAGACGTGCGACCCACCGCAATGCCGGAATGGCCCGAGCACCCCTCCGGGGCGCCGCCGCATGTGTTGTCGAAGTACCGACCCAGCCAGCCGTCGCCGATGCCGGACGTTTCGCCCGTGTGCCAGATGTCCATCGACTTGAAGTGCGAACGGTTCGGGTTCGGATAACCCACACCCTGTACAACAGTCATCAGACCCTCGTCATACAACTCCTTCACGCCCGCCAGGCGCGGGTGCAGGCCGATGCCTTCCTTCTGCGACAACTGGAGGACCTCGTTCTCCGGAATGGCGATGCCGCGGCGGACGTTGTAGTACGCCGGATCACCATAGGGCACAACGGTATTGAGACCGTCATTGCCACCGCCAAGCTGGATGACAACCAGCACGTGGTCCTCGGGAACCCCCGCCTGTGAGGAGAGCAGCGCGCTGTTGGTGTTCACCATGCCCGCGGCGGACTTCTGAATGAAGTACGGCACGGTGGCCGCCGCCGAAGCAAAGGTCAGGCCGTGGTGCAGAAACGCGCGTCGTGTGTACTTGGGCATGAACGGACCCGCCATCAAGGGGAACGAGAAAGGAAAGTCAGCAGAGCTGGTACTCGGGGATCGCGGCGATCAGGGCGAGCGTTCCCACCAGCACCTGCGGAGTGGGGCGGCCGCCATTCTCGTTGATGAAGTCAACGAGGGTCTTTGTCTGTGCGTGCCGGGGTGAACGGCCGAGCGTGAAGCGGAGCAGGTAGTCGACGACCCGCTGCGGGTCGCGATCCGCGCCGGGTTCGGTCCGCCCGAGATCGCTGAGCAGGTGCGTGGGGTCGTAGCGATCGACGGAAGACAGCGGCGCGTACCCACTTGGCGTTCTGCCGGTGAGCAGAAAGCTCATGATGTTCTGTCGAACGTACAGCGTGGACGTGTTGACCCACGTTCGACCCCCCTCCCACCCCTTGACGTTGGGCGGATAGAAGAGGTTCTGCCCCATCAGGTCCAGGCCATCCATCAGGATCGACAGGTCGCGCACCGGCGTGTTCAGCGAGCGGACAGCGCCCACGATGAGCTGGACGGGTGACTTGATCTGGGTCGCCGCGATCTGCGGCGCGTAGAAGTGACGCGACAGGAAGAGCTTGCGGAGGAGAGGGCGGAGGTCATAGTCGGCGGCTCGCAGGGTGGATGCGAGTTGATTGATCACGGACGTTGCGGCCCGATGCCTCGGATCACGTCGATCCTCGGGGATATCCGCCACGAAGTAGCGATAGAGCTTCGTGCAGATGAACTCGGCGCAGTTTTTCTGACCGAGCAGAATGCGCACGAAACCGTCGCCGTCGAATGTGCCGCGCTTGCCGAGAATGCGCTTCTGCCCCGGGTCGTGACGCTGTTCCATGAAGCGGAACTCGTTGTACTCATAGGTGTACCCCGTGAGTGCGCGGGCGCCTTCCTTGATGTCGTTCTCCGTGTAGGCGCCTTCGCCGAGGCTGAAGAGTTCCATGATCTCGCGGGCGAGGTTTTCGTTGGGGCTGCCGCGGCGGTTCTGATCATTATCGAGGTACGCGAGCATGGCGGGATCACGGATGAGCGCCATGAGCAGTTCACCGAAGTTCCGCATACCGAGACGCCTGAACATCTGGTTCTGCATGAACATGTGATACGAGTTTTCGATGGTGCGATAGCTGGTTGCGAAATGGCCGTGCCAGAAGAGTGTCATTTTCTCTTCAAGCGGGCGTGGCGTTTCGATCATGCGCGTGAGCCACCAGCGCTGGATATCGCGGATCTGTCGTCGGTCCTGTCGCTGGCGCATCTGGCGTCGTCGCCGGATCTCGGCGAGGGCGTTCTCGTCCTGGTTGCGTCGTGCGAGTCTTGCCTGGCGCTGCTCCTCTTCGGAGGGCGGCTGCATGATGTCGCTCTCGAAGGAGTTGCGTACCGGCTGGTCGGGATCTTCGACTTCTTCGACGTTGAGGAGGTAGTCGACGGCGCGGGCGGGCCCCCACTCGGTCAACGTCCGAATCTGAGCCGGGGTGCCACCGAAGCCAGCTCGCCACAGCAGGTGTCGGGCCTGGTCGTAGCCGAAGTCCGCCGGCGAGATCGCCTGGGTGGAGGTCGTCAGCGTGTCGAGATCCTGAGCCTGAGGTGGCATGGACGCTTTCTCCTCATGCCGTCCATCGGACGAACGGCCTGCTGCACATGACGCGAAACGGACCGGATCACCGGCCATTGCAGAGATTCGGAGGTTTGTTCTTAGATTAGCGGAGGAGCAGAGAGTTCCGAAGGAAGAAGGGCGGGAATCGGGAATGATCGGGAACCGGGAGTCGGGGCGGAGCGCCTTCGGCGTGCCTCTGAAGAGCTGCCGCTCCAATGGGGTCATGCGGGAACCTGAATCACAATGGAGCGGCAGCTCCTCCATGCGACGCCGAACGCGCTCAACCCCGATTCCCGGTTCCCGTTCCCCGACTCCCTAGAATGACCCCATGAAACCCCCTTCCGATCTTCCTGCGATCCGGGTCGTCATGATGCCGCGGGACACGAATCCCCAGGGCAGCATCTTCGGCGGCGTGCTCCTGTCGCTGATTGACCAGGCGGCGTACGTCGAAGCGCGTCGGCAGGCCGAGCACAGCTATGGGACGGTGGCGATGAACGGGGTCGAGTTTCACAAGCCGGTCTTTGTCGGTGACGTCCTGAGCCTGTGGGCCGAGACGACCCGCATCGGCCGCACGTCCATCGCCGTGCACGTCAAGGTGCACACCATGCATCCGGGCGGCGACGAAACCAAGGTCACCGAGGCGGACGTCACGCTCGTCGCCATCGACGCCCGCGGCCGCCCGGTGCCAGTGCTGGGGTAGGCATTCGGCATTCGGGGTGGAGCGCCTTCGGCGGAAGTTGAGGAGCTTCCGCTCCGTCGTGTTTGTTCAGACCCTTCGAATGCCATAGCAGCCCGTTGAAGAACGGGCTGTAGAGCAGGAGAGCGGGAGAGCAGTGGACCAGAGAGCAGGAGTGCCGAATCTCCTATCCTCCCCTCATGCAAGCCATCTTCCTTGCCGTGCTCGCCGGACTCTGCTGGGGTGTCGGTGAACTGTTCACGATGTCCGTTCTTCATTCCAAGGAGGTCGGGCCCATCACCGCCATTGTCGTGCGTTCGACGGTCGCGCTGCCAGTGCTCTGGATCGCCTGGTGGATCACGGTCAGCGTGCTCAAGACCGAACGCGCCGACTGGTATCGCGAAGTGTCGACGGGAACGATCCTCAAGCTGACGCTCGGGTCGGGGCTCATCGCGGGTGCCGCGGCGATGATCTGCTTCTACGCCGCTCTGAGTGTCGGCGAGATCTCGCGCATCAAGCCCATCGCCTTCACGCTCGCTCCGGCGACGGCCGTCCTGCTGGGTTGGCTGGTCCTCGGCGAGTCGATGACGCCCCGGAAGATGATTGCGGTGGCGATGATCCTGGCGGGAGTGGTGTTGTTGACGGGGAGCGGGAAGGGGTCGGCGTCGGGCGCCGGGCAACCAGCAGCCGATGATGTTGCGGCGCGACCTGAGTGATCTGGAGAACGTATTGATTGGCATCGGAAGGCACATTCCCGGATGCCGATTGCCCACCCAATGCCTCAATGCCTCAATGCCTCAATGCCGAATGCCGAACCACCTACTCCGGCGCTCGCTCGACTTCCCTGCCCAGCCACGCCTTCGCGAACGCCCAGTCGCGTTCCACTGTCGCCAGTGAGATGTCCAGCGCCTTGGCGATGTCTTTCATCTCCAGACCCCACACCACCCGCAGCTTCACGACGTCCGCCTTGCGCGCGTCCATCTCCTGCAGACGGTCCAGCGCATCAACCAGGCCGTCCAGGTCAATGACCTCGGAGTCGCCCGAGTGGGCGCTCGCGGCGGCCTGCGGATCCGCGAATGACAGGGTCACCCGCTGCGCTCCCCCACCTCGACGCAGGGCCAGGCGCCGACGCTGATAGTCGATCAGCACGCGGAGCATGATTCGCGTGGCAAGTGCAAAGAACTGTTCGTGATTGTCGATCTTCTTCCGCTGGAGGATCAGCTTCATGAAGGATTCGTTGACGAGCGCGGCGGGCTCCAGTGTGACCCCCGGGAGGCCCCGCCCGAATCGTTCGGACATGTGCCGCTCGGCGACACGCTGGAGGTCGGCATAGACCCGTTCCATGAGGTCATCGAGCGCGCCGTCTTCACCCTCGTGGACCTTCTCAAGGAGGAGCGTGATGTCGCCGGGTGGGGAGGACATGTGAGTTGCCATTGTATGGGGTGCTCCCCTTCCGGGATCGGGGAATCAGAAGTCGGGAATCGTCGAATCCCCCGCCAACCCGTGAGTATGTTGGGAGTTCGAGGCGTCGGGTTCCATGAACATGCGTCATCGGCGCGATTGATTGCCCGTCGCGACGCTCGATTCAGCGCGTTTTCTGAGCCCCCGAGCTCGACCCGGACGATGCACTCTCTATGTCCACCCAGCGTGCGCGCTCGATTCCGGCGGAACTCCTCTCCCGATGTGATCCCGGGTGGCTGTTCCTCCTGACCGGTATCGCGCTCATCGCCGCCGTGGTCATCCTCCCCGCTCGCGATGATCTCGACCAGGCCGAGTGGATGCGGGACCAGATCCTCGCCGAGGAGGCGTATCGCGGCGAGCAACTCGCCCGCCATTCCAACCTCCTTCAGTCCCTGCAGGCCGAGGATCCCAAGGTCGTCCGCTGGCTGGCCGCCTCGCAGCTCAACATGGCGATTGAAGGCCATGACGTGCTGCCCGCCGCCGCGATGCCTCGGGGGACCCGGCGCGAGGCGGACGTCTTTGAGATGCTCAACCCGGTGTATGACGCTCCGGCGTCTCCGAGCCCGCCTGACTCACTGCTTCATCGCCTGGCCGTGGATGAACGGGCTCGCCTGTGGGTCGTACTCGGCGGGGCGATGTGCATTTTCTACGGTCTCCTGCCCGCCGCCGCCGCCCGCACCCGCAGTGTTGACACTCCCGAGGACCGGGTGAGCGAAGACGATTGGGAAGGCGCTGAGTGGGACGAGGAGGAGTTCGATAACAACGCAGACGCCGAATGGGACGAGGAAGACGAGGCGGAAGACGAAGACGAGGACGCCGCGGCTGAAGACGAATGGGACGACGCCGAGGCAGACGCTGAGTCGCCGGTCGATGTCGAGACCGAGGTCGTCGAAGAAGACGAGGAGTCGGACGTCGACGACGAAGAGGAATGGGAATGGGTCGAGGAGGGGGACGCGGACGCCGAGGCCGAAGCCGAAGAGGAATGGGACGATGAAGCCGGGGATGACCCCGAGGCTGACGCCGCGGCTGATGACTCCGACGAACTCGAAGACGACGACGGCGAGTGGTCCGATAAGACTTTGTTTGGGTGATCCGGCACATGCTGCCCGGTTTCGCTGGCCGATGAGCAGGTATCGGGCAAGCCTCGTCGTGATGGAGCGTTGAGCGGCGGGTTGAGGCGAGCGTTCTCGCCTTTCCGATTGCGATCGCGTACAGTCGAGCACCGTCATGCCACGCTGGACACCGACATGCAGACTCCTCGCCGCAGCGCTTGCGCTGCCGGTGGTCTCATCGGCGTCCGCCGGCAACCGCGATGCCTGGCCGGTCCTGTGGGACAGCGAATACATCGACGGCGAGTCTTCCGCCGTCCTCCACGAGGAATTGGCTCCGGGTGTCTGGTCGGTCTACCTGCGTGACCTCGTCGAATCAGAGGGCGGTTTCCGCCAGGCGGCCGTCGCGCAGGAACTCGCGCGACTGGAGACCGACGTGACGCAGTCAATGGAATTGAGCTGGCGCGCCGAGGGGGTGGTGGTCAGCGGTGAACTGGAGATCGAGACGTCGTTCATCGCGGCGGAGATCTTCGGCGAACTGGAATCGGTGGCGTGGGTTACCGCGATCGTCACAACGATCCACTACGAACTCACCGTGGATGGCGTTGTCGAATCGATGCGGCTCCATCACCTCGACATTCTCGATGAGCAATCATCGCCCAAGGCGTCGCGCCGCGAGTTGGCGGCACTGACGCCCGATGCGCCTGCCGCGTCCGCCAGCCGTTGCGAACGCGAGGCATTCGAAGTGCGTCAGCGCGACTGGTCACTCGCCATGCGACTGGACGGCGATCTGCTCCAGTTGTGCCTGGCCAATGCCGCGAGTTGCCTCAGCGCGGACCCGGTCGCGGGTCGTCTGAGCGCGGCGTGCTGCGTGACTTCGATGCTGAACGACCGCGCGGAAGCACTTCGTGGGGTGGACCTCGTGTGGGACATCCGCCGGGGCGGCTGCGAGTAAGCGCGGTTTGACCTTCCTTGAGAGTATCCGGGGCATTCAGGCCATTCGTACAAAATTACACGGTGGGATTTGTCAGTCTTTCGCGGGATCCCCTATCCTCTCCGCATCACTTCCGAGGCCGGAGAGACGCCATTCCCAGCAATTCGACAGATCAGACCGACGCCGGAACGCTCGAACGCCTCCGACAACTGGGGGAAGACCTCGGTCATGCCCTCCGCAATCTCGTCGATGCCTACCCCGATGGCCCCCACAGACCCACGTCGCTCTCGCGCCTCGTCGATATGAACCGCGTCACCACCTCCCGACTGCTCAACGGCATCGGCAGAGATGACCCCTACGAAGTTCTTCAGCAGATCCCCGGACCGGAGTCGCTGCGCGGCTTCACGGATGCCGCCGGACGCCTCCGCGTCGCACCCGATCTCGTCGAACGCGCCGTCGAACAGGTCGATGCCTTCAGCGAAATCATCCGCTCACAGTTCGGCACGCGCGATGCGCTCAACGCGGCGATCAGTTCCTCCAGCGAAGCGGTGCAGAAGAAGTTCCACGAAGCGAGTCGTTACGACGTCTACAAGGGCATGCGCCAACTCCTCGGTGTCGACGCCGAGACCTGGCTTACCTCCATGTTCTTTATGCCCAACCCCGAAGATGAAGAAGCGGTTTCCGTGACAACCATCCATGGCACGCTCGCCATGCGACGACTGCGGCCGGATGTCAACGTCTACTTCACCTTCGGGGCACCCTACCACGCCCCCGGTCAGGAACCCGATCCGTCCGGCAGCCGCATCGCGCTGGATGAATTCTACGAGAACGATCCGGCGCCACTCATCACCGAGAACACCGAGGGACAGATCGTGCATCGACTGGCCCACGGCGAGATCGGCAAGCAGTCCGTCGTCGACATGCTCGCTGTCAGCTACGCGGCTCGGGGATCGCGGCGAAATGCACAACCCGGCAAGCCGCGACGCGGCGTCGCGATCTTTCCTGATGTGCCGGTGCGCCAACTCTTCTGTGATGCGCTGGTGCATCGCGACCTGTTCAAGGGCGATGTCCCTGAACTGCTGGTGTACAACCCGGGTGTTCGCGGCCCGGCGAATCCCAACGATCCGACACGCGATGTGGATCGCGTGGAAGTGCCCGAGCAGATCAAGGTGGTTCCCGCCGGCCCGGACCAGTTCGATGTTCCGGATGTGCCCAACTATGCAGGCATGATCCATCGGACCATGCAGACGCTCAGCGTGACGCCCGATGACTTCCGCGTGTACCGCCTGCGCATGAACTACCCGGTGCACGGGTTCCAGTTCGTGATGGCGTTCAGGTCGGAGCGCACGGATCAGTGAGTAGTGAACACGGAACCGCGGCCGTGGCTTCTCCAGGCATCTCGCGCCCCGTGATTCAACTCCGGATATGCTCCGCAGCATGAGAAGATCCGTCACCTTCCGGATCTCAAGGCTGGTCGCGGCTGTCGCCTTCGCAGCCGCGCTGGCGGTTGCCGTTGTTGCGTTCGGCATGGAACGCCGTGCGCACATCGATGGGCAGGACAATCGTCTGCGTGCCGCCGCTGCGGCGCTGCCGCTCCTGCTCCCGTCGGATTTTCATGATCGTGCACTGCGGGGTGAGGTGACGGCGTCCGAGCACGCCGCACTGCTGAACAGCATCGAAGAGCATTCGGAGCGTGCCGATGTTCCACTGCTCTACACCTACGTCCTGACTGATGACGGGGCTGCTATCGCCATCTGTATCCCCACGCCGCAGATGCGCGCGGCAGGCGAGTCCTTCGCACTGATGACGCCTGATCCCACACCGCCAGGTGCCGTTGTGAAGGCTTTTGAGTCCGGCGAGGTTCAGTTCTCGCAGTACCGCTCGCAGTACGGTGCTTTCCGATCCTGCTTCATGCCCCTCACAACGGTCGATGGCACACGCTATGTCGCCGGTGCGGACATCCTCGTCGAGAGCCTCCGTGCCTGGGTGATCAAGCGATTGCTGGTGACGCTCGCAGCGGCATTGCTGGTCTCCCTTGTAGTCGGTGCGCTGGGCGCACGCGTCGGCCGGCGCATCGCGCAACCCTTCGCCCTGCTGGCCGCCGATGTTGACCGCCTCAATCTGGCGGATACGCTGACGCTCGACGAATCAGCCCTCGCACAACTTCAGCGACTCTCAGCGTCGGATGATGAAAGCGGACGCCTTGCAAACGCACTCCTGCGCATGCGAGAACGCCTCGCGGGACAGGTGGAGGCGCTGCGCGAGGCAACCGCCGAACGAGAGAGAGTCGAGTCCGAACTCAATGTGGCTCGCTCCATTCAGCAGGCGCTGCTCCCCTCCTCACCGCCTCAACTCGAACACTTCGAAGTTCAGGGCTGGAGCCGCGAGATGGAACTCGTCGGCGGCGATTTCTACTTCTGGACCGGGCACGATCCCACGACCGTGATCATCGCCGATGTGACGGGACACGGACTGGGGTCCGCCTTCATCGCAGCAACATGCCGGGCCCGCGCGGAAGCCATCATCGATGGTGAACCGGGACCCGCGGCGGCACTGACACGCCTCAACACGCTGATGTCCCGCGACCTCGTGGAAGGCCGCTTCGTGACGCTCGCGGCGGCCATGCTGGACGATCGCACCGGGGCCGCATCAATCGGTTCGGCGGGGCATGGCCCGATCCTGCACGGGAGTCGTCAGTCAGGCGTGGTGACGGAGATCGAGTCCACGGGCCTGCCACTCGGCGTGCTGCCGGAGCAGGTGTTTGACGACGACTGTTCCGTGATGATGTCCGTCGGAGACGTCATCGTGCTCGTGTCAGATGGTGTCACCGAACGGGTGAACGATTCGGGTGACATGTACGGCACCGCGCGCTTGACCGGATTGCTGGGCGAACTGCTCGCCGCGGACGCGACAGCCGAGTCGATCCTCGATCGCATCAAGGAAGATGTTGAGGCGTTCGCTGACGGAAGAGCAGCCACCGACGACACAACAGCCGTGGTGATTCGAAGGTGCTGAGGATGGGGAGTCGGAGACAGAAAGTGCCTTTGGCGGAGGGCGTCCACTCCCTCGACCCTGATCACTGATCCCTGCGACTCTTACACCCCGACCAGTTTGCGGCTGAGTTCTTCCTCGACCTCGATGTCGCCGGCGCGCTTGTCGTCATCGTCTGACCAGATGATCTCGATGCGAACGTCGAACATCTCAAGCAGAGCATCCAGATGACGCTCGATGCTTCGGCGGGCGTCGGACAGGTACTGTGACTCGCATTCGTCGAACAACGCCGCGGCCTGATCCTGCGCCGACTGCATGAGGTGCTTCTGGGTTTCGGCATTCATCTGGATGACATCGAGCAGTCCGAGGATGCGTCCAGCCTGGATGTCGTAGGGGGTCACGTCAGTCAATCGCAGCGTGCCTTCGATCGGCGGGAGCGAGACTCGGAAGAAGCCGGGTGATGTTTCTTCGACATCCGCCATGCGCAGGCGCGAGAGGTCGATGTAGTACTGCTTGTCGAAGTGGAAGATCATGGCGAGCTTGGCCTGGCTCAGCAGGATCGGCGGCAGCCATGCCCATCCCTTCTTGGATGTCACGATCTCCTTGGCATGGACTTCGAGTCCGATGAGTTTGCCGACCGCGCGGACGCGCTCGGCAACCACTTCGCGCTCCATCCGCACCTCGGCGTTCTTCGTGCCACGCCTGGTCAGAAGCACCACGACGAGCGTTACAGCAACGCCCGCAATGATTCCAACAACAATCGTCAGGAAGTCAAACATCGTGCCTTCTTCTTTGGAGCCGGACAGCGCCGCTTTCAGCGGGCCGTCGTCGAGCCCTCTTCAATCTGACCCACCTCAAAGGCACGGATCAGAAGATGCCCGCTGACAGAAACCAGGGCTCCGAGAAAAATGCCGCCCAGTATCAGCGTCACAGTCAGGATAGGCTTCGAAAGTCCCATGACCTGAGATCGGATGCCGGGAACGACAAAAAGGCCCAGGATCGCCACCACGGGAACCCCAAAGGCGAGGCCGCGGAACAGGTAGGGCAGGGACTTCGACGGATTGCGGCTCAGCACAGTGAGGGCCGATAAGCCGCCCATGAGCACGCCAAGCCCGACCTGGGCCAGGGCGATGGGCAGGACCACGAATCCACGGATCTCCATGGGCGGCAGATTCTCGCCCGCCAGTCTCGCTCCGAGGGCACGCTCGCTGAGCATCGCCGCGACGAAGAGGATCCCGCCGACGGTGAGCATGGTGAGGGCCGGTGCGTTGCGGAGGCGTCCGATCCCCACGGCGATGCCGAAGAGGCATGCGACCAGTGCCACCGCCTCAAAGCCGACCCCGAACCAGCGGTGGTCGCTGTCGCTCATGGGGAGCATGAACACGCCCAGCAGGGCAATGACCCCTGCAACAAGGGAGATGAGGAGGCAGAGGACGCGGATCAGTTTGGGTGTTTCGTCAGACACGGTGGCTTTCTCATCGGCAGGACCGGTATCGGACATGACCGGGGGTCCCTGCTCCTACGACATCGGGGTAGCTCGGGTTCAGGTGGCCGACGGATGCCAGATCGTCTTCATCTCCACGAAGGGCTCAATCCACCATGGGGATTCGCACCCGTCCGCGTCGTACCACGCCGCATCGTCCACCTCGCGGATCTCGATCCGCTTGATGTTCTCGGCTGCGCCCATCCGAAGGGCGCGGGCGTCGTCCTCGTCGAGGTTCGCCGCGTGAATGGCGTTGATCTCGCGGTGTCCGGCGATCCACGGCAGAAGGTCGGCGCGGGGGCCGGTCAGGATGTTCACGACGCCGGCGGGTACATCGCTGGTGGCGCACACCTCGCCGAAGAGCGAGGCGACCAGTGCGGCCTGCTCGCACGCGACGACCACCGCGGCAGAGCCGCCGCAGATTGCAGGCGCGAGGAGCGAGACAAGTCCGAGGAGGTACGGCTCGTCGGGGCAGACGACTGCGACGGTCCCGGTGCCTTCGGGGACGGTGAAGTTGTAGAAGGGCCCGGCGATGGGGTTGTTGCATCCCAGGACCTGTGCGTACTTATCGGCCCAGCCTGCGTAGCCGACGAGTCGGTCGACGGACGCCTCGACCTCTTTGCGTGCCGCTCGGATGGGGCAGCCGGAGACGCTCTTGATGGCGGCGGCGAACTCCTCGCCCTTCCCCTCGAGCATCTCTCCCAGGCGGTAGAGGATCTGGCCCCGGTTGTAGGCGGTGCGTCGGCTCCAGCCACCGGCGGCCTTATGGGCGGCGCCGACGGCATCGCGGAGGTCCTTCCGGGAGGCGTGGCAGATGTGGGCCAGGACCTTGCCATCGGGCGCTTTGACGGGGAGGCTTCGTCCGGACTCGCTTCGCGGGAAGGAGCCGTTCACGTACAGCTTGTAGGTCTTGAGCACTGGAATTCGCATGCGTTGCGCCTCTTGGGGGGCGGGAGGATCTCACGGGTACTTGATTGTAACCCGTCCGATCGCCACCCATCACGTCCGAGAATTGACCCAGAGTGCTCATCCCGCCTCGGATTCCCATTTCGCCCAGATATTTCCCAAGTGCGGATGGGAAATCCGGCAAAAATGTCTGGCCTGTGCGCTTTTTCAGTGAAGAATGGATTTGGCAATTGAGCCAAACCCTGTCCAGTGGATCGAGCATATGTTCGCGGTCTGGTCTCCATGTGTGATCACGATGGCGGTGTCGCTCGACCGGGGGGTGCGGATGAACTGAGAGGCTGGGGGGCCTTTCGGCACTGGGCAACGAGTGAGAGCGCGGGCCTGGACGCTCGTGGAGAGGGGTGAGTGTGTCATGGGGTCCGAGAAGAGCCCGGACTGGGCCGAGAAGAAAATCTTCACGACCGGCGAAGCGGCCGTCCTCTGCAAGGTGAGCCAGCAGACGATTATCCGTTGCTTCGACAAGGGTCAATTGACAGGCTTTCGAGTCCCCGGGTCGCGGTTCCGCCGCATCCCCCGCGAGGACCTCCTGGACTTCATGGAACGCAATGGCATTCCGACGGATCCGCTGACCGGCATGGAGCAGGATCGGACGCGCGTACTCCTGCTGCTGGGCGACTCGGGTCTCTCGGCCGATATCGCCGGTGCGCTTCGCGGCGCAGGCGTCGAAGTTCTGACCTCCGGCGCGGCCTTTGCCGCCGGTCTTCTCGCGGCCGATATGAAGCCGACGACGATCGTGGTTGACGGTGACGTTCTCGGAGTTGACATGGTTGAGGCCTGTCGTGCCGTGCGCACATCTGACGCGGTCCGTGACGCGCAGGTGCTTGTGGTGTCATCGGGGCTGTCGACGGATGACGTTCGTGCCCTGCTCGAAGCCGGCGCCAATGAGATCCTCACGACGCCCGACGCCACGTCGCTGGTTGCGAAGATTCGCAATCACCGACGGGCCGCGGGCGAGTAGCCATCCAGGCCGTCCATCTTCGACATGTCGAACCTGCGACCTTGCGTTCTGTAGAGCGTCTGTGTTCCGGTATGCCTTCGCGGAGCCCCCAATAACTTCAGTGTTGCGCTTCCGGACCGTTTCCACCTGCGCCAGACGGTCTGACCCGACTGGCCGGTACACGCCGGGCGATGGTGATGGAATTGGTTCTTCCCTGCTTGACCGCTCGCCGCCTCACGCCGAAAGACTGGGCATCGTCGGGGCGACAGTTGGCCCGTCCACGGGTGACCTGATCGGGTTGTCGTCCTCGATGTCTGAGTGCAGGAAGGTTCTGGAGGCACATGATGAACGACCCACATGCACCGGATCAGCACAGCGGACCTGCCGGGCGCCCGCGCCCGACACGGGATGCGGGGATACCCGACGGCTCGGCGCCGCCGCCTCTGCCGAAGGTCCTGGTCGTTCACGGCCATGCCCGCACCCGCTCCGGCCTGATTCGGCGCGTTCGTCCCGGCGCGATGCTGTGCGAGGGGACGGACACGCTCGAGCACGCCCGATTGCTCCTGGATGCGCATGACTACGACCTCGTCGTGATTCACGATGCGCTGGCGGACGGCCCGGGCTTCGACCTTGTCACCGAACTTGACAGCGCCGGCCGCGCCACCCGCTGCCTCGTCACGTCCGATGAACCGGACATGTCGGGGACTGGTGAGGCATTCGCCGCCGGCGCGATCGACTACATCGGCGTCTCCTGTGACGGCGCCGAACTGCGCAAGCGTCTCCTGCGCGCTGCAGCCGTTGTCCGGCGTGAGCGTGATCGCGACGAGCATGTCGAGAATCTGCAGGAGGCCTGCCGCACACTCAACGGCGCCCGTCGGGACATCTCCGAGCGCGTCGGTTCCCTCTGCGACGACCTGGTCGACGCGTACAACGATCTGGCGGATCAGATGACCCATGTGACCCTTGCAACTGAGTTCCGGTCCCTTGTTCAGCAGGAACTGGATGTCGAGGCGCTGCTCCGGACCACGCTGGAGTACATGCTCTCCAAGACCGGTCCGACGAACGCGGCGGTCTTCCTTCCCACCGGTCACACGGACTACAGCCTTGGCGCGTACATCAACTATGACATACCGCGCGACACGGTTGACATGCTGCTCGATCACCTGGCGGACATCCTGGCACCTCGCTTCGCGCATGAGACGGAGATGATCTGGTGCACGTCCGATGCGGACCTGGCCCGCTGGATCGGTGAGGATGCCTCATGGCTCAGCGGATCTCACATGGTTTCGTTCACGTGCATGCGGAAGGGCGAAGCCCTCGCGATCGTGACGCTCTTCCGCGATCACACGAATCCCTTCTCCGACGAAGTCGTCGATCGCTTCCGAGTGCTCACCGCGATCTTCGGTGAACAACTCGCGCGCATCATCCGCATCCACAACCGCATGCTCCCGGAGGATGAGTGGCCGGGCTTCGAGTTCGAAGAGGATGAGTGTGATGGGGAAGACGATCATGGCCTTGCGGCGTGAATGTGCGCGTAGGCAACGCGGCACTCGGCATTGAGGCATTTGGCATTGCGGCATTTGGTTGAGCGCGCGTCGTGCGAGTTGAAAAAGAGAGGGAGCCGCGACGCCTCCTCCAGACACCGCGGCTCCCGTTTCTCTACTCTCTCCCAGAGTCAGTCGACGCCTGCGCATTGACAGACGACAACGGCGCGCATGGCACCACGGGCGTGGAGCGTCGCGTTTGTCGTACAGATGCGCGGGGTCTTCATGTGTCCTCTGTCGTTGCTTCGATCGTCCGTGTGTCACGCACCGGACGGTGGAAGTCGCGCTGTCATCATACTGCAAATCGCGATTGCCATGTGTGAACCGAGCCGGTCGAAGCGGGCATGAAAAAACGCGATGATCTGTTGACCATCGCGCTTCTCTCTCTCCTCTGCCTGACAATCTCATCCGCCGGGAGGCACTCCTCCAGTCCCCTCGACAGACGATCGCGTTCACAGAGCATTGAATTGTCCCACCGGCGCCATACTACTGGCCGAGCAGCGTCACGCGCGTGCCTTTCCGCAAAGTTCGCGTCAAAATCCGCACTGTGAAAATAGGCAAACCTGAGCGTTGTTTCAGGTAAAGCGTTTCACAACATGACCAGGCACGCCGTGATCCAGGCGCCCGCGATCAGCATGAGCAGGCAGGTGTATCCCACGATGTCGCGTGCCTTCACACCCGTGATCGCCAGCAGTGGAACGGCCCAGAAAGGCTGCAGCATGTTGGTCAGTTGATCGCCGTATGCCAGCGCCATCACCATGCGCGATGGCGAAACACCCGCCTGTTGCGCTGCTTCCATCGCAATCGGTCCCTGCACACCCCACTGTCCGCCACCTGATGGAATGAAAATATTGACGATCCCCGCAGAGATGAAGGTGAAGATCGGCAACGTGATCTCCTCACTCAGTGGAACGCGATCGGCCAGCGATGAAATGCCCGATGCCAGTTCCTCCGTCAGATGACTCTGATGCATCATGCCCATGATGCCCGCATACAACGGGAATTGCAGGATGATCCCCGCACATCCACGTGCAGCATCCTCGATCGCAGAGACGTAGCGCCGCGGCGTGCCGTGCAGCAGCAACCCAAGCAGCAGCATGGTGAGATTCACTTCATTCGGCGACAACGACCACAGACCCGAAGGCGTCCCTTCGTCCATGGGCAGGTAGTACATGAACGCCCACCACCCGATCATCGCGCACAGCACGAGGTTCACGAGCGGTGTGTCTTCCAGCAGGCGCGGCAGAAACGCCTTGGCTTCATCGCGATCGTTGTCATTTGTTTCAGACGACGCTGGAACAAAGCTGGAAATGCCCGAAACGTTGCCGTGTCGTGGCATCAACAGTGCCATGACGACCGCCGCGACGATGACAAGCCCGAGTGACACGATGAGGTTGAGCGGGCTCAAGAGTGTTTCGGTGAGGAGGAGTGGCTCCATCGTGATGCCGGAGTCTCCGAACATCGAAGTGATCTCACTCTCTTTCGAGATCTTGAGGGGCGCTGTACCCGAGAAGCCGCCGTGCCAGACCATCAGGCCGACGTAGCCCGCCGCGGCGAGCACCGGGTAGTGCACCCTGATGCCTCGCGCTTCCATGGCCCGTCCCATGTCGCGTGCGATGAGTGCGCCGCCGATGAGTCCGAGTCCCCAGTTGACGAGGCCGAGTGATGCGGCGACGAGCGCGACGACCGCCGCGGCCTGCGCGCCGGATTTCGGCAGGGACGCCAGCTTCCGAATCAGCCGCGCCATGGGCGGGCTGGACGCGAGTGCGTGGCCGGTGACGAGGATGAGGCACATCTGCATGGAGAAACCGAGGAACGCCCACAATCCGTTCTTGTCGGACCAGAAGCCGATGACATCGGAGATGCCCAGGGCGCTGCGTGTGCCATCCTCGGCGACGTCGTAGCCGAAGATCATCACGAGGACGAACGTCAGCAGCGTGAGGAGGACGGCAATGACGAAGGGGTCCGGCGCCGTGGCCCGAAAGAGCGCGGCGAGACGATCACCAAGTCGTGCGAGCATGCCCACAGGGTCGCATGGGGGGCGGGATGGGGCAACCCGGTGGGTGGGGTGCGGGGTGCGGGGAGTGAGGCGCGGGGAGCGAGGCGCAGGGGGTGGCTATTGGTTGTTGGGGGTTGGGAAGCCGACGTCGGTCATCCATTGTCTGACGATGGCGTATCCGTCCTCGCCATGAGCTGTCTTGTCAGGCTCCTACCATTCCGGAGCGAATGGGGAATGGTTCGGTCCAAAGTGCTCCGTGTACTCAATACTTGTCCAACGCAACTGTAGTTGCAGGCGACCATCATCGGTCACGTCGACACTGACTTGAGTTGCCTGCTGCTCAAGTTCATCCTTCAGTGTGTTGTAAATGCCGATCGCGATCACTGGCAATGCCGTCTCAGCGATACGATCACCTGACTGACATGCTGCGAGCACCTCGCCGATCGAGTACGTTCTTGCCGATGGGGAGAATGAAGTGGCGGGTTGAAAGAACAATCCGTTCTTGTTCGCCAATGTCAGACGACACGCCATGAGCGCCTCGCGATCGAGCGGCGGATCCTCTGACGGGTCTACGATGCGCTCCTGACCTGTTCCATCAACCCAGCCTAACTCCGAGTACTGAATCTCGACCGATGACATCGCGTGGGTTGTGGATCTACTCTGGACTTGGTAAGCAAGGTCTGTCGCCTCTTCTGAGAGCCTCAAGTACTCCCGATTCATCGAGTCGATCCGAATCACCTGAACCCCGACAACGATGGTGCCGGTGAGCAACACCAGCATCACCACCACCACCGCAGTCATCAACCCCCGATTCCTCTTCACAAACTTGCGCAACCGATAGGACGCCGCCTCCGGACCCGCTTCCAGGGCCTCGCCCTTCAGGTAACGGCGGACATCGTCCGCGAGGTCCGCGGCTGATCGGTATCGCTCCGTCCGGTCCTTGCGCATGGCTTTGAGCGGGATCCACTCGAGGTCGCCGCGGAGTTGTCGGTTGAGCGTGGCGAGTTCGACGCGTCGGTGCTTTGCGATGGTCGATGCCTGGTCACCGAGGCTGGAGAGGCGTGTGCTCGGGCGTGGAGCGGCCTCCTCGCGGATCACGCGGCGCATTTCGTGCATGCCGATGCGTCGAAGATCAAAGGGGCGGGCGCCTGTCAGCAGTTCATAGAGCAGGACGCCCAGCGCGTAGACATCCGAGCGCGTGTCGATGTCCAGGGCGCCGGTGCCGGCACTGTCCGCCTGTTCAGGGCTCATGTACTCCGGTGTACCGACGAGTTGGCCCTCGGTCGTGAAGAGCGTCGCTTCGGTCAGCGGCGCGGCCATGGCCTTGGCGACGCCGAAGTCGATGACTTTCGGCAGCGGCTTCCGTCCCTCGCTGATCGCAACGAGCACGTTCGAGGGCTTGATGTCACGATGAATGATGCCCTTCTGATGGGCGTGGTGGACGGCATCACAGATATCCGCGAAGAGGCAAAGTCGGTCATGGATGCTGAGGTTGTGGCGATCGCAGTAGTCGGTGACGGGTTCGCCCTTGACGAGTTCCATGACGAAATAAGGCAGGCCGCGATCCGTCGTGCCGCCGTCGAAGACGCGCGCGACGTTGGGGTGGTCCATCAGTGCAAGGGCCTGTCGCTCCGCCTCGAAGCGCGCGATCACAGCCTTCGAGTCCATGCCGGGCTTGATGACCTTCACGGCGACCGAGCGGCGCACCGGTGCCGTCTGCTCCGCGAGCCACACGATCCCGAAGCCGCCCTCGCCGATGGGGCGCACAAGCTTGTAGGGGCCGATGTGCTCGCCCGCGCCGGAGAAGGGCGCCGGCGCATCCTGCGTCGAGCGTGTGTCAGTGCTGGTGGTCAGGCGCGAGCGCACTTCATCGCGAATCGCCTCTTCGAGGTCCATGGACTCCAGCCGAGCTCGTTGCTCGGCTTCTGGCAAGGGCGCCAGTTCCGCCAGGATCTCTTCGACCTGGCGGCGCTGGTCGTCGGTCAGTGGTCGTCCCCCTGTTGACATGCCGACCAGTGTACGAAGGTATCCCGGCCGAGACACGCACCTACTGCATGCCGCAGCCCCCAATGTACAACTGCATGAACTGAGCAATGTCGGCCCGGTCAGTATCGCCATCGCCGTCAAGGTCCGCCGCGGCTCCGGGGTACGCGTCCAGCAGCGTTGTCAGATCGGTCAGGTCCACCAGACCGTTGCCGTCCAGGTCGGCGGGACAGGGACCGATGTATTCGACCATCAGCGCCGTCGAGCGACGCGCGAGGCGGTAGCCGGCGGGGAGGCTGACCTTTGAGAACGTGCCTTGTACAGCCGCGGCGGTCAGGACGGTGAAGCGTGTGCCGACGGCAGGCTGCAGGTCGCGCGGGGCGCTCACGATCAGGGTGCCGTTCAATGTGGCGACGCCGCTCACGGAGACGCGATCGAACTGCCCGTCGGATTCGCCCGCGATGTCAATTGTCAGCACACCGGCAGGACCCTGCTCGTAGCTCCCGTCGATCGCGAGCGAGCCGACCGATGCGGTCGTCCGGGCATGCGAGGACTGTGGGGCATCGGGGACGGGTTGTCCGGGTGAGATGTGTCCGGACGTGTTGAGCACGAGCGGCGTTTCAATGGCGCCGCCATCACCGATGAGCATGCCGTCATCCAGGAGTTCGACCTGGGTCATCGCGCGGATGATGCCATTGGAGCGGGCTGTCAGGCGACCACGATTCGAGATCCGTTCCGTGATGAGCGTTGACGGCAGTCCCCGGGTGTCGCCGCGAAGAATCAGTTCACCCACGCCGACATCACCGGAGAATTCGACATCGAAGTCTCCCCCGCTTCCATTGGACGTGAGATCAAGAGAACTGCCATCGGAGACATCAAGTGTTCCGTCAACGCTCTCGATCCCTGCCCACGGTTCATCGGGCTGGGGAGTGCTTTCGAAGAACTGCACGATTGCTGGTGCGACGATCTTCCTGATTCTTCCGGTCCCCTGGTTCTCGATGAGGATGCGCCCGTCGCGCAGGGCCTGCCAGATGCCGCCTGTCAGGTGTTCATTGATGTCGTCGTACTGGAGCAGGTTGCCTGAGAACGTGATCGTGCCTGCATCGGCGATCACGGTGCCGGTGCTGTCGGTGATTGCCTTGAACTCCAGTGACGAGAAACTCTCGGCCTTGATGGTCCCGGTGTTGATGAACTGGGAGAACCCGGCGTCGCCTGGCGTGCTGATCGTGCCAGAGTGGAACTGGGTCGGCGCGACCCAGAGTCCTTCGTTCCTCAGGTCGGTCCCGGCCAGGCTTGCTATGCCGACGAGATGGCGAACGGTCCCGGTGTTCTGCATGCCTCCGATGATGACCGCACTCTCCGCACTGGACGGTTCGATCGTGAACGTCCCCGAGTTCCGCAGACCGGGGACCCCGAGTTCACCGGAACGCATGGTGTAGTTTCCGCTGTTTCCCGTCTGCTCGGATTCGCCGACCACCCCGCCGTCCTGCAGGACGCGGGTCGGTCCGGTCATGCCGAAGCCGCCACCTTCGACCATCACCGTGCCTTCGATGCGCATCGTCACGGGCGTCGGGACGATGGATTCGGGCCCGACGAAGATCAGGTCGATGCGGCCGTCGCGGAAGATCAGGGCGTTCTGCTCCAGTACAGAGCCGTTCAGCCGCGCGTCAACGATCATGGGCGCGTCGCTGGTCCATGTCGCCGGGTCGATGATCAGGGACCCTCCGGCGGACCGCACTTTGCCTCGCAGTTCGCCACCGCCTTCCATCAGGAGATCGTGTGTCGTGAGATTGATCGCCGAGATGAATGTCGAGTCGTAGGGCACGCCGATGGTCGCGCTCGAACCGAAGATGTTCAGCACACCCTCGTTGCGCATCATGGTGCTCGGAGCCGTGGCATCACTGACGGCCGTGATATTGCCAGTGAGGTCCCAGCCCGGGTCAGGGCCGGTGATCTCTCCGGTCTCATTGATGATCTTCGCGTCGGCGTTCAGGATCAGGTTGCCGGTCTGGTAGACGAGTCGCTGGTTGCACAGCGTGCCGTCAATCGTCAGCGGACCGGTTTGATCCAGGAAGAGGGACCCGAGGTTCAGGACGCCCGGGTCTTTGATGGTGCCTTCCTTGAGTGTGAAGTTCCCCATGTTCGTCACCAGCAGGTCCTCACCGATCGTTGCTCCACCCGTTGCAACGAAGTACGCGCTGCCCGTGCAGTTGAGCGTGCCGCCGATGAGAGAGCCGGTGCCGAACTCAGCCGTGATGCAGGCGACTTCCTGGTCCGGACCCGATGGGACCGTGTGACTCAGCGTGCCGCTGAGCATGACGTCGCCGCGCCAGGTCACCCGCGGCGTTCCCCCGCCTGTCGAACTGGTGATGACGACATCGCTCACCGTCATGTTCTCGGAGAACTCGATGGTCGAGTCATCGACAACGAGGTCGAGCAGGCCCCAACTCTGCTCGATGACACCAAAGCGAATCGAAGTGCCGGGTCGGGTGTTGGAGATCGTAAGGTCGGAGGTTGCAATCCGCGCCTGGATGTCTGAGACGGAGTTCCCGCCGGTCTTGCTGATGATGCCCGATGCCATGTCGATGGACGGGACCGCGCCCAAGTCGCTGTACACATCGCCGTCACCCGTGAACAGGAGCGTGCCGAGCGAGAGGTGAGACGCACCGTCCAGCCGCAGGTCCGCGTTGTTCTCCAGCGTGAGTTGGCCGGCCGATCCCATGATGTCATCGAGAAGGAACGTTGAAGTCGCCCGCATCGTTCCGGCCGCGAGTGTTCCGCCATCCAGCGCGCCGAACGAGGCTGCCATCTCTCCGATCACCTCGAAGGTGTTGCCCTGCAGGCTGATGTCGTATTGGCCGGACAGGCTGTCGATGGTCACGGAGAGATCGAGGTCGATCTGGTTGTTCGGTACGAAGACGTCGTAGGTGTGCCCCTCGTTGCCGTTGTCGGGGAACGAGGAGACGCCCGGCAGGCTGTGGCTCCACTTCGAGGGCATGCCCCAGTCAATGGGGAAGCCGCCCAGACGCGTGCTCGTGACGTCGCCGCCGCGGCACGTCCCGCAGACACACACCAGCAACGCGATCCGGGTCCACGGGGCGGCGGTCGGTCTCATCGTGTCGGACTCCTCGCTGTGGCGTCGATTGGACAGGGCGGACGCTCCGCCTCATGTGACCAACGCGACAAGGGTGCCCGGAGCGCCGGGTGCGAACAGAGGAATCTGCAATCTGAAGGCGACCTCGTCGATCAGGCGTTCCAGCCGGAGAGGACGAGGTTCAGATCTTCGAAGTCCACATCGCCGTCCATGTCCACATCGCCATCCGGTCCCGCGCCGCCCCAGTTGGCGAGCACGAGGTTGAGGTCGTCGAAGTCGACGTCACCGTCGCCATCCGCATCACCGGGTTGGGGTGCTGACGTCAGCGTCACCTTGAGGATGGCATCGACGGAATAGGAATCATCGCTCGACTGCATGTCGGAGCCGAGGAAGGTGCTCAGGGGTGTGCCATCCTCGAGTGTGCCGGTGAGCGTGACGTCGCGCTGCGTGATGGTGACCGTGTCACCGATGCCCGAGAAGGAGATGGGGGCGCCGTCGAGGGCGAAGCCGGAGCCCAGCCAGGTGATCTCACTGTCCTCAAACGCATCGAAGTCCGGTCCGAAGGTGCCGCCGGAGATCGTGACGATGCTGAAGGACTTGGCATCGAAGCGGCGGTCGAAGGTGCCACCCGAGATGTCGACGATGCTTCCCGACTTGGCATGGAAGTCGGTTCCGATCACGCCGCCCGAGATCTCGGCGGTGCCGAGGTTGCGCACGTAGAAGCGCTTGCCAACCTCGCCGCCATCGACGGTGATGTGTCCGAAGTTGTCGACCGTCAGGTCGTTGCCCACCACGCCGCCGGACACGCGCACTTCGCCATTGTCCAAGGCAATGCAGTCCTCTCCCACCGTGCCGCCGACGATGTGCACGAGTCCATGATTGCCCGCCATGAGTTCGTCGCCGATGTCGCCGCCGTCCACGGTCAGCGTGCCCCGCACCAGTGCCTGGGCCCCGACGGTGACGCCCGCCGGGACGGTCAGCGTCGCGCTCTGGTTGACCTCAAGGCCGTCAAACACGTCGCCGCCTGTGAGCTGCACATCGCTGTTGGCGAAGACTTCAAAGTCCGTGCCGATCGTGCCGCCGGTCATGATGAAGGTGCTGAAGGCGGTCGCCTGACTGTCGTTGCCCAGGAAGCCGCCGGACATCGTGAAGGTGCTGCCCTGCCGCGTCGAGAAACGCTCCCCGATGGCGCCGTCGTTGAATTCGAAGTTGACGCCGTCCCAGATCTCAAGGTCATCGCCGATGGTGCCGCCGGTCATCTGCACATCCATGTCGTCGTAGAGCTGCATGTGGTTGCCGATGACGCCGCCCGTGATGGTGAGTTCGCTCCCGGCGACCTCGAGGTTGTCGCCAACGGTCCCGCCATCAATGTTGAGCGTGGCGTACGCGGCACGGAAGGCATCCGGCAGCGCGCCGGTGCCGGCGAGCGTCAGGATGTGATCCGGGCGCAGGCTGCCGGGCCCCATGCCCGAGTTCACGAAGACGGGCGTCAGCACGGGAGACGGGAGCGTCACGACATCGAAGTCAACCGTGAACGCATTGATCTGGTCGCCGCTGCCGAATCCGGAGTAATACGTGATGAAGACCTCGCCATCCTCCAGCGTTCCCGAGAAGACGGATCCGGTCGGGACACCGCCGTCGACGTTGGTGACGGGCACGCCTTCAACGCGGAACTCGCCGCCGACAAGCAGTGTCTGCGTGGCGCCGTCCGTTTCCAGTCCACGCAGCTTGCCGCCGGAGACGGTCGCCGTGCCGCCACCCGCGGCGACGTGCTTCACCAGGAGGGTCAGATCGCCGTCGGTCACATCGACGTGGGCGCCGGCCATCACCTCGCACGTGTTAATGTTCCCGCCGTCGATCAGTCCGGTTGCTCCGTGCAGGAGGTACAGGGTGCCGAAGTCGCCGCCTGTCACCGTCAGGTTCGCGCCATTCTCCAGCCGGAAGGGGCTGCCGATGGCGCCGTCGGAAATGGAGACATCGCAGCCGTCGAGGGCAGTGAAGAGCGGTCGGACGGAGCCGCCGACGACCTCGAGAACCAGGTTCGTGACAACGGTGTCGAGCGTCGGTCCGGTGAGCGACCAGCCGGAGCCTGGGTTGAGGGCGACCGATGCGCCGTTGAAGTCCACAGGACTCGGCCGAGTCCCCATGGCCTCGACCTGTCCGCCGCTGTTGATGCTGAACTTGGTCCCCGGTTCGAGCGTGAAGGGCACGCCGTCGAACGTTCCCGCTGCAAGGTCAGCCTGAGTCAGCGTCTCACCGCTGTCGACGTCGATGGTCGTGCTGCCGGCCATGATGCTCGTTGTGAGTCCCGCCGCGGCGGCGATGAGTGTGGTGCGCTGGATGGTCGTGCGAGCGGTCATGGGGGCTCCGTTCGAAGAATGAGGCGGGAGTTTCGCCAGTGATCTGGAGGGAGAGCGATATTGAAGCCTACCCCATCCGGGTGTCCGGGCTCAGAGGAATCCGGCTCCCGCAGCACGATCTGAACAGAACTCGGCGACCCCCCAACACGCACCGCACATTTTTACCCCGCATGTTCGTGTTTCATCTTGCACGAACCAATCCCGTCCAATAGGATCGCCTTGTCGTCATCGAACGGTGGTTGTTCGGAGGCGTCCGGAGTCGCAGGGTGAGCGTCTCCGTGATTCATGCACGGTAAGCAGCAGCGAGCGGGACGAACGTCGGCATGGGTGTTGATGAGCGTTCCGAGCATGTCATTGCGCGTTGGCGGCGATCTCTGGACGGTCCGGGTCGCCGCGATGCGCCTCGTTCGATGGATCTTCGATGGATTTGACGCGTCGGCCTCTCGGGGCTGGCCTTCCAACCTGACAGCAAGGAGTTTTGAGAATGAACGATCAGACCCAGGCACCGGATCAAAACATGGAAGCCTGCATGCAGGCGGGCACTCCGGGCGAGGAGCACAAGCGTCTCGACCAGTTCGTGGGCACGTGGAAGTGCCAGTCCCGCTTCTGGATGGAGCCGGGCCAGGACCCGATGGAGTCCGAGGGCGTGATGGTGAACGAGTGGGTGCTCGGCGGGCGCTTCCTGAAGCAGGACTACTCCGCGATGTGGATGGGTCAGCCCTTCAACGGCATCGGCTTCTGGGGCTTCAACAACATCACCGGCAAGTACATCGGCCTCTGGATGGACACGATGTGCACGCATTTCTGTCCCGATGAAGGCGACTTCGATGCCGCCAGCAACTCGTGGACGATGTGCGGCGAGTGGGACTGCCCCCAGGGCGGCGGCAAGATGAAGAAGCGCTCGACGATCGAGGTCCTCAGCCCGACTCAGCACGTCATGAAGATGTTCATGCCCGGCCAGGACGGCAAGGAGTTCCTCTGCATGGAGTTGAACTATTCGAAGATGTGATTGGTAGGCACTCAGGCATTGGGGCATTGAGGCATTCGAAGCCCAGTGCCCAGTGCCGAATGCCAGGCGTTGCCTTACTCCCCCTCCGGCTCAGGCTCGCCGGTCGCGGCGATGTCCGCGAGCATCGACTCCTGGGCGGGGGTGGGGTCGTCGAAGGCCAGGCCGATGGCGTGGCTGAACATGCCGTCCTGTCGGCACCACACGCAACGGGCTTCGATCGAGAGTCGGATCGTCCCGTTCGAGATGGACACGACGCGGCGCTGGCCTTCCCGCCAGCGGCGGGCCGATGTGACACGCATGCCCCGACTCGAAAGGTCGACCACGCGGCCGCGATCGCACGAGACGCCTCGAACGAGGGCCCGCTCGTGCTCCCGCCGTTCCCGGCGGGTCTTTGCCAGCGTGGACTTCAGGAATGAGACAGTTCCCGACATATCTTCGTTGTCGGACGAACCAGTGAACGGATTCAGCATGTCAGGGATTCGCGGCGACTTTCAATCGGCGCCTGCGGCATAGACCCTAGAGACAGGACGGGCCCGCGGCGACGATCAGGTATCGGTAACGCCGGGGCGGAGGCGCCCGGAATCGGTCACGCCGAAGCGCGAATGAAGTCGGTGGATCGCGAGTACATCATGGCCATCCGGATCAACCGCTCGCGCGAATCCTGGCTCATGTCCTCGAAGGCGAGTCCGACGTCGTAGCGGAAGACGCCGGTTCGTACGCAGCGCATTGATCGTGCGCGTGCCACGACACACTGATCATCCGCCTTGATGGCGATGAGCTTGAAGCTGCCGACGGGCCAGTTGAAGCGGCGGATGATCCTCGCGCCGCTGGCGGAGAGATCGAGGAGGGTGCCGCGATCGCATGTGACCCCTTCAATCGCAAATCGCCCGGTCGTACGCCGTTCGTTCTCGGCACGTCCGAACGTACTGACAAGCTTGAGAAGAGACACATTTCCCATGCGAGGAACATCGACCCGGAATCGATGCGAATCGAGAGATTGCGGCCCGAATGTGTCGTCGCATCCGATAAGTCGGGTGTATATCTTGACCAGTCGGAATAAACGCTCCGCCATTCGGCTTGGGAGTTCAATGGACATGGGCGCGACGAAGACATCACGGACATTCCCCACCATCTTTATGCTGACCGTTGCCTTCGTCGCGACAGCACTCTTCGTCCGCTTCTTCGTGCTGGGTGGAACGGCCCCCACTCCCGCCCTCTTCGATGCAAGCCTCACGCTCACCGAAGCAACGGCGCAGTCCGAGTCGACCGGAAAGCCCGTCTTCCTCGTGGCGACCAGTGACAGTTGCCTGCCCTGCCAGGTCTACAAGCGCGGGGCGCTCGTCGATGAGCGGGTGGTCAGCCGGATCTCGACAGCCATGATCCCGGTCTATCTCGATGTGGATCAGCAACAGGACGCTCTCGGCAGACTCCAGATCTCGTCAATCCCGGCCACACGCATCCTGGTGAACGGGGAGGTCGCGGCGGCCCTCAACAGCGTGGTCAATGCAGACGAACTCCTCGAGTTCGCCGGGCCGTGGATCGAGACGGAGTAGCCGGCGATCAGTTCGAGCAGGGGCCATGGAGGGGCGAAGGCGCTCCCACCCCCCCTGTTGAGGATCTGTCACCACCGATCAACGAGATCTCCCTGTCTTCAGGCCTTCGCCTCCGTTACAAAGGAGGTATCCCCCGCCTGGAGGCTCGGATGATCACAGAATCTCGTCGACGTCGAAGGTCCCTTCGCACACTGATGCTCCTTGTGGCTCTTGGCCTGCTGACTTCTTCGGTCAGCGCCGATGCGCCGTCGACGCCGTCGGTGATGCGGACCGTGGCCGAAGCGGGCCGGACCCGCATCATCGCAATCCCGGTCGAACGCGCTGTACAGGAGCGTGAATTGACCGTCACCACCAGCGATCCCGCGGTGGTCAGCCTGGCACAGCCGACACGTGTCGCCGCCGGGGCCGACCTTGCGTACGTGCGAATCAGAGGCCACCGTCCCGGTCGGGCACGCCTGACACTCGGCGACGGGCGCACTTGGGTCATCGAAGTCGAACCAGTTCGAGCCACGCGGCCGCACGAAGAGCCGATGCCCCGACTGACGGGTGTTGCGCCCGGTGCCGCGCTGTGGGGCGACGTCGCGGTCGGGCTTGAGGTCTTTGTCACTGCCGAAGATGCAATCGAAGGTGTCGCGCTGGAGTTGTCCAACGGGACGCGGCTGGCACCGGAGCGCCACACGCCTGCCGAGCGCGGCCCTTGGCGACGCGCCTGGTTCCGGATGTCGTGCAAGGCCATTGATCCCGGACCGTTGACGCTGACGCCGTTGGTGCAACTCTCAGGCGATCGGGAAATCAGGGGCGACTGCGTGACGGCCCGCATCATCCGGCCGGAGCGCGAGGATGTGACGGCGGGCGAGGCCGAGGAGGACTACGAGGTTGAGCGTCCCGAGCGATTCCGCGATGACCGACGCTCGATCGCGCGGGACCGGCGCGCATCGGGTGAGCGATGCTGGGTGAACAACGGGGCCTATCCTGCGGTGTGTTTCCCGATGCACGTGGAAGAGCCGGGGTGGCACCAGATGATGGTGGTGGCATCCGGCACGATGGCAGGCGGAGCGCTCCCCACGGTTGCCGCGGTGGTGAACGGCTCGAACCAGCCGGTCACGAATGGGCGTCTTGTCGCATCCGACTGGCACCGGATCGCGGTGGGTGCGCCGTTCATGCTGGATGCGGGCGATCATGTGATCACGCCCTTCTTCGCCAACGACTTTTATGCTCCGGGTCTTGCGGACCGCAATCTGCGGTTGGATCGGATCGAAGTTGCGCGGGTCGGCGATGCGAGCGGTGAGGCGGCGCGGGCATCGCGCGAGCCGGCGATGATGAACGCCATGATGTCCGGGATGATGGCGGGCATGATGGGTGGTGGCGGCTCGGCGGAAACGTCGGCTGATCCCTGGGGGGAAACCGACCAGCCCCTGCGCCTCTGCTTCCGCCGGGCATGGCATGGCAAGCGGGCGTCCGGCGAGATGCTGATCGAAGGCAACTGCGAAGCGCCGGCCGGCGGCGTGATGCGGGCACCGGTGGTCACGCTGGTCATCAACGAAGAACCGGTCATGTCGCAGCGCACGCGCGCGCCGAGATTCGTGGTGGACCCGGCCTATCTCACGCGGCCGCGCAACTCCGTCTTCATGCGTGCCGAGATGGATAATGGCACGACGACGGAGTCGACGGTGCATACAGTGCTGTCGCCGATTGAACCGGTCGCGCCGGATCGCGAGCCGCGGCGTTACGCGCGATACACCTTCCACGATAGCTGGGCGTTGACCAACCAGGGTGCTGCGGACCGCCACTACCCGCGTGAGCGTGCCGCGATCGGGTTCCATTCCAATGGTGCTGCGACTCTGTCATTGCCGGAGGATCTTGCGGGCGAGTTTGATGTCGGCATCGAGGCGTGGGGTGAGGGGTTCCGCGGAGCGCCGGAGATGGTTGTCACGTTCACGGACTCGGAAGGCGCCCATGCGATGGATCCGAGGCAGGTGCCATCCTGGTGGGGTCCGCACTATGTAGGGCGGGTGTCGCTGGCTGGCGGCGAGCAGACGGTGAGCGTTGAATTCACCAACGATCTGTACGAGGAAGGTGCCGGCGATCGCAACATGCTTGTGCAGTCGATCAGCCTGTACGAGCGTTCCAGCGAGCGCGATCGGACGCCCCCGGCGATCACGTGGCACTACCCGGATGCCGGTCACGAAGCATGGCGTGAGGATGCGGTCGTCTTTGAGGCCTCGGATGACGTCGCGATCGCCCGGGTGGAACTGCTCATCAACGACATGGCGACCGGACTGGCCGTGTCACCGGAGCGCGGCGAAGCCCTGATGTCGCTCCCGCTCATCCTTCGCGACCTGCCCGCCGGTGAGCACACCGTCGCCGTGCGGGTCTGGGACAGCAGCAACAACCGCATGGACTCGGAGCCGCGACGGATCAGGGTGCTCGACGAGGCACCCGAGGAACCCGGGCCCTATCACCGCGCCGTACGCATCACGACCCGGTTCGGGTACGGTCCTTCCGAGCGGGATCTCGCGACCATCCTCATGGATGGCGAGCGGGCATGGCTGCGCGACCAGTTGCTGCGACCATACGACGATCCGGGTGACGCGGCGGCGATCGAGACCGCCGCAGCGCACTTCACGCAGCGGCGTTCGGACTACCACGCATCCGCCCGCGCGGTCACGCAGGGAATGCTGACCGTGAACCCGGTGCGGGCTCGGTTCGTGCTCTGGGCCCAGGATCATTTCTCGACTTGGGCGCGCAAGACGGAGGGTGATCGCAAGTGGGATGAGCACATGGCATTCACGCGCCTGGGAGCCGCGAGGTTTGCCGACCTGCTCATGACCTCGGCGATGAGCCCGGCGATGCTGCGCTATCTCGATCAGGACACGAGCTTCGCGGGGCGTATCAACGAGAACTACGCCCGCGAGATCATGGAGTTGCACACCCTGGGTGTTGACGGCGGCTACTCTCAGGAGGACGTCACCGAACTGGCACACCTGCTCGCAGGATGGACGGCTTCCACCGAGGGAGACGGCCGCAGCGCCGGCGAGGCGCGGGCCTTCACCTTCAGGTTTGATCCGGCGCTCAATGACGGGCGGCCCCGCCACCTGCTGGGGATGCCCTTCCCGAGCGTGCCGCCGGAGGCGCGCTTCGACCGCATCGTGAGCGCACTCGAACTGCTGGCTGCGCATCCGAGTACGGCGCGATTTGTGAGCAGGTCACTCATCGAGCACTATGTGTGCACGCCGGCACCGGAAGAACTCGTGGAGGAACTCTCAGCGATCTACGAGGAGACCGGTGGCGACGTCGCGGAGATGGTGCTCGCGATCCCGCGCCATGAGGCCTTCTGGACCCATGACGAGCCGCGGCTGGCACAGCCGTTCGAGTTCGCGATGCGCCTGACTCGCGCGTGCAGCTATCGCAACCCATGGGCGGTGCGCGATTTTCTCAACAGGAGCGGAGCCGGCGTCTTTGATCGTTCGACTCCCGACGGCTACCCGGAAGAAGACAGCGCGTACACCGATTCGAACGCGCTGGTCCAGCGCTGGCGGTTGGCGCAGTCGTGCGCATGGGACCTGTCGCGGCTGGTTCCGAATGACTGGAAGCGAGCGGGTGGCGCATCGGAGGAAGCGCTGCATCAGCGCATCGTGGATGCGCTGGCCATCCGGCTGAATGGCTGTTTGCTCGGAAATACGTCCAACGAAGCTGTCCTGACATACCTGGCGGAGACCGAGGGATCCCTCGGCGAGCGTGTCACCGCTGTTGCACCACTGATCGCCCAGATGCCCGAGTCCAACACCCGCTGAGAGGGAGTGCCATCATGCACCTCACCCGACGCTACTTTCTGAAGTCCTCCGGTGCCATCGCGACCTACCTCGGTGTCGCTCCACTCGATCTCTTCGCGCAGGCCGGGATGCAGGCGGCGACGCCCGCGACTGTGCGCGCCAACAAGACGGTCGTCGTGATCTTCCTTCGTGGCGGGGCGGACGGTCTCAACCTCGTGATTCCCCATGGTGACCCGCACTACGCGCGGTTGCGCCGTTCGATCGCCATCGCGCAGCCGGGCGCGGGAGAACAGGCGACGGTCGATCTCGATGGCTATTTCGGCCTGCACCCGCGCCTCGCAGCGCTGAAGCCGCTCTTCGATGAGCGGGTCATGGTCGCGGCTCACGCCGTCGGCTACGACAAGAACACGCGCTCCCACTTCGAGGAACAGGATGTGTGGGAGACGGGCGTGATCGGGAACACGATTCACTCCGACGGGTGGCTGAACCGCCACATCGCCACATCAGAAGGGCGCGGGCCGATCCGGGCGGTCGCGATCGGCGACGCCCTGCCCCGAATCCTGCACGGCGAAGCGCCAGCCTATGCCATCCGGGGTCTCGAAGACCTGTCGCTCCCGGACCAGGGGCGCGGCGGTTCGGAGCGGCTTGTGCAGGCGCTGGAGCATGCCTACTGCACCGCCCCCGATCCGGAAAGGGCGGGCGCCATGGACCTGCTCTCGGAGACAGCCGGCCTGACGCTCGAGGGCGTGCGCGAGTTGCAGGCGGTGGCCGCGCAACCGTATGAGTCCGCCGCGGCGTACCCGGATACGGAACTCGGACGTCGGCTCCGGCAGGCGGCACGCCTCATCAAGGCGAATATCGGCCTGGAGGTTGTGGAGATCGATTACGGAGGCTGGGACACGCACTCCTACCAGGGTGGTGCGGCGGGGCAGTTCGCGAACCTCGCGGCGAATCTCGGCGTCTGCATGTCAGCGTTCTGCCGCGACCTTGAAGAGCGTCTCGACGACGTGCTGGTGATGACGCTGACGGACTTCGGGCGTACGGCTGCGGAGAACGGAACTGGCGGCACGGATCATGGCTGGGCGAACTGCATGTTCCTTGCTGGCGGTGCAGTGCGCAAGGCGCACGCGTCGGCGACGGATCCGGAACGACGTGTGGTGTCGCGTTGGCCGGGCCTGGCGCCGGACCAGTTGCATGAGGGGCGTGACCTGCTGCATACGACCGACTTCCGTGATGTGCTCGCGGAAGTCGTGCAGGTGCATCTCGGCAACCCGAACCTGAAGTCGATCCTGCCGGATCATGACTTCAAGCAGGTCGGGCTTGTGAGTTGAGAGTGAGGGTTCGGCGACCCCATGTCCGCGTGTGATCAGCTTCCGACGCGGATGTAACTGCCGGTGCCACCGTCCATGGCGAGCACGGCCATCTCGTTGGTGAGGCTCGGTATGTCCTGGTTGTAGTTGAGCCAGTGGATCATGAGCGCGAGCAGGACAAAGGTGCATGCCCATGCGATGGGTTCGGCCATGCGGTTGCCGCGAGCGAGGTAGAGCATCGCGGCACTCATGATCATGAGAGCGACCTTGAAGATGACGAGTGCCGGGACGTTGCCGACTGAAACGACGAGCCGCGCGAGTGGATTGACCTCGACCATGCCGACGCTGGTCATGTAGGTGAGGGTGAACGCGAGGTCGCAGAAGCCCATGATGAGGGTGGCGATCAGGAGGATCGTCATCCGGAGGTGGCAGCGTCGGGCCCGGAGGGTGTTATCCGACAGCGGCTCCACCGTGAAGTGGTAGTTCGGGTCGCCATAGAGGGGATCTAGATGGAAGACACGCGTGCTGATGGTCGATCTCATGGAAACCCCACGCTTCAGGGCCGGCGTTCCACGGGTGCAATCCCGAGGCTGCCCACCGGTATCGGTTGATCGAAGGGTGATCACGAGCCTCGCAAGGGCTCCGGGGGCATAAACTGTCGACCGGGGGTGGTTTGAATCGTCGATTCCGGATGTGTGGAGGCCTGGATGCCACGAAGATTGCGCAGCACAACACAAACGCGACTGGCCCCGTGGATTCTCGGCCTTGCGGCGGGTCTGCTGCCCGCTCTCCCCGCGGCGGGTCAGACGAACAACCCGGTCTACGTCGACGACTCCCCCCGAACCGAGACCGCACTCCATGGTGTCCGGGATCTGGCTGCGACCGGGAACCTGACCGAGGCGGTGCGGATCCTCCAGCAGCTTCTTGATGAAGAAGGCGATCGCGTGATTGCGACCGCGGAGGACGAAGACCTCTTCATCTCGGTGCGCGAGCGGATCCACGCGGAACTGCTGGCGAATCCGGAACTGCTGGATCAGTATCGTCGGATCGAGGCGCCGAACGCGCATCGCATCCTGTCGGAGGGGCGACTCGAAGAGGTTGAGCGGTCTCATCTTCTGACGGACGCCGGCTTCGAGGCGACGCTTCGACTGACGCAGTGGCTCTTCGAGAGCGCGCGGTTCGAGGCGGCATGGCTGATGCTGCGGCAACTGGACATGCACCCGGACCGCAAGGGTGTCTCCGGCGACCGCGCACGCGTGATGCTTCGGCGTGTCGCGGAGTACATCGGTCTCCAGGACCCCGATGTCCCGGACGAGTTGTTGCGCGATGAGGTATGGGCGACGCTGCAGCGATGGACCATGGAGGCGGGCGGCGCCGCGATCGCGCGTTCGCCCGCGAGCGAGACGCCCATCGAGGAGCGATTCCACGCGCCATGGTTCGACGAGTCGCTTCCGGACATGGAGCACCTCGTTGCCCACCCGCTGCCGTCGGTGACATTTGCCGAACTGGATGATGCCTTCAGTTCACTGTCTTCGCGGACGGCATCTGGGATCCCGCGCAATGCGCAGTTCCTGTATGTCATGCCGGCGGTTGCCGGGGACCGGGTCTTCCTGAATGACGGCTCCACCATCTCGGCATGGAATCGGTTCACGCTGAACAGGGAGTGGGCGGTCGAGACGCGCGCTGATGAGAACGTGCATCGTGCGCGGCTGTCGCCATCGTTTGACGGGACGACCTCCGTGACTGTGGAAGGCCCGTGGGTGGTCGGAATCACGGGACTCAACCTGCGCAACTTCTCCGGCTTCGAACAGTACATCACCGCGATCGAGACCGAGACCGGTCAGGTGATCTGGCAGACCGCCGCGGACCAGCTCCCCGACCCCGCGCTCTCCGATCTGGCCTTTCGCGGGCCGGTGCTGATTGATCAGCGAACGGTCGTGATTGCCGGGAGCAAGCAGAGTTCGCAGCGTGGGCTGGAATCGCGTTACCTGGTGGGTCTCGACCTCGTGACAGGCGACATGGAATGGGCGCGTCCTCTAGGGAGTGCCGGCGCCCTGCGTCACGGTCCCCGGGCGCTGGAGCAGGACATGCCGACGTCGGCCTCCGGCATGACCTATTACACCGATCCCGTCGGATTCGTCGCCGCGGTCGAGTCCTGGAGTGGGCGAGTGCATTGGATCAGGCGACTGCCGCCGGAGTCCAACCAGTTCGACACCCGCGACCCATGGGAAGGGTCGATGCCGCTGGTGGTCGGCGACCTGATTTATACGCTGACACCTGACCGCCGCGCCATCCATGCGTACGAACGTGCCACCGGAAAGCGGACGGCCCAGATCTCGGCGGCGCACTTCGACGCGCCGCAATACATCCTGCATGCGGATGGTCACATCCTCGGAGTGAACCAGCATGCCATCTGGTCGCGCCCCGCGGATGACCTGGATGCGCCGATCGAAACCGCCGTGGTGACCAGCGTGCCGGAGCCGGGTATTCGCGGCCGGGTGGTGGTTGCCGGTGATGAACTGGTTGTTCCGGTCGCCAACGGTCTGCGCATCGTTCGGGCGACGAACGTGGATCTGGAAGACTACCGCCACATGAGCCTCGATGATCCCGGCAATGTGTTGCCGGTTGAGAGCGGACTGATTGTTGTTGATGATCGCCAGTTCCACCCGTACCTGGTGTGGGAAGTCGCGGAGAGGATTCTCCGCGATCGCATGGAGGCGCGCCCCGGGGATGCGACGGATGCGGTCACGCTCGCCGCACTGGCACACCGTGCCGGGCGCAGTGAACTGATCGTGCCCACGGTCGATCGGGCCATCCGCGCGATCGATGCCGACCCACTCTCGGCGTCCAGCGAGAAGAACCGTGGCCGCCTCTTCCGATCGCTGCTCGACATGATCGAGCCGCCGCCATCGCTCGCTACCTCTGTGAAGCTGACCGACTCACTGCGCGAGCAGCTCCTGGACCGCCTTGGTATGACCGCGGCACTTCCGCTGGAGCGCGTCGCGCATCTGATGGCGCGAGGGCAGTTCTTCGAAACGATCGGGCAGCCACGGCAGGCCATCGAGTCCTACCAGACCATCCTCGGTGACGATCATCTGCTTGGGACATCATTCACACAGTTCGAGAACACGGTGTCGGCGGAAGCGGAAGCGACGCGTCGCCTGCGGCGCATCATCCAGGCGCACGGCGATGCGGTCTACGATGTCTTCGACCAGGAGGCAACGAGGCAGTTCGCCGAGATCCGATCAGGTGACGATCCTGCCGAGTTCGAAAGGTTGGCCCGTCAGTATCCGCCGGCGTCCATCACCCCGAGGGCGTGGCTGGCCGCCGCGGCACGCTACCGTTCGCTGGGGCGTCAACTGCTGGCGATCCATGCGACGGAGGAAGCGCTGGACTCGGCTGCGGACTGTGTCGGTGCGCCGGATCCGCCGCTGGGCGAGATTGCGGGGCGCCTGATCCGTGAACTGCTGGGTGCGGAGCGCTACTACCTGGCATCGCGTCGTCTCTCCGAGATTCGTGCCTCTCACCCGGGCATCCAACTGACGACGGATGGTCGGGCAATGGATGTCGAGACGACGGCTGATGAGTTGAGTGCAAGGCTGACGGCGATGAACCGCAGGCCGGAGATCGGTCCTGCGCTTGGCGCGCCGACGGTACTGACAGGGTGGCGCCCGGTTGAGCCCGCGTCCATGAGCGTTGAACCGCCGCTGACGGATCACATCGTGCTCGAATCGCGCGATGGTGAGATTGCGCTGTGGAAACTCGAGGATGGTGGGTTGTCGCGGCGATGGGGTGGTGTGAGTTCCGATGAGGTTCTGCTGCGCCTTGACGAAACAGGCGCCTACTTTGCACGGGCGTTGCGACCCGCACAGGCCGAGCAGAATTTCACAGTGATCAGGCGTCGGATCGAAACCGGCGAGATCATGTGGGCGACGCTCGGCTTTGAGGAGGCGCTCCTGCATAACGTGGCCGCTCCCGTGCACTTCAACCGGCGCGTACAACGCTTCTCGACCCCGCTGCGTATGGATGTTTCGCCTACGCAGGTCATGTTCGACTCCGATGCCCAGACAGTCGTTCTTGTTGAGCGGATCGGGCGTGCGGCGGCCTTCGATCTTGAGACAGGCGAGTTGCTCTGGTCGCGTCAGAGCACGATGGACCGCGTGCATGACGCCGTCCTGGACTCCGGGACACTGTTGGTCGGCGGCGCGAACATCGACGCGGATGGGAACCTCGCGATCGGGTCTGATCTCGATGGCATGACTCATCTCGTGATGGCGATCGATGCACGCACCGGTGATACGCTCTTCCGCCGCGAGGAGCGGGACATGGTCCGCTGGGTCTCTGTGACACCGGAGACGAATGGTGTGGTCGGCGTCGAGGATGGGGCCGTGGCATTTGATCTCTTCCGTGGCACGGAACTGTGGCGCCTTGAGAATGATGCCATGGCGCGTTCGAAAGCTGCGTGGACCTTCCCGAACCGGTTGCTCCTGATCAATGAGAATGACTGGTTGCGCCAGGTGGACACACGGGAAGGTGTCATGCGGGAGGATGCCCTCGATGCGCGCGATCGGCTCGATGGTGCGATTCCGTGGGTCGCGACTCGTCTGCTTGGCGATCGCGTTGCCATTGCGAGTCTGCATGGTGTGATGATCTTTGATGCGGCGGGCGATGTTGCAGGTGTCAGCCTGCCGCAGGCCTCGCGCAGTATTCTCCCGCCAGCCTTCTCACGTGACGAGATCATCACGATCGAACGGGATGGCGAGCGGCTTGATGGGGAGTTGATCAGCGCCTTCACACTGAACCTGTACTCGAATCGCTCCTGCAAGATCATCAGCAGTACCGTCCTCGAACTCGGCGTCTCACCGGACATGGTGGGCGTGGTCGACGGTGCGATCGTGATTGGTGCAGGGTGGGTGACCGCAACGATTCCGGCAACTCACGAGGTGGCGACACCATGACTCGTCCGTTGACTGCCGCGCTGGTCGGTCTGATCTCAATCGGGCTGATCGTGCCCGGATGCGAGAAGCCCACCGAGGATGTGCCGGCGCCGGTTCCGGCGCCGACACCGGATGAGGTCGTGACATCTCCCGATCCTGCAACGCCGCTGCCCGAGGGGTTGGTGGTCGAGGATGTTGAGATCGGTGAGGGGGAGGCGTGCCCGGAGGGTGCGCTGGTGACCGTCGAGTACGTGGCCATGCTGTCGGATCGGACGGTGTGGGATTCAACTGAGAAGCGCAAGCGTTCGATGGAGTGGGACCTCTCAAGTCCGAATCTCATCACGGGTCTACGCCGCGGCGTCCCCGGAATGCGCATCGGAGGCCGGCGGACCGTCATCATCCCGAGCGAACTCGCGTACGGGAAGACAGGTCGACCGCCCATCCCGCCCAACGAGAACCTCATCTTCGAGATCACACTGCTCGAATGGACGACCGGTTCAGAATGAGTGACGGTGATTTTGTTTCAGACACCTGCCGGAACAGGGCCGACGGCGGGTTCGTCGATGCCGATGCCCTTGCTGGCCGGGTCAATGCCGATCTTGCGCAGGTGTTCATGCCAGACACGCATGTGCTGGGTCCAGTAGTGCTCGAAGGCACTGCCGATGTCCTTGCCCGCCATCATCGCCATGCAGTTCCGGGACATGCGCTCGCGCATCTCACGGTCGCGGATCATGGTAACCGTGGCTTCAACCCACGCTGAGAGATCAGATGCCGGCACCACGCGGCCCGTCTCGCCATCCCTGATGATCTCGCACGGACCGCCTTCATCCGTAACGATTGAGGGCAGGCCGGAGTGCGCCGCCTCCATCACCACCTGGCCAAGCGTGTCCGTGGTGGATGGGAAGAGGAACAGGTCACCCGAGGCGTAGATGCGCGCGAGGGGTTCGCCGCGGCGGAACCCGAGGAACCAGGCGTCTTCACCGGAAAGGGCCTTTTCCATCTCGGCTCGATAGGGTCCGTCCCCGATGACGATCAGGTCCGCGCGGACGCCTTCGCCGATGAGTCGTCGGCGTGCGGCCTTCCAGACGTCGACGAGCATGGGGAGGTTCTTCTCGACGCTGACGCGTCCGCAGTAGATGACCTTGACACTTTCGCGCCCGATACCGGTGCGCTTCTCATCGCGATCGAGGTCGGTCCAGGTGGTTTCAGACCGGAATCGACGACCGAAGTCACCGAGGTCAATCCCGGCTTCCAGTGTCGTGCATACGTCGTCACGCAGACCGAGGCGCTTCAGTGCCGGAAGGTAGCTGGAGGAGCGGGTCAGCACGCGGGAGAAGCGCCGGTAGAAAAACTGCATGTACTTTTCGGTCCCCACGGTGAGCGTGTGGTCGCGGAAGAGACGCTCGATGTACGCGGGGAAGTCGGTGTGGTAGACGCCCACGATCGGTATCCGTGCCATCTTCGCGGCGATCAACCCGACAAGCCCGACCGGGCCCGGCGTGGAGATGTGTACGACGTCCGGCTGATGGGCATCGATGTATCGGAGCATCTTCGTCAGCGGCGGCAGCACCATCTCGAGTTCGCCGTACTTCGGCATCGTGGTCGCGAAGACGGGATCGAAGTTGACGATGTTCTCTTCATCAGGCACGGGAAGCCGCGTCGAGGTCAGCACGCGAAAGTCTCGGCCCGTACGGCGGGCACACGTCGCCATGTTCTGGATGAAGCGGCAGACGCCGTTGACGTCGCCGAGCGTGTCGGTGAAGAGGCAGACCTTCATCGGGCGATCGAGAACTGAGCGACCGCGGCCGCGCAGGGAGAGTTCGTGTTCCATCTTCTCCACCATGTGCCGTTCCTTGTTCGAGTGAAAAAGCGAGAAGATGTATGGCACCTGCGCAGCATAGAGGATCGCGTAGCTGGAGAGGTGATCCATCAACTTGCGGGCATCACGCCCTCGGAGAGCGCTCATCGCGCCGTCCGACATCTGTCGAGCCAGGGCTTCCGTCAGGTCATCTGCAAAGCGGGCCATGTCCTCGTGCTGGGCGAGCGGTTGCGGCGAATCCGTTCGCTCGGGATCCAGGCCGGCGAGGAGGTCCGCATGCTGTTCCAGGAGCGGTCCGAGGGTCGATCTGAGGGCATCGAGGATCGGGGGCCGGCGACGGCCGCGGCGGGAGAGTTTGCCCACGATGGTGGAGAGCGTGAGCCGCGTCTTTGCGGGAGCGGGCATGTCGACACCGGCAAAGCGTCCGAGTCGGCTGCCGACGTATCGTCCCCGGATTGAGGTTCGATGGTGCAGTCGTCGGGCGTAGCAGTTGACGCCGACGGTGGTGAGTTGGTGTGCGAGGATCGAAGCGTGTCCCGCCTGACCTGAGGCCCGTCCTTCGCCGTCCATGACGCGCTGTACGAACTCGGCGGCGGATGAAATGGGTCGTCTGGCGGGCTCGATGACTTCCGTCCACGTGGCGCCGATGTTCAGGAGTGCGTGATCGTCTGATCCGGCGGTGCGTGGCTTCTTCCACGACTCGGGCCAGACGGGTTCGAGGTCATGGCGGGCGCTGAACTCGGCGATGCGGCGCGGCGTGAGGTCGTCGAGGTAGTGTTCGATGACGCGCCGGTGGTTGCCGGGATGGGCGCCGTTCAGAATTTCCCAGGCCCGAAACAACAACGTGGCACGCTCAAGGTGCCACGTCTTCAGGCGACCATTCTGGTCGTACATGGGGTGGGCGAGCGCGTGCGGCAGGTGACGCCGCTTCAGCCAGGTGGCAAAGGCGTAGCAGTCATCACGCAGCCCCTCGTCTCCGATCTCCTCGTGGAGTTCCGGTGTGATGTCCCAGACGACGACATGCAGTTTGCAGCGATCCTCCGGGAAGTAGGTCGTGACCTCCTCGCCGATGATCACGTCCTCGAAGCCGCGCTCGATGAGGTGGAGGGCGCCGTCGATCGTGTCGTGATCGGTGAGGGTGATGAAGTCCATGCCGCGGGCACGCGCCTGGTCATAGACGCCTTCAGGTTCGGAATAGCTTTCCGGAATGTCGAGGGGCCGGAGGGGGCGGATGACGGGTGCACTGCTGGCGCTGCTGTGGCAGTGCATGTCCATGCGGCGGATTCGGTTGCTCTGGGAGGCGATGACCATCCTGAACTCCTTGTGACGGCGGTCCTCCGGACGGCCGTTCTGCCGGGAAATCGAGGGGATTATGGTCTGCCATCGGCACAGCACCAGAGCGCGACCGCAACCCGAACGCGAATTTCACGGCCGGACCATGGCGCCTTCACAAACCTGTCGGGGATGGTGAGGGTGGTGTTTCGAATGTGTTGCGACCGGTGTTCTGAGAGACTGCCGGCCGGACCTCGCTACGACAAGTGAACAGATCTGTCTATTTGCTGGAATGATCGGATCCGGTTGGAGGTTCACCTGTCTCAGAACCTCATTCCCTCAATCTCTCTCAGGAGTACAGACCATGCCGCGACTCAACATCATCGATCCCGCAACTGCAACCGGTCGGGTCAAGGAGATCTTTGACGGCCCGCTCGAAGGCAAGCACTTCAACATCTTCAAGGGCATGGCCAACTCCGCCGCCGGCATCGACGCCTACCTCGCGCTGGCCGGTGCGCTCGGCAACGCGGCACTGACCGATGCAGAACGCGAGGTCGTGGCGCTCGCCATCGCAGAGGCGAACGAATGCGATTATTGTGCCGCGGCCCACACCGCTCTCGGCAAGATGGCTGGTCTCACGGATCCCCAGACGGTGGAAGCCCGGAAGGGCCACCTCGGCGATGCACGTCTGGACGCTCTCGCCAAGTTCGCGCTTCGCCTCCACGAGAAGAAGGGCTTCGTCAGTGACGAAGACCTGAAGACCTTCAAGGAGGCTGGCTACACGGATGGCCATGTCGTCGAAGTCATCGCGACCTACGCGCTCAACCTCTTCACGAACTACTTCAACCACGTCAACCAGACGGATGTCGACTTCCCTTCGGCGCCAGCGATCTGAATAGATGCAGAAGGCATTGGGTGTTGGGTTTCTGGGGTTCGCGACCTGTTGCGTCGCCAACCCCTTTGGCCCAACACCTGACCGCCAACTCGTTACCCTCTCGACATGACCGATGCCCGACCCATCGCGACTGTTTCGAGTCCGTTCGACGCCGACGTCACCACGCCGGGTTCCAAGAGCCTGACGAACAGGGCGCTCATGCTGGGAGCGATGTGCGATGGCAAGTCGCTGCTCAGCCGACCACTCCTCGATGCCGAGGATGCCCGCCGCATGCGACGGGCCCTCGATCAGATGGGGGTCGCTACCGAGTACTTCGCCGCGACGGACTCCCTTGTCGTCACGGGTCGCGGCGGCCGTTTCAAGGGCGACGTCGAGGTCAACCTGCACAACGCGGGCACGGCGACGCGCTTCCTGACGGCGGCGGCCTGCTTTGCTGACGGGCCGGTGGTCATTGATGGCAATCCGCGCATGCGTGAGCGTCCGATTGGCCAGTTGCTGCGACTGCTCCGCGCGTATGAGATCCGTATCGATGAACTCGAAGGCGAGGGCTTTGTACCCATACGCGTGCACCCCACGCCGAAGAGTCGGCTCACGGGTGGCTCACTGGTGGTGCCGACCACGCTCTCGAGCCAGTACATCTCGGCTCTGCTGCTGATCGCGCCCTGGACTGAACAGGGCATAGCGCTGCGACTCGATGGCGACATCACCTCGCCGTCCTACATCGAGATGACGCTCCGACTGCTCAGCACGATCGGGGTGACCAGCATCGAGTACGAACCGGACCTTCGAACGATGTACGTCGGTCCGCCCGCTCCACCGCCATTCAACTACGACGTCGAACCCGATGCCAGCGGCGCGACGTACTTCCAGGCCGCCGCGGCCGTCATCCCCGGCGCTCGTGCCCTGACGCGCGGGATCACCTTCAACGCATTGCAGCACGATGCCCGTTTCCCGATGCTGCTGCGTCAGATGGGGGCCGAGGTGACTTACGACGACACGGGCGTGGTCGTGACGGGTCCGGAGCGGATCGAGGCGATCGACTCGGACCTGTCGCTCATGCCGGATACGGCCATGACGCTGGCGGCGGTGGCGTGCTTCGCTGACGGTGTGAGCACGATCCGCGGCCTGCGGACGCTGCGAGTGAAGGAGACCGATCGCATTGAGGCGCTGCGTGTCGAACTCGACAGGATCGGCGTGAGGGTGGAGGTCTTCGCGGATGGTGAAGACGAAGCGATCCGGGTGATCCCGCCCGATGGGGGCGTGGACTGCGGTGCGGATGTGCCTGAGGTTGCCCTTGATACCTACGACGATCATCGCATGGCGATGTCGCTGGCGATCGTCGGCCTGAGGCGGCCGAACGTGCTCATCAATGATCCGAGCTGTGTGAACAAGACGTATCCGGGCTTCTGGGACGACTTTGTTACCGCAACGTCCGGGTCCTGATGCCTTCGCGGGTGTCGCCCGCCAGCCGCATCGGGGATACTGTTGGTCCCATGTCCCGCGACTATCCCAGGCCGGTGCCAGTCGGGAAGTACCGACGCAACGAAGCCTTCTGGCGCTTCGCGCGGCGGATGCTGCGCCAACGCCGAACGATCGTGATCGCGGCCATCATGGCAATAGTCTCGGCGACCAACATGGGTGTCGGACTGGTCGGGATGGTGCCGGTCCTGAACAACATCCTTGAGGATGGTGATCAGTCGACGCTGCCGAGGCTTGCCGAGCGATTCAACGAGCAGTTGAGCGGCGTCGTGGTCATTCCCCAGGCATGGATCGATCAGTTGCCCGACGGGCGCTACGACGCCGTGGTGGCGGTGATCTCGGTCCTCGGACTCCTCACGATCATCGGCGCCTTCGCGAACTTCGCGCACCTGTACTACGCCTTCACGTTGTCGACTCGCACTGTTGCGGATGTCCGGCGGACCGCGTATCACCACCTCGTTCGCCTTCCGCTGACAACCATGGTGCAGGGGAAGTCGAACGACCTTGTGAGCCGGGTGGTGCAGGACACCGCAGTGCTCAACAACGGCTTCAACGCCCTGACCGGCAAGGCCATCGCACAGAGCACCAAGGGGGCCGCATCGCTCGGCGCCGCCTTCTTCATCAGTTGGAAGCTGAGCCTTGTGACATGTGCCATCGGCCCGATTGTCTACATCATCATCCGCAAACTCGGTAAGCGCATCCGACGTGCTTCACGCGGCGCCATGCGCGGCCGCGCCCGCCTGCTGGGTGCCGCGACCGAGGTGGTTCGCGGCTACCGCGTCGTCAAGGTGTACACGACCGAGCGCCAGGAACTCGGGCGCTTCACGCGCATCAACAATGATGTGCTCCGCGAGCAACTGCGCGAGCGCACCGCCAAGGCACTGGCCAGCCCGCTCATCGAGGCGGTCACGATCTTCATCCTCGGCATCCTGGCGCTGATTGCCATGAAGTGGATCATCGATGGCGGCTCGCTCGATGCATCCGACTTCATCATGACGCTCGGTGCGCTCGGGCTCGCAGGGAATGCGCTCAAGCCACTCTCCTCGATCGTGCAGGACATCCAGAAGGCTGACTCCGCCGCTCAACGCATCGCCGAGATCATCGACATGCCCAGCGAGGAGACACGAACCAACCGGCTGCCGAGACTGCCGCGGCACGCGGAAAGCATCGTCTTTCGCGACGTCACCTACACCTATCCGACGGCCAATGAGCCGGCGTTGCGTCACCTCGATCTGGAGATTGAGCATGGGATGACGGTGGCGGTCGTCGGACCCAACGGCTCAGGGAAGACGACACTCCTCGGGCTTGTTCCCAATCTCTACCAGCCGGACTCCGGCCAGGTGCTCATCGACGGGCAGGATCTGCAGGGGGTGTCGCTCCGATCGCTGCGCCGGCAGATCGCGGTGGTAACCCAGGAGACGGTGCTCTTCCAGGGCACGATCGGTGAGAACATCGCCTACGGCACGCCGGGTGCGACGCAGGAGCAGATCGAGGCCGCGGCAGCTCGGGCGCATGCGACGGAGTTCATCAATCTCCAGCCGCAGGGCTTCGACACCCCGGTGGGTGATCAGGGTCTAGCGCTTTCCGGCGGGCAGCGTCAGCGCATTTCGATTGCGCGGGCGATCCTTCGCGACCCGGCCATCCTGATCATGGACGAGGCGACGAGCATGATCGACTCTGACAGCGAGGCGCGGATCAGCGACGCCATTTCGCAGTTCGGCGAGGGTCGAACCTGCCTGATCGTGGCGCATCGTCTGTCGACCGTCATCAACGCGGACCGCATCGTCGTCCTCGATCGCGGGACCTACGTTGACTCAGGGACGCATGATGAACTGTTGGGCCGTTGTGGCGTGTATCAGCAGATCGCCCGCCACCAGCTCGCCCCATCTTCCACCAGTGACGAGCCGACGGACGAGGCCTCGGTGCCCTCCGGCGGTTGACGATCGGTCCGATACCCCGGCCTGCCGCCGGATTCGTCTTGCACGCTCCAACGTCAAGTCTGCTAGAATCACCGATTCGGCTCTCCTCTGCCCCGCCCCCCGCGCTCCCCCGGCCCATCCATACCTCTTCACCCCGAAGCCACCATGTCCATCCCACGTATCGCCATCGTCGGACGCCCCAACGTCGGGAAGTCGTCCATCATGAACATGCTCGCCAAGGCGAAGGTGTCCATCGTCGACGCCACACCCGGCGTTACGCGCGATCGAGTCACGACCGTCGTGGAGTTGCAGGGGCCGCTGCTCACCGAGGAGCCTCGACTGGTCGAGATCATCGATACCGGCGGCTACGGCGTCTACACCGCCGAGGGCGCTCGCTTCGATGACGCCGGCGAGGATCTCCAGCAGTTGACGAGCCAGATTGAAGGGCAGATCGGTGCCGCGATTGATCAGGCGGATGCGATCCTGTTCATCCTGGATGCGCAGACGGGCCCGACGGCACTGGACGACATCATCGCGAAGATGCTGCGCGAGCGGGCCCTGGGCGGCAAGGGACGCCGGCACATCCCGGTGACCATCGTCGCGAACAAGGTCGATGCGGAGAACTGGGAGGCGCACGGACTCGAAGCCGCGGCGATGGGCTTTGGCGAGCCGTTGCTGTTGTCGGCGAAGACGAACTACATGCGTCGTGTCTTCTGTGAGGCGTTGTTCGATCTGGTTGGCAATCTGAATCCGCAGGATCGGCTGGACGAAGCGACACCGGAGATGAAGCTGGCCCTGGTGGGCCGGCGCAACGCGGGCAAGTCAACGTTTGTGAACGCGCTTGCTGGTGAAGAGCGCTGCATTGTCTCGGAGATTGCGGGCACGACGCGTGATGCGATTGATGTGCGTTTCGAGATGGATGGCCGGACGTACATGGCGATTGACACCGCAGGTGTACGGAAGCGCAGCAAGTTCGCCGATTCGGTGGAGTGGTTCGCATTTCACAGGTGCAAGCTGGCGATCGGCCGCGCGGATGTCGTGCTGTTGCTGATCGACGCCACGCAGAAGATCACTGGCATTGACAAGCGTCTCGGCGCCCAGATTGTCGAGCAGCACAAGCCGTGTGTGATCGTGGTGACCAAGTGGGACCTCGCCGAAGGCCGCAAGGGTCCGAAGGGCAGGCCGGTCACGCTGGCGGATTACCAGGAGTACATCGGCAAGGAACTGACGGGCCTCTCATATTGTCCGATCGTCTTCACGTCGGCTGAGGACGGGATGGGACTGGATGCCGCGATCGACGTGGCCTTCGACCTCTTCGAGCAATCGCGTGAGCGCATCTCGACGGGCAAGCTCAACCAGATCATCAAGACGGTGCTGTCGGATCGCGGCCCGTCGACCCGCCTCGGTTCCCAGGCGAAGATCTACTTTGCGAGCCAGGTTGCGATCGAGCCTCCGACGATTGTCTTCCAGGTGAACAAGCCGGACCTCTTCACGGATGTCTACCAGCGTTACCTGCTGAATCGCTTTCGCGAGGAGACGCGATTCAAGGAGATCCCGATCCGCTTCATCTTCCGCCCCCGCAAGCGTGCCGATCTCGACGACCTGCTGAGCGGGCGCTACAAGGCCCGCAAGGGCCGCGAGCGCAGCGGCAAGCTGGAGGTTGAGGGCATTGATCCGGACGAGATGGACGAGTTGCTGAGGGACTGAGTGGTCAGGTGGCTGGTTGCCGGGGGGCTGGATGCATTGCGCGCACCGACTGCGACCGGAGATACGCAGACTTGTGTGATCTGATTCGGGGTGGCGTGTTCAGCGACGACGACGCAGGAGCGCTGCACCGGGGAGGCCGAGGAGGAGTGCGGCCGCGGGTGCGGGGATGTTGCTCGGGACGCTTTGCGGTGCATTGCGATCCGGGGCGGAGTCACCGAAGCCGGCCCAGTCATCACCGGGGCGTGTGGGCGTGAACTCAAACTCGGGGAGCGGCGCCTTGGCCTGTCCGATGAAGTCGTACATGGTGGTGACCTGAAGATCACCGGAAGGCTTCATGGGGAGGGGTTCGAAGCCGAAGGCGGAGTAGTTCCATTTGGGGGTGCGGAGGGACTTGACTGGGAACTCTCCAATGTTTGCGACAGGACTTGAAGCAGAGGGGAGTGAAGCGTCCCGTGTAACGGCAGCATCGACGGATGCACCTACAAAGGCCGCGGACAAGATCGCAAGTTGGAGAGATCCCTGCTTCAAGCTACCACCGTCGCTTATTGCTGGCTTGGTCGATCAGTCGCCAGCCACGGGCATAGAAATCGGGGAACCGACCCATGACCGCCACAATGTCCGCGCGATCCTCGTCATCAAGCACAAAGTTAGGATCCTGAGCACTCGCTTGGATCGCACATTGCAGCGAGTAAGCCCGTTCCTTGATGGCCCAGTTGTCAATATGAGCTGCAATGTCCAAAGCCTTGTTGGACAATACCGCGAAAGCCTGAGCCAACCGGCGACCCCGAAGATGACGGATGCTCAGGTTGCATCCATAAATACATCCCCACCCGATCTCTTCGAGGATTTGTGGCGACTGTCCCTCAAGGATCTCAAAGCCATCGAGGTGACACAGGACTTCATCCACTCCGTCCTCTGCCGCGAGCGTACCTGCCTCGACCTCAACCTCAATGAGACCCAATTTGGAACCTATCAGGCGAGCTTCAAAAGGCGTCCCTGGCCACTCATATCTTGCAGAGAGATCGCGAACAAGATCGTAGTCCTTGCGCGCATCGTGAATATGGCAATCGCGATACTCAGGTTCCTGTGTTATGAGGCGGCGGTGAATATTCGCGCGCAGATAATGTATCGCAGAGCACTGCCCAATCTCAGACTTGCCCTTGTTCCGGACTCCGGCAAGACGCTTCACTAAGAGGTCTGCGGCACCAAGTGACAACTGGAGATCCCAAAGCAAGTACAGACAGGAGGCCATGTTGACTTGCAGGTTGCGCTTGATCCAGTCGGGGGCTTGAGTTCGCTCAAGTCCAGCTTTGCACGCTTCCAGTGCATTCGAGTAACGCCCCAGTCGCATCCAACAAACTGTCTCGAAGGAATGGCCCGAAGCGATCTGCTCATGAGACTCAGAAGATCGTCGCAACCGCTGGCCGGCCAAGAGGCACTCATGCCACCTTCCTTCCCCAGCCAACTCAATCGCAAGTTGATACAACCCCTCAGCATCCAACCCTTCCATGCGCTCCTCGATGGACTCGTCGACGGTTGTGCCGATGAAGAGATCCATCGTGTCGCTCGTCGAGTCGTAGAGAGACTCCACGACATCGCCGATCGGCCACTCCAGGATGCGCGAGAGGCGGACGATTGTGTCGAGCTTGGGATTGCCCGATGCCGGGACCAGGCGGGACGGGTCGCGGCCCAGGGCATCAGCCAGTTGAGTTCGGTTCCAGCCGCGGGCAACCTGCGCCAACTCCAGCATCTGTCGAAGTCTGTTGCCCTGTTCACCCACGCTGGCACTCCTCTCGTCCCGACTCCTCCCCAAAATGCTCCCCACGTGTGGCCGTTTCTCTCGACGCGACTTCCTTGGTGACGATCGCTTGACGCATCAGGAAGTCTCGCAGGGCTCCGGCGAAAACGCAAGATTATTCGGAACGACGCCAACCATTCTCAGCCCGCCGCTGCAAAAGTGCAAGGACGAAATTCCAGAGTGGTACAATGACATCCTTTTTGCGTACAGTCACCGCTCAAGACCCGCACCACCGAGCAGCGCAAGCCTTGCGCTTCCACGATTCGACCTTCATCCAACAGAGTGATGCCATGACCATCCCCAATGATCATCCCTATTCGAAAAGAGCTGCCGCGCTCCTCGAACAACTCCGGACAGCCGGGGAATTCAAGGTCCTTCAGACCATCGAAGGACCCATGGGACCCACCGTGCAACTTCGCCGCTCAGATGGCTCGCTCAAGGAAGTGCTCTGCTTCTGCTCAAACAACTACCTCGGACTCGCCAATCACCCCGATGTCGTCGAAGCCGGTATCAAGGGCCTGCAGCAGTACGGTGGCGGGACCGCGTCCGTCCGATTCATCTGCGGCACATTCACTCCCCACCTTCAACTCGAGAAACGCATCGCCGACATGCTCGATGTCGAGGCGGCCTACACCTTCGTCTCCTGCTGGAACGCCACCGAAGCCCTCTTCCCCACCCTCGCCACGCCACAGGACATCATCGTCTCCGACGAACTCAATCACGCCTGCATCATCGACTCCATGCGCCTCGCCAGCGGGATCCAGAAGGGGATCGGCAAACTCATCTACAGGAACAATGACATGGAGGATGCCGCGGCGAAGCTCGCTGAGGCCTCCAGCCGTGTCGGCGAGGATGGCGTGATCTGGGTCATCACGGACGGCGTCTTCTCCATGGAAGGCTCCATCGCGCACCTCAAGGAACTCCGCGCCCTCTGCGATGCGCACAATGCACTGCTCGTCGTCGACGACTCGCACGGCACCGGTGTCATGGGGAAGACGGGACGGGGCACGCACGAACACTACGGCATGGCCGGCACGGACGTTGATCTCTTCACGGGCACGCTCGGCAAGGCGCTGGGCGGCGCTGCCGGCGGCTACATCGCGGGCCCGCGCTTCGCAGTGGAGACGATCGTGCAGCGCGCCCGTCCGACACTCTTCTCCAATGCCCTGCCCGTCTCAACGGCGTGCAGCGCTGACAAGGCGATTGAGATCCTGATGAACGAACCGCATCGCGTGAAGGCACTGCACGACAACGTGGAGTACGCCCGCAGTGCGATTCGGGCGGCGGGTTTCGAGGTGCTGGAGTCCCCCACCGCCATCTGCCCCATCATCGTGGGCGAGACCGCGAAGGCCATCTCCATGAGCAAGCGACTCCTGGAGATGGGGGTGTATGTCATCGGTTTCGGTTACCCGGTCGTCCCGGAGGGTGAGGCCCGCCTGCGCGTGCAGATCAGTGCCGCGCACACTCGTGAGCACCTCGATGAACTCGTCAGCGCTCTGAAGCAACTGTGACTGAATCGCGACTCCGTGGCATCCGGTCAGCGTGAAGAGCGCATGATCCGGGGATCGATCCCGACTCACCATGGAGATGCTTATATGATTCGTCAGTCGTTGCCACTCATCCTGACCGCGCTGCTCGGTGGCCTGGTGGGCTGCGACCCCGTGTCGAATGCTGCGGACGAAAGCGCATCCGCATACGCCGAAGCCCCCATCGAGAACCTCCACCGCGTATCCGGGCGAGTCTGGTCCGGCGGGCAGCCGAAGCCCGATGACTTCAGAGCGATCCGGGATCTCGGGGTGACGACCGTCATCAGTGTCGATGGCGCCACGCCCGACCTGCAGCACGCTCACGAGGCCGGGCTCCGCTACATCCACATTCCGATCGGATACGACGGGATCTCGAATGAAGCCGCGGCCACCCTCCGCGAAGCACTCACGTCCACCGATGAGCCGGTTTATATCCACTGTCATCACGGCAAGCATCGCGGCCCGGCCATGGCGGCGATCGCGTTGATGCTGGAGGGCGAAGGTGACCACTCGGACGCGAAGACCTTCATGACGCTCTCCGGAACAAGTCCGGGCTACACGGGACTGTGGCGGGACGTCGCCGCCTTCAACGAAGCGGCATGTTCCGGGATCGCGGTGGAGTTGCACGAGGTGATGCCGATCGACGGTTTCACTGACCGGATGGCCCAACTCGATCGCACGTGGGACAACATCAAGCTGATTGAGAAGGCTGGCTGGAGTGTCCCGCCGGATCACCCGGATATCGATCCGCCGCACGAAGCGCTGATGCTCCTTGAGCACCTGCGCGAAGCTGCACGCGAGGTGACGCCGAATGAACCGTTCCTGGCGAGAGGTCAGCGCGCGGACTTCGACGACATGATGGCAGAGAGCGAAGTCGCGGCGACCGTCCTGCACGAGGCGCTTCGATCACGTGACCGCGACAAGGCCACCCGCGCGTATCGCCTGCTGCGGTCGTCATGCACCGATTGCCACGCGGAGTTCAGGAATTGAGATAGGCATTAGGGCATTACGGCATTACGGCATTCGAATCGACCGGGCGTACGACAACTCAGCAGAGCGGAAGCTCATCAGGATGACGCCGAAGGCGTTCAACCCCTGGTGCCTGATGCCCGATGCCGGTTGCCGAGTACCTCACCAATCCGATCGATGACGTCGGTCGGCTCGCTCGTTCTGGTCACCGAGGATGGCACCGAGACCGGCGCCGGCCAGGGCACCGACGGCGGCGCCGTCACCCATTTCGCCCATCGTTGAGCCGATGCCCATGCCGATGAGAGCGCCAAGGGCCGCGCCCGAGACCGCGCCTTCGCCGGCGTTGTTACAGCCAGTCAGGGTGGCGCCGCCCGCCGCGAGGGCGAGGATCAGGCCGGTGCGGATCATGCATGCGCGGACGGTTCCCGGCCGTTCCGAATGTGAGATCGTGTGTCCGTTCATCATGGTCTCCTTCCCAGGAGGGGGGACGTTCCAAATGAGAGTACGTTCCGTACCCTGAAATTATTCCGTGGCAGGCTGCGCCGGACGACGCGTCCGCACCAGTTCTCTGCCGCCGCGTCGCCGAAGTGACAGGAAAGCGACAGATTGGATGCATGTTTATATTCTGGAAGGTATTCTGGTGGTCAGTTGGGCGTTTCGAGGCCATTGAAGGTTGATCCCGGCGACGGAATTGGGTCTAGGATGGGGGACGACTCCGAAACCGCCGATGTGATTGGGGTGAAGAATGATCTGGCGTCCGTTCAGGCGCTCTGACCTGGTCTGGTTGGGTGAGAAAGCGCGGCGAGTGCATGAAGCGTGGCTGACCCGCGCGATGCGCGAGCCGGATCGCTGGCCTCGCATTCCGATCCGGCAGGTGTCAGAGGGTGGATTCGATGGCGTGATGTCGACCGCGGAGGGACGTGCCTGGGCGCGTCGCTGGTGGGATGCGAATCTGGTTGATGGTGACGCCGACTGATATTCTGTCTGCACCTCGGAGTTTGACGACGTTGGAACTGGTTCTCCCGGAGACGGCATGACTGACGATCAGCAACGCACCACGACCCGCCTCAGCAAGAAGTGGAAGCGGCGCATGGCGCTCTTCTTCCTGCTCTTCTTTGCCCTGGGGACCTGGGGTCTGATCGATGCCGGCTACATCTATCCGAAGCGCGGTCGGAAGGCCGCGGACTTCCTGCTGTACCAGCACATGACGAACCTCGGGAGCCTTGTGAGTCGGGCGTCGGTCGCTGATCCGGCCACGCGTCTGCGGGAACTCGAGGAGTCGGACGAACTGACGGGTCATGACCTCGACGAGTACAACTGGCTCACCGCCCTCTCGCGCGTCGCGAATCTTGATGCCATCGAACGTCGCAATGCCGCCGAGCCCGACCGTGACTACGAGAAGCCTGGCTTCCCGGCAGCCGAGAAGCGGACGGTTTTCCTCAATTCCAACGCGGTGTACAGCGCGCTCGATGAGCGGTTCGCCGGCGCCGATGTGCCTGATCCGCTCTCCGCCTACGACCTGCCCATTCAGTGGCTCATCATGCTCGCGGGCATGCTTGGGGCTGCGGCGGTCGCCGTGCACTTCCTGCGTGCGGGGATGAAGTCCTACCGGTATGAACCGGAGACGATGCGCCTCCACTTCCCGGGCGGCCGCAGTGCCACCCCCGACGAACTCGAGTACATCGACAAGCGCAAGTGGGACAAGTGGTTCGTCTTCGTCAAGATCGAAGGGCAGCCGGACGAGATCAAGCTCGACCTGCTCAAGTACGAACCGCTCGAAGACTGGATTCTCGGCATGGAGAAGGAGATGCCGGGCTACGAGCCCGACCCGGAAGACAAGGCTGAGGCCGAAGCGCCGGAAGACGATGATCCGGATCGAACGGCAGAGGTGAAGTAGGCACTACGGCATTCGGTATTGAGGCATTGTGGAGTCGGCGGTTCCGACCCGAAACACCTCAATGCCTATTCACCCCAGCCATCCAGCACCAGGTTCAGATCGCGAAAGTCGACCGCGCCGTCGCCGTTGACATCGCCATTTCGCCATGCCTGTGTCGGATTGCCCCAGCCTTCCAGTGTCATCCCCAGGTCCTGCATGCCAACCGAGCAGTCGCCGTCCGCATCGCCGTCGATGAAGCAGGGCGACAGGGTCAGTGACTGGTCAGACGGCACATCGCGCCAACGATTCCACCGACCATTGGGCCACTCGACGACGAGGTCGTCGATGACTTCGGATGCGCCAAGTCCGAAGTGCGCTGAGAACTCCGAGACGGCCAGGTAACTCGCGCCGCCATCAAGGATGCGCATCTGCTCGCTGTCGCCGGTCCTCGCCCGCACGACCGCGCCGAAACCGTCGGGCGCCAAGTCGCTGTGCGCCGAGGTGTCGAGCAGAACACGAAGCCAATGTGTGTCCGGGCCTGCAACGTCGTTGCGGAACAGGCGCACGTCCGTGTGGTAGCCGCCCACCACGATGTCCTGATCGCCGTCGTTGTCGTGGTCGATGCGAATCAGGCCGCGGGTCAGGCCCGTGTGGACCAGGCCGCTTGCAGTCGCGGCCTCCGTGAAGTGTGCCGTGCCGTCATTGATGTAGAGCTTGAGGTTGTCACTGCCCCAGATGCCGGGGACCCAGCCATTGGCTTCCGCGATGTCGAGGTCGCCGTCATGATCGATGTCGATCGCCTCCACGCCCCAGCCCCAGCCGCCATCGTGCGCCCCACGCGCTTCCGCGACTTCGCTGAAGACGTGACCGCCTTCGTTGACGTAGAGCTTGTTGCCTTCCTTGAACGCCGCGGGGAGGAAGATGGACGAGACGTACCAGTCCGGGTCGCCGTCATTGTCGAAGTCCCCCACCGCACTGCCCATGCCGTTCTGGTCATGGCCGACGCCCGCGGCGGATGTCATCTCCGTGAATGTGCCATCCCGGTTGTTCCTGAGATAGCGTGACGTGCTGAAGTCCGCGACCCACAGCAGTTCGGGGTAGCGGTCACCGTCCATGTCCGTGAATCGCGGCGTGAAACCGCGCACTGGCGTCATGTCATGCAGAATCGCTGTCGCCGTGACATCCGTGAACTGACCGGTGCCGTCGTTGCGGAAGAGGCGATTCCCTCGTGACTGGCCGCGCCAACCCGCCACGGCGAGATCGAGGTCGCCATCCAGGTCATAGTCGCCGAAGACGGCACTGAACCCGTCCGGTGTCGACGGAGAGGTTCGCCCGACGCCGGCAGCGAGTGCGATCTCCTCGAAGCCTGTTCCGTTGAGGTTCCGGTAGAGCCGGTGGCGATCAATGACCAGGCCGTCCGCCTGCGTGCCATGCGTGGAGACGTAGACGTCAATCCAGCCGTCGCCATCGACATCGCCGACCGCAACGCCGGAGCAGTACGCAGGTGTCCCGATGCCCCAGGCGCCGCCGACATCGGTGAAGTGGCCGGTGCCATCGTTCATGTACAGCGCGTCACGCGCATCGCCGCCGCGGACGACGTACAGGTCCATCCAGCCGTCGCGGTTGAAGTCCGCCGCGGCCATCCCGCCCATCATCTTGCCTTCTTCGGGATACCCGGGACCGATCTGGAGGATGTCGATGCCAACGTCGGTGGTCGCGTTCACGAAAATGGGTGTGCCGGCGTACGCGGTGCCTGCGAAGAGTATCACGGCCAGGAGTGACGGGTTCATGGGCACGTACTCCCCCACTCGGCGAGCACGGCATTCAGGTCGCTGAAGTCCACGTCGCCATCTCCGGTTGCGTCACCATCGCGCCACGGCTCCACCATCATACCCCACGACTGGAGAACGAGGTTGAGATCGGCGAAGTCAACGACACCGTCAGCATCAGCGTCGCCGCTGATCAAACACGGTGAGATGGTGAGCGTCTGGTTCGCGGCGACATCGACCAGTCGGTTCTGCCGACCGTTCGCCCACGTCACGAGAATCTCGTCGATCGTGGACGCTGCACCGAGGCCCGCGTGCACGGAGAACTCGGAGACCGAGAGGTAGTTGCATCCACCGTCCATCTGGCGCACCTGTGTGACCGCACCCGTCGTGATGGCAGCATGGGTGCCGAATCCATCGGGTGCGAGCGTTGGTTCGTTGCTCGTGTCGAAGAGCAGCCGGATCCAGTTTGTATCGGGGCCGAAAAGGTCGTTGCGAAAGAACGCCAATTTCTCCCCGTACGCAAAGATGAGAACATCCTGATCACCGTCGTTGTCGTAGTCGAGGTTGGCGAGGCCGCGTCCGCTCCCGGTGTGCGTCAGACCGAGTGCAGCGGCTTGCTCGGTGAAGTTGGCGTTGCCATCGTTCACATAGACGCGGGTGGGGTCGGCAATGTACTGGTCGTATGTCGGCCAGCCGTTGGTGTGCACCAGGTCCTGATCGCCGTCGTGGTCGATGTCGATTGCGGTGGCGCCCCAGCCCCAGCCGCCGTCATCGACCCCCGCGGCCGCCGCGACTTCTGTGTACGTGTGGTTGCCCTGATTGAGATAGAGTCGATTGCCGGCGACGAACGGGAAGCTGACGGTTTCGCCGTAGATTGCGGTGACGAACCAGTCGAAGAGGCCGTCACCGTTGAAGTCGCCGATGATGGAGCCCATGCCGTTCTCATCGAGGGCCGTGCCCGAGGCGGCGGTGACGTCAGCGAACGTCCCATCGGCATTGTTGCGGAAGTAGCGCGATGTGACATAGTCGCCGACCCAGAGCAACTCGGGGAAGCGGTCACCATCCATGTCGGTGAATCGAATCGAGAAGCCGCGCACGGAGGAGAGGCTCGCCGGTACCGCCGCGCTGGTCACGTCTGCGAATGTTCCGTCGCCGTCGTTGCGATACAGTCGGTTGCCCTGCGCACCGGGGATCCATCCTGAGACGGCAAGGTCGAGATCACCGTCGAGGTCGTAGTCTCCGAAGGCCGCGCCGAACCCATCTGCGATGAATGGCGAGGACGTCTCGACGCCGGCGATGCTCGCGACATCGGTGAAGGTGCCGTCGCCGTTGTTGCGATAGAGGCGATGGCGCCCCGGTTCATCGCCGCTGGTCGGATCGCCGTGGTTCATCAGGAAGATGTCGATCCAGCCGTCGTTGTCGAAGTCGCCGACGGCGACGCCGGCGGAGAAGAGGATGTCGTCCATGCCCGCGGCGGTCGCGTGGTTGGTGAACGTCTCATCGCCGTTGTTGAGGTACAGGCAGTCGGCGAAGAATGAGCCGCGAACGGCGTAGAAGTCCATCCAGCCATCGCGGTTGAAGTCGGCGACGGCGCCACCGCCCATCATGGTGCCGAGCGGTGGATAGCCGAACGGGATCTGGAATGCGTCGATGAGCGCGTCCGTCGTTCGGTTGGAGAAAGCGGGAGTACCGGCGCTGAGCGGGACCGCCGCTGCGAACACGACAGCACAGACACAGGCCCGTTGATGTTGCGGCACGGCTCAGTCCTCCGCGGAGGGGAAGCGATGAACGATGGATTGAAAACCGCGGCTTCACTTGCATGAAACCGCGGCGTATTGCTGTTGAGCGTTCAGACGTCGCAGCGAATCAGCGGCGGCGACGAATGCCGGCGAGACCGGCGAGGCCGAAGATGGCCGCGGCACCCGGTGCGGGGATGTCGAAGCACTGGTCGCCGGCGAAGTTGTTGAGGTCGATGCCACCGACGTCACCGGTGAAGTTGCCGAGGCCGTCACCACCCAGGTTACCCTGCGGGGCGGCGAGGCCACCGAGGAACTGGTTGGAGAGGAAGTCGTGGCCACCACCGTTGACCATCGCGGAGATCTTGATGTCCGCGGGGTCGGCTCCGCCGAGGTCGGCGAGCGCGATGGAGAATTCGAGACCGGTCGTCACAGCCTGAGCGGCGGCCTGGTTGGCGGCCTGGTCGCCACCCGCGATGCCGGCGACGTTGGAGTTGTCGTAGGCGATCTCGATGCCGTTGGGCACGAGCGGGGAGGAGACGGTGGCGGAACCTTCCTGGGAGCCGCCGAAGATGTCGCCGAAGCCCCAGTCGTTGGCGGAGCCGACGGTCGAGAAGTCGAGGTCAGCCTTGTCGGCGCCGAAGTCGTTGCCGCGACGGAAGATCATCATGTAGTTGGCGGAGAAGCCGCTGTCGAAGGTGAAACCGGCGTACTTGTCGGCCCAGCCGTCGTTGCCGGGGTTGTTGCCACCGCTGCCGGTGGAGGCGGTGAGGACGTTCTCGCCGCCGGCGGCGCCGGTGTGGATGAAGATGTTGAGCTTGTTGAAGTTGCCTTCGATGTTGCCGGTAAGGCCGACGTAGAGGCGACCACCGGAGACGCGGGCGTACGCGGCGTTGAGTTCGGACGCGTTATCACCGAACTGGGTCTGGACGGTCTGGGTGGCGCGGAGGGAGTAGCCCTCGCCGCCACCGATGGTGCCGTCGACCTGAGCGAAAGCCGACGATGCGATGCCGAGGCCGGCGGCCGCGGCAAGAATACGGGTGTTCATGACAGATACCTCTCTCGAAAAGACGTGTTGTTCCGGCTCCTCCTGGAGCCGTCCCTACCAATCGCTATCTACACAACCGGCACCTTCACAACGATGCCGGATCATCCCACTCTGGTGAATCACGTCCGCGATTCCAACCCTCGGTAAACCGCTTTACTCATCAGCGAACGACGATCAGGGCCAGTCAGCCCACATCCTTCGCGTCCTCGAAAGGACCGCTAAAGCGTTTTACCTGCGTGACGTGAATCCTACCCGCGGCACGGAAACCGCTGCATCAAAACTAAACCCATGCCTCCCCTTCGTCAAACACAAAACGCGCAGATTCGGCGGTTCCGCGGGCCACCAACTCACAGTCACCCGCACCCGAAATCCCCAGATTAACAGGATCTTCCAGAACCCCCTTCGCGAGGGGAGGATCAGGAGCCGCGATCCTTCCGCGCCTCGGCGAGCAGTTCGCGCATCGATTCATGCACACGCCGCTCTTCAGGGGCCAGGCGTTCAGCCTGCTCATCCGCGTGATAACTGGAACGGACCAGCGGACCGGATTCAACCACCCGGAACCCCATTCGGAGACCCTCCTCGCGATACCACTCAAAGGTGTCCGGATGGACCCAACGCGCGATCGGGAGGTGGTTGGAGGTCGGCTGCAGATACTGACCGATCGTGAAGATGTCCGCGTCCGTCTCAGCTCGGACCGCCTGCATCACCTCGATCACTTCCTCGTCACGCTCGCCAATCCCCACCATGATCCCCGTCTTCGTGATCAGGCCCGCATCCTTCGCCCAACGAAGCACCGCCAGAGAACGTTCATACTTCGCCTGAGGACGAACCACCGTGTGCATCCGCTCCACAGTCTCCATGTTGTGGGCGAAAATGTCCGGCGTCGCGGCATAAACCAACGCACATGAGGCGCGGTCGCCCTTGAAGTCCGGGGTCAGGACCTCAATCGACATGTCCGGGCAGGAAACCCGGCTCTGCTCGATCGTCTCTGCCCAGATCGCGGCACCGCCGTCGGGCAGATCATCCCGGTCTACCGATGTAATCACCACGTGACGCAGGCCGATGCGCGAGAGGGAGGAGGCCACCCGGCGGGGCTCATCGAGATCAGGTGCGCCGGGTCGACCAGTCTTGACGTTGCAGAACCCGCACGAACGGGTGCACGTATCACCGAGGATCATGATCGTCGCGATTCCACGAGCCCAGCAATCGCCCATATTGGGGCAACTCGCCTCCTCGCATACCGTGTGCAACTCGTGCTCACGGATGATCGAGGCCAGCGATTCGTACGCCGCGCCGCCCGGCAGGCGGGCCCGGAGCCAGGAGGGCTTTCGTTTCGCGGCGAGTTTCTGGGTCCCGTTGTTCAGGACCTGGTTGCTCAGCGAGACGATCGGACGGTCCATTCGGCGGACCGGATCGCCGCCAAGTGCTCGTCCGTGGCGCGTGGCACCACGATCAGAGAGGGGCCGGCCTGTCGTGCCCAGGTCGACGCTCGTCTCTGCGGGTCGGGTGTCGGAATCGGGGGCTCCGGGGTTCATGAGGGTGAGTATAGACCAGCAGATCGGGCCCGAGTCGCCGGAAGGCCGCCGGATCTCTCTACAATGGAGTCGGTCGTCGCGAGGGTGTACAGGAGTGCGGCGTCCGTATATGTACCGAAAATGGTGGGTCCTGTTGAACAGGGCGGGCTGTAACGGTCGATAGGAACGAGCGCGGTGCGGCTTTTCCCACGGGCCGTGGTGTATTTGACAGTGTAAACGTGGTTGCTACGTTGCTGCCCCTTTTCAGCGCATCGGGCACCACGATAAGACGCCGATGGACGCAAGGAGTCGGTTGTGAGCAGACGAGGATGGACATCAACGCGAGTGCGCAGGGCCGCCGCTCTGAGTGCGCTCGCTGGATCGGCCACGATGGTGCTCCCGGGCTGCCAATTGGACAGCTTCATGGACCCCGGCGTGACAGGCCGGTGGGAGCACACCCCGACCATCGTGCCCATCCTCGATCGCATCGACGTCATCGAGCGGGATGCCGGCGAATTCGTCGATGTCAGCGACGTGCTTCCTGAAGACCTGATCCCCGAACCCGCCGACTACCGCGTGGGCCCGGGTGACTTCCTCCAGATCGAGATCTTCGACTTCCTCGACAGTGGCGCGCCGGGACTCTACGAGCGCGCGGTCGACGGTCGGGGTTTCATCGACATCCCTCAGCTTGGACGCATCTACGTGGCGGATTCGAACGCCGCGGAGGTCGCTGAACTTCTGAAGCAGCGCATCCGCGATGCGGACATTCTTGATGATCCCTTCGTGACGGTGCAGGTGCCCGGTCAGCGTCAGGCGACGTTCTCGGTGCTCGGCGCGGTCCCGAATGTAGGTCGTTACCAGATCACAAAGCCCGACTATCGCCTGCTTGAGGCGCTCACCGATGCCGGCGGCGTGCCGCCCACGGTCGAGAATGTCTTCGTGATTCGGCAGGTGCCGCTCTCCGATCAAGTCAGCCACGGCATCGGTGGTGATACACCACCGTCCAACCCGGATGCGGTCCCCCAGCCTGACGACCAGACGACACCCGAGGATCTGGAGAATCTGCTTCAGGACCTCGGCGGCGATGACCCGGATGTCAGCGGTGGCTGGATCAGTATGAGCGCCCGCACCGGCGATGAGCCCGTACTGGACCTCCCCGAATCCGCCGAGTCGCTCGCGATGATGTCACAGGACGGCATTGAGCCGATCCTCGAACTTCCGGGTGAGGATGATGACACCGAGGCGACTGTTTCCACGCCCGCCGGTCAGTCCGGCGGCGCACGATGGATGTTCCTCGATGGGCAGTGGGTCCGCGCCGTGCCGCGTACAACCACGGTGGAAGGTTCTGCCCTGCCCGAGGGCGATGATCCGCTCTCGGTCATGGCACAGGCCGAAGACCTCGTGACCCAGCGCGTGATCCGCGTGCCGGTGAAGCCGCTGATTCAGGGTGCCGCGGCGTACAACATCGTGGTTCGCCCCGGCGACGTGATTCGCGTTGATCCGCCTCAGACGGGCGTGGTGTACATGGGTGGCCCGGGCATTGCCCGCCCCGGCACCTACAACCTCCCCGCCGGCGGCAAGTTGACACTCCGCCGGGCGGTGATTTCGGCGGGCGGTCTGTCATCGATCGGCATCCCGGAGCGCGTGGACCTGATTCGCATGGTGGGGCCGGATCGGCAGGGCATGGTCCGCCTGAACCTGCGGGCGATCGCCGATGGCACGCAGCCGGACATCCTCCTGAAGGCGGACGACATCGTCGATGTCGGGACGACGTGGTGGGCGACGCCGCTGGCTGTGATTCGCGGCGGGTTCCGGGCCTCATACGGCTTCGGCTTCCTCCTGGATCGCAACTTCGGTAATGATGTGTTCGGTCCGCCCCCGACGAACGTCGGTAACCGATAGAGGTGGGCATGGGAGTCGCCCGGGCTTTTTCTCGGTCCTGACCGAACCTGCCGCGACCCCCTGACGTAAGCAGCGTTACTGGTACGGTCCCGGACCGTTCCTGGTGGTATGCGCCGGACCCCCGTTCTGGTGGGGGCTGGTTCCGGGTGGGCGCAGATGGACGCAGGGATGTCAGGCGTTCGGTGACAGGTGGCCCGAGTGGTCGCAGAAGGTGCGTGGAACCCCCTCCGGGCTCCAAGAGGACTGATTCGCTCTGTTGCGTGAGCCGATGATCGTGCAGAATCCATGAGCGTGGTAACGACGACAACGAATGCCCCGGCGACCTCCTGGGTTGACCGTTTCGGTCGCGCCAACCTGCTGATGCTGGGGATGCTGTTGCTTGGCTTCGCGGCGTTGGGTCACGGCTGGATCTGGAAGCAGTTGGGTCCGAGTGGTTTCAGTGCACGAGCTTTCGAGGACTGGGGTCACGCCTACTTCGTTCCGGTGATCTGCATCTATTACATCTGGAAGAACCGCGAGACGTTTGCCCGTCAGCCGGTCGAGACGTGCTGGACAGGTCTCCCGATGATGCTGGTCGGGCTGATGTGCTACTTCTACTTCGCGGTTGGCTACCCGAACCACATGTTCCAGGGGTTCGCGCTGGTGCTGGTGCTGGCCGGCCTGGTGCTGCTGGTGCTTGGGCCTCGTCTCTTCAAGGCCTCCTTCTTCCCGATCGCGTTCCTCGGCTTTGGTGTGACCATCAGCGAGATGGTCATGAACAAGGTGACGTGGAGTCTGAAGCTGCTGGCCTCCGAGGGCGGCTACGTGATGCTGAACATGCTGGGCGTGGAGACGGAACTGCAGGGCGGCAACCGCCTTGACATCTTCCTGCCCGCGGCGAGCGAGTACCACCCGCTGCACGTTGCCGAGGCATGCTCCGGGATGCGGATGGTGGTGGCGTTCATCGCGTTGTCGGTGGCGCTCGCCTTCCTCGCCTGCAACCAGTGGTGGAAGCGCATTGCCATGCTGCTGCTGGCGGTGCCGGTGGCGGTGCTGATGAACATTGTTCGCGTGGCAGTGCTGGGTCTGATGGTCCGCTTTGTGGATCCGAATCTCGCGGACGGTCATGCGCACACGATCATCGGCACGATCCTGCTGGTGCCGTCGCTGCTCTTCTTCATGTTCTGTGTCTGGCTCCTGGACCGCGCGGTCGAGGAAGAGGACGAGAATGAGGGCCCGGCGCCGAAGACGAAGTCGACAAAGACGGTCGGGGGTACTCGCGCATGAATGGCAGGATCTGCACCAGGACGTTTGTATTTGCGTTCATCCTGCTCGTGGTGATCGGCATTGCCTTTGAGGTGTCCCTGCGCTGGCTGGACCTTCACCTGACCAAGGCGCCGATCTACCCGAAGGAGAAGTTCACCTCACTCGGCATTCAGATCCCATCGAAGGGTGAAGCGAAGTGGGTTCGCTTCGGGCAGGAACGACCGATGTCGGAATCTGAAGTCGACGAACTTGGCACGCGGAACTACATCTCGCGCTGGTTCGAGGAAGTGAATCCCGAGGACTCCGATGAGCCGCGTCGATTCCAGTTGCATTGTGCTTACTACACGGGCATGATCGATACGGTGCCGCACGTTCCGGAGCGTTGCCTCGTGGGCGCCGGCATTGACATGGCGGGCAAGGGCAAGCGGGTGAAGATCGATCTCGACCTGGGTACCGGTCTTGCGTATCCGGATCCGGATGTCGACCGCGAGAAGCATGGCAAGATCTGGGTGACTGTGAGTCGGGAGAGCAAGAACCCTGTTCGCCTTCCGGGGAACATCGAGGATCTCGAGATCTATGTGACGCCCTTCGTCGAGCCCGGCGGGCGCAAGCTCTTCGCCGGCTACTTCTTCATCGCCAACGGCGAGGTGGTGGCGCAGGCGGACGAGGTGCGGTTCAAGGCGTTCAACCTCGAGGATGACTACGCCTACTACGCGAAAGTGCAGTTCCAGAGTTCCGGGGTCGAATCCGCTGAGGAACTCGGCGACTTGGTGTCGGACGTGCTGAAGGATCTGCTCCCTGAGTTGATGCTGCGCGTGCCGGACTGGGTGGATGTGGTTGACGGACGGTACGAACCGCCCGTCTGACATGACAGGTGTGAGCGAGGGGTCGCTGCGATGCCCTCGATGAACAAGCGAATTCGGCGCCCGGACCGGGGCGCCTTTGTCTGAACTGAAACGGAAGCTGAGGTCGAAGCCAATGGCAGCTCGCGTGAACACGAAATTCGTGGTGATCCTCGGGGTCTCCCTTGTCGCCCTTGTGATGGGCATGCTGGGGTATTACTTCCTTGTGATCCAGAAGGACCCGGCGGTCAAGGTGGAAGAGGGCAACCGACTCCTCGCCGAGGGGCGCATCGCCGATGCCGCCAAGCGGTTCGAGCAGGCCGTCGGACGCGATCCCACCCGTGTCGATCTCTTCGAACTCTGGCACGACACCGTGCTCAAGGTGGTTCCGAAGAACGATCAGCTCAACAACGAGTTCTACGACAAGCACCTCGGCATCCTCAACCGCGTCGCGGAACTGCTGCCGATGGATGCCGAGCGGCAGGAAGCCTACCTCGCTGAGCTCTGGGAACGCTCCCGGCTCCTGCGGGCCTACGACGACTACGTCCTGGAAGCCAACCTGCACATCAACAACCTCGTGGAAGGTGATGACAAGGTGCGCGTCGCACGCTATCGCGGCCTCGCCAACGTGCGCCGAATGGAGATCCTGACCGAGATGAGTGACGAGGAGCGCGATGGCGCACTCGAGGATCTCACCGCGGCGTACGAACTCAACCCCGATGACTGGGAGGCCGGACTCGGCATCGTCCGCTGGCACTACGCGAATGTTGCCTACGCCCGCAACAAGGCCCGGTCGGCCGATGCGGCGGCGTCCATGGAGAAGACGCTCGAGGCCCACGCATCCTTCATGAGTGACAACCCGGATCACCCCCAGGGATTGCTCCTCGGATTCGTGCTCGAGCAGGACCGGATCCGCCGCGGCGCCGTGGATCTTGATGCGCAGCAGGCTGTTGTCGAGCAGTTGCGTCCCATGGCGATGCACCTGCTCGAAGTGGCCGAGACGGCTCCCGCTGAAGACCTCGACACCGGCACATTTCTGCAGCTCTTCGTGAGCCAGGTGGGCCGGTTCCCGGGCGGCATGGAGAAGGCTCGCGGCGTGATTGACCGTGTCGCGGCGGCGCGCCCCGATGATCTCGAGTTGAAGATGCTCCGCGCCCAGGTGCTTCGGTCGGTCGGCGACTTTGATGCGGCCCTGGCCGAACTCGAAGCGGTGGCATCGGCGGAGGATGGCACGATCAGCCTCGAGCAGATCATGCTTCCGACACAGCGACTCAACGCGCTCGCAACCCAGATTGAAGTCGCGCTTTCCAAGCGTGACGCTGCCACGGAGATTGAGGATCAGCGGGCGGCACTCGATGCGGCCAAGGCGTACTGCGCCGCTCTTGAGGAGCGTGTGACATCGAACTTCCAGAACGTCCTGACGTTCCGCGAAGCTCAGATCGCATTCGTTGATGGACGCTATCCCGTCACGGTGGCCAAGTGCTCCGAGTTGCAGAAGACGGAATTGGGTGACGATCCCCAGGTGGGTCTCCTGATGGCGCGGGCGCTCGCCGCACAGGGGAATCACGGCGAAGCGATCTCGGAGTACCGGAAGCTGCCGCGAACGCCGAGCGTCCTGTACGAACAGGCGAGGCAGCACATCCAGCTCCAGGACAGGGAGACCGCTCTCACGCTGCTGTACCAGGCGCGCGAAGGGGCTCCCGGAAGCGAAACGATTGCGGAACTGATCAGTGGTCTTGAGGGTCTTGGTGAGGGCGAGCAAGGCAGTGAACTCGTCCGGCGGCTGGTTGAGGCTCGCAAGGCCCGGCTGACACGCGAGTACGACACCGCGCGCACCATCCTGAACCGCCTGCGCGAGGACTACCCGGACGACCGACGGGTCTTCATCGAACTGGTTTACAACGAGATGAACGCGGAGGATCGCGACGCGGCCCTCCAACTCGTCAATGCCGCACTGGACAAGTTCCCGAATGATGCGGAGTTCCGGAGGCAGAAGACGTTCATCATGATCGAGGACCCGGTCCAGGCCCGCATCGAGATCGTGAACAACGACGAGACGCTCAGCGACGTGCAGAAGATGATCGGTCGCTACCACGTCTACAGCGCGGCTGCGAAGCGGAGCACGGCGAATGATGATGCGGCGGCGGCCCGCACGTACGCGGAGCAGGCCTCTTCAGATCTTGAAGCGGCGCTGAAGGCGGCATCCAATGATGCCGTGGTGGTTGAAGTGGCCTTCGTGGATGCGATCGAGAAGAAGGACTTCGCTCGGATGGCGGAGTTGAAGGACCGGGCGGCGCGATACAACCTCGACAACCTGGATGGCATGCTCTACCAGGCCCGTTTCGAGTTGACGGCGAACGATGATTTCGAAGCGGCGGAGCGCGTGCTCTCTGACGCGCTGGACCGCATTCCGAGCAATCCGCCGGCACGTCGCCTTCTCGGACAGGTGCAGCGGAACCTCGGCAAGGATGCCGATGCACTCGAGTCGCTCAAACTGGCACGCGCGGGGCGCCCCGATGACATGGGGATCACCAAGGAATACCTCGCCCTGCTCATCGAGATGAACCGACCCGTCGAGGCCCTGCAGGCGGTCAAGGCGGAGACCGGTGGAGCTCTTCGCTTCGCGCCGACCGATGTCGACCTCGTCAATCTCTGGCTGGACCTTGAAGCGCAGGTCGGCGATCGAAGCATGGCCCGGACCCGTCGCCTGGAGTACTACCAGTCGAATCCCGAGGACGTTCGCAACACCGTCGCCCTCGCCAACATCTACGCCGGTGACAATCGGTGGGACCAGGTGGACGGTATTGTTCAGCGCCTGAGTGGTATCGAAGGTCAGGAAGGCCTCGTCGCATCACTCCGCACCCGATCCCTGCTGGCGCAGGGGCAGCCGGAGCAGGCGGTCGCGACGTACGAGGCGTATGTCGATACCTTCAAGGACAACCCGGACATGGAAGTCACCGTCTCGACATGGACCGTGCTCGGTGAACTGCTCGCCGGTTCCGGATATGAGGATCGCGCGATTGCGGCCTTTGACAAGGCCCGCGCACTCCAGGATCCCAAGGAGCGCGAGGCGGATCGGCGACTTGCTGATTATTACTTCAGCCAGGCCGCCGCGGCCCTCACGAACGCTGAGTTCCTGCGTGACCAGAACGCGGGCGCTCGTGCCCAGGAGCAGGTGGCTCACGCCGAGGCGTGCTATACGAAGGCGCTGAATCTGTACAAGGACATCGTGGATGCGGGATCCGATTCGGCGGAGGACGGCTACAAGGTGACCAAGCGCCTGGTTGAGACGTATATCCGCCAGGAAAAGGCGGACGAGGCTCGCCCGTATCTTGAGCGGCTCACACAGTCGTTGCCCAACGATCTCGAGGTGTACATGCTGCGCTCCAACTTCGCTCAGCTTCAGGGCGATGTGCGGAAAGCACGGGCTGTGCTTGCGGAGGCGATCGGCAACCCGAAGCTTGCCAATCAGCCGGAGCCCTTCATGCAGCGCGTGCTGCTGAACCGTGAAGAGCCGGAACTGTTCAACGCGGTGATTGCGGATCTCGATGAGGTGCATCGCCTCGATCCCTCTGACACCCGTGCATGGGCGCTGCGATTCGCCGTTCATCGCGAGCATGGCCGGCCGGCCGAGGCGTTTACGGAACTTCGCCGCGGCATCAAGGAGAACCCCGCCGCTGATGAACTGCGTCTTCTGCTGTTGCGTGAGTTGCTTGAGGCCAATCGCCTTGAGGAGGCGGCCGCCGAGGTGATCGGTGTTGTGCAGGTTCGTCCTGACAGCGTGGAGTGGAAGGCTCGGGCGGCCAATGTGCTGTCGAAGCTGGAACGCTGGCCTGAGGTGGCGCGTTACTACCGCGAAGTGTATGACGCGACGGATGAGGTCAATGCGGCGATCGCCCTGCTTGATGCGAGACTTCGGACGCCGGAGCGTACGACGATCCAGGAAGTCAACGGTCTGATGCAGCGCATCGTCAATGACAAGGAGCACGATGCCAGCACGGTTGCCAACACGATGCTTCGCGGCCGCGCGTATGCGTTCCTCAAGAAGGAGCCGGAGGCCGAGTCCGAGTTTGTTCGCGGTCTCGAAGCGGCGAAGGGGGATGCGGCCCGTCTTCAGCTCTGGATTGAGCAGTTGACGCTGGCGAAGGGTGGTCCGGTGGTGTCGTACAACTACATCGAGGGGCTGGATCTCACGGATCCGGACCTGACGTATCTGCGTGTGCAGCTCGCCAACTTCAAGGCGCTCCGTGGCGAGGAGGACATGAGCACCCTGCTGGCGCGGGTTGCTGACGTGGATGAGACCAATGCGGACCCGCTGACGCTGCGAGAGCTGTATCGCCTCCGGAGCCGGCTGCACTACGAACTGGGTGAGTACAGCGTGTGCGTGGACTGGCTTCGGAAGGCGGTCGAGGTGGCCCCGGGTGACGTCGAACTCTACAACAACCTGGCGTACCTGCTCTCCAACGAGGTGAGCGATCCGGAGGCGGCCCTGGTCTTTGCGGAAAAGGCGGCGGAGCTTCGGCCTCTGAGTTCGACGGTCCTGGATACCCTCGGATGGACGTACCACCTGCTGGATCGTGACGAGGAGGCCGTCAAGGCCCTTCGGAAGGCCGTGAACACCGCGACGAGCGATTCGGAGAGCCTGATCGCCAACATCCACCTGGGGCTGGTCTACGCGTCGATGAACCAGATGAGCGACGCCCGGATGTGCCGGAATCAGGCGGAAGATATTGCGCGGACCAACGGTGCAGCACGCGATGAATATCGGGACGAGCTGGATCAACTCATTCAGGCGGCCCGATGAACCGACGGAGATTGTAGACGTATTGCAGTTGATTCCCGGCATTCCCCGGAAGGGGTGTGCCGGTCTTGCAGCCGGTATTCACCGGCGACAGTTCACTGGACAGGCGTCCCCGAGCACAGGGGCCGTCCGATGAGGAAGACGGGTCAGTCAGGCCTGTTTCAGCCACCGACAAGGGGCAGACGTGATGACGACATCGACGAAGACACCGCCGCCGCCAGCCCGCTCCGTCCCGCGGGGTGCCCCCTCGGGAGCGCCCGCGAACCTGGGCATGGCCAACAACCTGGATCCGATGCGCATTTTGCGCGTGTACTGGATGTGGCTCGCGGCAGCCGGCATCCTCGGCATCCTCGTCGGCATCGGTGCCTACCTGGCGCTCTCCTTCACCATGCCGAAGTTCTCGGCGTCCGCCCAGTTTGCAGCCCGGAGTCAGATGATTGACGGCCTGGCGCCGGAAGAGTGGTCGAACGCGGCGACGAAGGAACTTCCGTACTTCATGGAGTCGCAGGTCTACCAGATGACCTCGGACCTGATCCTTCAGAAAGTCGTCAACGAGCCGAATTTCCGCCAAACGCGCTTCGCACGGAGTTTCAATGATGAAGCCGGCCTCTACAACGCCGTGGAGGCACTGAAGGCCCTGCGCGAAGTCGTGAACAGCAAGGTCATTGAAGACACGCAGTACATGACCCTCAAGGTCACGGTCGGCATGCCGAAGGACGAGTGTGCCAACATCTGCAATATCATCGCACGCGTCTACCTGGATCACTTCGAGACGACGACACAGGCGGATACGCGGGACAAACTCCGCAATGCGGAGAACAGGATGGCGGTGCTCCGCGAGGACCTCGATACCATCGATCGCAAGACCGAGAGCCTCCTCTCAGGCGCCGGCATCACCGCGTTCCAGCAGAAGGACTCTCTCTACCAGGAAGAGATCCGCCACCTCCAGCCCCAGATCGTTGTCCTTCGCGATGAGATCGCCAAGGCTCAGGAACAGCTCAACCTCTACGAAGAGATGAGCAAGAACTCGCTCGTGCCGGAGACCATTCGCGGCGAGGTCGAGCGCATGGCGCTCATCCAGCAGCAGGACTCCTCCATTGTCAACGAGAAGGCGCTGCTCCGCGCTCACCAGGAGAAGTACGGCGACAACCACCGCGAGGTGAAGCGGCGCAAGAGCATCATCCGTGCCCTTGAGCAGGAGCGCGAAGCGCTGATCGAGTTGCAGACGCGTGAACTCTTCGAGAGCACCAAGGAGAGCCTGCGGACGACCATCTCCCGTTACAACGCCAGTCTTGCTGAGCTGATGACCCGTCTCACGGATGCCGAGTCCAAGCTCCAGGCCATCACCCAGGCCCTGAACGAACACGAAAACTTCGAACAGGACCGGGCGCAGAAGACCGAGGAGATCGCGACTCTGACCACCAAGATCGACAACCTGCGCAGCGTGATCGATGGTCCGCTTCGTATGACCCAGATCTCGCAGGCTCAGACTCCGGACGCGAAGTCCTTCCCGCGACTCGTGCCGCTCGTTGCCGTGTCGACGTTCCTCATCGGCGGACTGGTCGGCGGCGTCATCGTGCTCCGCGAAGTGCAGGAGCAGCGCATCCGTACGCCGCAGGACGTCAGCGCCTTGCCGCGGACCCGCGTGATGGGTGTGGTGCCTGAACTGGACATGGATCCCGCGCGGCCTGAGAGTTTCGAGATGGCAAGCCGGGATTGTCCGCAGGGCGTGATCGCCGAGTCGATTCGCCAGATGCGTACCGACATCCTGCGCGAATGCCGCAAGGCGGGGCACAAGACGCTCCTGCTGGTCGGCGGCATGCCGGGTTCCGGTACCACCTCGCTGATCACCAACCTCGCGATGAACTCCGCCGCGACGGACCTGAAGGTCCTCGTCGTTGACGCCAACTTCCGTCGCCCCGCGCTGCATCGCATGCTCGGCACGGCCGATGCCCCGGGACTCGGCGACCTGCTGGCGGGTGCCGCGGAGTTCGACGATGCCGTGCAGTCCACGGACACGGCGAACCTCGATGTCATCGCGGCGGGCGATCCGCAGCATCGCGTCTTCGAGCGATTCACGACGCTTGCGATGGCTGAGTTCGTCGCGAAGGCGCGTGATCGCTACGACCTGGTGCTCTTCGATTCGCCGCCAGCGGTGGTTTCGGGTGACGCCCTTGCTGTCGCCGCACACACGGACGCCTGCGTCCTCGTGGTGCGTGCGTACAGCGAGAAGCGCGGCCTCGTGAATCGCCTTCGGAACCAGTTCGGCGACGCCCGGGCCCAGTTCCTCGGCGTGATTGTCAACGGTGTTCGTGCCAGCGCCGGTGGATACTTCAAGCGCAACTTCAAGGCGGCGCACGAGTATCAGAAGGCGGGAGGCCACGGGAAGCCGGCAGGCAAGCGGAAGAAGAATGAGAGTGGTGGCTGAGGTCATCCAGTTCTGAAACATCCAGCCAGTGGGCGCTCCGGCGCTCACTGGCTTTTCTTCATTGAGGGACACCCCCCATCGTGACGCAGGAGCCCTCCCGACAATCCGGTGCAAACAGCCGGCGCGTCCTGGTGACCGGGGGTGCGGGCTTCATCGGATCGCACCTTGTCGAGGCGCTGCTCGATCGCGGCGACGTGGTCACAGTCATCGACAACCTCTCCACCGGGCGGCGCTCCAACATTCCGGAGGTGCATGAGCGGCTTCGGTTCATCGAAGCGGATCTCGGTGATGCCCTGCCCGGAATGGCGGAGTCCGACCGGTTCGAGGAGATCTACCACCTCGCGGCGGCGGTCGGCGTGAAGCGCATCCTTGAGCGACCCGTGGAGTCGATTGAAACGAACATCGTCGATACGGTTGCCCTGCTTCGATTCGCCGAGCATCACGGACCAACCCCGGAAACAGGGGCACGGACACTGATCGCCTCGAGTTCCGAGGTATACGGCAAGTCGGAGGCGGCGCCCTTCTCCGAGGAGGACGATTGCGTCTACGGCCCCACCACGGCCGGCCGCTGGTCGTATGCATGCTCCAAGGCGATCGATGAGCATCTCGCACTCGCGCACGCGGATGCAGCGGGCCTTCCGGTCGTGGTGGCGCGATTCTTCAACACCGTCGGGCCGCGGCAGGTCGGCGACTACGGCATGGTGCTCCCGAACTTTGTTCGGGCGGCGCTCATGGGAGATGCGATCCCGGTGTATGGAGATGGCGGGCAGTCGCGCTGTTTCTGCGATGTGCGGGACGTGGTCCCGGCGATCATGCGCCTGCTTTCGACGCCATCGTGTGTTGGGCGGGTCTTCAACATCGGTTCCGATCACCTCATCTCAATCCTCGAACTGGCGCGTCGTGTGGCGTCGGTGCTCGGGTCGACGAGCGAGCCGAAGTTGATTCCCTACGACAAGGCGTACGGGCCGGGTTTCGAGGACCTCCGGCTTCGGCGGCCGGACCTGACGCGGATCCGCGACGCCATCGGCTTTGAGGCGAGCATTCCGCTCGATGTCACGATTCGGGATATCGCGTCGCAGATCAACACCTCCGCCGCGGCCTCCGGAGGGAATGCCGTACAATGACCGCCTGGGCCGCCATGATTCACAAGCCACTGAACATTCTGCTGGCACAGACCGACTCGGGACTGGAGGCGACGGCAGCCGTCGTTGACCAGGTGTCCGAGATGGGTCAGTCGCGCGCCGACATTCTTTCGGGCTACGTCGGTGTGCTCGTCGTGGCGTTCCTGGCGACGCTGATCGCCACTCCGATCATGCGGCGCCTCGCCATTGCGAATGGCGTCGTCGACAATCCCGGTGAAGCGCGGAAGGCGCACCGCATTCCGGTCGCGTACCTTGGCGGCGTGGCGGTCTTCCTCGGCCTGCTCGCGGGTGTCGGTCTGAGCTACTTCGGCGGGCAGTTGCCGGATGACGTCTACCAGGGACACTTCAGCATTCACGAACAGCGACCGGTGCCACCCTCGATCGTCCTCGGGATGGCGCTCATCATGCTCACCGGCCTCATCGATGATGTCGTCGGACTCATGCCGCGGGTGAAGGTCGCTGGACAGTTGCTGGCGGCGGCGGCTCTGGCGATGGAGGAGGTGGGCACCAATCTGGCCCGTGGCGTCATGCGTCCGATCGGCGAGTTTGTCGGGAAGCCGGACCTGACGTGGGCCATCGATCTTCCGATGACGGTTCCGTTCGTTGGAACCTCCGTTGAGATTGACGTCATCTACTGGGTGGGGACGGCAATCATCGCGGTATTCGTTCTGGGCGCGTGCAACGCCAGCAACCTGATCGACGGGTTGGACGGGCTGTTGTCCGGCGTCACGGGGATCGCCGCGATCGGCATCGGCGTCATCGCGTTGAACCTTGCGGTGCTGGACTTCGGCGGCCCCTCGGAAGCGATCGGCAGCCTCGATTCGGCGCGGATCATCGTGTCGCTGAGCCTGCTCGGTGCGTGTCTCGGGTTCCTGCCGCACAATTTCAATCCGGCGAGCATTTTCCTCGGCGACTGTGGATCGTTGCTGATGGGGTACGTCACGATCGTGCTCATTCTGACGCTGGGTGACAACGGCATGACACACCTCGTCATTGCCGGCCTGATCATCTACTCCATTCCGATCATGGATACCGCCCTGGCGATCATTCGGCGCAAGATGGCCGGCCTGCCCATGAGCGCCCCCGACGACCAGCATCTGCATCACATGCTCAAGCGGGCACTGGGTGTCAAGGGTGCCGTGCTGACGCTGTATGCCATGGGTGCGATGTTTGCGATTCTCGGTGTGATGCTCTCCATGTGGCGTGGCCGGATCGTCTTCGTGATTGCCCTGATCATCACGAGCTTCATCGGCGTGTATGCCGTGAAGGTGGCTCGCCGCCGCGTGCATGAGGAAGCGGCCATGAAGTTGATGAAGCCGGGTACCGTGCCCGCGCCGACGCCGGGTTCCACGTCGACGACCACACCGCCCCCGGCGTCCACTGCCACGCAGAAGCCGGAACCGGATCCCAACGCCACCTCGCCCGCGTGACCGGACCGCCAGCATGAGCTACGAGCATTTCGACGAGTTTCGTGCCGCGCGGGACCGCGCCCAGACGAGGCTCCAGAGTGTGGAGCACCTCGGACTCAAGCGTTTCCTGCGCATGGACGCCGCCGCGTATGAAGATCTCACCGCCAAGGGTGGACTTGATACGAAGACAAAGGAATTGCTGGGGCTGGTGGCATCAACGGTGCTGCGATGCGATGACTGCATCAACTACCACGTGGAGCAGTGCCTCGAGGCGGGCTGGACTGTCGCGGAGCTGGAGGACGCCTTCAACGTCGCGATGATCGTCGGCGGCAGCATCACCATCCCGCACATCCGGCGTGCGATGCTGATGGTGGATGAGTTGAGCGGAGATCAGTGACCGGGGACGAGTGATCAGGTCCGGCGCCGGGTTCCCCGCCATCCCGCCGCGGCGAGCAGCAATGTCGCACCTGCCGGGCTTGGCAGTGTAGTTGCCTCGAGTTTGAAGTCATCGAAGTTGGTGCGTGGGATGCCGTCACTGCCGATGAAGCTGATGGCAAGGAAGCTCTGCGCGAGGTCATCCGAGATGGTCTCCGGGGTCGTGAACTCCAGTTCCCATGGGAGCAGATGGCCCTCGGAGCCCAGGGGTGGGTACAACCCCTGCGTTCTCACCAGTTCCGTCACGCCGGGAACATTGGGGAATGCGAGCGTTTCGAGGTCGGGCGCGGCGAGCATGGAGACGTAGATGCCCTCATGCGTGTCAGCGAACCCTGTCCCTGCGAGGAATGACAGTCGATAGTGCGTATTGGGTTGGACGTGGACGTTGAGCGTCTGCTGCATCCAATGGTGATGCAGTTGTGCGACGTTCTGACCGTCGGCGTTGTCGAGATAGGGGACGTCGCCGATGTTGGGGACGCTCAGAACACCCGCCCAGAGGGTGGCTTCCGGATCATTCTCCGGGGGCAGATACGTCCTCCAGCCGGGGACTTCGACGAGGTTGTCGAACTGCGGCGGCGAGAACATCATCGGCTTGGTGCCGACCGGCACCCCCGCGCCACCGGCGCCGTTGGTCAGTTCGCCGACCGCCAGCGGGCGTGATGTCTCTTCAAAGCTGGGATTGACAATCGGCAGGAACTCGGCCGATGCGGACATCACGATTCCCAGGGCCGCGGACGCCGCGACCACTGCATTCATACCGGTAGTCATGGATCTGCTCTCCTGTGCTGATCCGAGGATACCGGTCGAGGAAAGCGGGTCAAAGGAGAAATCCGGTGGCTGTTACAAACGTCCGACAAAGCACCGCTCAGTGGTGCGTTCCGCTCACCGCAACCGCCCCTCCAGTTGATCCAGCCGCTCGCGCAGTGATTCATTCGCACGTTGCAGCGCACTGACATCCGGGGCGCGCTGGAAACAGGTCAGCAGCACCGAGATGCGTACGCGGCGGAGACCGTCCGTGTCCATCTTGACATCTGCCCATCGCACATGCTCAGCAGCGCGCGCCACGATGTTGCCGGTCGCGAACTGTGACGGGTCGTCCTTCATCGCGCATCCCGGGACAGACGACGCGATCAGGAGGTCGCCGGGTTCGACGTCGTTGCCGTTGTGATCCACGATCCACATGTCGGTGTTGCCCTCGGCACTGACCAGCAGAATGCCGCGTCCACTTGCACTCGCTTCATCGTGCGCACCGAGGTATACGCCAAGACACGCCGCATCATTCGCGCGGGTCGCCGGAGCGACGCCGTACACCACTTCGCTGTCCGCTTCGGAGGAGAGGCGATCGTTGTGGCCGGTCATCGTCATGAGCATGCCGCGGCGAAGACCGGTCGGTGCGTCGGACCACGCGTAGTGCGAACCTGTGAAGGCGTTGTAGGAGACCGTACTGCCCACGACAGTAATGGAGCCGCGTGGGGTATCGAGCGTGTGGAAGCTGATGAGTGAGCCGTCGCCGTCGGTGCGGTTCATGCGCAGGGCCGGGCTGGTGAATAGCCCGTCGGTGTGATCGATGTACAGCGTCGCCGGCGTCACGGTGGACTCAGGAGGCCCGATGTTCACGCGTCGTCCGTTGAGCGTCATGGCGTCATAGAGCGTCGAGCCGAGCTGGGTGCGCAGCACCATACCGATGATGCTCGATCCGGAATCGTCGCGTGCCTGGATATACGCCGTGCCGGACTGGCCGTCGCCCTCGTAGGCATGGAGCCACAGGTGGCCGCGGCCGTAATAGTCGCCATCGACATGGATCGTCTGTTTCGGTGCAGTGATTCCGACCCCCAACCGCCCGGTGCCTGCACCGGAGATGACGACGTTCCCGCCGTTCTGATTGATGAAGAGCGATGTCGGTGCGCCGTTGAAGCGGCACATGATTTCGTTGGTGTCCATGGCGAGGTTGGTTGCGGAGGTACTCCCGATGATGAAGTCTCCCCCACTGCCGAGCGAGAGTTCATTGCCGCCGGCGACACGCAGCGAGCCATCGTCGGCGATGAGGAGCATCTCGGTGAAACCGCTTCCGATGCTTGTCTCAGTTCCCATGCGCAGTCCGACACCATCGTTCCACGCCAGCAGGCCGCTCCCGGCATTCGCGAGCCGCGTCCATCGCTCGCCCTGCGCCGACATGCCGCTGACGCCGATGGACGGGACCGATCCCGGCCCGATGGCGCGCCGGGCTTCGAGGTCCATCTCCGGCATATCCGTTCCGATGCCCACGCGCCCGCCGCTGTAATGAACCCCGTCGTCGTTCGTCATCCACGGCGCGAGGGAGAATGAAGAGACCGGCGCAGTCGTCACGGGGTGTCGGGGCGACAGCACCTCGAATCCCATGGGCGGCTGCCCGACGGACACATCGAGCCAGCGCATCGAGCCATCGAAGGCATCGGCACCGAAGTCGAGGTCGACACTGAACAGGCCGTCCTCGTCGATGACAATGTCATTGGCGAACTGGGGCGAAGCCACCTGGCTCCCACCGGTCGCGGCGTCATAGAGTCGGAAGCGGAGCGAGTATGTTCCTGCTGCGGGCGCATCGCCATCCTTCAGCAGTCCCTGGTACGTGAACGCAGCGCTCTGCTCGGTCTGCGCGAGCGCAGTGAGTGGATAGATGAACAGCACCAGCGAAACGGCCACGCCTCGCACAACATCACACATCGATCGCATACCACACCTCCGGCCCATGCATCGGGCTTTGTCAGGCTAGCACGAAGGGCGGGAAGGAGGAAACGTTTTCTTGTTTCGATGGATCCTTGCGTAGCTTGGAGCTTGCAGATTGAAGCTTGTAGCTTGGGAGCGAGCAGTGAAGCCCAATGCCTGTTCGCGCTCACGTCACAAGTCTCAGGCCTCAAGCTACAAGCTTCAGGCTCCAAGCTCCAAACTACAAACTCCGCCCCTCCACCACGAACACCCGTCCGCCATCGATCTGCGTCTGCCATACGCTCAGGCCCATGGCGTCGAAGTCCGCTTCGAGGTTATCCGCCGGGATGCGGTTGGGATCGGCGAGGATGGCGGGGACACTCAGCGCACGTATCAGGGCGCCGATGGGTTGGTGTGCTGAAGGTGCGTACAGAAGGTCGGAGCCAAGGATGAGGTCCGGGCGCCAGGATGGATCCGGGGGATCGTTGTAGTCGTACCGCGCGGTGCTGATGTTGGTGATGCTGTTGCACGCCGCGTTGCGCTGCGCGATCGCGATCGCTTCGGCGCTGACGTCCGTCATGACGACGTGCGAAGCGCGCGTCGCCGCGACGAGGCCGACGAGACCCAGTCCGCATCCGACTTCAAGCACGCGCGAGTCCGGTGTGATCCACTGGGTCTCTGCGACGAAGCGCGCGAAGCTGTGCGCGATCGGCCAGAGGTGCGCCCAGTAGGCGGGATTGTGGTCGCCGCGCTGAACGCCCGTCCGGGTCAGCGCTTCGGCGTTTCCGGGCGCTTCAATGGCATAAGTACGTCCGCCGACCTCGACTTGGTGTGCGAGGTTGATGAACTGGTCGCCGGTCATCGACCGGATGTGTTCCTCGTTGCGATCCGGACCGTTCACATCAGCCGCGGGCGGTGACCTCGAGGATGTGATAGCCGAACTGCGTCTTCACGACGTCCGACACCTGGCCGATGGGGAGGTCGGAGAAGACGACTTCGTCGAACTCGCGCACCATCTGGCCGCGGCCGAAGGTCCCGAGATCTCCACCGGAGCGGCTGCCGGAGGGGCACTTGGAGTGTTCGCGCGCGAGATCTTCGAACTTGGCATCGCCGGATTCGATCTTGTTCTTGAGGTCGAGGGCCTGCTCTTCGGTCTCGACGAGGATGTGACGGGCGGCGGCGGTGGCCATGGAGGGTCTCCTTCTCCCGGTGGGAGGCAAATGTTGACATCAAATGGTGCGCTTCAGCCGTCCATGACACGGGCGAGACCGAGCGCCTTGCGAAGAGAACTGAGTTGTCCGGCGTGCCAGCCGTCGTGCCAGGCCTTGATGCCAGCGGCAGCGGCGGCGGTCGGGATGTGTCCCCCGGAGCGATCGGCGGGGGCGGGATCGAGCAGTTGGTCATCGTTCAAGCTGCTGATCACGTTGACGAACTCGGCGTGGCTGGTGTCGAACTGGCCTCGGACGGTGGCGAGTTCCGGGTACAGGTTGGGTTCCGTCCGGACGACGGAGCCGAAGCCGAAGAGTGGCTGCCACGCTTTGTCGAGCGTGACGGGCGATCCGTTCGCACAGATCTTGCTCATGAGCCATTCGTTGGTGATGGCGAGGTGCCCGAGCGTCCAGAGCAGGTGGCCGTCCGTGGGGGCGGATTGGAAAAATGCCTGTTCGTCGGGAAAATCGTCGATCAATTCCAGCACACGATCATGTGCGAACTTCAACTGGCTGACCAATGAGTCCTGGAGTGTGCTGGGCATGAGGTCCTTGCGGGTGGGTGGGTTGGGTCTGCCGATGGGACGGGCGCCGATGCTAACGCGGGGTGACCGACGGCGTCCAGTGGCGGGCTTGTGTTAGTGGGATCTAGCAAATCTGTAATGTTCTGGCACGCACAGACTTAGAGATTTCGCTATCATACCCGCGCATAGGGTAAGCGGCGATTTTTCGCCGGCCCTGTGGTGGTATCTGTGTGGATCGCAGGGGGCGGCAGGAAGCCGCGAGGAGTACCCCGGGGGGATTCCGGCAACGGACTGGATCCATTGACATTGTGATGAGGGCGGCTTCGAAGCGTGTGTTCTCGTGACCTCGAAGCACTCATGAACTTATATCCTTCTGCTTTCGCGTGAGCCGTGCAGAGGTTTTCGCCCTCGATAACCTGCGTACCTGGTGCTGGAACTCCAGACCATGGTGCGACCATTTTGCCTTCAAGGAGCAGGACAAGTGATTCGAGAAATTCTGAAGCGGAGCATCGTTCCGACGGCATGCTGTGCCCTTCTGGCGCTGGCCGGCTGTCATGCTGGCGGCAACGACTACGAAGAGTACGAGGATCCGGATGGCACCGAGGCCATGAGCGGTGACTCCGGTGACTCCGGCACCACCACCACGGCGAGGCCCGCCCCGCGTCCCGCGGCACGGCGTGCTTCGGGTGACCTCACCATGTACTACCCGACGGGTGATCCCAGCACGAGCGCGGTGCGTATCGACAAGAACGTGCCCGGCGAGGTGTCTGTCGGCGAGTCCTTCAACTACGAGATCATGGTGACCAACATCAGCGATCTCACCCTTTCGAACGTCGTGGTGACGGACAAGATCAATGACGTGATGGACGTCAGCCGCACCAACCCGTCGGCTGACTCCATGCGTGCCGGCACCGGCACCTGGACCCTCGGCACTCTTGAGCCGGGTGCGAGCAAGACGATCGTGATCACGGGGACGGCGAACACCGTCGGCACCATCACGAACTGCGCTTCGATCGCTTTCGACAGCGTGATCTGCGCGAGCATCAACGTCGTGAAGCCGGGTCTCGAACTCGTCAAGACGGCGCCGCGTGAGGTCATGCTCTGCGATGCCGTTCCGGTCCGCTTCGTGGTCCGCAACCCGGGTACCGGCGTGGCGAAGAACGTCCGCATCAGCGATCCGCTGCCCAACGGCATGGTCACGGCGGATGGCAAGAGCCGCATCGACATCCAGGTCGGCGACCTGGCGCCCGGCGAGTCCAAGGAATTCACGGTGCAGTGCAAGGCGAACCGTACCGGTTCGTATGAGAACACCGCGACCGCTGCCGCGACCGGCAACCTCAGCGCCGAGTCCGGCACGACGAACACCACTGTTCGCCAGCCCGAGCTCACCGTGGCGTGCGATTCCCCCGACCTGCGCTACATCGGTCGGACGGCTGAGTTCGAGGTCACCGTCAAGAACGAGGGTGACGGCGTGGCCAACAATGTGGTTCTGACCGACACGCTTTCGGGCGGCGTTGAGATCGTCGGTGCCAGCAACAACGGTCAGGTCTCCGGCAGCACGGTCCGCTGGGCCATCGGCTCCCTGCGTCCCGGCGAGAGCCGCGATGTGACCATCACCATCCGCAGCACCAACCCCGGCACCTTCCGCAACACTGCGACGGTTTCCGGCGACTGCTCGGACAACGACTCCTGCAACTCGCAGGTTGAGTATCGCGGCATTCCCGCCATCCTCCTCGAGGTGGTTGACATCACTGACCCGGTTGAGGTCGGTTCCGAGACCACGTACGTGATCACGGCGACCAACCAGGGCTCCGCCCCCGATACCAACATCAAGATCGTGTGCGAGCTGCCCGACAGCCAGCGCTACGTCAGCTCCGGCGGCGCGACCACCGGCAGCAACCGCGGCCAGACCGTGAACTTCGCAGCGCTCGGCAGCCTTGGCGTCGGCCAGAAGGCGACCTGGACCGTCACCATCCGCGCCACCAGCGAGGCTGACGCCCGCTTCAGGGTTACGATGGATACGGACGAACTCAGCAGCAATGTTGAGGAAACCGAAGCCACCCGCCTGTACCGCTGATTGAGCGATCGACAGTAGGTTGACTCCAGGCGACCCCCGCAAGGGGGTCGCTTTTTGTTTGGGCTCAGTGAGACGTGGGATCAGGGGCCGGGGACCGGAGGCAGCGCCGCGCGGGAGGTCCTGCACGGAGATGCCGAAAGCGCTCTTCCGCGGGTCCCTGATCCCTGTTCCCTCTTCCCTGAATTCCCCCCTCCATCCCTAGCCGTCGACGGCCAGAATCACTATCCTGTTCCTCCCCTCGCGGACGGGGTGGGTGAGCAGGTCCGCACGGCGTTTCGAGCCTTCCGGCTCGATTCGAGCATGTACATCTTCGATCAGAAGGGATCTTTTCATGGCCACCAACGGCGTGATCACGCAGGTCATCGGCTCCACGTTTGACGCTCAGTTCCCCGAGGACGACCTCCCGGACATCTATAACGCTGTCAAGGTCGACGCGGATACCCGGGCCGGGCACCTCAACCTCACCGGTGAGACCCAGAAGCACCTCGGTGGCGGACGTGTCCGCTGCGTGGCACTCGGCTCCACCGACGGTCTGACTCGCGGCATGCAGTGTCAGGACACTGGTGGTCCGGTTCAGGTGCCCGTGGGTGAGGGCGTGCTTGGCCGCGTCTTCAACCTGCTCGGCGAGCCGGTGGACAACGCGGGTGATGTCCACGCTGATCGCAAGCGTCCGATTCACGCCTCTCCGCCTGAGTTTGCGGTGCTGAACCCGAAGACCGAGATCCTCCCGACGGGCATCAAGGTGGTCGACCTGATGTGCCCCTTCGTGCGAGGCGGCAAGATTGGTCTGTTCGGTGGTGCGGGCGTGGGCAAGACCGTGATCATCCAGGAGATGATCGCCCGTGTGGCCAAGAACTTCGGTGGCTACTCCGTGTTCGCCGGTGTCGGTGAGCGTACCCGCGAGGGCAACGACCTCTGGCGCGAAATGGCCGAGGCGGAGTACACCGATACGGACGGTTCAGTCGCGCACGTGCTCGACAAGGTGGCGATGGTCTTCGGTCAGATGAACGAGCCGCCGGGAGCCCGCCTTCGCGTGGCCCTGTCGGCGCTCACGATGGCTGAGGAATTCCGTGATGCCTCCGGTAAGGAAACCCTGATCTTCGTGGACAACGTCTTCCGCTTCACGCAGGCGGGTTCCGAGGTGTCCGCGCTTCTTGGACGTATGCCTTCCGCCGTGGGTTACCAGCCGACCCTCTCCACCGAGATGGGCGAACTTCAGGAACGCATTACCTCCACTGAGAAGGGCGCCATCACCTCCGTGCAGGCCATCTACGTGCCGGCGGACGACCTGACCGACCCGGCGCCGGCCACGACCTTCAGCCACCTCGACGCGTTCGTGGTGCTCAGCCGCGGCATTGCCGAGAAGGGCATCTACCCCGCGGTGGACCCGCTGGACTCGACCTCCCGAATTCTCGATCCGGGCATCATCGGCGAGCGTCACTACAACGTGTCGCGCCAGGTGCAGCAGATCCTGCAGCGCTACAAGAGCCTTCAGGACATCATCGCGATTCTCGGTGTGGACGAACTGAGTGAAGAGGACAAGCTGATCGTGGGCCGCGCCCGCCGCATCGAGCGCTTCCTGTCTCAGCCGTTCCACGTTGCCGAGCAGTTCACAGGCTTCGCGGGTGTCGACTCCGATCTGGAGGAGACCCTCGATTCGTTCGAGCGTTTGTGCAACGGCGAAGGCGACGACCTTCCGGAGTCGGCGTTCATGTACGTCGGCACGCTGGATGATGCGAAGAAGAAGGCGGAGAAGATGGCCAAGTAAGGCCGCTTCTGCCGATCACTGATTCAGCAGAGAGATCAATTTCCAAGGGGCCCCGGTCGATTGTTCGGCCGGGGCTTTTTTGTCGGCACTCGGCATTGAGGCATTGGGGGGGCAGTTGGCAAAGGGCATCCGGGCCGCTCCCCGCTCCCCACATCAATCACCATCGGTCATCCGGGCGTAATCCTGCGCGGCGAGTTGTGACGTAGATTCATCGTGTCCCTGCAGGAGACATCGATTCGTTTCGATTCGCGTCACTCACTCTCAACGTTTCAAGACAACACCAAAGGAGTCATCCCGATGACCATGCTGAAGACAGCTCACGGTATCACTGCGCTCACACTCGCCGGCCTGACGGGACTTGCGTCCCTCGGTATCGCGGCCGCCACCCCTTCCTCGCTCACACCCGATGCGCCTCGCGTGCCGTTCGTACCGGATGAAATGCAGATCCTGGTGGAGGAAGTGCGCGATGCGCAGCGCAAGGGTGGGCTTGATGACCTCCGTGCCATCATCGAGTTCAGCGAGACACGCATGTTCCTCGAAGAGAACGCCACCGACGGCGACCTCGGTATCCAGTTCAAGTTCGACGGTGAAGACTGGGAACGGGTGCTGGTCTATGACCCCAACTGGCGCCGGATGGTCGATGTGCGCGTTCGCGGCCGCGCGCGTCAGATCGGCCTGACCGAGATCCAGAGCGAGAGTGCGGAGCCCTCGTTTGAGGACATGCCTCGTGACGAGTTCCTCGCGCTCTTTCCGGAGGGCACGTTCTGGTTCTTCGGTGAGACGATCGAGGGCGACCTGCTGGTTGGCGAAGCGGAACTGACACACGTGCTGCCTGATCAGCCGGTTGTCACTTCGCCGGAAGAAGATGACGAAGTCAGTGCCGACGACCCATTCACGGTGTCGTGGCTGCAGGATGACGATGACGAGGACGACAAGCGCGGCGTCGATGATGATGACGATGCAGTGATCGTCGCGTACCAGGTGATCGTCGAGAAGGACGAGGATGATGAGCGGTTGCGTGTCCTGACGGTCGACATGCTGCCCACTGACACTTCCGTGACGATTCCGGTCGGGTTCCTTGAGCCGGGGCGGGACTACAAGATCGAGGTGATTGCCGAAGAGGAGAGCGGCAACAAGATCATCACGGAGGTGCCATTCAGCACCGCTGAGTGAGCCGCAGTCAGGACTCTGCTGCTTCCACTCCCCGGGCGCGGTCCGAAGGGGCCCCGCCTGGTTTCCCCATGTCGGCGAGACTCCGGTCACGCAGAATGACCGCGCGGGTCCACAGACGCGCGATGCGCGGGATGTACACCTCCGCGAGCGGGCGCTGAGGCTCCAGCGTGAGATCGAGGATGCGGCGGTTCACCTCCGAGTCGTACGCCACGCCGCACTCCGGGCAGCGGCCGCGGCCGACACCTTCGGTCAACGGGTGCATGCACCAGAGGCACTTCATGCGATCGCTGCGCAGGAGGTGGCGTCGTCGTCGGAGAGCCAGCAGGGCTTGGAAGAGGGCGAAGAGCACGATGCCGAAGGTCAGTGCCGTGACGAGGAGTTGCATCAATGCGCCGGTACCGACGAGGCCGGTGAATGGGGCTGCAAGGAAAGACAGCGTGAGGGGGCCGAAGATCAGGCTGATGGCCATGAGATTCCCGGAGCGGGTGATCATTGACCAGAAGCGCTGAGTCGCGGACCAGCGCGGGTCGCATGGCGCGAGGCGCCCCATCCACGACTCGCGTGCCAGCCACAGGACCTCGTTGCGGGTGCGTCGATTCATCGGCTCGAACTTGTCTCCCCGGAACATGCGCCATTCCGACCGGGGGCGCGACAAGCCGGCGCGATCAGAGTTGCCCGTGGTGGTCGCGCACGTTCTCAGACCAACTCGTCTCATGCTCATGTCCACAGGTGCCGCAGACGTACCGGATGGGGCTCGATCCAGCAGGCCGTGCCGTACCGCCGCACCCTTCGGTCGGGCATCGCGCCCCGATGAATCGGCGGAACACAAGTCGCGGGACTGTCAGCGTCACGATGAGCAGGCCCAGCATGATCGCCGCCATGAGCGGAAGTCCGATCGGGAATGGTTGACCAACCCACAGCCAGATGGCGACGACAGCCGCAGCGATGAACGCGAGGAACTCCCAGATGAACATGATGGTGAGATGCAGTCGGATGGACATGAGACCTCCTCAGACATTGTTCCGAAGTCGGTCGTCTGGCTTTCTGCTGCAACGCGGCAGTGGCTCACAGGTCGGGCCGTCAGCCTCCGAGCGTGATGATGGCCAGCGTGACGAGCGCGCAGTTATGCATGGCGTGGCCGACCATGCTGGGGATGATGCTGCCTCGGAACTCGCGCAGCAGGGCCAGCACGATGGCGATGCTCATCAGTCCCGGAATGGTTGCGAAGCCCTGTGGGTGAACCGCCGCGAAGATGAAAGCGACGAGCACGGCTGAAAGAAGCATGCCCATGCCACGTCGGAGGTGATGGTAGAGCGCGCCTCGGAAGATGAGTTCCTCGGAGACAGGAGCCCAGACGCAGGCGAGCAGGTAGATCATGGCGAAGACCAGGAGCGAGTCTTCCCCGGCCAGCATGTCAATAGCTGGATGGCTCGGCTGTGCGTCTGTCAGGCTGCTCGCGATGAGCGTGAGCACCAGGCCCACTGCGATGATCGGAATACCTGCGAGGTATCCGATGACTCCCCAGCCGATCTCACGGAACAGACCCGTACCGGTGTGCAGCCCGATGGCGTTCTTCACATGGGACCAGGGCCGACGGCGGAGCAGCGGCCAGACAATCGGGATCGGCGTGAGCGCCCACTGCGCACCCATCAGGATCATGCCGACAGCAGGACTGTCGCCCGCCGCGAGTTCGACGAGTTGCATGCCCAGGAATCCAAGCAGGAAGAGCGCCATGGCTTCGAGGTAGACGGGGTCGCGCGCTGGCAGGTCAGCCACGCTCTTCGGGTAGCGGGGCTTGATCTTGCCGAAGGCGAGGAAGATGATCGCAAGGACAAAGAGCACCAGCCCCACGAGGCTGGCGAGTCCTACGCCGGAGATGACGGCAACGGTTGCAACGGCCCGGGAGACGGCGGCTTCGACGAGCGCCTTACGTTCCGGGCTTTCGGGTTGATTCCAGGTGGTGGCGAGTGAGCCGGCCCAGCCGTGCCGTTCCCGGAGTCCGTCGGCTTCGTCCAGCGTGATGTTTCCGTCGGTGTAGATGTCTCGGAGGGCCTGCAAGTCCTGAGCGAACTCGATCGGCCAGGGTTCGGCGCGTGATGCCTCGGCCGCCGCGATCTCATCGAGGATCTCGATGGCGGCTTCCGGGCCGAGCAGTTCGGCGATAGGCGGGGCGCTGCGGAACCTCGAGAGTTCGTCGTTGGCGAAGGTCCGGATCTGGGCCGCGGCGACTGGCGGCGTTGAGAGTGCGGAGGCAAACGGCTCGCCGAGGTTCTCACCGAGCCACTCCATGCCGAGTGCATTCCGGGCGGTCATCTGCAGTTGGGCGTTCTGGTGGGAGGCCGGGTCGGCGAGAACGTCCTTTTCCTCGGGCGGTGCCGCCATGACATTGAGCGCGATGATCGCGGCAGCGCAGACCGTGATGGTGGTCCACAGGAGAAACGGCCGCCATGATTTTGGTTTTTGATCGGTCTGATTTGTCGTCGCTGCTTCGGTCATGGTGGGAAGTCTATCGGCTGGATCGAGTTGAAGAATCCGGCGGTGGTCTGTTGCGTGACCGATCCGGGACACGCACGGCGGTTGACACGGGCGTTGGTCCTGATACGCTCTTCGGTCCCGCGTCGGTCGGTGGGTTCCGGGACTGGCTGAGAATGGCCGGCAGGCGGGTTCAATCTGATGACTGCGTTCGTGCCAAGTGCCCGGGTTTTCGGGCTCCGGCGGACGACGGATCGGCCGCATCGGCGGCGGGATCCGGGACCTGCGGTTGCTGGAGTGCAACAGGCGGGATGGATGATCGTTTCGCGTCCGCACCTTGCGGGCGACTGACAAGAAAGGGGACGCCGAATGCGTCAGACATACTTCGCCAAGCCGGGCGAGGTCGAGAAGCAGTGGCACATCGTTGATGGCGATGGCCAGCGTCTTGGCCGTATGGCGACTCAGATCGCCACTGTCCTGATGGGCAAGCACCGCCCGGATTACACGCCGCACATCGACACCGGTGATTTCGTGATCGTGACGAACGCCGCGAAAGTGACGATGACGGGCAAGAAGCTCGATCAGCGCATCAAGACGAGCTACTCGGGTTATCCCGGTGGTCTTCGCGCTGTGACTTATCGTGAGTTGATGGACCGTCGGCCCGAGTTCGTGGTTGAGGATGCGGTTCGCCGCATGCTTCCCAAGGGTCGTCTTGGTCGTCAGATGCTGAAGAAGCTGAAGGTGTACCGTGATGATGCTCATCCGCACTCCGCTCAGCAGCCCGTCGAGATGACGCTCGCGTAATCCACCCAGAACCACGCACACCCGTCTGGGTGAAGGAATAAGCATGAACGAAGAGAACACTCCCACGACTGAAACCACGGCGATGAGCGCCTCCGAGTCGGCGGCCGAGCTTGCCAAGGGCATCGATCTCGGCACCGAGTCGGCTGAGGCCACTGCTGTGGAAACGCGTCCCGCGCCGGAGCCGGGTCGTCCTGATGCACACGGCTGGTACTGGGCGACGGGTCGTCGCAAGACCGCCGTCGCTCGCGCCCGCATCAAGCCTGGCAACGGCGAAGTCAAGATCCAGGTGGCGCGCAAGAAGTTCAAGACCGTCGACGAGTACTTCACCGAGCCGCGCGACCGCACCGATGTCGTCGCGCCCCTCAAGGTGACTGATACGCTGGGCCGCATGGACGTCGTCTGCCGCGTGGACGGCGGCGGCTACATGGGCCAGGCCCAGGCGATCCGCCTCGCCGTGGCCCGCGCTCTCAAGAAGTACGATCCCTCGCTGGAAAGCGTGCTTCGCGACAACGACTACCTCACTCGCGACCCCCGCGAGGTGGAACGCAAGAAGTACGGCCAGGCTGGTGCCCGCCGTCGCTTCCAGTTCTCCAAGCGTTGATCGAACGATTTCGATCGACTCCCTGCAATGCAGATCGCACACGCCGACATCTCCGGATGTCGGCGTTTTTTGTCTCAGGATCGGGGACATGGGAACCGGAATCGGCTGCTCCGATAATGCTGCTGTCGGCAGCGTACGAGCGGAGACCCCTGCGGGACTCTGTTGCAGGCAAGCACGCCCGTTTCCCACCTCCCATTCCCCGACTCACGCAACAGGACACGACGAACGGACGAAGAGTGTTCCAGTTGGCATCCGTTCTGTGGACAGACGACGGAGGAGAGTATGAGACGGTTCATCGTGGTCTGGGTGTTGCTGTGTGGTCCGGTATTCGCCGGGGATCTCGTGCCTCCGGCCGGACCCGTCACGCCGACCATGAAATCGCTGGACGAGGTCGAGCCGCGGCGAGCGATCGCCTCGCTGCCGTTCGTCATTGACGAACCGGGTTCGTGGTACGTGACTTCCGGACTGACCCTTGCGGAACCGGGCGACGGCATCACGATTGATGCTGACGGTGTGGTCCTGGATCTCAGTGGCTTCACGATCGATGGCGCCGGCATCGGCAGCGAGGGGATCCGCGTTGCCAGCGAGGGGCCGGTCACGATCCGCAACGGTGTTGTTCGCGGCTTCCTGAACGGCGGGATCTACAACCCGATGTCGAACGCAGCGCTGATTGAGGGCATTCACGCACTGGACAACTGCGCGGAGGGCATTGCCACGCTGGGTGGGATCATCCGGAACTGTACCGTGCGGGACAACGGCATCGGGATCTCATGGGAGCGCGGGGCAGTGATCAGCGATTGTGTTGCTCGGCACAACGGGATTGGGTTCCAGGGCGGCGATGGCGCGGCGATCTCCGACTGCACGGCGGTGGACAGTGGCATGGACGAAGCGCGCGCGCCGCTGGAAGGAGTGGCGCCCCGAATCGGAGCGCGAGGCGGTGGAACGGCCATCGGGTTCCGTGTCGGCAACTCGTGCACGCTGACGGGATGCGTGGCGATGGACAATGGCCGCTACGGCATCTTCGGTGAACTGGGCGTGATGATGCAGCGGTGCAGCGTTACCGGAAACGGCGCTCTCTCTCCGGGTGCGGGGATCTTTCTCGGGCGCTCGGCGGTCCTGACGGACGTCGTTGCATCGGACAACACGGGCAACGGGATTGAGACGGAGAACAGCGCGGTCGTCACACAGTGCACCGTTGAGAACAATGCAGGCGAGGGCATTCTGACGGCGGACGCTTCCACCATCCGAGGCTGCACGGCCCGTGACAACACCGGGACCGGCATCATCACCGGCGACATCGCAACCGTGGCTCAGTGCACGGCTTTCAACAATGGTGATGAGGGGATTGCGATCAATGCTTCCAGCCGCGCCGTGGACTGCACCGTGCAGGAGAGCGGGCGTCACGGGATCTTCACATCGATCTACTGTGAAGTGACAGACTGCAATGTCATTCGCAGCGGCCAGCATGGCATCTTCACCCAGAGCAACTGCCTGGCGATCGGGAACAACTGTCAGGCGAACGGGACATCCACGGTTGGGCATGGCCTCCACGTCATCGGTTCGAACGCCCGCATCGAGCAGAATCACTGCGTCGGCAATGACATCGGCATCCGCGTGCAGTTCGGGGACAACTACATCTTCCGGAATACCTGCCGCGGCAACGGCGTCTTCCCCGCGAACCAGTACGACATTGATACCGGCAACTTCGTGGGACCTCTGGTTGAGTCGCCGGACGATCCCGCGGCCACTGCATGGGCGAACTTCACGGATCTGCCGTAGCGAGTGTCAAGTCGATCAGTCGCCGGATACCCTGGCGGATCACGGCTTGTTCGGTCCAGGGAATGAAGTGATTCCCATCATCAACGATCATGACCTCGACGTATGCATTTGTCATGAACTCGAGCATGTAGTCGACATTCTCAACAGGAACGAGACGATCCCGCTCCCCGTGGATGATCAGGACCGGACAGGTGATCTGCGACAGCAGCGGTGCCAGTCGCTCGGCTTCCTGCTTCGCATCGAGAACCTCGGCATTGGAGTTGCGGAGAGATCGCGGCAGCGCCCAACGAATGAGCATCCATTCGCAGACATGGTTGTACCACCGCAACCGTTCCAGTTCCGGATCGAGGGATCCCGCGATGATCACGAGTCCTGCGATCTGCTCGGGGTACATCGCGGCGGCGTGCGCGACGATGGGTCCGCCGAGTGAGTGACCGACGAGTATGGTGCCGCGGCCGTCCCGCGTGACGAGCAGTGCTTCAAGGATCCGGGCCTGCTCTTCGAAGCTCGTGAGCGGAGCGAGCGGCGTTGTCTCTCCGAAACCGGGCCGGTCGTACGAGACATGCTCGAAGCCGGGTTCCGGCTCCAGCAGGTAGTCGCGCATGGTTGATGCAGAACTCGGTGTGCCGTGCACGTAGACGATGCGCGGTGCGTGCGCGTCGCCCGCGACGAGATAGGACACGCTCCACTCGGTGTCATCAATCGTGACATTGATCTGCCTGCGGGGCAGGCCGGCGTCGTCGAGGTTGTAGCAGCCGATCGGTCCGGCAAGGAGGGTTGCCACGGCGAAGATCGCACCCATGGCAACTCGCTGCATGACGATCACGCTCCCGCCGTCGCCGGTTTGCGGTTGAACTGGCGCCGACGTGGGGCGACTTCGATGGGGCGGCCTCACGGGGGGGATGCCTTCGCGTACTGGCGTTGCTGATTGAGTTCGATCATTGATAACCAGTAACAAGCAAGTGCGGCGGGAAGGCACAGGATCAAGGGTTGTTCTGGATTAACACTCTGGACCATCAGGGCGCCGGACGGATCGCGGACTTCAAAGCAGGGTCCCTTCGCAATCATATAGCCCCGGTTGATATCGCCAGATTCATCGATCAGAGCGCGTAAGCCACGGAGCTGTTTGCAACCGATGGGTGCTTCAGAATACTTGACCTCGAACGGAACCGTCAGGCTTGGCAGGCTGGCAACAAGGTCCACTTCATACTGCGTTCGCGATCGCTGCCAGTAGTGAAAGCGGACGTTGAGGCGATAGTAGTGCGTAAAGACATGCTTGAAGAAGGCTGCTTCAACAGCATGTCCGAGGGAGGTGGGGTCCTGCAGAAGCGTTCGTTCCTTGAGCAGTACACTTCCCGGAATCGCTGGGTCTGCGAGATAGATCTTTGGTCGGTTCCGCAGTGCTGTCTTTCCTCTGGACAACTGGGGCAACTGGTAGACCAGGTGAGCCGACTCCAGGTGGCTGATGTAGTTGTGGACCGTTGAGGACGAGATGCCTATGCGCTGCGACAGCGTAGTGACGTTGATGATGCCGCCGTCATTCTGACAGAGGTAGAGAAAGAGCGTCTCCAATTCAACAACACGTCGAATGCCGAATGTCGCTGTCATGTCGCGCTTCAGAACTCGGTCCACAATGTCCTCTCGCAGGAGGCGCTGAGCGATGGTCAGGCTTTCAACGGTAGCGGCTTGAGGAAATCCACCCCGGAGCAGGTACTCATGAAACAGCGGCGTCAGGCCGAGTGCTTCCTCACCAATACGTATTCGTGTTGTGTTGTCCCACTCAAAGGCGTCCGCGAGCGAACGAACGTCCGGAAGCTCTGGGATCGTATCGTTGCGCAGTCGAAGGAACTCTCCAAAGGAGAGTGTCGGCAGCTTGATCGTGTGTAATCGACCGACGCCGGACTCTTCGCCTCGACTCAGTGGGATGGCTGATCCTGTTACCGTAATCCGACGGTGCTTCCGAAAGTCGGTCTGGTGCTTGAGCCAGACCGACCAGTCAGGTGCATTCTGAATCTCATCGATGAACAGGAACTGAGGTCCTTCGGGGCTGGGCCGGGACTCTTCCCAGACCGCAAGGACCCGATCCAGGCCGCTGAGTTTGAGTAAGGGGTGATCCAAGGAAACATAGATGATGTTCTGCGGATCGCACCCATCGGCTAAGAGTCGCCGCACGACCTGGAGCAGTAGTGTGGTCTTTCCGACTTGGCGTGCGCCAGTCAGAAGGACAGAGCGAGGGGCTGGCGGACGATCAACCCAGAGCAGGAGTTCCGGGAAAGCCGCCCGGTGCCAACTGGGCAGATCCGCAGGTTGGCCACCCCCCCACCACGGATTGGACTGACGAAGGACCGAGAAGATCTCTTGTTGAGAACCGATCATATGGGGGCATTTTGGCCTAAAAGCAGCGTTTAGTACAAGTATATTTGGTCTAATGTGGCAAAATAGCCCAAGGCTGAGCAGCGATCACGCTCCCGCCGTCGCCGGTTTGCGGTTGAACTGGCGCCGACGTGGGGCGACTTCGATGGGGCGGCCGCCGCGAACGTGGACGGCGTCGTGCCCGACGATGCGGCCGAGGTGGCCGAGGAAGTCTTCGGTGGGCGTGATGCACTTCTGCTTCGTTTCGACATGGATCCGTCGGTCCGCGGCCTGCACCACGATGCGCAGCGGGACCACGGCGGCGTCACTTCCCACTGGGGGCTGTGACTGAATCAGTCCCGAGAGCTGGTCCATGACCGCCATCGCTTCGTTCTTCGCGGCTCCCGAGACCTCGACGTCTACGCGGGTTGCGAATGAGGCGGCGGCCTCATCTACGGGTACGACACGGTCGACGATGACCTGCGGGTCGCCGCGGGAGTGGTCCACGCGTCCCGAGATGAAGACGATGGAGTCGGTGGCGAGCGATGCGCCGAAGGTCTTGTAGGTGGACGCGAAGAGGACGGCATCGATGGCGCCCTTGAGGTCTTCGAACGTGACGATGGCCATGCGGTCACCGGCGGACTTGCCGTTGCGGATGACGATGGGCCTGACGGACTTGATGAGGCCACCGATGATGACGAGTTGGTCCTGTCCGACATCGGAGATGCTGACGGAGTCCGTGTTTCCGAAGCACTCGATGCGGGACTGGTAGCGATCGAGCGGGTGGCTGGAGACGTAGAAGCCGAGCACTTCCTTCTCGCGAGCGAGCATGGTGGCTTCGTCCCACGGCTTGGCGCGCGACAGCGGCGGTGTGGGGCGATTGTCCTCGGCGGGCGCCGGTTCCTCATCACCGAACCCCCCACCGCCGAAGAGTCCGCCCTGGCCGGCGGCGCGGTCGCGGGCGAGTTCGGCACCGGCGGCAACAGCGCTGTCGATCGTGTTGACCATGGCGGCGCGCTGGTCGCGCCCGTGGACGGAATCGAATGCGCCGCAGGTGACGAGTGATTCGATGGTGGCCTTGTTGACCGTGCCGGGCGGAATGCGTTCGCAGAACTCGTGCAGGGAAGCGTAAGGCCCGTTGCCCCGGCGCTCGTGAACGATGGCCTCGATGGCCTTGCCACCGGCGCCCTTGATGGCCTTGAGGCCGAAGCGCACGTGGCCGTGCCATGCGTCGTGCGGCTCATCATCGTCAAAGACGACGGTGAAGTCGGCATCGGAGAGGTTGATGTCGGGTGGGTGGATATCGACGCCGACGTCCCCGTTGGTGAAACGGGTCCGCCGGCAGTCATCCTTGTAGCGGATCCAGTCCTCCACCTTCTGGGCCTGGCTCTCGTAGGTGAGGAAGGCTGCCATGTACTGGTTGGGGAAGTACGTCTTCAGGAATGCCGTCTGGTACGCGACGATCGCGTAGCCGGACGAGTGTGACTTGTTGAAGCCGTAGCCCGCGAACTTGAGGATGAGTCCGAAGAGTTCCTCGGCGGCTTCCTTCTTCAAGCCCTTGTCAATCGCGCCCTCGATGAACCTGGGGCGGTTCGCATCGATCACATCGTGCTTCTTCTTGCTGATTGCCTTGATCAGCGAGTACGCGGCACGGAGGGGGATGCCACCCAGTTCATGCACGATCTGCATGACCTGTTCCTGGTAGACCATGACTCCGTACGTCTCTTCCGTGAATCGGTCGACGATCTCGTGGATCTTCGGGACCGCTTCACGCCCGTGCTTGCGGGCGTTGTAGTCCGGGATCAGGTCCATGGGGCCGGGGCGGAAGAGCGCGTTCGCGGCGATCAGATCCTCGAGTCGGTCGGGCTTCATCTCGGTCAGCAGGCGTCGCATCCCGCCGGACTCGAACTGGAAGACTCCGGTGGTGTCGCCGAGACGGAACATCTCGAAGACTCGATCATCGCGGAAGTCGAGCCGTTCGAGATCGAGGGGGTCGATGCCCGGATCGAGGTCTTCCTCGTTGATCGCCTTGCGAATCTCACTGTCGGTCAACGTCTCGCGGATGAGCTTCTTGGCGCGCTCGATCGTGGAGAGTGTGCGCAGGCCGAGGAAGTCCATTTTCAGAAGGCCGACTCGCTCGCAGGTGGGGCCGTCCCATTGCGTGACGGTGTCGTCGCTGCCCGGTGCCTTGTAGAGCGGAACGATCGTGTGCAGCGGCTGAGTCGCGACGATGACACCGGCCGCGTGCACCGAGGAATGGCGGGCCTGGCCTTCGATGACCTTGCCGGTGTCGATGACGCGGCGGACCTGCGGATCGTTGTCGTAGAGTTCCTTGAGTTCCGGTTCTTCCTTCATCGCCTTGGTGAGCGTCATCTTGAGCTGTTCGGGCACCAGCTTGGCGATGCGATCGACCTCGGGAAGTGGCATGTCCATGACGCGGCCGATGTCTCGGATCGCTGCGCGGGCCTTGAGCGTTCCGAAGGTGATGATCTGCGCGACGTGGCCGTACTTCTCACGGACGTAGTTGATGACTTCGCCGCGACCGTCCTGACAGAGGTCGATATCGATATCGGGGTACTCGGATCGATCGGGGTCGGTGAATCGTTCGAAGAGCAGTCCGTAGCGCACGGGGCATGCGTTGGAGAGTCCGAGGAGGTATCCGACCATGGTGCCGACGCCGGAGCCACGGGCGTTGGCGGGGATGCCGCGTTGGCGCGCCCAGTTGACGAAGTCCCAGACGATGAGGAAGTAGGCGCTGATCTGCTTGTCGGCAAGGATGCGCAGTTCCCGATCGAGTCGGGCGCGGTATTCGGCGACATTCTCTTCCGTCAGTCCCGTGGAAGCGGGTGCCTTGGCGCAGGCGTCTGACTTGACGTGATCGGCGGCGGCGGCGGCGCCATAGCGCCAGATGAGTCCGGCCTCGCAGAGGTCACGGAGGGCGATGTCACACTGAGCTTCGAGTTCTTCCTTGGAGGTGGGATCGTTGTCCTGATCGAAGGGCTCCAGATCGAACTGGGCGCTGAAGCGCTTGTACCAGTCGGTGCGGTTCGGTTCATTGTCGTAGCGGAGCAGATCCGTTGGACGGTTGATGCGCACGACGGGCGCGTGGTTCTCGAACTCAAGATCGACGTTGCAGCGATCGGCGATGCGGACGGTGTTGTCGCACGCTTCGCGCCCGATATCACCGTAGTGCTCGACGAACATCGAGCGCATTTCCTTCGGCGACTTCACGTAGAGCTGGGCGGGATAGTGGAATCGATTGGGATCGGACTTGACCTTGCCCATTGAGATGCAGATGAGTGAGTCATGTGCATCGTGATCTTCCTGCAGCAGGAAGTGCGCGTCGTTGTCACAGACGATCGGTACATCGACCTCCTGCGCGAGTCGGATCAGATGCGGGTTGATCGCATTCTGCTCCGGGATGTGATGCTGGAGTTCGACATAGAAGCGCGGACCGGTGGCTCCGGGTGCGAAGGTCTCCTTGTGCCAGCGCGCAACTTCGCACGCACGCTGGTAATGGGACTCATCCTTCGTCTTCTCGTACTCGACGAGATGGAAAGCGATCTCAGAACCGAGGTGGCCGTTGATGGCGATGAGCCCCTCGCTGTGCGCGCGGAGCAGATCGTGGTCCATGCGCGGCTTGTAGTAGAAGCCGGTCAGGTACGCCTCTGATGCCAGGTAGAGGAGGTTACGCCAGCCTGTCAGATTCTCGGCGAGGAGCACAAGGTGATAACCGCCGTCCATCACGCCGGTGTGTGTGCGCTCGGTGCGGTCTCCGGGTGCGACGTACGCCTCGCAGCCGAGGATCGGCTTGATACCCGCGGACCGGGCGGCGCTGTAGAACGCCATGGCGCCGAAGAGGTTGCCGTGATCGGTGACCGCGACCGAGGTCATGCCGAGTTGCTTCACACGATTGACGAGCCGGTCGATCCGATTCCCGCCGTCGAGGAGCGAGTACTCGGAGTGGAGGTGGAGATGGACGAACTGGTCCTCCGGTGCGATGACCGGCGGTTCAGGGGCTTCGGTCTTCGTACTCACCATATCTCGGGGCGCCTCCAGCGCGACTCGCAATCCATAGGGGTCAGACGGCCGCGATGGCCATCTGTAGACAGGATACCCCGTCGCGGCGATCGGGCGAGGGCGGACGACAGGTCTTCCACATCTCCGGGCGGAATCCCGAGCCGTCGGCCCCGTACAATGGAGTGATGGCCGATCCCACCGGACCCAACCCGTTTCAATCCTTCAGGGCCGCCGCCGCTCGCCAGGCGTGGTCCTCGTCAACGAATCGAATGCGCGGCCGCTTCAGCGGGGCGTCCCTCGCGGAGCGGGCGGTGTATGTCCTCGCGGCGGCGGTGACGCTTGGACTCCTGCTGCTGATCCTGATCCCCGCCGCGCTGCTGGGCATCCTGGTGCTGGTGGTCGCGTGGACATGGCTGACGATTCGCGGCTGGATTCGTCGGCTGCGTGGCACCGGGGGGTCGCGGCGTGACCAGTCGCTGAGGCGTAACGTTCGCGTCATTCGCCGGTGAGGTCACTGGCATTCGGTGATTGCCGGGCGGCGTGGCGGATGGTGATGATGCGGACTTCGGGGCCTTCGACACAGAAGTAGACGTGATATCCCACCACGAGCATTCGATGAATTGCGACCCGGCAGCGGGGCGGCGCAAACACCAGGGGGTATCTTCGGGGATAGTGCCGAAGGGCAAGTATTGCCCCCATGATTCGCTCACGAACCGCGTCGGCAACCGCAGTGCCTTCACGCTCTGATACGTACAGGTAGATCTGTTCAAGCGGACGCCTCGCCGTCCTCGCGAATCGAACCTCGTATGCCATACTTCTCACGCATCCACGCCTCGAATTCTTCGAGCGAGATGGTCCCCTCGGTTTCAATGGAATGGAGGCCTTCGTTAATGGCCTCAATCGTTTCGTAACGGTCCAGTCTGTCCAGCAGCAGTTGATACGCCGCGGCGTCCTGCACGACCACCTCGGATCGGCCGTTGACCGTGAGGATGGTCGGGCGGCCGGTGTCCTTGAGCGCGGCGATCCGCTCCCGGGCGTGGCGCTGGAACTCGCTCAGCGGCATGATGTCCTCGACTCGAATCATGTCATGTTCCTTTGCATGAAATTTCGTGCTCAGAACATGATATCACGCCCGGGTCCGAATTTGTCAGGAGAATACACGGGTTTTCGTGGTTGGTCAATAGTCGGTATGGGGCGGGCTGTCTGAATGACAGGTGTGGCAGGTCCGGTGATCAGTTTGACAGTCCCGAACCGCGATTTCGGGCTTCCAGGGGTTGGCACGGTCATTGCAATCTGTGACATCGGGCCGACGCCGCACGCTGGGTTGGGCGGCGCGACGGCTGGAACAGAGCAAGACCCTTCAGACCATGGAGGTACGACATGAACAGGCTGATGTGCACCAATGGAACCGAACGCCCTGCCTTCGGACGTCTCTTCAACGAACTGCTTTCCGATCCGTTCTTCGGAACGGCGGGGCAGCCCGTCATCGCCATTTCGCGCGTGGACGAGAAGGGCGATCTGGCGCTTGACGTCTCTGAGACGGAGCAGGACGTGATCGTTCGCGCATCCCTTCCGGGCTTCGGGCGCGATGAGGTCAATGTCGAGATCCACGAAGGTGTGCTGTCGATTGACGCCTCTCACACCGAGGACGTCGAAGAGACCGGCGAGAAGTTCCACCGCCGGGAACGCCGCTTCGGTTCACTGAGCCGTCGGATCAAGTTGCCGGCGCACGTGGACGACGCGGGCACGACCGGCGAACTCAAGGACGGTGTCCTCACGCTCCGCCTGCCCAAGGTCGTGAAGGCCCAGTCCCGCAAAGTCACCATCTCCTGATCCTCGTCCATCCCTCCGGACACTCTGGATCACTCTCTCCCCCCTCACGCACGAGTCGGGCCGTTCGCATGGCGAACGGCCCGTTCGTTGCTTTTGCGGGGAAGGGACAGTGATGAGGGATGAGGGGCGAGGGAACAGGGGGTGCACACTTCAGATGCCCGGTTCGCGCAACAGGGCCATGGAGATGTCGGTTTCGAAGGAGCCATCCTCGTGGCGGAGGAAGAGGCGGCTTCGGCCTTCCTCCTCAAATCCCAGCGATTCGTACAGACGGAGCGCGCGGGTGTTGCCTTCGAAGACACCAAGTTCGATGCGGCGGATGCCACCGTACGTCGTGCCTGGCCCCTCGAAGGCCCAGCCCAGGAGGCGGTCCATCAGCAGGCGACCGATGCCACGTTCCTGGTAGTCCGGATGGACTCCGATCGAGACGCGTGCCTGATGACGCAGGCGCCTCCAACGATGTCGCTTGATGTCGGCATTGCCTACCAGCGCGCCATCGACCAGTGCGACGTACTTCACCCGGTAACAGACGCTCTTTTCCGAGATCACGGCAGACTCCAGATCATCCGCCTGTGCCTCGGCAGTCTCCGGCAACTCGTCAACATCGAGAACAACGCCCTGTCCGGTGCGATGCAGGTCGCGCTCCATCGCGAGGTACGCACCGGCATCGGACAGTTCGACGGGACGGATCAGGACCGAACGGCCATCCTTCATCCTGCCTTCGTGAGGCTGGACCCAGGGTGAATCGAGTTGTTCCTTCATACGGGGCAGTCTACTCGACCACTTCCTGCCATCCACGCGAAGTCACGCTCCCATCGCGCTCGATCGACACTCGAATCGCGCCTTCTGAGGCGGTCGTATGCCATCTGCGATCGCGCTTGACGTGGTCCCATCGCTCGTCGTGCAGGCGACGGGGCCCCGTGGACTGGATGGCGACCTCGGGGTTGATCCAGAGGACGAAGTCGAAAGCGGCCGGGCGAGCGCTGCCGTGGTGCGGCACCTCGAGGACCGCTGCCTGCAGGTCGGGATGGGACGCCTCGAGTTCCAGCATGGCTTCCGTTTCGATATCGCCACACATCAGCAGATGCCGCAGCCCTGCATCGGTCGTGACGGCGATGTCGAGCACCACCGAACTGTCATTGTCGCGCCTCCAGGTCCTGCCTTCGGGCGGTGACAGCACGGTCGCCGCGGCGTTGCCGATCTGGAACGTGTCTCCTGCGACGAGCGCCTCGACTGCGATTCCGCGCAGCTTGAGTTCGCGCATGAGTTGATGCACCGGGCTCTCCGGATCCCTGCCGACAGCGATCACGGTTTCTCCTGTCAGAACGCGCTCGACTCCGAATCGTTCCACGATGTCCGGCAGCGCGAGGTAGTGATCGAGATTGGCGTGTGAGATCACGACCGTCGGTATGCGCCGGACCCCAAGCGCGCGCAGGGCGTCAGGGAGTTCGCGCTCTCCCAGGGCGAAGTACGATCCGCCGCAGTCGTAGAGCAGCGCCTCGCGGCCTGAACGGATCAAGTGGCAGGAGCCATCGCCCACGGCAATGGTGTCCAGACGCAGCACCTCGTCCTCCGGCAGGCTCGGTGTGCGAATCGCCAGGACTGCCCATGCCAGCAGCACGAGCGTCGCGATCAGTGTGCGCGGATCAAGCCAGTGGCCGCGAGTCATCCACCATACCGTCATCAGCAGCCACGCCAGTGTGAACGGAAGGGACAGTCGCGGCACGTAGAGCGTGCCTCCGGGCGTATTTTCGAGGGCACCCAGCAGCAGAAGAAGCCACTCGGTCACGTTGAAGCAGAGGGGTGCCGCGATGCCGGCCAGTTCGGGTGAGACCAGGCTGAGCAGTGTCGTGATGTAGCCCAGACCCAGCGTGACAACAACCGGGGGCATGATGAACAGGGTTCCGATTGCGGCCCATGGAGACACGATCCCGATGTGAAAGGCAATGACGGGTGTCGCGATCAGCCATGCACACAGGGATGCAGAGCATGCCGATCGCATCCACTCCCACACGGCGCGCCACGCGCCGATCTCGTCGCGCCGCGGCCGCGGCCCGAATGCATGCATGTGAAATCGATCCGACAGCAGGATGAGGGCAGCCACCACACCGAAGCTCAACTGGAATCCCATGGACCACAACTCAAGCGGCCGCCACACGAGTACACCCACCATGATCCATCCGAGCACCGTGATGCGGTCGTATCGTCGGCCGGATGACTCTGCGAGGAGCAATCCCAGGATCATCGCGGTGGCTCGGATCACCGGGGCGTGTGCGGGCAGGAGCAGCACGTATCCGACCATGACGATGGTGAGGAGCAGGGCTTCGAGCCGCGGGCGCTCTCCGGTCAGTCGTACGCTGATCACGATGAAGCCGGCGAGGATGCCGAGATGGAGGCCGCTGATCGCGAGGACATGGGCGAGGCCGAGTCGAATCATGCTGTTGTTGACCTCGGTGGAATCGGCGTCGCGCTCGCCGAAGAGCAATGCCTTCAGGACCGCGCGAGCTTGGGGATCCGCGTCCGGGTGTGCGAGCCACTCCGCTGCCCGCTGTCGCGTGCTCCGTTTCAGTTGAGCGAACCTGTACGGCTTTGCTGGTTCGATCATGCGCACGGCGCTGACAGAGGCCCCGCCGAGCCGTCCGTCGATTCCGATCTGCGCACCGAACCGGCGCACATCGCGCGCGCCCGGGTTACGTGGCGGATCGAGGGTGCGGGCGAAGCCGGTGATCTCCACGAGGTCGCCGGCAGCGAAGTCCGGCTGATCCCCGTCGAGTCGGACCCAGAGCCCGCCCTGGATCGGGATGACCGCGCCCTTGGTGTCGATGATCGCGCGGACACGCAACTCGAAGCGCGTCACGTCGTCGGTCCATGCGAACGCCGAGAATCTGCCGCGTTGCAGTGGTTCGACCCTCGGCGTGTCCACAACTGTGCCTCGGACACAGAGCAGTCGCGGCTCATCTCCGAGGTATGCGCGCAGGCGTTCGGGTGCTCTCGACTCGATGCGCCATGTATGCCAGGCCATGCCGAGTGCGACAACGGCCAGCGTCAGACCGATGCGCCGTGTCGGTCCGCGCAGCAGGACGCCGGCGACTGTGAGTGCCGAGGCGATGATCGCGAGCAGCCATGCGGGCGTATCGAGACATTGCTCTGAGATGCAGAGTCCGGACGAGAAGAGCGCAGCGACCACGAGTGAACGTCGCGACGCCGGCCGACGGGTGTCGGCGGGTGCACCAGTGCTTGACGACATGTTGTTGATCTCCCCGGAAGTCTCCTCGTCAGGTGAAGGACCGATCGAACCATTCGATCGTCATCTCATCGATGAGAGGCCGCTCGTCATGGATGCGATGCAGGTTGTGGCAGATCATGTCGACCGCCTGTTGCCAGTAATTGGGGCTGGCCGCACCTACATGTGGTGTGACGATGACATTGGGCATGGTCCAGAATGGCGATGTGGTTGGAAGTGGCTCCGTCTCGAAGACATCAAGCCCCGCCCCCGCGATCCGCCGACGGCGCAGCGCTTCGATCAGGGCATCCTCATCGACGACGCCACCCCGACTGACGTTGACGAGAATCGATGATCGCTTCAGCCGTTTCAGTTGACGGCGCCCGATCAGGCTCTCCATGGAAGGCAGCCTGGGTGCCGCGACGATCACGATGTCGCTGAGCGTCATCAGTTCGTCGATCTCGCTGAAGGGAAGCGTCATGTCGGAATCGAAGTAAGGGTCGTCGGCCTGGTGATTCAGGGTGACGAGGTGGACACCGAAGGGCTTGAGCCGGCACGCCATTTCGTGTCCGACTGTTCCGAGTGATACGAGTCCGACGGTGGCTCCGGTCAAAGAACCGGACTCGCTGGCAACCGTGTTGGTCGCCCAGTGATGCTCGTCCTGGAAGCGGATGGATCGGTCGAGACCTCGAACCAGAGCGAGCGCCAACGCGATGGCGTGCTCAGCGATCTGGGGAGCGCGCACGGTGGCTGCTGTCGTCACGCGCACGCCACGGCGGATCACGTCCGCGAGTGAGCCGAGCGTATCGCCGGCGGAGTTCGTCAACTGGATCCACTTCACATTGGATCCAACCCGACCAAAGACTTCTTCCGTGAGGGGAAAGCCGATGAGGTGGTGCGTTTCGGGGAGGACGTTCAGCAATTCGCCATGGGTCGAAACCTGGCGGACATCCGAGTCGGGGCCCGCCGCATCGCGAATGCGCTCGACATGCATCTTCGGGAGCGTCCAGCCCGAAGTCTCGTTGAAGACGGCGACGGTCACATTCGTCTGCGTCATGCCGCCAGTGTAACGGGTCGGTTCAGTCGTCGGTGGTCGGAGAGGCCGCTGTCACTTCAGTGCCGGTCGGTGCCGTGGCCGCCCCCGCTGCGCCGTTGGACTGATCGCCGCGAAGCAGCACGCCGACCCAGACGCAGACGGCAAGGAAGAGCACATTCAATGCCGCATAGCCGAGGTAGGTCCTGTACTCAGGCTTCACGAAGCGAAGGGGGTAGCTCGTCGCGGCGAGCGCCGGTTCCGCGAGTGTGCCGACCGACCGGCCCTTGTCGATCAGCGCGGCGACGCCTGTCGCTCGGGTTTCGACCTCGGCCTCGGCATCGGGTGTTTCGGCCGAGGGCTGGGTCGTGTCGGCATCGCTCTCGGCAACCGCAGCTGGTTGTTCCTCGCCGGTCTCGGACTCAGACTCGGCGGCTGCATCAGTCTCCGCGGCCGGCTCGGCTTCAGGCTGATCTTCGGTCTCAGAGACGGTTGTTTCGACAGCCGGGTCGGCGTCGGTCTCCTCGGCGGGTGCTGCTTCGGCCGCCTCTTCGCCGGATGATTCCGGCTCCGCAGCGGGCGCGGGCGACTCATCGTTGACTTCGGCAATCGGCTCGGATTCCGGTTCCGATTCCGGCTCAGGGACTGCCTCGTTGACTGGGGCGGCTTCCGATTCGGGTTCCGCGGCTGAGGGTTCGTCAACGACCTCTGCGATCGCTTCTTCGACAACGGTCTCACCGGTCGCTGCGGCATCACCCTCCGCATCCGCGTCGGCGGTGGCTTGGGGGTCGGCTGCCTGGACGTCGGTCTCGGCGGGCGCCTCAGGTTCGACCGCTTCCACGGCGGCCGCGTCTTCCTGCTCGAGGTCTGCTTCACCCTCTGCCGCGGGCCCGGTCTCCGCTGGCTCAGTGGACTCCGGTGGCGGGGCGACATCGGTCAATTCGTCGACGGCCTGTGTCGCTGCTGCGGCGGACTCCATGGCGGCCGCGAGGCTCGACTCGATGTCGAGTTTCTCTTCGTTCCCGGCGCTCTCTTCGAGCGGAGGGTTGTCGGGGCCCGAGGCGGCAACTGATTCCGCTGCTGCCTGCAGCGCGGCTTCGAGGTCGGCGTCCAGATCCAGGTCGTCAGAGGGTGCCGGTTCGTCGGATTCTGAAGGAGCGGCCTTCTTGTCGAGGTCCATCACGGACTCGAGTTCCGCGGCGAGCGTGCTGGCTGCGGCGGCGAACTCGTCCACTTCAGTGCCGGCGTCCGGCGTGGCTGAATCGTCCTCCTGGATTTCGTCGACCGGCGGCTCGGTGGTGGGCGGCTCTTCGGTGGTTGCCGCGACGTCTTCAGCCATGGCATCCGGTGAGGCTTCGACAGGATCAACCGGCCCTTGGTCGGGATTGGCTCCGGCATCATCGATCGGCGACGAGGTGGCCGCCGCGATGTCTTCGGCACTCTCGGGGGTGGTGGTTGCCTGGGCTTTGTCGTCATCGAGGGCGTCGAGGCCCTGCTTCATGTCGTCGAGCAACGTATCGATCTGCGCGTCGAGTTCCTCGTCGGGGGCCTCGCGCGCATCATCGGGGTCCTGGATGTTCGGGTTCGACTGCGACATGTCCGAAGTCTCGCCTGCACTTATCGACCGCAAACGAAACGGACTCTATTTCCCGTCGTCAGGATATCATCCCCAGGCGGACCAAACGGTACGACCCTCAACATCGGAACCCATATCCGGAACAAGAGCATTGGCGCGGCACACGATCTATTTGGACAACGCCGAGTTCAGGGGGGATGAGTTGGTCATCTCGGGGGATGAGGCTCGACACGCGGTGCGCGTCAAGCGTGTCCGTTCAGGCGACAAGGTCCGGCTCGTCGACGGATGCGGAACGGTCATGACGACCGAAGTGCTTGACGCCGGCCGGGATCTCGTCCTGAAACTGCTGGAGACGCGCAGGGTGCCGCGTCCGACACCCCGCCTGGAAGTCTGGGGCGCCACTCCTAAGGGCGCGCGGCTTGACCGGATGGTTGACGGTCTATGTCAGGTTGGGGCGGCCTCGTGGATCCCGACGACTTTCGGTCGTTCGGTGGTCGACCCGAGATCGACGAAACTGGATCGCCTGGAACGGATCGTGACCGAGGCGGTCAAGCAGTGCGGTCGACCGTGGCTGATGGAGATCGGGGGTCGATCGACTTTCGCAGATGCGATCGATGCACCATCGGAGGTTGCCGTGGTGGTTGCCGATGCGAGCGGCGACGCACCGATCCCGCAGGCTTGCACGGAGATTCGCCTGCTCATCGGTCCGGAGGGTGGTTTGACGGATCAGGAACTCTCACACGCTCGTGACGCGGGTGCTCAGATCTGTCGATTCGGATCGCATACGATGCGCACGGAGGTCGCGGCGATGGTGGCTGCGGCGATTCTGCTGGCGCACCAGTCCCACCCCACGGAGAACGGATCATGAATCGTCTGGCCCTCGTCACGCTGGGAATCGTCATTGCAGGCAACATGGCACCCGCCGCGGCGATGGCCATCGATGAGGCGCATTACCAGCAGGCGCGTGAGATGATCAAGGATTCCATCGCGTGGCTGCGCACGCAGCAGGACCCGAAGACGGGTGGCTGGAGCATTCCCGATGAGGGGCCGTCCATTCCGGCCATTACCGGCCTGGTGCTGACCGGCATGCTTGATGAGCCGGACATCGATGCCAGTGATCCCACTGTGCAGCGTGGCACGGCGTACCTGCTGGGGAATCGTCAGCCGGACGGCAGCATCTCAGACCGCATCCTGCCCACGTACAACACGTCCATCTGCCTTTCGGCGCTGGCGCGCATCAACACGCCGGAGGCGGCGGCGGCGATCGGTCCGGCGCAGGCGTACCTCAAGGGTCAGCAGTGGGCGGAGGATTCGGTGAACAACGGGGAGACGTCATCTGTCGACCGGAGTCATCCCTTCTACGGTGGCATCGGCTATGGGTCGCATGGTCGTCCTGACGGTTCGAACCTGAACTTCATGCTGCAGGGTCTGCATGACTCGGGCCTGGATTGTGACGACGAGGCCTTCCAGCGTGCGGTTGTCTTCCTGGAGCGCATCCAGATGCACGGGAAGATCAATGACATGCCGTACGCCAGCGGTTCACAGCAGGGCGGCTTCATTTACGCGACGGGTCCGGAGTCGGACCAGGCGGGCGAGGGCGAATCCAAGGCGGGCATGATGGAGGAGACGCTCTCGGACGGCACGGTCGCCTCCCGCCTGCGCGCCTATGGATCGATGACGTACGCCGGATTCAAGAGCTATATCTACGCTGACCTCGATCGGGATGATCCCCGCGTCCGCCATGCGCTGCGATGGATCGAGCAGAACTACACGTTGGAGGAGAATCCGGGTGTCGGCGACCAGGGGATGTACTACTACCTGGTGACCTTCTCGCGGGCGCTCGATGCGTGGGGCACCTCGACCATTTCGACAGCGGAGGGTGAGCGTGACTGGGCCAACGATCTGGTCGATCGCCTCGCCGAACTTCAGCAGGACGACGGCTCGTTCCGGTCAGTCCACAACCGCTGGAAGGAGAATGACCCCGTTCTGATCACGGCCTATGCCCTGATCGCCCTCCAGCACGCTATCGACTGATCCCCGCCCTCCTGCACTTCCTCGATTCCTTGTCTGGTCCTCAACCTGCATCGAGCCGATGACGGGTCAGGTATTCTGCCCTTCCCATCACCTCAAGTCCCCTTCCCGATCCCGTACGTGAACTTCTGGCAAGCTGTCATCCTGGGTCTCGTCGAGGGTATCACCGAGTACCTCCCTGTCAGTTCGACGGGGCACCTCATCATCACGGCATCACTGCTCGGACTGGACGGTGAAGATCGGAAACAGGCGATCGATGCCTTCAACATCATCATCCAGGGCGGTGCGATCCTTGCCGTCATCGGGTTGTACTTCCCGCGCATCCTGCGGATCGTCAACGGATTGCTCGGCCGCGACAAGGCGGGCTTCCGTCTCGCGATGCACCTGCTGATCGCGTTCCTCCCGGCCGCCATTCTCGGCGTGCTGTTCAACGACTTCATTGAGTCGCACCTTTTCTCGACCGTTCCGGTCCTCGCGGCTCTTTTCCTGGGCGGCGTCTGGATGATTGCGCTGGATCGCTGGCGCGAGCGGCGACTGGCGTCCGCATCGGATGAAGAGAAGGCGTCGGTCGGGCGGGCGATCACGGAGTTGACGTGGTCGCGTGCGCTGGCGATCGGCCTGTTTCAGTGCGTGGCGATGTGGCCCGGCACGAGCCGGTCGATGATGACGATTGCCGGGGGGACGCTGCTGGGCCTGAAGCCGAAGGAGGCGGCGGAGTTCTCATTCCTGCTTGGCCTGCCGACGCTGGGTGGGGCGTGCGTCTACAAGTTGGGCACCAACATCCTCGATGCGCGGGAGACGGGCAGGCCGAACCTCTTCGAGGAACTTGGCCTGATGCCGGTGGTGGTGGGCGTGGTGGTCGCGACGATCTCCGCGGCCCTCGCGATCCGCTGGCTGGTGTCGTTCCTGAACAGGCACGGCCTGAAGGCATTCGGCTGGTACCGCATCGGATTGTGCATCGTGCTGGGGACGCTGATCGCCGCCGGGGTGGTGACGGTGTAGGGAGTTGTCGGTATTCGGCACCCGGCATCCGGCAACCAGTACTCGGGCTCGGGAACTCTGTTCCAACGCGAAACCTTCCCCTTGACTTTCGAGGGGAGCCCGTTATCCTCTCCATAGAAAGACAAGGGGACAACGATGGCTGGGACGCCGGAACTGCTTCGCGGCACACTCGACATGATGATTCTCACCGTCCTTGACCGGCACGGCGCCGAGCATGGTTACGGCATCATGAGGCACATCCGGGAGACGTCGCAGGGGGTCCTGATCGTCGAGGAGGGGTCACTCTACCCGGCGCTGCACAGACTCGAGAAGCGCGGCTGCCTTTCTCACGAGTGGCGACGGAGCGAGTCCAACCGGCGGGCGCGCTACTACAGCCTCACGCCGAAGGGCCGAAAGCGACTCCGGGAGCAGGTCACGGACTGGAACGTTGTTGCCGAGGCCGTGAACCACGTGCTGCGGCCGCAACCAGCACCGAGGCCGGCCACATGAGCGCTACCGCCGCCGGACATCCCGAGGCACCCACACCGTGCGACCCATCACCGGAGATCGATGACGAGATTGCCTTTCACCTTGAGCAGCGTGCCGGGGACTTCATCGCGGCGGGTCACCCACCCGATGCGGCGATGGCGATGGCGCGGGAGGCGTTCGGCGACGTTGAGGCTGTTCGACGCGCATGCATTCGCATTCAGAACGGAGGAATCACCTTGATTCGGCACATTCACACGGTTGTGACCACGGTCCTGGCGATTGCCGTGATCGCCCTCGCGGTCGGGATGTACACGCAGTATCACAGGGCGCGGGTTCAGACTGAGGTGGCCCTCGCCGCACAGCACAATCTGCTCGCTCAACTCGATGAAGAGCGTCGGGCGGAGCGGCAGGCGGCTGATGCCACTGTGTACGTCAGCGGTCCCGGCATTGCGCGACCCGGCGTCTACCATCTGCCGGCTTCGGGCACGTTGACTGTTCGGCGCCTTCTGATTGCCGGTGGCGGCGTCGAACAGGCTGAGGCTGGTGTCGTCGAGGTTCGCCGCACGAATGGCGATGTCATCGAGTTGCGACTTGATGATGTCGCTCAGGACGTGGACCTTCAGCCCGGTGATGTGGTGGAGGTCCGCTGAGCATCGCGCTTGCCCCTGATACACTTAGGGCATGCCGACGATTGCCCTGTCACGTCCGCTTCCCGGGGAGTTCCACGTTGCCGACGCCGATGTGCGTATCGGGCCCGAGCGCGGGTTCGCCTCACCGGCTGAACTGCATGAGTTCGTCGCGGGCGCTGAGGCGGTTGTCACGTGGGTCTCCGAGCGGGTTGACGATGCCTTTCTTGATGCCGCGGGTGCGCAGCTCAAGGTCGTGTCCAACTTTGCGGTCGGCTATGACAACATCGATGTCGACGCGTGCCGTCGGCGCGGGATCGTCGTCACGAACACGCCGGATGCGGTGACCGAGGGGACCGCCGACATGGCGTGGGCTCTGCTGCTGGCGGCGGCGCGACGCGTTGCTGAAGCGGATCCCTTTGTTCGTTCCGGTGCGTGGGCAGAGCATGGCATCCTCGGGCCGACGGAGTTCATCGGCCGCCCCCTGGCCGGAAGCACGCTGCTGATCGTGGGCGCCGGGCGCATCGGATATGCCACAGCACTGCGGTCAATCGGCTGGGGCATGCGGGTGCTGTACGTCGCCCGGGGGCGCAAGCCGCAGTTTGAGTTCGCGCCCCTCAATGCGCAGCGTGTCGATCTCGACGCCGGTATGGCAGAAGCAGACTTCATCTCGGTGCACGTGCCGTTGACGAATGAGACGCGGCATCTCATCGATGAACGGCGGCTGGCACTCGTCAAGCCCACGGCGGTCCTCGTGAGCACTGCGCGCGGGCCGGTGATTGACGAGGCGGCGCTCGCCGCGGCACTGCAGAAGGGTGATCTCTTTGCAGCCGGACTTGATGTCTTCGAGGATGAGCCGCGTGTGCATCCGGCGCTGGTGGGACTGCGCAACGCGGTGATGACCCCCCACTGTGGCAGCGCGAACATCCGGAGTCGTGAGATGATGACGGAGTTGTGCGCCGCGAACATCAGCGCCGTCTTTGCGGGTCGTCCTCCTGTGACGCCGGTGCATTGACGTCACCAAAAGTGAAACGCGGCCCCCTTTGAGGAGGCCGCGTGTTCGGATGTCATGTTGTCGGCGACGATGGAATCAGTGCGTCGCTTCAATCGCTTCGTTGAGCGTTTCGGTGAGGTGCGACTTCATGTTCTCGGAGAAGCCGATGTGCAGGTCGGCGATCTTGCCATCGAGTCCGATGACCACGGAGTGTGGGATTCCGCCGACACCGAATTCCTGGGCGACCTTACCCTCGCGGTCCATCAGCACGTTGAGCGTGTAGTCCTTGCCGTCGAGGAACTTGTTGACCTTGTCATTGTCTTCCTGAAGGTTGACCGCGTAGAAGACGACGCCCTTGTCCTTGAAGGCGTTGGTGACTTCAACCATGGTCGGGAGGCCCTGGATGCAGGGTCCACACCAGGTGGCCCAGAAGTCGAGGACGATGACCTTCTTGCCCTTGAGGGCTGCGAGGCTGACGGTGCCGCCGTCGAGCGACTCCAGTTCGAACATGGGGGCCTCGTCGCCTTCGACGAGCGGATCGACCGGTTCGGGCTGGCCGAGCAGCGCGGGGAGGGACGCGAACTTCTCGTCGCCCTCCGCCGGTGTGAACTTGAAAGTGTCCTCGGCGAGGTCTTCACCGAATGACCAGTCGGAGTAGGCATAGGAGATGTCGGCGGTCATGCCCGGCTGCAGGTACTCTGACATGTCCGGAACAACCTTGGTGATTGAGGGCTCATCCCCCGCCCGGAACCACATGTCCGTGGGGACCTCCATCGTCATGCCGGGGCCGGCGCTCTTGGAGATCATGAGCTTGATGTGGTGGTTGCTCTCGCCGTTCACATCCTCGGTGCCGAGGTACTCAGCGCTGTCGATGTCCTCGAGGTACTGGTCGATACCCTCGGAGTTCATGAGGCTGAGCACCATGAACATGGAGTCGGCGCCCTCCTTGAGCATCCGCATGTCCTTGTGGTCGATGACGCCCTGGAATGAGGACGGCGCTTCCGTTTCGACATACTTCCCGCTGATCTGCGGGGCGTCGATGTTCAGCCACATGTTGGCACCGTCGGAGATCACCACAAAGGAAGGTTGCGATCTGGACTTGGCGGAGAGGTGGAGCTTGTTGGGGCTCGCGGTCTTCAATTCGCACGCCATCTCCATGTCCTGGTTCCCGGCGGGTGACGAGATCGCGAACGTGTTCATCGACCGACCGGAGATTGTGGTCTGCGCCGAATAAAACTCGGCGACTGACTCCAGCAACTCACGCGACTTGGTGTCAATCTCGCCTCCGAAGAGGGAGACGGGCATGGCCACCGCCGCGGCGAGGACACTGGTACACATCATGGAGCGATTCATAGATCAGGTTCCCTTTCTGGTTCTGTCTTCTCTGGGTGCGGGTGACACGGGCTCCAAGCCCGGCCCTCCCTGTCGCAGCAGCGCCCGTCGGGGCGACCGGCACACCGCGTTATGTATGCAAACTCTGGAAACACCGTCGGCTATTCCAGACCGTGCGTCGAACATCCATGCGTTGAGACGCGTTGAATACTGCCAGACCACCTCGTCCGGGGGATCGAAGCGGGCTGATGGCGTCCAAATGCATCCTACCGCCCAACCCCCGGCGCCGTTGCCGACTTACGAACATGAACCGGATTTCAGCTTCTCCAGCAGCATCTGACGGACGGCCTTGGCATCTGCTTGGCCTCCACTGAGCTGCATGACCCCCCCGATCAGGCGCCCGACCGCAGCCATTTTGCCCATCTTAACATCAGCGACCGTCTTCTCATTGGCGGGGTCGGCAATCACCGCGTCACACCACGCGCCCAGTGCTCCGGTGTCGGTCACCTGTCGCAGGCCGAGTCGGTCCGCCGCCGCCGCGGGATCCTCGTCTGACTCGCACAGCGCCTCGAAGAGAGTATCGGCGCCCGACGAGCCGATTTCGTCGTTGAGCCGCAGGGCAGCGATGGCCCCCACCTGGTCGGCGGTGATCCCGAGGTCGCTGACGAGCACCTCGCGTTCGTTCGCGAGGCGGAGTCCGACCTGCAGGACGAGGTTCGCGGCGGCCTTGCCGGCGACGTCGTGGGCGAGTCCGTGAGTCTCCGCCGCCCGGGTCGCTGCTTCGAAGAAGAGGCAGACCTCGCGCTCATCGACGAGCGCTTCGGCTTCGCGCGGTCCGAGTCCGAAGGTGCTCTCGTAGCGAGAGGCTCTCAGGTGCGGTACTTCGGGCAGGTCCCGGCGGATTTCGCTGACCCATTCCGGATCGATGGTCACCGGGAGGAGATCGGGGTCGGGGAAGTAGCGGTAATCGTGGGCGTCTTCCTTTTCACGCTGAAGGAAGGTGACAGCGCGCTGGTCATTCCAGCCGCGGGTGGACTTCATCCCGGCGCCCATTTCCAGTCCGTCATCGAGCCAGCGTTTCGGTTGTTCGCGAAGTTCATACTCGATGGCATCGCGTACGGCGCGGAAGGAGTTGAGGTTCTTGATCTCGACGACGGGTGTCTTCACGGTGCGTCCGTCATCGAGTGTGAGTTCGCAGTTGATGTTGGGCTCAAATCGCATGTGTCCCTTCTGCATGACGCCTTCGGTGACTCCGAGGAACCGGGCGGTGTTTCGGAGCATGCGTGAGAAGGCTTCGACCTGATCGGCTGATGTGAAGTCGGGCGCCGTGACGATCTCCAGGAGCGGGGTCCCGGCACGGTTCAGGTCGACGATCGAGAAGTCGATGGACGTGCCGCCCGGGAGTTCGTGCAGGAGTTTGCCGGCGTCCTCTTCCAGGTGGGCGCGGATGATGCGGATCGGGTGTGTCGATCCATCGGGCATCTGGACATCGACATGTCCCTCGCCGCAGAGCGGTTGATCGTACTGGCTGATCTGGTAGCCCTTGGGCAGATCGGGATAGAAGTAGCTCTTGCGATCCCAGCGTGATTCGGTGGCGATCTCGCAGCCCAGTGCGAGGCCCATGCGGATGGAGAGTTCGATCGCATCACGGTTGAGGACGGGCAGTGCGCCGGGGAGTCCGAGGACCACGGGGTCGATCAGCGTATTCGGTTCCGGCTCCGGCGCCCCTGGATGAGCCATGCTGGCGACCCGGCTGAACATGCGTGTGCGCGTCGCGAGTTCGACATGGATCTCCAGACCGACAATCAGCGACGTCGAGACGATGGTGGGCATGCGATGAGTGTAGGGGATCGGGGTCTCTTCGGGCATGGGGAGCGGGGCATGGCAATCGATCCCGACTCTCGATTCCCTTCTCCCATCTATGTCCTGATGCCGCTCGTCAGCGCGATGGCGAAGGGCGCGAGGATGAGGCAGGGGATGAAGGCGCCCAGCCAGATGGGCAGGCCGGGGAAGATGGCGGAGGAACTCGCGGCTCCGGCGGCCAGGCCCAGCGCGCAGATTGGCGCGGCCTTCAGGGAGGCGCCTAGGAGTGGTTTCGGCGAGCGGAGCAGGAAGAAGGGGATGGCGACGATCAGTGTCAGGTACGCGCTGAGCAATCCACCGATCCGTCCCCAGCGGGCGCGCTCCAATCGATCCCGGTCCGAGTCGGGGAGGCTGGGCTGCTGAAGCATCTCGGAGATCTGTCGCCACGAGAGGTTCTGTCCGAAGCCTCGGACGTGCCGCACGCGGAACTGCATCGGGTCGAGGGGCGTCTCGATGCGCGCGATCGGCTCTTCTGCCTCACCGGACCTGAGCAACCATGCGTCGCCGTCCCACCGGGCTTCGTCGGCACGTGTGACGGTCGTCAATCGTCCTTCGTCGTCGGCCTCCCAGACATGGACGACGAGCATGCGCTGATTCACCTCGTCGAACTCACGTGCGAGAAAGACGTGACCGGCGCCGTCGGGTGTGAGCGGCACCGGGAAGGCGACTGGTACGCGCTGCCCGCTGTCGCGCGGATCCCGGTTGAGCAGGTGCGCGATCTTCGGAATGATCAGTTCCTGGTTCACGCCCGCGATCACGATGAAGATCAGGCCGACGAACATCAGTGGCCGCATCGTGCGATGCAGGCTGATGCCGCTCGCCAGCAGGGCGACGAATTCACGGTGGCGGACGAGTTGCCAGCATGTGAAGCCCATTGCCGCCACGAGTACCACGCCGATCAGGTAATTGAAGAGCTGCAGGATTCGAGGCCACCACAGGTCGATGACGAGCATGGAGGTCAGCAGGACGTGACGGAACCCTGAGGTGGACCCGTCTTCCTCCGCGATCTGCTTTGCCGCCCTCGAGAACTCTTCGAGGTTGACGAAGAGGTCCACGACCACGACGAGTGAGAAGATGAGCAGCAGGAGCGCGAGCACGTTCCATGCATAGAGTCCGGCGATGTATCTGTTCAGTGTCTTCATGACTTCAACTCAGTTCACATCAATGCCGGCACAACTGCCGATACTCCAGGGTCAGGACGACGAGGAGCATGGCCACGCCGCCCCAGAGCAGGTAGAGACCTCCCGATCCCGTCTGTGACGCGAGGCTCTGGCCGGCGCCGATGGTGACCATCGCGATGGTTGCCGGGAAGAAGCCCCACATGTAGACCTGGAGCGGAAGGCTGTCGCCGCGCCGCATTCCCACGATCGCGCCGAGTACGACCATGAGGACACAGGTCAGCGACATCGCCACCCTCTCGTGCATTTTGCTGACGACCTCGTTGCGCGTGTCATCAACGCGTTGCTTGAGCTTGGCGCGGACGTTCCGGATGCGATCGGCCTGTTCGGTCTCCAGGCCCTGCACGGAGTCGCGTGCTGCGATGATCAACTCATCCAGAGGCATGGATTCCAGTTCAGGGCGCACCGGTTCCGCGACGACGATGGCGCTGCGGATCAGCACCTCCCGCTCGACGTCCGCTGCCCGTCCGTCGGGGTCAATCGTGACCACGTTCTCAAGTCGGAGCACGAGCGGGGTTCCCGAGGATCCGCCCTCGTGCTCACCGTGTTCGATCCAGATGCGGCGCGCCCGTTGAATCTGGCGTGTGCCGTCGGGCCGTGTGGTCTCCAGTTCGATGGGAGTCGCGACGCCGCGTGAAAGAACGGACCAGCCACCCTCCATGCGCGCCAGGTCGCGTCCCCGGAGGACCATCTGCTCGACGCCGCCGCGAACCATGCGGACGTTCTCTCGCGCGCGCAGCGACGCCTGGATGTGTCGCATGGTCTCCAGTCGTCTGATTTCGTGGACGAGAGACAGGCGTGTCAGGTTGATCTTCTCGTACAACTCCGGCTTCCTGAGAATCGCGTTCAGTTCTTCGAATGACTTGAACTTCGGATCATCCCGGAACGCGGAAGGGATCGAGATCCCGACGGTCGTCATCCCTTCGGCTTCGACATCTCCTCCCGGGAGTGCGCCGGTAGCGTTGCGGAAATCGAGTTGCACGCTGGCGCCGCCATCATCTTCGTGCCGGAAGAAGGCCCGCACCTCGTCGGCATAGAGGTAGCCCTGCAACTCGCCGGACTTCTCCTGTTCGACGGCGAGCACGCCCTGCAGCACCAGGCGCTCGAAGGCACCCATGCTCGGGTCCGGGCCGGCCGGCACGGCCTTCGTCGCCAGCACTTCCCACCCCGAACGATCAAAGCCGAGGCTCTCACCCTCCTCAACCTTCGCGATCACCATGCGAATCACGTCGCGCGTCAGAAGCATCTCCATCTGACGCAGGAATCGCGGCATCACGCGATCGGACAATCCGAGGACGGCACCGCCCAACACGATCCCGATGACGATGGCGGGTGTGAGCAGTTGACGATGACCGATGCCGCCCGCCATGGCGGCCTTGGCTTCGTTGTCGGTGGCGAAACGGTAGAAGACGATCGTCGCTGCGAAGCCGGCCGCGAAGGGGAGCGCGAACTGGAGCATGGGGACGAAGGCAAGGACCATGAGCTTGAGGGCGTCGACGGGTCCGATCTGGCCGTCAGCGAGAGGTTTCACGGCCACGGCGAATGCGATGAGGACCTCGAGCGCGACCGTCGCGAAGAGCAGCGACTTCAGGAGGTCGGCCGAGAGCATGCGAAACAGAAGCCGGGGAAAACGTCGTCCCATATCGGGCGTATCCTCGCGGCTCAGACCCGCAGCGGCAACCGGCCCGCTTTCCGGACGCCCTGGCGGGCCGCCTGCGCCGGTTGGCTCGAAGAAATGGCGGCGTCGTCACGATGCTGGCCGGCTGGAGCGGCGGGATGGGCGGATCGCATTCGATGATCCATGAGGAAGTACATCAACGGCAGGCCCGATGGCTGCCGCGGCGATCGGACACGACACCATGCGAGCGACCCTGATCCATCCTGCTGCCTCTCCTCGATATCGGAGCCGCCGTCGCGGCTTCTCGCTGATCGAGTCCTTGATCGCCACGACCATCCTTGGCGTGGTGACGCTGGCCTTGGCATCGGCGATGGCCACGGCCCAGAAGCTTTCGTTCGAGGGGCAGAAGCGCATGCTGGCGAGCATTGCGGCGAGCGACCTGATGGCGGAGTTCACGACCGTGGCCTACGAGGACCTCGATACGTATGACGGTCGGGTGGAGGAGACGGGCCTGATGCTGACGCTTGACGGCCACAGCTATCCCGACTCCTTCTGGACCATCGGACGGCGTACGACGGTCGCGGAGGAGACGATCTGGCAGGAGCAACTCGAGATTGCCATCGATGGTTCAATGATCACGGTCACGACATTCGACTCCGAGGCGGATCTCGCGGTGGTGCAACTCTTCATTCCGGAGCCCACTGATCCATGATGCGTCATCGTTCGGCAACCCGACGCGGCCTCGTGCTGGCCGAACTGCTCATCGGCGTGGCGATCACGGCGGTGATCGGCATGGCGGTGGCGACGACGCTCATCTCGGTGAGCCAGGGGCTGTCGCATTCCCGAGAGGCGCGGAGCGCGCTGCAGCGGGCGTTCGCGGCTCACTCACGCGTGCGCGCCTACTTCGATCCGGGCCTGTGTGTCCTCGATGCGCAGGACAAGGTCGGTTTTGCGTTCTGGCTGCACGACGGCCGCTCGAATGGTATCTGCAACCTGCTAGAACTGCGCATCTTCTGGTTCGACCGGGACGAGGGCACGATCACCGTGGAGTGGGTCGAGTTTCCGGAGGAGTGGGATGACGACACGGTCACGGCGAACGACATTCCGCTCGACGACGGCACTGACTACTTCGGGGAGATGATCAAGATGCGCGAACTCGGCCGGACGAGCGAGGCGCGGCTGGTGGATGGACTTCGTGACGTCCTGCTCTCGTACGACACGGTCTCCGTCAAGGACGCCGAGCGACTTCGCCTGATGATCGAGGTTGAACTCAATGAAGAGGAGGCCCACGAGGTCCTCACATCTCTTGCCCTTCCCAATCACCGCGTTCCCGACTGAGTGCCGACACGACAACTGAAGACCTGGACCGATCAATCTTCATGAATGACCCTGCACTTCCCCAACGGAAGGTCCAGCCCATGCCTCAGCAGCCTCCGATTTCCATCTCTGCCTCGCCGCGTGATCGCGGCGTGGCGATGCTCCTTGTGATCGTGCTCCTGTTCGCGACGACCATCCTGGCCGGCGCTGCGCTCACAAGCCGGAACAACTCCGGAGACATCGGTGACAACGCCGTGGATACCGTCTCTGCGGAGTGGGCGGCCGAGTCCGCGGCGCGGGTGACCGAGGCGGTCCTGGAGTCCAGTTCGGACTGGCTGGACCTGACGAGCGGCAAGATCCTGACCGACTTCGACCTGGCCGGTGCCGATGTCACGGTGGACGTGAGTGACCTGGAAGGTGCCACGCCGGAATCGGATGATCAACTGCTGCTGGTGACGATCAAGGCAATTGTTGACGGCGTTGAGGTCGAGATCGAGAAGGTCCTGGCGGTCGAGTCGGAGACACCCACCGATCCCGATCAGATCCTCAGTGAGGAACTCAACGAGTTCGCGGTTTACGGCGTCACCGGTGTCAAGGTCGACTCGTCGTCCCGCATCGCGGCCTGGTCCAACAGCCCCTCTTATGCTGCGAAGCGCGATATCAAGCTTGGGATGGGTGCGGATACCACCACCTACCTGGATGTTCTGTCGGACTCGAACGTGGGTGATGCGGTGTTCTATGTCAACTCCTCTGCATCAGCGAGCCTCCGGTCCGTGATCGACGGTGGTACGTTCAAGGACGGTGATGTGCTGGCGCTCGATGTGCCGGTGGTGTACTCGAATGCGCCGGCCGCTCTGCTCGCGGCCGAGGTCATGATGGAGGAGGATATCGAGGTCAAGTCGGATGCGGATATGAACAAGGCGGGGCGGTTTGCGAGAGTCCGGGTCGAAGATGGTGCATCGCTGAACTTCAACGAATCCGCCGGTACCGACTACGCATTCGATGAAATGCGGCTCGACAAGGGCGGTATTATCACGGTGACGGGGCGGGTCCGCTGGTACATCGAGGGGGACCTCGAAGTCCGCGGCAGTTCAGGTATCGTCTTCGGAAGTGAGACGTCGACTCTGGAGGTGTACATCGGCGGGCAGTTGCGCATCGAGGATGCGGCGGTTGGCCTGACGACCGAATTCGCGGGATACTCCGGCGGTCGGAAGGTCGGGCGCGTCGGCTGGTACTCGGACCCCTCCCGGATGCAGTTCATTTCAATCGATACCGACGGCTCGTACGCCGACTGGTTGCTGGATGACAACGCGATGCTGCTGGGCGTGATCAGAGCGCCTCAGAACAACGTGATCCTCAGCAACGCGAGTTTCGTCATCGGGCGCGTGACCGGCGACGTCGTCGGACTCTCAAGCGGGAGTGGACTTGCCTACGACAAGGCGCTCGACACCGGGTTCGGCGTGACGGACAAGACAGGCGTGCTGTACGACGAGGATACCGGGACGCCCGCCAACGGCCTGCCGGATGCGATCGCCGCATTCAAGGCGGCGAATCCGGACGAGCGCATGGGCACCTGGGTTCGCGCCTGGCTCACCGCCAACGGATATGACGACTGCTTCACGATCTGCGACCTTGAAGGTGCGGATGAAGCGGAGGTCGCCGAGTTCCTCTGCCTTGTCAGCAAGATCGAGAAGCGGCAGGCGCGGCGCGTTGTCTCCAATGTGCAGGTGGCGACCGTCTCGGCAGCGGCTGATCTCGTGTCCTCCACGGTCAGGGACACGACGGAGACTGTTGAGGACACCGTGGAGACCGTGGTCGAAGTGCTGGGGAAAGGGCGCTGAGGCGAGGTATGACAAGTGGCATGTCCAGGGCGTTTACCCTCATCGAGCTGATGATCTCCGTTTCGATCCTCGGCATCGTGGTTCTTGCCGTCATGCCGAGTTTCACCACTGATGCGCCTCTCAAGCTCATCGCCACGGCCAATATCGTCACGTCTGACATCGAGTATGCGCAGGCGCTGACGCTGGCGGATCCTTCGGATCCGGTGATCGTCCGCATCGACCCGGAGGCGGAGCAGTACTGGCTCGCGCTGACTTCGGATCCGGAGACGCCGATCCCTCGGCCGGAATCGCTCGACGAAGAGAGCGAGTACGTCATCCAGTTCGGCGACAATGCCGAAGACACGCTTCAGGGTGTCTCCATCACTGCAGTCGACTTCGATACCGAGAATACGCTCGCGTTTGACGCCTTCGGGCGACTTGAGCAACTCGAGGACCTGGCATTCAAGCTGACCAACGAGTCCGGGGACCTCTACGTCGTGGTGACTGCGAGTACGGGTTCCGTCTCCATCAGCAACGATGCGCCGGGCGAATGAGCCCTCCCGGGCACCGAACGTGCAATCCGGTCGGGTCACTTCCCTAGAATGGAGGGAAGGAACGATGCCATGACACTGATCCGAACAGCACGACACACCGCAACACTTTTCACCGCTCTCCTGGCGTCTGCCGTCGCGGCACAGACCGGGGGTGTCGAACAGGCCGTCGAAGATGCGGTGCAGGACGTGCGCGATGCCGCGGCGGAGACGACGGCTGTCGTTGAGGCGTGGTTTCATGCGCAGGTGACTCGAGCTTCGCGTGTGATCGCACCTGAGTCCGGCGCCTTCCTGCTCACCGTGACTGATGAGGTCGCTCCTGAAGGGCCGTCGGTGGCATGGACATCGGTCGGCACCGCTGTCGAGGTCCCCGATCACCTGGTGGTGCTGGTCCACGGGCTCGATGAACCCGGAGACATCTGGGATGACCTCGCACCGGTCCTGCATGCGCAGGGCTTCCGGGTGGCGCGGTTCGAGTACCCCAACGATCAGGATCCCGGTGACTCCGCCGAGATCCTGTACGAGTCACTGCTCGATCTCAAGGCTCGCGGCGTCACGGACGTCAGTTTCGTCTGTCACTCCATGGGCGGACTGGTCACCAGGGATACGTTGACCCGTTCGGGAATGTATGGCTCGCAGGCCGGGGGCCACGTCGAACTGCCTGATGTCCATCATCTGATCACGGTTGGCACGCCGAACCTGGGATCGCCGGTCGCGGCCCTTCAACCGGTGGCTGAGGCCCGTGAGCAGGTGATGCGCTGGCTGGATGGGGACCTCACCGATACCGCTCGGCTGCGGGCGCATCAGCACGATGGGCTCGGCGAAGCCGCCATTGCGCTTGCCGAGGGCTCGCTCTACCTCGCCGACCTCAACAGCCGCCCTCTTCCCGAAGACGTCCACATCACGACCATTGCCGGGATGCTCGCACCGGGAGCGGCTGCGCCGGTCCGGACCGTCACGCGTTCCGCCCTGGCGAGTCGCCTGGTTCCTGCGAGTCTTCTCCGCCGTATCGAGAAGGAAGCGGATGCGGCGGTCGCGGAACTTGGAGACGGCGTGGTGCCGCTTGAGTCCGCACAACTCCCGGGGGTCGCGGACACGGTGACGCTGATGGCGGACCACCGCGCGATGCTCCGGCTCATGCCGGTCCATCGAAAGGCCTACGAGGTGGCTGGCATGAAGTACGACGAACCGCCTGCGATACCGGTGATTCTCGATCGTCTTGGACAGCCTGAGTAGACGCGAGAGCCAATTTGTTCGTAATATGAACGGATGGTTCGCCGCCACCTCCACTACGAGGCCGCCTTCGAATCGTATCTGCGCACCCACCGGGTGCCGTACCTGGCGGTCGATGAAGCGCAGCGGGTGCTGCTTCGCCCGGATGCCCGGGCCGCGACAACCGACCTCAAGTCCTTCGATCTGGTCGTGCACGCCGCCGCCGGCAATCTCCTGCTGGATATCAAGGGGAGGCGGGTGGGACGCCGGGGCGTCGGTTCGATGGGTGTCGGCCGGCTTGAGAACTGGGTCACGGTGCAGGACCTGGAGTCGCTGAAATCGTGGGAATCGCTCTTTGGGGAGGGATTTTGCGGTGCATTCGTCTTTCTGTACTGGTGTCACGCCCAGCCTCCGGACGGGCTCTGGCACGAGGTGTTCGAGCATCGCGGTCGCTGGTATACGCCCCGGCTCATCCTGAGGCGGGATTACGCTCGACACCAGACGATCCGTTCCCCACGCTGGCAGACCGTCCAGATTCCGCGAGCGGCGTTTGACCGACTGAGCCGTCCGTTTCGGGCCGCATCGGATTACGGATCCGGCTCACCGCCGAGTGCGTATGAACAATGGAATGCGAAACCGCGTCCATCCTCGGGCGTCTGAGTCCTCGGATGCCACGCCCACGGCCTCGGCCCCAACCCTATACTTCACACCATGCACAACCACCGAAACCACCGATTTCCCGCTCTGCCGGCTTTGCTGGTCGCGGGCGTCATGATTGCCGCGACCCCCGCCGCGATGTACGCGCAGGGTGGCATGGGGACGCGTCAGCGTCCGGGCAGTGGCGGCGACAACGCTTCGGCGCCTGCCAGCGCCCAGCCGGTGCGTCCCCCGACGCCGGAGCCGCCGAAGGAGCCGAACCGGCTCATTCCGTATGGCCTGCTCTTTCTTATCGGCGGCATCACGCTCGGTGTCGGTCTGATCCCGAGCAAGCGCACGCACCAGGACTGACCCTTCGCGTCCCATTGAGAGGAGCCGTCGATGCGATCCCGTCAACTTCGAGGACTGCTGGCGCTGAATTTCGTTCTGCTGGCCGTGCTTGCGACTGTTTCATTCGGTCCGGTCGCATGGGCGCAGGATGGCCGCGAGGCTCGTCCGTCCGGCGACTACACCATGGTCACGGGCCAGGCACAGGGGAGCACGGAGAACGTTCTCTACCTCGTGGACGGTCTGAACCGTGACCTGCTCGCGATCAAGTGGGATCGCAGCCGCAAGGGATGGCAGGGCCTCGGTTACTCCAATCTTGTTGAAGACGGCAAGCGCGGCGCGCGGAGGTCACGCTGATGTCGAAGAGTGACACGAAGAACGAGCGGACTTTCAGCCATGCGGCCGCCACGCTCTGGGCGAGCGCCTGTGTGATCATGGCGATCATCATCATGCAGGCGGGCTCCACGCTTGGGCCCGGGGGCTCGGGCGTCGCCCATGCGGAGACCGTGAGCAACATCGGTGACTACACCCTCATCACCGTGCCCATCGGCAACGGCGAGGAAGTGCTGGTGGTCACCGACAGCCGCGACGAGAACATCTACACCTACGTCACCTCGGCTCGCTCGGTCGAGTTGCAGGACGTCCGGAGTATCCGGGAGATGTTCGAGTTGGCGCAGAATCGCGGCAATCCGAGACGCTAGGGTCGGCATTCGGCATTCGGCAATATGGCACTGTGCCTCAATGCCTGAGTGCCTAATGCCTCAGTGCCTATATACTGCATCCCCTTTCGCGTTTGCAGCCGCGAGCCCCTGCCGGGTGTGCGCGTGGCGCCAGAAACTGACCCGGCGACAGCACGATCCCGTCTGACGAGGCGTACCCGACGAGCCGCGAGGCCCGGATGTTGATGTGCGCTGTGCTGCCGCTGTCCTGACGCGAAAGGTCACACCGGCCATGTCCATTGTTCCGCTGCCGCAATTCGAGAAGGACCTGGAAGCGTACCGGAAGGAGCAGGAGGAGTATGAGCGACTCTCCATTCCGAAGTCCATGGTCGTTCGCTTCGGCCTGATGAGGCTGATCGGTGAGTACCCCTACAGCGGGAAGTCCAAGCCGGGGTGCGGTTCCAAGATCATCGTGCGGACGCATCGAGGCACCGAGATGTCCGAGATGCTGACCAGCACCTGTCCCAATGCGGGGTGTGGCAAGTCCGTCTCGCGCAAGGAGATGCTCGACTTCATCGAGAACTCGGGAGGGAAGGAGTACCCGTTCTACAGCCGGGGCAAGGTGCTCCGGGTCGCCACGGTCGAGGACATGAATGAGCAGTCGCGGCTGGAGGCGCAGCGTCCCCAGATGCGCCGGACTGCCCAGGAGCACGTCAAGGCTCTGGGCCTGGAGATGAAGATCGTGGAGGCGGAGCCGATCCTCGGGGGCGAACGGCTGACCTTCTACTTCATGTCCGAGGAGCGGGTGGACTTCCGGGAACTGGTGCAGGTACTCGCCAGCGAGTTCAGCACTCGAATCGAGATGCGGCAGGTCGGGGCGCGCGATGAGGCCCGGCTCACGGCGGACTACGAGCGTTGCGGCCAGCACTGTTGCTGCAAGCAGTTCCTCAAGGTCCTGAAGCCCGTGTCGATGCGGAGCGCCAAGCAGCAGAAGGCAACGCTCGATCCACTGAAGATCAGCGGACGATGCGGACGTCTCATGTGCTGCCTCCGCTACGAGGACGAGTCGTACAAGGAGCTGAGCAAGAAACTGCCGCGGATGCGCAAGCGCATCGGCACGCCCTATGGCATCGGAACCGTGGTTGATCGGCAGATCCTCACGCAACTCGTGCTGGTTCAGCTTGAGGAAGATCGTCAGCGGGTTGCGGTACCGGTTGAAGACATCGTGCCACCGGATGAAGTCGAGAAGGTGCTGGGCAAGCACCTGCAGGACCCGCTTCGGGGCATGCCTGAGGAGGAAGCGGAGAGCAAGTCCGGACGACGGAAGGGGCGTCGTTCGAAGGGCGAGCAGCAGGATTCGTACCGGGAGAGGTCACAGTCTGAGGAGGCTGAACCCGGATCCGGTGAGGGGAAGAAGAAGCGTCGTCGCCGCCGGCGTCGGCGTTCGAAGGGCGGCAAGCCGGATGCAGCCGCGTCGGCGGGGTCCGAGAGTTCGGCCGGCACGACTCCTGCGGAGGGTGGAGGCGGGGATGCCGAAAGTGGTTCGGGTACTTCCCCAACGAAGAAGCGTCGTCGCCGTCGTCGCCGTCGCCGCTCCGGCGGCGGGGGTTCAGGCGGCGAGGGTTTGGAGTCCCGTCCCGAGGGCGGTTCGGGCGGCGAATCCGGGAGCCGGTCCGAGGGTGGAGAAGGCGGGGGCGCGAAGAAGAAGCGTCGTCGTCGCCGTCGTCGATCGGGCGGCGGGGAGGGTGGATCGGGTGAAGGGGGCGGCTCTTCGAGTCCTTCCGGCCCGCCGAGCGGTGGAGAGTAATGCGACCCGAACCCGGAGCCGATACCCTGTAGCACCATGTCGGACAGGACCCCTGAGAAGCCGAAGCATCACGATCACTCCGCGAAGGAGACGGCGATCACGCTGCTCATTTCCTTCGCGATGGCGCTGGTCTTTCGCAGTTACGTCGTCGAAGCCTTCCGCATCCCCACCGGTTCGATGGCGCCGACACTGTTGGGTGAGAACTTGCCCGTCCAGAGCGGACAGACCGGTTACCAGTGGACGACCAACCCCTGGTACCACCAGGATGGCGTGAATGCGCGGGTGCAGCCTCGGGTCTCGTTCACCGACCCGATGACGACCAACAACGCGGACACCGCAGTCGATGCCATTCCCGGCTACAAGGTCAACCGTGTCCGGACCAAGCGGAGGGATGATGCTCCGGGGTACATCACGCCCAAGAAGGACAAGCGTGTTCGTCCCGGCGACCGCATTCTGGTTCTCAAGTACATCTACATGCTCATGGAGCCCACGCGCTTTGACGTCGTGGTCTTCAAGAACCCGTCGGACTCGAGTCAGAACTACATCAAGAGGCTCGTCGGACTGCCGGGGGAGGATGTCCTGATCGTCGCCGGGGACATCTTCAGCAGGATTCAAGGCACGGCCGACTGGGCCATCCGCCGCAAGCCGCATCACGTACAGCGTGAATTGTGGAGACCACAGTACTCCAGTGACTTCCGTCCGCTCGACATGCCGCAGTATGTCGGCAAGGAAGGCAGCGACGATCCGTGGACCTTCAAGGAGCCGTGGCTGACGCAGGACTTCAAGCTCTTTGATCACACGGCGTATCGCAGTGATGCGGGCGGTGTGTCGGCGTTGCGGTGGAATGATGCGGACTGGCCGGTGACGGATCGTGTGCCCTACAACGAGGCGATCATGACCGCTGCCGCGGAGCGCTACCCCGTTCCGGACCTGCGCATGCGCGCGGGCGTCAAGCCGGATGCCGAAGGACTCGGCCTGTCAGCCCGAATCATCACGCTCGGCCACGAGTTCAGCCTCACCATCGAGGGCAATGAGGCCCGGTTGAGCCGCCGACCGCTCGATGTCGACAAGCCGGATCGAATGAAGTCCGCAATGGTTGAGCCGATTCCCGCCGGAAAGGTCACCAACATCGCGTTCTGCCACGTCGACCAGGCACTCCAGTTGTGGATCAATGACAAACTCGTGGTCGAGGATCAGTACGACGACTGGCTGCCGCGGGACCGCTACCAGTTCGCCACGCTGCTCACAGACGAAGAGTATGAGCAGGATCAGACGGCTCTCCTCCGGGCTGCCACGTACCAGCCCAATCTTCCGGACATCGAATGGGAGTTCCGCGGCCCGCCGGTCACGCTCTACCGCGTCGGTCTTGATCGTGACGTGTACTACGAGCCGTATCGCCGCCCGCAAGGGGGCACGCCCGGTCTCGGGACCCTGCCGTCGCGCCTCGCGTCGCTGAATCAGGACCAGTACTTCTGCCTCGGCGACAATTCGCCCTTCTCGCTCGACGGTCGCGGCTGGGATGCCGTTGATGAAGTGGTCGCCGACACGATCGACGACACCGTCGGTGTGGTGCCCCGGAAGCTCATGATCGGCAAGGCCTTCTTCGTTTATTTCCCGGGTCCACACGAGTTTGCCGGTCGCACGCTGATTCCCGATACCGGCCACATGCGCATCATTCACTGACCCGTTATCAGCAGAGCCATGTCCAGAAGAGTTGTCATCACAGGAGTGGGCACCGTGACCGGGTTCGGCTACGGGGCTGATGCGCTGTGGGATGCGATGATCGAGGGCAGGTCATCCCTGCGCCGCATCGCGGCCTTCGATCCGTCCGGTTTCGGGTGCCAGGTCGGGTCCGAGGTGCGTGACTTCAAGGTGCGCGACCATGTCCCGAAGAGCTATCGCAAGGCAACCAAGGTGATGGCGCGCGACATTGAACTCGCCGTCGGTGCCGCCAAGGCTGCGGTCGAGGCTGCCGGCGTGGTTACACGAGGCACGGCGCTGGACGACCAGGCACCGACATTCGACTCGGCACGGATCGGCTGTCAGATCGGGGCGGGACTCATCGCGGCGGAAGTCGGTGAACTCTCAGCGGCTCTCGCGACGGCGGCGCCGGATGGCGACTTCAGCTACGAGGCGTGGGGTGAGTCCGGCATGGGCAACCTGACGCCGCTGTGGCTGCTCAAGTACCTGCCCAACATGCTTGCATGTCATGTGACGATCATTCATGACGCGCGGGGGCCCTCCAACACGATCACGTGCGCTGAAGCCTCGGGACTGCTCTCAATCGGCGAGTCGCGATCGGTGATCGAGCGAGGCGATGCGGATCTCTGCTTCTCCGGCGGAGCGGAGTCCAAGATCAACCACATGGGTCTGATCCGAATGGACAAGCTGGGGCGACTCGCTCCTGTACAGGTCGGTGCGGATGATGCAGAAGACTTCGATGGTCGGACCGTGGTCCGGCCGTATTCGCCGGATGCGAACGGTTCCGCGCTGGGCGAAGCCGGCGGAATCGTACTGCTCGAAGCGCTCGAATCGGCGGAGGCGCGCGGGGCGCGCATCTATGCCGAGGCGATCGGCTTCGGCGCCGGTCACGCGCCGCACTCCGGCGATCCTGCGGTGCGGGCCGAGGGGTTGATCGCGGCGATCGAGAATGCCCTCGACGATGCGGCTGTGAAGCCGGATGAGATCGATGCCATTCTCCCACGTGCCACGGGGTGTCAGGAAATCGACGAGGAGGAGATCGCGGCCTTGCGCCGTGTCTTCGGTGACGGACTCCGTCAGATTCCGCTCATCACGACCACGCCCGCTGTCGGAGATGTGGTCGCGTCCACCGGTGGCGTGAATGCATGCGTCGCGGCGATGGCGATCCGCCACCAGACCCTTCCGGCACGGATCAACACCGGGAGTTGTCCGGATGACCTTCAGGCGCAGGCCGCTCCCAGTGCGGATGCCCGCCTGAGGCGTGTCCTGGTCTGCACGGGGGCACTGGGTGGGCAGAACGCCGCCCTCATTCTCCAGGCCATCTAGGGTTGGCGCTCCGCGTCGGTTCCCCCTCACTGGCCGATTCCTGATTCATGACGGGCACTCGGTTGCATGATCCGGTAGCATCACGTTCCGGCGCGATACGGACCGGCGGCGGGTCCCGCGTTCTTGAGTTCTCCAGCCGCCCTACGACAACAAGGAGCCCTCCAGTGAGTCACACCCGACGCCCAACCCTCAAGAACGATGAACTCGATCCCGCCCTGACCGAGGTCAGCCGCCGCGTGATCGGGTGTGCCATTGAGATTCACAAGACGCTCGGCCCGGGCTTCGACGCTGCCGTCTACGAGAACGCCCTGTCGATCGAACTGACGAGTGAGGGTGTGGAGCACCAGGTCAATCACGCGTTCCCGGTGATGTACAAGGGCCAGAATGTCGGGTCGCATACGGTGAGCTTTTATGTCGACAATCGATTCGCCGTCATGGTGCTTACCGTCGACCGCGAGATTGACGGCTTTGACCGCACCGCCTTCCGCGCTCAGCTTCGAGCCGCGGAACTGGAACTCGGCCTGATCATCAACTTCCATCGCCGCCGGTTGAAGGATGGTGGCCTCGTTCGAGTTCTCAACCCCGACAAGCTCGATTCACTTCGAGGGCAGGGTGATGAGGACCATGATGCGCTTGACCACGCCGAGGCCATGAGCTGATGAATACCGCCAGCACCAGGGCAGCCGGTCAGCGGCGCGTGGTGGTGACCGGCATGGGGTGGGTGACGCCCTTTGGGACCACGATTGACGGCGTCTGGAACGAACTCGTTTCGGGTGCGTCCGCGGTCGGTCGGATCACGCGGTTTCCTGCGACATCCTTCTCGACGAACTTCGCCGCGGAGGTCAAGGACTTCACACTGTCGTCCCACCTCGCGGACTGCGGCCCGCACGAGCACGCGCACCTCAATGCGAAGTACGCGCTGGCCGCTGCGGCATCGGCGTGGAAGCTCGCAGGACTGGGTGACCTCTCGGTTACCGGGCAACGTCATGCCGGCTTCCCGGATCTGAATCGACGCCGCATGGGCATCTACCTCGGTGCGGGCGAGGGTATTCTCGATTTCGACAACTACGTGGCCGCGAACCTGGCGGGTTGGGATGCCGAGTCCCGCGCCATGAACGATGCCGAGTGGGCGCGGGTTGCATATGCGAAGCTCCATGCGGACTGCGAGCGGGAGCAGGAGCCCAACATGCCCCTGAGCCACATCGCGCGCGCGTTTGATGTGCGGGGGCCCGCCTACAACTCGCTGACTGCATGTGCGGCGTCGACGCAGGCGATCGGTGAAGCCACGGAGATCATTCGTCGAGGCAGTGCCGACGTGATGATCGCGGGCGGTGCGCACACCATGATTCACCCGCTCGGCGTGACGGGTTTCATTCGTCTGACGGCGCTCTCGGGCCGGCGGGACGAGTTCAATGCGGCCTCACGCCCCTTCGACCAGACGCGGGACGGATTCGTCATGGGCGAGGGCGCCGGTATCGTGATCCTCGAAACGCTCGAACATGCACAGGCGCGCGGCGCATCGCCGATCGCCGAGATCATCGGCTACGGCTCGTCTGCGGATGCCTACCGCATCACCGACATTCAACCCGAGGGCCTCGGTGCCGTCGCTTCGATGAACGAAGCGCTGCAGGAAGCGGGTATCGATCCGAGCGGGACCGGGCCGGATGGACGCCCGCTCGTTCAGTACGTCTCCGCCCACGGAACCGGGACCAAGGAAAATGACTCCGTCGAGACACGCGCCATCAAGCGCGTCTTCGGTGAACTGGCGCCGCAGATCCCCATGAGTTCGATCAAGTCGATGATGGGACACCTCATCGCCGCGGCTGGCGCTGTCGAACTCATCACATGCATCCAGTCGATCCGTACGGGGATCCTCCCACCGACGATCAACCTGCATCATCCTGATCCTGATCTCGACCTGGACTACGTTCCCAACTGTGCGCGGGACATGAACAGCCGAGGCGGCGTCCGCATCGCCATGAGCAACAGTTTCGGTTTCGGCGGTCAGAACGACACGCTCATCGTCAAGCGTTTCGAAGGGTGAACAAGCGTCGCTACAAGCAGCGTCGCCCCCAGGGGGCCAGACGAGCATCTTCGCCCACCTCGACTGAGCAACCGCAAGCCCTTCGAAGACGGCGGCTCTGGCGTCGTGTGCGGGTTGCGCTGGCTGCGTTCCTGGTGGTTGGACTGACCGTGGTCGTGGTCGGCTACCTCGTCGTGAAGAAGCGCATCAACGAAACGCCTGAGTGGTGGCAACCGCCGATGGAAGACGCCGCCGAGATGCGGGCCAATGCGCAGCATGTCGAGCGGGCTGTCACGGCCGCCATGACCGATATCCGGCCTGCGGATGAGACATGGACTCTCACGGTTTCCGAAGAGCAGGCGAATCACTGGCTCGCCGAGCGCCTGCCGCGATGGCTGGAGCATCGGCGCATCGAGCTGCCCCAGTCGGTGCATCGTGTGCTGGTGGACTTCTCGGAGGAGGGTGTGACGTTGGGCGTCTCGCTTGAAATCGAGGGTGTTGAGCGCATTCTCGGCGTGACGGTTCGCCCCGAGGTCTCGGGGGATGCCCTCTGGGCTGTCGCGGATCACTTCTCGATCGGGACGCTCAGGCTGCCGGCGGACGCCGTGATGGCGCGGCTGCCGGAGGGGTTGGCGCGGCCACGTGCTGACCTGCCGATGGACGCCATTCTCTCCGGGGAGCGTCACGTGGTTTCACCTCCCGAGATGAGCCTGGGCGATGGGCGGCGCGTGCTGATCCGGAAGCTGGAGTTTGACGAAAACGGCGTTTCAGCCACGTGTGTCACGCTGTCACCCCACGCGGATTGAAGCGACGCCCGGCAGGGGCGACAATGCACATATGTCTGTCGAGACCGTTGATCTCAGAGCGGCGACGTCTGCGAATGCTGCTGAGGCCATTGAACGCGCAGGCGCTGCGCTGCGCGATGGCCGGCTCGTGATCGTGGGTACAGAGACCGTGGCGGGGATCGCGGCCTCGGCTGCGTCACGCGCGGCGCTGGATCGGATGTGGGCGTTGAAGGGCGCTGAACGGCGTACGGCGCTGGCGTGGCACCTGCCGACGCGCGAGGCGGTGCTTCGGATCTGGCAACCGGTCTCGCTACTTCAGCATCGCCTGATCGAGAAACTCCTGCCGGGACCTGTGACGTTCAGTGTGCCGATGGATCCCGACGATCTCGAGACGATCCGGCTCGGCTGGAGTCTTGTGCCGGCGACCGTGGAAGATGCGGGGCGCCTGCTGCTGCGCGTGCCGGGGAATGAAGCGGCGCGGCGGGTCATCGCCGCTGCGAGATCACCGGTTGTGATCTCCGCGGTCAGCACGGAAGTGCGTCGAGCGGCTTCCGTTGAAGAGGCGCTGGACATCCTCGGCGGTCGTTCCGGTACGGAGCACATCGAAGCAGCCATCCACGACGGTGCCGGCTCGGGTCGACCGTCGACGCTGATCGGACTGGAATCCGACGGAGGTTGGGAGGTTCAGCGAACTGGTGTCCTTGAAGAACGGTACATACAGAAGATGATCAACCGCACGATACTATTCGTCTGCACTGGAAACACCTGCCGCAGTCCGATGGCTGAGGCGATCGCCCGTCACCTGGTGGATGCGGCGCCGATTCCCGGCCTGGTGACGATCGTGAAGTCGGCGGGCGCGTACGCCGGACCCGGCGCACCCGCGACTCCCGAGGCGATCAGGGCTGTGGAGAGCATGGGTATCCGCATGCACGCGCATGCCTCGACACCGCTCAGCCGCGAGCTTGTCAACGAGGCTGACGCCATCTTCGGGCTCACCCGGGCGCATACCGACGCCATCCTCGCGATTGCACCGGAGGCCGCCGACAAGGTCGCCGTGCTTGATCCGGATGGCCGGGATGTTCCCGATCCCATCGGGGCGCCGCAGGGGGTGTATGACAGCACCGCGGCGGCCATCCGGCCCCTCATTGAGCGTCGCCTGGCCGAGTTGAACTCGGCGCACGAGCGTCCCACGGGAGCCACCCCATGAAGCTTGTCCTCGGTGCAGACCATCGCGGCATCGACGTGGCCAATCGACTTGCGGACAACCTGCGTCACCACGGCCACGATGTGGAGTGTCACGTACCGGAAACCGTCGGCGCGTGCGATTACCCGGACTTTGCCTGGGCTGTCGGTCATGCGGTTGCGGAGGGGCGATCGGAACTCGGAATCCTGATCTGCGGGAGTGGTGTGGGCATGTGCATCGCGGCCAACAAGATCGAGGGTATCCGGGCTGCACCGGTGCACGATGAGATCACTGCCGAGATCAGTCGGGCCCACGTCAACGCGAACGTGCTGTGTCTGTCGGCGGACCTGCTGGGGATGCGGCTGATGGAGAAGATCATCGATCTCTGGCTCAAGACGGAGTTTGTCGGTGGTCGCCACCAGCGGCGCGTCAACAAGATCAGCGCCATCGAGCGGCAGAGCGATCCAGCGGATGTGGAGTAGGGGTTGACAGCTGAGGCCAGTCACTGGCGCGATGGAGCGGTAGGTCCCGTGCGTTGAATGCGCCCCGGGCGTTCCTCCATGTTCCCCGCTGCCCGTCGCCCGTCACGGTGCGGTACGAGCGAATCGGCTCCAAAATCTCGATTCCACCCGGCGCGCGTTCCTCCGATATCGCGTCCGTCAGCGGGCACATGCCGTGTCCCTGGAGATCTCTCATGCACGGGAAGTTGCGCGCTATCGATGTCGTCCCCTTCACTGCGGGCGCCTGGGCATCCCTGGCGATGGCCGGTGATGTCACGAGTACCCGTCAGGTGGCCTTTCCCACGGAGTGGTCGACGGTCAACCGCTGGGATCATGATGTGCCGGGGGTCGGGACGTTTCCGAACAACGGGAATGAGGGTCACACGTTTGACGTGATCTTCCCGGGAAACACGGTAGACCTTGATCTGCCGGTGACGATCGACAATCTCCAGATCAACGGGACGCTTCGACTCGGCGGGAACGTTCTGACAGTGCTTCAGTCGATCGACTCGACATTCGGCTACTTTCAGAACGGCACGCTGGATGCGATCAACATGTCGGCGACGTCCACGGTGACGCTGCAGGACGCCAATGCATCGACTGATTTTCTGTTTCTCAACAACAACGCCACCGCCGTGGTCCAGGGGGACTCGAACTTTGAGGTGCGCGAAGAGGTTTCGTTTGCCGGGGACGGCGATCTGATCGCCATCGAGGAAGCGAGCGGCCTCGGCTTCTTCGAGTTGACAGATACATTCATCACCAAGACGGGTGGGAACAGCGCCTCGGATATTACGGCTCCGATCGATGCGCAGACGCTGACAATGCGGAATGATGCGGACTGCACAGCACTGCGATTTCAGCAGTACCCGGTGAACATCGATACGCTCAACGTGGATCACGTTGCCGCCGGCGCCACGATCGACTTCAGTGCGCCGCTCACTGTCAACGACATTAATATGACCAGCACCAGTACCGGTGTGCTGCTGCTCAAGGGTCCGGTTCAGCTCCAGGGCACGATCTCTTCGGATCTGGATGCGAGGGGCTCCATCACACTGTCAGCCAACTTCGGATCCGGGTCCATTTCCGGAGGCACGATCGACTGCGCCAGCCGATGCCCCTTCATCATCGATGGCAATGCCTCGGTGGGTGACAACGGCAAGGTCACCACGGGGCAGGTCAGCACCACACGCTGGAAGAGCGGGACGGTGAGAGGTGGTGGGCTTGAGAACAAGTCTGACCTGTACATCGAGGGAAGCACAGGAACGCGACTCGTCACGGGTACGACGCTCAAGAACACCCTGGCTGTCCATCACAACGGTGTCCTCACACTCGGGCAGGATGGCCGCGTCGAATCGAGCTTTCAGTGGTTCATGGCGAGCGACATCGTTCCTCAGTCCGCTTCGATCGTCGAGTCCACGGCCTTCAGTTTCGGCACCGGGACGATCACCGGGGGTGAGGAGACGTTCGGGGACCCTGAAGCGACCAGTGCCAATGTCCATGTGCCCTTTCGGATCGGTGCCGGCTTCCAGCCCTCCATCGATGTGCGCAATTCCACCATCACACTGCATCACGCGGTCGATCTCCAGAGAGTCCGTGTGGCGGGAACGACCGGCACGCTCATCCTGACCCCGAACCCACCAATGGGCGTGCAACTGGAACTCGGCGATGTCGAGATCGAGCGTGCTGCGACGACGGGTCCAGGGAACTTCGTACTCCTGTCCGTTCAGAATGGTGACTACACAATCACTGACAGAATCCACGCCGGTGAGTCCAACGATGCCGGTGTAGCGAGTGTCACCGGTGGGAGTATCTCCGGTGGGGAGATCAACATGGCCGCCGGTGCGTTCACGCAGAGCGGAGGGCAGGTCGGGAAGAGTAGTGGTGTTGCCAACAAGGGCAATTACAATCTCGTCGAAGGACTCGTCGGACCGTCACTCGTGACCAATGAGGGCACAGTGAGCGTCACCGGATTGTCGGCACCGCCTGTGCTGGAGAACTTCAGCAACCTCGCCGCGGGACTGGTGGAGTGCTACAAGACCGTCGAGGTGAGTCTGCCCGGCGCCAGGAACTTCGGCGTCTGGGACTGCCTCGCGGTGAGCCCCTTCGAGATCCGGCCGTCGGGAGGTGGTCCCGGGCTCTTTACCAACTTCGGGACGCTCTCCTTCAGCGGCTCCAGCACGGAAGTCGAGTTCTCCGCCGACATCGATACGCCCGGAACGATCAAGGCCGATGGCGGGACCGTCGACTTCACCGGTGGGGTCGAGCAATACCTGGCAGCGAGCCGCACGCTCACCGGGGGTACGTTTCACACGCTCAATGGCGGCAGGATCCTCTTCTCCGGTGCGAACTTCGCGGGGATCGAGAACGTCGGGCCCAACGCGGAAGTCATCCTGAGTGATACCGATGGTGCGGGCACAGGGCCCTACTCCGACATGGAGATGCTTCAGGGCAAGCTTCGACTGAGCGGAAGCACTGACCTCAGCGTGACCGGCAACGGCAGCAATGGCATCTTCTTCATTGACGAGACCGGCTGCATCGATGACGGGGACCTGATCCTTCGCGGCACGACGGGGCCCACCTTCACCGCCAGCCGGGTCACGGTGAAGGGGATTGCCAACTTCTATGACAACAGCAACGTCAATGCTCTCGTCGGGCTCAACATTATCGATGGTGGTGTGCTCAACGGACAGAACAACATGCTGCTGACTCCCCTCGTCGACAACATCTCCGGCATCGTGTCTCCAGGGCATTTCGACACGGGCAGTGTCGTCAGGGATGACTGTCTTGCCTTGGGAACCCTCAACATCACCGGCGACTACAGCCAGGGTGTGGGGGCGGTACTCGAAATTGAGGTTGCAGGGGGAGGAGCCTGCGATGCGCTCTCAGTCTCCGGTCATGTGACCCTCGGCGGCACGCTCATGATCACGAGTTGTGGCAACGCAGCCCCGGGCCCCATGGACAGCTTCGAGATCATGACCGCGGCGAGCATCACGGGTGCTTTCGACTTGATCATCGCACCCCCCGAGGCGTTGGTTGATGTCCAGCTCGATCGCATCGTTGTGACATTCAATGCCTGCCCGGGTGATTTCAACGACGACCTTGTCGTCGACTTTGGTGATCTCAACACAGTCCTCAACGGCTTCGGTACGCTCTACGACTTCAACGACCTGAACGAAGTCTTGGCAGAGTGGAGTGCGGACTGCGGTGATTCCGGCAGTTGAAGGCGAAGCATCGGCTCTGAACGCGGATCCGCCCCAGATCCCGCTCATGGACGTCAACTTCGAGCATTGATGACCCGATTCCGAACAGGGCGGCCCCTGACGTTCGCGTCCCCGATTTCTCGCGTCCTTATCGGCGGAACGGTTTTCCTTGAGTCAGCCCCTCCGTTTCGCGAGAATCAAAGGATGGCCTGCGCCCGGGTCAGGACAATCGCTTCCCTCGGAGGAGTGTCATGAAGACTTCGACCGTTCACCGGTGCCGTGTCTCTGCGAGAGCCGCGATCGCGGCGACCTGCTGCCTTGCGTCCGCCCTGGCGTCAACGGCCGATGCCGATGTCCGCATCAACGAAGTGCTCTTCAATCCCGGGATCCTCGGGAGCGGGCATGAGGGCTTCGATCACGAGTGGGTCGAACTCTACAACGCGGGTCCGGCAGATGTGAATCTCGCCGGCACGACGATCACGGCGGGCGACGGGGTGGTCGCCGCAACACTGCCCGCATGGAACATGCCCGCTGACACGTGGCTCACCGTTCACTTCGACGTTGGTACTGACGACTCGGACTTCGACGATCGGCGCGGTGACTACTACGTCGGCGCTGCGATTGACGTCTTTGACACGGACGAGGATGAGTGTGCGATTTACTCCGGTGCGCCGGGAGCCGGAACGATCACGGACTTCGTCTCGTGGAGCGGCCTCGGCGCCTATGTACCTGACGTCGCTCACGGCTTCGCCACCGGAGCCGGCATCTGGGCTCCCGGTGCGTACATCGACGTGACCTCCCTGCCCGTCGGCTACACCATCCTTCGCTACTTCGACGGGTACGACAGCGACACGCTGGATGACTGGTGGGTCATGACGTGGTCCGTATACGTGCACAGCAATGGCTACATCAAGGAGAACCCGGTTCAGGAGGTTCCCTTCAACCGGAGTATCTCCGATACGGACACCCCGACATTCGACTGGGTCGATGTTCCCTTCGCCGATGACTACGAGTTGCAGGTTGACAACGATGTCGACTTCTCGTCGCCCGTGATCAACGTCACCGTGGCCGCGTCGGACTACACGCCGGGGGTCGGCCTGGCTGACGATGTCTACTTCTGGCGCGTGCGTGCCAATGTCGGCGGGCAGCCCACCGTGTGGGCGACCGAATGGTCCGTGGTTGTTCTCCCCGGTCTGCCGGTGCCGGCGCGGGCGAGTCGGGGCCAGGTCAACTGCCAGCACCTCTGGCAGCGCAAGGACACCCAACTCCTCTGCCTCTGGGACGAGCGGAACGACACGCGTCCCGGCTGTCCCGAGACAGGCAACTGCCGGTGGGATGCGGCACATCCCAACAGCAACCCCCCCACCAATGGCTGTCAGCATGGGCGGATGTATTGTGTGCCGACTTCCATTGCCATGGTGAATCGTGCCTACGGGGGCGACCTGAGCATCGACCGGTGTGCCTACAACATGAACGCGCCACGGCGTGCGGCTCCGGAGGGCGATCTCGGCCACAACCAGGGCTACGCGCCGCCTCCCGGCAGCAACCAGGAGACGAATGGACTGTCGTGGGCGATGAACAACGCCGCGGTGACCGTCACGGCGAATCCGACGTTCGCTCAGCTCACGGGTTTCGTTGACGACCAGGGCTGCTTCATGGCGCGCATTCCCGGCCACATGGTCGTGATTGACAATTACCTGTCGTACACATCGCTGTCGACGGGCACGGTCATTCAGATCCTCTATTCCGAGGATCCCTGGCGCGGTCCGAGCGTGCGTTTCGTCTACAACTACATTTTCAACTTCACGCCGACCACGCATGCCAGCGCGCTGCATCGCACGACCCGCCTGGCGCACGCGTTCACGCTGCCGTCAAGCGGCGTGACGGCCCGGATGCAGGAAGCATCCGTGACGACGGATTCCGATGGCGACGGCATCATGGACTTCGATGAAGCCAACCCGCGGACCCTGGAATCCAACCGCATGGTTGTGGACACGGACCGCGACCAGGTGGACGACAAGTTCGAGATCCTCAACTACACCTTCCATGACACCTACCACGTCGGGCATGAGAACGATGCCCTCACCTTCCCGGACGTCGACGGCGACGGCATGCGCGCAGAGAATGACTGCGATTCGGATACGCACGCTGTCAACGGTGGCGATGGCGACTTTGATGGTGGCGAGGACACGGATGGCGACGGGCAGAATCCGGATGCCGGCATGGAGACGTGTCAGTTCGATCCCACGGACTCGCTCATCAGTGTCGACGTGGATCGCACCGTCTATCTCATCGGTGATCCCGTCTTTCTCATTGATCCACCCACCCGCACCTACCATTACCTCTCCACTTACAACTACGAACTTGGTGGAGACTGTCCGCCCCGCGCGGATGGCGATGGGTTGGGGCACACGGGCGCCTTTGCGACGGACATCTTCGGTACCGCCAATGCGCCTCACCTCGTGGAGATGTGTACGGTGCCCGGGCTTCGTCACCTCACGGTGGACGTCCTTGATGACAACCTGGTCTCGATTCCCGACTGTATTGATCCGCAGACGTGCTGGTACTGCATCTTCCCACCCACGTTCCTCACCGTGACCACGATCACGGACCCGATCGACGTGGAGGTTCCCGGTTCCATCACCGTCTTCGTCGACACCGAGATGGGTCCGCAGCCGATGATCCCGATCCAGTTCATCACGACGCCGGAGATCGAGTTCATCAGCGGTGAGGTCAATCCCGATGCGCCGTACATGACCCTCGTGGAGACACAGCCTTCGGGCCAGGCCACCGCGCAGTTCATCGCACACCAACCGGGCTTCTACTCCATCCAGGCCTTCATCCCGGATACCAGTTTCGGAGACCAGGGATTCGTGAACGTGCTGCCGCCCCAGGAGTGCCCCGGTGATGCCGACGGCGACCTCGATGTGGACTTTGACGATCTCAATACCGTCCTCGCCAACTGGGCCCAGAAGGTGCCCCCGGGCACCCAGGGCGACGTCGATTTCAACGGCTTCATCGACTTCGATGATCTCAACACCGTTCTCGGGAACTGGGGCCTGACCTGCGGTATCCCTGTGAACTGAGTGTCCCGGCGACGGTTCGTCGCGGCCTGTTTTGTTCGGATTAAAATCGGAATCCAGCCCTGCCGGTCGCCGCTCCCGGTCCACTGGCCCAATTCCCTGTCCCCTCCGGGCCGGCGACCGACAATACTTCCTGAGATGCCCTCAGGACACGACCCCAAGGCGATCTTCGAGATCCTCGTGCGCGAACATGAGGCCATGCTCACGCTCTACCTCCGCTCCGCACTCGATGACGCCGCGGCCGTCGATGACATCTTCCAGGAGACGATGCTCGTCGCCTGGCGCAGGCTCGATGACTTCGATCGCTCTCGCCCCTTCGGCCCCTGGCTGCGAGGCATCGCGCACAAGCTCGTTCTTGCCCACAGCCGCAAGTCGCGCCGCCGGGGGATCGTCTGCAACGACACCGTCCTTCTCCGGATCGAGGAGCAACTCGCGCACATCCATGAGCGGGCTGGCGACACGCTCGAGGAGAAGACCGCCGAACTCGCCGAGTGCATGCGCCGTCTGCCCCACGATCAACGCCGCGCCGTCGAGCTCCGCTACGGCGCTGCGCAGACCCCTGATCAGGTCGCCGCCGCCCTCGACATCTCGCGCGAAGCACTCAAGAAGCGACTTCAGCGCGCCCGCGCTCAACTCCTCGACTGCCTCCGCACCAAGCACGTCCTCCTGGAGGCCGACGCATGAGTAAGCATGAACATACCGACCAGGTCCGGGCGCACGCCGAGGCCATAGTTGCCGAACAACTTGATCATCCCGAGGGGGCCTACCCCTCTGAGATCAGCGCAGCCACGTCACGCCATGTCGCGGACGCCCAACTCGTTGAAGCCCTGCTGCGCCACCACTACCCGTCGCCCACCGACGGCGAGGCGCGCGAGCGGCGCATTGATCAGGTCCTCGGCGCACTTGCCAGTGAACCCGTCGAAGCGCCCGTGACACACGCCGGAGCGGAGCGCGATCCGGTCACCCACCGACCCGCGCGCCGGTCGCGTCGTCGCTGGCGCATCGCGCCGTTGAGCGCGATGCTGCTCCTCTTCGTGACCGCATCCGTGTGGTGGATCGCAACGCCGGCAACCTCCGCGGCGTCGACGCTCGACTTTGTCATCGCTGCCGCGGATCGACCGGAAGATCGCACGTACAGTGTGACGATCGAGTCGCGGGCCGGTGCCCCGATTCAGTTCCATCAGGAGACGCGGCTGGACGTTCGAGGCCGCGATCACTTCGTCATGCGCCGCGCCACGCCCCTGGGCCGAGACATCATCTTCGGTTCCAACGGGAGTCAGTCGTGGATCATCTCACCGCTGGGCACGGTCACGCGGCACGAGGGTCCGGAGCTTCTCGACCGCTGGCGCACGCGGCGTGAGGCGGTGCTTCCATTCCACAATGTGAGCGAGGCATTGACGTTCCTCGACAGCAAGTACGACCTGGAGATTGTGGATGCCACGATGCAACTCGATACGTTCGAGGGCGACGTGATCCACCTGAGTGGGCGACGCGCCGTCGATGCGGGCCTTGGTCCGACGCACGCGGACATCTGGTGCGATGCCCGCACCGGCAGCCTCCTTCGCCTCGTCCTGATCCTCCCGAGCGAGTGGAGTCCGTCGGGTCACGCAGCTCGTGTCACGTTTGACCTTGAGAGCACGGACAGCCTTCCGGACGACTGGTTCGAACCGGAGGCACAGGTGACGCAGTAGGCGCATCGCGCCAGGGCGGTCAAATCCCGATGTCGGGTGCCGACTGGTTCTTGTCGAGTGCGACCACGAACTCCTCCGCCCCTTTGCGCATCTCACCAGTCTTTCTGAAGCCAAGCCTCTGCACAAGGCACACTGATCGCACGTTCACAGCGTCAATGTACGCGACAGCCTCGCGCACTCCGCGTCCGCCTGCCCACGCCAAAGCTGCTTCGCACGCCTCTCCCATCATGCCCCGCCCCCAGAATCTCGGTAACTGGTGGTACGCGAGCTCGGCGCGATCCTCAAGCGCGTTGAATCCCACGGCGCCGACGAATGCGCCGCTTGACTTCTCAAGGACAGCCCAGCGAAGCCCGCGGCCCGCAGCGGCCATGCGCTGGAAGAACTCGATGATCTGGTCTGAGGTCGCTGCATCCGCCGCGGGCAGAGCGAGCCGTTGGCCTTCCCAGTTCGTCACAGCGCCGGAGTATCGACAGACCGCCTCCGAAGACCACAGTTTGAACATACCTGCGGAGTGTGACGCGGTGAGTGCTTCGAGCAGCATTCTTTCCGTGTGAAGTGTCGGTGGATGGATGTGCATCGAAGGGACCGGCAGGACGGTGGTGCAGCGGCACTCGGGGTGCTGAGGCGAGCGAGGTCGAGGTCTCATCATCTCGGCGTCAATCAACCAACCCCCGCGCTCGTTCCAGATACTCACTGAACTCGTCTGCGGACTCCAGCCATGCGAGTCGCTCCACCTCGCGGCTGATCCGGTCCTCGTGGCCGCCGCGCTTCGCGAGGATCTCGAGCATGCGGACCCATGAGTGCCAGTACGCGCGCTCATACCGACCCGCTGACTGCGCGGATTCGCTGACCCGGCGGAAGGCATCGAATGCTGTTGCCGCATCGCCACTTCGGAATGCCGCCTCTCCGAGACCGAGCATCCATTCTTCGCGGGCGCCGCCTGATTCGACCAGATCCGTGAAGACCCGGGCAGCCGCCTCAGCCTCGCCGGACAACAGCCTCGCCCAGCCCAATCGGTCCGCCTGGATCAGGGTCGCCGCATCCCAGTGCTGTTCGCAGTACGCATGCAGGGCCGCCATGGTGTCGCCAAGAGCCGGATCGACCGTCGGATCGACGTCGAGCATCACGAGCGTGTGTGGTTGGACAGACGACCAGACCTCTTCGCTGATCGTGCGGACCAGCGCGGCCGCGCTTCCCTGCCACGCACTCAGTTCTTCCACGAACGCCGGGAGTGCATCAAGTCGATCGAGTGCCGACAGCGCGCGGTACTTCGCCGCCATGCCATCGAGGTTCACCGGCCGATTCGTACCGAATGCATCGAGTGCATCCTGGTAACGGGACAGAGCCACGAGCCCGTGCGCTCGCATCGACGCGGACTCAGCGGCGGCGATCGCACCGGTCGTGTCGACGTGATCCAACGCGGCCAGAAGTTGTTCCGCGGCGAAGGTCGCCTGGAAGCGCTCTGTTTCACTCAGTCCCGCAGCCTCAGGCCCCTGGGCCAGGCGCAACGCACGCAGCCACCCGAGTGCCGCGAGCGCACTGGCTTCGATGCTCGTCTCCGAGCCTGCATCGATGCGTCCCAGGACACTTGAGGCCTGAAGCATGTCCACTTTCTGTGCTCCATCGGATCCACTCGTGTAACGATCAATGAGCATTCTTCCCAGCCAGAGTCGCCATGGGTCCGATTGTGCGGAGGGCATCGATGATGCATCTACGGCTTCCAGTGCAACGATTGCCACGGGCGTGGTGCCGCAGGCAGGCGTGCCGCGGGTCGACTCGATCGCGTGTCGTGCCGCGGCGAGCAGCATCGTGTACGACTCGTCCCGGTCGTCAGTGAGCGCCGCTGCCCGCAGCATCCAGGCTGTCGACTCATCACATCGATCGGCATCACGCAGAAGCAGTGCGCCAGCATAAGCGGCATCCGACTGCCAATGTGCGGCGAGGTCAGTTCGCTCCAGTGTCTGTTCGAGCAACGGGAGCAGATCAACTTCCGGAGCATCGCGCCCGACACGTTCCAGCCACCCGGCCACGGCAATGCCGGGGAGACTGCCATACGGCAGCCTTGAGGTGCAGATGCAGGAGACCCGACCGACGGCACGATCACGCATATCGCGGCTCGATGCCAGTTCCTCGTGAAGCGCGAGCGCCCGTGCGTACGCGCTTGCGCGTCGTTCTCCCGACTCAAGGCGACTGGCCTCCGCACACCCGACCCGGAGCCACGTGTCAGCGAGGGCGAGTTGCCAGAATGGATCAGGGCCATCGCCGCCGATGAACGGGGTGGTTTCTCCTGCCTGCTGCATGGCAGTTCGTGCGCCGGATGCGTCATTCTGCTCGGACCGCGCGATGGCACGCGCGAGGACCGCTTCACCACCGACCTGAGCCGCGATCGCAACATCGCGCGAGCGGCGTGCGACACCGTGCGCGCTCTCCGACTCGCTCTCGCCCCGATCATCGCGCCCGCCCAGGCGTTCGGCGAGGCCGGAGAGAAGCAGACGCGTGGCTTCCGACCAGTCCGAGACCACCTCGACATCCTCGATCAATGCAGAGACGCGCTCCGCGTGTGCACTGCGCGATTCCATGTCGGAGGTTGAGAAGCCCAGCAGCAATTCCGCGCGTGCCATCCGCAGCGGCAGATGGACCCCCGCCATCTGAATGGCGCGCTGGCGGGCGCGTTCGCCGTCCGTGTCCCCATCCTGTCCGAAGGCGGCGCGCTGCGCCGAGTTCTCGATGATCTCATCGCTCAGCGCAATCGCACGCTCCGCGACCCGGATGATCTCACGGGCATGCTCGCTGACCACATCACGCTGATCCTGCGTCGTCACCCCGTACAGCAGGGCAAGGTCCCAGCCGGGCAGGCTGATGATGCGTACGTGATCCTCGACCTGGGTGGCAAAGAGATCCAGAAGTTCGATGGAGGCCCGGGTGCGCTCGATTTCCGCAGCACGATCACGAATGCGTTCCCTGAGCAGATCGGGGGTGGTGGGTGTGGACTGTGCCAGGGTCGCGCCGCAGATCGCCGCGATGAGCCAGGCACCGGTTCGTCTGATCATGGCGTGGGCTCCGCGAATCGGATCTCGGTGAATCCTGCTCGCTTCAGGGTGTTGAGCACGCCCAGCGAGTGCTCCCAGAGTGCGTCCTCGACCGGGGCGATGATGAAGCGCTGGTCCTCGGCAACTACGCCCTCCTTCAACGCGATCAGGCGCTCGTGGAGCCCTTCATTGCCGCGGCTCAGTTCGCCGAGCAGTGGTGAACTGGACGCGAGCGCGTATTCACCCGCAGCATCTCCCAGGGAGCGCACCTCGATGCGGATGGGTGTGCGCGGCAATGCGAACGGATCCGACTCGGTTGCCGTTGTATCCCGGGGGAGCGTCATGTCGAATCGCTCCTCGCGAGGTTTGAACTCGGCGATGAGCAGGAAGTACATCAGCAGCAGAAAGACGACATCGATCATGGCCGTGAGGTTCAGCCGCAACCGGGGGCGGGAAGCCTCGCGCAGGTGGCGCATCCGCACATGCTCGTGCTCCACCATCACATCGGAGGTCCGGACCAGATCGGTCGTTTCCCAACCGGCCTCGTCAGTACCTGGCTCGCGCACGCCGCTCATGCACACATGGTAGAGGTGCGCCCCGCCATCGTCACCCGAAGGCCCTCAACTCGATACGGCCTGGGCTTCCTCGTGAGCCTCCCGACATGCCTCCGCGAGCGCCTGGATCAGTTTTTCGTGGTCGCCGATGGTGCCCAGCAGGTCCATCAGCGAATCCACGCGATCCTCCGCGGTGTTGCCGGACGCCATCTCAAGTGCCGCATCGCCCAGAGCCTCGGACGCGGCGAGCATCCACGCCATGTCCGGTTCACCCTCCGGCGGTTCAACCGTGGTGCGCACGGTGACCGGCCCGATCATGACGATCGGCCACATCCGGAGCCGTGTCTCCGGTTCGCGGACGACGACGAGGACGGGGACCTCTTCGGTGTTGGCCCGGTCGCGGAGGTCGCGGCCGTTGGCGCCGACGAGCATGGGTTCAATGAGGTAGGCGCCGGGCTCGATCGCGAAGTCGTCGGACATCTCCGTGAGGCACACGAGGTGACCGGAGTCCACGGCCTGCATGCGCTTCTGGCGTCGCGCTTCCTGCAGGGGCAGGGCGATCCGCATCATTCGCTCGAAGTCGTCGGCCTGGTGAGCTCGCTCGAGTGCGTCGCGGCTCAGGCGCTCGGCTTCAAAGTACGCACCCTTGTGCAGCGCTTCGCCGGCACGCTCCATCAGCGCATCGATCTTCTCTCCGGCTCCCTTTGCCTTCCTCGTCGCCATGGCGCATTCTCTCCTCAGCCCGTCTCCGAGCACCGCGCGGCGGTGATCCTAGCCCTGCACTTCGGCGACGCGTACGGTGTCGGCGAGCCGTGACATGATCCCGGACCACTGGTCGGCTTGTTCATCCATCTCAAAGGACAGTACGTCCGCCAGTTCGGACCAGTCCATCGCCAGCAGCGCACGCTGCAACTCACGCAGACTCTCATTCAGGCGTGCTGTCGCCTGCTCAATGTCCGTTCCCGCGGCATCACTCACGGTCGACGTCGAGTGAAGGTCGACGCCGTCCACTGCCCGGCTCAGTTCCCAGGCACGGTTGACCTGGTCCCAAACGCTCACCACATTCGACAGGTCCGCCAGCGCTCCGGCCTTATCGCCGGACTGGATGAGGGAGGCGCAGGTCTGTTGAACCTCGCGGATGCCGCGAAGGGCGTCCGCAGCATCGAAGAGTGTCTCGCGTACGAGGAGGGACGGGTCAGCGGTCTTGAAGCGCAATTCCTGCGCGTAAGGATCTGTCTCCGGTGGCTCGGAGAGGTGCCCGGCCGGGATCTCGATGCCGTCCGCGATTGCCTCAACGATCATCCGGTCCGGGGTGGAGGCGGTGACTGCGGCGAGGATCTGTGCGAGTGACCCGGACTCGGGTGCCTCATGATCTGCTAACGGCTTGTCGTCGACGAAGATGCGCATCTGGGTCGACATCGGCGTTTCAGCGGCCCTACCTTCGCAAAAGGGCGGGTCGCCGGTGTGATCGTCCAGTTCGACTCAGGCGTCGCGGCGACGGCGGAGGCTGATCCCGAGCAGGGGGAGGATCGCTGCGACGGTCCCTGGCGACGGGATGCTGATGTACCAGGCCTCGAAGTCACCATTCGGATTGATGCCGACGCCGGTGAGCGAGAGGCCGTCATCGGAGATATCGGTTGCTTCGATGAGTCGCCATTGCCCGAGGTCGATCCCCCATTCGGCGGTCTTTTCGAGGTTCGACGACAGCGCCGCGAAGTGGCGCCCGACCTTGTCGGCCCCGAGACGGCGGGCGAGCCAGTCGCGGGCCGTGGCGGCGTTGGTCATCGTCTCGATGGTGGTGAAGGTCTTGGATGCCACGATGAACAGGGTCGTCGCCGGGTCGAGCCCCTTGATGGTGTCGTGGATATGCGCGCCGTCGACGTTGGAG
>JAUIHS010000043.1 GCA_030432255.1 Phycisphaerae bacterium
ATGTCGACGGACATGTCATCGACCAGTGTGTTGTTGCCCTCGTTGGAGCCTTCGTCAACCGCATTCCAGCCGTCGGCCTCGATGACCACCCAGCGCGCGCCACTCAGGCCCGCCGGGAGTGTCACCATCACGTTCTGCGTGTATGTCGCACCGGGCGCAATCGTTGCACTCCAGGTGCCGTCACCGACCTGCAGATCATCACCGGCACTCGCATCCATTGAGAGCGAGATGCGATCACGCCACGTGCCCGTAACCGGAACCGCACCGTCATTGCGCACCGTCCATGACACGAGCATCTCATCACCCAGCCCCACGCTCGACGGCGCAGAGATATCGATGACCACGAGATCCGGAGCCTGGATGTCGATGAACCCATCATCGACCGCACCGTTGTTCCCTTCGTTCGAGCCCTCATCGAGCGCTGAACTGACATCGGTGCGCACCACGAGTTGGAAAGTCCCGTCGACACCCGCCGGCAACGGGAGTGTCTCCGTCTGGGTATAGCTCTCACCCGGATCGAGAGTGCCTGTGAAACCGAAGTTGCCAAAGGGCGTGTCGCTGCCGACCGTGCCATCATCGGAAAGCGCAATTTCATCAAACCACGTTCCGATGGCCGGCGCCTGCCCATCGTTCATCACCGTCCAACTCACCGTGACCGCCTCGCCCGTCGTTCCTGAAGTGGGCATCACGAGGTCGGTGACTATGAGATCGGGAGACGCAATGTCCAGGAGCATGTCATCCGTCGTGTCGTTGTTGTCGTCGTTCGGGAACTCGTAGACGGAGTCCAGTGCGTCGGTGACCACCACGATGCGGTGCGCGCCATCAACTCCATTCGGAAGTACAACGGACTCGGTCCGTGTGTAGTCGTCATCAACCGCAAGCGGACCCGCCGTCTCGAACGTCCCGAGTTCGATCGTTCCCCGACCCGGTTCATCGGCCAGGTAGATCCGGTCAACCCACGGGCCGGCAGCCTCGATGCCGCCCTGGTTCATGACTGTCCAGGACACCTCGATTGACGAACCAAGCGCCGCTGTCGCTGGAGCCGTGATGTCCGTGACCACAAGGTCTGCCGGGGCCGTGACCTCGATGGAGGTTGCCGCGACGAGTGTATTGTTCCCCTCGAGATCGAACTCCTCGAGGTCGTCACCCGCGTCGGTCACAACGATGATCCAGTATGTCCCGGCCTGCGCCGGAAGCGTCACGCTCTCGGTGCTCTCGTACGAGCCTGCTCCAGCGAGCGGGCCGGACTGACTGAACATGCCGAGCAGCGTATCTCCACCGTCCAACGAGGCATCCTCGGAGATGTAGACCTCGTCCATCCACGCCGCGGCTTCGTCAATGTCCTCACCGTTGTTGTTCACATTCCACGTGACATCGAACTCGGTGCCGGCAAGGCCCGAGTCCTCCGAAACGATCGATGCAACCTGAAGGTCCGGATGCGGCTCACATTCATCGGGGATGCCATTCCCGTTGACATCCATGCTCGTGCCGTCATCGATGTCGCAGGAGTCGAGTTGGCCGTTGCCGTTGCAGTCGGCGCTGCCCTGCGACAGAACACGCACATTGTCCATGCCCCACGACTCGTCACTCAGTTCCTGAAGTGCCTCGCCGAGGAACTGGATCGAGGTTGCCGAACCGTTGGCCGTGAAGGTGACCATGATCTGCCGGAAGATGGAGTCCGCCCAACTGGCCCAGCCATAGTTCTCACGGAACTCAGGCTCACCCGGGAAAGTCTGGCACTCTCCGAAGGTGCTGAAGGTGTGACGGAAGACCTCGGTACCGTCGACATTCATGACGAAGTAATCAGCGCCACCGCCGCCCGAGCATCCATCCCCATCCCATGAGTCAATGATGTACAGGTCGAAGGAGACTGTATACGTGACACCCGCGACCGTCGGCAGTGTCAGGGTCTGAGTCGAGTTCCCGAACCGTCCACTGAATCGTGTGAATGTCGCCGGAACACTGTCGTCGAAGGTCGTGGTGTCGGCCCACTCGCCGCCAACAGCACCTTCAAAATCTTCGAAGTACACAAGCTCCAGTTCGCACTCGTCCGGAATGCCGTTCATGTTGCAGTCGGTCGATACCAGTGTGACCTCGATATCTTCTCTGTCCGGTCGCCCATTGTTGTTGCAATCCGGGAAGACCATGGTCGCCGAGGCTGTGGCACCGAGGTTGTTGTCCTCGGCGGTGGCTTCCCCGAGAGCCTCGTCCGCGTCGGTGATCACGAGGAAGTAGAAGTTCCCCTCCACACCTGCGGGTAACTCCACCATCAGGCTCTCGTTGTACGACGCACCCTGCGCAAGATCAGTATGCATCGCGCTGCCCAGAGGCAGGTCGATTGCCGCGCCGTCGAAGACGGTATCCGTGGACAGGTAGATGCGATCCGTCCATGTACCGATCGCATCGACCGTTCCGAAGTTCTGAACCGTCCATTCGACGAGAACCGATGACTCCACCGCCGCGTCTGCCGGGGCCGATACCGCCGTCACCTGGAGGTCGGGGAAACTGAGCTCAATTGTCACGGATGAGGACGCAATCGAGCCGGAAGCATCCTCGACGTTCAGGTAGAACGTGTTGCCGAAGCTCGTGATGAGGTCGACCAGCGTTGCGTATTCGATGGTCGCTTCCGCAGTGTCGGCAAAGCCATCGCCCACACCCGAACCTCCTCGAAACGCTTCCTCAACATCCCATTCAACGGTCAGGGACTCACCCACACCCAGTGCAAGATCAGCATCATCCACGACGCCCATGAGCATCAGGGATTCGCCCGGTCCCACCGCGGCGTACGGACCGCCGGCGTCCGCTGTCGGGGCCATGCTGTCGTAGGTCAGGTTGCCAACGTTGTAGCCCGTCAGACCATCGGCATCGGTGACCTGGAGGCCGATGGCTGTATCAGCATCGATAGCCAGTCCCTTCGCAATCGCTTCGGACAGCATCAGCGGCTGCATCGGCATGGTGCGACCCGCGTCATCGACAAAGCCATCGTTCCCCAGATCCCACTGAACCGCCGAGATCCCATCGAAGCCAGAGGCGCCGTCAGGATCAAAGCTGGAGGTCGCATCGAGCGTGATATCCGTCGCCGCGGCACTGAACACGTACGGCCCACCGGGTACGGAGACCGGGTCCTGTAGATCAGTTGAGCTGAAGCCCGAGTACCGCACGCTGGACTGGCTGTAGTTGTAGAAGCCCACCGGTCCCGCACCAAGGGGGTCTGCATCTTCGATCAGTCCGGTGTTCCAGATTTCCGCCCCGTCGCTGGCCCTTGTCACGATGACACGGATCCGCCCCGTCTGCTCCATCCCATCCGTCACCAGTTGATTGGTCAGGAAGAACCGGTATTCCGTGTTGTCTCCCCAGCCCGGCGCCGAGGCATCAACCGATGTGTCGTACCGCGCCAGCATTTCAATCTGCCCCTCGGTCGGCTCGGTGTTCCACAGGTCAGGGCTCGGACCGATGATCTTCATCAGCTTGAGCCCCCGCTCGGCAGCGCCCTGGGTGGTCTGCTTCCAGCTCACCATGTAGTAGGAGCCACCACCGTTGTTCTCGATCGACTGGACACCAAAGACGAACCCGATGTAGTCGTCATCCCCCGTGGTCTGGACCTCGAAAGTCCCCTGGAACTGCGCACCGACAAGATTGAAGTCGCTGACGAAGTATGTCGGGTTGCCATTGGTTGTCTGAAGGACGCTCAGCCCGTCTGTCGCGACATTCCAGTTGCCGGCGCTGGGGGCTCCAAGTTGCCGCCAGCAGAAGAGTGTGACCGTGTCATCTTCCGGAATGTCGAGATCCGAGTCATCGAGCAGCGCATTGTTTGCTTCTCCCGTCGGACCCTCATCGATGTCATCCAGCACATCGCACTCCACGACAATGCGCTGCGTCCCCATGATCTCTGGCGGAAGGAAGACAGAACGAGTCTCGGTGTACTGGCCTCCCGCTCCCAGGCTGGCGAGGTTGATCTCAAACGTACCAAGACTCACATCGCCGCCGATAGCTGCGTCAGCAGAGAGGAAGACTTCGTCAGTCAATGTCACTGCACCGAGTGCCGCACCGCCATTCGTCACGGTCCATGTCACATCCAGGATCGTTCCCGGTGTCGGAGTGGAGCAGGAGACTTCGATATCGGTGACCATCAGCTCCGGGCGATCCGTGATCTCAAAACTATCGGGCGCCACCGCACTGTTGTTGTCCTCATTCAGCCCCTCCGCAATGACATCCGCGCTGTCCGCCGCCGCGATGAGCCAGAACGTCCCCTCCTCGGGAGCCGCCCAGGGACCCACGGGACCCGCCCAGAACGAGGCACCCGGAGCCAGGTCAACGACCGGATACATCCCGATGAGCGTGTCGTCGCCCACCGCGGCGTCCGGCGAGTAGTACACGGCAACCATCGAGGCCCCCGCCATGCCCTGCCCCTGGTTGGTGATCTCGACGCTGAAGCTGTTCGCCTCGCCGACGTAAGCATCTGCTGGTGAGGCAAATCCCGTGACGACCAGATCCGGCGCCTCATCGACGATGACAGTGATCGAGTCCATGTCCGCCGCCAGGGCCGCATCGGTCGCGAGCACGGAGAGCGTGTGCGTCCCAACACTCAGCGCACTGGTCATAAGGACTGAGAGGCCCTCGCCGGATGCGAGTTCTCCGTCCAGGTCCGAGGACCAGGTATATGTCACCGGCGCTGTGGCGTTGCTGACCATCGCGGTTGCGGTGACTTCCTCGCCCTCGACCGTTGCGAAGCCGTCTTCAGGGGCAGTGATCGAGACGGCCAGTCCGACATCACCTCGAATGGAGGTGGTGATTCCAGGCGTGTTCACGTTTCCTGAATGCCACGCCACACTGTAGAGAATCATGCCATTGGGCTGTACACCAAATGGCGCCTGCCCGGGGGATGAGTCGTCCCACAACTGCCGCTGACCACCCCCGGCATCGCTTCCCACTTCGTTGGGGAAGCTCATGATCGGGTTGCCCTCATCAATTGGAATCAATGTCAGGCTGAAGTCACCCACGAACGGGTTGAGCCCCAGCGCGGTGCACAACTGGTTGGTCCCGCTGTCATGGAACGAGTTGTGATCCGTGCCCAGCACCAGTCCGCCCGCACCCTCGGATTCGACGATGAGGTTCTGGTAGTAGTTTGCCGTCAGCTGCTGCCCCTCACCCGTCCATCGTCCCGACCAGTACGACGAGATCATCCTGCCGTCGCAGATGATGTCCTGCGTCTCCGGATCGAACCACTCAGCGATGGCTGCCCAGTCTGACGGGTAGCTGTCCACGCCTTGGGAAAGGTCGAAGACCCAGATCTGCTGGTACGCATTGGAAGCCAGCTCTGCCGCGACCTGCCCGTCAGCCGACAGCGTCATGGTCGTCACGACGGCGCCCGCGTTGGCGAGCGTGGTGCCGATGTTCGCCGCGTCGCCGTTGTACGACCCGTTGACATTGACCATCAGAACGCTGTGTGAGACACCCCGGTCTTCCTGCCCGAGGGCAGCATGCGACAGGGCGACGGACAGAAGAGCGATCACGAACTTGTGCAGCAGGCCCATTGGGTCCTCCTCCAGGGCTTCCAGTACGGGTGTCGCATCGAGGATCCGACGAGGATTCGGTTCAACCGAAAGAGCACACGAAGCTCCGACCGCGCGATCAATCACGGAAGATCGGGTGCATCGCGCACCGACAGTCCGCGCCTTGTCGCACAAGCGAAAACGCCGACATCCCAACATCCTGCGCATTGTGGCCTGTTCACCGTGAACTCAACTCCCGAGACGACAGTGCAAGCTTCGATTCTAACCCATGCCCGGAAGCGAAGACAGGGGCACCCACCGAATCAGTGGGGTCCCATGCAGACCCCCAGTCGGCCCCGACACAAGCAACTGGCGGATCACGACTTAGCCACCCCACCGGGATCCGGCTGAGCCACCGCTCATCACCGGTCGATGCCGCCTCGCACTCCCGGATCCGCCTCATCAGGGAGGAAGGGGAGACAGTACGCGACGGAATCGCTAACGTGGCTCCCCTCATGAGCCGGAATCTCCTTGATCACCGAGCCGCGGGCGTGCTCCTGCATCTGATCTCCCTCCCCAACGAGGCGGGCATCGGTGACATGGGTCCTTGCGCATACGAATTCGTCGACTTCCTCGTGCGGGCCCGGCAACGGTTCTGGCAGATCCTGCCCCTCAACCCCACGCTGCGGGAGAGCAGCCACAACGCCTACTCCAATACCTCTGCATATGCGGGCAACCCGCTGCTCATCAGTATCGAGGCGCTCGTGGATGATGGTCTCCTGACCTCGTCCGACCTCTCGCCGGCTCCCGCCGGAACCGATGGCCTCATCGACTACGACGCGGTCAGCACCCACAAGCTCACCATGCTCACCCGGGCCTGGCAGCGCTTCGAGTCGCACGGCGCCCTTGAAGCACTGACGGAGTTCGAGCAGCAGCATGCCCACTGGCTCCCGGACTTCGCCCTCTTCGCGGCCCTTCGCGAGCAGATGCCGGGGCGCCGCTGGAGCGACTGGCCTGAGCCACTCCGGGATCGTCATCCTGACGCCATTGAGGAAGCTCGCTCATCGCTCGCGCCCCAGATCCGGCGCGAGGTCTTCATCCAGTGGCTCTTCTACCGCCAATGGCAGAAACTCAAGCGCTACGCCAATGATCAGGGGCTGGCGATACTGGGTGACATTCCCATCTACGTCGATCTCGAGAGCGCGGAGGTCTGGACCTCTCCGGACTGCTTCCTGCTGGACGAACACCGCAAACCGCAGTTCATCTCAGGCGCTCCGCCCGATGCTTTCAGCGCGGACGGCCAGGTCTGGGAGCATCCCTGTTTTCACTGGGGCAGGCTGCGCGACCGGGGTTTCGACTGGTGGCTCCAGCGTATCGACCATAACCTCAGGCTCTTCGATCTCACCCGCATCGACCACTTCCGAGGCTTCGCCGCGTACTGGGAGATTCCTGCCGCCGTCGGGCATGCATCCGCGGGTAAGTGGGTCCCAGCGCCCGGCCATGAACTCTTCGAGGCCGTGCGCGAGCGCCATCCGGACATGCCCTTCTTCGCCGAAGACCTTGGCGTGATCACGGACGACGTCCATGCACTCAAGCATCAGTTCTCGCTCCCCGGCATGTATGTGCTCATGTTCGCCTTCTCCGACGATCTGACGCACAACGCGTATCTCCCGCACAATCACGCCGAACATGGCGTCGTCTATACCGGCACCCATGACACGAATACCGCTCGCGGCTGGTTCGAGGATGATGCAAATGACCACGAGCGTTCCCAGTTCGGCCATTACATCTGGCGCGGGGTCACAAACGAATCTGCCGCCCGTGACATGGTTGAACTCGCGATGCGAAGTCGCGCCAACACAGCCATCATCCCCCTGCAGGACTGGCTGGACCTGGGAACGGAAGCACGGGTGAACCGACCGTACAACAAGATCGGCAACTATCGCTGGCGTCTCGTCGATGGCCACATCACGGATGCGCTCGCCGATCACATCGCCGAGTGGACAGCCGCCACGGGCCGGTGCGGCTGATCAGGCGCCTCCGATCCGGGTCGGGATGACGGCGCAGTCATCCAGTTCCGCACACAGCGCATCCCGTAACAGCTGCGCATGGTCGGCTCCCCCCTCACACCAGACGAAGAGTGTGCTGCCACTCCCCGTCATGTGAACCGGGGCTTCAGCAACCGCTTCCACTTCGCGCCGGATTTCTGCCAGCGCCGGCGTCACCCGTTCAGCCGC
>JAUIHS010000003.1 GCA_030432255.1 Phycisphaerae bacterium
CCCGTTCCTGGAGTTGCATGATGTCGTACGAAGCGTAATCCGAAAGGCTGTTGGGTACAAGAGTGACGGCGCAAATGAACAATCAAGGCGGGGTCGAAGAGCCCCGCTGACGGCGTGCGTAGGAGCAGCAGGAACCGGAATATTGACCCGCAGACGGGACATGCGAATGGCCCGTCGTATGGTGAATCCACGTGCCGTCTTGCGTGCCGTCAGCGACAGGCTCGGAGACCTCCCCGCCGCGGGCCCCAAGGCCCGCACACGGGCGTCCGGCCCAAGCCGGACGGTCGTGGGGGAACAAGAGGGAGACCGGGCGAATGCAAGGGGTGACAGGCGTCCAGCCTGGCGGCCCTTGCTCGCCGGTCGAGACCGACAGGGCTGAGTGATGAGCCGATTTCCCGTGGAGCGGGAACGGCGATCACTCGGAGGTTGGGGCGAGGCGATCGATGTCCTGACCGCGCACGCGGTCGGGAATCGTGAGGGCTCGCACAGGCTCCGGTCGAGGATGTCCCGGACCGTCGGGGACGGGAATCCGAGCCGGGCCCCCGACGACTTGCTGAGGAGCGCAGCGACGAAGACCTTTTCAGGGAGCGGCGGAGAATCCGCCGGGTGGAGTGGAGGCTGTGGCGGGTGCTGGGCGGAGTGGTGGGCTGCAAGCCGAGTGACAGGCCGCAGGGAGGGGGGCGAGCGGAGGCCTGGCACGGGCTTGCCATACGAGCCTCGGGCGGATCTCCCGTGGGGAATCCGGTTGAGGCGAGTCAGGGTGTTGGGAGGGCCGGCCGGGCCGGCCCGACACCAATCATCCGGTGGGAAATGAGCGGGCCGCAGCCCGCTCTGGTTCAGGCGTCGTCGAGCAAAGTGAAGTGCGAGAGCAGATACTCGCGGTTCTCCTGCCATGTTGTGGTAGATTCGCTCTTCCACGAGCTGAACAAGTTCTCGCCGACATACCAAAACGCCTCGCACTCGAGACATGTTCCGAAATGAGCCCGTCCGACGTTCACGATGGTGTTCGCCCTTCCGCAGAGCGGACAGTCAAACCGACCGTCATGACGAGTAGTCGCGAGGCGGCTGGCGCCGCCTCGGTTGGTCGTTCTCTCGACCGTCACGCTGCACCGTCCCGAACCGATGCGGTTACAGGTGCGAGTTGTCGATGCACCGAGTTCGCAAGCTCGGCGAGGAGCAAGAGGTCGCGGACGTCGAAGACGCTGCTCGAATGCCACTTGCCTTCTTTGCGATAGAGCCGACTGAATCTCACAGTCGTGCGAGTGCGGTCGTCATCGACGTGCGTCCAAACGGCCGCCTTGATGTGCCCGATGCGATACTCTTGGCTTGGTCTTTGTGTATTCATGGGTTTTCTCCTTTCTGGTTAGCATTCCCAATAGCTCGATCCAACGCCCGCGAGAGGCAGTGAGGTGTCAAGGAGGAACACAGCGTCGCGGGAAGCGGAGCTGACCGTGACGCGAGTAGTCCTTTACACCGAGCAACGAGCGGGCATGACATCGAGCGGGAATGCGGGCCAGAAAGACACCCATGAGCGAGGGGAAAGACCTACCAGGAGGAGCAGCGGCCATCAGCGGCCGGGCGTGACGTTCGATGGCGGGGCGAGGCGGGGCGACTGGTTTGGAAGCGAGCAGTGGCAACGCAAGTGCATCGATGCAGTGTCGAGACGCAGTGGGTCTCCGACCGGGCTCGGTTTCAATGATGGTGGAGGGACACCGAGCCGACCGGTAGATGGCGAGCCGGGCTCGAACAAGGGAAAGCGGCGACGATGCTTTACGAGCTAGAGCGTGTGGGGAGCCTGTTTGAATGCGACAAGGAGCAGGTGGGCGAGGTACTCCTCGAAGTCGGTGATGGCGTCGTGGTCACGATTCGGAGGACGCTGGAGTTCAGCAGCGCGTGCGACGGCCAGAATCTGAGGGGTGGCGTGGTGGAGCAGTCTCAGGCAGGCTCGCTGCAAGTGACTCAACTTCACGGGCGTCCCAAGCTCCGCGGCAATGTTCGCAACGAGCTTTGTGAGTTCGGCCTCTTCGACCGGTGTGACCAGCACGCGCTTCGCTTTCGTCAACCGCTCTTCATCACTCTTCTTCGCCATGCCGCATGCCTCCTGACGCGAGGTGTCGGGCCGGGTTTGGTCGCGCCGACTCCCGGTGCCGCAAGCGGCACATCCATTATGGCTATAATACTATGACGCTCTCCCAGCTCAACGCCAGGCTCGGGCGAAATTGATGCCGGAGGACGCGAATGGTGCGCAAAGCGGTCGACGGGACGCTGGTGGGACAGGGCTCATGGCTCTCGCCCTTGATTCAGCGGCGAGCGCACCAACGTGACCTCAATGTCTTCGGTGGCACCACACCGTGGGCACTCGCGTGGGATCGAACGCGTGAAACCCTTGGCATCGCAGTTGAGACACACGCAGTAGAGCGACACATCGTGTGGTGATGACGGTCGCTCGGCCGGTGCGTCTTGTTCCGGCGCCGGTGCGTCTAAAAGTGCGTCTTGACCGGCCCCAAAACCGCTCCCAACTGGCTCCCGACTGTTTCCGGTCGATTCGTCTAAGGGCTTGTCAGATCGCGGTTTGCGGGCTTCAGGCGGCGATTGCAAAACCCCCATTTTGCGACTGTCGATCCGGTGGTTGCGGGTTCGAGTCCCGTCCGCCTCGCTTGAAAACGGCCCTTGGCGCTTCGCCAGGGGCTTTTCTTTTGGTCGGGCTGGTTGGCTTGGCCCGGGACGTGACCCTGTTCGCAGGACTGCCGTGGCTGGGGGCGGCGCGTGGGCAATGTGTCCGGTCAACGCGGCGAGTGCTTGGGGGCCCGCTCGCCGATGCGCCGTGCTCTTCCGAGTTCCTTGCCGCTGACCTCCGCCGCGAAGCCGGTCATCTGGCCGGTGTCATCTCGTTCAAACACACGATCTCGAACGGTTGCGCGGAGCCGCTCCGCCGGGCGTGGGATATGGGCTACGCGACAGGGCTTCTCGAGGCGTCGGAGATGAGCGCGCCCGTCTACGCGCGCCTCGGGTTCCGCACGCTTGGTCACATGGCCCTGCTGGCGCGCGTTCCAGCGTTGTCCTGAGCCGCGGCCTCGGGTTGTCCAGTTTCTCCTTGGACCGGGGCGCCCACGAAGCCAGTAGGATGTCCTGATGCACGACGAAACGCCCGATCGTCCTGAATCCAGTCTGTCAGGGGAGTCAACTTCTGAGCAGCGCACAGGGCTCTTTGCCCGGTTCCTCGCCCTGGTTGAGTGGCTTGGGAATCTTCTGCCGCATCCGGTGTCGTTGTTTGCGTTGTTTGCGCTTGGGGTTGTGATCATCTCGGGCATTGCTTCGGCAACCGGGCTTGAGCGGCCTGACCCGCGCCCCGGCAACGAAGGTGACATGTTCACGGTGAACAGCCTGATGTCGGGCGAGGGCATCCGGTGGATCAGCCAGAGCCTGGTCACGAACTTCACGGGGTTTGTTCCGCTTGGCACCGTGCTCGTCGCACTGCTTGGCGTGGGGGTTGCAGAACGCTCCGGCCTGCTCACGACCGCGGTGCGAGCGCTTGTGCTGGGGGCGCCGAAGAACCTGGTGACGCTGGTGATCGTCTTTGCCGGTGTGATCAGCAATACGGCAAGTGAGATGGGATACGTTGTTCTGATTCCGCTGGCCATGGCGATCTATCACTCGCTGGGGCGTCATCCGCTTGCCGGAATGGCAGCGGCATTCGCAGGTGTGTCAGGTGGATACTCCGCCAACCTGCTGATCGGGACTGTGGATCCGCTCCTGGCGGGGATCACGCAGGAAGCGGCGCAGATCATGGACCCCGCATACGAGGTGCACCCGGCGGTGAACTGGTACTTCATGATTGCGAGCACGTTCCTGATCACGGGGGCAGGATGGTTCGTGACGGCCAGGATCGTGGAGCCGCGGCTGGGTGCCTATGACGATCGCAATGCATCGGAAGACCTGGGTGAGCAGCAGACCATGGAGCCGGTGAGTCGCGTTGAGTTGAAGGGGTTGGCGTACGCAGGACTCAGCGCGCTGCTGGTCTCCATCGGTGTCATCGTGGTCGCCGGTCCTCCGCTTCCGCTTGAGTGGATTCCGGGCTGGGGTGTGTTGCGGAACCCGGACCCGACGGCCGCGGGTCCGGCGGCCTTCAAGCCGCTTCTTGACAGCGTGGTCACGATCATCCTGATCTTCTTCGTTGTTCCCGGTTTCGTGTACGGGCGCGTGGTCGGCACGATGAAGAATGACCGGGATGTCATCGATGCGATGGCCGGAGCGATGCGCAGCATGGGGCTCTACATTGTGCTCGTGTTTTTCGCCGCGCAGTTCGTGGAGTTCTTCAAGTACTCCGGGCTCGGGCAGATTCTCGCGGTCATGGGCGCCGATGCGCTGGTTGCCATGAATCTGAACAACCCACTGGTGTTCATCCCGTTCATCCTGATGTGCTGCTTCGTGAACCTGATGCTCGGTTCGGCGAGTGCGCAGTGGGCGGTGACCGCCCCGATCTTCGTGCCCATGCTGATGACGATCGGCTACAGCCCGGAGGTCATCCAGGCCGCGTACCGCATCGGGGACTCGACGACCAACATCATCACCCCCATGATGAGCTACTTCGGGTTGATTCTCGCTGTTGCCACGAGGTATGAGAAGAACCTCGGCATCGGGACCATGGTGGCGACGATGTTGCCGTACACCATCTTCTTCCTGATCGGCTGGATCATCCTGTTCTATGCCTGGGTGTTCCTGTTCGGACTCCCGGTCGGCCCGGGTGCGCCGACGCTGTACCCGGCGGGAGGCGGTGGCTGATTGAGTTGGTCCGCCCGGCGCAGCCGGTGAGCGCGATCCAGTGACACGCGAAGGCGTTGAGTCGAGAGTCCCGATGCCTCCAAGTGAATCAGCCTTCGGCGACGGGTGGTGAGCGTTGTAGGCCCCGTCCTGGGCTGCGCTGGTGGCCTGGTGGTGTCGCTGCTGATTCGGCACAAGGCTCTGCCAGCGCTTGATTTGCGGCAATCGGGTCCGCCTTCGAGAACTATCGAGATTGCGCAGCGAGAAGCCGGGCGCGGGGACCCGACCCGCGGGAACGTTCGTTTTTTTGGATTGAGGTGAATAGGAGCTCCGAAGCGATCGTTCACTTCTTGTGAACGGTCGTTTACAGGGAACGCCGCGGATCGGAGCAGGCTCAGAATGACTCCCAGATCGCATCAATCAGACTCGAAGGCCCGGCTTCATGAGGCTGTTCTGAAGCTGGTGACGCCCGAGCAGCCGGATGCATCGGTCCGTGCGATTGCCCGCGCTGCGGGTTTGAGTGATGGGGCGCTTTACCGGCACTACTCGAGCCGCGAGGAGTTACTGGGCGCGGTGTTTGCGGAGCATATCAGCCCCATGATCGCGCACAAGGAGGGCTTGGTCGCGATGCGTGCGTCGATCGAAGATCGGCTTCGTGAGTGGGTTCGCAGCACGTACGACCATTTCGATCGCGAGCCGGACGGGTTTGCGTACGTCTTTCTCACGAACCACAAACTCCCTGAGAAATACAAGCACAGCGCCGGACGTCAGAGTGCGCTGTTGAAGGAGCTTCTGCATCAGGGCCAGGCGGAGGGCGTCCTCCTTCCGATGCCGCTGGATCTGGCGGCGACCATATTCGTCGGGCTGCTCCTGAGTGTGCCCGAGCGTATTCGCACCGGTGTCCTGACGACGCCCGCTTCGGCCTACACCGATGACATCACGCGCGCGGTGCTGCGCAGCCTGACGCCGGATGCGGAAGCAGGTGATGGGAAGTCGTGACGGCTGAAGCTGTCGTTGTGCGTCGCCTGTGAGAGCGGGTGAACGTGGCATTCAAACGGATCAGTGCGAGTCGTGTTTCAAGTCGATGTGTATCGATGCGCGATCGTTCTGTGCCCGAGCGGGACTGCGCAGCCCGCGAAAACCCGTGTGACGGAGGAATCAGATTATGAGAAAGACAGTATTGAATCCCGCGGCTCTCGCAGCCCTCGCCGTGGTCGGCCCCGCCCTCACTGCGTCTGCCGGCATGCCGGTTGAAGTGCGCGTGACTGTTGAGAACATGGCGCCCACCAACAGCGTGGCGTTCGCACCGCTTCGCGTCGGATTCCATAACGGCACATTCGACTCGTTTGATGACGGTGTGGCCGCGACTGCCCCCATCATCTCCATCGCCGAAGGTGGATCCGGGGCGGACTGGTTCCCCGCCTTCGCGGCTGCGGATCCCGCGGCCACGCTCGGTTCGGTGCTTCCCAATCCCGCGGGCCCGCTGGTGCCCGGGGCGACTGGCACCGAGACGTTCGTGGTCGACCCGATGACCAATCCGTACTTCAGCTTCGGTTCCATGGTCGTGCCGAGCAACGACTACTTCATCGGCAATGATTCGGCGACGCAGTATCAGCTCTTCGATGCGGCTGGCAACCTGCAGATCAGTTCCATTACCCAGCACGGGCGTGACATCTGGGATGCCGGATCTGAAGTCGACGGTGCCTTCGGCGCTGCGTTCCTTGAAGGCTCTTCGAACAGCGATCACATCGATGAGAATGGAACTGTCGGGTTCGATTTCGCGGATCTGGACGTCTTCAACGGCCTGACGACCGCTGCCGGCTATACGTTCGATCGCCAGTTCGGGGCCGATGACGCGGTGTACCGCATCTCGTTCGAGATTGTGCCCGCTCCGACGACCGCCGCCCTGGCGGGAATCGGCGGCATCTTTGCCATGCGTCGCCGGCGCGCCTGATCACGACAACCTGCTGATCATCCCCGTCGCCGGCTCGCGACCAATCACGAGCCGGCGGCTCTCTCTTGCGCTGTCGGTCAAGGTCTGAGATTACGCGAGGTCGAATCGGTCGAGGTTCATCACCTTGGTCCACGCGGCGACAAAGTCGTGAACGAACTTCTCCGAGGCGTCCGAACTGGCGTACACCTCGGCGATGGCACGAAGCTGCGAATTCGATCCGAAGACAAGGTCGACACGCGTGCCGCGCCATCGGACCTTTCCGGTGTTGCGGTCCTTGCCCTCGAAGACCAGGGACTGATCATTGACCGGAGCCCACTCGACGCTCATGTCGAGAAGGTTGGCGAAGTAGTCATTGGTCAAGGCGCCGATGCGATCTGTAAGCACACCGTGAGAGGTGCCGCCGGCGTTCGTGTCGAGCACGCGAAGGCCGCCGATGAGCACGGTCATCTCGGGCGCGGTGAGCGTGAGCAGTTGGGCCTTGTCGATGAGCATGGCTTCCGGCGAGACGGGGCAGTCGTCCCTGACGTAGTTGCGGAAGCCGTCCGCGATGGGCTCCAGGGGTTCGAATGACTCTGCATCAGTCTGATCGGCAGATGCGTCTGTCCGACCCGGCTCAAAGGGCACAACGACCTCTACTCCGGCGTCACGCGCTGCCTTCTCGACGCCGGCGCAACCCGCCAGCACGATCAGGTCCGCCAGCGAGATCCGCTTGCCGTCGGAGCGTCCATCGTTGAATGACTCCTGGATGCCCCCCAGCGTCTTGATCACGCGCTGCAACTGCTCCGGCTGATTGACTTCCCAGTCCTTCTGCGGCGCCAACCGAATCCGTGCGCCGTTCGCACCGCCGCGCTTGTCAGAGCCGCGGAAGGTCGATGCAGATGCCCATGCGACCGAGACCATCTCCGAAGTCGAAAGGCCTGACCCGAGGATGGCCTCCTTCAGCACGGCGATGTCTGACTCCTCGACGAGGGGATGATCCACTGCCGGGATCGGGTCCTGCCAGATGAATTCCTCGTCTGGAACTTCCGGGCCGAGGTATCGAGCACGCGGCCCCATGTCCCGGTGCGTGAGCTTGAACCACGCGCGTGCGAATGCATCGGCGAGTTGATCCGGGTTCTCCATGAATCGCCGCGAGATGGGCTCATACGCGGGATCGAAGCGCAGCGAGAGATCGGTGGTGAGCATCGTCGGCAGGATTTTCTTCGACGAGTCAAACGCATGGGGGATGATGGGCTCGGCATCCCTGGCCACCCACTGGTGCGCTCCCGCCGGGCTCTTGGTGAGTTCCCACTCGTACCCGAAGAGGATCTCGAAGAAGGAGTTGCTCCACTTCGTCGGCGTCTTCGTCCAGGTCACTTCCAGTCCGCTGGTGATTGCATCCGCGCCCTTGCCGGAGGCGTAGCTGCTGCGCCAGCCGAAGCCCTGCTGTTCGAGACCGGCCGCTTCCGGATCCGCGCCGCAGTGATCAGCAGGCGCTGCGCCGTGACACTTGCCGAAGGTGTGTCCACCCGCAATCAGCGCCACCGTCTCTTCATCGTTCATTGCCATTCGTGCGAAGGTCTCGCGGATGTCGACGGCAGCGGCGAGCGGATCGGGGTTGCCGTTCGGGCCCTCGGGGTTGACGTAGATCAGACCCATCTGCACCGCGGCGAGCGGGTTCTCGAGATCGCGTTCGCCTGAATATCGTTCATCGCCGAGCCACGTCTTCTCGGCGCCCCAGTACACGTCCATGTCAGGTTCCCAGACGTCTTCGCGGCCGCCACCGAATCCGGAGGTCTTGAAGCCCATCGTTTCCAGTGCGACATTGCCGGCGAGGATCATCAGGTCTGCCCATGAGATCTTCTGTCCGTACTTCTGCTTGACGGGCCACAGCAGGCGCCGCGCCTTATCAAGGCTCACATTGTCCGGCCAACTGTTCAGGGGCGCGAAGCGCTGCTGCCCGCGGCCACCTCCTCCTCGTCCGTCGCCGATGCGATAGGTGCCGGCACTGTGCCACGCCATCCGAATGAAGAGCGGGCCGTAGTGTCCGAAGTCGGCGGGCCACCAGTCCTGGGAGTCTGTCATCACTGCCGCGAGATCACTCTTCAGAGCCGCGTAGTCGAGACTCTCGAATTCGCTGGCGTAGTCGAAGCCATCGTTCATCGGATTGGACTTCGCGGAGTGCTGACTCAGGAGATCGAGTCGCAACTGGTTCGGCCACCAGTCCAGAATGGTTGTGCCCTGGGCGGCGGAGTTATGGAACGGACACTTGGATTCGGCGGACATGCAGGTCTCTCCTGTCTGGGATGACTCGGTGGTGTTGGTGGTCGTGCGGCCTCATATGGCCTGGTCGATTACCCGGGAGGCGCCGATGCGCTGCGGCACGCAGGACAGGTGCCCCAGTAGATCACTTCTGCTTCATCAACGTCGTAGCCGAACGTCTCGGCTGGTGTCAGGCATGGTGTGCGGCCGACGGCGCAGTCAATGTCCTGCATTGTTCCGCACGCCCTGCATATGAGGTGATGGTGGTTGTCACCGACACGGTCCTCGTACCGGGCCGGTGAGCCGGCGGGTTGAATGCGCCGGATGATGCCCTTCTCGGAGAGGATACTCAGCGCGTCGTAAACCGACTGCCGCGAGATCGCGCCGATCTCGGCGCGCACCTGCTCGCAGACATCATCGGCGGTGCTGTGGGCCCGCTGTCGGACTGTCCGAAGCACGGCGAGTCGCTGAGCCGTCACCTGAAGGCCATGATCGCGCAGCGTGCTGTCGGGGCTTTCGAGCATCGGGGCAGGATACATCCGAATTATGGACAATGTCAAGAATCAGAACTTATCCACATCTGGTGGCGGCGCGCACCGGCACCAGCGTGGTTGCGGACCAGGGAGAAGTTCTGGATGCACGCCCGGAAGGCGTCAGCGGATCTGGATCGTCGGAACGTCCGCGCGCTTGCGGCCGATCAGTGCCTCGTAGATCAGTTCCTGGCCGTCCGTCGACACACGGTGGACGTACGTCTCCCGTGCGACGAGTTCGAGGGCGTCTTCAGCGAGCATGCGCCGGATCAATCTCGAGAAGCCGGAGTCGTCAGCGGTGCTGAGGAAGTCTTCCTTGATGGTGAAGGCCACCCAGCCATCGACTTCGATTTCATTGAACGCGGCGGCGAAGACCTCCGGCGGGATGTCACCAAAACCGAGTGCAGCGACACAGGTCAGGCAGTTGACGGCGTGGCGATCGAGGATGCCGCGGCCCTCATCGTGCAGTGCTGTCAGGTCTCCAATGATGTAGTCGGTGTAGAGACCGGGGCGATCGCGCTCTGCGGCTTCGGCCGCTTCCTCATAGATGTCGACACCGATGAATGTCTCGATCCCCAGGTCCTGCAGCGTGTCGGCGACACAGCCATTTCCGGCACCGAGGTCCAGGACGCTCAGTGACTCCGGTGTTGTGGCGGACTCGGCAAGGGCGCGGGAGAGGAGTTCGCTGATCTTGGCGGGTGAGGCGCAGCGGAAGATGTCATAGACCCACCGCTCGTAGAGGCCGGGGACTGCATACACATCGCCGTAATCGTGAAGCCGGATCTTTCGCCAGCCAGTCGCGGTGTTGACGACGACCCACTCTTCGTCCTGTTCAAGGGCGTCGCCAGGTGCCGGCAGCGCGATTTCCAGGGGGCGTTGGTGAGTGGGGGCTTCAGCGGCCTTCATCAATGACACAGATGATCTCCTCGGAGAGCAGTTTAGGCATCTATTTGGTTGGCGGTCGGAGATGACACTCCGACAGCGATGCCCTGAATAGTTTCAGTTGAAAGGATATACGCATGGCTGCTGGCCCGCAATGATGCTTATGAGAATGAATTCAGGGGAAGGCGTGACGAGTTCATTGATTTCGACAAGAATGAATCTCACGGAAATGGAACTTTGATCAGGCTCTCAAACATCTCGAAGCGCTTCGGCGACGCCGCACCGTTCGCCGTGAACGACGTCTCGCTCTCCGTGACCGAGGGTGAGACCGTCGTGCTGCTCGGTTCTTCCGGGTGCGGCAAGACGACGACGCTGAAGATGATCAATCGACTCGAGGAGCCGACGTCGGGAGAGATCGAGGTCGACGGCAGGAACATCGCGGAGGTCGATGTACTGAGCCTGAGGCGATCGATCGGATACGTGTTCCAGGACATCGGGCTCTTTCCTCATCTCACCATCAGGGAGAATGTCGAGATCGTGCCGCGACTGCTCGGCTGGGCGTCATCCCGTCGCCGGGCCCGTGCGGATGAGCTGCTGGAGCAGGTGGGTCTGGCACCCGGCGAGTTTGCATCGCGTCGGCCGGCGCAGCTTTCGGGCGGTCAGCAGCAGCGGGTGGGGATTGCGCGGGCGCTGGCGAGCGATCCGGTGTACCTGCTGATGGATGAGCCGTTCGGGGCGCTGGATGCGGTCACACGCGATCAGTTGCAGACTGAACTGCTTCGCATCAAGACGTCATTCGGCAAGACTGTTGTCTTCGTCACGCACGATCTGTTCGAGGCGCTTCGGCTTGGTGATCGCATCGGTGTGATGAATCGAGGGCGGCTCGAACAGATCGGAAAACCCGAGGAGCTGCTTCACTCGCCGGCGACGTCATTCGTCGCTGAACTCTTCGGTCATGCTCGGAGGCAGGCCGACCTGCTCGAAGGGGCGCCGTCATGATGCGGCTCCTCTTTCTGTTCGCCCTTGCTGTCCTGGCCTGTTCGTCTGCAACAGGTCAGGATCCGAAGGTCCGTGTCGGATCGAAGAACTTCACGGAGCAGGAGATCCTCGGCGAGATCGTGGCGCAGTTGATCGAGCGACAGACCGGGCTCACCGTCGAACGACGGTTCGGGCTTGGTGGCACAGATATCTGTCACGCCGCCCTCATGACGGGCGAACTTGATGTGTACGTGGAGTACACAGGAACAGGTCTCCTGACTGTCCTGAGGATGCCGGTGATCAGCCATCCGGTCGAGGCGCACCGAGTGGTGGCGGGGGCGTACCGGGATCAATTTGATCTTGAGTGGCTACCGCCCATCGGATTCAACAACACCTACGCGATGACGGTCCGTGCGGGCCAGGCGGAAGAGAAGGGTTGGGAGAAGATCGGCGATCTTGTCGACGATGGCACGGAACTTCGCGGCGGGTTCACGTCTGAATTCATGGAGCGCCCGGACGGCTACCCGGGGCTTCGTGAGGCATACGAACTGACTCTTGGTGACACGGTCGATCTTGACCCCGGCCTCATGTACCAGGCGGTTGCCGATGGACAGGTTGACGTAATCTGCGCGTTTGCCACGGATGGTCGCATTGCCGAGTTCAACCTGCGGACACTGCATGATGATCTCGGCTTCTTTCCCCCATACGACGCGGCACCGATCGTACGCGGTGAGATCCTGCGGAAGTACCCGAGCATCAGGGATGCGCTCGTTCCCCTCGCAGGGACGATCACGGACGCGGAGATGCGCAGCATGAACCATGCGGTCGATGTCCTGCGCCGGGATCCCGCGGAGGTCGCACGGGTCTGGATCGGGGAGAGAACAGGCTCGGTGCCCCCGGTTGAGGCAGCGCCTGTAGCGCCGATGCAGGAACCGGGCCTGCTGGCACTCGCCTATGAGCGTCGAGCAGAGGTAGGGCGGAAGACTGTCGAGCATCTCGTGCTGACGGCGATGGGAACGACGATCGCGATTCTCATCGGCGTTCCGGTCGGCATCCTGATTCACCGGCGCGCGGTCGCCCGAGGGCCGGTGCTTGCGTTGACCGAGGTGGTTCAGACGATTCCGAGCCTCGCCATGCTCGCCTTTCTCTTCGCGATCTACGGGCTCCTTGGTGCGGCGCCGGCGGTGACTGCGCTGGTGCTGTATGCCCTGCTCCCGATCGTGCTCAATACGCTGACCGGGTTGCGCGAGGTGCCCGGTCAGGTCGTCGAAGCCGCGAACGGCGTCGGGATGTCGAGCTGGCAGCGATTGCGCATCGTCGAACTTCCGCTTGCAGCGCCGGTTGTCATTGCCGGCATTCGAGCTGCGACGGTCCTGACCGTCGGCATTGCGACGCTGTCCACATACATCGGCGCCGGTGGGCTTGGTGACTTCATCGCTCGCGGCCTGGCACGCAATGACACGCGACTGACACTGCTGGGAGCGATTCCCGCAGCCATCATGGCCGTCGTGCTCAGCCTGTGTATTCGCCTGGTTGAACAACACCTCAAGCGAGAATGAACTGATGAACGCGATCAACGAGGGCATGTCAGTCGAGCATCAGATCGTCGCGGCGATACGACAGATCGTGCGTGCTGTCGACCTGCAGTCTCGACGCCTGGTCGAGAACTGCGGTCTGACGGGGCCGCAGCTGGCGACACTGCATGAAGCGGCGCGGCTGGCGCCGGCGTCTCCTAGCGCGATCGCTCGTGCGGTCCATCTGAGCCAGGGCACGGTCACGGGCATACTGCAACGGCTTGAACGCCGCGGTCTGATTGCGCGGCGTCGGAGCGAGGTGGACCGAAGGGCCGTGATTGTCGAGGTGACGGCGGAGGGGCAGAAGATACTGGGCGGTGCGCCTTCGCTGCTGCAGGATCGTTTCAAGGAGGAACTGGAGCGCCTGGAGACGTGGGAGCGGCTGATGATCCTCTCGATGCTGCAGCGAGTTGCCGGACTCATGGGCGCGGGTCAGATCGATGCTGCACCGCACCTGATCAGTGACGCGGTGAATCTCGCAGCCGGCGCGGTGTCGGCGGTTGACGTCGACGATGAGGCGAACGGGACGGTGCGTGGGCATGGAAGCGCTCAATGAAAAACCAGCTTCCCCCGAGGGGAAAGCTGGTCGTTGATCTCATCTCAGCGGGAGTGAATTCCCGTTGATCTTCAGCGGCGCCTTCTCAGGACACCGAAGCCGAGGCCAGCGCCGAAGAGGGTCGCGGCGGCGGGCGTCGGGATGACGCGGTAGGTGCCAATGAGGTGGGCGTTGGCGATGTCATCGGCCGTATCGGCCGGGAAGTACAGGTTGCCGCTGGTGTTGCCGGCGAGCATGTCGGCGTACTCATCCGCATCGAGGCTCCAGGTGCCGGAACCCACGAAGGCCAGTGCGCCGGCACTGAAGGAGACGGTGAGGTCGCTGGACCAGCTCCACATGTTGAGGCCGGGGTCGGTACCGCCACCGCCGCGGAAGATCGAGGGCGTGTTGTCCGCGGGGTTTTCGGCGTTGGTGATGTCACCGCTGACGAGGGAGTTGGTCAGCGCGTTGCCGGCGCCGCCGTAGAAGTTCTCGAAGTACACGCCGGTGGTGTCGCTGCCCGAAGCGTTGACAGCCGAGGCCCCGTCGGTCGCCGTGATGGTGATCTGGTTGGGAACAGTCAAGTCGATCAGAAGAAGGTCATCGGCCTGTGCCGCACCAGTAAGCGCAGCGATCGAACCAACAACACAACAGCCCTTCCACGAGATATTCATGGTATCTAACTCCTCTTTGACCCTGTGCGAGAGTCGTCTTTTGTGACAGCGGACTGCTCGCCAGCGACATCGCCGGGTCACAGACCAAATTGAGGCTACCCGATGCAGAGCGGGATGCAAATGAATCCCCCTCGAATTTCCGGAGATTGGTTGCCGGGGTGGCGCTGCTCGGACCAATGCCGCCAGACCATCAGGGGCTGATAACCCGGCGCGGGGGGGGCTGTGGATTGGCGATGATCGGGCTCCGGAGGGGTGGCCATATACTGGGACGATGCTCAGACCGATCATGGCCGCGTTCATCGTACCGTGCTTCCTTCATCTCGCAGTTTGCGTCTCGTCCGGCCAGGACCTGCCGGCCTCGGACCGTTCCCGGGGTGTCACCTTGCGGATTTACTGCGTCGAACAGGCGCCGGTGCGCATGCCGACACTGGTCGAGGGGCAGACGCCGAACCTGGATCGACTCATTCCCGAGTTCGATGTGCGCGGCGCTGGCGCCTTCGGTTCGATTCCGGCGCCGATCGTCACCACGTTGTCGGCACGCCTTCGCGTGCCGGGGCCTGGCCCGTACGTATTCCGCCTGACCAGTGATGATGGCTCGTGGCTTGAGGTCAACGGCGAACGCGTGATCGACAATGACGGCCGACATGGCATGGTGGCCGTTGCTTCCGAGCCCATCGAACTTGAGGGTACTGAACATGACATCCTGATTGGACACTTCGACAGTGGGGGTGATCGCGGCGTGCTCCTCGAGTGGCGTCCGCCAGGCGTTGACGTCTTCGGGCCGATCCCCGGGGAACTGCTGACGACTGAACGCGATCCGACGCGGGTGACGTCACCCGGAGTCAAGCGTGTGACCGGCGGCGGTCGACCGGGTGATGGACTTCCACTGGTGGATGTGCATCCCGCATGGCGGGTGGACTCGATTCGACCCGATGGGTTCGAACCCATGGTCGGGGCCATGTGCTTCGACCGCCGCGGCCGCCTGATCGTTGGAACGTTCTTCCCGCTGCAGCGCGACGAGGTATCGCTGCCCGACATCGAGTCCAAGTCGCCGGATACGTTGATCGCACTTTCCGGAGTCACGCTTGGTGAGAACCCCACGGGCGATCCGGCTCGTGTGACGATTGAGACGGTGGCCGATGGCATTTTCGAGCCAGCGGGTCTGTGCGCGGTGGGTGATGTGCTGTACGTGTCTCAGCGGCGCGCGATCACGCGGCTGACGGATCGGGATGGTGATGGCTACTACGAGCATCACGAAGATGTCGGAACGGGTTGGGAGGGGTGGAACTATCACCAGTTCACCTTTGATCTCGAACACATCGATCCGGATGGCGCCGGCGCGCACCCGGGCTTCCTTTATGCCGCCCTCTCGACGGCGATGGCCCCACCCGGCTGGGAAGGCATGCACACGAACTCGGGGCCGAATGGTCCCATGCGCGGCGGCGTGCTGGAAGTCGACCTGTCCAGCAATGATGCGCGGGTGATCGCGGGGGGCACACGGACTCCCAACGGACTGGGAGTGGGTCCGGAGGTGGGTGGGGCGCCGACGCTCTTCTACGCAGACAACCAGGGGACATGGATGCCTACGAGCCAGTTCAGCGAGGTCGTGCCGGGTCGGTTCTACGGGCACTACAACTGGACGGATCGTGTCGCCAGGCTGACGTCCCGTTTCCCTGACGGCGGACATCCGAGTGCGCTTTCGGAGAGGCCGCGAACACCGCCGGCGCTCTTCCTGCCCCAGAACGAAGTCAGCAACTCTCCCACCGAGTCGCTGCTGATCGAGACGGGGCCGTTTGCCGGGCAGATGCTGCTGGGTGAGTTGACGGCGGGTGGGTTGCGTCGCGTTTTCCTTGAGCGCGTGAACGGTCAGTTCCAGGGGGCCCTGTTTCGTCATTCGCAGGGGCTTGAGGTGGGCGTGAACCGGTTGGTCCGTGGTCCGGACGGTGCACTCTTCATCGGAGGGATTGGTGGGGGCGGGAACTGGAACTGGAGAGACACCCGGTATGGACTGCAACGTCTCACCCCGACGGGCGCTGATGTTTTCGAGTTTCGCGAGATCCGCGCGACGGCTGACGGTTTCCTGGTGAGTTTCACGCGTCCGGTCATCGCATCCTGGCTGGCAAGCCCGGACCGATACTCCGTCAGTCAGTGGAGCTACACACCGACTGTCGAGTACGGCGGTCCCAAGGAGAACGTCGAATCGCTCACGGTGCTCAGCGCGCAGCCGGTTGATGTTCGTGATGGAAATGCGTTGGCAGTACGACTGGAGGTCCCCGGACTGAAGGCAGGTCGGTGCGTGCACCTGCGCTGTGATGCACGGGCTGCCGGGAGCGGCGAACTCATCCGATCACCTGAGGCGTGGTACACGCTCAATCACGTTCCGGGAGTGGACGTGGAACGGCCACGGGATCACCGCGTCGCCCGTGACATTGATCGCACGGGGATTGGAGTCGGCATCCTGCCGCCGGCTGATGCGATTCCGCTCATCAGTCGCAGTTCAAGGGTGGTGTGGCGGCATGTCGAAGGAGGAGCCACTCGGCCGAATCTGCGGACGCAGGATGATCTGATGGAGGCACCTTCGTACATCGAAGTGGGTGGGGGCGACATGCAGACGGCGGGCCTCATGGGAGACTGTCGGCTGCACATCGAGTGGTTGGCCCCGCCCGGCGGAAGTGGTCAACTCGCGGGAAACAGTGGCGTCTACCTGCAGAACCTCTACGAAATCCAGGTTCTCGGGACGGAGACGAACGATGCCCTTCGCGGCAGGCCGCTGGAGTCCAATGAGGCGGGCGCGATTTATGGCATCGCGCCGGCGAGCCGCAATGCGTCGACGGGTTCGGGGACCTGGCAGGCGTATGACATCTGGTTTGAGGCCGCGAGGTACGAAGGAGACGTCAAGACACGTGCCGCGCAAGTGACGGTGTACTGGAATGGCCAACTCATTCACGATGAGGTCTCCCTGCAGCATGCGACCGGGAGTCGTCGGGCTCGGGAATTGGAAGCGGTGCGCGCGAAGGTCGTTGGGGCTGATGAACTGATGCAACTGGGTCCGCTGCTGCTGCAGGATCACGCCACGCAGGCTGAAGGGCCTGTCCGGTACCGCAACGTGTGGATTCGTTCGCTGGAGCCTCGGCGGTATGTCCCGGGACGCTGGCTCGATGTGTGCGACGGCCGCTCGCTTAACGGATGGACGCAGGTTGGGGGTGATGCGCGGTACGGAGTGAAGGAGTCGGCAGACGGCGTTGTCATCAAGGGCACGAGTGTTCCCAATTCACCGAACTCGTTCCTCGTCCTCAAGGAGTCGCTGGACGACTTTGAACTTCTCGTGGAGGTGCAGCAGCATCCGGATTTGAACAGCGGCATCCAGATTCGCAGTCACGTGGACGGCGGTCTCTCCAACCGGCGCGGCGTCCTTCGTGGATTGCAGGTCGAGATGGATCCCTCCGAGCGTGCTTTCACAGGCGGTCTGTATGACGAGGGTGGGCGAGGGTGGGTGTATCCGCTGGGGGATGCGCCGTATGCACGTCGGGCGTACCGAGCGGGTGAGTGGAACCGGATTCGGATCGTTGCCGAGGGCGGGCGCGTCCGGACGTGGGTGAATGGCATACCGACGACTGACTTCTACGATGCGTCAACCCGATCGGGGAACATTGCCCTGCAGGTGCACGATGTAGGCGGTCGAACTGATCCGCTGAGCGTGCAATGGAGGAATCTCAGGATTCGTCCGCTGGAATCAAGAGTTCCGTAGCGGGCGTGTCCGATGCTGCGAATCGAGCGGTGGTCTCCTTCGCGGCGATGAAGCATGCCATGACGATGAGGAAGATGGCGAAGCCGCGCTGGAGTGCGCGTTGGTTGATGCGTTCATTGAGTGACTTCCCGACAAGACTCCCGACCACGCCGCAGGCGATGAAGACCATGATCGTCCTCCAGTCGATTGGATCTCCGGTGTCGCTCAGCACGTCGAGATACTTCCAGAAACCGGCCGCCGACTTGAGCGCGATGATGACCAGGCTGGTCGCAACTGCACGGCGCATGTCGAGTCCACCGAGAAGCACGAGTGCCGGGACGATGAGGAAGCCTCCGCCGACCCCGACAAATCCGGTGAGCACACCGACCCCGAGGCCCTCGAGACCGATCTTCAGGATCGAACGACTGCCTGCACCCGGGGCGGCGGAGTCGGCTTCCGGCGGTTCGGAGCGTCGCCACATCTGGATGGCCGCGATCAGCATCACACCTGCGAAGACGAAGAGTTGCACGTAGCCGGGGACATACGCAGCCAGCCATGCTCCGAGGTAGGTCCCGGCCATGCCCGGTGCCCCGAATACGAAGGCGGTTCGCCAGTCGACGAGGCGGGCTTTAGCGTAGGGGATCGCACTGACGAGCGCAATTGAACCGACGATCGCCAATGACTCCGCGATGGCAGTCTTGTCGTGGTGGTGCAGCAGGTAGATGAGGACCGGGACGGTCAGGATCGATCCGCCTGATCCGAAAATGCCAAGCGAAAGTCCGACGACGAGAGCACCGACAATAGCGTAGATCATGGCTCGTCAAGACTCCCTCGGGCATGCGTCGCAGATCATTTCGCTGGAAGACAGCAGTTCGACGCAAGCGGGGTGCGATTCCAGGGCATGAGCGAGAGAAGTCTGGCCATGCCGCACCAGCCTGTCGCTCCGGCGAACATCAGGCCGCACCCGACGAAGGCAGCAATCGCCAGGAACCACGGCGACACGAACGCGCCGAGCCCGACGCCGATTGTGACGAGGCCACCCGCGATGATCTGCACCTGCCGCATGATGGGGAGGCGGGGTCCGCCCGGAGGTCGTTCGACAGTTCGGCCGGCTGCCTTCCATGCCTCGATCCCGCCAGCAAGGTGAAACAGCGGTTCGTCGCCGCGGCGGAATCGGTTGGCGGCATCCAGCGACCGTTTCCCGGTCCGACAATGAAAGACGATGCGTCTGCCGACATGTGCGTGGCGGATCGCTTCCGCATCGAACTTCGACAGCGGGTGGAAGTCGGCGCCGTCGATGCGTTCTTCCGCGTGCTCAAAATCTTCGCGCACATCGATGAGCGCGGTGTCGCCTGCCGCCATCCACCGCTCCAGCAGTTCCGGCGAGACGTCGGTGACGTCTCGGGGTTGGGGCTTCGAATTTTCGACGGACGTCAGCATCAGTGGACTCCCTGCGGTTCGGATGTCGCCTGTTTCCAGGCCAGGTAGCCGCCCTTGAGGTTCCTGACGTCGAATCCCGCGCGTTTGAGAAATGCTGAGGCGCGGGCGGAGCGGACGCCGCTCCGACAGTTGATCAGGAGTGGGGCGTCCTCGGGCACTTCATCCATGCGGCCTGCGAGTCGCGTGTGAGCGAGGTTGGTCGCGTCCGGCAGGTGGCCGTCCGCAAACTCGCTCTTCCGGCGGACGTCGAGCACCTTGACTTCATGCTGCGCCATGAGTTCCCGCGCCCTGCCGACATCAATCTCATCGATGGTTTCCAGCGGGGAGACATGGCGCACTTCACTCGCGGGACACCACCCCTTGATGTGGTCGAGTCCGATCCTGATCAGGTCGCGAATCGCCTCGTCGAGGGCCGACTCGTCGATGATCAGGTAGATGTCATCGGTGTCGCGAACCATGGATCCCGCATCGGTGTTGAATGACCGGGTCAGTGGGAAGGACAAGGCACCGGGGATGTGTCCCGACCTGAACTGGTCCCAGGGGCGGGTGTCGATGATGGCGACCTTGCTACTGTCGAGGGATGCCAGATCCGTACCGCTCATTCGCGGCGGCTCCGGCAGTCCTCTGAGAATTGGTGGGCCCAGTTTGTTGTCGCGCTTCATGTTGGCGAAGTACAGGGGCGGTTCAGGCTGACCCGACAGAATGAATTCGACGAAACTCTGCTCACTCGAAGCGGCGAGGATCGCCGGGTTGAAGCGCTTCTCGTAACCGACCGTACTCATGGGTATGGCACCGAGCGCCTTGCCGCAGGCACTGCCGGCGCCGTGAGCGGGCCATACCTGGACGAAGTCGGGGATATCGGAGAGGCTTCCGACGGTCTTGAAGAGCCGGCGGGCGGAGGGTTCCATGGCGCCCTGCTGACCGGCGGCTGTTTCGAGCAGGTCGGGCCGACCGAGGTCACCGACGAACACGAAGTCGCCTGTTGCCATGCCGACAGGCTCCGTTGCGCCCGCGCCGTGATCCGTAATGAGGAAGACGATGTGCTCGGGGGTGTGGCCCGGCGTGTGAATCACGCGGAACTCGATGTTCCCGATCCTGAAGGTGGCTCCATTCTTGAGCAGGACATGGTCGTACGTGCCACCGCCCAACTTCCTGTTGAGCCACTCGTACTTCCAGTCGGCATCACCCTCGTCAGAAACGTAGACCGTCGCCCCGATCGCCTCCGCGAGTTCGCGCGAGCCGGAGAGGAAGTCGGCATGGATGTGCGTCTCGGCTGTGGCCACGATCCGAAGGTCGTTGTCCGCCGCGAGATTGATGTACCGGTCGACATCCCGTTCCGGGTCGATGACGATGGCTTCGCCGGTCCGCTGGCACCCGATCAGGTACGCGGCCTGCGCGAGCTTCTCGTCGTAGATCATCCTCATGAACACGTTACACCTCCTTCAGCTACAGCCGACCCTCAACAGGGAGGCCACTGGACCATTGGAGCCGGAGTCCGGCCTGTTCGCTCCCCACAAAATGAGAAAAAACCGGTATACGCGTCATGATCCGGTTGCACCACCGCCCCTGGTTCCCGCGGCGGGTCGCTTGACGGCGGTCGTCGACCTGCTTCAATGGCGTCATGAATCCACTCCGCACGTACGACTACCTGGTGCTGTCCCGATCCCGGCTCCTTGGCTGGGTCCGTCCCCTCTCGCGGGAGCAATACGATTCGGACCATCCGATTGGAATGGGATCGCTCGCGCGGACGCTCCACCACATTCGCGCCGCCGAGTGGTCGTACATGCAGCGCATCCTCGGGCGAACCGAGCCCGTCAAAGATGTGAGTCCGGAGCACGACCCCGAGATCACCAGCGGCTGTCCAGTGTCCTTTGAGGTGCTGGAGCCGACATGGGAGCGAGAGGCGAAGGAGCATCGTGGAGCCATCGCTGCGGTCAGGGATTGGGACTCGGCCACGATCTACACCACGATCTGGGAAGATCGTCCATATCGGTACCGCGCGTCGCCGGCTGACATCTTCACGCAACTGGTCCTTCACGAGGTGCATCATCGGGCACAGGCGCTGCACATTCTTCGTCATCTCGGGGTCTCGACGGAAGAGATCGACTACAACGCGCTGATGTGGGAGCACATCGAGTCGGACTGAATGATCACTGTATTCGCGCCCGGATGACGGCACTTCGGGAGGCTGCATGGCCGGTGCGGGCATTGCGTTCCCGCGACAGGATCTCGGTGTGTTCGAGTCCGGCGCGGCGAAGCAGATCGATCAGGGCGGTATCGCGCAATGCACCCCCTGTGCATCGGAACCACTCGTTGAGTGTCGCGGCCGGTGGAGCCGAGTCGTCCTCAAGGATGATCTCTGCAAACACGAATGAGCCTGTCGGTCGGATGACCCTGGCAACCTCCCGCGCGACCGCTTCCTTGTCCGGAGAAAGGTTGAAGATGCCGTTGGCCGTGACGATGTCAATGCTGTCGTCCGGCATGGGGATGGCCGACGCGGATGCCTCGTGGATGGTCGCAGAGATGCCCGCCGCGGCGGCATTGCCTCGCGCCTTCTCAACCATTTCAGAAGCGAAGTCGAGGCCGTGCAGCGAGCCGGCCGACGGGAATCGGAGCGCGTAGCAGATCAGGTCAAGACCCGCACCGCATCCGATGTCAAGAAGAGTCTCTCCGTCCTGAACTTCGACCCACGGTTGCGGGTTGCCGGCACCCGTGAAGGATTCGGAGCACTCGGCGGGCAGCCTGTTCAGCAGTTCAGCGTCGTAGCCGACACTCTCGGCGAAGGTCCTGCCGACAGGGAACCCCGCGGCATCGCCGGGACGTGCTGCCACGGCTCCGTACCGCTCGGCAACGGCTCGTGTAATTGCTTCGGTACCGAGTTCACGAACGAGCGGGTGTTCTGTCATCGGACGCATCCTCTGATCCACTGTCGGGCGTGCAAGTTGACCGGAGTGAGTGTACCAGCGGCAGGGATCCTGCATGACTTGATCGTGGCGGTCGACTCTCAGGAGGTCGGGTGCTGGTAGACCTTCCAGTCGAACGTCTCGATCAGGGCGTCGACAGTTTCGTGCGTGCGTGTGGCGATGCCGAGCTTTGCGCCGTGCTCGATCACCTGTCGATTGAGTTGTCCGATCTCGGACTCGCGGCCCCCTCGAATGTCCTGCACCATACTCGGGACGTGATCACTGGCGAGGCGAAGGAGATTGCGGACGCGCTCGGAGTAGTCGTCCGGCAGCGAGATTCCCTCTTCTCGTGCAACCGCAACACCTTCCTCCAGGAGTCGGTCCACGATGACGGCCGATGGTGAATCCAGTACCTCACCGACGGAGCAGTTGACGAGAGCCGCGACTGGATTGACGGCCGCGTTGACAATCGCCTTCTTCCAGACTGCTGACTCGATGTTGGTCTCGTACGCGGTCTCAAGTCCGCCTGCGGAGAGCGCGGACGCGACCTGTCGACACGCGTCCCCGAATCGTCCGTCGATGCTGCCGATGGCGTGCGGTGGCTGGTTGAGTGAGACGTGTACTGCACTGCCGTCCGGTGCAAGGGTGGCGCCCAGTGAGAGGACCATGCGGAGTACGCGGTCATTGCCGAGGCGTGCCATCAACTCGCGCCCGGGATCGATGCCGTTCTGGAAGCTGATGACGAATGGTGTCCGATTGTCGACCGAGAGCGCCGGCATGGCGTCCAGCAGGTCTGCCGCCACGCCGGGAATGGCGGTCGTCTTTGTGGCTACGAAGATCGTGGTCGCTCCGCCCGCAGTTCGGATGTCCTCGACACTTTGAACAATGACCGGGCGGGCCGAGGCCTCGATCAGGCCTGTCACACGGGCGCCGTGTCGGAAGAGTTCGGCAGCGCGATCTTCGCGGCGACAGACCAGCACAACCGGCATCAGTCGTCCGAGGACGGCTGCCAGCAGCGTGCCCATGGATCCAGCACCAATGATCGCCGCTCGACGCGACTCCTGTTCCACAAAGCACTCCATCGATTCTCGGGTAGCGCAAACTGGATGTGAACATCCAGATATGAGGCAGTGTAGCCCGGAATCCGGGTCGCTGCGCGTCGGATCAGGTCAATTCCGCTCGCGCATCGAGAAATGGCTTCATCCCGACTTCGTATGACCGCCAGCGACCGACTGACGCGGTGTTGATCGGCTGGTTGACCTGCTCGATCGAATGTGTCCGCGCGTCGGTGTTCTGCTCGTGCGGGCGCGCACACGCTTCTTCCCAGGACAGCCCGGCGGCTTCGACCAGGCGGCGCGTCTCGCGCTCCGGATTTTCGACGAGGTCCTCGTAGACCACGTCAATGACGGGGATCCTGAGAACGGCAACGAAGTGCCGGCAGGCTCGCTCCACGTCAGCAAAGTACGAGGCGATGCCTTCGAGCGACGTCGCCCAGGATGTGCCGGGACCGAACTGATGAAAGTAACAGGAGACCGCGGTGTCGCGTTCATCGCGAACGCACCGCACGATCGGCGCTCCCGGGAAGAGTTTGGCAATCAACGGGATGTGCAGGACGTTCGCGGGCATCTTGTCCGTGACGAATCGCGCGTCGTGGGACGAAGCGGGCCTCGGCATCGCGTCCCGGTAGCGCGTGCTCATTCCGTTCAGGACCGACTTCAGCAGCATCTGCGGATGCTGGAGAATGCCGGCGAACTGCGTCACTCCGGGCTGCTGAACCCGCGCGATGAGGTGGCTGAGCGTGTCCTGCTCACCGCCGGCAGACACCGAGGAGTGAGCGGAAAGGATTCGTTCAACGAGCGTCGTTCCGGATCTGGGCAGGCCGAGGATGAACAGTGGTGCAGCACCATCGGAAGGCACCGGGCACTCGGGCAGCTGCGCGAATCGGTCCACCGTCATGGCACTGATCATGCGGTCAACGGCAGCGCGATGCCCGCGCGGGTCGAAGCGCTTCCGATGATCCTGCGCACGTTGGGCCCGGTCGATGATGAGGAACGCGTCCGCATGCCGGCCCTGGCGATCCAGCAGGTTTCCCAGTGCAAAGCTGGCTTCGACGCGAACCCCGGTTGGAGTCTCCTTGTCAGATACGATCTGATGCAGCAGTTGAATGGCGCGGACCAGCTCGTCGCGGGCGGGAAGCAGGCGTGCCGCGGCGAGCGCGATCTGGTGGCTCACGGGTGACTGGTCCAGGAAGGGTTCGATGATCCGGAAGGCGTCGTCATCGCGCTTGAGCGACCGGAGCAGCAGGGCAAGGCCGGCCGCGGCAGTGGCATGATCAGGATCGATGTGCAGAGCACGCTCGAATGTCTCGACGGCCTCCTCCGGCTTTCCGACCATGCGAAGCGCGCGGGCCCGGAACGTCAGGAGAAGGGGATCACTTGGTTGCAGCGCGAGCGCGCGATCGGCACAGTCGAGTGACGCCGCGAAGTTGCCGAGCTGTCCGTGGCAGGCGGAGAGCATGCCCCAGGCTCGGGTGTTGCCGGGCGCGGCCTTGATGAGTGGCACAAGGACCTCGGCGCACTCGCGCGGGCGTCCCGCGTAGTAGTGCTGGACCGCCTCCTCGATTCCAGGGCTGCGGCCGGCCCGCTTCTGCTGGGGGCGTTTTCTGCTGGACCGTGCTGCCATGCCACGCGGCTCCATTCTGCGACGCTGAGTGTTCCGCCCGATGCGGAAGCGGCGCTCACTGTAGCAGAGAGGTGGCTGTGGTCTCCCGGGGTTGGCTTGCGCTTTGGGTAAGGACTATGGCGTGCAGTCTGTGCCCCAGTTCGCGAGGACGATGTTGAGATCGTCGAAGCTGACCAGGCCGGAGCCGTCGATATCACCGAGAGGACCGGCTGTGCCCCAGGCACCGAGGACTGCGGTGAGATCATCGAAATCGACATCCAGATCGCCATCGGCGTCACCCTCACACTGCGGCATGACATCACCTTCGACCACATCGGCAAACGGGAAACGCAGGTATGCAACGAGCGCATCGCGTTCAGTTGCGCTCATGGCCAGGACAGCCTGCTTCGCGTTCTCCGCTTCGCCGCCGTGCCAGAGTACCGCCTCCATGAGCGAGCGGGCCCGACCATCGTGCAGGTAGTTCGGCTCCTCGGGGTTGCCGTTGGGGTCAAAGGGATCGGTAGGCACGCCCAGGACGTGTCCCACTTCACCGATGCCCCAGAGTGGAGCGGTGCGCCATTCACCGGCACCGGCTTCGAACTCGGTGCGGCCATCGGCGAGGTCCGGACCCATGTCGTGCAGCAGCATGTCGGTGAAGGGTTGGATGGTCATGTCCGCGAACTCGGGGAGGGCCGGAGTCGATCCGGTCCGAAGTGTGGGACGATGGCATTGCATGCAACCGGCCTGCTCGAAGAGTGACTTGCCAAGCAGTGCGTCGGGATCCCTGTAGTTGTCGCGCGGCGGCACCCCGAGGCCGCGGAGATACGACGTGATCCGGTCGAGTTGCACCGGGTCGACTTCGGGTGTCGAGTCGTCACCGTTCGCGAGGCACTCTGCTTCGGACGGGGTGCAGTCATGGGTGGGATAGAGTGGGTTGGTCATGCCCATGTCGTGGCGAAGCGCTGATGCTGCCTGCTGGCGGAGCGTAGGTTGGGATGCCTTCCACCCGAAGCGACCGAGTGTGATCTGTCCGGTCTCGATGTCGTAGACATCATTCGCGCGGCCGGAGATGCCGTCGCCGTCTGAGTCCTCAGGGTCAGCCCACGCGCGAATCTCCGACTCGTCGACGGATTCGAGGAGGCCGAGACCGACCAGCATGGGCGCGATGCGCTGTGAGACGATGGCATCGGGACCGAGCGGCCCATGGGCCAGGTTCGTGATCTCGACGGTGGGGCGGCGGAGGGTGTAGGGCGTGCCGTCGTTGAATGTGCCGTCGATGTACTCCCACGTGATGTCAATGTCCGCCTCGGCCGGCGTCGGCGGGACAGCCCGGGGATCAAGTTGTTCGCCGTAAGCCGGGTGCGGAAGCGGGGCACCGGTGCTGTCGACCCCCGGAACGCTCAGTCGGAAGATGAAGTCTTCAACTTCCGCGGCCTGTCCCCGGCCATCCAGCATGTGACACTCGATGCATGAGTTGTTGCTGTACTGAGGCCCGAGCAGTCCATGCTGGAAGGCACTGCTCGGTCCCATGTTGAAGTTCACGGCGCCACCATTGCAGTCGAAAGCCGTCGGTGGGTTGAAGAGATCACCCGTTTCGAAGTTCGTTTCGAAGAGGATCTTGCCATCGAGGAAGTCGAGCAGGTTCTGGGGCGTCAGGTTCAGCGCGTGCTGGTTGTACGCATACTGGCGGACGGTCACCGTTGAGAATGATGCGTCCCCTGCTGCGTACGCCCACGGATGCTGCGTTTCCTGCTGCAGGCGGGGATCGCCGACGTAGTAGTAGAAGAATTCGCTGTAGTAGGTCTGTCCACCGAGCAGTGTGAACTCGAAGTCGACGCGCTGGCCTTCGTTGAGGTTGTCAATCGTGTATTGGAAGTGATCCGGAGCCGGACTCTCCATGCGGACACCCAGGGCCGTGATGGAGCGACTGCAGAAGGGTTGCGGTCCTGACTGTGCGAACCACTTGAGGTCGATCGCACCGATTGGGAAAGCAGGCGAGGTCACGACTTCAATGTCGATGGCGTCACCGTGGTCGACAATCAGGAAGTCGAAGGACCGGCCGGCGTCGTAGCCGGCGACCCAATGGTCAAATCGCCACTCGTTGGGGTGCCGGTCGCGGAAGCGCGCGGTGCCTTCAGTGATGAGGGGATACGCAGGACTGGCAGGCGGCGGATCGCCGACGACGCGCTCGAACCACGCGGTGTCGACGGGTTCAGGGCCGACCATCTCCGTGAAGGTGTAGTCGATCCGATCTCCGACGGTTGAATCCGGAATGTCTACCGACCAAAGGAATGTGCCCGCGGTGGGCATCGGCAGCGTCTGGAGCGGACCGCGATTCAGGCGGTAGTGCAGGTCAACGCTCTGTACAGCCGGGAACGGACTGGCGGGTGCGCCCGCTTTGAACGTGATCGTTGCAGGTGCGGAACCGTTGTCGATGACATCGTGAATGAAGCCGCGGGTGGAGAGTGGTTCATCTCCGGGATCCCCGCCTCCACCGGGATCGCCACCACCGCCCGGATCGCCTCCGCCGCCTGCGTCGTCGGACTCAAAGCCCAGGCATCCGCTCGCGACGGTCAGCGTGTGGTCGTCGAATTCGTATTGCCCGGGGATCTGGATGACGAGGTGGAAGGTGACATCGGTGCCGACGGACAGAGCGCTGGTGCTCCACGAATAGTTGCCAGCCCCGTCATTCGTCATGAAGTAGCCGCCCCCGGGTGGGTTCGGGTAGATCAGGATCGCGGTCGCCGCGGGGTCCGCCGTGACGTTGAAGGTCGCTTCTGCGCCATCGTGACACAGTGTGCCGACGTAGGTCGGAGCGCCTGACTGTGCCTGGGCAGTTGCGGTGAAGGGACTCATGCATGCCAGGGCACAGGCAACAGTGGCGGCCTTGATGGTCATCGGATGTCTGATCCTTGCCCGGAACGTGGAAAAAGGATGGCCGCCCGCACCGGGTGCGGGCGGCGTGCAGCGATCAACAGATTGTCTGTCTCAGGCGCGGCGACGGCGCGTCGCGACGAGGCATCCGGCGAGGCCGGTGATGAGTGCCGCTCCGGGAGCGGGCACGAAGCTGACATCGTCGACGATCATGGAGCCGACGGCGCCATCGAATGCACCGGTGACCACGCGGATCGAGATGAAGACGGAGTCGGCACCAGCGGGGGCAACGAGTCCGCTCATTCCGACGGGGGTGTAGCCTGGGTTGAGCGCAATGGTCTGGAGTCCGGTGGCGCTCCCCTGGGGTCCGCCGCCGTTGCTGCCGTCGCCATCGAACCAGAGGACTTCATAGAAGCCGACCGTGCCCGGGCCGGGGTTGCCGGCGGCGAGGAAGGAGAAGTCGTAGCTGGCGCCGGGGTTGACGCTGCCGACGAGAGTCTGCTGCTGGATTTCGGCGACGGGGCCGAAGTCGGGGGCGCCGGTGACGTTCATTTCCATGTGCCAGTCGCCGCTGGCCGGGTTCGTCATGACGCGCTCGGTGGAGGCCATGGCCCCCATGGCGCCGCCGAAGATCGCGATCTCTGTCCAGTTATCGGCGTCGATGCCGGTGCCGGCCTCGAAGCCGCCGTTCATGACCTGTGCGTTGGCGATGGTCGCCGCGAAGAGCGCGATGGCGCTACCCGAGTACGAAGAGACTGATGCCATGATTTTCCACTCCTCCGTTCCCATGGGTTGAAGAATGACGTGTTTGCGGGAACGTTACATCCGTTACATTACAGCGTCTGTAACGTCGGAGCAAGACAAAAATGACTGGATTGCGCGGGGGTCGTTCAGCCCGGCGTGGTCGGTGCCTATTCGCGTTCGATGACCACTTCGGGTTCGAAGGTGATCTGCCGGATCGGGGTGGGTTTGGTGATGCGGTGGCCGCAGTTGCAGGTGCTGAGCTCCTCATCGGCCCAGAACTCCTCCATGGCATCGGCGAAGTGTTCGACGATGTCGGCACAGTCGAAGGCCTTGTCGAAGACGAGCTGGTGGCACTTCTCGCAGTAGAACTGAAGGTGTTCGATCTCACCCGGCGGTCTGCGAAGTTCGACGACCACCCCGATGGTCCCGGGGGGGCGGGTGGGTGAGTGAGGGACTCCGCCGGGAATGAAGAAGGTCTCGCCCTCGCGGACGACGACATCGCGGATGGCTCCATCCTCGATGATGCGCACGACGATGTCCCCCTTGACCTGGTAGAAGTACTCCTCGGAATCGGTCATGTGGAAGTCGTTGCGGGCGTTGGGACCGCCGATGACCATGACGAAGAATCCATCGCCGTCGTAGAGGTACTTGTTGCCGACAGGTGGTTTCAATTCGTCCCGATGTTCCTCAACCCATTTCGTGAGGTTGATGGGCGGCATGACGCGTGTCCGGCAGGCGGCGGCATCAAATGTGGTCGTCGGCATGGTGAAACCTCCTCTGTCAGTGGTTGGAACGTATTCTATCACGGCCCCCTCCGGTCGGGTCCGGGAAAGGGGTGCTGGAGGAACTGCCATGTGTCGCTGGCTCGCATATTCGGGGGCGCCAATCTATCTCGACAGCCTTGTGTTCCACACGGAGCACTCGCTGATCGATCAGAGCCTTGAGGCTCATTCGAGTCCCACCACCACCAACGGGGACGGGTTCGGTATCGGCTGGTACGGCGGACGGGAAACGCCCGGGCTCTACCGCCATATCCAGCCCGCGTGGAACGATGGGAACCTGCGCGACCTGACCGCCCAGATCCTGTCGCCGCTCTACTTCGCGCACGTCCGGGCGGCGACCGGGACGGCGGTCCAGAGTACGAACTGCCACCCCTTCCGACACGAACGCTGGCTCTTCGTGCACAACGGAGAGATCGAGGCGTACAAGTCGCTGCGACGCCAACTGATGATGGGGATCCCGGACGAGTACTTCTCGATGGTCTGCGGAACCACGGACTCCGAACTCATCTTCTACCTTGCCCTCGGATTCGGGCTGGAAGAGGACCCCATCGGTGCGCTGGAGCGGACCGTCGGGTTCATCGAGAGTCTCGGTGCCGAGGAGGGTGTTGACAACATTCTCCAGATGGCGATCGGATTCTCTGAAGGCTCGAAGATCTATGCCGTGCGGTACTCGACCGAGCGACGATCGCGAACTCTCTACCACACGCGGACCGGGTTGGCACTGGAGGCCATCTGTCCTCAACTCCAGGGGCAGACGCACGACGCCGTCGCTGTCGTGTCCGAACCGCTGACGAGGCCCGCACAGGACTGGGTCGAGATCCCCGAGTCCACGGCCGTGATCGTCGAGCACGGCAGTGTCACCTATCAGCCCTTCTCGCCTCGCTGACTCGACGACTCCCGGCGCATCAGCACAATCCATGGCGCCCAGAGCGCGGCGAAGAGCAATGTCACGATCGGAACCAGCAAGACGACGCGCGCGGGCCAGTCGCCCAGGCGCGCCACCGCCGAGGTGGTATCGCGGCCGACGTAGCCGTAGTCGAGATCGAACAGGAGATCAAAGGGCAGGATCACCGCGACGTATGCCAGCGCAGCACCCACCGCAATGAGCAGGTCGCGGAAACGCGGGCGGTAGCCCATCGCCACACCGATGTAGACCGCCGACCCCACGATCTGGATGTGTCCGATCCAGAAGAGCCAGAAGACGGGGGAGGCGGGGCCGCGTTCGAGCACCGGGACAAAGAACGCCCAGGCGCTGAGTCCGATCCCCCAGAAGTAGACGAGGGTGCGGGGCCAGCGCCACTCGGCGAGCAGCGCGATCGGGACAAGCCACACCACGAGATCGCAGATGTGCAGCGGCAGACTCAGGGTGCGGTCATAGTTCGCGGGGAGCAGCCACCACGCGATCGAAAAGAGCTGGAATGGAATCAGCAGGACGACCCAGGTGATGCGCAAACGCCGCTCACGCATCGGGGCGCGCCCGCGCCATCGTGCTCCGACGAGCGCGGCGGCCGCCATGAGCAGAATGGACAGACCGGCGGCGACAATGTGTGTCGCCGATCCCATGTTGAACTCATGTGACCACATCGAAGTCAGTCACCGACTCTCAAGGGGGCGGAGTCGGATGTTCCGGAAGGCCACGGGTCCGCCGTCACCTTCGAGGCGGAGCGGTCCGAAGGGTGCCTCGCCGGCGATGGGGGCGCCCCACGTGGGCCCGGAGACTTCCACGTCCTCATGAATCACGATGCCGTTATGGACGACGCGCGTGAACCTTGCGTTGGCCACCTTCTTGCCAAGTGCATCGAAGCGCGGGGCACGGAAGAGGACATCGAATGTCTGCCACTCGCCCGCCGGGCGACTTGCGTTCACGCGCGGGCCGGCACCTCCGAACATGGCCTCGTCGGTGGGTGCGCCGCGACCGCGGCGATGCATGATCCCCCCGCAGTCCAGCGGACCCGGCTCCCGAATGCCCTCGCTGTCCTTGATCTGAAGTTCGTACCGGCCCATGAAGAAGATGCCGGTGTCGGATCCCTCGGGGATCATGAATTCAAAGTGCGCTTCAATGTCACCGTGGTCGAATGCAGTCGCCAGATCGACGGCGTTCGGGCCGCCGCTGTTGACGACGATACCTCGGCCTGCCGATGACTCAAGCGTCCCGGCATCCTGGATCGAGAGCGCGGCCATCCCCGCGATGCTCCAACCGGCGTGGGGTCGATCAAATGCCTTGAGGTCCGGCCTGTCGAGCGGCCGGATCTCATGCGACGCCTCGGTGCGTTCAAGCGGAATGTTGTTGAGTGTGTACCACGCCTCGGTGGACCACATTGCTGCGCCATCCATCGACGTCGGATCTGTTCGAATGTGCACGACGCTGCCTTCACTCAGGCCGGGGATCGAGAGGCTGACGGAACGGCAGTCGCCGGAAGCCACCGCCCTCGAAACAACGAGTCGCATTTCGTCGCGCTTCGTGCCGCCATACTCGGGTGTCGGGTGGTAATGCCACTGAGTCACACGGTAGTTGGCCGCATCCTCCAGCCAGAAGCGATCCACGGGGCGCGTGAAGTGCACGTCAAAGCCCTGTGGCGTGGCTTCGATCGAGTGGTACTCGAAGGCGGAATCGGTCGTCGGTCGGATGCGCTGGAGGCCGGTGTTCGTGCCTCTCCAGCGCCAGTTGCCCGGGCCCCCGGTTCCGCCGACATACAGGAGGCCATCGGGACCGCGAATGATGCGATTGAGCCCGCACTCGAACCCCTGGGAGTGTCGGAAGATCGCGCCCTGGAAGTCGCCGCGAACCCGTTCGAGGAACACCCGACGCACTCCGCCCATAGTGAGTTCAGCGAGGTACATCTGCCCGGCGAACGGGCCGTCCGTGATGAGGATGGGCTGGGTGGGTGAGTTGCAGATTTCGTTCTGTGGCAGCCAGACAGCGGGGGGGCTGACGGGCCGATCACTGTAGAGCGAGGGCTTCCCGCCGTCGGGATAGCGATCACTGGTGGCGCTGGTGTCGTTGCGATGTCCGTAGAAGCGCCCGGGGACCATGTGCACGAGTTTGCTCGCGGGCAGCCAGGCGCCCTGGTTGTCCGTCACGAAGATCGAGCGTTCGGGTCCGACCGCGACCCCGTTGGGTGTCCGGAAACCGCCGGCGAGGAACTCGATCGATCCGTCAAGGAGGCTGACACGGAAGCATGTCCCTCGGTTGGCCGGATTCGGTCCGTTCATGCTGATCAGTTCGCCTCGGACGTTGTCGGCGGCGACGGTATTGTCGAAGTAGATCGACGTGGAGAGCGTTCCGTAGAGATCACCGTCAAACGCCTCGAGTCCGAAAGTGAAATGATGGTAGTTGTCGCTCACCCAACCGGAGGCGAAGACTTCGCGCGTCTCGAAGTCACCGTCGTCGTCGAGATCGCGGAGGCGGGTGATGTCGGTGCGGTGGGCGACGTAGATGTCGCCGTCCACGACGGCGAGGCCCGCGGGATCATGGAAGCCCTCGGCGATGATCTCGGTGGTGATGGTCGCGGGTGTGCCGTTGATGACGTTGTCCAGCGCCCAGATCACACCGTTGGGTTCGGTGCGCAGGACGCCGTTGTTCATGGGGACAAAGGAGGAGACGAGCAGTCTTCCATCGGGAAGAAACGCCATGCCGCCGACGTGCGGATCGAAACCCTGGGGGCGCAGGTCCTCGATGTACCAGCCCGGATGAACGCCCTGCAGTGGCATGCCGTCGCCGGGGCGGACGGGTTCCCGCCCGTCCAGGATGCGCTTGACGCCCGGCGAGACCACCCGCGTCACGCCCTTCTCCACGCTGAGTGACTCCGCCGGTACGACCGAGAAATCAGATGCGCCGGGCGGGCGCCACTCCAGGCGCAACGCGGCGGCTCCCGTGTTCTCGAACATGAGAATGCGCAGCGCGTGTGAGCCGGGGGCAAGGCTGCAGGATCCATCGCGCGAGGTCGCGGCGTGCAGTCCATCGTGGGAGATCACCTGCTCGCCGTCGATCGTCAGGCGTGCCCCGTCATCGCTGGTCAGTCGGAACGCATAGTCTCCGGCCGTCTCGATGATCAGGTCGGCGAGGACTTCAACGACGAAGTGATCATCGAATCCACCGAAGTCGCCCGCGCGCGGGTAGTCGATGACGTCACGGCGCTCATCAACGTTGGGCGTCTGATCCGGCGCCAGCGGGTGCAGGCGATCGATGCCGTAACCCACGTGATAAACGCGGAACGTCACACCCGATTCGCGCGGTGCTGACTGCCCGAGTGCTGCGGAGGCCAAAGCGAAGGTGAGCGCTGCCATGCGTCTCACTGAAGTGTCTCCATGACCGAAAGCCCGGAAGTTGAGGTGGAATCGGACCCCGGCGAACCGGGGTCCGGTCGAAAGTCGGCATCAGGAGGAGATCAGCGGGTGGAGACGATCTCCATGTTCTTGAACCACTCACCGTCCATGTCGATGTGCATCTCGACAACGTGCTTGTTGTCGGAGACGTGTCGCCAGACCATCTTCATGTCCATCATGTCACCCTGAGGGGACGGCATTTCGGTCATGTAGGTGACGACCTTGCCATCGTCGCTGGCGTCGCCCTCGCCATGCATCATCATCGTGCCGAAGGTGTCCATCCAGGTGAAGACATGCTTGTTGCGCATCCGATCGAAGCCGAAGATGCCTCGCCCCTGCATGGGCGTTTCCTGGCCCATCATGTTGAAGGTGGCATTGACGTCCTCCTGCAGGAATCGCCCGCCGAGGATCATCTTCATCTCGCTGCTGCCCTTCGACTTGACGGGCTCGGCACCGGGGAAGTCCCAACTCGTGTAGGACTGCTTCCAATGTCCGACCGACTGCGCCAGTCCCTTGTGAACCTCGCCGGGTTGCGCGAGTTCCATCCAGACCTTCATCATCTCTTCCATGTCCCCGGCCTCAGGCTGGGACATGACGGTGCTGGTGATGACACTTGAGCTGGCCGCGATGACACAACCGGCGATGACCATCTTGATACGTCCGTTCATTTGAATCTCCTTGCGGATTCATGGCAGTCCAACCCGCCGGACCGCGGTCATTGATACCTGCGGGTGTCACGCTGACAACCGAGGAAGTCGCATTATCCCCGGAAAGTGTGTTCGTGTGCATCTATCTGTGCGACCCTCCCGATATGATCCCGAACGACCCCCATGAGAAGCCCATGCCGACGCCACATCGACGCTACTGCCCACCGGTCCTCTGGATCCCCCTCGTGAGCCAGATCATCGCCTTCCTGAGCATGACCGGCTGTCTGTTCGGGCCGCCGCGGCCAGACTCTGTGAGCACCCGAAGCCGCCTGGAGTCGTTTCCAGCGGATCTGCAGACGCGTGCCGATGCGGAACTGATCTGGGGGCCTCACGCGATCCCGACCATCCTGGCGGAGGACGACCTTGATGTTCCGTACCTGATGGGTGCGGTCCACGCGCATCTGCGGCTGACGCAGATGGAATTGATGCGGAGAGTCTCACAGGGGCGGCTCTCCGAACTGGCCGGGCCTCCCACGAACGGCATCGACCACAGTATTCGCGCCCTCGGCCTGGACCGCGCCGTCCCCGAAATTGAGGCGCAACTGCCTGAGGAGACGCAAGACTGGATTCAGCGTTACGTGGATGGCGTGAACGACCATCGGTCGCGATGGACGCAGCGTCCGGCTGACTACCGCCTTGCCGGCCTCGGTGAGGAAGACTGGACCATCGCGGATGTGCTGACGATCGGTCGCCTGGCATGCGTGGACATCAACTGGGGACGGTGGGTGTCGCTGCTGCCCCTGCGGGATGAAGCGGGTTGGGACGAGTACATGCAGCGCCTCAATGCGTTCGGCCGGGCCGGCCAGCCATCGTTCGGCGCCGGCGAACCCACCGGGTTGGAAGCACTTCTTGATGTCGGGCGAACCGGGAGTAACTGCATCGTCGTCTCGCCGCAGAAATCCGCGACGGGCGGCGCCCTGCTCGCGGGCGATCCGCACCTGGGTCTGCCTCAGCCGAACCTGTGGTGCATTGTCGGCTACCGGTCACCGTCCCACGCCGCTGTTGGCCTGACGTTCCCCGGCCTGCCGTTCATCCTCGTGGGCCGCAACGATCACATCGCGTGGGGCGGTACGAACATGCACGCGCTGACGAGCGTTCTGTACCGGGTGCCGGAAGAAGCGCCGCTGACTGAAGAATCCCATCGCATCCGCACCCGGCTCTACTTTGATCGCACGGTCAGCGTGCGCGAGTCCGAATGGGGGCCGGTGATCTCGGATGCGCCGCTGTTTCGCAAGCTTGATGACGGTCCTGTCGCGATGCGCTGGCGGGGGCATGACTCGAGTGACGAATGTTCCGCGTTTCTCAGGGCGAGCCGGGCGGAGAACTGGACCGAATTCCGGGAGGCGTTCCGCACATTCGCCGCGGGCGGTCAGAACATGCTCTACGCGGATGATGAAGGGAACATCGGTCAGGTCCTGGCGATCGAGTTCCAGCCCGCTGCCGGCCGAGCGGGTCTCTCCGGGCCGGTGGATCCGTCCGACGCCGCGTATGCATGGGCGGCCGGCATTCCGAGCACGGATCTCCCCGCGGCGTTAAACCCGGAAGCGGGATACCTCGTATCCGCCAACAACACGCCGGTGTTGACGGACCCCCCGATCGTCGGGCAGGGCAACACCAATGATCGGGTCGTGCGGATGAGGGCCGTGCTGGACGCGAACCCGTCGGTTTCCGTCGATGATCTGCGCGATCTCCAGCAGGACGTGTACGGCGAGAGCAGTCATCGGGCGGCGCAGGCGATTGTGGCCGGTCACGATGGCAGTGCATCGGACCTGCTTGATGCGATTGCAGCGTGGGATGGACATTACGCGCTGGAGAGTCACGGCGCTGTGGCGTACCAGTGCATCCTTGGCGTTCTCATCGAGCGGGCGTACTCGGAGCGCTACGGCCGCAAACTGATCAAGCGACTCAAGTCAGCACCGTACGTGCACGACTTCATCCGCGAGGACATCGAGTCCGGAGCGATCACGGCGGAGACACTCGCCGGCGCGGTGAAGGACGCTGCTCGGAAGTACGATCCGCAGGTGACGTGGGGTGACATTCATCGCCTGCATCTCGATCACCCGATCGGACGCGTGCCGATCCTCGGGCGGGGATACCGGTTCGGTGAGATTCCCAGTCCGGGATCCCTGACGACGATTCAGAAGGCAGGGCATGCGGTATCAGCGAGCCGGCACTCCGTGACGTACGGTCAGAATGCCCGGCACATCTCGGACATGACCGACTCGGATGCCAACCTCTTCCTGATCCTGGGCGGGCAGGATGGCTGGATCGGTGCGGATGGCTTCCTTGATCAGGTCGGGATGTGGGAACGGGGCGAGATGATCCGGGTTCCCCTTCGGGAGACATCCGTCCGTGCCTGGGGCGAGCACGTCATTCAGTTCCGAGGCACCGAGCGATGATCGGGGTGGTGCTGCTGATTTCACTCATTCTGAACGCCGCGTGGATCGGGCTGGTAGCGAGACGAGCCGCGCGGGTGGGCGTGGCGGTCGCCCTGCTGGTTGCCCTGATGCAGATCGCGCTGCTGGCGAACGCGCTCCGGGACCTGGTGCCCCTGCCGATGGGTGTGGACGTCGCGGCGATCTTCTGGCACGCGGTCGTAATGCCGGGCGTGCTGCTGACGTCCTCCGTCAAAGTCCTGATGAGACGCATGTGGTCCACGGCCTGAGCGCCTCTGCTATGGTTTCGATGTGCGTATCGGCATGCTGGTCAATCCGGTTTCGGGACGAGGACGTGGCGAGCGGTACGCGCTCGAACTGGCGCCGGCGCTCGTCGCGGCGGGTCTTGAACTCGAAGTCTGTCACCTGAATCCTCCGCCCGTCGAGTACGAACTGGACGAGTTCGTGGCTTCGTGCGATGGCCTGGTGGTCGTGGGTGGGGACGGGACGCTGCAATCCGTTCTGCATGCTGCTGTGGAGGGGAAGACACCGGTCTATCACGCACCGCTCGGGACCGAGAATCTCTTCGCGCGCGAGGTGGGTATGACGACGATGATTGAACAGGTCGTCAGCACGATCGATCGCCGCGAAGTGAAGTGGTTTGACATCGGTCGCTCATCGACAGACTCGTTCCTGATGATGTTGTCCGTCGGTTTCGATGCGCATGTGATCCACCGACTCGCGCGTCGGCGGAAGGGAGCCATTACGCATCTGAACTACGTGAGGCCGATCCTCGCGGAACTGGTGCGCGGGCATACGCCACGACTGACGGTTGTCGTGGACGGAGAGGAAGTGGTCCGTGACCAGACAGGGCTGGTCGTGATCGCCAATTCGCGTCAGTACGGGATGCGGCTGGATCCGGCGCCGCATGCGTCGATGATGGACGGCCTGCTGGACATGGTCTTCTTTCCGCTCAGCCATCCGGCGAGCCTGGTGCCGTGGGGGGTTCGTGCACGCATGGGGCGTCACCTGCGTCATCGGCGGCTGATCACGGGGCAGGGGCGCGAGATCAGCGTTCGATCGTCCAATGGTCCGATCCTGCACCAGATGGATGGGGAAGCGGGGGGACTGCACGAGGAGCGCGCATCCGAACTTGAGGCACGCGTCGAACCGAACGTGCTTCCAGTGTTCATTCCGGGGTGAACTGCATCGTAGAGCGGGCGCGACGTGCGTTCATCAGGGCGGGATTCGGGAAACGGGAAACGGGACTCGGGTTGGATCGCCTTCCCATTTTCCGCCTTCCGAATCTACTCCAGTGGCTCGATGCGGGAGACGTGTTCGCTCTGACCGAGTCGCGCGATGGCTTCCGGTGTGGCATGACCGACGGCGGTCCTGGTTGACTCGGAGACATCCTCGATATCGAAGCCGAGTTCCTTCACGCTCCGGACGGTGTCCGCTTCGCTGTTCGAGAGCAGGACCGCGATGCCGATGGGTTCTTCCACCTGCGAGGTCGTCATTGCCTGAAGGAGATCGGCATTGATGCGCTGAGCCATCGTGATGACGATGCGCATCGCCTGTTCCCGCAGGCGGGCCGGTTCGAGCAGAGCGTCCAGATACTGTCGGCGCTTGTCGTCATCGAGGGTCTCGTCGCCGAAGAGTGACTGCGTTGCCGCTGCGAGTGCATTGCCCGTCTCGGCGACCACGTCTTCAAGCTGGTGGAGCAGTTCCTCGCGTTCGGTCTCATCCGAAGTCGCACTGAGTGTCAGCAGGAAGTGATCGATCGCCATGGAGACCTGGGAGGGGGCCCCGATGGGGCGGGCCGACTTCGCAGTCTCCAGGTCGGCGCGAGCCTGGCGGAGTTCGTTGAGAAGGTCAAGAAGCACCACGTGCTCCTCGGCGCCGGCAGTCACCTTGATGGACCCATCACGCAATTCGAAGGTTCCGGAATCGCCGACCGTCGCACGGACGACAGCCTCGGCATAGGCGGGGTCGTCCGCCGCGTAGCTGTTCGTTTCCCTCGCGGCGAGTGCGGTCTCGATGGACTCGCGCAACTGCGACTCCAGTTCGGAGCGCCTGGCGGGGGCCGCACGCATTTCGTCCAGCACGGCGCTGACGGCCTGCTGGTTGATGGGCGTCTGGAGGACGATCAGGTGTTCGCTGAATGCCAGCATGCGCCCGGTACTGCCGCCGACGTCGCGCCAGCTCTCGGCGGCGACGCTGGTCTGGACGTGGCCGATGATGCAGTCCACGACCGCCTCCCGCGTCGTGTCGGCAAGCTCGCCGAACGCGCATGGGCAGCCCCGGGCGCTGATGAGGGTGTCGACCAGATCGTCGATCGAATAGACGACGATCTCCTGTCTCTCCGTGGTGAGATGGTCACTGATATCCACGATGCGGGCACCGTCCCCCTGGCGAAGCGCGGCCAGAAGTTGCCGGATATCCCTGTGATTGCGATCGGTGTTGGTGATCACGAGGTTGCCGTCGAGCGTCGTCAACGAGCCGGTTTCGCCACCGTTGTCCCGCCAGCCATTGAAGTCGATCAGGTCGCGGATGACATCTGCGAGCACGTCCGATGAGAAGTCCACGCCCAGTTCGTCATCCTGCACGAGATCGCGGCAATCGTAGATGACCACGCTGGTTCGTTTGCCGATGGCCGAATCCGAAGAGACAAGCAGCACGCCATCGGTGACGGTCCAGTCGACCTGCTGCCAGTCGGCGTGCAATGACCGACAGACGCTGTCCAGCACCCGGCCGATGGAGGCTTCGGGAAGCTGGAGCGTGATGGCCTGGGACGCCGACACGCCGGTTTCCTTCAGCCGCGTTTCTTCGATCTGCAACGTGAGGCCCGCCTTGTCGGCGATGCGACGGAGCACATCATCGAGCCTGGCGTTCGTGACATCGAGGGTCATGCTGGTCTCGAAGAGTCGATCGATGTCGGGCTGCGCGGAGAGCACGATGCGCCCGGCCCGCAGGTTGGCGAGCTTCTTCCAGGGTCCCTCGAGGGTGGTGATGTCCTCGGTCGGTTCGACGCGGAGGGCTTCCCGGTCGCTGATGACGCGGGCTTCTCCGAGGTCGTCTTCTTCCTTCACTTCGATGGGTGCCGGAGAGAACCCGACCACGATGGTCTCGCCAACCGGCACGGTGCTGGCGGCAGCCTGCCAGACCTCGGTGAGCCGTTCGGCGCGTTCGTCGACGATCTCGCCGGCCGTTCTGCCCGGGACCGCATCTTCGTAGAAGGCGGAGCCGCCCCCGAAGGTACCCGGAGCGGAGAAGCCGGTGGGACCGCTCTCCGCAGCCCGCGAACTTGGAGCCGGGAGCGAGCCGTCATCACCATCTGACTCGACGCGAGCGATGCGCCTCATGGGCGCCGCCGCTTCCTGCTGACGCCGGATCGCATCCCGACGGGCGTCGATGACGGGCTGCGATGCCGGTTCGGCCTGAGACTGACGTGCCAGCAGGCGGATCGCATCTGGCAGAACCAGTTCAGAATCGTCCTTGCGTGTCGTGACGTCGAGGTTGCCCAGCAACCGAATGTCGCCGAGACTCACCCCCGTAATCGTCTCGCCTGTCGTGACTGTATCGGTGAAAGGCAAGGCGGCAACGGTCACCGACTCAGCCTCATCGGCGGATATGGTGTAGGTCACCGGCGATCTGAACCCCCGTTCCAAATCGACGATCAGTTCGTCATAGAAATCCGTCTCTCCGAGACCTGTCGCGTCCAGCGGCAGATTCCAGGTGACTTGAGCGGCACCCGTGACCCGCATCCGTTCTTCAGCCGGGGCCAGCCCGAAGCGCAGATCATCGAATTCAACGGCCGCATCGCCGTTGACGCCCTCCAGACCAGAACGGCGTGAATCGCGCGTCAGGTCGCCGTCGGTGTCAGCGTAGTAGAAGCGGTCGCCCACCACGATGTCTGTTCCTGCCTGCCCCGCGACTGTCGCTCTGGCCAGCAGTTCGCGCGCCCGGAGGGCGGGTTCATTCGTGTCGTCCAGTTTCAGGATCTGCTCCGCGTGAGCCTGGACGCCCCGGTAGTTCCCTTGCGACTGCGATTCGCGCATCCCCTTGAGGTGCTCGTTGATCTCCGCCTTGCGGCCGAGCGTCTCCAGACCGAGAGATTCGTTGCCTCGCGGCACAGATGGTGCCCGACTCAGCAGATGCCGCATGCCCTGGAAGACCTGACCGGATGGAGTGGCGAGGGGAACGCGCACCAGGCGCGGCTCACCGTTGAAGTTGACGCGGGCCTGCTCGACCGCCACGAAACTCGTGTACTGGGTCAGCAGGTGATACGTCTCGCCGATCGCGACGATCTCGGCGCGAACCTGGTCCGGAAGCGTCCCGTGCTGGGCGGCGTCGAGGTGTTCATTCATGAGCCGCTCAACCATCGCGCGCGCCCACATGGTTGCGACGGTTGACTGCTCGGGCGCCGCGCCGGGGCCGGGGAAATCGGCCTCGATGGTGCGTCCCCAGTCACCGAGCGCGTTGTAGCCGGAGAGAGCGACAGTGCCCTTGCCGGAACCGGTGTACTTCGCATGCACGATCACCGGTGAGACGTCATACAGGTCCGGAAGGTGCAGCGTGCTCGGGTTGTTCTCATCGCGGGGCGGTGCGCTCATGGTGCCGCGAACGATCAGGTCCGAGACCTCGACGCCCTCGGGCAGTTCGAGTGCGACGTTTCGCAGCACGGGCGTCTGGATGCGCCGGACGAAGCGGTCCACGGCCTCATCCGCATCAGACTGGTTCGTGACATACTCGGCCACACCCCGACCCGAGCGGGCCATGCCGTCGAGCAGGTAACGGTTGGTCGAATCGCCGATGCCGAAGCTGAAGAAGCGAACGGCGGAGTCGCGGCACGCCTTGTCAATGGTCCCGAGAATGGACATGTCGTTGCCGACCTGGCCGTCGGTCAGGAAGACCACCAGTTGCATGGGCGGATTGTCGTGTTCAGTTCTGGCCCTGGCCTCGCTCACACGGAGCGTGCGGTGGCCGTTGACGAGTGTCCACGATCCCTTCAACTGCCACTCGATCAGGTCGCGCTCGCCGGGCGCATCCGGTGACCTGCCGGTGTCGAAGACGCAGCGAACGACGAGTCCGTCAGCGCACGGGAAGTTCCACTGGGCCTGGTTGTTCTCATGCTCGACGAGTTCCGCGGGGACACGCAGCGTGACCTCGCGCCCATCGGCGGGCAGGTTGAGAAGAGCGTCGAGTGAGAGGCCGTCGGGACCGGCGATGCTGTGCTGATGAAGCGCCCGGTGAACGGCTGACATCATCTCCGTACCGCCGCCGCCCTGTTTGCTGTCGACGAAGCTCTGTGCTTCCGCGATGGCCGCAGGCGTTGCCTGCCGGGGCGTGTCCCAGAGTTCGAATGTGCTGTTGTTGAATGCGATGATGTTGAAGCGATCGTCGGGCCGCATCCGGGAGAGCGCCTCGGAGAGGACGGCCTTGGCCTTCTCGACGGGCAGGCCCGACATCGAACCGGAGCAGTCGAGGACGAAGACGAGGTCGCGCCGGATGCTCTCGGCATCCTCGACGCGCTCCGGGGGCATCAGCATGAAGGTGACGAACTGGCCGAGGTCGCCGGCGTGGGTGAAGACCGCGTTCTCAATCGTCTCGGTCGTCTGCTTCCACGTGAGGATGAAGTCCCGGTTGGGCAGTTCATCGCGGCGGGAGAGTGCGAGGTCCAGACGCGAGGCGAGACCATCCTCACGGATGACGCGCCGATTGCGGACGACGTCGTGGAGTTCGGACTCAGCGGCCAGGATGCCGGGACCGCCGGTGTCGAGGGAGACTGACAGGTCAATGTCATGTCCGGGCCGGTTGGCGGGGCGTGAGTAGGGGGGGAGGATGCGCCACGCATCGGGAACCTGCACGTTCGCCCGCCGCGGCAGGTCGACGGCCTGACAGAACCAGCGACCACCGAGAACACCGACACCATTTCGGAACAGGACGCCCTTCTCGGTGACCGGACCGTCATCGGGGGTGTCGTAGATGACGGTGAATTCAACGGAGCGATCGGGGTCGTCGGTGAAATCCAGCGCTTCAATCGGGATGGAGGCATCAAGCAGGCGGCGCAGGGATGCGGTATTCAGGCGCGCAGCGCCGTGCAGTTGGACCTCCGTGATGCGGGGTGAAGCATGCAGGAAGATGCGCCCGTTGCGGACGCGCACGTCGCGCGGAAGGCCGAGGTGGTCGAGTCCGTGCACGTCGTCCTGCGGCGCGATGACCTGCCCCGGGATGTAGCGGGGACCGATCGTCATCGGGTAGTGAAAAGTGAACTCCCCATCCGTCTGCGTGATCGGTTCGATGTAGGAGATCGTGATCTCGACGGGTTCCCGCGGCGGGATATTCGCAACGGACTGGGTGAAGATGTTCGGCCGCTCCTGTTCGAGGAGCGCGGTGACCTGCCCCTGCGATCGGGCGGCCTCATAGATGCGCCTGGCCTGGGTGCGCTCGTGCACTTCACCCTCGATGACCCGGTCGCCGATTGTCATGGTCATCCGATCGACGGCCGCGTCATTGGAGAGTGGGAAGGTGTAGACGGCTTCGATGTGATCACTGAAGGGGTTGGCGTAGCGTTGTGTGACGGTGACGCGTGCGAGCGTTCCGGTGATCTCGACATCGACATCGGTGTGTTCGAGGGGGCAGGTACCGAGAGGACGGCGCTGAGCATCGAGGGCATCGAGACGACCACCTTCCGACACCCAGTGTGTCTGGACCAGCGCGCCGCCTGACATGGGAGCTGTCCCCGCGTGCCGATTCACGGACAGGATCAGTCCGACGAGGGTGACGAGGATGGCGACGGCGGCAGCGAGTTGCAGCGCGGGGCTTGCCAGCAGTCGATGTCCCGTTGCCGGCGCCTGTTCTTCAGGAGCGATACGGCCAGCGACGGGGCTTCGATCTTCGCCGAGACGCGCCATGAGTTGTTCGCGCATCGATGCCGCGGTGTCGGCATTCTGGTCATGCCAGTCGCGGAGGAGTTGATCGAGGTCATCGCTGGGCATGATGTCGTTGAGTTCGTCGTTGTCGTATGTCATGCGGTTCTGGCCTCCTTCATGAGGGCCTGAAGCTTGTTGCGAGCACGTGTCAGCAGTTTGTAGTAGCCGGAGCGCGAGAGGCCGAGGGCGTCCGCGCCGGCGGCGACGGGGTCTGCATCGAGGTAGTACAGGTGAATGGCAAGTTGCTCATCCTCAGCGAGGTGGGCGAGGGCCGTGGTAAGACGATCGAGGTCTTCGTTGTGCGCAGCGTCTTCGGGAGTCGTCGGGTCCGGTGCCCGGTCAGTCATTGCCTGAGTCATGGCTCGTTCCTCATGGTGACTGCGGCGACGGGTGGACCGATGCCGTTCCATGCAGACGTAACGGGCGATCGCGAACAGCCATGGTCGGAGACGGGCCGAGTCAGCGAGGTCGTCAAGGCGTCGGTAAGCACGGATGAAGGTCTCCTGCGTGGCGTCCTCTGCATCGCGGCCCAGGCGGCGGCGACAGATCGAAAGGACGACGGCAGCGTGCCGGTCGTAAATACGGCCAAAGGCCTCCTGGTCGCCGCTTCGTGCGGCTTCGAGGTCGCGCCTGTCGTCATCCATCGTTGGTGTCATGGCCGATGGCTCACGAGCGTCTCCATGAATCTGCGTGAACTCGGAAGTTGGGGGATCGGGACGGATTGCCGAAGACCAGTTCGTACAGTACCCTGACATCTTGCGATTTGCCCGCAAGGAGGACTGATGCGGCTCCTGTCGATGCTGATACTCGCGGTCCTGATGCAGTCATGTCTGTGTGGCTGTTCCACCGGTCAGGCCGCCTGCGAGTCTGCGACGCCCTCGCGGCCGGCCGCTATCAGTCACGTGGTCTTCTTCAAACTTCACGATGCTGCTCAGGCGGATGCGCTGCTGTCGGACTGCGACCGCCTGCTTCCCGGTATACCCGGCGTCATCTCATATGCTGCAGGTCGCCACCTGGACACGGGGCGTGCCACCGTCGATTCTGATTACGACGTCGGCCTTTATATTGGTTTCGAGACTGCGGACGCCTACCAGGTGTATGTCTCTCACGAGCAGCACGTTGCGCTGGTGGAGGCATGGCGAGACCGACTGGACTGGTACCGGGTGTATGATGTTCTGGATGAAACGCCCTGATATGGCACGTTCGCCGCGCATGTCGGGTCTTGTATGTTCTGATTTTCTCGGGTGGCACAGGAGTTATCGGGGTCGGGTGGCGGGGATGTGTGTGTTTGTTCGTCGAGGGTCACCTTGAGTGGTGATGCGCCGAAGGGGTCTGCAATGTGTCGTCTGGGAACGCGATGGACGTCCGATAGTCCAGCGATTCGCCGCGTTTGGCGCGAAGCGTGTGCTGTTCATCTTCCCTTTCTTGACACATGCCAAACCTCGGGGTAGCTTCCAGTTGGCCCTCTGCATCGATGGGAAAGTTGCGCTCTGCGAAGGGATCACAATAGATGCTTGAAGCATGGTTCAGGACCAGGGGATCGATGCGGGTCCGCCGGAATGTCTGTGTTGGGTACAGCGGGGGGGCCGGTACCCTCGCCCGGGTCTGCGGGACGCTGGTCTGCGTCACGCTCATCGGCTGCGCCTCGACGGAGCCCGTGACCGCCGACGCCGGGGGCGAGTCCGTTCAACCGATCGGGACCGAGGGGGATACGGTCGAAGTCGCCACCACCGCGTCACGGCAGGACGGTGACGAGAGCGCGTGGTCCATCCCTCGCGAGTACGAAATCGACCTCGATGAGAACGCGATGAACGATCGCCCGGCCTCTCCGGAGTCCGGCCACGCCGGGCGGATACCGGATGCCGGAGACGGAAAGCCGAGGCTCATCCGGGGCTTCCGGATCAACGGCCTCGACGCGTGGGACGTTCAGGCGTCAGAACTGCTGAGTTCAGATGCACTCCTGTCAGCGACATCGTCAGGGTGGGTCGAGCAGCGAGCCGGAGATCGAGGCACCCGGTTCTCACTCACGGCGGTTGAGTCTGACCCCTTCGGCGTTGTGCTGTACGAATCAGCGTTGCAAGCCATCGGGAACACGCTGCGCGAACGCATGATGCGCGCCACTGACGGCTTCAGTGGCGAGATGCTCTTCGACTTCACCATCGATCAGAAGACGGGAATGGCGCAGGCTGTTGTCGCACCCCCCGGGACCGCCGCGGCTGCCTCCGATGCCACGTCGCCACCAGTCACGACGACGCCTCCGGTGGTGACCTTCGATGGTCGCCTGCTGCGCGGTTTCGAGGTTGACGGTCTGAGCGAGTGGGGGCTCACCGATCTGCTCGGCGACATTCAGATCAGGGTCGCCGAGACCGATGGCGTGTGGGCGGCTTCTGATGAGGGTCGTCGGGTTCGGCTCGACCGGTTCGGCGGTGATGGCGTTCTGATCGATGACTCGGTGCTCGCGGCAGCGGGCACGGCTGTTGCCGATGCGATGCAGGTTCGCTTCCCGCACCATTTCGCGCCCGGTTCACTCGGGGGTTTCGTGCTGGACGGAACGACCGGCGTGGCTTCACTGGAGATGCCGGCGCCGGGCGCAATCCCGGCGGACGACGGCCCGTACGTCGTGCAGGGTTTTGCGGTCGAGGGGCTGAGTGCCTGGGGGCTGCCGGACGAGACGGCGCGGCTCCGGATCAACGTCGAAGACACGGGTCTGGGGCTGATCGCGTCTCCGGATTCCGGACGTCGCATGGCGCTGCGGGATCTTGGTGACGATCAGGTCGTGTATCAGTCGGTGCTCAACGCTGCGAGCGATGCCGTACTGAACTGGATGCGAGACAAGCACGACGTGGAATATGGCGGTTCAGCTTCGTTTGAGATCGATTCGGAATCCGGCGTTGCCGTGCTGGCGCTCCAGCCACCGGCACCGTCGGCGAAGGATGCGGAGAAGGGTGCGGTCCTTGTGCGCGAGGTCGTCGTGCTGGGCGGCGATGAGCGCGGTGTGACCGAAGAGCAGGTCATGGACATCGGTGTCATGCTGTCGCAGGCGCAAGATGGCTTCTACGCGCCACGGCCCGGGATCGGTGGGCAGGTGATTCGTATCGGTGACCTTCCGACGCTGGATGGGTGGGGGGCGTACCTGTACGAGTCATCGTTGCCGACAATTGCTCTTGCGGTGAAGGCTGAGGCGAATCGCCGCGGCCTCCGGGCCGTCCGCGTGGGAATCGGCTGGCAGGATGAGGGCGTGCTGCAGATCGAAATGACGCAGGGCGTGGTATCGAGTCTGCGAACGGTGGTTGATGCGGAGCGAAAGGATCCGACGCTGAATGATCCGAAGTACCAGCAGATCCGGGATCACTCACCGATCGCCGAGGGCGACCTCGTGGACATTGAGGCGCTCGACAGTTACGTGCATCGACTCAACCGGCGACCCGGTCGCCAGGTTGATGTGGCGCTGGCTCCCGGGCAGACGGACAAGGATCTGACGCTCGACTACCTGATCGCAGAGACCAGCCCGTTCATGCTCTATGCGCAGGCTACCAACACGGGAACCGATGAGACCGGCAACTGGCGCGAGCGCTTCGGTCTGAACCACTACAACCTCACCAACTTCGATGATGTCCTTTCGCTGGACTACATCACGGGCGACTTCGACTCGGTGCATGCGGTCACCGCGAGCTACGAACGCCCCCTGACCTCCTTCGTCGATCCGCTTCGCTGGCGGATCTTCGGGAAGTACGTGAGCTACGACGCTTCCGAAGTGGGCTTCGGCTCCTCGGCCTTCGAGGGTGAGACGGTCGGGTTCGGCGGTGAACTGATCTGGAACGTCTTCCAGGAGAAGTCGGCATTCGTCGACCTCGTCGGCGGCGTCCGCTATGAGGACGTCAGCGTGGACAACAACCTGATCAACGTGCAGGGCGAGAGTTCGTTCCTGCTTCCCTACCTCGGTGTGCGGTACGAGGACCAGAAGCCTCGCGGCACGACCAGTGCCGGGGTCTTCGTCGAATGGGGATCCGCGGACGAGGACGTCCTGGAACTCCAGGAACTCGGTCGCTTCGATGTCGATGAGGACTGGACCGTGGTGCGGTGGGATGGAAGTCACTCGTTCTTCCTCGATCCGATCTTCTCTTCGGCATGGGACGACCCCTCCGATGACAACCCGCCGACACTGGCCCACGAGATCGTTCTGACCACCCGAGGCCAGATGTCGCTCGGCGACCGCCTGGTGCCGAACTTCGTGGAGACGGTCGGCGGTTTCTACAGCGTTCGCGGCTATCCCGAGGCGTTCGCCTTCGGCGACCGGGTCTACATGGGCTCGATCGAGTACCGGTTCCACCTGCCCAGGGCGCTCGGCCTCAGCGAGCCGGGCGAGTTCTTCGGAAACAGCGAGTTCCGATACACGCCGCAGGAGGCGCTCGGCCCGACGGACTGGGACCTGATCTTCCGAGGCTTCCTCGATGTCGGTCATGCGGAACACGAGGATCCGCTCATCTTCGAGGATGACACAACGCTCGTCGGCGCTGGCGTCGGCGTGGAACTGACCCTGTATCGCAATGTAAGCCTGCGCGTGGACTGGGGCGTCGCCCTGAAGGATGCGCAGGTGGAGAGTAGTTACGTGACCAGTGGGTCGAATCGATTCCACCTGGCCTTCACGCTGGTGTATTGAGTCTGACGTAGTTTGCCACGGCCGCAGGGGTGCGGCCACATCCCACACGGTTGGGGGAGGATCAAGATATGAAGAACCGCAAAAATCGTAGCGTTCAGACGATCAGGGCCGCAGCACTTGTGGCCGCCCTCTGTGGGACCAACGTGAGCCTGTATGCAGGCGGCGATCACGTGAAGCTCAATCAGATCCTCCGTGGCCGCGCGTTCATCACGCAGGACGGCTCGATCACAACGATCCGAGTGGGGCGGAAAACGATCCTGAACTACGACCGCTTCAACATTCCCGCGGGAACGACGTTGAAGTTCGTGCAGCCCGGCAAGAACAGCCGCGTGCTCAACCGCATCGTGGGCGGCACTCCGACGAGTATCGACGGCACGCTGTCAGCCAACGGCATCGTGTACATCGTCAATCCCTCCGGCGTCATGTTCGGACCGAATTCGACGATCAATGTGGGCGGTCTGTACGCAGCGGCGGGACGCATCTCGGATGCGGATTTCCTCCGCAATCACAACAACTTCACGGATGTCCAGGGCCCGGTTACGAACCACGGCGTCATCCAGGCGAACAAGTTTGCGCACCTGATTGGTTCCAACGTGACGAACACCGGTGCGATCCACGCACCGAATGGCCTGGTTTCGCTGTCCGCGGGTGATGAAGTTTTCCTGGCCGAGCGAGGCAGCAAGGTGATGGTGCGCGTGAGCGACCAGCCCGGCTCATCGCCGGACGCCGGTCCTGCCATCGAGAACGCCGGGTACATCGAGTCGAGTGGCTCGACGTTCACGGTGGGTGATGTGTACTCGCTCGCGATGCGAAACACCGGATCGGTGAAGGCGGACCGGGGGACGATTCGCGTCGAAGGCAATGGCGATGTCATCAATGAGGGCACACTTCAGGCGCACTCGGGTCAGGTCCACATCGATGCCGGCCAGGGGTCCGTCGATGTTTCGGGCGCGATTGATGTCTCCGGGCGCGGGCATGGCGAATACGGCGGCAGCGTCGAGGTCACCGGCCTCTCGGTTGACGTGCGCGGCGCCGACGTCGACGCCTCCGGCGACCTGGGAGGCGGGACCATTCTGCTGGGTGGTGGATTCCAGGGACAGGGGGACCTGGCGCATGCCGAGTTCACGACCGTCGATGCGGCATCGACGATCCGGGCCGATGCCATCACCGCCGGGAATGGCGGCATGATCGTAGCGTGGTCCGACAGCCTCACCTCCATCCGTGGCGACCTGAGTGCGCGGGGTGGTCGACTTGTGGGCGACGGCGGCATCATCGAGACCTCGTCCAAGCTGATGCTGGACATCGTGGTGACCCCGGATGTGACAGCGTCGTCCGGATCGGGCGGTCTCTGGCTGATCGACCCCAACGACATCGATATCGTGGCGGGGAACGGCGATGTGAATGTCACGAACACCGATCCCTTCACGTCGCTCGATGACAGCGCCGAACTGGGCATCGAACTGATCTACGGCGCCCTGACGGGCGGTGCGAATGTCATGGTGGTGACGGATACCGCGGGGGCGGACACCGAACTCGGTGACATCACGCTGACGGTTCCATTTGATCTCAGCATGACAGCGGGGACCAACTCGCTCACGTTCGATGCACATAACAACATCAACATCGATGCACCGATCACGGGGGGTGTGGGCCAGGTCCTGAACCTGAACCTGATCGCCGGTGAGACGATCAATCTGAACGAGGCCGTTGATCTGAACGGCGGAAACTTCATGAGCACGTCGAATGAGTTCAATCTCAACGACATGCTCACAGCGAACAACATCACAATCGCGCAGAACACCCCGGCGGTGCGGGGCTTCCGCATTGCGAACGTGAAGCTGGCGACCGAGTTGTCGCTGACTCCTGCCGAGATCGATCGGATGACCGCGGGTGGCGTGCTGACGCTGGGCGATGCCACCGGCATCGTCACACGCGTCTTTGACGATCTGGAACTCAACGCCAACACCACCGTTCTTCAGGGTGCTGCGGTGCGTGTCGACGGGAATGTCCGTGGTGATTCATCGCTGACGCTGGCTTCCGGTGCCCTGGGCATCATCCTGGATGACGTCGGGGCTTCGGATGTGGACAATGACCTCGATGTCGCGGGCGTCGTCCTGGATGGCGCGGTGACTCTTGCCGATGACGTGGACTTCCGCATCGATGCCAATGGCGGCGATGCGACCTTCACCGATACGGTGGAAGGCTTCAACCTCGGCACGGGCGACGAGTCGCTGACCGTGACCGACAGTGGCGTCACGATGATCAATGGCTCGATCTCCGGCAGCGGAGGCGCCGTCGGCACGGATGCTCTCACAACCGTATCGTTCGAGAGCGTCGGTCAGACCACGCTCAATGGCGTCGTCATCGAAGGCGATCTCGCCCACACCGGAACCGCGGGAATCAACACGCTCGGCGGTGCCATCGAGGCCGGGAATGTGACCATCGACGTGGCGGGTGCGGCCATGACCGGCGCGATCACGACGAACACATTGGACCTGACCTCCGCGAGCCTGACGGCGATGGGTCGGTACACCGCCGCGGACATCACCATCGACAGCGGTCTCACGTTGCTCAACCAGGGCTTTGATGCCACCGGCGCGGTGCAGGTCACGAATTCCGGCAACCTCTCGCTCTCCGGCGCCGACAGCACGGCGGGGTCCTTCACAGCCACCTCGACGGCGAGCCCGACCGCCAACCTCGCTTCCGGTATCACCACCACCGGCGGTGCGATCCGATTCGAAGGGCAGGACGTCAACGTGTCGTCCGGCATCCTGCTCGATACGACAAGTACAGTGGCCGCGGGTGCGGACATCTTCTTCGGCCAGGCCGTCTCGCTTCCGAGCGATCTCACGCTCGACGCCGGGACGAACGGCACGGTCACCTTCACCGGCCCGGTGGGGATCCCCGCGGCGACGGGTGTGCTCTCAGTCGCCAACGCGGGTTCGGTGAACTCGGGGACCATCAATGCGGCCTCGGTGGACATGGTCGCCCAGAACGATCTCGATCTTGGAGACATCACCACGACCGCACTGGCAGGTGTGGACCTGATGGCGCCGACCATGTCACTGGACGGGATCATCGCCACCGGCGGTGGTGGTGCCATCCTCAACAACACCGCCGGCCCGCTGGATGTGGACGGCGACTTCCTCCTCGACGGTGCCCTCCAGCAGATGGGCGCCTTCCCCGTCATGCTGAATGGAGACAGCTACCAGACCGCAGGCGCCGTCATCTCGTTCGAAGGCCCCGTGACCCTGGGGAACAACGTCTTCATCAGCAGCGCCAATGGCGCAGCGAATGGCGCCGACATCGACTTTGATGCCAGCATCGACATGGACGGGTTCGACCTGCGGCTCAATTCGGGCCTGACGGGTGACATGCTCTTCGCAGTGGGAGTCGACATCCTCAACGGTGGCGACCTCGTGATCGATCAGGTCAACAGCCTCACGCTCCAGACCGTCACCGTGAATTCCTTCACGCAGGCGGACGGCCAGGGTGTGACGACGATCGACGGTGTGATGACGACGAGCGGAACCAATGCCGCCGGTAACGGTGTTGACATCACGACCACCGACCTTGAGATCAATGCTGCGGTCAATGCCCCGGGCAACACCGTGGCGCTCGCATCTCCCGACGACATCGGGATCGAGGACAACGGTACGACCTTCAACCTCACCAATGCCGACCTCGACTTCATCGAGTCGGAGAACATCACCGTGACGTCGCTTGCCGGCGGGATCACGATCGCGACCGACAACATGGTTGCCCAGGATGAAGAGAACTTCGCGTTCCGCGCTGCCGATGACATCACGCTCAACGGTGATGTCTCGACCTTGGGATCCGTGGCCACGGTCGACGGTGGTCTGGACTTCCAGACCAATACGGTCATCAACGCACCGCTCGTGACGCTCGATACCACTGACGGGGCCATCAGTTTCGGTGACGGGGCCCAGTCCGCGGGCGGCATGACCAATTCGCTGACGCTGGAGGCCGGAACCGCGGCGATTTCCGTCACCGGGACCATCGGCGCCGGTGATCGTCTCGATCAGTTCACCGCAACGGGCGGAACGATCGACGTCGAGAGCGTCCTGACGACGGGCACGCAGACGTACACGGCGAACACGCTCAACGTCAACGGGGGTCTGCTGGATGTGGACGCCACCGGAACGCTTGACGGGGCTGGCAATGCCGTATTGGTCGATGCCGACCTGCGGGTGCCTGTCGGTCCCACGACTGTCAACGCCGATGCCGGTGATATCCGGATCAACGGCACGGTCGACGGGCCCTTCCAACTCGGACTCTTTGCCAGCAATGGCGACGTCTTCCTCTGCGAGACCGTGGGTGGAGTGACTCCGCTCGCGAGCTTCGGTGCCTTCGGACAGAACGTCATGATCGCGGATGTCGGCACGACGACCGCGCCGGGTGTCACCGGCACCCTCACCGTGACCGCCGCGGACACGATCTTCTTCAAGGGTGACAACTACCGCGCCAACAACCAGTTCTGGACGGCCCAGATGCTCTTCGATCAGGAGTTGGCGGGCGGGACGAAGACCTTCACCATCGACAGTGGGAACATCTTCTTCACCGGTGCCGGCTCCTCCATCCTCCGCGATGGTCTGGTGATGAACGTCGATGCCCTTGCGGGCGACGTGGTCTTCCAGGGGCGCATCTTCGGCGACACGACCAGCGGCGCTGTTGAAACCCTGAACCTGACGGCAACCGATCGCATCGATCTCTTCGGCAATGTCGGCGACAATGTGGCTGACGGGTTCGTCGTTCCGCTTGCGGAGGCGGGCCGCATGGGCGTGCTCACGGCCGAAGCCGGCAATGTCGCCCGGGTGCAGGATGTTCGCACGACCGGAATGCAGTTGTACAACGAGACCTCTGGCGGCACGCTGCTCATCGAGGGATCACGTCTCGATGCAAGTGGGGGCACCATCACCGTCGGCAGTTCGGGCATGCTCGCCCCGACCCTGCTTGCGAACAACGTCACCGTGAGCACCGGTGGTCTCCTGGGACAGAATGTGAACTTCAACGGCACCGTCGACTCGGACGGCATGGCCAACCACTCGCTCCTCGTGACGACCGGCGCGGCCAGCATCGGCTTCGGTGACGACATCGGCCTGGCCGGCGATCTCGCCGCGAGCCGCCTGACTTCACTGACGGCCAACGGCGGGCGCATCACTTTCGGCGGCGACGTCTCGGTCACCAGTTTCATCCTCGTCAACGGTGCATCCATTCTCGACGACCGCGACGACGATCGTGTGATCTTCATGAGCAATGGCGGCACCGTGACGTTCAACGGCACGATTGATGCGGCCGTTGCAGACGGCATCGAGGTGGTCACCAGCGGAGGCGACGTCTCCTTCAACGGCAACGTGGGCGGCTCCAGTCCCGTCGGCTTCCTGCACGCGGATGTCGACGGTGGTCAGGTCAACATGGGTGGTGATGTCACCACCTCAGGCGTCGCGATCGCCGGAAACGGCCTGCACTCCGAGACCGTCCTGCTCGACGGTGCAACCGAACTGACGGATACCGACGGCCGGGTGGTTATCGACGGCAATGGCGGGGATGTCCGCCTCGCCGGCCCGGTGGACTCGGCGGCCGGCAACGGTCTGGAGGTCGTCACCGACGGAGGCAACATCGCCCTCGACGCTGATCTCGGGTCCGCGGACGCTCTCGCATTCGTGAACCTCGACAGCAATGGCACCTCGACGGGCACGGTCAGCCTCGGTGGCAACATCACCACCACCGGCGATGAGATCGGAACGGGTGCCGATGGCGAGGAGCACACCGAGACGATTCGCGTTGACGGCGGCGCCACGCTGACCGGCAACGTCACGCTGACCAGCGCCGATGGGGACGTCCGCTTTGCTGACACCCTCGATGGAAGCAACATCCTGACGGTTGACGCCGGGAGCGGGATGACCACCTTCGATGGGGCGGTCGGCGGTACGACCGAACTGACCGAACTCATGGTCTCGGCCGATGAGATCAACATCAACGGTGGCAGCGTTTCAACGGACGGTGAGCAGACCTATGACGGGTCGACCATCCTCGGTGCCGATACGGTGATCAACGCCTCGGCCCTCGACTTCCAGGGATCGCTGGACTCGGATGGCACGGCCCGTGATCTCACCGTCAACGTCGACGGACTCGCCTCCTTCGACGAGGTCGGTGGCAACAGTGCCCTGGCGGATCTGATCACCGATGCTCCGGGCACCACGTCGCTGAGCGGTGATGTGACTGCCGGAAACATGACCTTCAACGATGATGTGAGTGTCGCGGTCGATCTCGCGCTCAATGGTGCATCGTCGGTCACGATCAACGACGCGCTGGACGGTAACGGAAATGATGTGACCATCAACGCCGACGAGACATTCCTCAACGGCGAGGTCATGGATGTCGGAACGCTGATGACCGATGCCGACGGCACAACATTCATCGGTACCGACTCGATCGCCGGTGAACAGTTGCTCTTCAACGACGATGTGGTCCTTTCAGATGCCATCCCGGGTGGCCTGGTGGAGATCGAAGGCGGTCAACTGATCCGCTTCGGTCAGACACTCAACGGCAGCATGATGACCGATCTCACCGTGACGGCACCGCAGACGGTCTTCACCGGTATTGTGTTCGGCATCGATGAACTCCTGGTCAACGGTGCCGCCGATGTCGGGGCAGACATCAATGGTCGCCGCATCCGCTTCCTCGACGATGTGCAACTGCTCGGCGATGCCGTGATCGGTGACATCGACTCCATCACGGTGGGGCTTTCCGATACCGAGTCCGTGATCTTCGACGGCGTGGTGACCGCGGCCGACCTCGGTGGCGGTGATCGTGCTGACCTGACGGTAGTCGCCCCTGCGATCGCCTTCAATGGTGGTTCGGTGGGACTGGGCGCCCTCGCAACCGAAGGCGTCACCACGATTCGATCCGACATGGAAACCTTCGAGGGCGCCACCTTCAATGGTGAGGTGCTTATCGCCGACAGCCTGACGATCAGGGACTCGGGCATGGGCAGCATCATCTTCATGGATACCCTCAACTCTGCCGAGGGAGCGCATGACCTCACGCTGGCCGTGAACTTCAACCCGGGTCCGTTCGATGCGATGGATCCGCGCGAGCCGATCATCGGGTTCAACTCAGACGTCGGTGGGGCCTCGCCCTTCGCGACCCTGACCCTTGGCGCCAGCCCGGCCGAGATTCCCGCCGTCGCAACGATTGTGGCCGGTCCGTTCGGACCCGATGGCCTGATCGACGAGAACGACGTCGCCGGCTGGGGCGGAATCACGTTCAACGCCGCCCAGATCCAGATGGGCATGCACCAGAAGATGTCCGTCTTCGGTGATGTAACCCTGAACGGTACAAGTTCAGTCCTGCTCAGCGACATCTCCGCCCTCGGGACGCTCAGCGTCAATTCTCCGATGATCCTTGTGCGCAACCGGGCCGGCGGACAGGTCGCGGGTGTCAACGGCAGTCAGTTCCAGGTCGGCGGTGATGTCGGCACAGACTTCGCGGCGGAGCGCATCGAGTTCAGTTCGAGACCGCTCAACGAGAATGGCATCGGACGCTCCAATGCCATCTTCGCCGTCATCAACCCGCGGGATGTCAGTTCGACACTCGAGAACGCCACCATCAGTCTGCTCTCCGGCAGCCCCGAATTCGGCGATCTCTTCGGTTCCGCTGGTTCGCAGTCGGCGTTCCTCGATATTGCCGCGAGCGGCCCGCTGGCGGGCAACCTCGCGGACGTGGAAGGTGTCGCAGCCCTCCGCCAGCAGGCTGACGACGGCGAAGTCACCGCGTCGGCAACCGCTCCGCTGACGGTGCTTGAGCAGTTGCAGACCTTCGAGGTCAACGTGGATCGCCCGTCCATCGATGTCCTGGTGGATGCCAAGAACGGTTACGCGACCTACAACGACGACCCGGCATTCCTCGAGGAGGATGACAAGCGTCGCGGCATCATCACGATCAACCGCGTTCCCGCCGAGCCGGTCCTCGCCTTCTGGAGTGAGGTCGAGCGGTACGTTTATGGCGACGGCGCCGCACAGGACCTTGCATCTCTGCAGCAGTCGTTGATCCATCGCTTTGATGAGTTCATGTTCGCGGTTGAAGGTGAAGTTGAAGATGCGGGCACCGAATTCAAGACCTACCTCTCAGTCGTCGGGCGCGATCCGCAGGCCGCTGATGGTCTATATGACCAGCTCTGGCGACTCGGTCGGGCAACCGATGATCTGGAGAAGATGTACCTCTCCACCGCCGAGAGTGAGGAGGCCTTCAACAAGGTGACCAATCGACTCTGGGTCGGTGCGGACAAGTACATCCGCGACGAGATGGATGCGCGGCCGGAAGATGTGATGACCATCGAACAGTTCCGCCAGGTCATCAAGGCGTTCCAGTCAGCGCCGCAGCGTCTCGTCGATTCGAAACAGGAAGAGCCCGAGGTTGGGATGGAGGGAGACGGAGCCGCTGAATGAGCACACTTGATCTGGAGCAGTTGCTGGCACCCATCGAGGGCGAGCAACCCTGCGGCCGCGATCTGTTTGACGATCCGCGCTTCTACGCCATTCAGCAGGCGATGCAGGGGCAGCCCGCCCGGGAGATGGGTGACAGCGTGATCGCCGCGGTCCCGCCGGACTACGCGACTGCTGTCTCTGGCTGTCTCCGTCTGCTTCGTGAGTCGCGTGATCTCCGTCTCGCCGTGACCCTGGCCGATGGTCTCCTGGCGCAGAAGGGTCATCCCGGTTTCAACGAGGGCCTCCGTCTGCTCGAGGGGCTCATTGAGAAGCACTGGGCGCACGTCTATCCGGTGCTCGAAGACGGCGACCCGCTCAACCGCGTGGTGGCCATCGAGGCCTTCAACGAGTTCCGGTTCACCCACCGGATTCGGCAGGCGCCGCTCCTTCCGGACTCTGAGTTTTCACAGCGTGACTACGCGATCGCTGTCGGGCACGAGCAGCCGACGGAGGCGGACGTCGAAGCCGGACTGCCCTCGCTCGGTGAGTTCCAGGAATCGCTCGCGTCCACGAACCTGGCAGATCTCAAGGCAGCCGCGGCGACCATCCAGTCCTCGATTGACCTGGTTGAGTCCATCGGCAAGCTGATGTACGAGCGTGGCGGCTCAGATGCCATCGTCCGCCTGGACGACGTGCTGGCCAAGCTCAGGCTGTGCCTCAAGCCACTTACCGAGGCCCTCGAGCAGCGTGGCGATGAGCCGGAAGCTGCTGTCGAGCAAGTACTTGGCGACGGGGGAGCGGCGCCGGCTGCCGCCGGTCCGGGTGGTGGTGCGGGTGGCGCGCTTCCGGGCGCACTTCAGAGTCGCCAGCAGGCTCGTCAGGCAATCGAACTTGCGATCCGGTACTTTGAGGCGCATGAACCGTCACATCCGGCACCAATCCTGCTCCGGCGCGCGCAGGGCTTGCTCGACAAACCCTTCCTCGATGTAATCGAAGGATTGTTCCCCAATGACGCTGACCTGCTGTCCAGCATCCGCAAACTGCTCCAGATTCCGACTGACGGATCCTGAGACTCGCGCGGCAATTCACCAGAGGAGACTTCACCATGGGTAAATCAAGTCAGAAGTTCATCGGGCGGAATCGTCCGCCGCGCGTGCATATCTCCTACGACCTGGACGTCAACGGTCCCAAGAAGGTCGAGTTGCCTTTTGTCATGGGTGTCCTGGCGGATCTGTCGGGCAAGTCGGAGAACCCGCTCCCGGCGATCGACGAGCGGAAGTTCCTCGAGTTCGATGGTGAGAACTTCGATGCCCGCATGGAGGCCATCGCCCCCCGAGCGGCGTTCCAGGTTGACAACAAGGTCACCGGTGAGGGCAAGCTTGCGGTGGACCTGACCTTCAACAGCATGGAGGACTTCTCGCCGGATGCCGTTGCGCGGAACACGGAAGGCCTTCAGGGTCTCGTCAACAAGCGCGATCAGCTCCAGCGTCTCAAGGGCTGGATCGACGGCAAGAGCAAGGCGGAGAAGATGATCTCCGAACTCATGAGCGATCCCGAACTCGAGAACCTCGGTGGAGGGGAGGGCTGATCCATGAATGAAGAACAGGCAGCACAGGAACCGCAGCAGGAAGCACCCGCCGTCGAGACGACGGAGGCCGCAGCATCTCCGCTGCAGGATATCCTCAAGAAGAATCCGAAGGTCGGCGCCGTTGCCAAAGACATCAAGCAGGACGAGGGGGTCGTCGGCGATGCCTTGGCCGTCCTCATGGAAGAGTTCAAACGCGACGCCAATCTCGTACCGGATGACACGATGCACGTCATCGAGTCGCTCCTCTCCCGGATCGACAAGGTCCTTGAGGCGCAGGTCAACGAGATTCTCCATCATCCCGACTTCCAGAAGCTCGAGTCCGCATGGCGAGGTCTCCACTACCTCGTCAACAACAGCGAGACCGGTCCGCAACTCCAGATCCGCGTGATGAACGTGCAGAAGGATGAGCTTCGCAAGATGTTCACCCGCTACCCGGGCACACGTTTCGATCAGAGCCCGCTCTTCAAGCGCATCTACGAAGACGAATTCGGCACGCCCGGCGGCAAGCCGTACGGCGCGCTGATCGGCGACTACGAGTTCGACCACACCGCGCCGGACATGACCGTCCTCGAAGGCATGTCCAAGATCGCGGCAGCCGCCCACGCGCCGTTCCTGGCGGCTGCGGGTCCGACGGTCATGAACTTCGAGAGCTGGCAGGAGCTGCCCAAGCCCGTTGACATCACCAAGAAGATGATGGACCCGAGCTACGCCCGCTGGCACTCGTTCCGCGACAGCGAGGACTCCCGCTACGTCGGTCTGTGCATGCCACGCTTCCTGGGGCGGGAGCCCTGGGGGCCCACGACCAGGATCGCGGACGGCTTCGAGACCTTTGAAGAGGATTGCGAGGGCACGGACCACACGCGCTATCTCTGGTGCAACGCGGCCTATGCCATGGCGGCCCGCCTGACCGACGCCTTCGCAAACTACGGCTGGACCTGCCAGATCCGCGGCCACAACTCGGGCGGACGCGTGGAGGGGCTTCCCCTGCACACCTTCCCGACGGACGACGGCGGTGTCGACCAGAAGTGCCCCACGGAGGTCGCAATCACCGATCGGCGCGAGAAGGAACTGGCCGACAACGGGTTCATCCCGCTCTCCCACTACAAAAATACTGACTATGCCGTCTTTTTCGGCGCACAATCGGCACAGAAACCCGCTTCCTTTGACAACCCGGACGACACGGCAAAGGCACAACTCGCTGCAAGACTCCCGTATATGTTCGCCTGTTGCCGCTTCGCTCATTACCTCAAGTGCATGGTTCGAGATCAGGTCGGCGAATTGACGTCGAAGGAAGAAATGAGAAAGAGCCTGAACAACTGGATCATGAACTACGTCGAGCCGGACGAGTCCGCCGACCAGGTGCGGAAGGCCAAGCGCCCCCTCGCCGCCGCGGAGGTCATCGTTCAGGATGTCGAAGGCAACCCCGGTTACTACGACGCGAAGTTCGTCCTGGTCCCGCATTACCAGCTCGAGGGCGTGAACATCAAGATGACGCTCTCTTCCAAGCTCGGAGATTGAAACAACGCGGCAGGCGCCTGAGTCGGTCCTCCGCCGAGTTCAAAACAAGCTCAACGAAGATCAAGGAGATCACCAATGGCAGCAACACTCGACGGATTCTGCAAGATCGATGGCGTTGATGGACCCTCGACGGCCAAGGGGCACGAGGGATGGCTCGAGATCCTGCGTTTCGAGCATCAGCTCAGCCAGGCCACCACCGCTCGCTCTGCCAGCGGTGCCGGTCCGACCGAGCGCGTCAACATCGCAGATTTCAAGATCCTCAAGGCGCTCGACAAGACCTCGCCCAAGCTCTACCTGCTCTGCTGCAAGGGTGAAGTGATTCCGACGGTGACCGTCGAACTCGCCCGCGCCGTCGGCAACCAGGAGACTTACATGCAGTGGGTCTTCAGCGACGTCGTCATCAGCGGTGTGTCGCCCCAGGGCGGCGGTTCCACCTCCACCGATTCCGACGAGGGTGAAGCCTTCCCGACCGAATACGTGACGTTCAACGCCTCGGCGGTCGACTGGTCCTACACCCCGTTCAAGAAGGACGGCAGCAAGGACGCCGCGATCATGTCCGGCTGGGATCTCACGCTCAACGCCCCGAAGGGCTGAGCGGAATCTCAGCATCCATGGCTGCAGTGTCGCTGCCAGCACGTACAATGCACCCTTCGTCCGGCACAGGTCGGGCGAAGGGTTTTTCTTAACGCCAGTCCCGGAGGCTGCTGTCCATGACCCTCGCTGCCGATCTGATCGCTCAGGGGCGCGTCGACGACGCGCTGGAAGAGGTGAAGCAGCAGGTCCGCAAGGCACCCGCCGATGCAGGCCTCCGTGGCTTCCTGTACCAGCTCTTCCTCGTGAAAGGCGAATGGGATCGTGCTCTCACACAGCTCGATGCCATCGGCTCTCTCGACCCGGGGCGCGCCGTTGAACTCATGGTCACCCGCACGGCGATCGAGTGCGAGCGTGCCCGCGCCCGAGTCTTTGGCAAGGGGAGTCCTCCCTTCGTTCACGGCCAGGCACAGAAGTGGATGTCCGACCTGCTCCAGGCCAACATCGCCTTCGCCGCCTCCCGCTTCGAAGAAGCAGAGACGCTCCGTGACCAGGCGCTCGAAGCGGCCCCGGCCACCGCGGGCTCCATCGACGGCACACCGTTCGAGTGGCTCTCCGATACCGACCATCGCCTCGGTCCGGTGCTGGAGTGCTTTGTCCAGGGACAGTACATGTGGGTGCCCTTCAATACGATCGCATCCATCAGGATCGAGGAGCCGCAGTTCCTTCAGAATGCCCTCTGGGCTTCGGCGGTGGTGACGTGGTCTGACGGCTCCGCCGCCGCCATCCTGCTCCCGGCACGTTATCCCGGCCACCCCGATGGCAGGATTGCTCCGGATGATCAGCACCTGCTTGGCCGCGCCACCAGCTACGAGGCCTTTGGCGATCCGGAGACGGGCATCGTCATCGGGCTTGGCCAGAAGGTGCTCGCGTCCGATGCCGAGGACTATCCGCTGCTTGGTGTCCGTGAGATCACCTTCGACACGATTGATCCTGACGAGACCCGGAGCCTCTGATGTACGTTGGACAGCGCAGGCGCGAACAGGCCGAGCCGGACCGGGCGCTGCCCTCCCTGATCGATCGGTTGAAGGTCAATGATCCTCCCGATGATGGTCACCACGTCGAGGAACTGAAGCAGATATTGATTCGCGATCTCACCGCACTCATGAATGCCCGCCGCTTCTTCGACGGGAGGGACGAAGAAGATGTATCACCTCAGTTGCGCGCGTCGGTGTTGAACTTCGGTATTCCGGACTTCTGCGGCTCAACCACCGATACCGAACAACTCACCATGCTGAGGCGGGCAGTGCAGGACTCGATCGCGAGGTACGAGCCGCGCCTGCGACTCATCGGGCAGGACGCGGTGCGTGTGATCACCAAGTCCCTCGCCGGTCGGCCCGTTCTGCTGCTCGAAATTGAGGGCGATCTTCGCAGCGATCCCTATCCGGTCCACCTGCGGATCCAGACCGAGATCGATCGGGAGACCGGGGTATGCAAAGTCACTTCCGAAGAGTCCGCCACTGACTGACGCCCATGGACAATCGCCTGCTCGAGTACTACGACCGCGAACTCACCTATCTCAAGGAGATGGGACGTGAGTTTGCCGCGCAGTACCCGAGTGTTGCCGATCGACTTCGGATCGATGACACCGATATCCGTGATCCCTATGTCCGCCACCTCATCCAGGCCTTCGCCTTCCTGACGGCGCGCGTCTCGATGCGGTTCGACGATGAGTTTCCGACGATCTGTCAGACCCTCCTCGAAGCCATCTACCCTGGAGCGCTCGCGCCGGTTCCGTGGACAGCCCTCGTCGAACTTGAGCCGGATCACGCCGCGCTCGATGGCTCTTTCGCCATCAACCGGGGGCGCCAGTTGCGGGTCCCTTCGCTTGCCGGGCGCTCCGACTGCATCTTCGTCACGACCCACGATGTCATGCTGTACCCCATCCGAATTGCCGACGTCCGCTACATCGGGCGCGACGTCAACACGCTCGGTGCAGATATCCCCGACGGCGCTCGCGCGGCACTCGTGATCCGCATCGCCGCAGAAGCAGGCGTGATCAGCGAACTGCCGATCGACTACCTCCGCTTCTACGTCAACGGCTCGGATGAGACGGCCGGGCGACTCTATCAGCAGATCATGGCATTCTCGATGGCGCCCGTGCTCCGCCGCGTCGGGCGCAAGGCCGCCGACAAACTCGGCACGCGCCTGCCCGCGGAACTGATCAGGCCCGTCGGGTTCGAGCCGGATCACGCCATCCTCCCCCTGCAGCATCGCGCTTTCGATGGACACCGCCTGCTGACCGAATACTTCATGCTGCCGCAGCGCTTCCACTTCTTCGATGTGGGACTGGAAGAGGATCAGACGCTGACCGATCGCCGGTCGCGTGAGAAACGCGGCATGCTGCGGCAGGCGATGCAATCCGCTGTTGCGGACTGCACCGGCACCGAGATGGAGATCGTGATCCCGTTCGATCGGCGCGATGAGTCACTCGAAGGCTCTGTCGATGCCGAGCGCCTCCGCCTGTTTACGACCCCCGTGGTCAACCTTTTTGAGCGGCACGCCAACCGGATCGATCTCGAGAAGCAGAGGCATGAGTACACGATCGATGTTGATCGCATGCGGGCCGTGGACTACGAAGTGCACACCGTACTCGATGTCGAGGGCGTGGGAGGCAACGAGGAAATCCGGCGCCGCTATCGCCCGTTCTTCGCCTCGCATGACGATGATCGGCAGGGTGATGCCGATTCCTTCTATTCGATCCGGCGGCGACGGCGGCTCGTCTCCGGCAAGTCACGCCGATCACAGGACTTCGACTACGGCGCCACTGATGCCTGTATCTCGATCGTAGATCGCGAACACGCGCCGCGCGATCCGGAGGTCCGGCAACTGGAGGTGCGGGCGCTCTGCACCAACTCGTACCTGGCCGCGGAAGTCGCCTCCCGTCCCGATGCGGTCCGGTTCCGGTTCGCCGAGCACGCCCCGGTGGCGACGATCAACCGACTCGCTTCGTCAGTGCGCCCCCACGCATCCAACATCGAGGGCGCGGCCGCATGGCGCTTCATCGGGCGCCTTCGTCTCAATTATCTTTCTCTGTCGGGCGAGGAGCAGGGGGGCGCTGCGCTGCGTTCCACCCTTCGCCTCTTCGCCGATCCCGCGGAACCGGGGCACGAGCGCCAGATCGAGTCCATTCTGGGTGTGGCCTCGGAGCCGATCGTCAGGCCGGTCGTGGAATCCGGCCGTCTCGCGTGGGCGCGGGGTGTCGGCATCCGTCTGACCCTGGACGAGGAAGGCTTCAGGGGCACCGGGCACTTCGCGCTGGCGTCCGTTCTCGATCGCTTCTTCGCGCAGTATGTCTCGATCAACTCTCTCACTGAAACCACGCTATGCACGAAGCAGAGCAACCAACTGAAGACGTGGCCCGCGAGATCGGGCCGCCGCTGGACCCTCTGACCACCGGATTCGGTCGGCCCCCACAGGCCTGCGATTTCTTCTACGCAGTCCGGTGGCTGTCGCTGCAGTTGGATGGTGCGGGGCGGCGTCGTACAGAAGTCGGGCACGCCGATCGCCCCTCCCAGGAACGTCTGCGTTTCTCGCAGCAGCCGGACCTCGTCTTCATGCCGTCGACGGTCACCGGCCTCGAACGGGATGAAGCGCTGTCGGACCGCCTGGGTTACGACGTCTGGAACATGTCCGTCGCGTTCTTCGGACTCTTCGGTCCCAATGGCCCCCTCCCGTGGCACATCTGTGAAGTCGCCATGGCGCGGAGTGAACGCGAGCATGATGACTGCCTGCTCGATTTCCTGAATCTCTTCAATCACCGCGCCGTCTCGATGTACTACCGCGCCTGGGCGGAACATCAGATCACCGTGGCGGCCGACCGCAACAATCTCGATCGCTTCGGGCGCTACCTCGGGGCATTCGGCGGGCTCGATGATGAACGCATGCGCGATCGCGGCGTCGTCGAGGGTCAGGCCAAACTTCACTACATCGGCCTGCTTGGCCTGCCCACCCGCCCGGGCGAAGGGCTTGCTGCCCTCCTGTCCGGCTACCTGCGATCCCCCGTGCAGGTCGAACCTTTCTCCGGTCGATGGATCGAAATCCCGCGTGATGCCCAGTGTGAACTGAGCAACGGCATCGGTCGACAACTCGGCGTCGATACCGTCGTGGGTGAACGCGTCTGGGAAGTCCGCCAGTGCTTCAGCCTGCGGATCGGACCCCTTGATCTCGAGACGTTCTCCCGACTGCTCCCCGGAGGTGCATCACACGGGAAGTTGTGCGAGTGGGTCCGGCTCTATGTCGGTGATGAACTGGGGTGTGATGCGACGCTCGTGCTCAGCCGCGATGAAGCGCGTCCCGCGAAACTCGGCGAACACGGGCAACTGGGCTACTCAACCTGGATTCGAAGTACGCCGTTCGACGAGGACGTCGATCAGAGTGTCGTTCCTGTACTCATGTGAATCGTTACAATGACGCTGTCGTGTCTCTCTCAGATCACGCGGCAGCAACGGAGATACCAACGTGAGCGACATTGATCGAGGCAATCTGTACGCCAGGTTGAATCCGACCGCCTACCAGGCCCTTGAGAGCGCGACTGAACTCTGCAGGACCCGGCGAAACCCCTACGTCGAACTCATTCACTGGCTCACCCGGATTGTCGGAACCGAGGACTCCGATGTGCAGGCCATCGCGCATCACTTCGATCTTGACCTCTCCAATCTCGCGGCGGACCTCGTCAACACGATGGACCGACTCCCCCGGGGAGCGACATCCGTCACTGATGTATCACATCACATCGACCAGGCGATCGAACAGGCCTGGCTGTACGCGTCGCTTGAGTATCACCAGTCCCAGGTCAGAACTGCTCACGTCATGATCGGCATTTGGAACACGCCTGATCTGCGGCGACTCGTGCTCGGGTTCTCGAACGAGTTCCGCAAGATCGACGGCGAGGAACTGTTCCGAAAGCTCGCCGAGATCGTCAAGGGGTCTGCGGAGCAGTTGCACGCAGATCGTGCCGCGGCGGTCGCAACGGACGATGCCCCGTCGGCGCCCTCCGGAGGCGTGCCGGGAAGTGGGCAGGCATTGGCTCAGTTTGCGACCAACATGACCCAACTCGCCCGCGACGGTGAGATCGATCCGATCGTGGGGCGCGACGACGAGATTCGGCAGGTCGTGGACATCCTGCTTCGTCGTCGGCAGAACAACCCGATCCTGGTCGGTGAGGCAGGCGTCGGAAAGACTGCGATCGTCGAGGGTTTTGCACTTCGTCTTGCCTCGGGCGACGTGCCTCCGGTTCTACGCGATGTCGAACTCTGGAGTCTCGACATGGGCACGCTGCAGGCGGGTGCGGGAGCCAAGGGTGAATTTGAGAATCGGCTGAAGCAGGTCATCGAGGATGTCCACTCGTCGTCTCATCCGATCATCCTCTTCATCGACGAGGCGCACACGCTCATCGGCGCCGGAGGTGCGGCGGGTCAGAATGACGCCGCGAACCTCCTCAAGCCAGCCCTTGCCCGAGGCACGCTGCGCACTGTGGCCGCCACGACATGGGCGGAATACAAGAAGTACTTCGAGCGCGATGCGGCCCTGACCCGTCGGTTCCAGACCGTGCAGGTCGATGAGCCCGATGAACTGAAGGCGATTCGCATGATGCGCAAGATCGTCGGAGTGATGGAGGCGCATCACCACACCGTGATTCTCGACAGCGCAGTGGAGTCTGCCGTCAAGCTCTCGAAGCGGTTCATCCCCGCGCGTCAACTGCCCGACAAGTCGGTCAGTCTCCTGGATACCGCGTGCGCCCGCGTGGCCATCAGTCAGCATGCGACACCGCCTGAGATCGAGAACGCTTCACGCGAGATCGATGCGCTGGAACTCGAGCTTCAGATCATCGAGCGTGAGGAGGCGACGGGTGCGGATCACGCCGAACGCAAGGGCGAAGTCACCGAGGCCCTGCACGCCGCGAAGCAGGAACTTGAGGCGCTCGAGCCGACGTATGCGAAGGAACGCGAACTGGTCGCGCAGATCCACAAGCTTCGCGCCAGCCTGGTGGCCGCATCGGCTGAAGGCGAAGAGGGTGAATCAGGAGACGTGGATCGCGAGGCCGTGAAGGCGAACCTGCGCGAAGTGGAGGATCAGCTTGTCAGCCTCCAGGGTGAGTCTCCAATGGTGCGGCCATTCGTGGATGACCAGGTGGTCGCTTCAGTCGTCGAAGCGTGGACCGGGATCCCTGCGGGTCGCATGAAGGGTGATGAAGTGGAGCAGGTCCTGCGCCTGGCGGACACGCTCAATGAGCGCGTGATCGGGCAGTCGCATGGTCTGAGCGCCATCGCCAAGCGTATTCAGATCTCCCGCGCCGGACTTGAAGATCCCTCCAAGCCCATCGGCGTCTTCATGCTGGTCGGCCCCTCCGGCGTCGGCAAGACGGAGACGGCCCTGTCACTCGCGGAAGCCGTGTATGGCGGCGAGGACAACGTCATCACGATCAACATGAGCGAGTTCCAGGAGTCGCACACCGTGTCGACTCTCAAGGGGTCGCCCCCCGGCTATGTCGGGTACGGAGAGGGCGGAGTGTTGACCGAGGCGGTTCGCCGCAAGCCCTACAGCGTGGTGCTCCTCGATGAAGTCGAGAAGGCGCACGCCGATGTGCACGAACTCTTCTTCCAGGTCTTCGACAAGGGGCGCATGGAGGATGGTGAGGGTCGGATGATCGACTTCAAGAACACCATCATCCTCCTGACCAGCAACGTTGGCAGCGACCTCATCATGAACCTGTGCAAGGACCCGGAGCTCAAACCCGAACCCGATGCCATCGTGGAAGCCCTCCGCACCGAACTGCTGAATGTCTTCCCCGCAGCCCTCCTCGGTCGCCTCGTGACGATCCCGTACTACCCGATCGATGACGAGATGATCCGAGCGATCATTCGTCTCAAACTGGGCAAGATCGAACGGCGCGTCCGGGACCAGCACCGCATCCCGTTCACCTACGACGACACTGTCGTGGATACCATCGCGGCCCGATGCACAGAGGTCGAGAGTGGTGCCCGAAACGTGGACGCCATCCTCACGAACACGCTCCTACCAGAAATCTCGCAGGCCTTCCTGAACAGTCTCCTCAAGGGAGACAGGATCGCCCGCGTACACGTCAATGTCGGTGACGGGGCAGACTTCACCTATGCCTTTGACTGAGCGCACCGATTGACGAGTCGGCCCGCTATCTAGGGAAACCGGATCGCCCCCGGTGAAACTGGCCCACCTCCGGTTGACGAAGACACGAGCATGGCAGACCCCGCCTACACCCAGACGAATCGACACATCGCCTTCTCGGTTGACGAGCGGGCCGACGAGGAGGTTCTGCTGCTCCGCCACTTCGCGTGGACCGAGGAACTCGGACGCCTTCCGGTGGGCCACCTGGACCTGGTCAGTCCCGATCACGACATCAAGTACGAGGACTACATCGGGAAGAAGGTCACGATTCGACTCGACATGGAAAACGGCGCCTGCCGCTACTTTCACGGGCACCTGACGAGTCTCCGCCAGTTGACGCCGGAAGGGCGACTGGCGCACTACGTCGCAACCGTCCACCCGTGGATCTGGTTCCACCAGCGAACGACCAATTGCCGCATCTTCCAGGGGCCTCCGGATGACGGGATCACCGTTCCGGAGATTCTCGAACAGATCCTCGGTGAACGTGGCCTCGGACCCTTCGAGAACAAACTGACTGAGACGGACAGGTACCGCAAGTGGGAATATTGCGTGCAGTACCGCGAGTCGGAGTTCGATTTCATGAATCGCCTGATGGAGCAGGAGGGCATCTCCTACTTCTTCATTCATGGTGACAACGACCACACTCTCCGACTCGTCGATGCCAACTCCTGTTATCTCGACTCGGGCTACGAACCGTTCCGCTATCGCGCAACCCGACCCGGTCGATACGAGGGGCCGTTCGTCTATGAATGGGACATCCTCAGCGAGTTCCGCTCCGGCGTGGTCAGTCAGCGCGACTTCAACTTCGAGGACTCGTCCGTCCTCGTGGACGCCGCGATCGGGCAGCAGGAGAACTGGGACGGAGATCCCTTCGAACTCTTCGACTATCCGGGTGAGTTCGTCAAGAAGGAAGAGGGCGATCGCCAGGCTTCCGTGCGATGGGAAGAACATCAGGCCCTCCAGGAGGTGCGCGCGGGATCGACCGACAGTCGCGGCCTCTACGCCGGCGGCAAGATCACGCTCAAGGATCATCCGCGTCGTGAAGAGTGCGAGAAGGAATACCTGATCGTTTCACTGACCCACACCGCTTCGGTCGGAGACTTCGGTGCCGGCGGCGAGGGCTCGGGCGGTGACGAGGAGAGTTACAACTGCACATTCCGGGCCATCCCGGCCACACGCCAGTTCCGGCCGGCACAGGTCACGCCCAAGCCGGTGATTCGCGGCCCCCAGACTGCGATTGTCGTGACGACCGACAAGTCCGAGGAAATCCTCTGCGACGAGTACGGCCGCGTGAAAGTGCAGTTCCACTGGGACCGCTACGGCAAGGCGGACGACAACAGTTCGTGCTGGATTCGAGTTGCCCAGGCGTGGGCGGGTGCCAGGTGGGGGTCCATGTTCATTCCCCGCCGCGGCCAGGAAGTGATCGTCGAATTCGAGGAGGGCGATCCGGATCGCCCCATCATCACCGGCCGAGTGCACAACGTCGAGAACCCGGCGCCGTACACGCTGCCGGAGTTCAAGAGTGTCAGCACCATCAAGTCCCTCTCCACGCCGGGCGGTGAGGGTTTCAACGAGTTTCGCATCGAGGACAAGGCCGGCGAAGAGCAGATCTTCCTGCATGCTCAGAAGAACCTCGACATCCGTGTGCTCAACGACACCTTCGAGACCATCCTGAACAACCGTCATCTCAAGGTGACGAACGATCGCTTTGAACACATCGAGCATGATGCACACGCCACGGTCGACAACCACCGGATCACGAGCATCGGGGTCGACGATCATCTGGAAGTGGGGGGGAAGCAGGCGATTGATATCGCCCAGAGCATGTCACTGACCGTCGGCAGCGATGTCATCGAGGTCTTCCAGGCGAATCACTCGGAGCAGACCACCGGGGACATCTACATCAAGGGCAGCGGCGTGGTGATCGAAGCCACCAGCGGCCTGACGATCAAGTGCGGCGGAAGCGCCGTCGTGCTGAGCAGTTCCGGGGTCACCATCAAGGGCGGGAACATCACACTTGATGGCAGCATGGTCAAGATCGCATCCGGCCCGGGAGATCCAGCCGGTTCCGGCTCGGCAGGAAGTGCCGTCGCACCCGATACGCCGACCGCCGCGGAAGAAGCGGACAACGCCGACCCGGGCGAGATGGCCGATGTGAAGCGGGCGCAGTTGGAGGCTGGTACCGGGAAGTACGGCGCCCCTGCCGTGGTGCCACACAAGCCGGCGGACGATGACGACGAGGAGCGGACCTGGATCGAGATCGAACTTGTCGATGAGGACGATCAGCCGGTGCCCGGGGAGAAGTACCGCGTCACCCTCCCCGACGGCAGCACGGTCGCCGAGGGAACGCTGGATCAGAACGGCTACGCGCGTGTCGATGGCATCGAGGAACCGGGCAACTGCAAGGTCACATTCCCCAACCTCGACAAGGAGGCTTGGGAGAAGGCCTGACGCCGACTCTCCCGTCGCCGCTATACTGCGCATTCCTTTCAGACGGACCCTGAGTGCATGCGCAGCACCGATCAATCTGAACTGAGAACGGCTCTGGCCGGCCTGCCGGACGGGTGGGGCTGCGCGCCGCTCTTTCCGGTTCACGGCCCGGCACCCGTCCAGGTCTGTGCGATTGTTGCCCGGCCGGAAGCCGGCGGCGGTGTCGGTGGCGTCGGCCCCGGCGGACTTGTACTTATTCGGGACCTCTTCGATGCCCGCCTTGTGCTCGGGTGCATCGTGGATGCCGCGTACCAGCCCATTGAGTGGCTCGAGATCGAGATCCAGGATCCGCGCGGCGTCGGGTCGTCGCCCGGAGCGCTGCGCGAGGGGTTGACCAACGCCACCCTGGACGAGGCGTTCATTGCACGACAGAACCGCGGCCCTGACACGGGTCGGTTGACCCTCGGCTGCGAGGGCGTTCATCCGCCGCCTACGTGGATCCGTCCGGACACACTCGATCCCGTCATGCTTCCGGATCACGAGAAGGGTGGCTGGCTGCTCTGCCGGGATGATGATCTGCTCGCCGCCGCCGAACTCCCGGGCTACCGCGCATCGCTCCACCGCTATTTGTACTGTCCCGGACTCGGTGAGGAATCGCCCCTGATTCCCCTGACCGATGACGCCCCGACCAGCGAGCGCACCATCGAGTTGCGGCAGGCCCTGTCCGATGCCGGCATGGAGCCGGACTCCCTGCTGCCGTTGAATCCGATGGCCGGGCTCATCACCTGCCGTCGCTACCATCCCGTCCCGATCCTCGGCTATGCCGCCGCCATCGGAGGTCGATCCTGGGACCAGGTCATGCACGGTCGTCCCGCAATCCGCGCCCTGGCCGGCTCGCGCGCCATGTCGGCTTCCGCAGATCGAATCATCAACGCCGATGGCCGGATATTCACGGCGCGCGGCGGACGCAACGGACGAATCGCCGAGGCGCTGCACCTGAAGTTGCGCCTCATCAATACGGCCATTCAACAGGTCATCGAGTTTGCCGAGCGCACCCGCCTGCCTCTGCTCACGCTGACCGACGAGTCGTTCCGCGTTCGCCTGCTCGATGACCCTGTCCCCGGCATGCCCGTGCTCTGGAGCGGGCGTTCTGTCCTGGTCGAAGCCGGGGGCGCATCGCGCGCTGTGACGCCCGACGGGGTCGAACTGTATGTGCCGACCATGGACCTGTCGCCTTCGATCTATCGCCCCGAAGATGTCACCCGTGCCGGCCGCGGCCAGGGCGCGGTGGTTCTTCGGAGTGTTGACGACACCCCTGACGGACAGGCGATCATCACGGCGACGCTCAAGGTCGACGACACCTCAGCGATCCGACCGGATGACTGGGTGTGGTTGCGCCCGACGGTGGGGGAGCGGCGCATTTCACTCATGGGTGTGATCGACGAGGCGTCCGCCCTGGCAACCGGCGAAGTGCGCTTTCGCACGGCTGCCCAGGCGCTCGACGCTCCGGTCCTCGATGACCTGAGGCGCGTGTCCGGAGTACAACTGAATGACGTGCCGTTCGAAACCATCGCCCGGCTGGGTGCGGCGTGTGACCTGTACTCACTTGGTGTGCTGGCGTTGAGAATCCTGCTCACCGGGCCGGTGGAAGGCGAGGAGACTGATGCTCCGGCCGAGACCATTGACGAGGCCATGAGTCTCGCTCGTGAAGCCGGAACCGCCTCGGACGGACAGCCGCTTGAAGGTCGCCTGGCTCAGTTGCTCCGCTCCGATGAGCGATGGGTCCGACGCCTCGGACCCCAGCGCCTGATCGACGACGAACTGAGCGCCCGACAGGCGCTGGAGTGCATCCCTGTTCAGCTCTGGGCGCGAGTCCTCGGCTTCTGCCTCCGTCTCCTGCCCGGCGGCGTACCGGAGTCGTTCACCAGCGCGCTCGGTGACGGGGCCGGCCTCCCTCCGATCGCGGTGGTGACGCGCCCTGATGAGCACATGGCCACGCTGCTCGAACAGTCCCGAGCACTGCTCTTCGGCGACTGGAACTCAAATCGTGAGATCCATGCGATTCTGGGTCGAGTCCGCGGCAAGATCGAGACGTCCTGAAGCAGCCGACTCACCGATCCGTGTTAGACTGATCACGACATCCAACAAGTGTCTCGGGAGACCTCCACCATGACGCGACGCATCACCTGGCTCTCTCTCCTCCTGCTCGCTGCTGCCCAGATCGGCTGCACCTGCACGCCTCAGGCGCGTGCCCGCGCGATCAATGTCCGACTGGCCGACACGCTGGCCCAGCAATCGGCCCGCAGCCCAGTCGAGGTCGATCTTGTCTTCGTCCTCAACAGCGAAGTTGAGGACTGGCGGATGGATGACAACGCCATCAACCGCTACTTTGGCGGCGCCGACGACCGACGCAATGTCGCCAGCAAACTGACAGCCCTGTTCCCCGCCGGCGGTCAGACCACTTTCGAGCGGACGAAGATGCAGGTCGAGGACTTCGTGCCGCCGAAGTCAATGATGCACCTCGTCATCCTGGCACACCTCCCACAGGGTCGGGCCGATCAGAAATTCGTGCCAATGGACAAGTGCCTGTGGGAAGACCGCAAGCCCTCCATCAAGTCGATTGATGTCACGGTGGGCCCGGAGGAGATCACGGTGCTTCCATTTGACGGAATCACGAAGCCCATTACGGACTAGGACCCTCCCTTCCGATGCCCCAGGTGTACGGCGGATTTGAATGCCACGAGCAGGTCGACAAGGGCCCGTTCCACGAGGTCTGGCGCGCGACTGCGGCCGGTGAAGCGCCTCCCGGCTCCTGCCAGGTGCGCATCATCCGCCATCCGGGCGGGTCGCTCCCGGGTCCGCCCGAATGGGAAGAAACCTGTCGTCGTCAACTCGCCCGATGGGAAGTTCAGCAGCGAGCGGCTGCGGCGGATCCGCAGTGTTTCGCTTCCGTCCATCCTCCGAGTCCGGACCGGCATGAGTCGGGCGTCTTCCTGGTCACGGACTACTTCCCCCTCGATCTTGCACGCGTCATCACCGGCGCCTTCGTGATCGAGTCGTTACACCTCCACACCATCGTTTCGCGCATCTACGCCGCGATGATGAGCATAGAGCGCAACCTCGGTCGTCCGCATGGCCGGATCAACGCCGAGTCTGTGCTGCTGGATACCACGCGAATCTCGACGAAGTCGCGGGTGGTACTTGCGGAGCCGGAGAGTGACGACGAAATCGTGCCCGAGGCCGCGCGGTCCCGGGACATCCGCGCCCTCGGTGAACTCATCTATTGCCTCACAACCCGCGAGCGGCACGCGCCCGAGCGCGGTTCGCCACCCCCTGATATCGCGCCCTTCGAACGCTATCGCCGCCATGCCAGGCGCTGGCACGCGCTCTGTACCGAGATGCTCGATGTCACTCCGGCGATCGACCTCGATGAACTGCGACGCATGCGGTACCCGCAGCGATTCCCGAAGCCTGATGATCAATCGGCACTTCAGTTCATCGGTGCAGCCGCGGCAATCGCTGCCGTCTTCATCGGGACGTGGGTCTATAACAGCAGCCAGGTGGCGGCACCGATTGCCGGACCACTCATCGAGCCGCTCACGGGGATCCTCAGTACTGACGATCTGGAGAAACTTGAGTGCCGTGACTGCCCGCTCGATGAATTGAGCCAGACTGTTTCCACGATTCTCGAAACGTACGGCCGGGATGCACGTGAATCCGCTGAGACACATATGACGAGCCTGGAGGGATGGCGGGAAGGCGAAGTCGGGCGCACTCGCGTCAGGGACTTTGACGTGGCGGTGACACAGATCGAGGCGATGCTGAAGCCGCCTCAGTCACCGGACGCCGCGACGGCGTCAACAGGTGCCGGGATCAGCATCGATGAACAGGCGCTTGCCGAAGCCGGTGCCGCATACGCCGCGGCGCTCGCTGGCCTGAAGACCTACAACTCAACGGCCACCAGCGTCGCGGCAGACCTCCGCAGTCTGCAATCCGGTGCGCTCTCATTGAAGAGCCTGCTGAACAACCTGGGCGGGACCGATGCGAAGATCCTTGTCGAGGGAGAGGAACGCGAACTCTCAGACGTCGTGGAGGTTTGGTACAGCATCCTGACCGTGCCGCCGAAGGCGCAGGAAGCCGCGAGCGCCAGCGAATTCATCAGCGGGATCAGGCCGGCGCTCACTGCCGCCGGAAGGAGCCTCACATCAATCAGTTCCGATTTCAACGCCAACCAGCAGGAGAACTACCTCCTTGATGGGCGCAACTTCACCCAGGCCGAGGTGACTGCGAGGTCGGCGGACTACATCGCGGACTACTGGAACAATCTGTCCGCGCAGAAGCTGGAGGAGGCGAATCAGTTGCGTGGGCTGGCGAGGTCCATGGAGTCATCTGATCAGCGCGTGCAGGGACTGATTGAGCGACTTCGGGGACTGGATGGACTCTCTCCCGATGCGCAGGCCGCGGTGACCGGGAACATCGCGCAACTTGAGGCGTACAACTGGCCATCGTCACCGGAGGACCTCAAGGAAGATCTCTGGAGCAAGGCATCACTGGATGAGAGACGCCAATTGCGAGAGACGGCTCTTGCCGTCAAGGCTGAGATCGATCAACGCAACACACAGATCACAACGATCGAGGGTGGAATCGACGGCCTTCGGCTCGATCCTGATAAGGACCCGCGCAAGACACTCGCAATCAGGCTCGGCACGTTGCGGACAAGAATCGGGGCTCAGCCGGGCGATGGCTCCTTCGAGGTCCCGCCGAGAGATGGCGTCGATGCCAGGGATCATGCCGATTACGATCAGGCGGTTGCGGGACTTCGAGAAGAACAGGCCGCCACGCGCATGGACCTCACGAGCTACGAGCCGCTTCTGGATACCGGGAACCCGGCGTGGACGGTGGGCAATGAGCCGGCAATCCGCGAGAGGATCAGCAAAATCCCGGAGCAACTGCTTGCACACTCGAAGAGCCTCGATGTCATCGAAGCCGACATCCTCAATCGCTTTGCCAAGCCGGATCCGGCCAGGATGCGCGAGACATTGCTGGCTTCCGTCGGACCAGATACCGGCGATGTCTTCCAGCCGTTGCAGGCCAAGGTGAGACAGCGGATTCAGCGTGCTTCGCGGCTCTCCGAGGAGGCCTTGATTGAAGAACTCCAGTCCATCGACAAGCTGTGGTCAACGATCGTCCTGCTCCGTCAGGCGTATGAATCGCTTGAGCAGGCCGATGGACTCGATGCTGAGAGTTTCGATGAATTCGCGCGCCTCTGGATCGACTCGCTCGTAGACGGTTTCGACTTCATCGACGAGGAAAAATACGGTCTGCTCCAGGATTACTTCGTCAAACTGACCGGGGTCAGCCGCGAACTCAAGCAGGTCCATTCATATATCGTCCGCCTGACGCCCCTCGAACAGGACATCGAGGTTCGCGTCGAGGACGGCACGCAGTCGATCCCGCTCCGATCACTGGTGGTCGACACGTTTGAGTCCTTCGAATCTGCCGTTGTGGAGCGGCCATTCGGTCGGGGACAGGTCTTCAGCGAGGGTGAGCAGATCTCTGCCCTGCGTCGATTCGTGGAGCAGGTCCGGGCATGGGACGATAGCGTTGCCGTGAATGCATCAAGCCTGACGCTCTGGCAGGCTCAGGGGCGCCGCTCGGCGTGGGAGTTCGCTCGCGAGCGCTTCGATGAGTCAAGCGGCGACTGGACGGACTACCTCCGCTGGTATGCCTACGTTGATGGCTTCCTGGCCTTCGAACAGCAGTTCGAGCGGAGGGTGGACCTCGACCTCGATGAGCTCGAGGTGGATCGGCAGATGTATGACTTCGCGGATCGCCTCGCACAACGCAATCAGATGAGTGATCGGATCCCGGAGAACCTGCACGCGACGCGTGTCTCCGACTACGTCACACAGAACTGGAGTGGCATCGCCCGTGTGCGCTCCTCGCTCGGGGTCCAGACATCATCGACGAGCGAAATGTTGCGACAGGCCGGCGACGAGTCTCTGAACGACGGTCGGCGGGTGGGATTCGTTCTGCTCGCGGTCGACGAGTTCGCCGACGAGATCGAAGCCATGACTGCGGTCGGACAGGAACCGGAGCGGGAACAGGTGGATCGGTTTGCCGAGAGCGTCGCTGCCGTGCGTGACAGCGTGGACCCGGTCTGGCGGTCGTACATCGGTGATCAGCAGCGGGGGATCATTCACGCTCTCGAAGTGATCCGACCCTCGGGCGCCGTCAGGAAGGGTGGACCGGATGAGTCAGCGTGGAAACGCTCCACTGAACCCGGCGGCGTCATTCGCTTCGTGCCCACCGGAAACATTGGGGGTATCGCGGCGGATGCCGCGGCGATCGAGTTCCTCGAGGTGCCCGAGGGTCGCATCTACCTGCAGCGCACTGAACTCTCGCTGGGCCAGTTCATGGCAATCCTCGCGAGTGCACCGGACTCCCAGTACCGCGAGTTCATCGCTTCTCAGGTCAGATGTCCCGATGAGGATGCATCGCCGAGCGAACTCGCCAGGCTGATCGACTGGGGCGACTTCGAGGAGGTTCGCGGCTACTTCCTCTACAGCGCCGGCTCGTCCGACTACGAACTGGTTCCCGCGCTCACCTGGGTCCGGCCGACGCGCGGCGTGATCGATCGAACGGACGATGTCGATTGGACGTCCGTCAACGGATGGGTCGATCACATCAATCACATCTATGCCCCCTCACTGGATGCGAGGTGGTGGGGTGAATCCGGCAAGGGGCGCTGGCCGGGAACGGCCGGGCTCAATCAGCCGCTGCACAACGTCAGCTTCGCGGGTGCCAGCGCGATCGCGGAAGCGATCGGGTGCCGCTTGCCGACGCCCGAGGAGTGGGGGTATGCCCTGGACCAGTACCAGGCCTCAGTCTCCGGGATCATGGATGTCGCAAGTCGTTGGAACACGAGCGATCAGACGTGGAAGTCGCAGCAGGACTTTGCGGACGGTTCACCGGCCATCGAGCGACCACAGCCTTACGCAGGCTCATTCATCAATCGCGCCGTCGGAGCCAGCTTGCCACCGAATCAATTCGCGTGGCCGGCGGGTGCGGCTGCGACAAATGATGGCTGGCTCTGGCTCAGGCCGGTCGGGCGTGAACCGGAGGATGCGGGTCAGCCCGGTTTTCATGACCTCGTCGGCAACGTCGCCGAATGGGCCGACCAGAGCGCGGGGAGCCGGACGCTCGACGTGCTTCAGGACGTGATGTACCAGGTCAATACATCCGAAGCGCCGGTCATGGGGGTGTCCGCAATGAGCGGCAACGCAGCTCCGGGCGCGAGCCACACATTCGACATGATCGCGCCTCGGCGGGGTCGGGGGGCACCCCGTGCCGTCGATCTGACGACCTTGTTTTCTGATGTCGGACTTCGACTCACCTACGATGTTCTCGGTGCGAGGGGAACAAGTGCACCCGGCTCGCGGCATGTGGAACTTCGAAGTGCGATCGAGGAAGTCCTCAGTGGGCCCGCCGATCAATCACCGGGATGATCAGCAAGGCTCGTTGCGCTCCGCGCGGGGAGCTGAGGCTTGAGACTCGGCTCTGCATTGAAGTCGCGGTAGGAGTCCGAGAGAGCCATCGCGAAGACCTGGTCATGCTCGGCCTTCATCTGCATGCCAAGACTGTCACCCACAACGAACCGGCCATCGGCGGTGCGGACGACATAGGTGTCCTGAGAATCACGGGATGCGGTGCTCGCAGATGACGAGCAGCCGATAAGCATGCCGGCACCCGCGAGCAGAACAACAGCACTGGTACGACGAGCAGATCGCTTCATAGGAATACCTCCGGGTAAGGACCACCGGTAGGATCGGGTCGGACACGGTGCCCCTTGATCAAGTGCGTCATCGAAACTGACGACACCCTCGCCACGACCCCTCCAGCCCGCAACATTTGTGGTCCTGAGGCCTTTCCGGGTATCCTTTCCGGACGCGCCTTGGCTTCCGTTCGCCGGAGAGATGTATGTCCCATCGAGTGCCGCCTGAACGAATCGCAAACAGCATTCGGCTGCTTCAGGCTGACTTCTCCGACGCCGATGCTCGCGAGCGCGTTGATGTCCTCGAAGGCGAGATCGAACGGATCGTTGACCAGCTTCCACCCGCCGAACGGACCGATTACCTGGACCAGCTGGCCCAGCATTTCCCCATCGGTTTCGGCGACGCCGAGGCACCCGCCGCGCCGTCGGCGCCCCCGCCCGAGGCGGCCCCCCGGGAGCTGACCGCATCGGAGGTCGTGGACCGCCTGCGCGACCTGGTACCCCGCCTCCGGGATTCCGAGAAAGCGGAACTCATCGGCATGCTCAATGAGATCGGGCTGCCACCCAGGCGCGGGCCCGTCGAATCGACCACCCAGTTCAGCACCGGTCGAATGGATCGGCTCGCCGCGGCACTCGGCCTGAACAGCGCATCCGACGTGGATCCGGACCGCGTGATCGACCTTGCCTTGCGGTGGCGCAAGTTCGTCAGCGATCTGGATGTGCTCAGTCGCAATTTGTGGGCTGAGTATCGCCGCAGTGCGAAGGACACGCCATCCGCGGCGTTGCCTGTCTTCGCGGACGTGATGTCAATCTGTCGCGAGTATGCACGGGCGGACTCCCAGGTTCCTTTCGACGAGTTGAAGCACTCGATTGAGCGTGCGTATGCCCTGATCGCCGGCATGCTCGCCGGTGCGCGCGAGGGCATCGACCGGCGTGTGCGTGAGTCACAGCAGACGTTCTCACCGGAAGCGATTCGCAATGCGGTGGGCAAGGACAACGCCAAGGTGCTCTGGCGCGCCTATGAGCAGCTTGTTGAGGAACGTCGCCTCTTCGATGTGGACCAGATGCGTTCCAACTTCTTCGGCGAGATTCTGGACGTGGTGATGGCATACGTGGACGCCGCCGATGGAGGAAGCAGTCGTGGATGACATCAGTCTCGTCCATTGGCACGAGGGTCTCTTCCTGCGTCCGCACCAGCTTCAGCACATGCAGCGGAGTCTCGTCCGACGCATGGAGCTTGAGCGGCGCCTGCGCTATCCCTTTCCGACGGGCCTCATCGATTTCGAGATGTCGGAAGACAGTCTTGAGAACTACCAGATTCGTGTGGACCGTCTCTGGGCGGCCATGCCCAGCGGGCTGATCATCCGCTATCCCGAAGATGCCAGCCTGCCTCCCCTGGAGTTCAAGGACCAGTTCCAGTCTTCTGCTCAGGGGCTGACGATCTACATCGCGGTGCCACACGCCCGTTCGCCGGGCCCGGATGTCGTCGACGACCTGGATGACCCCGCGCCGTGGAGGCGTGCTGTTCGCCAGCGCGTGGAGTTGCGCGAACTCTATGACGAGAACACGGGGAAGAACCCGAGCCGCGAGCCCGTGCGGCGTACCAATGCGCGCCTGCTGACGGAGAACGATCCGCACGACGAGATGGAGGTGCTCCCGATCCTCCGCCTGATTCGCTCCACGGCCGATGCCGAAGGGCGGCCCCGGCGGGATCCGAACTGGGTGCCGTCTGCCCTCGTTCTCACGGGCGTGGATCGCCTGCGGATCCTGGTCCGTGACCTTGCTCAGTACCTGGACGCGCAGCGTGACGAGATGATGCAGTCGCTGTCGACGGCCACGTACCAGATCGAGGACCTGCAGGGTGTCGGGCTGGCTCAGTTCTTCCGCCTGCGTACGCTCGGGCGCTTCGCGGTCCGCCTGGGTGCGCTTGCCGCCTCTCCCCGGGTGACGACGCCCTTCGAGGCGTGGCGGGAGATGTCCGAGTGCCTGCAGGAGCTCGCTTCACTTTCGCCGGGCAAGGACGATGGACGGATCCGGGCCTTCAATCACGATGCGCCGGGTCCCCTGTTCGAGGACCTCGATCGTCGAATCCGCGCCCTCGCCGGGGCTGGCCCGGGTCGCCGCCCCGAAGAAATCGCGTTCCGCAGGGAACAGGCGCTCTATGTTGCGGAGATTCCGGCGGACAAGGTCGGCAAGTCCATTGCCTGGTACCTCGGCGTCCAGACCAATGACGATGCCAACACGGTCAACGCCATCGTGGAGGATGAACTCAATTTCCAGCTCCTTCCACAGAGTTTCATGCGCCGAAGGGTGCCCGGAGTGCCTCTGGAGTATGACAGGGTGGGTCATCGTGACCTTCAACCCAAGCCGGGCCTCTATTACTACCGGCTCAATCTCGCGAGCGATATGTGGAAGCGGGTCGTCGATGAAGGCAACGCCGTCATCAAGTTCACGGAATTCGACAAGGTCGATTGGCAGTTGACGCTCTATGGAATCGCAGGCAGCTAACTCGATGCAGACCGGCTCACTTCTGTCACTGTGCGACGAACTGTTTCAGTACGTCCTCAACATCAACCGGTCATCCAAGCTGGATTCTTCCTCTCATCCGGCATATGACACGGTCCGCAGGAACGTGCTCGACATCATTGCCAGCATCCGGAGCGGAGCGACGGGCAATCCGGATCTCTCGCGAGCCTTCCACATCGTGGAGAAGCCGTTGTATTACTTCGCGGATGCCATGCTGGCCGACTGCGAACGATGGGAACCATCCATGCGGTGGGCGGGGAATCCACTCCAGCGTGAAGAGTTCGGCGAGGGGACCGGCGACAAGGAATTCTGGGTCGCATTCGATCAGGTCCTTGCCGATGCCAAGGCGGGGGGCGAGCCGCAGATGCAGGCGCTCGAGGTGATGTACACCATGATCGGTCTCGGCTTCACGGGCATTCATGTCAACGATCCGGAGTTCCTCCAGAACAAGATGGCCGACGCCTGGGCGCGACTCCAGTCACGCTACAGTTTCCGGGCCTCGCGGCTCTGCCCCGAGGCGTATGAGCATGTCAGTGATGTCAACCTCGAACCCGATGCAGGCATGTCGCTGCTGCGGACCGGCATCATTCTTGTCGTGGGTTTCATCGCGATCGTCCTCGCAACCCGTGCGGTCTTCAACAGGACGCACGCCGAGTTCGAGCGGGTGATCGATCCGATCAATGACGGCCGGCCGGTCCAGACGCTTTCGGATGGAAGGGAGGGGACGTCATGAAACTCACCGTCCTCTCGCGCTTCGGAGTCCTTCCCGGTCCCGTCAAGGCGATGCTCACGCTCAGCGCCGCCAGCCTCGGTCTGATCTTCTTCATGGTTGCCAACCATGTCATCCGCAACGGCGTGGGTGACATCGGACGCATTCTCCCCTTCATCATCTGGATCGTCGTTGCCCTCGTCGTCATCCTCGTGATTCTCCTCGTCATCGAGTTCATCCGCCGCTGGCACTCGAAGAAGAAGGGCGATTCACTGGCAGGCTCCATCGAAGCCAACGCCAAGGCCGCGCCCCGCTCCGCGTCACCGGAGCAGAAGCAGAAGATCGAGGAGATGCGCAAGAGCTTCCTCAGGGGCCTTGAGACGTTCCGCGAAAATGGCAAGAACGTCTACGAGGTGCCGTGGTACATGGTCGTCGGTGTGCCCGGCTCTGGAAAAACGGAGGCCGTCCGGCGATCCGGGATCAGTTTTCCGCCCGATCTGAATCAGTCGTTGCAGGGCGTGGGCGGCACCATCAACATGGATTGGTGGTTCGCCAACGACGCGGTCATTCTCGATACCGCCGGGCGCATCCTGGTCGAGGATGTCGACACCGGGGGCACGAGCGAGTGGGATCAACTCCTCGAACAGTTGCGCAGATTCCGCAAGAACCGACCCATCAACGGGGTCATGATCGTGCTCCCCGCCGCTTCCTCCCGACAGGAAAGCGACCGCAACCCCGCCGGCCTCGTCGAGGAGTCGTCGGCGGACGTCGAGGAAAACGTCGCTCGCTTCGTCGATCGGCTGGTCCGCATTCGTCGCCGCCTCAAGGTGCGTTTCCCGGTCTGCATCGTCGTGACCAAGTGCGATCGACTGCTGGGCTTCGAGGAGTTCTTCTACAGCCTCTCCAATGCATCTGACCAGGCGCAGATGCTCGGCTGGTCAAACCCCAATCCACTGGATCAGCCCTACGACGGACAGATGGTCAACAACGCGATCAAGCAGATCGCCGACCGCCTTCGCACCATGCGGATGTGGATCCTCCGCAATCCCATCCACTCGACCGACGCAAACGCGCGACGCACCGATGAAGTCGATGGCCTCTACGCACTGCCCGATGCACTCGAATCACTGGTGCCCAACCTGAGACTCTATCTCGATCGCATGTTCACCAAGTCGGCGTGGTACGACCCGCCTTTCCTTCGTGGCATTTACTTCACATCCTCGATCCAGGAGGGTTCCGCACTCGATCCGATTCTCGCGGAGATGTTCCACGTCCAGCCGCGGGACATCAACCTGCCCACTCCGGTTCCCCAGGAGAAGCGGTCCTACTTCCTTCGCGATGTACTCGAGAAAAAGCTGTTCGTCGAACGCGGCCTGGTCACCAGTGCCGCGAACGTGGCGAGCAACGAGCGTCGATTGAAGATGTTCATGTGGGGCGGTGCGCTGGTCGCCACGATCCTGCTGGTCTCGGCGGGGCTGGTCGGGTTCCTTTGCCAGGCCTCGTGGAACGAGAACTTCCTGGCGCCATGGAAGGCGGCCGTGCGGTTCCATCACGGCGTGGAAGCGGAGGGAACTGACGAATCCCGACCCTTCCGCGATGAGACCGCAGCGATCGCTGTGGAGCAGGATGGACTTGATTACTCCGGACAGGATCCCGTCGAAATCGGTGAGCACGGCAGTGTCGGCGAACTCCAGCGTGCGCTGTTCAGGCAGGTCACGGATTCGGACGACGGCTTCATGTGCAACCTGTTCCACACCGCACCAGCCGAATCAGCGACCGCTCAGTCCCGCCTCTTCGGGCGCGTGGTGGCAGGGCCGGCGGCACAGGTGGCGCTCAAGTCCATCGGCAGTGAGCGCGAAGATGCAGTCGCCGGTGACGCCGGGCGCGTCCTCGCCGAACTCCTTCGCTGGGCGACGATTGCCGAGGGTCGCAAGCCGGAGGGCCGGGTCGTCAAGGACACACGCGCCACCGGCGAGATCGATTTCAAGCCCATTGCTGACGTCCTGCGATTCCCGGCGGAGGACCGCGAAGCATGGAGCGAGGACCTCGTCGGCAGCGAAGATCTTGCCGGCTATGAACGCATCTTCGAGACCATTGCCGCCGCGGATCAGGGGGGCAGGGAGCAGTTCCTGAAGTTCGCACTCGGACTGGATGATGGCGACCTGCGCGAGGTTCGCATCAGGCAGTTCAGGAAAGCGCTGGATGGCGCTGCGGGCATCCATGCCGACTCCGGTGCAACGGCTGTCTACAAAGACCTTCAGCAACTGCTTGAGGGCATGGATGCCTTTGAATCACAGGAACAGGAACTGTGGGTGCAGTTTGGCTATCAGGGCCAGGGCCTGAATGACCAGGCAGTCTGGTACGGAACACATCTCAAGTCGACAACCGCGCTTGAAGCCTACTCGGAAGCATGGCAGGAAGATGTCGAGGCGCTGTCGAAGGCCGCGTCCAGCGTGGAATCTGCCTGGGAGCGCATCCGGGCGGAGTTGAAACTCGAGTCAGCATCAGCCGAAGACATCGCGACACAGATGAAGGCCAGGCTGACGGTTGAACTGGAGCGACGCCGGGATATGTTCCAGCGACTGAACATGGCGCTGCCCGAGGCCACACCGGATGCGGATCCTGAAGACGGTGACTGGCTGGATCAGATGCGTGCTTCACTCGGCCCGCAGGAGCAGAAGACCGTCAGCAGTTTCCAGTCGCAGATCGACGACTGGCAGAAGGTCATCGACCGATCGAGTGCCATGTTCGTGACCACCTCCGATGGTGGTAACGCCTTCTCCGACCGGGTCGCGGCATACGAGCAATCGCTTCCGGCTGCAGTCGCGAAGCAACTCGATGACGCTGGACTCGGCGGCTGTGATCTGTGGCGCTTCGATGAAGTCGTTGCCGCCGCCCGACCCGACTCCAGATACCTCAATCCTATTGTCGCGCCCGTTGAGTTGGCTGGAAACTCCCGGATCGCGGCCGACGTCATCAGGCGCGCCCTCGATGTGTCCGGTCGCTGGTATGTGCATAAGCGGGTCGAATGTATGCGCTCGGCCAGATGGCCCGACGACGCGGAAATCGCCGCGGCGTTCCCGGAGTTCTACAACACCATCAATACCGACGCGCTCAGTTCGGTGGTCTTCACATCGTTCTATGAACTTGAGGACATCAGTGCGAAGAAGTGGGTGGAACGTCACGGGATTCCCGCTCATTTCGCCCCGGAGGTGGCCGGCAAGCTGATCAGGTCGGCGGCGGCTCTCGGAGGCAGCCTCTCGGACTCGGATGTCGAGCCGTGGCAGGCGTACTGGCCGCAATCCGATGCGGATGCTCGCCCACTGAGCATGGCCTGCGAGAACTACGCTGCGCGGTACCTCGCCTTCTGGAGCAACGCGATGGCGGCGGGAGTCACGCCGCGCGACTACCGCGATTGGGGTGTCCTGCGCGACACCAACCGGGACTGGGACAGCGTGGTGAGAGACATCACCAGTATCAACATCACGCAGGTTGCGGCCAGCCTTCAGAGTATGGCGGACATGATGGATGAGATCATCCAGCCGATCGAGGAGAGCCGCGATGCGTTCCCGCGCACCTCGAGCGCTTTCAGCCAAGCCAAGAACATGCGCGCGTGCCTGAACCGTTCGACCAATTCGGGTCAGCCGATCTCGCCGAGGTTGCTGGTCAACGGTTGCACGTCTTATGTGCGAAGTCTCACGACCGGAGTCGACTCAGCAGGCCAGGTCTCTGCGACATTGGTGGGCGACCTGCTGCAGAAGAAAGACCAGTGGCCGGCCTTCCTGAAGTTGATCTCTGATGAGACGAACAACTCCTGCAGCCCCGCTTACCACTACACGACGGGCCTGGTTGCCCAGTTCGTGAATGCGTTGCAGCACGAAGCGAAGGGCGGGCCACAGGCGGAGATCGATGAGTGGCTCAAGCCCTTTGCCAGTCGATTCCCGATCGACACCGCGCCCGTTTCCGGGTTGCGACAAACCAGTCTCGATCTGCCGCTGGAGCGTGCTGAACTGGTCGAACTCCCGGATGGCAGATTCCCGGAGGAGTGGCTGAAGGCGTTCAAGACGCTTCGGGAGCGATACGAGGAGGCGGCCACGAAGACCGGGAGCGCCGGAACACTGCGCGTCGAAGGCTTGTTCCCCGATGCGCTCGCAACGGCCCTGGCCGGGCTTCACGCGAGCCTGACCAGCGAGGAAGCGCTCAAGCAGATCCGGGCGTATGACCAGCTCCTGGTGGCGCTGTGCGGGCGGAATGACGCCACCGGCGGTTACTACTCCGAAGTCAGGAACGGTTTCACGATCACCACCAATCACCCGGGCAGCGGATCGGTGCGCTGGATCGCTGTCTACGGCGGCGGCCAGGACCCGAGCAGCAGCGATCCGCGGCGTTTCGATGAGTTCACCAGCCTGACAATCCACAACCCCATCGGCGATGAAGTCGAAGTCGGGCAGGACCTCGCAACGCTCTTCAGTATCGATCAGTCGCTGGTGATCGACCTGCTGAGAGACGACTGGACGCAGGCTGGGAAGGACCGGGGAGGAGAGCTTGTTCGCTCGATTCAACTCGGCCCCTGGGCGGTCCTGCGCATGGCCTTCGTCTGGGGCGAGCCCGACGAACGAGACGGCAGACACTGGACCATCAGCATCCCGACCGGCGATGTCGAGGATACCGTCATGATCGACCTGTACTTCAGTCGGTCCGTACCTGCCCCGAAAGACTGGCCCTGAGCATCAGGAGCATCCGCCAGAGGTGAAGTGGTTCCGATCCATCAAGACGAAACTCGCACGCAGAGATGATGCGCCGCGCCTCAGCCTCGCCGTGTTCGGGAAGCACCGTGCTTTCGCTGACCATATCGAGTCCGGCATCGGGACCATGACGCCCGCCGTCAGTGCATTCAAGCAGCGACTCTATAACGGTGGCATCAAGCCGCTCATCGACTCGGGCGTCTGGAGCGACAAGCCCGAGGATCGACTCCTCGCAGGGTTCGACCACCGCTTCGTCACACTCTCCGATGCCGACATGCTCATCGGAAGACTCTGGACTTCAAGCGACAGTCGCGGCCGGTCGGAGTACCCCTTCGTCTGCGTGGTGCAGGTGCAGGGTGCACCGATTGCATGGGCCGTTCGAACGGTGGATGAGGAACTGGACAGACTTCGGGAGCGCGCCGCCGCCGCGAACTCGGACGAGGACCTGCGCGTTGCCTGCGGAGAGAGTCAGCGACGCCTCGATGAGGCCACCACGGCGATCGCTGAGACGCAACCGGTCGCCTATGCGCCGCGCCTCTCCGAGGTCATCGAACACTTCTTCTCATCCCGGGCTTTCGGACCGGACGCCATCGGATTCCGCCGCGCCCTGCACATGATCGACGATGCATCCGGCCCGCGCTCCCGCGGCGTGCCCGCCGCCACCCTTCAGATGCGGATGCCCAAGACCGCCGATGACCTGACCACGCAGCTCGTGAATTGGAGCATCCTGCTTCTTGAGACCCTGCCGTGTGAGGTGCCGGTGGTTGCGGTGGCTCCGATTGATCAGAACTGGGTCGATCTGATGGCCGGCACGCCCGGTCCCGAGGAGTTCTACATCCTGCGGGCAACCGATACCGACGTTTCGCGCGACTCGGATACGCCCTACGAGATCGCACCCGACATCGAGGTGCGCTGGCGCCAGCGAACCAGTTCGGTCCCTCCCGGGGGAAGCGAGTGATTTGATCAGGCTGAGATCTGGATCGTCTCGGCCCGGTCGGGCCCGACACTGACAACTTCAATCGGAACGCCAACAAACGCCTCGATCCGGTCGAGGTATGCCCGCGCTTCAGAGGGAAGATCGCCCAGACTCCGCGCCGCACGGACCTCTTCCGCAAAGCCCGGAACCGATTCGTACACCGGTGTCACCCCGTCGAGTACCGCGGCGTCCGGCGTGAAACGATCCGTGCGCTCACCGTCAACCTCGTAGGTCGTGCACAACTGCAACTCATCGAAGCCGGCCAGGACATCCAGCAGCATGATCGACAGCCCGGTCACGCCGTTGATCATGCAGGCGTACTTCAAGGCGACCAGGTCCAGCCATCCGCAGCGCCGCGGCCGCCCGGTCGTGGTGCCGTACTCGTTGCCGCGTTCCCGGATCCGCTCGGCAGTCTGATCATGTAGTTCAGTCGGGAACGGCCCACTGCCAACGCGAGTGCAGTACGCCTTGCACACGCCGAGCACGCGCTCCACGCAACGACCCGGGATGCCGGTCCCCGCAGGGATGCCGAGGGTGGTGCAATTGGAACTGGTGACAAAGGGGAATGTACCGTGGTCCACGTCGAGCAGCGTGGCATTGGCGCCTTCGAAGAGCAGCGATTTCCCGTCGGCCAGCAGTCCGTGAAGCAGGTAGGTCGTGTCGCAGATCATCGGACGCAGACGAGCGCCCCACGCAAGTGCGGTGTCGACCAAGGCATCCACCTCCACGGGGGGCGAGCCCAGAGCCTCCAGGCAGCGGGACTTCAGGGGGAGCACCGCTTCGAGGCGCTGCCGGAGACGACCCTCATCGAGAAGGTCACCCGCACGGATCGCGGTGCTGCGATGCGCTTTGTCCGCGTAGGCAGGCCCGATGCCGCGCTTGGTCGTCCCGATCTGGCCCCCTTCGCCAGTTGAGCCGCCCCGAAGAATCGTCTCTCGCAGTTCGTCTTCCGCGCGATGCCACGGAAGCACGACGTGAGCCCGGTTGCTCAGACGCAGCGCACTGACGTCGACGCCCCGTTCCGCAAGGCCGTCAACCTCCCGGAGCAGCACCGCCGGATCGACCACCACCCCATTCCCGATGACCGCCAGTGTGTCAGCGTGCAGTATGCCTGACGGGATCAGGTGGAGCGCATAACGGACACCTTCCACAACGACCGAGTGTCCCGCATTGGCGCCGCCGTTGTATCGGACAACCGCATCGTGCCGGTCTGCGAGCAGATCGATCAACTTGCCCTTGCCCTCATCACCCCATTGCAGGCCCACAATTGCCGTTGTCACGGAACCGCTCATGAAGACGCTTTCCTCATCCTCGAGTCCCGCGGGTCCGAGAACCCGCTTCGTTTCGTTGCTTTGCCCGCCAAGCCCGCCGGAGAATCAAGTCCTCGCCCGCGATCGTCGATGCAACACAGGCGTCGGTTTCGGAGCCCGTTCGATGAGTGATCAACCCGTTCGAATCATGTGCCCCAACCTGCTTTGCCGAACTGTGCTGTCGGTCCCGGCAGAGACTCGCGGCCGTACAGTTCGCTGCCGCAACTGCGGTCTGCATGTCCGGGTTCCTCAGAAGGGCGCCAATAAGACCAAGCAGGACAACAAGTCCGACGCGGCTTGATTTCCCCCCCGACATCCGCAGTCAGGCTCGTGAGTCAGAGCTTCGGCGCATCATCATCTTCGAAGTCAAAGTCGAAGTCGAAGATGCTGCTGTCCTCGTTCATCCCCGACGAGATGAGGTTGCCAACGCCTGGTTCCTTCGCAAGCGTCGCGTCCGGGTCGTCGATGGCCGTGGGAGAATCAACCCCCGCAGGCGGTGTCTCCATCATCGAACTGTCACCCGACGCCGCCGCAGTGGGGGGCGAGATCTCAGTCGGCTGCCCATCGATCTGGACCGTCATCATGACGGGACCCACGCCCAGAACGTCTCCGGGCTCGAGGCTCGACTCCTGAACCCGCGAGTTGTTGCGGTAGGTTCCGTTACTGGATCCCAGGTCACGCACATGCAGAGAGTCACCATCGTTGACAATCTCGCAGTGCTGGCGCGAGACACTTGCCAGCGGAATCCGCAGGCTGGCCTCCGCCGTTCGGCCGATCAGATGGCGACCAGCATCGACTGGGATCTCCCGACGGCTTCCGTCAGGCTTGAAAATCACGAGCTTCACATTCACGGTACCGCCGCCCTACGCTTCGAGTGAAGTTGATCGGATCGCCGCGACATCAGGTGGTGCTCCCACAGGCGATGCCGTCATAAAGTATACAACTTCCTGACACACATACGCCAGCGGTGTCTATCCGGATCCTGCCTACCTTTCCATCGGACGCCTTCCAGACATGACACCACACACCCCGGATATTCACTGGCATCGTGACGGGATCCAGACAAAATCCGATCTCCCGCTTCGGGCGATGACGCAGCCGGCCGGGGCTCTGTACATCCATGTCCCCTTCTGCTTCCACAAGTGCCACTACTGCGATTTCTACAGTTTCGTCGACGCCCAGGATCGCCAGGCCGACTTCGTCGAGGCACTCTGCCTTGAAATCGGGACGCTCGGGAAGGCCAATGCGGCCGCCTCGGGGATCCCGGGAACTCCGCTCACCAGCATCTTCGTTGGCGGCGGCACCCCGAGCCTTCTCCGGCCCGAACTCTGGGGCGGCCTGCTGGAGCACCTCGCCGCGACATTCACGTTCGCGCCGGATCTGGAATTCACGGTTGAGTGCAATCCGGAGACGGTGACCGGGGCGCTCATGGGCGTGCTGGCGGCCGGGGGGGTCAACCGCATCAGTGTCGGCGCCCAGAGTTTCAGTCCCGCTCACCTGACCACTCTCGAGCGTCACCACGACCCTCGGAACGTCGAGCGGGCTCTTGAGCTGGCGCTTGACGCCGGGATCCGAAGGCTCAGCGTGGACCTGATCTTCGGAATCCCCGGACAGACGCTGGCGGAATGGACGAGCGACCTTGGTCGAGCACTCCGCCTCGCGAACGGCGCCATAGAACACATCAGTTGCTACGCACTCACCTATGAACCCGGGACGGCGATGACGGTGCGCGTACAACGCGGCGACATCGAGCCCATCGATCAGGACCTTGAGGCCGACATGTTCGAGGCGACGGTCGGCCTGCTCCGCGCAGCGGGTCTTCAGCGGTATGAGATCAGCAACTTCTCGAGAGAGGGTGCCGAGTGTCGCCACAACCTGGCGTACTGGCGCCAGGACGACTGGCTTGCCGCCGGGCCATCCGCGTCCGGTCACGCCTCCGGCTATCGGTGGAAGAACGTGCCCCGTCTGACGGACTGGATGGATGGTGTCCTCGGACGCCTCGACGGCAAGCCCGGATACAGCCCGGTGGTCGATCTTGAACCGCCCGATCCGCGCCGCGCGCTCGCCGAGCGGCTCCTCATGGGCCTCCGGTTGCGCGAGGGGGTCAGTCGGATCGAGGTACTCGAGGAATCGCGGCAGTGGGGCAGGGCTGGCCAACTGGAGGCGGCAGCAGGTCTGGAAGTCGAGCAGGGCCACCTTCAGGAAACGCACGACCGATGGTCGCTGACCGATCGCGGCATCCTGCTCGCGGACTCGGTGATCGGTTCACTGATGCAGGCCATCGCGTAGAGCGCAAGAAAAACCCGGCCTCGGGGGCCGGGCGATTGTTGCTCAAGCAGTCGTTGGGCGGCGCTCAGGCCCGGAGGGCAAGCGGGCGGGCCATCGACTCGTCGGTCGGATTCACGTGGACCTTGGAGCCCTTCCAGACCACAGTGCCCTCGCACAGGGCGAAGAGGGTGTCGTCCTTGCCGCGGCCGACCATGAATCCCGGCTTCCACTTCGTGCCGCACTGGCGGACGATGATGGAGCCAGAAGTCGCATACTCACCGCCATAGAGCTTGACGCCGCGAAACTGCGGGTTGGAGTCGCGACCGTTCTTGGAGGAACCCTGTCCCTTCTTATGTGCCATGGCTGGTACTCACTTCGGTGATTCTGGGCTGAGGCCCGCGGCATTACGGAATACGAACCTGAACCTCCAGCGTGCCGGAAGGTCCGAGGGGGCGGGATTGTATCGAGGTCTTATCGCAAAATCCAGCGACCGTCTCCGACTGGATCGATGGGGTCCCGCCGACGCGGGTTGATGTCCCCGGGGGTCGAGTAGCGGAGCATCAGTGTCTTCCGCAGGAGGTACTCCTCGCCGTTATCCGGGCGGACGATCCGCTTGGTCTCGCCACTGAACCCGGTGGCGAAGATCATGATCTCGTCCACGGTGAGGTTCATGGCCGGCCAGATCGCAACACCCTCGCGGGCGTACTCGCGCCCCTGCAGGAGCGGGCCCTGTACGCGGATGTCATCCTGGACGAGCTCGTTATCGACCTCCGCGAGCACGTGATCCGTGACCTCGGAGGGGATCCCGCGCCCGGACCGGTAGATCTGGCCGTCGTCCGGCGTGTAGAGCTGGAAGGTGGGAGCGAAGTAGACGTCTTCGCCGGAGTTGTTCGTGACGAGGTAGGTCATGTAGTAGTAGGTCTGCGGGCCGTCCTTGGTCTGAACAACCGTGATGCGCAGGTCCCCGGGCTTCACATCCAACTGCCAGCGACGCGGCACCGGATCCGGCTCAGGGGCCGCAATCGCAGACGGGGCCGTCCCGAGGACGAGAAACACCAACAACAGGATCGGCGATGCGAAACGGGCAATCGACATGCGTGAATCTCCTCGAACACGCTGGCTTCGAACCAGCCCTGCGGCCGGCAGAATGAGAATCCGGAGCGTCAGAGTCTACGTGCTGATGGCGAGCGGCGAAAGACCGACGGCCACCACCTCCCGAAACTGATACGATGATTGATCACTCCGGTTCCGAACAGAATCCTCTCTCGATGCAGGAGATGCATGTGAGCGTGGCGCCAGGTCAGCAAGGAAGCCCTGAGGGCGGCACGGCCCGGGATGTCACCTACCACCGCGCTGTGGGGCCGCGTCGCCTGCCGGCGGCGCGTCGTCTGGTCGAGGCGGCGGCGCCGGATGACCCGCACGCCGGCGCGAGATTCCTCGAGGTGGCCCGGCTGAACGGGATGGACCTGTCGTGTTTCTGGTACTCGACTGCCGGCGATGCAAAGGACGTTCGCCAGGTCTGCCTCTGCATTCCGGGAGCGGGGCGGACGGGGATGTTCTTCACCTCTGAGCCTCGCGGGTCGTCTGAGGCCGCGGAACTCGGAGGGCTGATTGACCACGTGTGTCGCCAGCTTGACGACGTGATCCTGGCTCAGACTCTGCTGGCCGAGCATGAGGAGGGAGCGCTCGAAGCGTTCCTGGCGGGCGGATTCCAGCGGATCGGGCGGTTGAGCTATCTTCGACTGCCGATGCCGGGGAGCCGCGATGCCGTCCCGGATGCGGACATGCCACCGGGCTTCACATGTTCCAACTGGCGGACCGGTGAAGACCCCGTGCTGATCGAGGCGCTGGAGCGTTCCTATGAGGGGACACTGGACTGTCCTGAACTGTGCGGGCTGCGTCCGATGGCGGACGTTCTGGAGAGCCACCGGGCGACTGGCGAGTTTCATGCCCGGAACTGGTGGCTCCTGCGCCGGGGTGAGGAGGTGCTCGGGGCCATGCTCTTCAACGTGCTGAAGGCCCAGGACTCCGTGGAACTGGTGTACATGGGCGTTGCGCCGGAGACGCGCGGCCTCGGAGTGGCCTCAGCGATGCTCTCAGCGGGCCTCAAGTCGCTTGCCGGGCGCCCGGAGTCAACCGTCACGTGCGCCGTCGACCACCGGAATGAACCGGCACGCAGGCTCTATGCGCGCTTCGGCTTCAAGGAGAGCGCGGAGCGCACGGCATGCATTCGTTCGCTTCAGGGGCGCAATCCAAAAGTGTAGCACAAGCTACATGTTGGTAGTTTGTGAGATGCGCTGGACACAACGTGCAGTGGGTGAGAGCAGGGGGGGTGCCATACATGTTGGCGAACGAGGTCCATGGTGTCCTCGCAACGTCGTCCGGACGGCACGTTTTCCCCTTGTTTTCAAAGGTTTGCGGCACTGTCGTGTCTCATTGTGAATGCAAAAAATCTCAGGTCTGATTCTGCCGCGAATCGGGCAAAAACTGCTCGGCGTTCCGTGTGTTCAATCGAGACCGTGTTGAACTGGCTTCGCTTTGCAGTAGCTTTACGTTCCCAGTCACTGGACGACTGAGCGGCAGAGCAGCAAGGCTCGCAGCACAAATTCCGATTCCTCCACCGCCGGATGAGCACAGGACGAGCCCGTCCGGCAAGACCCAGATGGTCATTGCGGGGAAAGCCGGTCCCTGATCGGCGTCGGTATCGCTGCGCCCGCGTCCCACGGAACCGCCGGGTCCCGAGGTGAACGCGCACGCCTGGCTGACGTCAGTGTTGAACGGACTCAGAACAGTCGTGAACCAGCGGGCGGAGGCCCGCACCGCTCAGGGATGGGTGTTGACCGTGCAGATGAGACGCGGAACCGCAATGGATGCCCGGATTGCCGACAGGCTTTCGGAGATCGTGGGGCAGGGACGTTTCCAGAAGTACTTCGAGGACAAGGCCAGGCTCAGAATGGTCGAGCGGACACTCGATGTGGCCGTTCCGACCGCTTTCCACGCCGAATGGCTCGGGCGCAACTTCGGACGCATGGTGCGCGATGCCGCCTGCCTCGAGACAGGGATGACCGAATTGACCGTCCGCTGGCGCGTCGACCCGACCGCATTCCCCACCAACGGAGGCGGGTCGACGGAGGGCCGACCGGATCGAACGACTCAAAGGACGACGCGTCCCACCACCTTCGCGTCCTCCGGAGGCCGCGCCCGCGCGGCCCATCCGTCACGAGTCGCACCCGGTCGGCCCGCACCAGGGACGGGCGGGAGAGCCATCGGTTTCGATCCTGATTCCGATCGCTACGGGCTCAACGCCATCATCGTCGGACCCTGCAATCGCCTCGCGCACTCCGTTTCGCTCAAAGTCGCGAGCGGTGACTGCACGCCGGGGCTCAACCTGCTCGTCCTGCACGGCGACTGCGGACTGGGCAAGACGCACCTCCTCCAGGGGATCGCGGCTCACTACTTTCGCCAGCACCCCGGTGCCTCGGTCAGGTACATCTCCGGCGAGGAGTTCACGAACGAGTACATCCGGGCTGTTCGATCCGGCCAGATCGAAGCCTTCCGTCAGTCCTTCCGCAACATCGATCTCCTCTGTCTCGACGACATGCACTTCATCGCCGGGAAAGACGCCACACAGTCTGAGTTTCTCCACACCTTTGATGCGCTGGATCTCCACGGCGCCCGCGTCGTGCTGGCATCGGATGCTCATCCGCGGCAGATCAAGCACCTCAACGATCGCCTCGCGTCGCGATGTGTCTCCGGCCTGGTTGTGCAACTGGAGTCTCCCGATTTCGAGACCCGCCTGACAGCACTCAGACGCCTCAGTCGGATGCGCGGGCTCGTTGTCGAAGATGAGGCGCTGCGCATCGTGGCCGATTCGTGCGAAGGCTCATTCAGGGATCTCGGCGGCATCCTCACGCGCATTCAGGCCCTGGCGACCCTGCTCCCGGAAACAGCCGGAACGACCGGGAGCATCGGGCCGGCGCTGGTCGAGACTGCACTTCGGACTCGGGCACGCTCGCGGCTTGAACGCCCCGTGCGCATCGACGAGATCGTGGATGCCGTGTGCTCGCAGTTGAGCGTCGAACCCTCGGAGGTGCTCGGCAAAGGGCGACACAGACGAGTTGTGCTCGCTCGCGGCGTCGCCGCGTTCCTCGCTCGCGACCTCACGACCCATTCCTATCCGGAGATCGCGCGGGGTCTGAACCGATCCAACCATTCCACGATCGTGACAGCGACTCAGCGTGTGAGCCGTCAGATTGATGAAGGTGCATCGTGTCGCCTCGGCAACGGCATCCCCGAGGTCAGGGTCTCCGATGTGTGCGAGCGGGTACGGCGACAGGTCCTCGGGTCTTCGCCGTTTACCACGCGACGTGGCCGATCCTCGCGCTGACGGTCACTCCCTTTTCGGGTATTGTGGAGTGAGGTTAAGCGGCGTGGAGTGCCGCGCCATCTTTCGTCATGGCATGGAGTCGCCGCGATGGTTGACGAAGTTCCCCTGAGTCGTCCGGACGTAACCGGCGCAGAGATCGAGGCGGTGCTCGACGTCCTGCGATCGGGCCGACTGTCGATTGGTCCGGTCCAGGAGGAGTTCGAGTCTCTGGTCGCGCGGCGTGTCGGCGTTCGCCACGCGGTGGCGTGTTCATCGGGGACGGCGGGACTTCACATGGCGATGGTGGGTCTGGGGATCGGACCCGGCGACGAGGTGATCACGACCCCGTTCAGTTTCATCGCGTCATCGAACTCGATTCTGTTCGTCGGTGCGAAGCCGGTCTTTGTCGACATTGATCCCTCATCGCTGAACATGAACCCCGACGCCGTGGAAGCGGCCATCACGCCCCGCACGAAGGCGATCGTGGCGGTGGAGACCTTCGGGAATCCCCGGCATATGGAGCGTTACCGCGCCATCGCGGACAAGCACGAGATCCGCATGATCGAGGACTGCTGCGAAGCGCTCGGCGCATCTCACAAGCGGACGAGCGCCGGCGCTTTCGGTCACGTGGGTGTCTTCGGCTTCTATCCCAACAAGCAGATCACGACGGGCGAGGGTGGCATGCTGGTCACGGATGATGACCGGCTCGCGGAGTTCTGCCGTTCACTGAGGAACCAGGGTCGTGGGAACGCCAGTGGAACCGGATCGTGGTTCGCATTCGAGCGGCTTGGATACAACTACCGTATGTCCGAACTCCACGCTGCATTGGGCGTCGCTCAGATGCGCCGTCTCGACTCGATCCTTCAGCAGCGTGCGATGGTGGCTGAACGCTACATCGAACGGTTTCTCGACAACAGCGAGATCATCCTGCCGAGCATCGATTCGGATTCGCGCATGAGTTGGTTCGTCTTCGTGGTCCGGCTCGCTCACGAGTACACGGAGGAAGAACGGGATCGCATCGTAGAGGGCATGCACCGGCATGATGTCGGCGCCGCGCCGTACTTCCCGTGCATCCATCTCCAGCCCTTCTACCGCGAACGCTTCGGCTACGCGCCGGGCCAGTTCCCCATTGCAGAGTCCGTGTCCCAGCGGACCATTGCGCTGCCTTTCTATACCGGACTCTCCCGACGAGATGGTGAGTTCGCGGCGCAGACGTTTGAACTCATGCTCAGCCGCGAGAATCTCCGGCGGACCTGAGGTTGCCCGGTCTGTGGCGGTCGTGCCGACTGACCACTCATGAACCATACGAGAGTTCGGTGTGCAGTTGGACTCAATCGGGATCGCCGCCGATGCAGTGGTGCAATTCCGAAGGCGAGGGCTGCGACCATGCGAACTGTGCATCGAACCGGGTTCACACTGATTGACGTCATGATCACGGTTGTGGTGATCGGTATCCTGGCCGCCGTGGCGCTGCCCTATCTCACCGGGCACCTGGAGATGTCCAAGGAAGCGGCGGCTCAGAGCAGTTATAAGTCCGTCCGCGGAGCGCTGGACGTGTACTACCAGGAGCACGGGGACTGGCCCGCGACTCTGAATCCCACACTCTTCGTCAATCGCGAAGAGGTGACGATGCCGAAGGGCTGGCAGATGCGCTACGACCCGGAAGATGGCGACCTCGATCTGCTCGAAGTCCCGGTCGAAGATTGGACCGAGGCGGAGAGTGTTGTCGTCGTCGAGTGATTCCCGCTCACTGAAGTACGCCCGAAAAACAAAGCGGCCGAACGGGACCTTCCTCCAAGATCCCGATCGGCCTGTTGGTGCGCCTTCCACGGGCGGGACCGTGGCGGTTCGCACGAATGCCGGCGGTGTTCGCTGTGCTGGCGCTGATTATTCGGACTGATCGCCGCCCTGGGCGGACTCGAGCATCTCGCGGAGGTACTTGTTCTCGCGGCGGGTCGCCTCGAGATCGAACACCAGGTACTTCACGCTAAGGCGGAGGTAGTCGAGGGAATCCTGGAGGCCGCGAACGGTGTTGCGGATCTTGTCATGGCGTTCGCGAGCCTGCTGGGCGAGGGCGTGGAGCTGGTCCCGCTGATCCTCGGGGAGCTGGTCGATCTGGCTGATGAGTTCACCGAGCTTGTTCTGGAAGTCCTTGTCGTTCATATCTGTTTCTCCCGCAATCCAGTTCTGAGGTTGGCCGGAGGCAAACTGCCGCCACCAGCGGAAGGAGAGATACGAACCCCGTGCCAAACGCGCGGTCTTGCTGGTACGAGGGGGGTCCGAATTTAACGCCTGTAACGACTGAGGCAGCTTCGGTTGGCGGCGCGGGCACCCTTGGGGGGGTTCAGCGTCCGATAGCGTTGGAAGATTCTTGCGGCGCGCGTTCTCGGTCGAAGCCGCGTCCACTTCGGATTACAGCGCGTGTTGCACAGAATCAACGCGCCGCGTGTACTCGCTGCAACGCGTTGCGTCCCGGCTCGGGTGCCTCGCGGATGATCTCGGCGAGCGCGGCCGGGTTCTCGGGCGGTGACAGGCGCAGTTCCTTGAGCGTTCGGCGGAGCTGAGTGTCTCTTGCGTCCTGATACCGGGACCAAGCTGACTCGAGGTCGGTCCGCCGTAGCATCTGGAGCGGGTCATCGAGAGCCGTGCGGGCGGCGGCCCAGTCCAGGAGGCTGGTTCCGGAGTCCGAGAATCGGTATTCGGCAAGGGTGGCTTCGAGTCGGCGGAGCGGGGTCGAGAAGGGGTCGGTGGCTGCATCCGGCAACTGGGTGAGTCGACGGACGGCTTCGTCAGCGTTATCGGGAAGGACCTCGGCGGGGACGACCACCTCAATCGGGGCGTGGCTGGTCAGGAGTCGCTTGAGTCCCGCCCGCGAGAACCGGATGGCCAGGCGCTGGGCTTCGGCTCCGTCCTGCGAGAATGGCTCAGCCTTCTCGATCTCACCGATACCCCATTCGGGACGGGTTGCGTGGCGGACGTGCTGGCCGCGTTCGAGGTGATCCATGACGTTGCGGATTCCGAAGGGGTGTTGGGGGGGTTGCTTGCCAACCCGGATCTCGACCCGTACCATACCCGGTTCTACCAGCCGAATCAGGCAGGCATGTCGGGGTTCAGTGGAAATTGGAACTGTTGAACCGCGCGTCTGTCGGACGGCGAGACGAGTCGGAGACCCACGAGCATGATTGAGGCGCTCAAGAGCGAAGAAATCGTAAACAAGGTTGGCGGGCGGTTCAAACTCTGCGCGCTGATTCAGCGGCGCGTTGTTGAGCTCATGGAAGGCGGTCGTCCGCTCGTCGAGCGCGATGGTCGTTCTGATCTCGAAGTCGTGATCGACGAGATCATGCAGGAGAAGATCGGCATCGACTGGGATTCGAGTGACCTTCCTGGTCCGAGGCCGATGATCGAGTCCGGCGCCTGAGCCAAGGTCCAATGCAGAACAGGCTTGCTGACAAGCGGATCATCGTCGGGGTGACCGGCGGTATCGCTGCGTACAAGACCGCAACGCTCGTCAGCCGACTGGCGCAGGCGGGTGCCGATGTCACGGTGTTGATGACCCCCGCGGCGACGCGATTCGTGACACCTCTGACGTTCCAGGCCCTCTCCGGGAATCCGGTCTACGACACGCCATGGGCGCACATCGAGTCCAGTGACCCGCAACACATCACGCTCGCCCGGCGCGCCGACCTCGCTGTCGTCGCACCCTGCACGATGGATGCGCTCGCACGCCTCGCACACGGCCGCGCTGACGACGTGATTTCGCTCGTTCTCTCGGCCGTCGATCGCAATGAGACACCGGTACTGCTGGCACCGTCGATGAATGCCGTGATGTGGGATCAGCCGGCGACCAGGAGGAACGTCGTTCAACTTTGCGGCGATGGCTTTGATGTGATCGACCCTGATGCAGGCTGGCAGGCGTGTCGGACCGAAGGGGCCGGTCGCATGGCTGAGCCGGAACGCATTCTCGATGAGATCGGCAAGCGGCTGGCGACCTGAGTACCCGGGTCTGCCGGGGTTGCCCGGCCCGACCCGTGCCCGTTCGGGTAGCATGCGTCTCATGTCCCGACCTGACAACATCCGACGACCTGTTCCCGTCACCATGACCGAACTCACGGCTGGTCTGGTCTGGCCAACGATCTGTCGTGCGGCCGGCATGGCGGCGCAGCCGCCGCGGTTGATCCTGGGCATCCTGGTGGTCGCGGCGATCCAACTGCTTGGCTACCTGTTCGACCGCATTCGGGGCGATGTCGGAGATCTGGAGCAAGGCGTTTTTGAGGGGTTGTGGGACTCATTCGTCGGCTTGGGCCACATGGTCTTTGCTCCCGGCAGTTGGGATCCGGCCCATGTCGCCGCGAGTGCCGGCGAGGGGGCGCTCCGCTTCATCGGCACGTGGACCATGCTGTTTCGCGAGTATCCGGTCAGTTCGATATTCGTGTTGCTGATCATCTTTCTTCCGGCATGGACTCTCGGGGGCGGCGCGATCTGCCGCATGATCGCGGTGGATCTTGCCGGTCACTACAACATGAGCGTGCGCGAGGCACTGGGATGTTCCTTGCAGCGATGGAAGACATCAGTTGCGGCGATGCTGCTCCCGGCGGTTCTGTTCGTCCTGATGTCACTGGGTATCGCGGCATCGGGCTGGCTCCTGCTCTCGCCGGCCCTGAGCATCGTGGGGGCTGTTCTCTATGGCGTGTTGCTGTTCGTGGGCCTGCTGGCGACGCTCCTCCTGGTTGTCGGTCTCTTCACAAATCCGCTCATGCTGCCGGCGGTGCAGGCGGAGGGTTCGGACGTTCTGGATGCGATGCAGCGAGCGTTTGCATACCTGCTCGGTCGACCGGGTCGGTTCCTCCTGTACCTGCTGATCGCGGTCCTCACCGGTGTGGTCGCGGTCTCGATCGCGGGCTTCATCCTGATGCAGACGCTGGTTCTGACGGAGTCCTTGGCGACGGCATGGCTTTCAACTGATCAGCACGGCGAACTCTTCGGCGGTGATTTCGATGGGGCATCATCGAGTGTGATTGCGTTCTGGGAAGATGTCGTACATGCGATCTGGAATGGCTACATCGTCTCCTACTTCTTCTCGGTGTCGACGGCCATGTACCTTGTATTGCGACGGGTCAATGACGATCAGGACATGTCGGAGATCTGGATGCCCGGCATGATTGACGGGACCATGGCCGCGGAGGATGACGCCCCTCGACCCGAAGCGGCGACGATGTCCGACGGCGAAGGCTGATCGCCTTCGAGCGTCGCCTAAGATCAGACGTCACGGGCCTGTGGCGGAATCGGTAGACGCGGCGGACTTAAAATCCGCTTTCCGAAAGGGAGTGAGGGTTCGAGTCCCTCCGGGCCCACTTGAGGGGGAAGCAGGGGGGTGCGAAGGTTGGGGCCCGGCGATGGCACTCGCCTAGCTGCAGACGAGTTCGGATCCTTCGGTGCTGTTCGCGGACTGCGCCATTGGTGTTGAGGGCGAAGACCTGTCGCGGCGCGTGCGGGGGCCGTTGAGCAGGCGGCCGATCCATGTGTAGCGCACGAACCAGTGGTAGCTCAGGAGCAGGGCGGCAGTGGTCGCAATTGTCAGCAGTGCAAATTCAAGGAGTGGGGGGAGTGGCACGTAGGCCAGCGCGAACTGGCCTGCGACGACGATCGGCAGGTGCGCCACATAGAGCCAGTAGGATGAATCGGAGACGTAGCGCACCCGTGCACTCGGCCGACTGAGCAGCCGCCGAGTCACGCCGAGCAGTCCGAACGAGGTGGTCCAGACGAAGACGGCCTGCATGAGGAGACCGAGTCGAGCGCCCGTCTCGGCATCCAGGCCGCGGCCCGCAAACGCCATCGGATCATGCGTCAGTCGGAGTGCGATGTAGCACGCGGTCGCAGCGACGGGCAGGTAGATCCACCATGTTCGACCGAGTCGGTCAGCCGCCCCTCTTACGCTGAACATCAGCGCCCCGAATCCGAAGAACACGGCATAGTGGCCGAGGACATGCGGAGCGGGTATCAGGGCCGCGGATGTGTCCGGTCCGAAGTTCGCCTGCCAACTCTGTGTGAGCGCGGTCAGCGGAATCAGTCCGACGAGGCACAGGGGCGTGGCAATGAGGAGACTCGGCGCGCGCTGAACAGGGAGCATGCGAAGGATGCGAGTGACCATCGCGAGTCCGCATGCGAGCCAGCAGAGGTGCCAGAGGAACCAGAGATGCATGAGCAGTTCACCCGTGAAGATGAGCGTGAGGACATCGCGAAGCGGGGTCGATGCCGTCAAGGTCTCTTCCCCGTCGGAGCGGGCCGCCAGCATCTCTGCAATTGCAGTTCGCCCGGACTCGACCTCCTCAAAGTTGACTTCCACACCGAGCAGGTTTCCGATGAAGTCAACGGTGTCGCGACCGTGACGCATTGAATCGATGGGAGTCTCGCCATGCTTATTGCGGGCGGTGGGGTCAGCGCCCGAGTCAAGCATCAACTCCGTCGACTCGGATGCACCAAAGAAGCAGGCGGTGTGGAGTGGAGTGTTTTTGTCACCCATGCGCTGGTTGGGATCAGCACCTGACTCAAGAAGGAACGCAACAACGTCGGAGTGGTCACCGGTGGCGGCCCAGCCCAGGGGCAGAGTGAACACATGCGGGTCCGGTTGGTTGACGGGGACACCGGACTTCACCAGCAGTTGTACGTTGGCGAGGTCACCCGCGGCGGCCGCTTTCCAGATGCTGGTTGTGCTGTCGTCGGCAACGCCCCATGCTCGCTCTGGCGCAGGGATGATCGATTTCACCACATGCCCACCGATGAGGACGCCCCACATCGCCGGAACAATCGTGACCATCCCGAGCAGCAAAGGCAGGGCGATTCGCTTCCACCTGTGAGTGAGGAAGCCGCCGATGCCGCGGCGTTGCAGCAGCATGGCGCTGAAGAAGCCGCTCATCAGAAAGAAGAGGGGCAGACGGAAGCCGTGGATGACTTCGAAGAAAGGCCCCAGCGCCGGAGACGTCTCATTGTTCATGGCAAGCCAGGGAATCGGTGCGAAGGCGAGGGCCGCGTGCAGGGCGATACCAAGGAGCATGGCGAACGCGCGGAGTGCATCGAGGTCGTAACGGCGCGGGCTCGGTGTGGGATTCGATGTGTTCGTCGTCATCTCATGTTCCTGTACATGGTCTGGTGCCGCATCGCTTCACAAGCGGAGTGGGCCGTTCCTTGAGTGTCGAAGAGAGGGACCGGGATCAACGTCGACCGATCCAGACACCAGCGAGACGGTCGTGCAAGCCGCGCCTTGGATTCACGATCGCCGTGACGGAGCAGACTGCTGCGCCTGCAAGTGCGACGGCGCCGACCGCCGCGGCGGCATTGAATCCGATTGATGTTCCCCGAGCCAGTGCAATTGCTCCAAGCACGCCTGTCGGGGCAAGCACGGGCAGCCACATGATGGTGCTTCGAATGAGCATCCGGCTGCGAGATGCGCGGCCGGTTGCGGTCACGGCCTCAAGGCCGAATGTCGTCAGGCCGGTCGACTTGCGCCAGAACGCAAGCAGGATGTCGAAGAAGGCGATGAAGTGCATCATGACCAGTCCGGCGATCGCAATGCGTCCAAGCCAAATGGCGGGGCTGACCGCCGGGTCCGTATTGCTCGCGATGCCAAGCGAGGTTGCGACCCACGCGTAGCCTGGAATGACGAAGAGCGATGCGGCGCGCAGGCCCCTGTTGACGTCCGCAGGTTTGTTCAACAGGCCGCGGAGAGTCCCGGTGAGGAACGTGAGTTTCTCGAACGATCCGGACCGGAGATTATGCAGCGCCGGCTGAGCATGGAGCGGAATCGAGAGGGGGTCGATGTGATCGGCAACGGCTTTCAGGAAGCGATGTTGCCCGGCAAGGCTCTCGACGGGGATCGGCGCGAAGTCAGTCGTCTCCGAGGCGCGTGGCCAGGGCGTATCGAGGAGCATGGCGCGCCCATCGTCGGTGATCCAGACCTGGTCGAGGGTGCAGACGGGCGGAAGCGTATCATCACGTTGTGCTGCCCACAGTTCGGCTGCAAGATCGTGCAGCCAGTACCGCAGTGTCGACCAGGGCACGGAACCCCGTGCGGTCTGCTCGACGAACGAAGTTCCACGAGCGGCCTCGAACACCTCCCAGGCCTCGGTCTCGGTCTTGATCTCCTGCAGCCAGCGCGGACGGCCCGGGCGGGCAGCACCGCGACGTGCCTCGCTCGACGGCTTGCCCATGCGGCGGATCAACCACACCTGGCGCCTGAGGACCGGATCGATCGCCGAGAGCCAACGGCCGGGTTGGATCTCGGAAGTGATGCGGAACGGACCGATGCATCGGGAGGCCTCCGGCTTGGGCGATGCGTCAGGTGATCCCTCCGAAGCGGGACGACGCGTTCCGCGCGGGCGGACAACGACCCGCGTTCCGGTCGCGAGGTCCCAGGCGGTCGCGAAACCGTTGCTGCGACCTGCCGGAATCCAGAGCAGTGCCGCGACCCATGGGGTGAAGATCGAGAGGCCGATGAACAGCATCACGTTGAGTGCCGCCCATTCGCCATCGGGGAGTGTTGCGATACAGAGCGGAACACGGATGCCCTCGATCAACGCGATCGGGATCGCAATCCGGAGCAGCGCGCGACCCACTCCGGGTCGGCGACCATTGCGCCGGACGACTCGGAGATTCATGATCCACTTGCCAAGGCCGGTGCCCCAGATGCCTTCGGCCACGGCGAAGTAGAGGAAGCCGAGCGCGAAGATCAGCAGGTGGTACTTCCAGGCGCTGAACGAGAGGTCGTACAGCGGACGGATCCAGAGCGTCTCCGGTCCGACGGTGACCATGAGTGCCGCGTAGGTCGGAAGAAAGGCGGTGAGGTAGTCGATCCAGCCGGCGGCGGTACGCTGCGCCTGGGTTGCCGGCTCGGGAACGACCGAACTGAAGGGCAGCAGTGCATCGCGCAGCGCGGGGTAGTCGGCATACCGACCACCGGGATCCTTGGCGAGGCAGCGCGCGATCACGTGCTCGAGGCCGGGTGGCAGGTCATCCCGATACTTCGAGGCGGCAGCCGGCGGTGTGTCAATGACGTTCGCGACCACCTGGACCGCGTTGTCCCCTTCGAATGGGGCGCGGGCAGTGAGCAGAGTGAAGAGCGTGGCCCCGACGGCGTAGATGTCCGACCGGGCGTCAACCTCGTCACCTCGCAGTTGTTCGGGCGGGGCGAATGCGGGCGTTCCCATGACCTTGCCCGATTGTGTGACAAAGGTATCGGTGGATGGCAGTGTCGAAACAGAGAGGCCGAAGTCGCCGACCTTGACCGTCCCATCCGGGGAGACAAAGCAGTTGGAGGGCTTGATGTCGCGATGGAGGACGCCGCGATCGAGCGCTGCTTCGAGTCCGTCAATGACATTGAGAACGGCGTCGACCGCCTCTGCAACGGGCAACGGTCCGCGCTGATTCAGTGTGTCCTGCAGTGTGCCGCCTGGCGCGATCTCCATCGTGATCGCGGGAATGCCGTCGATCTCCTCACTTCCGAAGACGTACAGGCTCGATGGGTGGTTCACGCGTGCGGCGAGCCGACCTTCTCGCAGGAAGCGCTGTCGCATATCGGTCGAGTCCAGGCTCTGGTCCAGCAGTTTCAGCGCGAGGCGGCGGCCGCTCGGACGGTGAACGGCCTCGTAGACCGTGCCCATGCCGCCCTGTCCGAGCAGTGAGTTGAGCGTGTAGTCACCCAGGTCGCGCGGAAGTTCGAATGCGGGGCGAAGTCTGCCGGCCCGGGGCGGCGGCGCTGTGCGGGTTTCGGCCTCACGACCGCCGTCCGGGTGCTCCTCATGGTCCGGGGGAAGGGTCTCGGCCTCGCTGTCCGGACCGGCACGCAGCACCCCCGACATCAGGCATGCGGGGCACAGTGCATTCGGCTCCGTGCTGTGCAGGGCCGCGCCGCAGCCGGGACAGGTGATCTTGCTCGTGTGATTCATGGTGCGCCTCCCGAGGGGTTGGTACACCACTTCCTGAAGGGTTCTGGCCTCAAGGTTACACCCGTCGGTTCACTTTTCTCTGAGAACACCCACGAGGTACCTCATCTCGTCCTCGATGTCCACCTCGTCAGCCACGGTCCGGGCCACGGCTTCGCGGACCAGGGCCGCATACCGTTGGCGGAGGCGGTGGATCGCGACCGTGACTGCATTCTCGGTCATTCCGAAACGGGCTGCGATTTCAGACCGGGCGGCACCCTCACCCGACAGCGTGGGACGCAGCGCCTCGAACAGGTCCGCGCGATTCCGCCCCGCCCACTCGTCACCCAGTTGGCGGAGGGCCGCGGCAGTCGTTTCCCGGGCCCAGTCGCGATCAAAGGCGCGCTCGGCATCGGTAGGTGAGTTCGCGTCGGCTGCGATGCGGGACTCCATGTCGGCGATGTCGCCTTCGATGAAACGCCGTCCGCCGCCGCGTTTGCGTGCGTTGGCCCGATCTCGCGCATTGGCCATGAAGTGCTTCATGGCACCGAGGAGGTAGGATCGGAAGCGTCCGCGTTCCGGATCGGCGCCGCCGAGTCCGCCCGTCTCGATGATGCACGTGAGGAAGTCCTGGGTGAGGTCCCGGGCATCCTCGGCCGGATAGCCGCTGTAACGAGCGAACGCATACAGCGGGCGCCAGTAGACGTCGCAGAGGTGCTCCAGGGCTTCCCGGGCGCGGCCTGCCTCGGCATCATCGGCACGGCCTGGCAGCGCGACAATCAGGCTCCAGTGCGTCGTGTGAAACCGGGATGAGCCATGGCTGTCCATGATTGAAGTGTAAGGCAAAAGGATGGGGTGAGGTCACCGGGCGAAATGGCGGTTTCGATTGCGTCAACGCTTCGGATGATTGATCCAGCCCCACGGTCGCTCATTCCAGTTCACCCGATTGTCGACGTTTGCCGGTTCGATGCGGACCCATCCGGTGCGCGTTCGTGCATACAGGTCGTTGCAGTCGAAGTCATGGCGCTCGTTGGTCAGTGGATCCTCGCCGCGTGGGACGTCGAACTTGTCCGCATGCCCATCGAGGAAGCACACCATGCCGTCTCCATTGTGTCGCTCGGTGATCTGGTCGAGGTTGCCCCAGAGTCCGTGTTCGAACGCGTCAGAGGTCGTTCATTCCACATGGATACCGAACACGACACGGGTCATGTCTCATAATTGGGAGTACGGGACTGGTTTCAGGTCCCGGACCTCGATAGTCTGAAAGTGCTTCATTACTCCTCCACCCGAACACCCGGCAAGTAAGACGTGTGATCTGTCGGGGCAGGTCCCTTGTCGAGACCTGAATCGGAGAGGCGACCGGGAACTCAATCATGAAGAATTCCGTCTTCAGTCTCCTCGCGCTGGTCACCTGCGCGGCCGCGATCGTTGCGCCGAGCCCGGCAGAGGCTCGACCTGTTGCCCAGTCGGCTGCCGTCGTCACACCGCCCGCCGGTGCAGAACGCTACTACACGATTCTCCTCAAGCGACCCGAAACGGGCTACCTGTTCGATCGCTTTGTGCGCACGTGGCTCGCGGAGGAGTCGCCGGCCGCACTGGAGTCGTTCCTTCGGGAGAAGGCCACATCGGGTGGCGTGAGTGAAGGCCTCCTGCTTGCCTTCTACTTCTCCCACGAGGGCCGGAACGCGGAGGCGATCTCGGCATTCCGCAATACGCTGGAGGCGCATCCCGGCACAGCGAGCATTCTGTATGAGAAGGCGCGCGTGGAAGCGGCCACCCTGGACTTTGATACGGCGCTGAAGGACCTGGAGAAGGCGGCCGCGAGTGTGTCCGCCGACGATGCGGATCTGCGGGAACTGATCGCGAAGCTTCGCGGCCAGTTGCTCATCCGGACCGGCGAGCGTGAAGCGGCCATTGAGTTGTGGACGAACCTGCTGAAGGAGCATCCGGACGACCCAGTGCTGCGGGAGGATGTCGTGCAGCTCCTGGTGGACGAAGGCCAGCACGAAGCGGCGATGGAGATCCTGGACGGGCTGATCAGTGCCGAGTCCGATCCGCACAAGCAGGTGATGCATCGACTGTGGAGGGGCGAGATCCTGAGGCGGGCGAACAAACTGGAAGATGCCCGGTCGGTGTACACCGACATCCTCGATGATGTCGGCCAGGGGAGTTGGATCGAGCGGGAACTGCTGAGCCAGATCGAGCAGTCCTATCGTCAGCGTCAGGACATTTCGGGACTCGCTGAGCGTCTGGAAGCGCTGGCAGAAGCGCACCCCGAGCGCACATCGATCGGCAAGGCGCTCGCGGGCGTGCACATCGAACTCGGGGACTCCGACCGGGGCGTGGAGATCTGGAAGAACATCCTTGAGCGCACGCCCAACGATCTGGACAGCCGGGAGCAGTACGCGCGCGTGCTGGCTGATGCGCAGCTCTTCGACAAGGCGGCCGCGCAGGTGGACAGACTGATCGAAGCGCGGCCGGACGATGGGTCCCTCTGGCTGCGCCGCGCCGAGTTCAAGTATGCCCTCGGCGAGTCCGATGAAGCGGCTGCGTCCGTTCGGGGCTATCTGGAGAGAGCGGGCGACGAGATCTCGTCCTACGTCCGGGCCGGGCGCACCCTTCAGCGAATGGACTTGACGGAAGAGGCAGTCAGCGTGATGCGCGAGATGGTCGCTGTGGCTCCGGAGGACCGGGAACGGCAGACGACACTGGCCGAGTTCCTGCATGGTGCGGACCAGGCAGAGGAGGCCATGCAGATCTGGACCGGACTCATCGGGGATGCGGATGCTGAGGGCATCATTGCGGTTGCACGATCCATGCGTGCTCGCGGCGAGGGTGAGGCTGCGCAGGATGCCATGCTTGCGCGTGCCGAGACGTTCCGTGATGATCCCGCTTTCGTTGCGACACTTGTTGAGAGTTCGCCGAGGACAGAGCGTCCTGAGATTGTCCGTTGGGGAGAGCGCTGGATCGACATCGCGATCACACCCGATGAGACGTTGCGCGCGGTTGCGACAACAGCGAGGCTCGCCCGGCGGGCTGAGGTCCTCCTCGACCTCGAAGCGCGGCTGGCAGGCGAAGCAGATCCAGGCGTCGGCACACGATGCCTCCTGGCCGAGGTGCGTGAACTTACCGGCGACTGGATGGGCGCCGACCAGGCTCTCCAGATCGCGGGTGATCAGGTCGATGAGCGGATCCTGCTCCAGCGTGTGCGGCTGCTGAAGTCCCGTCGAGAGTGGGCGCGTGCTGCATCGGCGATGGAAGCCCTGGCGGCGCAGGATGGAGGCGAGACCTCAGCGAGGTTGCGCGAGATCATCGACCTCCACCGGCGCGCGCGGCAGTTCGATCAGGCGCTGAGTTGGGCAAGGCGATGGCAGACCATCGCACCCGGGTCAGTCACGCCATGGCTTGCCGAGGCCTCATTGCTCAGGGCATCGGATCGGGCAGAGGAGGGCCTCGCGGTGCTTGAAGCGGCATCGCGGCAGTTCGAAGACGCAACGATCCGAATCGAACTCGCCGAGGCGTATCGCGAAGAAGACCGTGACCTGGATGCCGAACGGGTGCTGTGGACGTTGTATGACGAAGCTGAATCCACGGCCGACCGCATTCGCTGGGCCGGTCGGCTTGCCGAGACTCTCCGGTGGTCGGATCGCTTCGATACGCTTCTCATGACACTGGAGGAACGCCGCTCGCGGTCGCGATCTGACGTCGAGATCCTCATGTCTCTTGCGGAAGTCTACCGGGTTGGTGACATGTACGAGGAGCGCCGGCAGGTGCTTCTTGAGGCGTCCCGACTGGAGCCCGAGAACATCGAACTGCTGCTGGCCATTGCGCGGATCGAAGAGGATGACGGCGACATCACCAACGCGCGGGGGACGTTGCGACGCGCGATGCTCATCGATACCTCAGGACGCGTGATGGAGCGCCTCGCCGCGCTCGAGATTGCCGAGGGCAACACCGACGCCGCATTCGCACTCCTTGATGATCCGCGAGCACCCGCGATGGACTGCGAGGACGTGGTCGGGATTGCCAATACGCTCTTCGGACTCGGTGAGGTGGAGTCGGCGCGTGACTTCCTCGTTCCGAGAATGGCCAGATACGATGACGACTACCGCTTCATCTATATGCTCGGCGTGCTCGAAGCTGACCTCGGTGATCGTGAGGAACAGGCGATTCAGCATATGCTGAGCGTGCTTGAGATCCAGACTGAACCGGACGGGCGCGCGGGTCAGCGGCTGCCGCGATCCTGGAGTGTCCTCGATGGCGTCATGCCGCTTTCCGCTCTGCAACTGACGCTGCAGCAGCAGGCGGACTCGTCGGCCCGATCACACTCCACGTACCGGGGCTACGGGTATGGATACGGGAATGCCACGATCAGGATTCCGGGCACGGTCGGCGAGGCGCACTCTTACGCCATTGCTCACCTGCGCGGCCTGTCGACAGGCATGGGCGAGGATCGCCTGACCGGTTTGACGGAAGAGATGGAGCGGAGAGGTGTCCATCTGGCGGAGATCCTGTTGAATGACGACATGGACTGGGGGATGCAGCAGGGGGTGCCCGAGAAGGTTCTTGCGCAGTATCCGGATGAGGAGGCGCTGCTGGCGATCACGGCGATGGCGGGCGGCTGGGGCACCTCCGAGGTGATCGAAGCGACACATCTCGAGAAGGCGATCGAGATCTTCCGCGACTCGTATCCGACACTTGCGCTGGGTGCGGCCTGCAGTTTGATGCGAGATGCCAGCATGGAGACGGAAGAAGAGCAGGCATCGCGATGGGAGTCGCTGCTTGAAGTCATCGACGGCGTCGAGAAGCCCGGAGAGTATGACCTGTTCATCGTCGGTTCTCTCCTCGGCGGCCTGTATGGTCAGACTTCCGCGAGTCTCAGCGAGGAGCATCGTGCGCACCTCTCGGGTGTGGCGACGGAATGGTTCCGGGAGATCGGCAGCGGGGGCATGTATGGCGAATACACATTCGCCATGATTGCGATGATCCTTGTTCAGCAGGAAGACTACGCCTCACTCGCGTCGATCCTGACCTCCGAGGTCGAGCGACATCGCCGCACCGGGCGACAGTCTCAGTCCCGCGGAGCCATGGCACAGATGTACGCTTATGGTGCCAATTCGATGCCTCTCCAGGCCATCTCATTCCCGCCCGCGCAGATTGACTCCATTCCCACTTCGGTTGCATCGCTGATCTCCGGGGAACGTGGCGGTTACTTCAGCATGGCCTCCGGGTCGGTTGATCCCGCGAGTCTGCTGGCCTCACTGGAAGAGCAGGGTGCTGATCCTCTGCTCCGCGCTCTGGTCGCCGGCCTCGCTGACGAATCGGATCGGTTTGAAGAACTTCTCGACCCGTTCCTCGCGTCCGAGGAGCCCGACCTTGATGCACTGGTGATCGCCGGCGCCTGGTCCGCTCGGGAGGGTCGCTACGCCGAATCGGTCGAACGACTGATTTCTGCATCCTACCTGCCCATGACACGTGCCCGACGCGAGTGGATCGATGGATGCATCGTTGGGACAGCTCTGCTGGCCGAGGCTCCCGGTGATCCGGATCGGGTGCGACGGTCCGCGCTCCGGCTGCTGCAGTCCCGCCGCTCCCCCGCTGAGCAGGACATGATCGTCACCGCGCTCGCTGACCTCGGTCATGAGGACGAAGCTGAGCAACTGCGGGAAAGCGTCGACCAGACCGCAACCGGGCGCAATCCCTTCATTCGCCACCAGTACGGTGGCGCGAGCACACCGGGCGCAGCCGATCGCTTCCGCGACCTTGTTGACGACGGACGAACGGACTCGGCGTTCCGCCTCGCGGCCCGTGAACTTCGCCCCGTCGCCCAGGGACTTCTGTCAGGTAACACCTTCATCACCCGGCAGGAAGGAACGCAATTGCTTGTTGCAGTCATCAGGTCGGAGGGCGTGGAAGATGACTTCATCGCATTCAACAGGCCCGCCGACGATGCGAACTCACGCCAGTGGACCCTCTTCGCGGGCATGCTCGATGTCCTCGAGCGAACGGACGAAGCGATCGAGGCGTACACCATGGCGCTCTCAGACGAACGACCCGCGATCGAGATCGTGGCTCGACTGGTCAATCTCAATGTCAAGGCTCTTGAGCCGGAGGCCGCTGCGGCAGCCATGGCGCGAGTCGATCTGGACCGGGATGCGGGCGCGCTGGTCATGGTTCTCTCGGAAGGGCTGAGCGGGTCACTTGAGAAGTTGGACAATCGCATCGCCGCAGCCCAGGCGGTCGCCATCTTCGTAGAGGGTCTGGAGGAGATCCCGGAGGACTTCTACCTGAACACATCTTTCCTGTACGACGGTCTGGCACGTGCGGACTTTCAGGGAACCTCGAATCTGCCGCACATGTACGCGACGAACCAGTCGAAGGCGGACCTTCAACTGGAACCGAACCGGCGCCGATGGTCGGCACATGACCGTCTTGCAGAAGCGATGCTGCGCGTTCCTTCCGCATCTCCTGATGCCTTCTCGCGTCTCCTTGTTTCATCGGAAGTGCATGAGAGCGATGCTTCCCGCTTCACGGACCTCGCCGAACGTGTGTTGCTCATGCCGCGAGGCGACGACATGTCCCAGTTGGGCGGCCTCATCAGCATGAGCGGTATGCGCTTCGCCAGGATGGAGCAACAGGAGCAATTCCGGCTCCGCTCCCCGGCAGAGTATCTCGCTGAGACGCTCGCTACGACGGACAGCGACAGGCTGTCCAGAATCTCGGAGGCCATGATTGAGCAGGAGCACGATACGGACGCACAACTGCTCAAGTCTCTTGTTGCGCTCTTCCAGGTGGAAGGGGAAGAGTTCACTGCCCAGGCCGAGGCGTTCCTCTCGATTCGCAAGCAGGCCGGCTCGATGAAGGTGTTCGAGGATCGGACCGACGTCCTGCTCTCCATCATGGACGTGCGTGAAGTGGATCCCGCCCTCGTGTATGACGCACTGCTGACTCACTTCAAGGACGGATACAACGATCCCATTTCAGGCGAGACGCTCCCCTCTGGTATCTCCAGCTACGCAAAGGCGCTGGTGCTCGCAGGCGAGGTGAGGCGCGCGGATCAACTCTTCGAGGAGTTCGCGACGCTGTTGATCGGCGAGGCCTCGAAGCGAGATGAGATCATTCGCAGGAACTTCAAGTCGAATGGCTGGCGAGGCGGAACGGTCAACGCCCGCATCCATCAGTTTCTCGACCTTCTGTCTTCCTGCATCTCCGAATCATCGCTCTGCATCATCGCCTTCAGTCGAACGGGCGTGCTGAGCGACCCGGAGGTCAACGAGGACTTCGACAGTCTCACGTGGTACATCGACAACAGCATCAACGGTCTGCTGCAGGCTTTCAGCGACGACAAGATCTCCGCGGATTCGATCATTGAGATGCTCGACCTGACTCGCTGGCAGGACGATCTTGATACGTTCGATCCCATGCGCCTCACCGATCGCTGGAATCGCAGCAGCAACAGTCGCAGGAGTGTCATGTCGCTTTTCTTTGAGTCGGTGCGGAGGATGGAGGACGACAGCGAACGCGATGCAAGGCCGCTGCGAAGGGCACTTCAAGCCTGGACAGAAGCAGACGAACCTGCCTGGGGAACAAGCATCGCCAATCTCTGGTTGCAGCGGGAAGATGGAGCGGGATGGTGTGAGTCGCTCGCGCCCTGGGCCGCGCGGGTCGACGCCATGGAGAGCGACCAGCAGGAGGTGGTCCTGGCGGCCGTCCCGTCACGCTTCAAGGAAACTGGTGATGTTGATGGACTCTCGCCCGATGCGCGCATCATCCACGAAATCCTGAACGGTACCCGGGATTCCGTGGACGACCTGCTGGCCGAACTGCTGGAAGTGAAGTTCCTGAAACCGGATGAGCGATCGGAGTACCTCACACGCGCCTCTCAGACACTCGCCCGGCTGATCGAAGATGATCGTTTCGATGATGCCATGAAGTTGATCGAGCATGAGCAGAAGATCTCACGCGGCGTCGCGCGCCGTGATGATGGCAATTCTCCGCTGTTGTCAAGAGTTGCCAATGAGTGGGAATACGAAGAGGAACTCACGGCTGAGCGGGCATCCGGAATTGTCTCAATGACCCTTCGACTCATTCGCAGCGCCGATGATGCCTTGAACATCGACCAGACGCTCCGACGCCTGCGGCGCCCGCTCTCCGCAATGGCGCGTCAGCAACGGGATGAACTCGAGGACTCCAGCAGTGTGTCCGATCGCGAGAAGTATGCTCGAGGCATGTTGCTCGTCCTGCAATCACTGTCCGAGGAGGCTGACGGACTGGTGATGCTGGAACCGCTCGTCAGGGCCCTTCCTGGCGTGGATCAGGAGTTGTACGACCGGTTGATCTCATGGGTCGATTCCGAGGCACCGGCCGAAGGCGGAGCGCCGGAGTGGTATCCCGATCTGGCTCAGGCTGCCCTGCAACTTGCTCACCTCCGATCGGAGGGGGACGAGGACGGCGGAGAGATGAGCCAGGACCTGGAAGCGGCGCACGCCGGTCTGAATGCTCTGGCAGGGCAGTCAGACCTTCCCGCCTCATTGAGGGCAACTGCATTCGGCACGCTCGTCTCGAACTTGCCGCCGGGAGAGCCGGCGAAGCACGTCGATCAGATGGTGGCCGTACTGATCGAGGTCTTCGAGTCCGAGTACATCTACCTCAAGGGTGCGTGGCTGGAAACCATGCTCGCCGAGATCAGGGAGGCGCCCGAGCATCCGCAGACCGCTGAACTCGTGCAGTCGTTCATGCGTGCCGTGCCTCGTGCGTCCACGTATGGAACTCCGATGCTCACTTCGAGCAGCGTCCACGCTTTCGAGAACGATGCGGAGCCGGATCTGCACAGCGGCGAACTGATCCTTGATCTCGCGTTGCGGGCAGGGGAGGAGCGCACCATCCGCACTCTGACGCGGGGTGATGCCGTCCTTGGCTCTGCTCCCACAGCCTGGGCGATGATGGCGCGGGGCGGGCTTCACGAAGAGGCCGCGGCGATGATCGACGAATGGTGGAAAGAGGCGCGTCCGGTGCGCACCTCGGGGATGCTGTATGACGAGGCGCTGCACGAGGCGGTCGGCAGTGTCGCCGCGGCAATTGAAGACCCCGAAGTGGCCCTCTACGCCCGCATCGCCCTCTCGCTCTTCCCCGATATCGACCCCGCAGTGGAGTCAGCGTCGGATGAGTGGATGCATCCGTGGCCGGATCGTGATGGGCGGCTGGTGGCGCTCGCCAACGAGTCGCTTGAGCACGAATTTGAGTCACAACAGCTTCGTCGCCGGATTCTGCGCCTGCTCGCGGCCGAGCGGGCCTCACGTGATGTCATTGCGGATGCTCTCGCCGTCACAGCGGCGGAGTTTTCTTTGAGCGCACCCAGTGGCTTCAACGAAGAAGACGAGCGGCTTGCATTTGAACTGATCTATGCTCACCTGGTCTCGGCGATCGAACATGGCGAAGCCGAGCCGATGCTGACTCGGATCAGCAATCTCAAGGAGGCGATGGAAGGAGCCGCTTCCAACTCCGTCTCAGTGCGGGTGACTGGTCTGCAGAGCATCTTCGAGACCCACGTCCTCGGTCGGCTCGCCGATCCCGATGCCGGGGTCTCGCGGCAACTCGCCTGGGAGATCGGAAAGGAACTTGCTCCCATGAACTCCGAGGCGAACTGGTATGGGTCCTACCGCTACGCGAGTCCGATCCTGACCTCCGTGCTCGTTCTTGGAGTTCTGGAGGAAGGGTGCGACGGGCTCACCGAGTGGATTGACACTTCCAGGACCGTGACCGATCAGGTCGAGCACATCGAAGCCGAGGAACTGCTCGAATTCGCGGGTGGACTCCTCGCGGCTGGCACCGTCGCCGATGATGTCCGGATCGCCGCGGTTCAGGACATGCTCCGTTGCGAGAAGATCAAGGAGTTCATCGGTCCGGACGACTGGATCTTTGGACTGCTTCAGCAATACGACCTGCTGACGGATGAGGACCTCGCAGCGATCGGGCCGCGACTGGTCATGGAACTCGGTGACGAGACGTGGGTCAGTCTGGCGTGGACAGCGGGCCATGCCGACATTGACCTCAGCGACCTCGAGGAGCTCGCGTGGACTGAGGCGATGGAGACGCAGGAAGCCAATCGTGGCCGCCTTCGCTTCATCACCTACATGGTCCGTGCCGGACGTCCTGATCTTGCCTTGACTTACATCGAGGGGATCGAGCCTGAGGACGACGAACAGCGGCGGTCCATTGAGCGGATCCTGTCCGAGGCGAATGAGGCCCTGGAGGCGGAATCCGCCGATGAAGGGGAAGAAGACCGCACCGGATCCGCCGCTCCCTCGTATACACTTCCATGCGACCTGACTTTTCCTGACTACAGGGAGGTACACCTTGGCTGATCGCCACCAGGACATCAGTGCCGTCGTCGAGGCGGCACGTCGAACCGTCAGCCTTTCCCGGGCCCTGATCCGGTCACTCTGGGTCATCGCCATCGTGTCCGGGCTCACAGTCATGGGCGGTATCGCCTTTGTGATGGCTGGCTTTGCTGTGCCGGCATGGATCTATGCCCTCGCGGCGGGGATCGGGATCCCGGGTCTCGTGATCGCGTTCGTACTCGGGCGTATCAATGCGCGCCGTGCGGCGGCGCTTCTCGATGCGCACTTCGGGCTGGAAGACGGCACTGCATCCGCAATCCGATTTGCGTCCGACGGGCATGATGGAGGTTTCTACACGCTGCAGCATGCATGGCTGACCCGCCGCCTCGACCAGGTGGATGTCCGCAAGTTGCGTGCTGCGCCTTCGCGCCGGCTGGTTGCCGCTGCGACGATCATTCCCCTGCTGGCCGTCGGTCTCGCCTTCGCACCTGAGTCATCGAGGGTTGCGGAGGAGCGCGCCAGGTTCGCGCGCACCGAAGCCCTGGCTCACGAGCTCAATGTCGGCCTCGAGGAGCAGGTCCGGCGGGATATTGAAGAGTCGCAGGAAGAGGAAAAGGAAGCACTTGAGCCTGACGACCTCGTCGAACTCGTCGAGAAGCTCGAGATCTCGGGTGACGAAGAGGAACTCCTTCGGCAGTATGCCGAGATGGAACGGGAAGTCACAGAACGGGCGGCTGCGCTGGATCGCGCGCGTGCCGAGAACCTGCTCGCCTCCGCCGGCGCGGAACTGGCCGCCGGAAGTGAGACCCAGAAACTGGGAGAGATGCTCGAACGCGGCGAGTTTGAGCAGGCAGCCAGGGAAATGGAAGCCCTTCGACCAAACGCGAAGGCCCCAACGGCCGAGCAACTTGAAGCCAAGCGCGCCGAACTGGATCAACTGAAGGCCATGTCGAGCAAACTGGGCGAGGCGGCCCGTCGTCACCGCGCTTCGGGCAAGGCGACCAATGGTCAGGCGAGGAAGGCCGACGGTCGCCACGCCGATCAGGATGGTGACCCCAATGACTTTGCAGATGCCCTGGCCGGTGAGATGTCGGACCTTGAGGAAGCCGTGGAGGAGATGGAACGCTCCCTGAAGCAGTGCGAGAATGGTCAGTGCAACGCCGAGAATGGCGAGAAGGCGGCAGCGGCTGCGCGGCGGGCCGGTGAAGCCATGTCGCGACTCCAGCGACGCATGCGCACCATGGATGGTCAACGACGCGCTCGATCGCGTCTCTCCTCGCTCGCACGGCAACTCGGGCAGTGCCAGGGTGCGGTTGCCGGGCAGTGCTCAAGCCCATTTGCGGGTGGCAAGCAGGCGGGCAGCGGCACCGCGTCAGGTGAGAACCAGGAACAGACGCCCAATGACGGAATCACGCAGGCGCTGACAGGCATCCGGAACTCGGATGGCCCTTCACAGTCGATCGTAGAAGATGCGGATTCCGGAACTGGCGTCTCGACACGACGCAGCGAGCGAGGTGAGATGGACTACGCTCACCAACTGGAGTCGTTCGTGTCCCGGCCCGACGTCCCCGAGTCTGTCCGCGACGGTGTGAAGTCTTACTTCGAGACGATTCACGGTACCGGTCAGCCAGTCGATCCGGACGAGACCGGGCAGGCCGACGGGTCCGAAGGCGAGGCTTCTTCCGGGGAGAAACCATGAGTACAGTGACACCGCTACCGACCGATCTGACGCAGGAAGAAGCGGAATCGGCCGCTGGACACTTCGTCGAGACATTCAACACCATCCGGAACGAAGTCAGTCGCTTCATCGTCAGTCAGGGTGACGTCCTCGAGCAGGTGCTCATCGCGCTCTCGTGCGAAGGGCATGTTCTGCTGGAAGGCGTTCCAGGCCTCGGCAAGACGGCCCTGGTGACCACGATTGCACAGGCGGTGCAGTTGACCTTCCGGCGCATTCAGTTCACGCCCGACCTGCTCCCGGCCGACATCGTCGGCTCCATGATCCTCGTGGAGCGGGATGGTGAGAAACGACTGGAGTTCCAGCGCGGACCGGTCTTTACGAATCTCCTGCTCGCTGACGAGATCAATCGCGCCACGCCGAAGACCCAGTCGGCCCTGCTGGAGACCATGCAGGAACGCTCCGTCACCGTTGCCGGCGAGACCTCGCACCTCGATCGGCCCTTCTTCGTACTGGCAACTCAGAATCCGGTCGAGAGTGACGGTACGTACCCGCTGCCCGAGGCTCAACTCGATCGTTTCTTCTTCAAGCTCAATGTACCGCTGCCGAGCGAGGATGACCTGTCGCAGATCCTCGATCGCACCACGGGAGCCCACGTGCCGCAGATCGAACCTGTTGCATCGGGTGAGGACCTGATCCGCATGGCCCGGGTCGTTCGCTACGTACCGGTTGAAGAAGACGTTCAGCGCTACCTGATCCGGATAGTCCGGCGATCACATGCCGATGATGCAGCGGCGCCGGAGTCCGTTCGCAGATTCGTGCGTCACGGTGCCTCCCCCCGCGCGGCACAGGCCATGCTCGCTGCCGCTCGCTGCCGCGCTCTCCTCGCTGGTCGGTTCCATGTCAGTCGTTCAGACATCGACCGCGTCGCTGCCCCGGCGATCCGACACCGGCTGATCCTGAGTTTCGAGGGAGAGGCGGAAGGCATCAGGCCCGACACGCTGGTCGGCGACATCATCGACTCACTCAACTGATCGACGCTGGAGCCGCGCATGGCCACTTCCACCGACAGCCAGCCCGCGTTCTCGCTGACCGATCCCGCCTTCATCCGTCGACTCGAATCGCTCAGCCTGCTCGCGCGGCGTGTGCTTGGCGGGAAGCTCCAGGCCAACAGGCGAACGCGCCGCAAGGGTGCGGGCATCAGCTTCGCGGATTATGCAGAGTACAACCTCGGCGATGATCACCGCGCCATCGACTGGCGGATCTACGGACGCCTCGAGCACCTCATCATCAAGCTCTTCGAAGTTGAGGAGGACATGACGCTCGTGCTCCTCGTTGATGCCAGCCGCTCGATGGCCGCCAAGGCGGAGTACGCCGCGAAGCTCGCAGCGGCGCTCGCTTACATCGCGCTGATGGGCATGGACCGGGTCGTGATCTACTCGATTTCCGAGTCGCTGCGCGTCGTGCAGGAGCCATGTCACGGGAAGGGACGGCTGCTGCCGATGCTCCGCGCCCTTGAGCGTGTGAGCATCACCGGTGTTGACAGCGATTTTGAAGCGTGCTGTCGCACATTGCAGGCACGGCATCGAAGTCGCGCGATGGTCGTTCCCATCTCGGATTTCTTCTTTCCCGGCGGATTCGAGACCGGCCTGAGCATGCTCCGCTACTCGAATCATGAAGTCTTTGCGATCCAGGTGCAGGACCAGTCGGACCGCGTCTGCGATATCCGGGGTGATGCCGACCTGCTCTGCGTCGAGACCGGCCATCGCCGTCGCATCACGGTCACTCCGCGGGAGAAGAGACTCTACGAAGCCGCGGTGGACGAGTGGAATCGACAGTTGCGGGAGGCCTGCGCGAGGTCGGGAATCGGTCTCTCCTCGATATCGACCGAGGTGCCATTTGATGAAGTCATCTCGCGGATCCTGAGGCGTGGGGGGCTTGTGGCGTGACGTTCCTGGCTCCGGGATTCCTCATTGCGCTCGCACTCGCGATCCCGCTCATCGGTATCTACGTGCTCAAAGTGCGCCCGCGCCAGGTGCCGGTGACTGCTATCTTCCTCTGGGACCGGGTCTTTGTTGAGAAACAGACCTCCGCGCTCTTCCGGAAACTGCGGGACCTGCTCAGCCTCCTGCTCATGCTCGCGGCTCTCATGCTCCTGGTCTCCTCCGCCGCACGCCCCCGACTGGAGGATGCCGACAACCGGGATCTTCTCCTGCTCATCGACAACTCGATCAGCATGTCGGCTGATCGAGAGGGAGTCGTCGCGCTTGAGGGAGCGAGATCCGCTGCCCACGACATGGTCACCGGGTTGTCGACGGGACGTCGCGCCGCCGTGGCGTCCGTCTCGGATCATCTGGAATTCCGATCCCTCCTGACTCACGACACTCGCCGTCTGCGCGACGCCATCGATGGCATCGAGGCGTCCGATCTGCCGACCCGACCGGGAGTTCTGGAACCGATTCAGAAGGCAGATCTCGCGGCGGCAAACCTCCGCGTCATTCTCCTGACCGATGGCGTCGGCGATCGCTTCGAGATCCCGGAGCATGTGGAGATGATGCAGTTGGCCCAGCCCGCAGACCCGGTTGACAACATCGGGTTCGCGGCCGCTGATCTGGTCCCGGTGCCGGGTGCGGAGGACATGCTTCTTCTCTTCAGGCTGGTTTCGTCCTGTGAGGAGAGCAGGAGCATCGAAGTGGCTCTTCGACAGGACGGCGCCATCGTCAAACTGATGCCCGTGGAGGTTCCGCCCGGAGTAGGTGAACCGATGATGTACCGAGTGCCCGGTCCGACGGGTCGGTACCAGCTCGAATTGCAGTCCGTAAGCGATGCGCTTGCCGCAGACAACCGGGTCCTGCTGGTGGCGCGTGCATTGCGTCCTGTCAACGTTGCCATACAGACACAGGGGTCGTGGTTCTTCGAGAATGCAGTCGATGCCTTTGACCGTTCGGCCGGCCTGCTTCGACTGGCGCGGGAGGCTGAGTCGGCGGATGTCTGTATCTCTTTCGGAGCCGCTGATGAATCGTGTGGCGCCGGACTGCATCTGGTCTTTGCACCAGGTTCTGAATCTGATGCACGGATCGAGACGCCTCTGCCGCGACAACTGGCCGCCGATCATCCGGCTCTTCAGTTTGTTCCCGTCGAGACGCTGCTCTTCGCCGGCGCGCGGCGGGTCGTTGCACCGGCAGGCTCAGCGATCCTGGCGAGAGATGCATCGGGCACGCCCTTGATCTGGCAGCATCGTGAGGGCGAGCGGGTGACTCTCGTCTTCAACTTCGATCCCGCGCTTGATGAGTTCTTCCTCAGCCCCTGGTTTCCCCTCATTGTCCACGGCGCGGCAACGCACCTCGGCGGGCGGACGGAGCCGGTTGCTTCCACATATCCCACGGGGAGCGCGGTCACTCCCCCCGGAGCCGGGCCGGGTGAGCCGGTCACCGTTCGAGGCCCGGAACCCGTTGAAGCCCACACGATCGGCGTCGCAACGCGCGAGGTCTCCGGTACGCTCCGTCTTGAGCAGGCGGGCTATTACGTGACGACAGCCCGCGGCGGGGAGTGGGACCTCGCGGCAGCCCCGCTCAATCGATTCGAGTCTTCGCTGGCCAGTCTGGAGGAAGCGGAGCCGACTCTCGCTGTGACACGGGGTCGACCGATTCCCATCACGCTCGGCATCATCGCGATCATCGTGCTGGTCGCCGAGGAAATCCTCTACCACCGGAGGAAGGTCGGCTGAGATGCACCTGTCCGGACTGGCACAACTCTGGTGGCTCCTGGCGCTCATACCCATCGGGCTGGCGTTTCTGACCACCCTCGTCGATCGCCCACGTCGAATTCGTCTGGCGTCGTTTGTCTGCCGTGCCGCTGCGGTCGTTCTCCTTGTGATTGGCATCGCGCGCCCCACGGTCCAGGTGGGATCAGAGCGCCTCCACGCTGCCTTCCTCATCGACCTCTCCGCGTCGGTTGATCTGGAGTCGGCGCGTTTGCAACTCGATGACATTGATCGAGCGGTGGCATCGCTGGAGCCGGGAGACACGTGGTCGCTCGCGGCACTTGCTGATGGTCTGCGGGGATTCGCGACGACCGATGACCTCCGAATGGTTCTCGACGAATGGATCGATGGCAACAGCGATGATGCCTTTCGCTCGGCGACCGGCATCGTCTCAGGCCTGCACTCGACTCGACTGTCGCTGCCCGCGGACGCCGCCTGCCGCATCGTACTGCTCTCGGATGCTGCGACCGCAGATGCACCGGGCGCGGTGTCCGCTGCAATCGATGCCTTCGAGTCCGGCGCAACACCCGTCGAGGTCCTGTTCTCCAGGCTGAACCCCCTGAACGAACCGGAAGCATCATTGGTGTCGCTCAACGCATCACCGCGCTACGCCCATGAAGGCGAAGTTGCCCGGATCACCGCGCGGGTCCTTGCCAACCGCGACATGGCTGCGGAAGTCCGCATCATCCATCGCAGCGTTGTCGCCAACCGGCGCACCGTTGAACTCGTGGCGGGCGAGCCGGTTGATGTACCGTTCGATGTCCCCATGATCACTCCGGGCCGCTCGGTCTGGAGTGCTGAGGTGGCGCCTGAGCAGGACTTCTTCACGTCAAACAACCAGAGGACCACCACCATCGAGGTCTCGGGACGCCCCAGGGTCCTTGTCCTGCATGAGGAGCCGCGACTGATGCGCGACTTCGAGCGCGCCATGACGCGACAGGACATGGTCGTCGAGACGCGCCCGCCTTCCGGGACACCACAGTCGATGATGGAACTGCTCTCATTCGATGCCGTGATCCTCGCGGACATCCCGGCCACGGACCTGTCCATGCGACAACTCAACCTGCTGCGTGACTACGTTGCGGACTTCGGGGGCGGACTGGCGATGATCGGGTCGGAGAACTCGTTCGGTCTTGGAGGTTACTACCGCACACCCGTGGAGGATGTCCTGCCGCTCGTCTCCCGGTTCGAGCAGGAGCAGGAGAAGCCCTCGCTGGCCATGGTCCTCGTGATTGACAAGTCCGGGTCCATGGCCGGCCTGCCCGTGGCGCTCGCCCGGCAGGCGGCCAAGGCGACCGTCGAACTGCTCTCGGCTCGCGATCAGATCGGCGTCATCGGATTCGACAGCGAAGCGTTCATCGCGGCGGAACTTCAGCCGGCCGCGGGGACCTCCTCCGTCCAGTCCCAGATCGATCGCCTCGAGGCGGGCGGCGGGACCAACATGTACATCGGAATGCTGGCCGGACGCGACATGCTCGAAGGTGTCGCGGCACGCCTCAAGCACATGATCGTACTTGGCGACGGCATGACGCCTTCCGCCGATCACTTCGGTCTGACCACCGAACTCGTGGACATGGGTGTGACGGTCTCGACGGTCGCACTCGGGGACGGTGCCGACCGCAACCTGCTCTCCAGCATCGCGGAGCGCGGCCGCGGTCGGTACTACGAGACCATGGATCCTTCAACCGTCCCTCAGATATTCACACGTGAGACCATGCGAGCGTCCCGTTCTGCGATCAAGGAGGACCTCGTCGCCGGCGTTCAGGTTTCCGACCATCCCATACTGGACGGCTTTCGCAACGCAGACCTGCCCTTCGCACTCGGCTACGTGATGACGCAGGCGCGACCCACATCGCGCGTCCTCCTGGCGACGGATACCGGTGATCCGTTGTTGGCTGTCTCGACCTACGGACTGGGGAGCACGCTCTGCTTCACGAGTGATCTGACGCCGCGGTGGGGGGGCGAGTGGCTGGCGTGGGCGGGGTTCGGTCGCTTCTGGGCACAGGCACTGCGAGCGCTGGCACGACGGCCGGACAGCACGCTCATCCGTGCCCTTCAGAGTACCGAGGGCAACGACTGGTTGATCGACCTGAGTCGACCGATCGAGGAGGCGCAGTCCGGTGTGGCTCAGTGGGAGGCGGAACTGATCGATGATGCAGGACGCCGACAATCGGTCGATGTCGAGTCACTCGGCGTGGGCCGGGATCGCGTACGGGCTCCAATCGGAACCAGCACTGATCTCACGCTGCGGGTGCATGATCCGAACTCCGGACTTCTGCGCATCTTCCACCGCACCCAGCCGTACCCGGCAGAGTTCAATCTGGATGTCACACCGGACGACCGTCTCATGGCATTGCGTCGGTTCGAACCTGAGACCATTCGCGATGATCTGCCGCGCGCTTCCAGGCGTGCTGACCTCATGCCATGGTTCCTCCTCGCTTCACTGGTCACGGCCATGGTGGGTGTATTGCTCCGTCGAATCTGAGGAGGCACGCCGATGAGAGTGGACGGGTCCGTACTTGCCGCTGACAACAGCGCACGATGGTGTCACGCCGTCTGCCGTGCGCATGGCTGCGACTGCGAGTTCCGGCCTGAGGCCTGGCTCAACCGGGGCACGCCACCGCCGTACTATTCGAATCTCGTGACGCTCGGTGGGCCGGGCCTGGCACGTGAGCATCTGCACCTGATCCGAGAGTGCCTCGAAGCCGTCCCCACACGTGGCTTTGGATTCAAGGACAGCTTCTGCTGTATCAACCTCGATGACCTTCCCGATGACCGCAGAGCGACCCTGCTTTTCAAGGCGACATGGATCCGGCTCGAACCTTCGCAATGGCGACCGAGGTCACAGCGTCTCGACTGGCGGCCAGTCAGTTCCACGCACGAACTCAGCGCATTCGAGGCGTCATCACTCTAAGCGGCTGCCTGTCCCCGGGAACTTCTCCCACCTGCCCATGCGGCGCATGTTGCAAGCAGTTTGGGCGTATCGAGCGGCTTGGTCAGGAAGTCATCACATCCCGCATCGATGCATTTCTTCCGATCGCCTTCCATCGCGTGCGCCGTCAGGGCGATGATGGGCAGGTCGCACCCGCCCTCGCGCAGTTGACGAGTTGCTTCGTACCCGTCCAGCATGGGCATCTGCATGTCCATCAGGACAACGTCCGGCAACTCGTCGAGCTTTGCGGTCTCGATGGTCAGTTTGGCGATGAGCCCGTTCTCACAGATGGTGACATCAGCGCCGGCGCGCTTCAGAATGAACTTGATCAGTCGCTGGTTGTCCGGGCCATCCTCGGCCACGAGGATGCGGATGCCCTTGAGGTCAGCACCACTCGCCGTGCGGGAGGTCTTGTTCTTTGCCGCGGCGGGTCTGGCGTCTCCAGAGTTCGAACATGCGGCTTCATCCAGCATGTCGACAGTCTCGAGACTCCCGGTCGCGACGGTGACCGTAAACGTACTCCCGATGCCGGCGGTGGACTCCACATGGATATCGCCGCCCAGCAACTCGGTGAGCGCCTTGCAGATTCGCAGTCCGAGGCCACTCCCGCCGAAGCGGCGCGTGGTACTGGAGTCCGCCTGAGTGAAGGCCTCGAAGCGTGTGATTGATGCCACCTGTTCGGGCGTCATTCCGATTCCGCTGTCTTCGATCCTGAACCGGAGTTGCTCTGCCTGAACGTTGCAGGAGACGGCAATGATCACCTTGCCGGACTCGGTGAACTTGATGGCATTGCCGGCGAGGTTCAGCAGGACCTGGCGGAGACGAGTGGGATCGGACATGATCTGCGCCGGGATCGGCGTCTCGTAGCGCACGTCCAGACCGATGCCCTTGCCTCGAGCACGCGGCGCAACGAGCGCGGCAGTCTCCCGAACAATGGCCACCGGATCGATCGTGAGTCGTTCGACATTCAGTTGGCCCGCTTCGATCTTCGAGACATCAAGGATGTCGTTGATGATCGTGAGCAGGTGATCCGCGTTCGACTGAATCGTCGTGATGGCTTCAGCCGCCTGAACGGGATCATGGATCAGTTCGCCCTCAGACTGCAGCAGGTCGGCGTAACCGAGGATCGCGGTCATGGGCGTCCGGATCTCGTGGCTCATGTTGGCAAGGAACTCGCTCTTGGACCTGTTCGCCGCTTCGGCGTCGGCGAGCGCCGTTCGCAGCGCCTGGATATCGATGTTCACGCCCACCATCCGCATCGGCTCGCCCTGTTCCGTCCAGGCGACGATCTCGCCGATCTCACGTACCCACTGCCAGCTTCCGTTCTTGCAGCGCATGCGATGCTCGCTGATGTAGAGAGGAAGCGAGCCGGTGTGGTGACGCATCAACGCATTGAGGGCGCCCTCCAGGTCATCCGGGTGACACAGCGACTTCCACGTCTCCACCCCCATGGGAAGTTCGCCCGGTTGATAGCCGAGCATCGTGTACCACGTATCGCTGAAGACCGTTTCGCCTCCGTTCAGATTCCAGTCCCACATCCCGATGTTGGCAGCCTTCATGGCGAGGTCAAGGCGCTCTTCGGCCTCCTTGATCTTCTCGTTTGCCAGCTTCATTGCCGTGATGTCGAATCGCAGCGAGATGTAACGACAGATGTTGCCATCCGAGTCGAACTGCGGCACATTCATCGCCTCCACCCAGTAGAGCGAACCGTCCTTGGCTCGATTGCACACCTCGCCGCGCCAATGATGACCCGAAGAGAGGGCGTTCCACATGTCAGCCCAGAATTCCCGGGGATGGTGACCCGAGTTCAGTATCTGGTGGGTGTTTCCAATCAGTTCATCGCGCTCATACCCGCTGAGGCGACAGAGGCCCTCGTTGACATCCACGATGGTCCCGTCGGGATCCGTGATCGAGAAGATGGTGTGGTGCTCGAACGCAGACCGAAGTGACAGGTTCTCAGATGCGATGCGCTCAGAGTATCTGGCAACTCGGCGCCTTGTGCTTACGAGACTGCCAGTCATGACCACCAGGAGCAGTGATGTGACCAGGCCGATCACGAGCTCCGAGTAGGCGACCGAATAGTCGGCCGCGAAGACCTCGGCATCTCCGGGCACGATGCTGAGTACGAGTCGCCTGTGATTCAGCGAGACGGATGTCTCCCGATGGTGCAGCGACTCCTGGAGCCCGTCGTAGCCGGCTGACTGGTAGATGATCGCCTCAGCACTCGGATCCACGATCCGGGCATTGACGTTGCTCGATTCCAGCAGTTCACCGGACCGGATGAGTTCACCGAATCGAACCGGGGCGCTGATCCAGCCATGGAGCGATGCCTCGCGTTCCGCAGGGGTCCCCGCAGGTTCCCCGTTGGCATACACCGGATGCACAAGCGAGAGGCTGTCACCGCCGGGCAAGCCTCTCTCCGTCAGGAAGCTCTCACACAGCCGCGTGGTCTTCGTGAGCATGGCACTCTCGTAGATCCGGCGCATCTGCTCATGAGTTCGGAGGTCCGCACCGATCAGGTCGTGATCGCTGCCGGCAGGTTCGTAGTACTTGATGACGTAGCCGGGCCATTCGTGCGGAGTCGATTCCGAGGCATCCAGGCCTCGGATGGCGAAGTTTTCAAGCCCCTCTTCGTGTGCTCGCTCAAGGAATGCCGGAAGGCCTTCCTCCGTCACGCGCTCGACGAATGCGAGCCCGTGAATGCCGGGGAACCGATGCGTCGGATCAACAGAGTCGACGTACTGCTTCCACTCAGAGCGGTCCACGTACACGGATGCTGCGAAGAGCGCCACCGCGTCCTGCAGGACTCCCGAGTACAGCGCCAGCCGGTGCTCCAGATCCCTGGTGAAGGTCGCAGAAGCCTGCTCGAAACGCTCGCTCGCGCGCTCGTCTGCGATGGCCCTGAGTTTCTGGAAGGTCAGCAGGGTGACCGTAAGGGAGATCGCAGCGATCGCGCCGAGCGGCCAGTAGGCTCTCAAGAGCTGGTCTCGTTTGTCGCGTGGTCTGATATCCACGAGGCGGCCTCACTCCAACCGTAGTCAGACAGCAGTGACTGTCGACGCTTCTGAGATCTGTCGACCATTCGGCTGGTGAAGTCAATCCCATATCACCCCCCGGGCGGATCCCGCGCCGGGTAGTCGAACATTTGGACCAGCATGAAGGTGCAATAAACAAGCAAGGCCCCCGACATGGGGGGCCTTGCTCTCAGTGACGGCGCATCATGGCCGTTTCCGGTTGGTCTCTGCTGTGGTCGAAGCGTCAATTCAGTTGCACGTCGTGCCCCAGGCGTCGAGCAGCAGGTTGAGGTCCGCGAAGTTCACGGAGCCCGAGTTGTTGACGTCACCGTTGGTTCCCGGGGTCACGATGGCCCCCCAGTTGTCGAGCAGGATCTCGAGGTCGGCGAAGTCGACGCTGTTGTCGCCGTTGGCGTCGGGACAGAGCGGCTGGCAATCGATGGTCAGGAGACCCTCGCCCTGGTTGCCGGAGGCATAGCCGCCGACGCGGAGGCGATAAGTCCGTCCCTCGACCACGTTCGCCTGGATTCTCGACGAGTATCCCGAGCATCCGGAGGCATCGTCGTTGCACTCAAGGAGTTGTGCATCGGTCGGAGGGCAGTGTCCGCCGGTGGTGTAGAGGACGAGGTCGGTGTCATACTCGGCCTGGCCGCACGTCGAGATCGTGACGCGGCCGGTGCACTCGGCGGTGTAGAGGTACCAGATGTCATGGTAGGTCTGGCCGTCGAACTGGCAGCGTGTGTGGGCGAGGCCATCGGTGGTGGCGCAGGTGGTGTCAAAGAAGGTGTCACCATTCCCGATGGGCAGTGCATCAGAGCAGTCGTCATTCACCACGACCGGGGTCAGGGAGACGGTGAGCTGGCCGGAGCCCTCGTCGTCGGACTGATACCCACCCACGCGGATCATGAGTTCCTCGTCGCGATTGACGTTGGCGATGACCCGGGAGCTGTAGCCGGAGCAACCGCTGGCGTCGTCGTTGCAGCCGACAACCTGCGAGGAGAAGGGCGGGCAGGCACCCGTGTAACGGTACACGACGATGTCCGTGTCGTAGTCGGCCTGGTTGCAGGTCGAGACGGTCAGAACACCATCGCAACTGGGCGTGAAGCGGTACCAGACATCGTTGTAGGTCTGGCCGTCGAACTGGCAGGAACTGTGCGTGTAGCCGTCCGTCCAGGCGTTCGTGGTGTCGAAGGAATGGGTGCCCTCACCGACAAAGAGCGCATCGGAGCAGTAGTCGTTGACGGGGCGGACCTCGATGGTGTTGTAGAGGTAGGTGCTGTTGTTGTTGCTGTAGTTGTCACCGCTGTAGCTGGAGCCATTGCGACTCACGATTGCACCGACGTAATAGGTGCCTGGCGCCATGTTCGATGGAATCGAGGTGGAGAGATCGCCCGTCCACCAACTGCCCGCCGAGAAGGAGGACCAGTTCCAGTAGCTACCGATCTGAGTGTCGCCCGTCGAGATGATGTCATTCGTCGAGAGGAAGAAACGAATGCGCAGGTTGCTCGTTGAAGCGCTGGACATGTTCTCGACAGTGATGTCACGGATGGTGATGGGATCACCGGGCTGGTAGTACGTTGTGTTCGTCGTGGTGTTGGCCAGGCTGCCACCATTGGAGTAGTAGGACTCGACGCCGATGTCCTGGCGTGCCGGCACGGAGGTCTGGTCGTCGTAGAGATCGCGAAGGGCGTACGCATCCCATGAGTGCATGCCCAGACCGTCCTCAACGATGTTGCTGTAGTAGGCATGCATGATCGAGGGGCGGTTGTAGGAATAGTCTTCGACACAGCTCCCGCGCTGGAGTCCCCAGGCGTGGCCGAGTTCGTGGTAGACGACCGGCTTGTAGTTGATGACGCTGTTGTTGCCCAGCGCGTAGTCGAAGCTCTCCGTCCATGAGTACGCGGGGTTGAACATGATGTCCGTCTGGCTCATCTCGCAGCAGGGGCAGCCGGAGGGGAACCACGTGATGTTCAGGGCCAGCGCGCTGCCCCAGTTGAAGCCATACAGGCTGTTCAGGGTGGACTGGCTGACCCAGCCGGCGAATTCGTTGTCGCTGTTGTCGCCGATGCCTCCGTCACTTGCGACGTAACGGAAGATGTCCATGACCTGGTTGAACTCCCACATCGAGGAGTTGTTCTCGTCGTAGCTCCACCAGTCCGACGGCACCTGCTCCATGGTCAGGAAGAGATCGAAGTAGCCGCAGTAGCACAGCGCAGCACGGGCCGCATCCGTCATCGTTGCGGTCGGAAGCGCCGCGTCAGGTGTCGCCACCGTCATCGACTCCCGGAATCGACGCAGTTCGTCAAGGTCACCCGGAAGGCGGGGCTGAGAGTCGACCATCTGCGGCTGGTCCGGGGTCAATCCGTTGGTCAACGGACGTCCGCCCGGTTCGTGAACCACGCGCTGGGACGGAAGCGCTGACTCGGGCGCACCGCCGAAGCGACCCACGCCACGGAGGATCGGATCCTCGGGGGCCGGGCCGCGCGCAAGATCCTGCACCGCGTCACGGAACTGGTTGAGCGTCAGCACCTGCACCACTTCATCCGTGGTGCGCGTGCGCGCCGAATCACGCCCGGGCTCGCCGGCGACCGGCGCATCTTCCATCAGACCTTCAGGTCGGTCGATGGTCGCCATACCGTCGATGATCTGAAGCACCCGATCAGTCGTTCGGATGCTCCCATCAGTCACACCGAGGACTGCCTGGCCCTGGGCCGTGACCGGGTAGACATCACCCGAGCGCTGGTCTCCGACGATCCGGAAGACGCCCTGGTTGCCACCGATGATCGGGTTGGCATAGCGCTTCCCGTCGTACTGCGTGAAAATCATGTAGCGCTCGCCCAGCTTCAGATTCGGGCTGCAGCACACGCTCATGGCGCGAACGCCGTCATCGCCGCCGGCCATGGTGAGAACCACGTCGCCGCCGTCCGCAATGTCAACGGCTCGATCCGCAGACGTCACGAGTTCAACATCCGACAGCGTGATGTCGGTGAAGACCATGATGCCGTCGGCACCCGTCCACGGAGTCCGGGCGGTCACCGTGCCGATCACGACCACGTCCGAGGCGTGGGTCATCTCGTTCAGTTCCACCTTGGGATAGTGAGCCTCAGCTGTGCCGGTGGTCGCCAGTAGAATCGATGCTGCCACGATGGGCGCACGGAGACCAACGGCCAGCTTCCGCTGGCGCTTGAGAAAATGTCGCATTGATGAACCTCCAGGGTCTTGTGCCATCTGGCCCGGTCGTCGGGCCCTCTCACGAGAGGCCGCGGCTGGGCACGCACGGTCGTGCCCGTCGCCTCATGCCTCATTGATAGAGAGCGTGAACGGACCCGCACACGCGCACCCACATTCAGGAAGTCGCAATTCCTGCACCATGGCAGGTGTTTGGCGGGGGGCCTTCGGCTACCTTACGCACCATGTCATCACGAACACTCACCATTGCTCTGATCAGCGAAGTCTTCTACGAGGCCGACGGCCGAGATCGCCTGCACGCCCGCCTGACCCAGGCGAAGGAACGCGGGGCCGAACTTGCCGTCCTGCCGGAGATTCCCCTCAATCCATGGTCACCGGCCACGAAGACGGTCCGGGACGACGATGCGGAGGACCCCGAGGGGCCGCGGCACAGGATGCAGTCCGAAGCCGCCCGGGACATCGGGATCGGTCTGCTCGGCGGAGCAATCGTCAAAGACCCGAAGACCGGACGACGCCACAACACCGCGCTTGTCTTCAATCCGGCGGGCGACCTGATCAGCACCTTCCGGAAGATCCATGTCCCCGACGAGCCCGGCTTCTGGGAGTGCGATCACTACGATCCAGGTGAGGAAGTGTCGCGACCGATCGAGGGATTCCCGATGACCTTCGGTGTGCAGATCTGCTCGGACATCAATCGCCCTCAGGGCTCACACCTGCTCGGTGCATTGGGCGCGCACGCCGTGATCTGTCCGCGCTCAACCGAACTGTGCACCTACCACAGGTGGCGCACCGTCTTCCAGGCCAACGCCATCACCTCGTCGCTGTTCGTGCTCTCCGTGAATCGACCCAACCCCGAGCAAGGCGTTCTCATCGGCGGACCCTCCATCTGTGTCGCGCCGAACGGAACGATCATGCTCGAGACGGTAGAGCCCGTCGGTGTTGTAACCATCGATGTTTCAAGCCTCGCGCAGGCGAAGAAGGACTACCCAGGGTACCTCCCCGTTCCCGCAGACCTGTACGCCCGCGCCTGGAGCGAGGTGCCGCGCTGATGCGCCTTGTCCGTGCAGTCAGTTGCGTGATACGCTGACAAACCATGCAAGCGAAACCGGAACATTCCGGAAGAGAGCCGCGCAGACGTGAGGCGACTCGGCCGCTTCCCGCCACCGTGCGCGGTTCAACGGCTCGCTATGCAGTTCTCATGGGACAGCCGCGGCACTTCGCATCGATCCCATCGCGCAGAGTGTCTCCCCGGGACGAGCGATCACCCGCCTATCGAGGGAAAGCGGATCGTGACATTGCGATGATGCAGTGGCAGAGTCTCGCCAAGGTGCTGGCCCGGCTCGGGCTGGACATCCTCGCCATGCCTGCTGACAAGAAACGGCCCGCTCTCGCACTCGCGGGCGAGGCCGGCATGATGACCAGCCACTCACCTGATGAAGCCGTCGCCGACCGCACCTTCATTCGCGCGACTCCAGTTGCGCCGGATCACGGTGCCTGCCTCGAGTTCGAACGTGTTGTTCGCGGCATCGGCTACCAGGTGACGGCAATCGACCTGCCCTTCGCGGGAGATGCGGATGTGATCCACTGCGGGCACGAACACATCCTCACCTGGGGCGAGGCGGAAGCGACCGAACGTCGCCTTCTCGGGCGGAACACTCCGACTTACGGCACGAACCGTGCCTCCCGCGAACGCATTTCGGCGCTCCTCGACAACGAACGCGTCGTCGAAATGCAGCTCATCGATCCCCGATATCCACGCGGCAGCCTGTGCGCATGCGGTCTCGGGCCCGGTCATCGCGTGCTCATGGTGAATGTCAATGCATTCGATGATGACGCTCGCCGACTCATACTCGCAGGGAAGATCAAGGCCGCCGACTACATCATCCCCCTCGCCGACAAGGATGCCGCGATGTACGCCGCGAACTCCTTCCAGGTGACGGACCGCAACGGCCGGCATCACCTCATCGTTCCCGAGGGCATCTCAGATGAACTTCTGGCCCGGATCGAGGGCGTTGGTGTGCGTCCCGTGCCAGTCCAGCTCTCCGAGTGGATCAAGAAGGACCACGGCAGCGTGAAGGCCCTGCTCTGCGACCTCGGGTGGATGTGCGATGATCGCCGGACGCAGGCGCCCGAAGTCGTCGAATTCCGCAAGTCAATCCGCGTGAGTCCGGGGTAGAGGACTCTGGCGCCCTACGCCGTCGAAGCGTGCCGGAGCGCGAGGATGAGCTCAACCTTCCCGGTCGGCTCATCGAGTTGCCGTGCAATCTCAATCGGTGCCTGTCCCATGTCCGCCAGTTCATGCACTCGACGTGTCAACGGATCCATATGAGGCGACGGCGGGGGGGGAGTCGGTGCGGCGGGTGGGTTGCGGAAGACCATTTCCGTCGCCGCCGGGCCGGCAGGGCGAGCCACTTCGGCGTCTCTCTCAGACGTCTGCTCCTCAAGGTGACGGATGCGGTCATCCGTCAAACGCAGGACCTGCTCCAGCCGCTGGATGCGATTGTCAATCTGGGCCGCACACTCGCGGGTCAGTTCTTGGATGCGAACCATCGCGGCGTCGAGTTCATCCCGACGCGCCTGCGAGCCTGATCTGGATGATTCACCGGCTAGGCTCTCACGCCTGCCGTCCGCCCGTCGGGTGATCTCCCGTGATCGTCGACGAAGTCGAATCAGCAACCACAGGGACAGCAGGGCAATGCCCGCCGCCATCATGGCGCTCGGGAGAACAGAGCCGTTCGTCGCCGCGACCAGTCCCTCAAGCAGCGTGTCTGATGCCCAACTCTCCGCCAATTGCCGTCACTCCAAACACACTTCGCGCGCGCCTCCTGCACACGTCCACTCCGCGTTATCGGTAGAATAACCGAGTGCTCACCACAAATGCCGCCGCCGACGCAGTTCCGGCCGCGATTCGGATCCCCGATCGCAGAGAAGCAGTGGTGCGCGACGTGGTACTGGCCTGGCGTCGCCTGATCGGGGCCTCCTCCGGGAAGACCGTGGTGGCCTGTTCCGGGGGCGCTGACTCCGTGGCGCTGCTGCTCGCCCTCCGTTCCGTGACCCGGGACCTGGTCGTCGCATGGATCCGCCACCCGATGCGCCCCGTCGAAGTCGTGGCCACCGAGGGGGAGCGCGTCCGCGTCCTCGCCGATGCTCTTGGCCTCGATTTTGAGACCGATTCCGTCGCACTCGAAGGCGGAAACGTCGAGGCTCGGGCCCGAGAGGCTCGCTACGAGGCATTGGCATCGATCGCCCGAGAAACTGACGCCGCGTGGGTGGCCACCGGCCACCATGCCGACGATCAACTTGAGTCCATGATCATGGGACTCCTTCGAGGCGCTGGCCCCGCGGGTCTTGCCGGTGCGGCGCCGAGACGCACCCTCGCTCCCGGTGTCACACTGATTCGGCCACTGCTGGGGATCTCACGTACTGATGCCGAGCGCCTCTGCGCCGACGCCGGTTGGGTGCCCTGTGAGGACACGACGAACGCGGACCGCTCTCGACTGCGGGCCGCCCTCCGACATGGCCCACTCCGCGAACTGGCCACGATCCGTCCCGACGGGCCGCGCCGAGCAGCACGGAGCGCTGCGCTCATGTGGGAACTCAGTGAACTCGTGGAAGAAGCCGGCGCAGCGCTCGTCGGGGATGCTGTCACGTGGAATCGGTCGTACCTTCGCAGCGCCCGCGAGGTCGTGGTCGCGGCCGGACTTCGGCAGGCGGCCGCTCGACTTCTCGACGGTCGCGGCCGGGACGGGCTTGGCGGGCGTCAGCTGGATCCGGTCATCCGAGCGATCAAGGATCACGTGACAGACCCGCGAGTTTTTGAATGGACGCTCGGGTTGCGGGTGAGGGTGACTGTGTCGCGAGTGGGGCTGTATCTGAAGGGTGAGGCATGAAGTACCGCGTCGGACTGGTGGGGCACTGCGGCTTTGATTCCGGCGGGCTGATTCGGGCGACCGAGCGCGCGCTCGGTGATGTCGATGCCGTTGCCATCAATGACCAGCAACATCTGGAAGCCGAACTGGCGACGCTGCACCTGCTCCTTGTCAACCGTTTGCTCGACGGGACGTTCGTACAGTCCACCGGCGTTGAGTTGATTGCGGCCGTAAAGGCCCGCTCCGACTGTCCGGCGATGCTGCTCGTCAGCAATCATGATGATGCTCAGGCAGCAGCGCGTGCAGCTGGCGCCTCGGAGGGCTTCGGGAAGCGCGATCTTCGGTCGCCTGAAGCCGAGGCATGCATTCGTGCTGCCGTTGGTGACGGGGCGTCATCGTGAGCGAGGAGCGTCGGGGCCAGTACGAGGCTTATGTGTGGCGGCTGGCGATGCTTCTGACGGATGATGCCGTCGCCGCCGAGTGGATTCTGAACTCCATCCTGCGATCACAGCCCGATCTCCTTCGCGTCGGGGAGACCCGGCGAGATCGCATGGTCGTCCTGAGAGCGAGGGAGTGGGCCCGTGGCGACAACGATCCACGCTCCCGACGCGAGCGGGATCGCGCCGTCAGGCGGTCGTCTCAGCAGGCCGGGCAGGCACCGCACGAGCGTTTCAGCGGAGAAGCGAAGCAACTCTGGGTCGCAGCGCGCAAACTCGATCGCCAGCGATTCGAAGCGTGGCTGCTTCTTGATGTGGTCGGGACGCCGGAGATCGATGCCAGTCGTTCACTTGATTGCTCAAAGAGCGCCATGCTCAATCATGCCCAGGCAGCCCGAGAAGCTCTCATGCCCCTCTTCGATGGGGACCTGAGCGCGGCGGCGGCCCGCCTCCGGGTGCAGATTCAGGAGTGGGACGCCGGGCCTGCACTGGAGGTGGCCCGCGAGAGACGCCGCCAGATCCTCCTGCGCCGGCGCATCACCCTGGCCATCTGGATCATCGTGCTGCTGCTGATCATGGGTGTGCTGGTCTGGACGGCCTGGGATGTCATGGCGGACACCCGTCCGGGAGAGACGTTCCGGGACCGGATTCCGGGCGATGAGGACCTGAACCTTGTTCAGCCAGTCGAGAGCCCGGAGTAGCCGCGATCGAGCCTGGTTTGGTCTATAATCGCCCCCGGCTCCCGATCCCGGTCTCGTTCAGTTTCTGAAAGGATCCCACACCCGTGGCGTACACCCTGAAGCCCGATGAAGGATTCGGCGTTGATGTCGACAACGTCAACTACCTGAAGGATCACCTGGACACCGGTGATCGCTGGACGCTGAACTTCGGTCCCCAGCACCCCGCGACTCACACGACCCTGCGTCTGGTCCTCGAACTGGACGGCGAGCGGATCGCGCGTTGCACACCGCACATCGGCTACCTGCATTCCGGTTTCGAGAAACTCGCCGAGCACCACGACTACAACCAGTACGTGACCGTCGTCTCGCGCATGAACTACCTCTCGCCGATCTCCAACGACATCGCGTGGCACGGCACTGTCGAGCGACTCTTCGGTGTGGACCTCACGCCCCGCTGCAAGGTGCTTCGCACGATCATGGCGGAGATCGGACGAATTCAGGATCACCTGCTGTGCACGGGCGCTGCGGCCCTGGACCTCGGTGCATTCACCGGCTTCCTCTATCTCTTCAACGTCCGCGAGAAGATCTACGACCTGTGTGATTACATCGCGGGGCAGCGATTCCACCCGGACTGGACGCGAGTCGGTGGGACGTTCCGTGAGATTCCGGACGACGAAACGTTCCGCAAGATGGTGCGCAACATCATTGACAAGGAAGTGCCGCAGGCCCTCAGGGATGTCGAGAATCTCGTCTATCGCAACCGCATCTTCATCGATCGCACTGCCGGTATCGGGGCGATTGACAGGGACGAGGCCGTGGCATGGTCACTGAGTGGCCCGATCGCCCGTGCATCCGGCGTCGAACGAGATCTCCGGAAGGATGAGCCATACCTCTGCTACGAGTCGAACTGGGATGGGCAGGGGGCCGAGGGCGTCAAGTTTGATGTTCCGGTGGCACAGGAAGGCGACGTCTACGCGCGCTTCCAGGTGCGCCTGGAGGAGATCAAGCAATCCTGCAGCATCGTTGATCAACTGATCGATCGGATCCCCGGTGGTCCGACTGATACATACGCGGACGGCAAGTTCGTCAAGCCCGACAAGAGCCAGGTGTACGGGTCCATCGAAGGACTGATCCAGCACTTCGAACTCATCATGACCAATCGGGGTTGGAAGGCGCCGATCGCGGAGTACTACGGGGCCCAGGAAACCGCCAACGGTGAACTCGGCTATTACATCGTCGCTGACGGTGGCCCCCGACCCTGGCGCGCTCGTACCCGCCCGCCGGCGTTCATCAACTACGCCGTCATGGCCAAACTGACCGAGGGTCACATGCTCGCCGACGTCGTTGCGATCCTCGGTTCACTCAACGTCATCGCCGCGGAACTCGATCGCTGAGCGGATCATCGCCCACTCGTTTCAGTTCGATGCCGAGCACCCGCCCGGCGTGCATGACGCCGCCCGTGACCACGCCGTCATCTCGACGGAATTCCAGGATGCCGCCTGCTTCGCTGGAGAATGTGTCCCGGCTGACGACCTCCAGGTACACGGGATCCTGAGACCCCACCCGGATCATCAGGCCGGCGTCGCCCGCCCAGATGCGATACATGCATCCCAGTTCGGGAACGTCGTACTCGCCGGCAAACTCCCGCAACTCGTCCGGTGTCATCTCGACGATCTCCCGGTGCACGAAGTGATAGACACCCTGCCCCGGAACAGCAAGGTCGACGACCCATCCACCAGAAGTCAGTCCACGACGAGTGATGTCCAGTCGGATCGGGCCCTCGAACGTGACCAGTTGATCGTCGCTGACCACCTCCAGCGGGAACTGAAGATTGTTGATGCGCATCACCATGTCCGAGCCGCTCGCCGCGATCTCCATCGGGACGCCCAGCGTTGACTCGTAGTAGTCATCGATGAAGCGCTCGCGGATCTCATCCGTCAACTCGATCGTCTTCGGGCGTTCGGGTTCCTGCTCCCAGATTCCCGGTGCCGGCGCCGAGAGCGATGTGGCGAGGCAGACTTCAAGAATGCTCATGGCGAGCGACGTCGGGTCAGCTTCGGCGCTGTTGCAGAGGCACGCGACGCCGAGTTTGAACTCCGGAACGCGAATGAACTCGGCGCGGTAGCCCGCGAAGGCCCCTCCATGCTGGACAAGTGTCACGCCACGATGCTCCGAGAGCACGAGCCCGAAGGCGTAGTCGATGGATGACCCGTCGTTGAGCGTGCCGGTGGTGTGCATCAACTCGGAGAGCGCCTCGGACATGCTCTCCCCGTCCGTGAAGGCGCGGTTCCATTGCCGGAGGTCACGAACCGTTGTGAACACACCGCCGTCCCCGACAAGTTCGAGATCGGTCTCGGAGACGATCAGGTCACCGGACTCGCCTCTCGCATAGCCTTGAGCGCGATGGGCCACCAACTGCGTGTGGTCGTCGTGGAAGTGTGTCTGCTCCATCCCCAGTGGCCCGAAGAACCGGTTCGCCGCGAAGTCGCGCAGGCTCATCCCGGTCAGACGTTCGACGATGACACCCAGCAGCAGATAGTTGGTATTGCTGTAGGCCTCTTCACTGCCTGGAGGGAAATTCAGGCTGCGCTGTCGGGACAGCAGATCAAGGACGAACGCAGTATCGAAATTATCATGCTGAATGCCCGCGAGTGTCGCCAGGGTCAGGTAGTCCCGCAGACCACTGGTGTGATGAACGAGATGGCGCACCGTCACGCCGTCGGCGAAGTCCGGAAGTTCTGGCACCCAGGTGCGCACGGAGGCATCGAGATCCAGAGTCCCTTCCACGTGCAGGAGTGCAATGCAGGAGGCCGTGAACTGCTTTGACGTCGACGCTACGCGAAAGACCGTCTCCGGTCCGATCGGCACGCCATGTTCCAGGTTGGCCATACCTCGCCCGCGTTCGTAGACGATCTCCCCACCCACGTAGATACCCACCGCGCAACCCGGCCCATCTTCCGGAAACGCCGACTCGATGATCTGATCAACCGCCGGGCTGTCGATACTCACGGGGGATTGCACGCCGGTGCCTCCGGAGCAGAGAAGAAACCACGTCGTCAGCAGAAGGTGGAGCATTGCGTAAGACCTCAGGGTGACTTGCTGGAAGGAACTTGGAATTCGACCACGACGGGCAGGTGATCAGACCCCGCCGGTGTATCGAGCACTCTCCACGACACCACACGCGCATTTGCGGTTGCCAGCACATCATCAATGGCAATACGCAGTGGCGGGGATCGGTCTGCGGGCCAGGAACCGGGGGCAAGCAGGGGGATCGATCGCCTCAGGCCGTGGACCCGAGAGAGCCGGGTCGAACGCCAGGAACCCGGGGCCGCATTCAGATCACACGCCACCAGGATCGGCAGACCGAGTGGCTTCAGGTAACGCTCGAGAATCTCGCCGTTGATCCGCAATTCATGGTTCCCGTCACGCCAGCGGGCGGCCGTTCGAGGTGACGTCAGCCAGAGCCCGGACACCACGACATCACCGGCCGGCGCATGCACGATGTGTGAGCGCTGAAACATGAAGTGGAAACGAAACCGCTGCAGCTCATCGCGCCGTCCGGCGCTGCGGAGTTCATCGCGGAGGGGTATCAGATCCATCGGATACCGACTCAGGATCGCACCGTTCCACTGGTGTGCTTTCGTCGGCAGCGAGCGATGCGGATACGCATCAGAAATGGCGGGCGAACCGGCGATGGCCTGTGCCAGCCGGTGCGAACACTCGATCAGCACCACGACATCCGCGGGCTCGCTCTCCACGAGACTCAGGCAGGCGCGGAGATCGGGGTTGGTCGCCCGGACATTGAAGGACATCACCGAGAGGCTGGTCGGAGCCCCGGACGCGGCCCGAGGCACGCGGCCTGTGTGCAGCCAGACCAACTGGGTGGCTGCCACCAGGCCGATGACACTTGCCTGACGCCATCGTCGCAGAACAAGCACCAGGATTGCACAGGCAGCAAGGAGGACGATCTGAGCCGGCATGAAGTTGGCGAGCATGGCAATCGGCCAGGCCACGCCCGATGCCGCTCGCAGGCCGAGCGTCACCACGCTGCACAGCACCAGGACCCAGCAGAACTGGTCAAGGAGCCGGATACGCCGCCGCGGGATGTCACGAATGTCCGGCACATGGTGAGGATAGCGGTGACACGGGTGAAGTGATACATCCATTCGAGCCGACCCCTGTATGATGTCCGCCCGGAAGTCGTTCACCCAGCAAGGTCACCATGTCCATCAAGCGCTTCATCCCCCGCTCCATGAAAGTCCACCTTCGCCGGCTGCCCCGATACCTGAAGCCGGCGAGCGCCTATGTCCTGCCGGACTACCTGATCATCGGTGTGCAGAAAGGCGGGACGACCTCCTTCGACATTAACCTGGCTCGTCATCCCTGCATCCGGCGTTCGCTGCTTCAGGAGGTCCATTACTTTGACAACAGCCACCAGCGCGGCCCGGACTGGTACCGGAGGCACTTTCACACTCGTGAAGAGTCGGATCGATGCAGGCAGGATCAGGGTCACCCCGCAGTCACCGGCGAATCCACACCGTACTACATCTTCCACCCGCATGTACCTCAACGTGTGCACGGCCTCCTTCCGGACGTCAGGTTGATCGTGCTGCTGCGCAACCCGGTTGACCGAGCCTACTCGCACTACCATCACGAGCGTCGCTTTGATTGGGATGATGTCCCGATCGAGAAGGCATTCGATCCCGAGTTCGAGGAACAGCGCGTCCGCCCGGAACTGGAGCGGATGCTCGAAGACCCGACGTTCTACAGCTACGCTCATCAGCACTACACGTACCTCGCGCGCGGGCGGTACGCCGAGCAGTTGCGCCGCTGGTTCGAGTTCTTTCCACGCGAGCAGTTCCTGATTCTTCCAAGCCAGAGCTTCTACAGCGACATGAGCGCGTGTCTTCGCCGCGTCTGCGAGTTCCTCGGTCTGCCGGCTTACGAGTTTCCCGTCGCCGAGAAGCGCAACACCAACGTCTACTCAAAGATCGAACCGGAGACCCGGCAGCACCTCGCGGCGTACTACCGTCCCTTCAACGAGGATCTGTACGAGTTGCTGGGGGAGAGCTTTGACTGGGACACCAACCCCTGATCTCGCCTCATGGCTGATGATGCACCCCATGCCGAGACCCGAAGACGACCGCCACGCCTGCTGAATCCCGGCGTCGGGCGCATTCGCCGCAAGCTCATCCTTCTGCACACACTCTTCTCCATTTCGCTTGCGACGAGCCTGCTGCTCGTCGTTCGCTCACCCATCCGGGATCTCATCTCGACACACGAAGGACGGGAGTGTGTCCTTGCGCTCGCCGCGTGGCAGGAAGATCCGGAGCAGGCCCGGGAGATGGCATCCGGCATTCGCATACGTCGGGGCAGCGCCCTGGACCTTGCAATCCCGAGCGAACTCGCCGTGCGAGCCCGCGCGAAACCGGGCGAGATCCAACTGGGTGTCTCCTTCTCCGGGTGGCCGGTCGCTGTCGTCTATCGAGCAGACTCCCGCGAGTACCTGGCATCAGCCGTGCAATCTCGCGTCGCACAGACCGCCGTCAACCGGTTGTACCTGCTGATCATCGCCGCGATTCTCGCCGCATACGGCTTCATCGCCCTGACGCTCGAAGTCCTGATCCTGCCTCGACAGGTGTACGCTCCCATCGAACGTCTCAGGCAGGCCGACGCGGCCGTCCAGGAGGGTCTCCGCGAGGCCGAGATCATCCCTGATGATCAGATTCCGAATGACGAACTTGGCGAGATCATGCGCTCGCGCAACCAGTCCATCAGGAAGCTGCGCGATCAGGAACAGCGTCTGGAGCAGGTGCTCGACCACGTCGAAGTTGTGGCGTCCGAGTTGAAGCGCAAGAACCACCTCCTTGAGACCGCGCGGCAGAACCTTGCGGAGCAGGACAGGCTCGTCAGCCTCGGCATGATGTCCGCCGGTATCGCCCATGAATTGAACACACCGCTCGCTGTGCTCAAGGGCTCGGTCGAGATGATCAAGGAGCATCCGGACGATCTTGACGACGAACGCATCGACCTGATGCTCCGCGTGATCAAGCGACTCGAACGACTGAGCGAGAGCCTCCTCGACTTCGCCCGCGCTCGTCCCCCCGTCACCGAACGCCTTGAGATCCAGCCGGTGGTGGCCGAAGCGTGGACCCTCGTCAGCCTCGACCGGGATGCGCGTGGTGTCGAGTTCGTGAACTGCATCGAGACACACCTGACGGCATCGGGCGACGCCGATCGGTTGACCCAGGTCTTCGTCAATCTCCTTCGAAACGCGAATGATGCCATGAACGGCGTGGGTCGCATCGAGGCGAATGCCGAGGTCGCCGAGCGGGACGGCGCCGAGTGGGTCTCCATCCTGATCTCCGACAACGGCCCCGGGATCGACCCCGCGGTCATGCCCAGGCTGTTCGAGCCCTTCGCATCGACCCGGCTCGATGCCCAGGGCACCGGCCTCGGACTGGCCGTCGCCGAAGGCATCATCAAGGAGCATGGGGGCATTATCCTCGCACGGAACCGGCCCGATGGCGGGAGTACATTCGAAGTCATGCTGCCGCGCGTCCGGGTGGTCGCCCCGGCGGATGGCTCAGAGGACGACCTGCTAAACTGATGAACGATGAGTGACGAACAACCGCTGCCACTGTCCGTCATCGTTCTCGATGACGACCCGGACTTTCGCGAGTACGTGCGCGATGTGCTCACACGTGAGGGTCACGAGGTCAGAGTATTCGCAAGCCCGGAAGTCATGTTCGAGGCGTGCGAGGAACGCCTCCCCGACATCATCCTGCTCGACATGAAAATGGGCAGGGAGAGTGGCGAACAGGTGCTGGCAACCATCCGCGAACGCTGGCCTCGCCTGTGTGTCATCGTGGTCACCGGCTACCCTTCGCTGGAGACCATGAGGCAGACCTTCAAGCAGTCCGTCTACGACTACATCGCCAAGCCATTCTCGATCGACGATCTTCGTGCATCATTGCAGCAGGCCGCCGTCGCCTTCGACCTCGGAGGCCGGCCGCAGGATCGTCTTCGCCAGGCCCTCGGCAAGCAGATCCGTGTGACGCGGACCGAACGGGGATGGACACTCAAGGAACTGAGCGAGGCGTCCGGTGTGTCCGTCAGCCAGTTGTCCTCGATCGAACGGGGGGCCCATCTGCCCAGCCTTGAATCGTTTCTCGCCGTCGCAACTGCTCTGGAAGCAACCCCCAGCGACTGGCTCAGAGGTGCGGGTTTCTAAAGCGCAGCGCGCGAAGAAGGCCCGGCTACTGAAACCCCTGGGCCGCTCTCGGTATTCAGTCGCCGGGCCAGATTGAGAAACCCGTCGAAACAGGTTCTTTCAATGCTTCGGGCCATCGTTTCCCGTCGCCTGCTTCGCGAGTTGCCGATGACCGTCAACATCAAGGCGGAATGGCATGGATCTACTCACGCGATTCCACATGAAAATGTGAGATAATTTCGCCCACATGACTCCGCTCGACGTCATCATCCCGGCCTTCGGCCACCAGGACCTCCTCGATCGAGCTGTCGCATCGGCTCTCGCCCTCCCGACGGTCGGGCGAGTCATCGTCATCGATGATGGCTCCCAGCCACCTCTCGGGGCCTCGATGGACGGCGTCAGGCTCATCAGGCAGCCCAACGCCGGGCCCTCTTCCGCCCGCAATCGAGGGCTGGAACTGGCCGAAGCGGAGCAGGTGGTCTTCCTCGACGCAGATGACGTCCTGTTGCCGGGCGTCGCCGAGGCTTCGCACCTGATGACGAGGCTCGGGGCGGTCGCGGCCGTCTCCGGATGGATCGAGGTGTCTCCCGGAGAAGATGTCGAATTGGGGCGTGTCCGTCAGCCACCCGCCGAGTGGATCGGTGCCACGCTCCCCAGCCGAGCCGATGTCTTCCGGCCGCTCCACGTCTTCAAGGGATCGGGCATCATGCTCAGCCGTGCCGCCATCGATGCCGGCGTCCGTTTCGACCCAGAACTTCGCATCGGTGAGGACCGCGAGTTTCTCTATCGCGCGGGGGAGGTCGGCCCCATCGGAGTCTGCGGCGACCCTGTTATCGGGTACACGCTTCATGGTGAAGAGGGTGCCAACCTGTCATCGCCGAGGCGCTTCGATCGGCGGGTGCGCGACTTTGATCGGGTCGTGCGAAAGCACCACGCAGCAGAAACGGCACCGAGGTTCGAGGCCGCTGCGAGGTGGCTGGCCAATCAACTCGCCAAGCGCAGAGCGGACACGGAAACGTGGAACGTCCTGATGACTCTGTGTCGGGACTACGGATGGAAGCCATCGCTCAAGTCCCGGCTTCGCCGGTGGTACCGTCGCTGAGCCGCTTCTGAACGCTGCCGCGCGTGCGGCGGAATGTCCAGGAGATCCGCTCGGCGAGTTCGACCAGGTACAGGATCGGTGCGTGACTGGCCTTCGGGTCAGCTTCATAACCATATGCACGAAGCGTCCGACCGAGCCTCCGTTCGATGGTGCCGATATCGCGTGGCGAAAGGCGCGACTTGTACCGCTCGATGCGCGAGGGATCGAGGGGCGACATGGTCAGCGATTTCCACGAAGCCTCGGACTCGAGGAACCCGGACTCGCTCTTCTCGTGGAAGGTGAGCATCTCCGGCTCGAATGTCTCGCCCAGGAATTCGCAGACCTCTCGAAGCGTGACCTCGGGATTCGCGATCAGGTCTTCATACCTCAGCAGGTGGTAACACTGAGCCCCGAGTCGATTCCGGACTTCCCACTGGCGCCGAAGGACCTTGGCCACGTGATGAGCAACTCGCTGCGTCGACTCGTCACGCATCCAGTGCTCCTTCTTCAGAGAGAGCACAACATCGCGCGGATCCCTGACGATGTGGATGAACCGGGCTCCGGGAAACACGTTGAGGATGCGATCGACGTACTTCTCATGGTGGGGCGTCTTCTCACCCGGACGCCGCGGCGATTCCGGCAGCAGCGTTTCAAGCATCCACAGGAACAGATCTCGCGCCGACCGGGAACCATCCCTGACTACGGCGTCAAAGGCGTCGGCATCCAGTCCGAGCTCTCCGAACCAGTCATGCTCGGTGCACTTGCTGATGTACTCGTCGACCGAACCGGGGGGAACAGGGTCGGCACCGATGACGCGGATCGGATCGAAGCGGGAGAAGAAGTGCGTCTCCGGTGGAATATTGATGTGCGGGTGCGCCATGAGCATGCGCTGGATCAGCGTCGTGCCGCACCGGCCGGTGCCGATGACGAAAAAGGGATCGGTGTCGGAGGTCGTGCTCATGGATCGCTTGATTCTACAGCCCCGATGCGCGAGCATGCACGCGCATGGAGCGACCGTTCGTCTACATTGCAGCATTGCGCCGCAGCGGCTCCACGATCCTGAGCGAGTCGCTGACCGACTGGCCCCGATCGTTCATCTTTCGCGAGCCCTCAATGGCTCGGGGCAAACTGGAATTGAAGCCTGACGACGTCGAGCGGTTCAGATCGTTGGAAGTTGATCTTGAGGGCTTCAGGCGTCGATGGATCACATGGTGGCGCCGCTGGCGCATCGTACGGGCCGTGCACGATGAACTCCTCCCCCTCATTCCGCAGGTTCAGCAGGTCGGGGTGAAGGAGATCTTCCATGACAACTGGGAGCGGTACCACCGGGTCTTCCCTGAGATGCGCGTGGTTGTCCTCGGGCGCGATCCCCGCGATATCTACCTTTCACTGTCGGAACGCCGTGCCAAGGGCATCGGTCTCATTGCGCATGAGACATTCACGCCCGAGTCCGTCGCCGATGCGCTGATGCACGAGTTTCGTCACCAGCGCGACATGACGGCCCGGTGCGACACCATGCGCGTGCGGTATGAAGATCTCTGCACCGACCCGGAGGCCATCGAACGCGTTCTCGAGTTCGTCGAAAGCCCCCTCGACACACCAGGCCGCGCGGGCCAGTTCAACGAACTCAGCCCGCAGAGGCAGGACGAAGCAGGTGTCCACAGCGGGCAGATCACCGGCTCGCGGCTGGCGAGGTGGAAGGGCGTCGATGATCCGGAACTGCAGCGGGACATGCAGGTCGTGTTCGATCGCATGAGTGACTACAACGCGTTCTGGGGCTACTCGGCAGAGTGCCATGCATAGCCCAGCCGCTCCATTCGACCCGCATCCACTCGGCGGAACGACTCGATGTTGGCGGCGGTGAAACAGTTGATCCAGTCCCCGCTGATCCCCTTGCGCTGAAAGGCGCTGTTGTCCGCTTCACCCGCGCTTCGACCGGTCGTCGCCTTGAATGAGTGCTTCGATGCGGTCTCACGTATCCACTTCTCGGGCAGGGAGAGATCCAGGTGACGCACCACCCGCCGAAGCACGCCCTCCGTGTCCGCGAGCAGGTCTTCGTAGCGCACCAGCATGCCGCCACATGATTGTGCGGCAGCCTCCCACCCGATCGCCCAGGACAGGAAGCCATCCAGGAGCGTTGCGGCAAAGTGGCCCAGTCGCTCCTCGATCGACATGCCCTCCGTCTCCGCATGAAAGGCATTCTCAGGCCTGATCTGGACGAAGTGCACCCAACTCGCGGCGATGTCGCGGGGATCCCTGATCAGGATCACGAAGGGTCGAGCCACCTCTCGAAGCAGATTCTGGTTGTGCTCGCTCGGACCGGAGTGGACCTTGGTGACGGTGTATCCGGGCGGCGGGTGCAGCAGCTCACGCTCCGGGAGTTCATGAAAGCCCGGGTCTCGAAGAGTTTGTCGGTTGAACTGTCGCGGGAACCACCGAAAATGACCGGGGATCTCGAGCAGCATGTTTTCAAGCCACGTTGATCCGGACTTAGGCAGTGCGGTGATCAGAAGGTTGCGATGCGGATACCGGTAGTACCGCTGGTAGATCTCACGCTGGATCCGGCGCAGGGGCTTGCCGCGAAGAAGGACCGGGGTCTTCCTCTGTCGAGACTGATCATCGACCCGTCCTCCCGGGCGTTCGTACTGACGGCGTGGACTCACCAGTCAACTCCGGATTCGTAGCCGAGTCCGATCAGTGCCTGGCCAGCCACAGCCTTGAAGGCGACCTTCTGCTCATCGGTGAAGTGATTGCGCCAGTCACCGGCGATGCCCTTGCGATTGAACTGGGCAGAATCCCCCTGTCCCGGGTCGCGCCCCGTCTGTTTGCGGAAGGAATGCCTCTCGACGGTTTTCCTGACCCACTCCGGAGCCTGTTCGAGTCCGCAGTGGCGGTACAGGTTCGCCAGACAGCCCTCGGCATCCGCGAGCATGTCCTCGTACCGAATCAGGAGGCCCTGTTGCGCATTGCGATTCGATCGCCACCCCTGTGCCCAGTCGACCATGCGCGGCAGGACGCGCTCGATATAGAAGTCAATCCGCTGTGGGATGTCGAGAGCGACCGCCTCAGGATTCGCCCATTTGTCACGCCCCGGGAGGCCAACGTAATACGCCCACGAGACGGTCAGATCACGCGGATCACGAATCGAGAGAACGTACGGGTGTCCGGACTCGTGAATCAGACGGACATTCTCCTCCGTCGGGGGCGCATGGCACTTGATGACCGTGTATCCCGCCGGTGGGGGCGTGAGGTCGCCGGGTTGGAAGTGGTGGGAGTCAATCTTGATCGAAGGCGGCGTCCAGCGCACATACCCCGGAACCTCACACAGGAGCCTCGTCAACCAGGTCGTTCCCGACTTCGGCTGACCGACGACGAGGAGACACCGATGGGGATAGTGAAAGCGTCGCTGATTGAAGACGCGCTGAAGGCGACGCAGCGGCTTGCCTCTGATGATGGACCGATCATGAGCCATGGGTATGTCGCTCAGGCCTTCGTGAGGAAATCGTAGTCCTCGCGAGCCTCATCGAGTTTCGCCGCGATATGGCGATACTGGTGAGGGTGAGACTGCTTGCTGATGACTTCCAGCGCACACTCGAAGAACGCAATCGCTTCCGAGAGATTGTCCGACTTGTCACCATCCGGACGCTTGGCCCATGCCTGTCCGAGGTTGGCTTGCGTCTTCGCCCAGTCGAGGGGGAAGGCTCCCCGTGTTCGAACTTCAAGGGCATTCTCAAAGCACTCGATCGCTTCATGGAATGTCTCACCCCGTTTCGAGCAGGGGAGCAGCATGAGCGCGGAGCCGAGATTGTTCAACGTCGCTGCCCAAGCGATAGGTGTCGCCGCGCGCGTCCTGACGCCCAGTGCCGACTTGTAACAGGAGATGGACCGACGGAGATTCCGCGCCCGCTCTTCTCCGTCTGAGGGAAGGAGGGCCCACGCATTGCCGAGGTTGGTCTGCGTTGCCGCCCAGTCCGACCGTCGATCCTCTCGTGACCACACTTCGAGTGCTGCCTGGTGACATGCAATGCCGCGCTCGATGTTCTGCCGCGGGTCGCCCTCGGGGAACTTGATCCAGGCGTTGCCGACATTGTTCTGGAGGGTGGCCCACTGGGTCGGGAAGTCACTCTGCGTATGCACCCGCGTGGCCTGCGTGAAGCACTGGATCGCATGTTCGAGATTGTGTGCCCGATTCCCGCGCGGATAGCGCTCCCAGGCATTCCCGAGGTTGTTCTGAAGCGTGGCCCATCGATGCGGTTGCTCCGTTTCCGTCCACACCTCAAGCGCCGCCTGGAAACAGAACATGCCTTTCTGAAAGTTCTCCGCGCGATCTCCGGTGGGCAGTTCAAGCCATGCCTGCCCCAGTTGGAAGTTTGTCTCGGCCCACCAGTGGGAGTACTCGTGCCGAAGCGGCTGAAGTCCCTGGCTGAATGCCTCGATCGCATGACGCACGTTCTCATCGCGGTCTCCGATCGGATTGCGCATCCACGCAGTACCCAATACCGCCTGCGCCCGTGCCCGGGTCAACGCATCCGCTTCATTGGCGATGATGTTGGTGAGCAGATCGATCGCTTCCTTGATGTTCTCGTCCGATGCACCACGCTCCGCGTGCAGCAGGCAGATCGCCATGTTCATGCGCGTCGGGATGTCGGACTTGATCGCAGCCGCCTGCCGCAGCAGGCCGAGCGAGTCGTCGAACCTTGAATCCATGTAGTAGCGATCCGCACGCAGGGTGAGCAGGGCATGTGGGTCGACGCAGCCCTCAAGCGAACTCATGTACTGGTCCGCGGTCACGAAATCGCGCATAGCGACGGCCGCAATCGTCCTGGCGTACGCATCTTCCGTATCGCGGAGGCGCGCAACCGCCGCCTCCTGCTCCGGATCGAGTGTGCGCGAACCCGGCACCTCGGTGGGATGCTTGTCGTTGAGATACGAGCCGCGGATAAGATGGATGTCGGGCGTCTCTTCACCGGTGGACTCCGGCAGCACAACCGCCTCCTGTTCATCCGGCTCAATCGTCGAGGGCGGTACGTCGTATTCGGGGAGATCCTCGAGGGGCGCGTCGAGCCAGTCGACGTAGCGTTCCAGTTCCGTTTCGAGATCGGGATGCCCCGTGATCCAGCGCGTGACGTGAATGAGCATGGTCGCGTGCCGCTTCATCGTCGGCTCGATTGCTCCCGGGGTCACACACATGACCTGGTGCCACGCGCGGGATTTCTCAGTGGACACGCCGTCATGCCGGCGTCGCGCTGTCGCCAGCGACTCGATGGCTCGGCGGGCTGTCCCGTACCGTTCCACGAGCTTCGCGAGGTACGTCGCGACCTCATCCGCGCAGTCCGTCTCGTCGTCCTTCGGACGGTGACAGATCGTTTCGGCGACGAGCCGGAGCAGTTCCGGGATCACCGCCAGGGCAGGATCAGCCGCATCACCTTCCTCCCGGAGTGTCCGGATGGCGCCGGCGCTGACGGAACCTGTCGTCGTGACGAGCTTTGCGAGAATTCGAGTGGCTGGCATGAGTCGGATTATAGAGTCAATCGGGCCCGGGCCGAGCCGGGATCTCACTCAGCATCAGGATCCCAACGGGCCGGCGTCCACTTCCGATCCGAGCGACCGCTCTCAACCGCTCTCTCGATGAATTGAACGCCCCGGGCACCGTCATGGACATCCGGGAACGGAAGTTCAGGATCGCGGCGATTCTCGCCGCGGCTGGCGCGGATTGCATCCGCAACGCCCCGGTAGATGTTCGCGAAGGCCTCGATGAACGCCTCCGGGTGACCGGCGGGGATGCGGGTCGCAGCGGCCGCGGCGGGAGACCCGTACGGGTTCGCGGACCTCAGATGCCGCATGGGTTCGTCGGCTTTCCTCAAGATCAGTTCGTTGGGCTGCTCCTGTCTCCAGTCGAGTCCGCCCTTCTCGCCCCACGCCCGAATCCGCAGGTTGTTCTCCTCACCTGTGCACACCTGCGATGCAACGAGGACCCCCTTCGCGCCGCTCGTGAAGCGCAGAAGCATGCCGACGTCATCATCCAGTTCTCGGCCGGGCACGAAGGCCGTGAGGTCGGCGCAGATGGAATCGATTTCCAGCCCGGTGATGAAGCGGAGGAGTTGTTCAGCGTGTGACCCGATGTCGCCTATGGCGCCTCCGAGGCCGGAGCGCGCGGGGTCGGTGCGCCATCCGGCCTGCTTCTGACCACTGGCCTCAAGTTTCGTCGACAGCCACCCCTGGTTGTACTCAACGATGACCTTTCGGATTGTGCCCAGTTCACCCTGCTGTACGAGGTGCCGAGCCTCGCGAACCAGCGGGTACCCGGAATAGTTGTACGTCACGCCGAAGACCGTACCCGCACGCTCAACGGCAGCAATGAGATCCGCGGCCTGTTGCGATGAGTGCACCATCGGCTTGTCCAGCACGACATGAAAGCCCGCCTCGACGCACGCCCGCGCGATCTCGTAATGGCTGTCATTGGGTGTGACAATCGAGATGAGGTCGACACGTTCCTCTGGCGAGCGTTTCGTTTCCTGCTCGATCAGTGCCTGCCAGGTCGGGTAGTTCCGATCGGGTCTCAGTCCGAGCGCGTCTCCGGATACCTTTGCACGCTCGGGCGTGGATGAGAGCGCCCCGGCGACGAACCGGATCTGGTCATCGAGTCGAACAGCCATACGATGCACCGCCCCGATAAAGGCGTCCTGCCCGCCGCCGACCATGGCCATACTGAGAGGCGTACTCATATGCCGGATTCCCTTCAATCAGAGATGCGAGACCGGCATCCTAGTGGGGCATCGTGGACGGGGAAAGGCATTGCCCGGCTGTGGGCCGCCCGGTACACTTCTGCGAAGCGCGGGCGTAACTCAATGGTAGAGTGACAGCCTTCCAAGCTGTATGTTGCCGGTTCGAGTCCGGTCGCCCGCTTTCAATGAGGAAGCCGCTTCACGTTGCGTGGGGCGGCTTTTCTCATGCCACCCTCAATGCACGTTCAACAACCGGTATGACTGGTCCTCGATGATCACGTCCAGTGAGTCGAACTTCAGGCCGAGAAGACGGGCCTGGTCCACCTGGAGACGAAACATGTTGCGGCCGATCGACTGCTGGATCATGCCCGGGGTCTGCTCGCCGAATGGAATCACTGCAAGAAACTCCTCGATCTCAAGCTGGTTGCTGCGCAGGTAGTCAACCGCCTCCGCTGGATCGCGGCCGGCTTCGATCATCGAACGCTTGGTGTGCTCGCTCAGAACCTGCCCTTCAAGCAGTTCGTACTCGCCCGCGCGGAGGGTCTGGAGCAGGTGGAAGATCACGTGCCGTGGGGCACGCGAGATCAGCGTGATGCTCTGGTCATCGTTCACGCGCCGAAGACTTGCCTCCAGGCGCATAGCAGCAACCGGATCGGTCACCGAGCCCTCCCGGGCGCGATCCTCCTCCGAGAGTTCCTCCATCATCTCGACCCAGTTCGATTGTGGCTGATCGACGCCCCGGTACAGCCCACCAGTCGCGCCCGGGATCTTCTGGAATCCGCCGCGCACACGCACCACCTGCGGCTCAGTTGTACCGCACCCCGCGAACCAAGCCGCCAGGAACACCAACGTCAGAATGCCGATCCTGAAACAACTCATTACGCCTCGGTCTGGACCAGGACGGCAACCTCGACCGGATCCTGCTGCCCCTTCTTCCACAGATCATGGACGGGCACACCCGACGAAGGTTCCATGAAATCAAGGCGAGTGTGACAGCCGCGAGTCTCGCGCCGCCACGAGGCGGAGCGGGTGATGAGCATCGCGGCGAGCAGCATGTTCTGTGTCTCCCATCCCTCCGGATCGTCGAAGATCTTGTCGAGGGTGTAGCGACCCCACATGTCCAGCATGTTCATCGCATCACTCAGCTTGGAACCGGTTCGTTCGATCCCGACGTTGCGCCACATCGCCGAACGCACCGATGAACGCACGTCGGTCAGGTCCAGTTCACCCGTCTCCGAGGGCCGGATGTCAGAGATCACGCGGACCGGGCCGGTCCGGGGACGTGTACCCCAGGCGTTGTCATCAGTATCCGAGAGCATTTCGGCCGCCGCGAGGCCGGCAGCACGCCCCATGACAACGGCCTCCAGGAGCGAGTTGCTTGCCAGTCGATTGGCACCATGCAGTCCTGTCGAAGCAACCTCTCCCACCGCATACAACCCGGGAACGTCAGTTCGGCCGGTCGCATCCGTGCGAACCCCGCCGATGGCGTAGTGTGCCGCCGGATTCACCGGGATCAGGTCTCGTGAGGGATCCAGTCCGAACGGCTTCAGGGAAGTCGTGATACCCGGGAAGCGGCGCGCGAACCCGTCAATCGGACGAGGGTCAAGCCAGACGTGCGGTGTGCCCAGTCGGGCGGTCTGCTGCACGATGGATCGACTCACGACGTCGCGAGGTGCGAGTTCCGCCAACTCATGCCGGTCAACCATGAAGCGATCACCGTTGGCATCCAGCAGCAACGCGCCTTCACCCCGCACGGCTTCCGAAATCAATGCCCGGTGCGCGCCGGCGATGTACAGCGTCGTCGGGTGGAACTGCATGAACCCGACATCAGCGACGGTTGCCCCGGCGCGATACGCCATGGCCATCCCATCCGCTGTCGCGACCTGCGGGTTCGTGGTTTCGCGCCACACCATGCCGGCGCCACCGGACGCGAGGATCGTCGCTCGTGCCCAGATCATCTGCAGGCCGTACTCGGGGTGGAAGGTCACCGCGCCCATGCATGGGGATCGATCAGACTGAGAAGGAGTGATCAGATCCAGCCCGAAGCAACGATCGAAGACCCGCACCGTGTCACGCAGGTGCACCTGCTCAATCAGGCACCGAGCCATCTCGCGTCCCGTCGCATCACCGTCACAGTGAACTATCCGGCGATGCGAATGGCCCCCTTCGCGCGCCAGTTCAAGCGATGCCCCTTCATCACGGTCCGCCCGCATGCCCCAGGCAAGCAGGCGCTCGATCGCCTCCGGCCCCGCACCAATGATGCGCTCCACCATGGGGACGTCGCACAGGCCTGCTCCCGCAGCCAGCGTATCCTCCACATGCGCTGCCGCTGAATCCTCCGAGGACAGGACGGCCGCGATGCCACCCTGGGCCCACGACGTGTTGGAAGTCTCCAACTGAGACTTCGACAACAGGATTACATCACCATGCGCAGACGCCTGGATCGCCGCGGTCAGGCCCGCCGCGCCGGAACCGATCACGAGCGTATCCGTGAAGATCTGCGGCAGCAGGATCGAGCGGAACGGGATCAGGTACCGGCGTTCGTCAAAGAGCGCATGCATGCACCCCTCATTGTAGCGGAACAGCCCGCTGATCTCCCCGCATGTCCGCCGCCTATTCGGGCGGGACTGCAGCAGTCAGACGGGTCAGTTTCCGATCAAGGAACCAGGCGTGATGCTCCAGGTGCCAGGTCGCAAACGAAAGGAGATCCGGCAGGCTCATCTGCCCTCTCGTCCGATGCAGTGATCTCGACGAACACGCCCCCTCAGGCAGACCGGCGAGCCACTCCGAGCCCCAGAGTCGAAGTGTGTGAATCACCGCGACGAATCCCGGTATCTTCTGCGCCGGGCTGCCGTAGAAGCCGGCATCTATGAAGGCATCCTGGTCCCACATGGCCATCTCGCATCCGGGCTCCGCGACCATCCTCCGCATCCGGAACGTACAGATCACTTCCGCGTCCGCCAGGTGACCGAGCAACATCCGACATGACCAGCGGCCGGCACCCGTGTCGGGAAGAAAGCACTGGTCCGCCTGCTCGTCTGACAACTGAAGGACGGCGGCATCCAGCCGGGAGGTCCCCGACCGGTAGCGATCAATGAGCTCGTCGAACGGAAGCTCCCTGAGGTCGTTCCACTCCGGTCGCTGCGGAATGTCTGTCGAAGTCTCCATGCCCCTCCTTTCGCCGGTGGTCCTGATCAATCCACCAGAGTAGGCTTTCCTGTGCATCGCAGCCACGGGAACAGCCGGATATGAACTCTCACCCGCCATCCGAACGCCCGCCTCGACTCGCCGTGCTGCTCTCCGGCGGGGGGCGCACGCTCGACAACCTCCTCGCGGCAATCAAAAGGGGGCAACTCCATGCCGAGGTGGCGATGGTCGTCGGAAGTCGAGAGTGCCGCGGCATCGACAAGGCACGCCATGCCGGCCTGCCGACGCAGGTGATCCGCGGCGAGATCGACGAATCCACTCTCAGCGACATGCTGACTTCGCGGAGCATCGATCTGGTCGTCCTCGCCGGATACCTCTCGAAGGTCCATGTTCCGCACGGCTACGAGGATCGTGTGGTCAACATCCACCCCGCGCTGCTCCCAGACTTCGGCGGTCACGGCATGTACGGCGATCGCGTCCATCGCGCTGTCATCGAGACCGGCGCGACTGAGAGCGGGTGCACCGTGCATTATTGTGACGCGGAGTACGACACCGGGGAGATCATCCTCCAGGCGCGCTGCCAGGTCGCCACCGACGACACGCCGGAAACGCTGGCGGCCCGGGTCTTCGAACTCGAGTGCGCGGTTTACCCGGAAGCCATTGCGATCGTCCTCGACCGAATCACATCCGGGTGCAGTCGGGAGAACGGATCGTGACGTATCTGCGATACCTCGTGCTCCTGTTCTGCCTCCCGGTGCTGGTTGCGTCGGCTGCCGACCCCGATGAAGTCCGCGCGCGCGCGGAAGCAGCGTTCGCGAAGGACGACTTTCAGGGCGCGCTGGACGCATATGCCGATCTGGACGGCGATCAACGCAAGGATCCCTTCGTGCTCTACAACATGGCCTGCGCCCACGCCATGCTTGGCGAAGTGGATGACGGAGCGGAGCGTCTGCTTGATGCGCTCACCTGGGGGTTCGTCGATCTCTTTCACATGTCCCGTGATCCGCAACTCGAACCGCTTCACGACGATGAACGCTACCGCACCATCATCAGGGGGTGGAACAGGATCCTCGACGCCCGTGCGGAGGCTGACCGGCGGATACTGAAGGCGCAGTTTGACAAGGGCTATGTCCACGAGGTCGACGAAGCCCTCCGTCTGAATTATGCATCGGCCTTTGACCACCCCACGCACATCGATGCGCGGGCCCAGATCGACGGAGTCGCCGAGTGGGTGAGCCGGCATCAGGTCTTCGCACCCCTCGAGGAACAGGATGACTCGCGCGAGGACCCGTGGGTCAAGGTCGTTCTCCCGACCCGGTCCGACTTCATCCGCCTTGTACCTGCCGTTCACGTCGGTGGCTTCTACGACCGCGATAGCAAGCGGCTGGTATCACAGGACATCGGGCCGAGCCTGCGGCACGAGTTCTTCCACGTCCTGCACTGGCGACACATGGATCGGATCGGTCAACGTCATCCCCTCTGGATCCAGGAAGGCATGGCCGCGCTCTTCGAGGATGTCGAGGGTGTGCCCGGTGACTGGACCTTCACCCCGAGTTGGCGGACCAACATCGTCAAACGCATCGAACGCACCGGCCGACTCCACCCCTGGAAGTCCTTCTTTGCCATGCCCGACAAGCGCTACATGGACCTGCGCCCCAGCGCGAACTACGCCTACTCCCGTGCGATCTTCCTCTTCCTCGAACACCGTGGCCTTCTCGTGCCGTGGTATCGCGCGTACGTGGGCGGATTCGATGAGGATCCCACCGGACTCAGTGCCATGGAACAGACTTTCGAACTTCCGGCCCGGGAGATTCAGCGCGAATTCAGGCAGTGGGTGCGCGATCTTCCAGCCGTTGGTGAAGTTGGGCGACCCGGAGCCGCCGGAATCGGCCTCAAACTCGGAGCCGGAACCGGGGATGGGCCGGTCATCGCCCAGATCGTCGCCGGGACTGGCCGCGGCGGCGCACCCGGCAGTTCCGAACGGCTCCGCCAGCGCGACGTCATCACCGCGATCGACGGGCAGACCGTTCGGACTCTCGATGACATTTACCGAGTCCTCGGCGAGTACGATGTCGGTGACGAGGTGGTCGTCACGGTTCGTCGGATCCGAAAGACGATGGAGATTCCAGTCCGGCTCGTGGAGGGCGACGACGAAAGCTTCCCCTGACGGATCGGAACCATTGAATGAAGTTCGGACACTTCCGTGTCGGGGCTGACACGCCGCGATACACTCTCCGCGTCTCCCGACCGCAATCGCGACCATCTGAACGGGTCCCATGGCCGAAAAGAAGTCCTTCATTGCCGATTTTCGTACGTTCTTCCTCCGGGGTCTCGGCATCGTTCTGCCCTCGATCCTGACACTGGCGCTGCTCTTCTGGGCGTACCGCTTCCTTCAGCAGAACGTCGCCAATCCGATCAACAATCTGGTTCGACAGGGTGTGCTCCTGGCCTACGACCGGATCGACCCCGGCGATCAGTGGCGGCCCGAGTGGTACAAGGTGGATGCGGAAGAACTGGCAGACCACCGCGCGGCCAATCCGCGCACCCGATCGCTGGAGGATGAGGAAGTCGTTCGGGTGATCCGGCGAAGTGACTTCCGCCAGTACTGGGAGACCCACATCTGGCTCGAGGCGATCGGTGTTGTGATCGCGGTGGTCCTCGTCTACCTCGCCGGCGTTTTTGTGGGTAACTACCTCGGGCGGCGGCTCTATGTCAGGGCGGAACGCCTGATCACGCGCGTGCCGGTCATCAAGCAGGTCTACCCGAGCGTCAAACAGATCGTCGACTTCCTGCTCGGTGACGGCAATCGCAAACTCGATGCCGATCGGGTGGTCCTGGTCGAGTACCCCCGTAAAGGGATCTGGACCGTCGGCCTCCTGACCGGTTCCACCATGCGCGCCATCGAGCGGATCGCCGCGGTGGAATGTGTCACCGTCTTCATTCCTTCCAGCCCGACGCCATTCACCGGATACACCATCACCGTGCCGAGGGCCGATGTCGTCGAACTGCCCATTTCCCTCGACGAGGCACTGAAGTTCGTCATCAGCGGTGGGGTCCTGATTCCGCCGGCGCAGGCCATCACCGCCGGCCGCGAACCCCGACCGTTGACCGGCCAGAGTGATGGGAATGGGGGAGCGGCGGCGGCAGACTTGGCAGACCGCGGCGGGGAGGCGATGATGGAGCGGAAAGAGAGCAGGAACGAGGGGGACAGGGCCTGAACATGGCCGGTTGTTGAGCAGTTTGAAAGGACAGCGAGAACATGCGCATTGAAGTGAGTGGAAAGCACCTCGAGCTGACGCCCGCGGTGAGAGAGTACGTCGAGCAGAAAGCGGCCAAACTTCCGAGGTACTACGACGGCGTCCAGGAAATCGACGTCGTGCTTGAGAAGCCCCGGCACGAGGAGTTCGATGTCGAAATCCGGGTTGAAGTCGAGAAGCACGACACCTTCGTGGCGCGGTCGCACGGTCACGACGTCTACCACTGCATCGACGCCGTGATTGACAAGATGAGCCGCCAGCTCACCGACTTCAAAGAGAAGCTCAAGAACACCAAGCGTTGAATGGGGGACTCTGGAGACGCTATGAAGCTCACAGAAATCGTCGCAAAGGGTGCCATCGTCCCGAGGCTCAATGCCACCAGCAGGGATGAGGCCATCACCGAGCTCATTGACTGCCTGATCAGTGAGGGCGCCGTGTCGTCCGACCTGCGGCAGCAACTCATCGACGCGATCATCGCGCGCGAAGAGAAAGGGACGACCGGCTTCGGCAAGGGCGTGGCTCTGCCTCATGTCCGTATCGGCGTGGTCGGGGCCATGGTCGCTGCCGTTGGAGTCAGCGAGGACGGCATCGACTTCAATGCGCTGGATCGTGAACCGGTCTATTCCATCTTCCTGCTGCTGAGCCCGGAAGAGGGCCAGGATGAACACCTCAAGGCGATGGAAATCATCTTCAAGAACATCAGCCAGCCGAAGTTCCGCAGCTTCCTCCGCCAGGCATCATCCGCCGAAGAGGTCCAGTCTCTGCTTGAGGATGCCGACAGCCAGGCCTTCGCAGGCTGATCCATGTCGACTGACACCCGAGGCCACCCTCGGGAACTCGCCGGAGCACGGAGGAGGTTCGTTGAGCCAGGAAGTTGTTGAGACCGTCACCATCAGGAACAGGCTCGGGCTCCATGCCCGGCCCGCGATGACGTTCGTTGACCTCGCAGCAACCTTCGAATCAGAAATCACCGTCAAGAGACTCGGCGAAGAGAACCCCGAAGTCGTCGACGGAAAATCCATCATGCAGATGATGATGCTCGCGGCGACCCAGGGCTCCGAACTTGAAATCAGGGTCGTCGGACCCGATGCCGAAGACGCCGCCGCCCGACTGCGCGAACTCGTTGACAGCGGCTTTGACGAAGAGTGAAGTCCGCTTGTCAGCGCTCCGTGTCACAGTGCCAGTCGTGAACCACGGTCGACGCGCGTCGGCAGAGACAGCCGGTCCAGGTCCTCGGGCCACATCGCCGTCAATGGACTCAACTCCAGCACGCAGTCCGCGTCACCCTCGGGGCCTCGCGGCAGTTCCAGTCCCTTCACTTCCAGCCATCGGGCCGCACGGGCTGTCTGAATCCTATGGCACGATGCCGGGGAATCGGTCCCGGAGGCGTTCTTGATGGGTGCAAACTCCTCGATGCGATCCACCTCGTAGACGATCGAGGACTTCGCCTTCGGTAACGCATCGAAGACGAACATTTCAAGCTTCACCGCATTCGGCTCTTCCGGCTGGACAAGCGCACCCGAACTCAGATCGACGTGGGGCACCTTCTTGACCGCACGATGGAAGGGCAGTGTGAGTCGTCCGCCGGACATCAACGACTCAATGAAATCGACACCGATCAGATGCAGCGCGATCGACCCGGCATTGAAACGAAGGCGCCCCGTGTCATCGGTCGCACATGCCAGTTCCTCCGGCATGTCCGAGTACTCGATCACCTGGGTGCGCCCGTCCACGCGGCAGAAGACGCCCACCTTCTCGCTCGCGCTGGCCTTGGCAACCATCTTGGACGACATCTCGCCCGAGGAATCCGGTGCCGATGCATGCAGTCCGATGAAGATCGGATCGATCACCCGCGCGAGCGGATTGTCGACCTGCACGTAGCTCACATGCGCAACCCCTCGGTCGCGCATGTCACGCAGCGCACCACTCGTGTGCAATGCACGCAGCGAGCCGCCATGACCGTCAGGATTCGTCGCCAGACAACCATGATCGGCAAGGAGAAGCTTGCCGTCCGGCAGTGACAGTGATGGCATCACGCCCTGCTGAAACAGCATCACGTCCGCTTCCGGCAGGCCGAAGTACGCGTTCTCCTCAAAGAACGCGAGCGTCGCTTCGTGATTCAGCGGGCTCGTCATGATGTACCACGGGATCGAAGCCGCATACCGCTCGCGGCTTGCCCGGATCCACTCCGCAAGGCACTGGAACAACGGTTTGCCTGTCACCGCGCCCGCGGGATAAGTTCCCTTCGGCCCGTCGAATCCGAGCCGCGTGCCCTGACCGCCTGCGACCGTGAAAGCCGCGATCCGATTGGCGCGAATCAGTTCCTCACCCGCAGCCCGGTATGCAGCCACATCCCAGTCCGCGTCTGCACGTGTGGGCGTCGAGTAGTAGGGGGCCGGCTCGATGGCACCCTGATGTCCGAAGGCTCCGGAGTCGCGCACATACCGGTCGATGAGTGCCGGGAGCGCGTCGAGGTCAATCGCCTCGACCTGGTCGAGCAGGTACTCGCGCGCGACCTCATCAAGGTCGTCGCAGAACTGCAGGACATGATCCTGTCCGATCGCTTTCAGGCGCTCACGGACTTCTTCACAACGCGCTTCAGTCTTCGCGGACATGCCGCCTCCCTCAAGGGATTCAGGACTCAGCGCCCGAGCGATACTCCGGCGGGTCCTCGGGTTCGGTCCAGTGGTCGGTGTGACGGACGATCTTGCCCGTCTCCGAGTAGATCACCTGCTCTGCAACGTTCGTACAGTGGTCCGCCATGCGTCCCAGGCTGAACGCAATCGTCCGCAGGGCCAACGCGAACTCGACCGTCAACTCGCCGCCGGCCAGTTGCGTCGCGACATCCTTCAGGATCGCTTCCTTGAAGGCCTCCGTGGCATCGTCGCTCGCAAGTACGAGGCGAGCCGCATCGACGTCGTTGTGCGCAAAGGCGGAGTTGGTGGTCTGCATGATGCCGATCACACTGTTGGCGATGACTCGGACTTTCGGCGGAGGTGTGTCAGGGAACGCGATCAGCGAGTCGATCCGGTTGGCGATGTCAACCGACAGGTCCGCGATCCGCTCAAACTCGTTGTTCACCTTCACGATCGTCAGGATCAGGCGGACATCGCGCGGGGGCAGGTGAGCCCCGGTTGCCATCGCATCACTCAGGACACCAACCGCGTCACGCTCGATCTCGATGTCGACGCTGTCGATCGTCTCGTCGTGCTCGATCACCCGCCGTGCCTTTTCCACATCTCGCTCGAAGACCGCTTCCACCGCGGCTTCGATCACCCGTCGGACCAGGTGACCCTGCTCAACCAGGCGCTGCTTCAAGGCCGCGATGCGCTGCTCAAACTGTTGCTGCTCAGATGCGGTCAAGACCTTGCTCCATCCTCGGTGCGATCTCCGAAAGCAGTGTACGGCGTTTTCCGCCGCGAGACATCACATCGCCCCTCTGTCCTACCCTCGCAATCCTTCAGACTCAGTATCATGTCTGCCCCTCAGATGCGCTCGCATCGACCTCAGTACCCGCGACGGAGAGAGCCATGGCCTTCGATATCGACACCGTTCACGCACGCCAGATCCTCGACTCCCGGGGCAACCCCACGGTCGAGGTCGAGGTCCTCCTGACCGGTGGCGTCATTGGACGGGCAGCCGTGCCCTCCGGAGCATCCACCGGCGAGAACGAAGCCGTTGAACTTCGTGACGGCGACAAGGCCTTCTACCGAGGCAAGTCGGTCCTCAAGGCGGTCCGAAACGTGGTTGATGTGATCGCCCCCGAACTGGAAGGCATGGACGCCCGCGACCAGGAAGGCATCGATCGCCTCATGATCGAACTGGACGGGACGCCCAACAAGTCCAACTTCGGAGCCAACGCCATCCTCGGCGTCTCCATGGCCGTCGCGCAGGCCGCCGCCGAGGGACTCGGCCTTCCCCTCTTCCGGTACCTCGGGGGAACCGCGGCCCGGACGCTCCCCGTCCCCATGCTCAACATCCTCAACGGTGGCAAGCACGCGGACAACACCGTCGACTTCCAGGAATTCATGATTCAGCCGTGGGGGTTCGACTCCTTCCATGAGGGGCTTCGGGCGGGCGTCGAGATCTACCACACCCTCAAGGACGTCCTGCACGATCGCGGGATGTCGACCGCAGTCGGCGACGAGGGCGGCTTCGCCCCCAACCTCGAGGACAACGAGGACGCCCTGCGCGTCATCGAGGAAGCTGTGGAACGGGCCGGCTACTCCTGGGGCGATCAGATCTTCGTGGCGCTCGACCCCGCAACCTCCGAACTCTGGAACGAGGCGCAGAAGGCAGGCAAGGAGGGCTATTGCTTCTTCAGTTCCAGCAAGGAAATCATCCCCTCCAGCCAACTCGTCGACCTCTGGGCCGATTGGTGCAGCCGCTATCCCATCCGCTCCATCGAAGATGGCCTCGCCGAGAACGACTGGGAAGGCTGGCGACTCATCACCGAGCGACTCGGCGACAAGGTCCAACTCGTCGGCGATGACCTCTTCGTCACCAATCGCACTTTCCTCCAACGCGGACTCGATGAAGGCTGCGCCAACGCGGTCCTCGTCAAGGTGAACCAGATCGGAACCCTCAGCGAGACCTTCGAAACCGTCAATCTCGCCATGCGAAACCAGTACGCCGCCGTCCTCTCCCATCGCTCCGGTGAGACGGAGGACGCTGCAATCGCCGACATCGCAGTCGCGACCAACTGCGGCCAGATCAAGACCGGCGCCCCATGTCGCTCGGACCGCAACGCCAAGTACAACCAGCTTCTCCGCATCGCGGAGGACCTCGGTGAGGCCGCCGTCTATGGAGCCTCCACCTGGAATCGCGGCTGAGACACGCGACCGGATCAATCGCATTTGGATTGTGTACGGAATTCCAGCCGCCCAACGTCCCGAATTTTGTCAAGTATGGCCAAAAGGCAGCAACCGTGCCATTCCGCAATGCGAATGGTGTGGCGTGGAGAGATCCACCTGCCTTCTGAAGCAGAGCCTCTGGCCGGCTGAGAACCGGTGACGCTGAGGTCCGACGGCGTCAATCGGAAGGATGTCGCAAGCTGCCTGCGAACGGCCCTCGAGGGTGATCTGGAGGTCACCTTCATAAGCGGTTGCTCAGGATTCAGGTGGGAGAAGAGAGAGACAGCCCAGGTCATCATCCCGGTGGCCTCGGCGTTTGAGCTCCAGGAAGCAGCCGGACTCGTGTCCGTCCGGCATTGCCCTGGATCAGGAGAGAGCCGCTCCGGCTCAGGGGCAACATGAGGTGCGATTGCCCCGGGCTGGACCCGCCATGTCAGAGGAGTCCGCCGATATGAATCCGCAGGATTTCGATCTTCGCGATGCGATCTTTCGCTTTGGACAGATCAGCACCGTTCCCATGCTTCGGAATCAGTTCATCCTCCGCCGACTCGTCGAGACGGCCGCGGAAACCATGAATGCCGACGTGATCGGGGCTGCCGTCTATGAGGCGGGCATCGAGCATCCGGCTCGTGCAGCGTGCGTCATCGGTCCGTGGACGCACGACGAGAGTCAGCGGTTTCTCCAGCAATCCCAATGGGCAGTTGAGGAACGAGTCCTCGCCCTCGAACTCGCAGCCCGCCCGAGGGGCGTGATGTACCAGCGGCATGACCTGATCGACGATGACGCCTTCACCAGCAGCCGCCTGTATCAGGACTTCCAGAAGCCCATGGGCCTCGGTGATCAGGCCCTCGGCCTGTACCGCCGCGCGGATGGCGCCGAACTCCTGATCGGGATCAACACCGTTGGCTCCGAAGCACCGCTCGCACCGGAACTGATGGCCCGATGCTCCGCCATCGCACCCTTCATGGCCCAGGCCTGGGCCCAGGCATGGGTGCGTGAGCCGGACTGGATGCAGAACCTCAAACCCCACGCTCGCCGCGTCCTCGATCACGTCCTCGAGGGATACGACGATGACCAGATCGCCGAGCAGACCGGCCTGACCTACCACAGTGTCCGGGCCCACCTCAAACGCCTCTTCCGCGAGGCAGGCGTCCGCAGCCGCCTGCACCTGATGCAGGCCTGCCGCACGATCAAGGACGCCCGTCTGGGGTGTGAATCAGCGGAGGTCATCGCCGCGGCGTCCTGAGGGCCGATCGCGCACGAAACTTGACGTCCACGCCGAACCCGCAGGGCCAAACACCCTTCGGGTTATTCTGCGCGAAGGCTTTCGGGGGGGTGGCGGAGTGGTGGGTGAACCGAAAGACGGGCTTCGATGGAAGAAGCGGACGGCTTCCTCGTCACTGATCGACAGACCCCGCTTCCCCCGGAAACAACAACACCGCCGACCACGGTCGACGGCGTCATTCAACTTTGTTGCCGGATGCCGAACTCTTACAGATTCTGACTGACATGGAGGATCGGTTCGCCCGGGCGACCCGGATCCTCGATCGCCAGATTCCCGATGTCATCCATGTCGAGTTCCTCGATGTGGCAGTACACGGGCCCGCCATTGCCGGAGAACTCGGTGAGGCGCTTCGTCCGGACTTCCGAACCTTCGCCCGTGCGGACGGACAACTGGTAGTTGCCGCTGGCGAAGGGCAGGTGGTCGCCGAGAAGGAAGGCCTCGCGGGTTTCGGGGTCGACGTACAGGGTGGCCGTCAACTTGCCGGACATGGGCTTCGGGGGAGTGAAGCTGACACGCTGCGTCTTGGCCGAGGCCATGATGTTGTGGAATCTCGGGCCATATTCATCCGAGAAGGCCTTGATCGCAGCGGTGTTGGTGTTCGTGATATCGATGTCGCGCAGCTGCGATGCGGTCACGTAGAAGAAGCCCGCCAGGATCACACTCGCGGTCGCGAAGCCGATACAGGCCGCCCGCCAGACCGTGACGGAGTTGAACCAGGACGTGGGGGCGGCGGGACCGATCTGGCCCACCGGCTCGCTCATGGAAGTGATCGCCTCTCGCACGGCGGACAGGACGCGTGCCTTGAGTCCGGCCGGTGGCTCCACCTGCGGCAGCAGCCGCTCGATATCGGCCTGACGCCGTTGTTCGCGCCGGACGCGGGCCTGCACTTCGGGACTTGCCGCCCTGAAGGCCGCCTCGAATTCCGCCCGCTCATCATCATCGAGCAGGCCGAGAACATCCAGCGTCGCCATTTCATACAGTTCACGTGTTGACATCATGACAACTCCTCCCCGACAGCCCTCTCTCGAAGCCGGACCAGTGCGCGACTCAGCGCAGACTTGATGGTCCCCAGCGGTACGCCAAGTTCGATCCCGATCTGCTTCAACGTCTGGCCGTTGAGGTACGCCCTCTTGACCACGGTCTTCTGAAGCTCAGGCAGTTTCTCGATGCGATCCATGATCGTCACGAACCTCTCGTCAAACTCAAGCGCCGTCTGAGGCGACTGGGTGTCAGCCGCTGCCGACCAATCATCTTCCAGCGCTCCCGCCTTGATCCGGGAGCGGAATCGCCGCAGGCGATCCACCATGTGGCGACGGGAGATCAGCATCACCCAGGTCACCAGGGCGGCACGCTTCGGGTCGTACCGACCCGCAGTCCGCCATAACCTCACGAACACTTCCTGAACAACATCCTCTGCTTCGGCCCGGGTCGGCATGGCCTGATAAGCCATCCGGTACACCAGGGAGCCAAATCGCTCGTAGAGCTCTTCAATCGCACCCTGATCGTCTGCAGCGACTCGCTGCATGAGATCAAGGTCAGTTTCAGCGGAGGGTCGGCTCACCAGAAATGCCGCCTTCAGGAACATGGACACATACAACTGGACGATTATACGCAATGGGTCTGTCAGGGATTCCTGCTTTTGCCCGAGTGGAGTTCGATTTTCGGGTTTCTGAGGGTATTGTGGGGAATTGGTTTGCAAGGTTTTCGTAGCGGTACGGGCCTGACTCGGTTATGATCCCTGATGAATCTCGTGTGATACACGTGGGAGGTAAGCCAACGCTATGCCTGAAGATCGGACCATCTTCCGGCGCACGACCTCCGGGGCAACTCTCGGCGGTGTGAGCACCGCAGCGCGCCACAGTCTGAAAGCGGACCGGAATCGGTCGGGCTTCACGCTCATCGACCTGCTCGTGTCGCTGTCTGTCATGACCATTCTCGTGACGATGATGCTCCCGGTCCTCACAGGTGCGTACGAAACCGCGAGACGGTTCCGCTGTGCCAGCAATCTTCGCCAGATTGGCCTCGGTGTTCAGATGTATGCCGACGACTACGGCGATCGACTGCCGCCCAGCATCTTCCGGGAAGGCGCCGTCCCATCCGATCCGCATGACACCATCTTCGTGCGGAAGCACCTCGACCTCGACCGTTCCGTCACCCGTGCCACGTGGGACGGCGTCGGTCATCTCTTCGTGCTCGACTATCTCGATACCCCGGAAGTGTTCTACTGCCCCAGCCATCACGGTGCGCATCCCTATGACCGCTACGCCGATAACTGGATCAACGCACCGGGCGATATCGTCATCAACTACCAGTTCCGCATTCTCGATCTGCCGTTCATGACGGAGCTGGATCCCGGCACGTCTCTCCTCGCGGATGGCATGCGCACCAAGCTCGACTACAACCACATCGATGGCAATAACACCCTCAAGGCCGATCTGAGCATGCCCTGGTACGAAGACGTCACCCGGGAACTCTACCTGAGCCTGCCCGACTCCCACACCGGGGCCCTCGCCCCCGGTCAGGAGGGTGAAGCACGGGCCGGTGTCATCAACGCGTGGAAGATCCTCGATACCGAGTCCGGACGCCGCGTCGCGCTGCCGAAACCCTGATCGAGCGATACGCCGCACCATCACCTCCACGAACCCGATCGCATCTCACGCGTCTGAGCGTGTATCCTTGCGCCATTGAACCGCTCACTACGCTCAGGAGTCGTCGTGCGTCCGGAATATGCATCCCACGTTGTCGCCTGGCTCGCCGCTGCACTCGCACTTCTCGCTGCCCCCGCCAACGCACAGATCACACCCGAGCGACTGTACTACCAGGTCAATCGACCGGTACCCATGCAGGTCGAAACACCCACCGCCCTCGAAGGTGAAGACGTCCGCCCTGAGATCATCCTCTATGCTCGCACCGGCGCGGCCACTCCAGACGACGAGTCGCAGGATGGCCTGTCCTCACGCATCGTCGCACGCGAATCCGTGACGGAGGGGCGCGTTGATCTTGCTGCGATCTTCCCGATCCTCTGGACCGCCCGTGAACCCGAACTCCTCTTTGCTCAACTCACGGTCAATGGCGAGAGTGTCGGCCCGCCTGTGGTGATTCAGCCGCTCATCACGCCGGATGTGGCGACGTCATTATTGAGCCACCGGCTCGAGACGGCGGTTCGAAGCAAGGATCGTGCGGGTCTCCTTCAACTGCTCAGCATGTCACCCTTCCAGTTGGATCGCCTGTCGCAGACCGTGCACACGGAAGAGCCCGCTCGTCGCGTCCATGCCGGTCTGCGCACCTACGTGGATCAGCACATCCGCTTCGAGACCAGTTTCGGAGCGTTCCAGGCGCGGCTGCGGCCTGATGTCGCACCGTACACCTCGTATCACTTCCGCCACCTCGTGGAGTCCGGCTTCTTCACCCAGATCGACATTCATCGCGTCGTCAATGACGACGGACGCGGACGTCCATTCATCATTCAGGCTGGCGACCCGACCAGCGAAGGGTTCGGCGGGCCCGGGTTTCGCATCGACTTTGAGCAGAGTTCGCTGCCGCATACCTTCGGTGTGCTTTCGCTCGCCCGCCAGATGAACGATCCGAACAGCGGGGGATCTCAGTTCTTCATCTGCCTGAGTCGGGAAGCCTGCGCGCCCCTCGATGGGCAGTTCGCCTCGTTTGCGGAAATCGTCGAAGGTGGCGAGGTCATCGAGGCGATGGCCGCTGTCGCTGTCGATCTCGCAGATCCGTCCGACCCCGACTCGCCCTTCGACCGGCCCATCGAGCCTCCGGTCATCTCGAAGGCGATCCTGGTCGATGCGCCGCCCTTCGGCACAGGCGCACCGGCCGCACAGCCCACGTCGACCGGCGTGAGGCGATGACGGTCAGGACCGGTTCTCCCTGGCTTTCAGAGCGGCCCACTTGCTGACGGCTTCAGGCTCCCTCGGATAGAGCGGGAGCAATCGCTCCGGCTCCACCGGTTCGTACCACTCAGATGCATGAACGACTCCCGCCGGGTGCAGCCGAAGTGGATGCATCTGGTCGCCGCGAATGGTCCCGCGATCCTGCATCATGGCTTGGAACTGCTCGTCACCCACCAGGACACCTCCCGCCGGAGGGGCGAGTTCATCAAGCGGGACGATTCCCGCGGTGACCCGTTCCCCAGCCCAGTCCGCACCGAATTCAGCACACCAGACATCGTCACGCTTCCACGCGAGACAGACGGTCACGGGTCGGCTTCTGGCCAACTCGGGAAGCAACACCAACGCTGCGCTCGCCGTCGGCACGCCGATACACGTCGCGCCCGAGGCCTCGGCCATCAGCTTCGCCGTGGTCGACGCGATGCGGATCGATGTGTATCCGCCCGGTCCGATGGAGACTGCGATGCAGCCGAGATCGCGCCCCTCGACACCGACGTCGGCGCACAGATCGTGAATCGCCGGGAGCAGCGCATCGTCGTGCCGGGAGCGCGGTGCCAGTTCTCGAACGCCGTGGATCTGACCATCGGGACCCGCGATCGCCACGCCGACAAGACTGTCCGATGAGAGATGACGCGGGTTGGACGTCTCGATGGCGAGCATCAGGTCAGGGGGCATGAATGTCAGTGTATCGCTCTGCCGCGGCCGGTGACGTGTCCGGTCATCCGCGCGGATGGACATGCGTGTTCCGCGGGTGCGCTCTATGCTGGTTCAGAGACGCGATGGCCCGGAGGTACTGCAATGATTCGCTTTGAATGTGACCGCTGTGAACGCGAACTGTCGTTCGACGATGCCCGATCCGGTGAGAAGGTGGACTGTCCTTACTGCGGCGATGTGAATCGTGTGCCCGAGGCATCCCGGGAGCCGGCTCCGGACTCGACCCCGGCCGCAGCCGATGATCGCGCGGCGGCAGCGGGACTTCCTCCCGACGACGGGCCGGAACAGACGGTCATGCTCGTGCGCCCTTCAATCTGGCGAGCGTTTCCCGTTCGTTCGCTCGGCATGGTCGCACTGCCGATCCTCGTCTTCGGCGTGATGAAGTTTGCCATCGGCATGGAGTGGGGGCCGTCTGGCTGGGGTTTCCTGGTCGGCGCGCTGATCGCATGGGTTCCCCTCGCACTGTGGTGGCTGGTCGCGACCATGGGCGTGATGCTCAAGGTGACCAACAAGCGCACGATCGAACGCCGCGGGCTGCTGACCCGGGCCACCAGCGAAGTGATGCACGACCACGTGCGCAACATCCAGATCGACCAGTCCTTCGTGAACCGGGTCATGCGTGTTGGACATGTCGGCATATCGAGTTCAGGGCAGGATGGCATCGAGATCCAGATGCGGAACATCCCCAGCCCCGACCGCATGAAATCGATCATCGACAAGTACCGGCCCATGTGAGCCCCTGAGGACATTCTGAAGTTTCTTTCCGTTTCGTGGCACTCCTGCCGAGGGATCTTCGCCATTGGGTGAGACCGCGACACCATCACCCTCACGAAACAGGAAACGACCGATGAACATCTTCACCCTTGCTCTCGCAACGACCGCCGCTTCTTCAACCGTTCTCGGGGCCTACCCGCACGCCGCACGCTTCAACACCCAATCCGAGGGCTTCACTTCGGGCACTGCCTACACGCTCGCGTCTCACCATGAGACCTCTTACGGCTGGGGCTACATGTCAATCGTTCAGGATGAAACGGCCGCGCCGTTCACCGAACTCGGACTCAAGACCCAGTCCAATCCTGCCTTCCTCGGCAACTACGTGCAGTCTGCCGTGACCGGAACGCACTTCCTGATCTACACCGGCTCGCAGACGCTGGCGAGCATCCAGTTGCACATCAAATCGACCAGCATGCACCCCGGTGCGTGGAGGTACGACTTCGGCATGCTCGGTTCGTCCGGTGCCTGGCAGCGCTGCGAAGTCAACTTCGACCCGAACTGGAGCGACGCGGTCGCGATCGCCAATGGCTGGGAGCGCACCGCCGCCAGCGTGCCGCCCTTCCGGAACGTCATGTCCGCTGTTGACTTCTACAACATCTACATCCCGTTCGGCGCTGACGAGACGCTCTACATCGACGACATCGTCATACAGGCGGATCCGTACTGTCCTGCGGATGTGAATCACGACGACGCCGTCAACTTCGAGGATCTCAACATCCTCCTTGAGAACTGGGGTGGCCGTCCCTACGAGTTCACGGAGGGCGATACCACCGGCGACGGCTGGGTGGACTTCGCCGACCTCGAGACACTCCTTGAGGCCTGGGGCACCTACTGTGCCGTGATCGACTGATTCGGCCACGACATCCCGATGTTTGAAGCGGCGACCGTCGTCAGGCGGTCGCCGCTTTCGCGCGCAGAGAGGGTCTCTCACGATTCCCGAGTTCAAGGGGGGAGACCGGTTGCACCAGCGAGCGCCGGAATGTAACGTGCTTTCCGGAGTCAGCCCCCGTGCCTTTGTTGGTGCGCGGGCGCACATACAGGGAGATCCGAATCATGACGAAATCAGTTTTCGCAGTCGCTGTCACCGCGCTCACACTCTCAAGTGTTGCCGGCGCCAGCACGTTGTACGAGACCGTAACCATCGACTTTGACGATCAGGCGGGTGGTATTCCGCCGGTTCAGACCGACGGCATGTTCTCGCCGCACGCGACCTTCAGCACCGAGTCCGGGCACGTCCTGCTGATCTTCTCCGGCGCCGGTGTTGTGGGTGGCAGCAACCCCAACGTCCTCACCGCCGCCGAGTCGACCACTGCAAGTTCGTATGACTCGGACATCTACGTGGACTTCGCGGTGCCCGTCCAGAACTTCAGCCTCGACATCCTGTCCGACAACGACTCAGGCATGATCGCGAACCTGCTCATCACGCACAGCGGCGGTACCGACATGCTGGATGTCTTCGGAAACGGTGACTTCAGCGATCCGATTCCGACCGACCTGACCCAGTTCACCGATGTCACTCGACTCGAACTGGTTCACATCACCGATGAGTTCGGCCTGTCCATGGATAACCTGGTCTTTGATGTGCCCGTGCCGGCGCCCGCAGGTGCTGTCATGTTCAGTCTTGCCGGCATCGCCGCGATGCGTCGCCGCCGCTGAATCTGCACGTCATCCTGACGACACGAACGGCCGCCCACTGGAAAGGGCGGTCGTTTCTGTGTTTTGGAGCACCCGGCGTTTGTTGATTGTGCATCCGGTCAGCCCCCACATCCCCCGCTAGACTGCTGAAGACATCAGTCACGAACTCCGGGGCGGGAGACCCGACATGCAGATCCCTGAATCACTCGCGACCACCCTCGACCAGCTCATCGGCTATTGCCTCAAGGACGCATCGCCCGATGACGCCTTCGATGGACGCATCATGACCCAGCCCATCGAAGGTGATGGCATGCTCGGCGTTCTCGCCCATGACGGACAGGGAGAAGGGGACGCCCGCTCCATGGGCATCAACTATATCCTGCAGCATGCCGGCGAACTGAACATGGCCGTCGTCGTCACCGACACCACGCTCACGAGTGAGTCCGGCGAAACCCGTGACGGCGCCGTCATCGACCTCTTCATCCGGGGCGAACCCAGCGCATACGTGCTCGTCCAGTTCTACAACTACGATGAGACCGGAGACGCCCGGCCCGAAGGCAATCTCGCCCTGATGGCGCAGAGCGACAACCTCCTGACCTGAACGCGCGTGACGCCGCCTCTGAGTCAGCCGGAGTCCGCGATCATGAGCGGTCGCCCCTCGATGGGCGGTCGATCCCAGTTGCCGGCGTTGGGTCATCTGCCTCGGCATCAGTACCCGAGACACGTTCTCCCGGACGCTGCCTCAGTTCAGCGCGGAGTCGCCGCGCGGACAGCCACAGTTGACAGGTCAGGCTGACAACCAGCAGGGACCAGCCGAGGAATGTCCACAGGACCACATCCACGGTCGAGTCGAGTCTCAGGATCATGCAGATCACGAGGCCGACGATCACCCCGAGCGTCGAACGATTCAGCACACGCGCCATCCGCTGAAGCAGGTGAGCAGACTTGAGGACCGCGGGGGTCATGATCTGCAGGGCCACGTCGCCGTGGAGCATGCCGATGATCGCGAGCCGCGGCGGCGCGAGCAGGAAGACCATGAAGAGCCCTGACGCTTCGAGTATTTCTCGATCATTCTGCTGCGTTGCGATGAGGACGAGCAGCACGGACATGACATCCAGCGAGAACAGAGCCCAGCACTGGAACCGAGCTGCGCACCAGGAAGGTCTCGGGCTGAGGAAACTGAGTCCGGATGCGATGGTCGCCGCCGCGATGACCCGATGCATCATGGCCGCCCCGATGATCAGGAACATGGCCAGACCGAGTCTCAGGATGTGCGCGTCCGTTCTGAACGCCGCCGGGGCGGCGATAGCGAGGATGATGAGGGCGTCGATCGCCGACCCGATGACCAGGAGCAGGAGTGCGAAGCGGATCTTCCTGATCTGGTCCGGGCGCGCCTCGTGCAGTCGGGAGGTATCGCGCACGCGTGTCCGGTCGGCGCCGCACTCGGGGCACTTCTCGTTCGGTCGTGTCGCGGAGAGATCGTAGTCGCACTCGACGCACCGTTCGCGCAGTCGCCCGATCTGCTGGTGAGCGATGGAGCCGAAGAGGATCCGGCGAAAGTTCAGGCCCCCCGGCATGGCCGGTTATCCCTCGTTCTGCTTGGCGATCTGCCACTCTTCGAGTTCGATGGGCGCCTGGCGTCCGAAGATCGTGACCAGGACGCGGACGAGACCCTTCTCGGGGAGCAGTTCGTCCACTGTGCCTTCGTAGTTCTCGAAGGGGCCTTCCTTGATGGTGACCGCGTCGCCCTTCTCGAAGACCATGCGCACGCTGGGCAGTTCTTCCGGCTTGCGGCTGTCGAGGAGCATCTTGGCGATCTCGTGCTCTTCGAGGGCGGTGGGACGACCTGTGGCGCCGACGAAGTCGCCCACGCCGGTCGTTTCCTTGATCAGGAAGAAGACGTCCTGCGGAATGCGGCCATCTTCCTCGAGCGCCATCTCGACGAAGACGTAGCCGGGGTAAAGCTTCGTCTCGGTGATGCGCTGGCGTCCGCCCTTGATGGTCTTGGTCTTCTCGGTGGGCACGAGAATGCGTCCGACGAAGTGGGTCAGACCCTCGATCTGGATCTTGCGCAGCAGGGTGTCGCGGACGTAGTTCTCCTTGTTGGAGGCGACGCGGAGCACGAACCAGTTCATGCCCTCGGCAACCATCGGTTCGCCGTCGTCCAGCGTGCCGACGCGCTCGTCAAGGCGACCGTCCATGGCGTCCGGAGACGTCTTGACTTCGGTTGCCGTCGCGGCCTGCTCGGCGCTGTTCTCGGCGTCAGGAGTGGGGGTGTCGTTGGTGGAGGAGGATTCGGTCATGTCGTCCCTGCTTTGAAATCAACCGGTGCTTTCGAGCACGCCGATCTTGGTGAAGAACGTAGAGAAGCCGATGTCGACGATGAACAGAATGGCCGCGATGATCACGCTGATGGCGATCACAACCCACGTGGATCCGAGGACCTCGCGCCGGGTCGACCAGTTCACCTTCCGCATTTCGCCTTCGGTCGCGATCAGGAAGTCAGACGTCCCGCGCTTCAGGTAGACGAGCCAGTAGACCATGATGGCGCCGATGAGCATCAGGAGGCCCGCGGCGGCACCCTGGAGGTATGTCACCTCGAAGAGAGCCTGCGTCTGTGGCGAGCCGATCATCGCAGTCGTGCTGCCGGCGGCGAGTTGGGCGACTTCGCTGACGGTTGGATCATCGGTGATGCCGCCGAGGACGATCTTGCTGCCGCCATCGAGGACTTCGCGGACCGTACCACCGCCGATGCGGTCGCCGGCTCCGTTCAGAACATTCACCGCGGCACCCGGTGCCAGGCTGCCAAGCGCTCCGGCTTCGGGGAGGGTCACGGTCCAGAGTCGGGGGACCCGGACGACGCTCAACTCCTGCCAGAGCCAAGCGGCCCCGCCGGCGATCAACAGACCGCCGCCGATGGCGCTCATGATGCGGGTCCAGTAGCCCTGTCCCTGCTTGTAGATACCGAAGCTCATTGTGCGAGGCTCTCCGGGTCTGAGGTGGCTCCATTCCAGCCGCGGCCGAGCGGCCCCGGCCTCGATCCTGAGTTGAGCCGCGAGACATGTGGTGCGACGTACGGATCGACATCGGAACACGGCGGGTGGGACTCGAACTCACAACCTGCGGATTTGGAATCCGCTGCTCTGCCAATTGAGCTACCGCCGTAGCACTTGCGGACATTCTACCCTGACCGGCGTATCCGGGCGATGGTCTGGCCCGGGTCGGCGGCGGGGGAGAGGGGCCCGCGGTTACTTGCGCTTGATCTTGTGGCGGGTGTGCTTGCGAAGGCGCGGGCAGTACTTGTTGACGCCTTCCTTGAGCTTTTCGGGGAGCCCGCCCTTGACGTTGACGGACGTCCGGTAGTTCAGGTCACCCGTTTCGGTGCACTGGAGCCACACATATTCGCGGGCGTCGCCCTTCTTCTTGGCCATGGTTGTGACCTCCGATTGGTCAGAAAAAAGCCGGTGGGTCCGGGTCAGCGGGCCCACCGGTCAGTGTCAGTGTTTGGGCGTGACTACTCGAGGATTTCAGTCACGACGCCTGAGCCCACCGTACGACCGCCTTCACGGACGGCGAAACGGAGACCCACTTCCATGGCGATCGGCTTGTCGCCAAGATCGATCTCCATCTGGACGTTGTCGCCGGGCATGCACATCTCGGCGCCGCCGAGGAGGTTCACGCTGCCGGTCACGTCCGTGGTGCGGAAGTAGAACTGGGGCTTGTAGCCGTTGAAGAACGGAGTGTGGCGACCACCCTCTTCCTTGGTCAGGACGTAGACCTCGCCCTTGAACTTGGTGTGAGGGGTGATGGAGCCGGGCTTGCAGATCACCTGGCCGCGCTCGATCTCGTCCTTCTCAACGCCGCGGAGCAGGGCGCCGACGTTGTCGCCAGCCTGGCCCGACTCGAGCGTCTTGTTGAACATCTCGACACCGGTGATGGTCGAGGTCTTGTTGGCGGTGGAGAGACCGACGATCTCGCAGGCATCGCCGACCTTGATCACGCCACGCTCGATACGACCGGTGGCCACGGTGCCGCGGCCCTTGATGGAGAAGACGTCTTCCACGCACATGAGGAAGGGCTTGTCCACCTCGCGCTCGGGGGTGGGGATCCACTCGTCGAGCACCTTCATGAGCTCGTCGATGGACTTGTTGGCGTCGTCGTCGGCGCCGCCGGTTTCGAGGGCCCACTTGGCCTGCCCGTGGACGATGGGGGTGTCGTCGCCCGGGAAGTCGTACTTGTTGAGGAGTTCGCGGATCTCCATCTCGACGAGTTCGAGAAGGTCCGGGTCGTCAACCAGGTCGACCTTGTTCAGGAAGACGACGATGTAGGGCACACCCACCTGACGGGCGAGCAGCACGTGCTCGCGGGTCTGGGGCATGGGACCGTCCGCCGCCGAAACGACGAGGATCGCACCGTCCATCTGGGCGGCACCGGTGATCATGTTCTTGACGAAGTCGGCGTGGCCGGGGCAGTCCACGTGAGCGTAGTGCCGGCCTTCCGTTTCGTATTCCGTGTGGGACGCAGCGATGGTCACCGTCTTGTCGGACGAACGCACGGTACCACCCTTGGTGATCTCCTCGTAGGTCTTCGCCTTCTGACCCACGTTGTGGGCGTAGCGAGCCGCGAGCGCCGCCGTCAGGGTGCTCTTGCCGTGGTCGATGTGTCCGATGGTGCCGACGTTGACGTGCGGCTTTGTCCGTTCAAAGACGTCCTTGGCCATTGTGTCAGAAACCTCCAAGGTCGCGACCCGGGACTTGCCGGAGCACGCCGCTTGTAAGAAAACTCTCGGGACAACCCGACCACAGCGGTCGGCAACCCGGTTCCGATGATTCCAATGCCGACCCACCGAGGACCGGCAACGACTGATCAGACGGTCGCCGGAGGCCGGCAGCCCATCGTCACAAAGGTGCTCTCAAGCGCCAGACCCCTCTGGTATCGCCGAATGCAGGATCTCGAAAGATCGCCACAAGGGGGCGGGGTGTCACGCTGTCTGAGCAGCAAAAGAAGCCACCGATGGGACTTGAACCCATGACCTCACCCTTACCAAGGGTGTGCTCTACCACTGAGCTACGGTGGCGATACCAGACCAACCCGCTGGGTTGGGGCGGTGAGTGTATCGGGTTGGTCAGGAAGGAACAAGCGATCGACCCGACCGGACCCAAAAAAACGAGGGCCGTGACCCCGCCGGATACCGCCTCAGACCCCCTTCAGGCAAGCTATCATCCCCCTGCCCATGTCTGATCGGCCCGCCACTCCAGAATCCGCAACCGTCACTCTCCGAGCACGGATCGGACGTCCCCTCAGCGATGATCTCGTTCGGAGAACCGTCGTCGCCGCAGCTCGCGGCATCGCCGAACGCACCGGGATCGCCGTCACCCATCTGGAGGTCGAGGACGACGCCCTGACCGTGACCCTTCAGACCAGTCGGGTCGGTGCCATCGGCTTCGCCGCGGAACTCCGGCGGAACACTCAGACCTGGTACGCCGCCAGGTACGATGGCGCCCACCTCTGGGGTGCGGACCCGGAGGAGGGTGAATCCTGGTCATGAATGCCGCTTCGACACCCCAGCCCGATGCCACCCCGGATCTGCCCTCCGGACGCCGCCCGGCCCGGCTGCTTGTCGTCATGCCCTCATGGGTCGGCGACTGCGTCATGGCGACGCCCGCTCTCCGAGTCCTCCGTGAACTCCTCCCCGGCGCATTCATCGGCGCACTCGTCCGGCCCGGTCTCGATGAGCTCCTCGCAGGAACGGAGTTCTTCGATGCGATTCATGTCGATCGGGCCGCCGGCATGATGGGGCCGAAGCGCGTCGCCGGACGCCTCCGAAAGTACCGCTTCGATACCGCTCTGCTCTTCACCAACTCGTTTTCGACGGCACTCATCGCGAGACTCGCCGGAATCCCGTGGAGGATCGGTTACGAGCGCGACGGCCGCGGCATGCTCATCACCGACCCGTTGCAGGCTCCGAAGCGTCGCGACATGGATCCCTTCAAGCATTCGAAGACCAATCCGTCGGGTTGGGCTCCGGTGCCGGCGTGCCGCTACTACTACCGCCTCGCTTCCCACCTGCTGGCCGATGCCGGCCTCTCGCCCGGGACGATGGGTCCTCTGGAACTGGTGGTCACGCGGGAAGAGGAACTCGTTGCCGAGGACCTGCTCAAGCGGTCAGGACTCTCAGCCGGTGAGATCTCGATGCGACCCATGGCGGTCCTCAATCCCGGTGGTAATGATGATGCCAAGCGGTGGCCCCCGGATCGGTTCGCGGCGGTGGCTGACTACCTCGCTGAGCATCATGACTGCCGCGTGCTGCTGAATGGCTCGCCCAAAGAGGCTGAACTGGTGGCGTCGATCGCATCGCAGTGTCGGGAGGCGACGCAGCCGATCCGGCTGCCCGAGCATGGCATCAACCTGTCGATCCTGAAGGCGATCATCGCCCGCAGTCGGATCATGGTGACCAACGACACGGGGCCGCGGCACATCGCGGCGGCGGTCGGCACGCCGCTCGTGACACTGTTCGGACCGACTGACCCGCGCTGGACGACCATTCCGTTTGAGGATGAGATCATCCGAGTGGCGGATCCCGAACTTCCCGAAGAGGAGGTTGCCGACGATCATCCTGAGCGATGCGCCATCGACAGGATCGGCCTGGGCGATGTTGTGGCTTCGGTAAACGAATTGATGGCGTCGCGTGGCATGATTGCGGACTGAGACTGAGATGGTGGATGAACGGCCCGGTGACGAGGTGGTGGAGCGTCTGACGTTTCGACGTCGGCATCGCCTGTCTCACGCACGCGACTACCAGGCTGCGTTCGCCGGAAAGGTGCGGGCGACGCGCGGCCCGCTTACAGTCTTCGGCCGGCCGAATGAACTTTCGCACTCGAGGTTGGGACTCTCGGTCGGACGCCGCGTCGGTCCGGCAGTCGTGCGTGTTCGGATCAAGCGCCGATTGCGTGAGGCCTTCCGTCTTGCGCGGCCGGAACTGCCCTCGGGATATGACTTCGTGGTGACCGTGCGACGTCATCAGCGGATGAAGATGGATCGCTATCAGCAATTGCTGCATTCCGCGGCTCAGGACATCGATCGCCAGTGGCAGAGGCACGGTTAGGTGGCGCAGCGGACTGTCTGGCGATGGATCAACGCCCCTGCGATAGGCCTCATCCTGGCATATCGGATCTGCCTGTCGCCGCTGCTGGGGGGACACTGTCGATTCCGGCCCACATGCAGCGTGTACGCGCTGGAGGCATACCGGAGCCGCGATCCTCTCAGGGCGTCATGGCTGGTGCTGCGTCGGCTGCTGCGTTGCCATCCGTGGGGTGGATCCGGGTACGACCCGGTGCCAACCGCCGGGACTGGTGCGGTGCCCGAGGGAACGGCGGCCGGTGATGGCGCGTCCGAGAAGGGGGCGGACTGAAACTTTTCACCAATCGTGTCCAACCCGTCCGCGGATGACCGAAAGTTAGTGTACATTCACCGGCGATGTCCGGATCAAGGTGGGTCCGACCGGCACGTTCGGCGGCGGACAGGGAGACTTCGAGCGGGGTGCGTGAGGTGAGATTCAGCCGTCCATGACGAGACTGCCCGCTGCCAAGAGGCGAGAACAACTCCTGGATACCGCGGTGCTCCTCTTCGCGGAGCGCGGGTATGGCGGCGCGACGACTGCGGAACTGGCGAGAGCGGCGGGCGTCACCGAACCCATCATCTACCGACACTTCAAGTCCAAACGCGATCTCTTCATCGCAGTCATTGACCGGACGGGCGACCTGACGATCCGGCAGTGGGACCAGCACCTGCAGAGTGCCAGAGACCCGGCCCAGCGACTCAAACGCTTGATCGGGGCCAACCCGATGGTCACGGACAAGGGGCACGGCATCTACCGGGTCATCGTGCAGGCCATGATGGAAATCAAGGAGCCCAAGATCCTTGAGGCGCTGCAGCGGCACGTGAAGGCCATCCACGAGTTTGTGACCGCCGAAGTGAAACGCGCTCAGGATCTCGGCCAGGTTTCCAGGGCATACTCACCTGAGATCACCGCCTGGATGCTGCTTCACCTCGGTCTCGGCTACGGCGTCCTCGGACCCCTCGGCATCGAGAATCACGCGCATGACTCCAAGGGCATGCGCGTCCGGAATGTCATCGAGCAACTCATGCTCGGTGAGCGGGCCAGACAGATCCAGGATGAACTGGCGTCGAAGCAGGATCAGGACTGAGCGCCGGCGGCCGCGGTAGAATCCGCTCGTGTCCGATGCCCCCGTCTATCTCGATAACAATGCGACGACGCAACCCGCGCGGGAAGTGGTCGACGCCGCCACGAAGGCGATGCGCGAGTTCTGGCACAACCCCTCGTCCGTTCATCGCGGCGGGCAGGCCGCCCGGCAACAAGTGGAACTGGCCCGCCGGTCCATCGCAATGTTGATCGGGGCATCGCCGCGGGAGGTGACATTTACCGCGAGCGCAACGGAGTCGATTGCGCTGGCGGTGCTGGGCACGGTGCGGGCCTTCGCCGGACAGCGTCGGCGGATCGTGACCACGACGGTGGAGCACGAGGCGGTACGTGGGGCGTGCGAGGCTGCGGCGCGCGATTCGGGTGCGGAGGTCATCGAAGTTACGGTGGGGCGGGACGGTCTGGTTGATCCGGCCGCTCTCGAGGATGCGATGGATGAATCCGTTGCGCTCGTGACGATGCACGGGGTCAACAACGAGACCGGCGCAATCCAGCCCATTGACACGGTGGGACGTATCTGCCGCGAGTATGGCACCCCATTCCACTGCGATGCGACGCAGTGGATCGGCAAGTTGCCCTTCGAGGTGCAGGGGCGTTCGAGCGGTGGGCTGCCCGTGGATCTGGTCTCCTTCTCAGCTCACAAGTTCCACGGGCCGAAGGGGGTGGGGGTATTGTGGGCGGGGCGAGGGACGCGGCTGTCACCGATGGTTCCGGGGACGCAGGAGCGCGGACGTCGAGGGGGCACAGAGAACACGATCGCGATCATGGGCATGGGTGTGGCTGCGGAGCTCGCAGCGGCGTGGGTGTCGGATGACTCGGGCCGGGTGCGTGGGGAGGCTCTGCGTGACCGGCTGGTGTGTGGAATTCGCGAGCGTGTTCCGGGGGCAGTGGTGCATGGTCCATCTGACGCAACGCATCGGATCTGGAACACGGCGAGCATCGGGTTTCCGAGGTTGGAAGCGGAAGCGATTCTGCTGATGCTGAGTGAACGCGGCGTGTATGCGAGCGCGGGGGCCGCGTGCAGTTCCGGGTCATTGGATCCATCGCCCGTGCTGCTGGCCATGGGGATTCCACCGGAGGTCGCGCATGGAACGGTCCGCTTCAGTCTGTCGCGCGAGACGACGGAGTCTGAGGTGGATCGCGCGGTGGAGATTGTGGCTGAGGTGGTGGAGCGGTTGGGGCGGGGGATGCCGGGATGAACCGGCTACGCGTCCGTGCGGCTGACGACGCGGTAGTTCTCGCGTTCGCCGCGACCTCGAAGCGGGTAGTCCTTGCGGAGCGGGTGCGCCGGGTAGTCTTCCCAGAGGAGGATGCGTCGGAGGTCGGGGTGGTTGCGGAAGCGGATGCCGTACATGTCAAAGACTTCGCGTTCCATCCACTCGGCGCCGGGCCAGAGTTCGCACACGGAGTCGACCCAGAGCGTGGGATCTTCCTCGATGCCCTCGGTGGGGAGCGAGGGGTCGACGAACGTCTTGACGACGATCCGGTCTGTGCGCGGGTAGGAGCAGAGGATGTAGACGACGGCGAAGCGACCGATGGTCTCGGTGGGATAGCCCTGATAGTCGACGGCGGTCACATCAGAGAGGAAGTCGAAGGCACAGCGGTCGTCGGTGCGCAGGAAGCGCATGACGTCAAGAAGGTCCTTCGGCTCGACGATCAGGGTGGTCTGTCCGCGGTACTCAGTGGCGCGGAGGCGGCGGTCCGGGAAGGCCTCGCGCAGGACAGGGATGACAGGATGGTCGAGATTGGGCTTGCGTGCCATGGTTCGCTCCTCGGTCTTCGTCGGGCCTGATCTTAGCGGGAGGCACCCGCAAGGGCGAGTTGCTGGTCCAGCGATGCGCCGGAGAGGATCACCGGCACCTCCTCCGGCACGGCTGCGTCCCAGAGACGCAGCAGCAGGTCCGGGTCGAGTCGGCCATCGTGCAACCCGGCCGGGATCAGCCTCGTGTCTCCATCAACCTCAGCAAGTTCCACGTTGTGGAGAAAGACCGCGTCCGCCCGGGGGGCGAGAAGGTCCAGTGCCCGCCGCAGGTGGTCCTCCGCTTCAGACAGCATCTCCGGTTCCAGCATGAGCGGCGCGTCGAGCGCGATTCCGGCAGGCTCGGCTTCTCGTTCCTCCAGGAATGTCCGGATTCGGAAGGCATCACACAGCACGTGCCGGGCGTGCGGCCGGAATATGAGTCTCTTGCCCGCTTCGGCCACCTGGGGGAGTACCTCGTCGCAGTAGGCGTTGAATGCACCCAGCGCATCCGGGCCCCAGGTCATCGGCGAGCGGCGGAAACTGTCTGATTCACCTTCCGCCGCGGGTTGGCCGGACCAGATGATGATCCGGTCCGCCGGGAGCGTGGCATCGAGGACAAAGGCCTCATCGCCGAGCGGATCGCCCTCGACTTCGCAAGCGAAGAAGGAGTCCCCGGGGGTGAGCGGATGCGGCAGGACGAGCGCATCGGCGGCGAAGTCGGCATCGGCACCGAGGCCGAGTGCGGTGAAGAGGGGGGTGAGCGTACTCCGGGGGCGGCTGACGTGCAGGTTCACCATGACTCCGATCAGCCCTGAAGCAGGGCGTCGTAGAGTTCGGTGATTCCGGCGCCGTGTGTCGCGACGGTTTCGATCACGCCCCGTCGCCCCGCGATCTCGCGCAGGTCGCGCATCAGTTCGTTCTGTCCCTGGTGATCCGCCTTGTTACAGACGAAGAGATCGGCAATCTCGAGGATGCCTGCCTTGTCCATCTGAACGGCATCGCCCATGCCGGGCACGAGCACCACGGCCGTCTTGTCGACGTGTGTGCGGATGCGGACCTCGTTCTGGCCGGCGCCGACCGTCTCGACGAAGACGGTGTCGAACGAGCCGGCGTCACCACCCGGACAACCGCCGATGAGGTGGATGATGTCGTCGAGGGCGTGGTAGTCCTCACCGCTGATCGCGAGGGAACGATAGAAGACGCTCTCCTCCAGACGGTTGAAGTCGACTCGAAGCCGATCACCGAGCAGGGCGCCATTGGTGATGGGTGACATGGGGTCAAACGCAACGACTGCGACGCGGCCGAGTGACGGATCCCCCTCGGCTCGGCGGGCATGCTCCGCCGCGAGAGCTGCCACGAGCGTTGACTTTCCGGCGCCCGGTGAGCCGGTGATACCGATGACGCGCTTCGGACGTCGGCGTGGCGCATCACTGCGCGCGGAACCATGCTCGTGGAGCCGACTGATGTCACGCGCAAGTTGCGCGGTGGGCGTGCTTCCGACGGACTCGGCGCGCTCGCGGGTTTCGCTGCGGACGGCTTCGACGATCTCGGCGAGACCGGTGCCCGTCGTGAAGCAGCGAGCGACACCGGCTTCCTTAAGCTTGGCGATGTCTTCCTGCGGAATGATGCCGCCCATGTGAATGGGAATATCGGAGCGGCCCATGCGCTCCATCGCCTCGATGAGCCGCGGCCCAAGGACAAGATGTGAGTTGCTCATCATGGACGCCGCGATGACATCGCAGTCCTCATCACGCGCGGAGATTGCGAGTGAGCGGGGGGTCTGCCAGAGTCCGCTGTAGATGACGTGGACTCCGGAGTCGCGGAGGGCGCGGGCGATGACCTTGACGCCGCGATCGTGGCCGTCGAGTCCCATCTTGGCGAGGAGGACCCGTGGTCGGTGGGGAAGATCGGCGCAGCGGTCTTTCTTCTCGAATTCGGTGGTGGGGGCGTGAATGGAGGTGGTCATACGTCGTGATGTCCGGTGGATTCGCGGGATCATGGGCGGCCCGGCCCGCCCGTCACGGCCCATCATCCTAGCGAATTCGCGGCATTTCCGACGAAGCCCGGCTGCCTTCAGCCCTCGCAGGTGTTGAGCCAGTTGTCCAGGACATCCTCCAGGTCTGCGACATCGACAACGCCATCGCCGTTGGCATCACCCGTCCGCCACGGCACGACCGACTGGCCCCAGCCATCGAGGACCTCATTGAGGTCGCCGAAGTTGACGACCGCATCCCCGTCGGCGTCGCCTGCCGGGAAGCATGGGCGCAGGGTGAGCGTCTGGTTGGCCTGTACGTTTCGGAAGATGTTGCGGCGTCCGTTGGCCACTCCACCGCGAGCGAGCCCACGATGGTTGCGGTGGCGAGTCCGAAGTGCGCCGAGAGTTCGCTGACGGAGAGGTCATTGCTTCCAGCACCGATGCACCGGTCTGGGACTTCCCGGCAGCGGTGAGGGTCACTCGGGCGCCGATCCCGTCGGGGGCGATATCGTCGTGGTCGGCGGTATCAAGGAAGACCCGCAGCCAGTTGATGTCGCCATCACCGGTCAGGTCATTCCGGAAGAGCCGCAGGCTGGCCATGCTGGCAAGGACGATGATGTCCTGATCGCCATCCTCGTCGCAATCGAGGTTCAGCAGACCCCGGCCCCAGTCGGTGAAGACGAAGCCGCACGGCACGGCGATGTCCTCATACGTGTCCAGTCCGGCGTTCAGGAACAGGTCATCGACCACGCGGCGAGCACGATGTTGATGTCGTCGAAGTCGACATCGCCGTCTCCGTCCGCATCGCCTTCGCGCCAGGGGGCCACAGACGTGCCCCAGCCGCTGAGGACCAGGTTGAGGTCCGCGAAGTCGACCACTCGGTTGCCGTCGACATCTCCGGAGGTGAAGCAGGGCTCGAGCGTGAGTGTCTGGTTGGGCGCTAGGTTCGGGAATCGATTGATACGCCCATTGGCCCACTCGACAAGGATCTCATCGACGTTGGTGGCAGCCCCGAGACCGAAGTGCACCGACAATTCGGAGACCGCCAGGTAGTTACTGCCACCATCGAGCATGTGGACGCGTGTCTTGCCGCCTGAGGTGATCCAGACGCGGGTTCCGAAGCCGTCAGGAGCGAGATCGGCGTGCGCGGAGGTGTCAAAGAAGAGGCGGATCCAGTTGGTGTCCGCGCCCGAGAGATTATTGCGGTAGATGAACGGCCGGTCCTGGTTGGTGAAGACCACGAGGTCCTGATCACCATCATTCTCGATGTCCAGGTTGATGAGTCCCCGGCCATAGCCGACGTGGCTCAGCCCATGCAGCGCCGACGATTCGGTGAAATTCATTGAGCCATCGTTGATGAACAGCTTGGAGTTCTCGCCGATCCACTCCGGCTCGTTCCAGCCGTTGGTCTCAACGATGTCGAGGTCGGTGTCATGGTCGATGTCGATCGCGACGGTGCCCCATCCCCAGCCGCCATCATCAACGCCCACCGCCAGCGCCATCTCGGAATAGACGTGGTTGCCCTGGTTCACGTACAGCTTGTTGCCGTCGACCATGGGGACACCATCGTGCATGATCGAGGTGACATACCAGTCGAGAAGTCCATCCTCGTTGAAGTCTCCGATGGTCGTTCCCATGCCGTTGGAGTCGAGACCGGTTCCCGACGCCGCGGTCATCTCGGTGAACGTACCGTCTCCGTTGTTCTTCAGGTACTTCGACGTGAAGAAATCGGCAACCCAGAGCAGTTCCGGATACCGATCGCCGTCCATGTCCGTAAAACGCACCGCAAAGCCACGAACGTTCGTCATGTCGTACAGGATGGAAGACGTCACATCGGTGAACGTCTCGTCGCCGTTGTTGCGGAAGAGGCGGTTGGACTGGCTGCCGTTGACCCAGCCGGGGACGGCAAGGTCGAGGTCGCCGTCGAGGTCGTAGTCACCGAATGCCGCCCCGAAGCCGTCACCGATGAAGGGCGAGGTCGTGTTCACGCCCGCCGCGGCGGCCATCTCGGTGAAGGTGCTGTCCCCATTGTTGCGGTAGAGTCGATGCCCGCCCGGTGCCCACCCCGATCCCGGCGCGCCATGGGTGGTCACGAAGACATCGAGCCAACCGTCGTCATTGAAGTCGCCGACGGCGACTCCGGCGCAATACGCTGCCCCGAGCAGGCCCCACGAGGCGGCCTGATCCGTGAACGTGCCATCACCGTTGTTGATGTAGAGTCGATCGACGTCGCTTCCACCGGTGATGACGTAGATGTCCTGGTAGCCGTCGCGATTGAAGTCACCGGCAGCTCCGCCCGCGAGCATGCCCTTGGCAAGCGGGAAGAAGGACGGAATCTGTACCGCCGTGACACCCGCCGGAACCGCGGTCTCGCTCAGCGAAAACGTGCCGGCCGAAAGTGCCGATGTGAGGCTCGCGGCTGCAAACACAAGGGCCGCCCGAGGAAGAAAGTGCTTGCTCATGTGGAATGCTTCTCTTGTGATCAGGCGCAGTTCTGAGACCACGCACCGAGTACGGTGTTGATGTCATCGAAATCAACGTCGCCATCCCCGTCGGCATCGCCGTCGGTGAAGGGCGCGACGGTTTCGCCCCAGTTGTTGAGAACGGTGTTGAGGTCGTCGAAGTTGACGGTCAGGTCATCATTGACATCGCCCGCAAGGAAACACGGGACGATTGTCATGGTCTGATTGGGCGTCACGTTCAGGTGCCGATTGACGCGCCCGTTGGACCACTCGATGCGGATTTCGTCGATGACAGCGGCGTCCGCAAGGCCGAAGTGCATGGAGAGTTCCGAAACGGCGAGGTATGTGGCACCACCGTCGAGGTAGCGGGTCTGTGTGACGCCGCCGGCGGTGACCTGCGCGCGTGTGCCGAACCCGTCCGGGGCGAGGTCGGCGTGAGCGGAGGTGTCGAAGAAGAGGCGAAGCCAGTTGGCATCCGAACCGCTGAGGTCGTTGCGGTAGAGACTTGCCGTTTCAACAGCGCCGAAGACCGCGAGATCCTGGTCGCCATCGTTGTCGTAGTCGAGCCTGACCAGACCTCGACCCATGCCCGTGTGAGTGAAACCTGTCGAGGCGGCCTCGCTGGCAAACGTTCCATCCCCGTTGTTCATGAAGAGCTTGGAGGATTCGCCGATCCACTCGGGAGAATCGGGCCACCCATTGACCTCGGCAATGTCGAGCAGCATGTCGTGGTCGAAGTCAGCCGCGAGCGTACCCCATCCCCAGCCGCCGTCATCAACACCGGCGGCGGCGCCGACCTCGTTGAAGACATGCCCGCCCTGGTTCATGTAGAGCATGTTGCCAAAGCGGAACGGGTGGCCGTCCTCGAGGATCGAAGAGACGTACCAGTCGATAAGCCCGTCGTTGTTGAAGTCGCCCGTGGCGTTGCCCATGCCATTGGAGTCAAGGCCGACACCCGCCGACGCAGTCAGATCGGAGAAGGTTCCATCGGTGTTGTTGCGGAGGTACCGGGATGTGAAGAAGTCGCCGACCCAGAGCAGTTCCGGGTAACGGTCACCATCCATGTCCGTGAAGCGGGGCGAGAAGCCGCGAACGGATCCCATCGCGGGCAGGCCCGGGCCGGTGACGTCGACAAATCCACCACCGTCGTTCCGGAAGAGGCGGTTGCCGCCGCTGTTGGTCACCCATCCGGTCACGGCAAGATCAAGATCGCCATCGAGGTCGTAGTCACCGAAGGCGGCACTGAATCCATCACCGATGAAAGCCGAGGTCGTCTCGACTTGAGCGAAGGACGCGACATCCGTGAAGGTGTCGTCGCCGTTGTTTCGCCACAGGCGGTGTGCGCCGGCCGACCATCCCGTGGCCTGACTTCCGAAGCATGTGACATAAATGTCGAGCCAGCCGTCGTTGTTGTAGTCGCCCACGGCAACCCCGGCGGAGAACTGAGACGACCCTCCCATGCCGGCGGCCGCGGCCTGGTCCGTGAAGGTGCCGTCGCCGTTGTTCATGTAGAGCCGGTCAGGCTGATTGCCTCCGACGATGATGTACATGTCCTGGAGGCCGTCCCGGTTGAAGTCGCCCACGGCACCGCCACCGACCATGTGTGTGGCGAAGGGGTAGCAGCACGGGATCTGAAGCGCAGCGATCCCGGCGGGCGCGGACTGATCCGTGAACGCCAGCGTGCCGGCGGTGGCAACCGAACCCGCGCCCAAGGTCAGAGCGCAGACAACAATCATCCTGGATTCCATACGTGTCTCTCCATCGCCGCTCATCACCACGAGCGGCCTGATTCCCAGTCAGGCTGGCGCAAAATGCCTACCCCCAGTGTGGCAGTTGCCGGCGCGAAATCAAGAAAGTTCGCAGGATATTCGCCCTGATAAGGGCACCGAAAAATGGACGCGGCGGTCCAAGAGGACCGCCGCGTCGGAGAGGACACCCGATGGAGCAGAGACAGGATCAGTCGTAGAGGTGAGCCGTCGTGGGGAGCTTGGCGGACCTCAGGTTGAGCGTCGTTTCGATGCGGAAGTTGGACTGCGTGCGGTGCCGCTCGGCGAAGAAGAACGTCAGTGTGTTCTTCTTGTTGGGCACGAGGAAGTCCAGGCGATCGAGGTGGACGGTCTGATTGACCGCGGAGTGCACACCACCGATGTCGATCACGAGCTTGCCGTTGATGAAGACCCAGACGTCGTCGTCACCGATGAAGGTGAAGGTCTGACCTTCGCCCGGCTTGTAGATGAACTCGGTGGCGAGTTCGTAGGTGAAGTGGAAATTCTTGCTCTCACCGGAGGAGTTGCCGAGGAGCTGGTTGTTGATGGGGAAGAACCCACCGAGGGAACTGAACGCCTCATCCTGCCGATCATCGAACACGTACATGTTCGAGCCGGACGCGCGGCGAAGCGTGATCGGAAGCGGCATGGACGCATTCACGCCCGGCACATCGCGATACCACTGGGCAAAGCTCTCGGCGGAGTCGATGCCACCGTCGTCAGTGCTGCTGTAGGAACCGGCCCGGTCCCCGAGTTCAGCGCTGTACGTCGACGGATGGATGTTGCGTCCGGACGAGTCCCGCCACTGGCTGCTGACCTTCTGGCCGCTTCCGACAAAGACAGGCTTGTTGTCCTCGTCGAGCTGGTCAGAAACGTTGTTCATGTACTGCCCGAATCCGGCTGCGGGCCGGCGCTCGAAGTCCGGATGACCACCAGCGGCCGTGCGCTCATGGAAGTCGCGGATGATGCCGGTCAGGACGATCTCGGACGGCAGGTTCGAGTAGGCGTCCGCATCGTCGCCCGAGGCCTGGGCAACCTCGGAACCCGGCATGACGCTGATCATCAATCCAGCCGCGGCCGCGATCAGCGTGCCGGGGATAAGGGCCTTGTGCTTCGAACTGCGGTTCATTTCGACACCTCCAACGCCGCTCAAGGCGGCTAGTCACGATCCGTTCAAACCAAGTCAAAGCTACTATCCAGCCACCGGGGATCGAAACCGGAGATGGTGAATGTGCACGACGCGACCCGGGTTGTGCCGATCAGAAGGGTTGGACTGTCGCGTGATGCCCGCCCGCCTCGTTATGATCGGGCCTGCATCGGTCCACCAGTTCCCACCAGCTTCGAGGAGTCCCCGGCATGGATGCCTTTGTCATTAATGGTCGCAGCCAGCTCCGGGGCGAGATCACAGTCAACGGGTCCAAGAACGCCGCACTCCCGCTGATGGCGGCGACGATCCTGGCATCCAATCAGGTCACCCTTCGCAGCGTCCCCCGCCTGGCCGATATCCGAAACATGCAGCGCCTGCTGGCGGAATTGGGGCTGGACGTGGAAGAGTCAGAAGCTGGTTCAGGTCCGCGCAGCCTCACGTTTCGGACCCTCGACGAGAGCGCCTGCCACGCGAGATACGACATCGTCCGGACGATGCGGGCCAGCATCAGCGTTCTCGGTCCCCTGCTGGCCCGTCGTGGGTATGGTCGCGTCTCGATGCCGGGCGGTTGCGCGATCGGGGATCGGCCCGTGGACCTGCACCTGAGGGGCCTGGCGGCGCTCGGTGCGGAGATCGCGCTGGACTCAGGTGACATCATCGCACGGGCGCCACAGGGACGGGATGGTCGGCCGCGACTCAGGGGCGCCCGGCTCTTCCTGGGCGGGCCCTTCGGATCAACCGTTCTCGGAACCGCCAACGTGATGTCTGCCGCCACGCTCGCGGAGGGTGAGACCGTCATCGAGTCCGCAGCCTGCGAGCCGGAGATCGTGGATCTCGCAAACCTCCTTAATGCGATGGGGGCGCGGGTCAGTGGTGCAGGGACGCCGCGGATCACGATCGAGGGCGTCCGGGAACTGGGTGGTGCGGACCACGAGGTGATGCCGGACCGGATTGAAGCGGGGACATGGATCATGGCGGCGGCGGTGACGAACAGTCCGCTGGTCATTCACAACTGCCCGATCGATGCCCTCATGGCAGTGACTGAAGCTCTGAAGGAGGTCGGCGTGCGGGTCACGGAGGCCCCGGACACGGCTGACCCGTTGCGCGCGACCGTCGAAGTGATCTCGGAGCGTACGCTGCATCCGGTCCAGATCACGACGCAGCCGCACCCGGGTTATCCGACGGACCTGCAGGCTCAGATGATGGCGCTGCTTTGTCACGCAGACGGCAACAGCGTGATCACGGAGCGGATTTTCCCGCAGCGTTTCCTCCATGTCGCCGAACTCTCCCGCATGGGCGCGCAGTTGTTCAGGCAGGGGCCGACGGTGATTGTCAGCGGCGTACGCGAACTCGTGGGCGCTCCGGTCATGGCCAGCGATCTGCGCGCATCAGCCTCGCTGGTGCTGGCGGGCCTTGCAGCTCGGGGTACCACCGTCATCAACCGGGTGTATCACCTGGACCGCGGGTACGAGAAGATGGAGGTCAAGCTCCAGGCTCTCGGTGCAGATATTGAGCGGGTCGATGCGTCCGATCTGCCGGCGGACCTGCATCGCTGAGCCTCATCCTCCGCCATCTTCGCCGATGCGCTCCTGGTAGGTGCGCAGCGTGTCGAACGCCTGCATGGGTGTCATCGCATCGAGCTCCAGTTCGCGAAGTTCATCGATCAGCGGGTGCTGGACGTACTCCGTGAAGAGCCCGAGTTGAGATTCCTCGCGCTGGGATCCGCTCGGCGCCGGCTGTCCGGACTGGTGCGAGACAGCAAGGCTGTCGAGCAGTTGGTCAGCGCGCTTCACCGTTTCCGTCGGCATGCCCGCAAGCCGCGCCACATGAATGCCGTACGACCGGTTGGCGCGCCCGGGGAGGATCCGATGCAGGAAGATGATCTGCTCACCCCACTCGCGAACCGCAACATGCAGGTTCCGTACCCGCTCCGGCATCTGCTCCTGCAACGCGGTCAGTTCGTGGTAGTGCGTAGCGAAGAGGGTTCGCGGCGGCGATGCAACGCCGTCCTCAAGCGGAAGAGCACGTGTGAGAGACTCCGTGATCGACCAGGCAAGTGCGAGACCGTCAAGGGTCGATGTGCCTCGACCGATCTCGTCGAGAATGACGAGTGAGCAGGCGGTCGCGTTGTGGAGAATGCTCGCGGTCTCGGTCATCTCCACCATGAAGGTGGATTGCCCGGCGTGAAGTGCATCATCGGCCCCGACGCGCGTGAAGATGCGGTCGGTCATCCCAACTTCGGCTGACTCCGCCGGCACGAACGCACCGGTGTGCGCGAGCAGCGTGATCAATGCGACCTGTCGGATGAAGGTCGACTTGCCTGCCATGTTGGGGCCGGTGATCAGGGCCAGCGGGGGGGTGTGTTCTCCGTCTGCCTCGAGGCTGAGAAGGATGTCGTTGGGTACGAAGCCTTCCCCTCCGGACTCGGCGAGTATCTCTTCGAGGACGGGGTGCCGACCCTGCACGATACGCAGCACCGGCTCATCACGCATCTGCGGGCGCACCCAGTTGCGGAGAGCGGCGTGAATGGAGAAGGTCAGGAGCACGTCCAGTTCCGCAACCGTCTGTGCGAAGCGGACCGCGGGCCCGTGACACGCATTGAGGCGATCACAGATCTCGCCGAAGAGCGCGTTCTCGCGCAGAATGGCACGGTCGCCCGCCGAAAGGACACGTTCTTCGAAGTCCTTGAGATGCGGCGTGATGTAGCGCTCCGCGTTCTTGAGCGTCTGCTTGCGGGTGAACTCGTCCGGCGCTCGCTTCGCCTGCGCTCGCGGCAATTCGATGTAGTAACCGAACACCTTGTTGAAGCCCACCTTCAACGACGGGAGATCATGGCGCTCGATGAGTTCCTTCTGATACTCCGCCAACTGGTCGCTGCTCTCACGCTGCAGACTTCGGGCCTCGTCCAGTTCCACATCGATGCCGTCTCGAATCAGTCCACCCTCGCGCAGGTGACTTGGCGGGTTGTCGACACACCAGGCAATGATCTCCTCTGAGATGGGGCGCAGATCGTTGCGGAGCGCCTCCAGAACGGAGCGATAGGCATCGAACACGGCCACACCGGCCAGAGATGTGATGATGGTGTCCACGTGGCGAAGGGATGAGCCGACGGCAACAACATCCCGCGGCGTGGCACGGCCGAGCGCTACCCGAGCCATGATGCGGGCAACGTCCTGGACGTCCTTCACCGAGAGTTGCAGTTCGTCGCGCATCCGCGCGTCCTGCACGAGCGTCGAAACGCACTGGTGACGCGCCTCGATCCGAACTCGGTCAAAGAGAGGAGCGCACAGCCAGTCGCGGAGCAGGCGGCGCCCCATGGGTGTGCGGCAACCGACGCCGCGCCGGGAGAGCACGCCGAGGAGTGAGCCCTCCGTCGAGCCGGTACGGATCGTGCGCTCGATCTCCAGGGCCCGCAGACCGGTGGCGTCGATCGTCATGTACTGGGACATCGACTCGCGATGCGGCGGGCTCAGGTGGGCGAGCGAGCGCCCTCTGATGATGTTGGCCGTCGAGGTGCCCGAAGAGGTGTGCTCGTTCGAGGTGGCCTGTGCCGCTGAGTCCAGCGCCTGTGTCTCGTTGAGATAGCGGATGACCGCACCCGCCGCCGGGATCGCGGCATCATCGTCGCGCAGGCCGAATCCGGAGAGCGACGCCACCCGGTAATGATCGAGTATCGCCTCAAGCGCCTCATCGGGGCGGAAGTGCCAGGACGGACGTGCGGTTCCCGGAACGTTGAGGGCCGAGAGGATGCGTTGGACCCGCGGCGGGACGACGCCGCTGGACGGTTCACAGTACAGCAGTTCCGACACATCCCGCCGCGCGAGTTCATCGAGGAGGCCGTCGGCCGTGGTTTCCATGATGGTGAAACTGCCTGTCGAGAGTTCGACGATGGCAAGAGCCACGCGGCTGCCGGGATCATCGCCATGCTCAAGGAAAGCGGCGGCGGCGAGGTGATTGGCGCGGTCGTCGGCCAGGAGTGCCTCATCGACGAGCGTTCCGGGGGTCACGACGCGGGTGACGGCGCGTTCGACGACCCCCTTGGCTTCCTTCGGGTCCTGCACCTGATCACACACCGCGACGCGGTAGCCCTGTTCGATCAGGCGGGCGAGGTATCCACTCATGGAGTGGTAGGGGACGCCGGCCATCGGGATACCCGCAGATCGTTCCGTCAGCGTGATGCCGAGTGCCTTATGCGCGGTGACGGCATCCTCATCGAACGTTTCGTAGAAGTCACCCATCCGGAAAAAGAGGATGCAGTCCGGGTACTGTTTCTTGAACGCGTCGTACTGACGCATCGCGGGGGTTGTGCGCTTGCCGGCCATGGTCATCGAAGATAGGCCGGTCAGCGTGGCGACGCCAGCGAGCCCGGATCAGCAGGTCCCGCCCCATTGGATCAGGATGAGATTCAGGTCATCAAAGTCCACCATCCCGCTCCCGTCGATGTCCGCTGCGCCACCTGCCTGACCCCAGGCATTGAGGAGGGCGTTGAGGTCTTCGAAGTCGACTTCGTCGTCGCCCGTCACATCGGCGCACTGCGGTGTCACCGCTTCATGACTCAGAACCATGAGGCCGCTTGCCGGGATGGCGAGTATTGTGGACTGCGCGAGGCTGTCTGCGGGGATGGCTTCGGAGGTGACGGTGCCCGAGGTTCCAAAGCCACTCCCACCGAATTCCGCGGCCTGGTTGTTGAGTACAACAGTCCACTCTCCGGCACGGGGCAGACCGAGCCGGTAACCGGGCTGATCGGCAGACGACAGGTTCACGATCACCACGTACGAGGCGCCGCCCTCGACCCAGCGCTCAAAGGCGAGCACGTTGGCACCCTCGTTCATGTGGTACACCCAGTGGGGGGCATCGGCGCGGAGTGCCGGCGCGGCGGTGCGGAGTCCGACCAGTTGGCTGTAAAAATCGAACACGCCCGAGTAGGTCGTCTTACGGCTCCAGTCAATCTTCGTTTCGAAGGGCTCGGACTCCAGCCACTCGGTTCCGTAGAGGAATGCGGGGATGCCCGGTGCGAGGAGCGTGAAGCCCTGGGCGAGTGTCGTACGTCCCCGCGCATACTGATCATCATGAGGCGCTGACGTATCGATCGTCACAACCGCGCGCTGTCCGCCGCTGAGATCCCATGCCTCGTCGTGCAGTTCGAAGTAATTGACGACCTGCGGGCCCGAAAGGTACTGCCCGCCTCCGTTCACAATATCCCGCAGTTTCCACATCTCGGGATCACCGAACGCGGCATCGAAGACCTCGGCGCGCAGATCATCCGTGAAACGATCGAAGTACTGAGCATCGAAGCCGGCGCCTCCAAGGCTCGTGGGGCGGGTGACCCACGCGTCGTCGGGCAATTGCTCGGCGATGTTGATCTTGTCGGCGTAACGCCGATCCATCAGATCGTTCAGATCCTGCATCAGGCTCCAGCCCGCGGCCCCGTGTGCGCCCATGTTCATGAAGTCGGTCGCGTCCATCCGGAAACCGTCCATGCGATACTCGTCGAGCATCAGGATCACACTGTCGAGGAAGTAATCGCGCACCGCCGGGTTATCAAAGTCAGCCTGTGCGCCCCACGGCGTGTCCACGTGGGGAGAGTCAAAGTAGATCTGGGAACCGTCATAGTTCCACAGAAAATTCTCGCTGACTGAGAAGTGGTTCCAGACGATGTCGAGAAGCACTGCAATGCCATGAGCGTGCAACTGGTCAACCATGTATTGAAGATCCGCAGGTGTGCCGAGCCGCCACTCGACCGCATAGGCGCTCACCGGGTTGTAGCCCCCGGAGAAGTCGCCCGGGAACTCGTTGATCGGGTTGAGCATGACCGCGTTGATCCCGAGTTCGGCAAGGTGCGCAGCGCGATCACCGACGTCGCGGTAGCCGGACGGTGTCGGTGCCGGACCGTACGGGTCATTCCGCCCCGCAAAGCTCCCGACATGCAACTGGTAGATCACGAGTGACTCAAAGTCGGCCGACGAGAATCCGTTCGTCGTCCAGGTGTAACTGAACGGATCGATGATCTCGGTGTTGTTGTTGTCGGTGGGGTCCATCCGGCGGCCGCGGGCATCCGGTTTCCAGACGCTGTTGTTGAAGAAGTACTTGTACTGCTGGCCTGCAACGGCGCCGGGCACAAATGCGATCCAGTCTTCGCCCACGCGGCTCATCGGATTGGCCGTGGTCCAGTTGTTGAAGTCGCCGCGAACGTAGGCTGACGAGGTCGCCGGCGACCACACACGGAACACGGCACCGCCCGTCACAGGAGTCGCGCCCACGGGTGCGTGACTGAGGGTGTTGAAGTTCATTTCGAATTCCACTCCCGGCAATCCGTCGCTGACACCCGCCGGCGAGAAGTAATCCGTATCGGCGCCATCTGTCAGTTCGATGATGTAGGAGAGTGTGGATGAGGCCGTCGAAGGAATGGTGGCCGCCCAGATGTCATAGGGGCCCCGACCCGCGATGCGGGAGGCATCAACCCAGGCAGTTGAGCCGGAGTCGTAGCGAACCCTGGCGGAGGTGAGATCGTCCGCGTAGGTCTGGAACCTCACTTCAAACGACTCACCGCCCACCGGGCACAGCGGCCGGCGGTCCCACTCAGTCGCATGACTGATCCCGTTCCACTCAACGGTGTCGTCGATCCCGGCGGCCCAGGCAGGGGCGATGGTCATGAGGGCGAGAACGATCGAGGTGCGGTGATTCATCGTCCATCACCCTAGCACGACGCGGCCGCGGGGCAATCCTGTCCTCACGTCCGAATTCAGCATGGCCCGTCCTGGACACTCGGTGACGTGGCTCGGGAGGTCGTTCCGGTCTGCGCATCAAAAACCCCCGCCGGGGCGGGGGGAAAGTGGAGCAGATGAGATTCGAACTCACAACCTCCTCGATGCGACCGAGGCGCTCTCCCAGTTGAGCTACTGCCCCAACGGATGGCGGACGAATCGGTCCGTCAGGACGCGAAGTATAGGCTGACGCCCTAGGATTGGGCAACTGGTTTGCCCATCCTCCCGCTCCCCGATCACAATAGGCACCCCATGCTGCACCGACGCCACCTCCTCCACACGTTGGCCATCTCGCTCGCCACCATCGCACTCTGCCTAGCACCGACGGGGTGCAAGCCGAAGGGCGAGGCGGCGAATGTGGCCATGCCGGTCCAGGTTGTCGTCTCGATCTCGCCCCTGCGATGGGCTTTCGAGGGCCTCCCGGACGACGTCGTCCGAATCCGGGTCATCATTCCGGAGGGCCGATCGCCACACGGTTTCGAGCCCGGGATCGACGACGTCTCGGCCATCGCCGATGCCGATGTGCTCGCCGGGGTCGGCCTCGGTATCGATGGGCCCGTCGAACGCATCGCCGCTCGACGAGGGCGCGCCGATCGACGAAACGTCAGCTTCCAGCAGATCCTCGGACTTGCCGACGCTCCCGCACATCACCACGACCACGACCATGGCCACGATCACCACCATGACCACGGCGACAGTGACGCCGTCAATCCGCACGTCTGGCTTGATCCGGTTCATATGCGACAGTTCGTCGAAGCTTCCGCCCGGGAACTGCGCAGCGCGCTGGTTGCCCGTCGTGATGCCGGGGTCGAAGGCGACTGGGATATGTGGCTCGCGCAGTTGGACGCCGCGGCTGCCGAACGGCTGGCCGTCTGCGACCGCCTCGATGCAGCGTACCGCGAGCGCCTCGCGCCGTGGTCAGGCCAGCCGATCATCACGTATCACAACGCCTTCCAGCCGGTCGCGGATCGTTACGGCATCGAGATTGGCGCGGTGCTTCGTCCGGTGGAGAGCGTCGAACCGACCGTGGCTGATTTCGAAGCGGCGCTACGCGCGGTTGAGGAGCACGGCGTCAGCGCGATCTTCACCGAGCCGCAGTTCTCGGCGGCAGGCGCCAATCGGTTGGCATCCGAAACCGGCATTCGGGTCCTCGTGCTGGATCCGCTTGGGGAGACCGCGCCGGGTGGTTGGCCTCGCATGATGAGCGCCAATCTCGAGACTCTGATCAAAGGGCTGGAGGCGCCCTCCAGTGAGTGAACCGGCCATCGTCTTCGAGCGCGTCACCTTCACGTGGCCGGGGGCCGCGCAGTCCGCTCTGGAGGACATCACTCTGCGCGTCGAGGAAGGGCAGTACCTCGGACTGATCGGGCCGAACGGTGCCGGCAAGACGACGCTCATCCGCCTCATGATGGGCCAGGTCGCAGGCTACACCGGACGGATCAGCGTCTGCGGCCGCGATCCGGAAGCTGCCGCCAGGAATGGCTGCGTCGGCTACGTCCCCCAGCGATCGGAAGCCAACCTCGCCTTTCCCCTGAGTTGCCGCGATGTCATTGCGATGGGGGGGGCGGCGAGGCAGTCGGGCTGGATCCGCGCATCGAGCGAGCAGCGTGGTTGGATTGATCGGTGTGTTGACCTCGTCGGCGCGTCCGACTTTGCCGGCTCACCGATCGGCGCCGTTTCCGGTGGTCAGCGGCAGCGCGTACTCATTGGCCGTGCACTTGCATGCAGACCCCGGATTCTCGTTTTTGACGAGCCGACATCGGGCATCGACACGGTGGGTCAGCGACGTTTCGGTGAACTCATCGCGACGCTGCACGATGAACTGAACCTTGCGATCGTGCTGGTCAGCCACGATGTGCGTGCGATCGTGCGCGGTGCTGTCGGCTGCGAGCGCGTCGCGTGTCTGCGTCGGCGGCTGCACTTCCACGAGGCACCGGGCGGCCTGACGCCGCAGGTGCTCGGGGAGGTCTTTCAGCACGACTTGTCAGATGTCTTCGGCGAAGTGCATGTTGATGCGCACCACGTCGGAGAGTGTGAGCACCACCACGGTCGTGCGAGCGACTCGGGAGATGACTCGTGAAGCTCTTCGAGTACCTCGACGGCTCGATGGCCTCCTTCATCCTGACCGCCATGGGCGTCGGATTCGCGATCGCGCTGCTCGGCGGGCTGCTCAGCCCGCTCGTGGTGCTGAAACGCATGTCCTTCGTCGGCCAGGGCATCAGTCACTCCGCGTTCGGCGGCGTCGGTGTCGCCGCGATTCTTGGGCTCACCGCCGCCGGAGGCTGGGAACCCTACGCATTTCATGGGGTCATCACGATCTTCTGCCTGCTGGCGGCAACCGGCATCGCGGTGGTCAGTGAGCGTCGTCGCGAGAGCGAGGACACCGTGATCGGTATCTTCCTCGTCGGTGCCATGGCCTTCGGGGCGCTGCTCCTGCATGTGCGCCATCGTCTGACAGGTGCCACGGCGGGCATCGGATGGGAGTCGGTTCTCTTCGGCTCCATCACCGAAGTCGGTGAGGTACACCTCGCGCTCTCCTGGGGTGTGCTTGTACTGGTGGCACTCATCCTGTTCACGATTCGGCACCAGGTCATCTTCTGGGCATTCGATGAGCCGGCCGCGGCGGCCTTCGGCATCCGGACGTCGCGTATGCGTCTGATCACGATGCTGCTTCTGGGTGTGGCGGTACTCGCATCGATGCGACTGGCGGGTGTCGTGCTGACAACGGCGCTGCTGGTGTTGCCCGGTGCCGCGGCACTCCAGTTGAGCCGTCGCATTCATACGGTGTGGTTTCTGTCGCTGCTTCTTTCGGTCGTTGGCGTGCTGGGAGGATTCGTATTGGCGGTCGAGACGGGTCTGCCGCCGGGTCCGTCAATGGTGAGCGCTATGATCCTGCTTTACGTGCTGTCCTGGCCCGCCTCGTTGTGGCGCCGTTGAATGAGAACAGAAAGGAAATCAATGCGAGCCGAGACGATGCTCTCCGAACTGAATCGCCTGCGGAAGGACCTGGACGAGGACCCCACCGATCTGGAGTGGTTGGCCTTGCACCACGCGTTCTGCTTCATCTCGTACAAGACCGGGGAGTTCCAGAAGTACCTCGATGATCAGGCTTCTCAGGGGGCCTTCGACGACTTCGAGAATTGATGAGCAAAAAGGTGTTGACTTCGGTGATTTGAGGTCGATACTTCGGTATCGCGAGGAGCCCATCTGGTGCCGACCGGGCGAACCCCTGTTGGTGGAGATGGAGGAGCCGCGACGACCGTCGGACAACCTCGTCCGTCGGGCGATGAGCCGGAGGCGACGGTCTCCGGAGGAATAGGCTGGCATGGGCCTCGAAGTCACGGGGCAATTGCCAGGAGTCCGTTCCGATTGGAGGTGATCCTGTGACCTATTGTGACTGTATGAAAGGGCTGCGCTGATTGAGCCGGCTCGACGGAACATGCGCTCTGCGCAGCCCGTAAACGAACAACACACCCCGCGATCTTCGGATCGCGGGGTTGTTGCTTTTGAATCGCCCATGATCCTCGCTACCCGATAAGCCCGCGCAGGCGGCGAAGCGCCTCGCTCAACGTTGCCTCGGACTTGCAGAACGCGAATCGCACCAGCGGATGACCGTGCTCGCGATTCTCGTAGAAGACGCTCGGGGGGATCGCGGCGACACCCAACTCACGGGTGATGTGCTCGCAGAACGTACGGTCGTCGGCGAACCCGAAGGGCGTGTGGTCGGCGAGCAGGAAGTAGGTGCCCTCGCTCGGCTTCACCCGGAAGCCGAGGTCAAGCAAGCCCTCTGTCAGCAGATCCCGCCGCGCGCGGAAACTCGAACGGAATTCGTTGTAGTAAGACGGCGGCAGTTGCAGCGCGGCGACCGCGCCGTGTTGCAGCGGGGTCGGAACGGAGAATGTCAGGAACTGATGCGCGGACCGGACCCCGCGGGTCAACTCCGGTGACGCCACGACCCACCCCACCTTCCACCCCGTGAGACTGTAGGTCTTTCCCAGCGAAGACATCGTGACGGTGCGCTCTGACATCCCGGGCCAGGTCGACAGTCGATGGTGTTCGCAGTCGAAGACCAGGTGCTCATACACCTCGTCAGTCAGCGCGATCATGTCATGTTGCTGACACAACTCCGCAATGAGCGACAACTCCTCGCGCCCGTAGACGTGTCCCGTCGGATTGTGTGGCGTGTTGACGAGGATCGCGCGGGCGCCTTCGCATGCTCGCCGCAACTCCGCCTCGTCAAACGTGAAGTCGGGAGCCCGGAGCGTTACGAAGACCGGAACGGCATCCGCCATCGCGACGGCCGCGCGATAGGAGTCATAGTAGGGCTCGAACAGGACGATCCGATCGCCCGGGTTGAGGAGGCCGATCATCGATGCCGCAATCGCCTCCGTGCACCCCGATGTCACAGTCACGTGGGCATTCGCGTCCGTCGGGAGTCCGCTCGCGGCCTCGAACACCCGCGCGATCTCGGCACGGAGTTCGGGAAGACCCGGCAGGGGCGCGTACTGGTTGGGGCCGGCAAGGGCGGCCTCAGCGGCTGTGCGTCGGATGATTTCGGGTCCGTCCTCATCCGGAAACCCCTGCGAGAGGTTGACCGCGTCGTGCTCCTGCGCGAGCCGCGTCATCTCAGCGAAGATCGTCGTACCGAAGGGCTGCAGTCGTCGGGCGGTGCTCATGCAGCCCATTCTGACAGATTCAGCCCCGATGCACGATGCCCTCGCGTAGCGGCGTGGAGCGGTTTCGGATACGATCGGCGACCCGGCGGAGAACGCCATCCAACCCCCAACGAACCAGGAGCGAACTGATGCGTCGTGCCAAGATTTCGGTCATCGGAGCAGGGAATGTCGGTGCCACGTGTGCCCATTGGGCCGCCGCGAAGGAGCTTGGCGACGTTGTGCTCCTCGACATCCCGGACAAGGTCGGAGTCGCACAGGGCAAGGCCATCGACCTGGCCTGCTGTGGCCCCATCGAGCGTTTCGATGCTCAGATCACGGGCACCAGCGACTACAAGGACATCGCGGGGTCGGATGTTGTCATCGTGACGGCGGGCCTGCCGCGAAAGCCGGGCATGAGCCGTGACGACCTGATCCAGACGAATGTGAAGATCGTCAAGAGCGTCTCGGAGCAGATTCGCGAGTACGCCCCGGAGTCGGTCGTCATCGTGGTGAGCAACCCGCTGGACGCCATGGTTTACACCGCGTGGAAGGCGACAGGCTTCCCGACCAACCGTATCCTCGGTCAGGCGGGCGCCCTGGACGTGGCTCGCTTCCGTACCTTCCTCGCCTGGGAGATCGGCTGCTCCATCGAGGATGTCACCGCGCTGCTCCTCGGCGGGCACGGCGACGATATGGTTCCCCTGGTGCGGTACACCTCCGTGCACGGCATTCCCGTGAGCCAACTGCTCCCCATGGAGAAGATCACGGCCTGCGTGGAGCGGGCCAAGGTCGGCGGCGGTGAGGTCGTCAAGCTCATGGGCACCAGTGCGTACTATGCCCCTGCATCCGGCTCCGTCCAGATGGCCGAGGCGATCATCAAGGACAAGAAGCGGATCATCCCCTGCGCGGCGTACTGCGAGAAGGAGTACGGGATCGGCGGCTACTTCGTTGGCGTGCCTTGCGTCCTCGGCTCCGGCGGCATGGAGAAGGTCATCGAAGTGGACCTTCAGGGTGAGGAAAAGACGCTCATGGACGAGTCCATCTCACACGTGAAGGACCTCGTGAGGGTCGTCACCGAGATGTTCCCCGAACTCGCATCCTGAGACCCCGGTCCCCCGTCCCAACGCCCACCAGACGCCTTCTCAGGGGCTTTCTGTCACTTTTTTGGCAAAGTTGACGGCACGTCAGGCTGTCTGTCGCCACAATAGGTAGACACAGCAAGCAGCAGCCGGACTTCCGGTCCAGGGGACATGCGTGATGGTGGAACTGATTGAGTGGTATCAATGTCGTGGTTGTGGCCGACGGCTCAAGTGGCGCGCTGAACTCGTTGGGCGAGAGACCGAGTGTCAGTGCGGCAGTGTCGTGGTCTGCCCGGAACTCTCAGGCTTCGAACTCGAAGAGGCATCTCCGGACAGCACCATGAGCGCGACCGCCTCGGGTTCGATGAGCGGTTCGGTGATCGCGGCGAGCCAGCAGGAAGTCCTCGAGGTTGATCTCACCGAGGAGGTTGAGCCGGCCCGGTGCGTCCATGGCGAGATCCCATGGCATCGTCACATCAACTTCAAGGCGGTGTGCTGGACCGGCGCCGCTCTCTTTGGGCTCTCGGTCGGGATCTTTGCGGTCATCATGGCCGAATGGCCTTGGATCGTCGCCGCCGTGATCATCACACCCTTTACGTTCTGGAAGTGGTGGAAGTGCGAACGGATCTGGCAGGGGCCGCGATCCCTGGCCCGTGCCGTCGAAGAGACGCTCGGCGAGCAGGGCGCCGGGCACTGACGCAGAACTGAACGTCGATCATCGAGGCGTGCAGCCAAAAGAAAACGCCCGATTCAGAAGATCGGGCGACCGGGGAGCTTGATGATGAGATCGGGTTATCCCGCCTCGGCACGCGGGTGTGACTTGTCGTACGTGTCACGCATGCGCTGAGTCGTCAGATGTGTGTAGGTTTGGGTCGTGCTCAGCGACTGATGGCCGAGCAGTTCCTGGACGCAGCGCAGGTCGGCGCCGTTGTCCAGCAGGTGCGTTGCGAAGGAGTGACGCAGCGTGTGCGGGCTGATGCTCGGATCAAGGCCCACCTGGCGGAGGTACTTGTCCAGCTTGCGGCGGACAGAGCGTGAAGACAGCCGGCCGCCATGCTTGTTGATGAAGAGCGGATGCTCCCCCTCGCCGGTCCATGCAGATGCGTAGCGTTCGTCAGATGCCAGCACGTTGCGATACTGGCGAATCGCCGTGAGGGCGTGAGAGCCGAGCGGAACGATGCGCTCCTTCTTGCCCTTGCCGCGGACCCGGACCGCTTCCGCGCCTTCGTCAAGATCCTCGATGTCCAGATCGACGAGTTCGCTGACTCGGATACCGGTTGAGTAGAGCGTCTCAAGCATGGCACGATCGCGAGCGCCCAGCACGTCCTGATCATCGGGAGCGGAGAGCAACTGTTCGATCTGTTCCACGGTGATCGCCTTCGGGAGGCGCTTGGACTGCCGGGGCGTCCTGATGAGAACCATGGGATTCGAGTCGACGTGGTTGAACTTGAGAGCCCACTTGTAGAACGACCGCAGGGTCGCGATCTTCCGCGCCATCGTGGCCGCCGAGTAGTTCTGTTCGGAGAGGTGATTCAGGTAGTTGCGAATGGAGTCCGCGTCGGCATTGCAGATGATGCCGGTCACGGAACTGGTGGCCGCACCGTTGTTACGACAGCCGTTGTCGAAGGCGGCCTTCTCCGCCGCCTCCGCGTAGCTGAGGTTCGCCTCATCGAGGGTGAACTCGGTGTACTGACGAAGGTCAGCGCCGTAACACCGGGCCGTATACGGGCTGAAGTGCCGCTCGTCGGTGAGGTAACTCAGGAATGCGTTGACGATGGGTAGGGTGCTCATCTCTTCACTCGGCTCCATGACAGGAGGGGGCCATCTGAAATGTGGTCGTGACGTCTATCGGATCAACCGGGGGGCGACATCAGTCCTATATGATCTTGGTGCGAACTATGGCCCACCATGTGGGCTGAAATCGTGCTGATGCAGGTGCGATGTCAGCCGACGCCCCAGTTCGTGGGCGATCATGGCGGCGTCGAACCAGTCAATTGCGGATCCCGGATCCTGGGCATGCTCGATGGCGAGGTCGAGCAGCCGGGCATCGTCGCCCGGTTCGACCGCGACGAACCGGTACAGGTGGCCGTCCTTGACCACACAGATATCGTGGGTCGGTCGACCGTTGGGCTGATTTGATGATGTCGCAGATTCGCTCATCGTCATTGTCCCGAGTCATCGGCCCAAGCCGCGATCGGAACGTCCGATGAGGCTATTGAGCCGCTGCCTGCTGCATGCTCCGGATCAATTCCATCCGGCCGTGTTCATTCCGAACCAGTTCTTCCAGGGCATGGAAGCAGGCGAATTGTGTGAACGATCGCATGCTCATCGTGTAGCGCTTCCAGCCGAGTCCCGAGGTGGGATCGGTCCGGCTGGCGGCGTAACCGCGGATGGCTCTCATGGTCTCGTAGTGAGAGGCATCGAGATGCTGCGCGACGGCACTGACCGGCTGAGATGCCGGCCAGTCGCCCCGGATGAGTTGGTCCGTCGAGGCGGCCTGGAGTTCGATCGGATCAAACGTGGGGCCCTCGACTGTACGCATGGTCTCGCTGCGAGCAAAGAGACCGATTGTCATTCCGATCGAGGGAGGAGAGTAGGGGTCCCAAGCTGAGACCGAGCCCACGAGAATGGCGTCCGCTCCCAATGCCTTTGCCACGGAAACCGCTTCGGAAGGTGTGCCGATCGATGGAAGTTCCATCGCCTCCATCACCTGGATCGTGCGGTTCAGAGGCAGGGCGGTGACGCCCTCAATCTGCTGCACTTCGTTGGCGAGCGCATCGGCAAGAGCCAGGACATCCACGGAACTGTGGCCCGACTCGTTGCGGAAGGGCGCAACCGCCCAGACCACCGGACGGCCCGCCTCATAGGGCGAGACCAGGTTGTCAGGTCGGCTCGAAAGGCGGAATCCGCCGCACCCGGGCAGGGCCGTGAGGCACAGTCCCGTGAGCATCAGCGCTGCCAGAGAGAAGGTCAACCGGCGCGAATTGCAGAGCATGAATCGTCGTCTTGTCATGGCTTCCTGCCATCTCCCGGGGCTCCGCCCGCGGCAATCACCCCCGGTCATCCGGAGGATCGTCCATCAGTCCAGGTCGTCGGGGACCGGCACCGTCGCGGTGGACGGAGCAGTGCTTCCCGGCATCGAGCCGGGGAAGAACTCCGCGTACGTGGAGTCCTCCGCACGGGCATCGCCGGCGGCGACCATCGCCTGCTCTGGTCCAATCGACCAGATGTTATCGGTAGCGTTACGATTCGAGACGAAATAGACGCGGCCGTCGGGGCTCCAGGTCGGCATCAGATTCACGTGCCAGCCTCCGGTCAGGTTGGCGCGTCCGGTCCCGTCCGCATTCATGATCCAGACGTCCGCCGTTTCGGGCTTTTTCGAAGAGCTGAGGGCGTGGGGATTGAAGACGGTCGAGAACGCGATTCGCGTGCCGTCCGGTGACCAACTCGGGTTGATCGCCGCTGCCACGGGGCTGGAGACGATCTCGGTGGGGGCCACGCCCTCGCCGTTGACGTAGTCGATGGTCCAGATGGCAAAGAACCGATCGCCGCGATCGCGGGACCGCTGGAAGAGGATGCGGTTCTCCGAGGGATGCCAGACAGGGAAGAGCCCGTAACCGATGAAGTGGTTGACCGCCGTCTGGCTGACATCCACGGTCCAGAGTTCCCAGCGATCGGAACTCTCGCTGAGGCGGCAGTAGGCAAGGGTCTGACCGTCAGGCGACCAGGTCGGGTGGAGTTCCTGCCCGGTCGCGCTGGTGATCTGGACGGCCTGACCGCCAAACGCATTCATGACGTAGATGTCCCAACTGCCGTTCCGGTTCGAAGAAAACGCGATGCGCTGCCCGTCAGGGCTCTCCGCCGGCATGATGTCGTGCGCCGGGTCAGAGGTCAGTTGGGTCACGCTGCGGCCGTCAATGCTCTTGTAGTAGATGTCAGACGTGGGGCGGTGACGAGTGCTTGAGAAGTAGATCCGCCCACCGTCGTGTGAGACTGCCGGGTCGAAGTCGGCGCCCTCAGTGGCGAAGGAGTTCTGCCGCAGGTTCTCGGTGGCGTCATTCGCCATGCGGTGACGGCTCCCGGAGCCATGCTCTACGGGAAGTTCGCCGAAGAGGCTGAACTGGGGCGAGGAACTCACGCCCGGGCGACCGGCGAAGCCGTCGTAGCCTGCTGGAAAGACTTCCGAGGAGTAGGGCGATGGCGTGCGCGACGAGGGGGCCGCGAACGGATTGAGCGGGTTGTAGGCGCGTCCGTTGACGGTGGTGGTCGTCGCGTGCTGCATATTGGGCGCGGGACTCGAGTGCCGCGTCGGTGCAGACGCTGACTGAGCCGAGGTCTGGCCGGGCCATGACAAGTTGCAGCCTGCGAGTGATGCGAGGGTGGCGAGCAGTGAGGTGATCAGCAGACGTTCCGCGGGTCGAGCGACCATCGCAGTCTCCTTTCGAGCCAATGGACCTGTACGGGGACGTGGTCTGACGTCTCCCCTCCAGCCGGCTCCGCCGGGATCGCATACTGAGATGCGCATTCCTTGCGCTGGTCGCCGCGGCGCTGGTCGAGCGCGACGACAACCACCCAGCCTCTATTCGGACCTGTGAGACTGGGACTTGAGTGGACTGCGGTTGTTCAGTTGGTGCCCGGAATCAAAAAAAGAACGGACCGACGTGGCTGCACGAGCGCCTCCTCCAAACGCTCGACGAGCCGGACAGTCGGTCCGTCTCAAGTCGAATCTGGTCAGACGATCGTGGTCCTTGTGGCCCGCTCGTTTTCGTAGCTTTGTTGAACGGCAATCCTGGCCGCATGGGAAGCCCGGAAGGTTCAAAAGCGGATTTGTACTGTACCGAACCGATCCCCCGGATGGGCGCGGATTCCGCGCGTTGGAGCGAAAATCTCTGTTTCCGATGCCCCCTGAAAGTGGCGGGTCAGCCGAGTTCGATGGCTTCACCCGCGAGGACGCCATCGGCGACTTCCGCAAGGGAGCGACGTCCGTTTCGAGCCGCCTTCTGGAGCATGGCGTGCGCCTGAGGCTCTGTCAGGCCGTTCTCCTCGATCAGCTTCCACTTGGCTTGTTCAACGGAGCGACGTCCGGCGAGCGTTCGCTCGAGTTGGGTGATCCGGGCCGAGTTCTCGGCCTGATTCGTCGCGCGGGCCCAGGCGATCGAGAGCGTGACACGGAGGTTCTCTGAACTGACGGGCTTCAGCAGGTAGCCGAAGACGCCCGTCTGCTGGGCCTGCTCGATGTAGGTCGGATCGCTGAACGCGGAGATGATGATGGTGGGAATGCCCATCTCCGACCACAGGATGCGCGCCGCTTCCAGGCCCCCGATTCCGGGCATGCGGATGTCGAGGATCGCAAGATCCGGTGGCTCCTGCCGCGCGCAGTCAATGGCGGACTCGCCGTCACTGACCGGCCCGATCACGGAGTGTCCGAGAGCGGCCAGGCTGGTGGTCAGCCCTGTCGCCATCAGGTGCTCGTCGTCCGCCACAAGGATCCGCTGCGGCGTTGCCGGCGTGGCCTGGCTCATAGTGGGTTGGTCTCCCTCAGTCATCAAACACATTGCCTGCAGGAGGGTGGCACGGACCTCCATCCAATTGGATGATTCTATCTGATACGACGCAAACGCCAAGATGCCTTTGCGTAATTCACGTCACTTGTGCGCCGCGGGATTCAACTTCAGTCGAGCCAGTCTCCCAGCCGAAGTCGCTCGGGCACGTACTGCTCGGTGACGTAGCTGATGTCCTTGGTGATGAGCGACTCCACTTCCATCTTGAAGCCGTTCTTCAGCATCTTGTTGATCTCGGTCTGCCAACGCTTCTTCTCCGTGAACCAGGGGTACGCGGCGATCTGCTTCGCTCTCGCGATATCCCGGTCATTCAGGCTGATCTTCACATCATCTGAGAGTTCGCATCGGTCGTAATCGATGGCCCTGATGCCGAGGAACTTGGCCTCCGGAATCGCCATCCGCTGCGACTCAAAGGCCAGGTTGATCGAGCCCTGCTTGATCACCGAGTAGATGTAGTGCCCCCACGGGTCGCAGTCGAGCAGGCAGTACACCGGCAGTTTGAGTTCGTTGTGGAGCCGGTAGAGGAGACGACGGACGCCGCGAGGCGGCTGGCCGCCGCCCTCGGTCAGGATACAGTTGTGCTGTTCCCAGAAGCGGTCCTCGTTGAAGCGGGACCAGACGGTGTTCTTCTCGACATGCAGGACGAAGTCCGCTTCACACTCTCCGAACTGGATGACGTCGGGTTCCACGATACTGGGGATGGCGTATCCCCCGGAGCCCATCCGCCGACAGTTGATCTCATCGCCGGAGTCCATGACCGTGATGTTGCCGACCATGGTGCCGGCCTTCTTGGCGAAGAGGTGCAGTTCTTCCCGGAGCGCTCCGACCATGACCTCCAGGTCCTCGAGCACGGCATCGGACTCGCTCTGGTCCTCCAGCGTCTTCTCTTTTGTTCCCTGGATCGTGTGCAGGCACTTGTAGTACATGCCTCGAAGGCTCGTGGTCTTGCCAGCTTCCACCAGTTCCTTGGTGCCGTTTGCCAGCAGCATGGTCTGCATGAACTTGCGCGCCGTCTTCAGGTCGAAGAGCGGACGCCGCTGCTTGGCACTGCCCATCTCCAGCGTTCGGCGCGACTTGTTGTACTTGGTGTTCGAGAGGTTGCGCGACGGGACTTCGACGAAGGGATCGCGGCGGGCAAGGCTCGAGCGCACGACGCTGTCCGCCATTTTCACGATGCGAGCCGTGGTCTCACCGTCGGTGGATCGTGCCGCCGGCGCCGCGGACTTCGCGGTGCCGGCGCGCGTGCTGACCTTCTTCTTTGATGTCTTCTTGCGTGTGGTTTTCTTCTTGGCCATCGATCACCGCCCCTTGCTCTTCCGGACCTTCTTCTTGACCTTCTTCTTCACGCGCTTCTTCTTCGGGGTCGTCTCGGTGGCATCCTCGTCGGCGCCGAACAACGTATCCTGCGACTCGCTCTGAGCCTCCTCACCGGGATCCTCCTCAGCATCGGGGGCCGTTTCCTTCCGCAGGAAGACCGCATCGTCGTTCGCCAGTCGGCCGCCGTCGTCGACGACCTTGCCGTCCTGATCGAGCACGACATCGAACTCAGCCGTCTTGCGCTGGGCGGTACTCATCAGTGCTTCGTACAACTCTTCGGCGTCCGTTCCCGTGATGCCGTTGCACGCCTTTGAAATCTCACCGATGTAGCGAAGGAAGATGCTTCGACGTTCGCCCTCGCGCTTCATCTTCTGCCGACGACGCAGGTAACTGCCCAGCTTGCGGCCGCAATCCTGCAGCGCGAGTTTCATCTCCTTGCGGATCTCGTCGTAGTCGGCGATGGCTTCCTTCGACTCTGATGTGAAGGGCACCCACACGCTCGCCATGTGAATCATGAAGACGATCGGGCCCGCCGGCATGGCGCTGCGCGGCTGCTGCAATCCGTAATTCCGCCAGCTCGTCTCGATGACCGCCTTGAAACTGGAACATGCCGACTGCTGGTATTGCAACGGAACACGGTTGGCGAAGCGGTAGACGCGTGCCTGATCTTCGGAAGGCAGGTCGCCGCCGTAGGCGATGCCCGCCTCGATGATGAAGGGGCGGCCCCGGTAGACAGCCGGCGGTCGGCTGCTGGCCGTGATGAAGTCCGGGCGCAGGCCCTGCTCAAGTCCCTTGAGCATGGTCTTGACGCCGATGGGCGCGAGGCAATTGGTGGGGGGACCCATCACCTTGACTTCCTGCAGCGCATTGAACAGGCGCTCCGCCTCGGCGTGTCCGACGTTCTTCACCCATGAGCGCGTTGTCAGGCCGGCGGCCTTCGCGACCTGCTGGGCGACCTTCGGGCCGACCCGGCAGAACTCAGAGCCGAAGAACCCGCCAAGCTGCGTTGCGTCGGTGCGCTCCAGCATGCCGATGAGCGTGCCGAGTTCAACGCCGTGCGGGTGCGGCTTGATCTCCTGCGGCTGGTCGGGCAACTCGTGGACCGTTCGCTCGTAGATAGTCTCTTCCCCGTCCGGCGCTGATGCGGTGGCGGGGGAGCGATAGACGAAGCGGGTGTGCGGATTCGCGATGGCGCTGAGCTGAACATATTCATCGACCGACCTGTTGCCCTTGAGGTACTTGCCGACCAGTTCAATCTCCACCCGGGTGCCCGTACCACCGGGAAAGAGCACGTCATCTTCAGGATGCTCCGTCTCACTGACCACGTCCGCCTTGTTCTTCGAGGTGTCCATCTTGAGGACCACCTCGTGGGCCGGCTTCGACTTCCTGGTCTTCGAGATGATGACGACCGGCTTGCCGGTGGTGATGAGACCGTACATGCCGGCAGCAGAGATGCCGATGCCCTGCTGACCTCGTGACATCTTGAGGCGATGGAACTTCGATCCGTAGAGCAGTTTGCCGAAGATGTTCTCGATCTGACGACGGACGATGCCGGGGCCGTTGTCCTGGACAATGACCAGGTAGCGATCGTCACCCGACTTCGGGAGTGCCTTCAATTCGACGGTGATCTCGGGGAGGATGCCGGCTTCCTCGCAGGCATCCAACGCGTTGTCGACGGCTTCCTTGACGGTCGTCAGCAACGCCTTTCGAGGATTGTCGAAGCCGAGCAGGTGACGGTTCTTGGCGAAGAACTCGGAAACCGAGATCTCCCGCTGGCTTTTCGCCATGGACTCTGCCGTGGCGCGTTCCCGCTTCTTCTTCGTCTTCTTCCGAGGCGCATCCATGGTCGCCGATTCTGACATACGCAGTGCCCTCCGTGGCCCGAACAGAACGTGCTTTCCGGGAGTATACGAAAAGCGGGAGAGCACGCCCGGATCGCGCGCTACGATGCCAGCCATGGACGAAACGCCACGCTTCTGCCCAGCGTGTGGCTACGACCTGCTGGGGATCGACTCAGAAATCTGCCCGGAGTGCGGCGGTGATCGGCAGGCTTCGGATGAGTCCCCGCTTCCTGTCGGCTGCGCTCCCGCCATGACGCACCTGTTCGTCAGCCTGCTGGGTCTGGTCGGGCTGGGGTTCCTGTTCATGCCCTCGCAGAGTGTCTTTCCGGTCGGGCCCATATTGGCGCTGGTCTCCTTCTCGCTCGCCCTGGTCCTGCTCCGTGCCGGAAGATCACCGCGCGGCGGCGGGTGAACTGCCACCCGGGCCGGTTTCCCGCTATGATTCCCGCCCCAAAACGGAACCGGAATCACCCGAATCAACAGAGGTCAGACATGGAAACCACGCTCATCATTCTCAAGCCCGATGCCGTTCAGCGCGGCTTCATGGGTCGAATCATCTCCCGTTTCGAGGACAAGGGCCTCCAGATCGTCGGCGCCAAGCTCATGATGATCTCGCAGGAACTTGCCGCGAAGCACTACGAGGCTCACCAGTCCAAGGGCTTCTACGCCGGGCTCGTCAAGTTCATGACCAGTTCGCCCGTGCTCGTCATGGCCATCCGCGGCAACGACGCCATCGCCATCAGCCGCAAGATGATGGGAGCGACCTTCGGCTCCAACGCCGAGCCGGGCACGATTCGCGGCGACTTCGGCGTCTCGAACTCGTTCAACCTCATCCACGGTTCGGACAGCCCCGAAGCGGCCGAGCGTGAACTCGGGCTCTTCTTCAACAACGGTGAGGTGCTGAACTTCGACCGCGCGATCGAGAACTGGGTGTATGACATGTCCGGCGGCGAGCCGGAGTAAGTCGACCAACTCCAGCAGGTTCAATCGCAGGGCGGGCGCACAGGCGTCCGCCCTGTTTCGTTCGGGGTCACTCGGCCGGCGGGAGCGGCTCAGGCCGACCGGGTCGGATGCGCTTGCGTGTCCAGACCCACAGGATGGCGGCGAACCCGATGAGTGCAGCGCCGAGGGCCTGATGTGCGGACGCGACAAGGATGTCCATCAGCCCTTCATCGCCGTCATCGACCTTGAGCGCCCAGAAGGTGACCCATCCAAGGACGAACTGGGCGAGAACGCCGTGGAAGCAGGCGGTACCGGCGCGGCGGATGATGTTGTCTTCGCGATGGCGGCCCCGGGCCCGGAGGCCGGCGTACATGGCGAAGATGACAACGATGAGCGAGACGGTCATGTGCCCGTGCAGGAAGCCGCCGGCGAGATCCCCCATGTGACGGGCGCCGGCTCCGAGGATCAGTTGGAGGCCAAGCACGATCAGGAGGCCGGTGGAGGAGGCCCGCAGGGCGCTGTCGGGCCGGGTCTCGTCGGAGCGGCGCCAGGCGAGCGAAAGAATCGCTGCGGTCGCACAGAGCACAGCGAAGGTCACCTGGCCGCTGATGCCATGCGTCATGGCGAGGAAGAGACTGAGCGTGTTGTCGCCTTCGGACGAGGGGATCACAGCTTCGTCAGCGGTCACGACGCGGACGCCACCGAGGATGCCCTGAAGGACCACGAGAAGAAAGGCGCCGACGACCATGATGCGCGACAGGAGTCGTCGATCGTTGATGAGCGTGAGCACCAGCAGGAAGAGCGTCGTGAGTCCCACGAGCGTTCCGAAGAGACGATGGGTGTGCTCATAGAAGATGCCGCCGGTCATCTGGCCCAGCGGGTAGAGGAACATGTTGGCGCCGTAACTGTTGGGCCAGTCGGGTACCGCAAGCCCCGCCTCGGTGCTGGTCACAAGGCCACCCGACAGCAGCACGGGGAGGGTGGAGCACGCGGCGATGAGGGCGAAGCGCGCCAGCCAGGTCTGCCGATCCGCGCTTCGTGGGCGGGCTGAGGTCGCCGCGGAGACGGCTGTCGCGGAGGCGAGACCGATCAGCGCGCTGAGGAGGAGCGAGCCGCCGATCCAGAGGGGCGCATCGGGGCGCACCTCGTTGGGCGAGAATGTACCGGTGTCGGCGGAGGGCGTTTCCGGCAGGACTGTCGTGACGTTGGAGTCGGTGGGTGGCGGGGCGGCGGTGTCCTCCGTGAGCGCTGCGCCGAGCACGAGCATGTTGATGAGTCCGGTGACGATGCCGGCGGCGAGGCCGCGACGTGCCGCTCGTCCGATGGGCTGTCCTCGGCCGGCGAATCCGAGTCCGGCGCCGAGTGTGGCGAGGAGCAGGACTCCGATGACAGCGGGATCGGCGTTGATCCCGGGGAGGTGGGTGATGAACCCGACGGCCCACATGGGGATGGCGGTCGCAAATCCGATGGTGAGACAGGCGAGGAGTGTGGAGTCGCCGGACCCGGCTTGATCGGTGGTTGTCATGGTCGGCTCGTTGTTGCTGTTGTACAAGAATAATTCTTGTCTGGTGGAATCGTCTCCGATAGAGTACGCGGCGAGGTCGCTGCTGTCGCGGCGTCCCGGCTGGCGTCCTGCTAACTGAGAATGGATATCAATTGCGACGAGGGGTCAGATCGGCTTGCAGGACACGTACAGATGCCGTTTACTACTGCCCGGCCGGAATTGTTCCGGTCTGAGCGTTGTGTGCGAAGGACGTGTCACTTCCCCAGATTCTCGATTCCCAGGCGACCCTGAGGTCCGGAACGGCGTTTCGGACGGGGGGGATCCACATTGAAGTGGGCCGGGTCTCATCGGGGTCGTGGCAGAACAGGTAACGGGAGTATGCCCCGTGTCGATGGTCTTCCCCAAGTGGATGAATCACTTCCCGACAGCGTCAGCATTGGGCGGCGGTGCCGCTGCGATGACTGCGATCGGGGTGGTGTGGTATTACTTCACTCCGTCGTACTGGGAGGTGGGCTACGAGCCGATTCAGCCGGTGGAGTACAGCCACCAGATCCATGTCGGACTGCTCGGCATGGACTGCAGGTACTGTCACACTGACGTTGAAGAGTCGCCTCACGCCAACATCCCCGACAGTTCGACCTGCATGAACTGCCACACGGCGGGAACGAAATTGGCAGACGACGGGACGTATGAGTTCGATCCGGCGCAGACGTTCTATCTGAACTCCGACCTGATCGCCAAGCACCACGCCAACAACCCGAATCTCATTCGCCTGCGCAATGCGTACGCGGAAGGACGCCCGGTTGAGTGGCGGCGTGTGCACAAGCTGCCTGACTACGTGATGTTCAATCACGCGGCCCACATCAACGCCGGTGTCAGCTGTTACTCCTGCCACGGTCGGATTGATCAGCAGGCGGTGGTGCGTCAGGAGCATCCGCTGTCGATGGGCTGGTGTCTCGAGTGCCATCGCGACCCGACGGATGCACTCATCGATACGAACGAGATTCGTATCACGGACCTCGGAGCAGTTGAAGCGCAGCTGATGAGTGAGAACCAGGCGGAACGCGGCCGCGAACTGCAGGAGCAGGGCGTGATCGTTCCAAGCGACAGTTGCGGCACGTGCCACTATTGATGCCAAGAGGTTGAGCGGCGATGAAGCAGATCCACGATTCCATCCAGACGAGTCGATGATGAGCACACAGGATCCCACCACCATCAAGAACCAGGCACGCGACATCTCAGCCGCGAGCGGCAAGGTGTACTGGCGCAGCATTGACGAACTTGTCGGAACGACCCAGTTCCGCGAGTTTTTGCATCGCGAGTTCCAGCCTTACGCCAGCGAACTGCTGGACGGCACGCGTCGCAACTTCCTCAAGATCATGGGCGCCTCGATCGCCCTGGCCGGGGCTGCCACGATTCCCGGCTGTCGCCGACCTGATCACAAGATCCTGTCCTACCAGCGTCAGCCGGAGTCGGTGGTTGTGGGCAAGCCCACGTACTACGCCACGGCAATGCCCGGGCGGGGCGGAGGTTGTGAGGGGCTGCTGGCCGAGACGTACGAGGGTCGTCCGATCAAGTTGGACGGCAATCCGATGCACCCGGTGAACCTCGGCAAGAGCGGCCTGCACAGCCAGGCGGAGGTGCTTTCGCTCTACGACCTTGACCGCGACCCTGCGGTGACCCGACGCATCGTCGAGAAGATGGATGTGCCGGTTGACGTGATGTCATGGGCCGACTTCGAGACCTACGCTCGCGACACGCTGCCCGGCCAGGTGGCTGCGGATGGCGCTGGTGTTGCGTTCCTCGTCGGCAAGTCGACATCGCCTTCCCGGGACCGGATGCGCGATGCGCTCCAGGCGCAGGGGAAGTGGTCGAAGTCACAGTGGTACGCGTACGAACCGGTCGAAGATGATGCCGCCGTTGCCGGAGCCCGCATGGTCTTCGGCGCCGCCTATCGACCCGCGCTCGATCTCGCTCGGGCGCGCGTGGTCGTGTCGCTCGATCGCGACTTCCTTGGCAGTGCTGACCCGGACTTCCTTGCCAACAGCCGAGGCTTCTCCGCCGGCCGGTACCGGACCGGTTCGGATGATCATCATCCGGCAGCCGGATCGAGCATGAGTCGCCTGTATGCGGTGGAGTCGAACCTGACACTCACCGGCGGCGCAGCGGATCATCGTCTGCGCCTCAAGCCTTCTCACGTCGAGGCGGCAGCGATCATGCTCGCGCTCGCCATCGCGGAGAAATCGGGTGCGGCGAATGCCAACATGGTTCGCGGCCTGCGCGATGCGCGGTCGCGACTGGACGGCATTGCCATCGATCAGGCCTGGATCGACGCGGCGGCGGACGACCTGATCGCGGCGGGGGGTGCCTGCGCCGTGCTGTGCGGTCCGAATCTCCGACCGGAGATTCACGCGATGGTCTGCGGGGTGAACGAACTTCTCGGCGCGACGCGCGAAGGCAATCCGGTTCGATACGCACCGGTCAGCGACGAGGTCGCCGGTTCGAGCGCGGCATCGATCAAGCGACTCGTGACACAGATGAACGCCGGGAACATCTCGACCGTGATCGTGGTCGGTTGCAACCCGGTCTACGACGCTCCGGCCGATCTGGAATTCGCGGAAGCGTATGCCAAGGTCGGTACGCGGATCCATGTTGGCGAACCGAACGAAACGGCATTCGCCTCTTCGATTCATCTTGAGAAGGCTCACTTCCTTGAGTCGTGGTCGGATGTGCTGGCCTGGGACGGGACGTACAGCGTCTGCCAACCCATGATCAAGCCGCTCTTCGACCGGCGGTGTGAGCTGGAATTCCTTGCCATCCTCGCCGGTCACTCCACGCACGATCCGTACGAGATCGTCCGGAGCACGATGCAGCGTCGCATGGGCGGTGCATCGGGCGACAGGTTCGAGGGTGCCTGGCGCCGAACATTGCACAACGGCCGGGTCGATCAGGATGGCGGTGCGATTGCACGTCCCGCGGTTCGCTCGTGGGCAACCATCGGAGAGGTGGCCGCGAGTGTCGTGATGAACCTCACTGCCGAGAGTGGCATCGAAGTGGTCTTCACGCCCTGTCCCAAGGTGCTGGATGGTCGCTACGGCAACAACGGCTGGCTGCAGGAACTGCCGCACCCCGTCACCAAGGTGTCGTGGGACAACCCGGCCCTGATCAGCAAGGCCACGGCCGATCGACTTGGCATCTCCGCGAACCGTCATCCGCGCTCGCCTCAGTACAACCACGCCCGCTGGATTCGCGTGAAGGCAGGAGGCCGGGAGGTCGAGGTTCCGGTCCTCGTGATGCCGGGTATCGCCGATGACACAGTCGTTCTCACGCTGGGCTACGGACGGACGCGTTGCGGCCGAGTGGGTGATGGCGTCGGCATCGACGTCAACCCGCTGCGGACCACGAATTCGATGCGTGTGGCGCGGAACGCTGAGATCGAGAAGGTCAGCCGCCGGGCCTACCTGCTCGCCAACACCCAGGATCACTGGACGATGGAGAGCCGCGCGATCGTTCGCGAGGTGGATCTCGCGGCGTGGCAGAAGTTCGGCGACGAGATCTACAAGGGCAAGGATCCCTACGACGAGACGCGTCACATGAACTTCGCCGGTCGTCTGGGTGAAGAGAGCCACACACCTGAGAACCGTGACATCTACAGTCAGAAGCAGCAGACGCCGCACGTCTACTACGAGCGGGATGAGCACGGCAAGCCGCTGCGTGACGAACACGGTCACATCATCGGTCGCCAGAAGAAGGTCGGTGACCGCACGGCCCGGGTGCAGCAGTGGGGGATGTCGATCGATCTGACCCGCTGCTCGGGTTGCGGTGCGTGCACGGTCGCCTGCCAGTCAGAGAACAACATTCCGATCGTCGGCAAGATGGAAGTTGCGAAGGGCCGCGAGATGCACTGGATCCGCGTGGACCGGTACTTCTCGAGCAACCTGAGCGCAGCGCAGATCTCGGAGAGCGATCCCCGGCGTGAGGAGCACGAGGCTGCGGAAGACAGCCCGTGGGTTGACGCTGATGTCGAGATGGTCGTGATGCCGGTGGCCTGCGTGCACTGCGAGTCGGCTCCATGCGAAGTTGTGTGCCCTGTGAACGCGACCGTACACGGGCGCGAAGGCACCAACGACATGACGTACAACCGTTGCATCGGCACGCGTTACTGCAGCAACAACTGCCCCTACAAGGTGCGTCGATTCAACTACTTCGACTACGGGACCAAGCAGTACAAGGGCGGCTTCGGCCAGCTCGCCGAAGCTGTTCCGGACACGCTGGCTCCGTCGAACCAGAATTTCATCCCGCCCCGACTTCGCGAGCCGATCTCCGATGTGGCTCAGATGAAGTACAACCCCCACGTCACGGTCCGCAGCCGCGGTGTGATGGAGAAGTGCACCTACTGCATCCAGCGCATCAACCAGGCTCGGGTCGAAACGAAGTTGAAGGACCTGCCGATCATTCCGGACGGGTACTTCGAGACGGCGTGTCAGCAGGCATGTCCGACGGATGCGATCGTCTTCGGCGACATCTACGATCCGGAGAGTCGGGTGAGCGCAACCCGGTTTGAGGACGGCCGGTCCTATCAGTTGCTGGCGTTCCTGAACACGAGACCCCGGACGACCTACAACGTTCGGCTGCGGAATCCGAATCCGACGCTCCGCACCCCGATCGACACACCGTGGGTCGATCACGATCATCACTCGGGTGACGGCCATGATGACCATCATGACGGTCACGACACCGACCACCACGACGAGCACGCAAAGGGGCGGCTGATGAGTCTTCCCGTTCTGAATAACGGAGGGGTGTCTGCATGAGCATCCTGGAACCTGATCATCCCGATCAGCCCGCCCCGATGATGCGTTCGGATGAGCGGTACTACGATGCCGACACGATCGACGGCACGCTGGTTGACGATCCCGGGGCACGGGCGCCGCTCGTACTGGGGGGGCGCGACTTCCACAGCGTGACGGACACGATCTGCGGCTGGGCGGAGAACAAGACGCCGAAGTGGTGGCCGCTGGCCTTCGGTACCTCCGCCGGCGTCGCCGGTCTCGGAACGCTGATGATCCTCTACCTGATCATCACCGGCGTGGGTGTCTGGGGTCTCCAGAACCCGGTGAGCTGGGGCTGGGCGATTGTCAACTTCGTGTGGTGGGTCGGTATCGGTCACGCCGGTACGCTGATCTCCGCCATTCTCTGTCTCTTCAAGCAGAAGTGGCGGACGAGTATCAACCGTTTCGCCGAGGCGATGACGATCTTCGCCGTGATCTGTGCCGGCACCTTCCCCGGGATCCACGTGGGCCGCGTGTGGATGGCATGGATGCTCTTCCCGATTCCCAACTCCAATGCGATCTGGCCGAACTTCCGGTCGCCGCTGCTCTGGGACGTCTTCGCGGTCGGAACGTACTTCACCGTGTCCCTGCTCTTCTGGTACATGGGCATGATCCCGGACATCGCCACCCTGCGCGACCGGGCCACGCTGCGTCGCGGCGAGAAGACGACCTTCGGTCCGCTGTGGGCACCGCACCCGCTCCCCAAGGTGATCGCCAACCTGCGGGTGACGCTCCCGTACTTCCAGATCATGTCCGTGGTCTACGGCTTCCTCGCCCTCGGCTGGCGCTTCAGCTGCCGCCACTGGCACAACTATGAGAAGGCCTACCTGATTCTCGCCGGCCTCGCGACGCCGCTGGTGCTCTCCGTGCACTCCATCGTGTCGTTTGACTTCGCCGTCTCGATTCTCCCCGGCTGGCATACCACGATCTTCCCGCCGTACTTCGTCGCGGGTGCCATCTTCTCCGGCTTCGCGATGGTGTTGACGTTGCTGATACCGGCGCGAGCACTGTATCCCGGGATGAAGGACTTCGTCACGGCTCGAACGATCGAGAACATGTGCAAGATCATCACGGTGACAGGCAGCATGGTGGGCTTCGCCTACGCGATGGAGTTCTTCATCGCATGGTACGGCGGCAATCCGTACGAAATGGATGCCTTCATCCGGCGCGCCTTCGGTCCCTACTGGTGGGCGTACTGGACGATGATCACATGCAACGTGATCAGTCCGCAGCTCTTCTGGTTCAAGTGGTGCCGGACGTGCATCCCGTTCATCTTCTGCATCTCGATTGTCGTAAACATCGGCATGTGGTTCGAACGATTCGTGATCGTCTCCACGCTGTCCGCAGACTTCCTGCCGTCCTCGTGGGGCTATTACAGCCCGACGCTCGTCGACATCCTGACATTCGTCGGCAGCCTCGGCATCTTCATGACCCTCTTCCTGCTCTTCTGCCGATTCCTGCCCATGCTGGCCATCAGCGAAGTCAAGAACGTCATGCCCCAGGCCCATGCACACCTGCATGGTGATGACCATGAAGGGGAGCATTGATCGATGAGTAAAGAGACACACCAGCACGGATCCGCGAACTGGGGCATCATGGCTGAGTTTGATGATGTGCCCGCGGTGTACCACGCAGCCGAGAAGTGCCGCGACGCCGGCTTCCGGAAGTGGGACGTCTTCGCCCCATTCCCGATCCACGGTATCGACGAGGCCATGGGGCTGAAGACGAGCCACGTGCCGAAGGTGGTTGCCATGATGGCGATGATCGGCATCTCCGGGGCGTTGCTGCTGCAATGGTGGACGATCGGCGTTGACTACCAGATTCCCAATGGTGGCAAGCCGCTCTTCGCCTGGGAGGCGGCGCTGCCCATCACCTTCGAACTGGGCGTGCTGCTGTCGGCCTTCGGAGCGCTCTTCGGCATGCTGATTCTGAACACGCTTCCGATGCACTTCCATCCGCTGCTCAAGAAGGAACGCTTCCTGCGGGTCAGCGACGACCGCTTCTGCATCGCCATCGAGGCGAAGGATCCGAAGTTCGACATCGACGGCACCCGCAGCTTCCTCGAGAGCATCGGCGGTCGGAACATTGACGTGGTGGAGGCATGATCCGCATGAATCACCAGCGTGAACACACCGCGATGCGGCTGGCCACCCGACTGCTGGTCGGGGTCGCGGCGATCGCTCTCATCTCCGGACTGTCGGGCTGTCGACGAGATACGTCCCGCCAGCCGCCGCGACAGATCCTCCCGGACATGGACGACCAGCCGAAGGCCAAGAGCCAGAGCATGTCGCACTTCTATGAGGAGTTCACGGACGCCGAGGGCAAGGCCTTCGGACGCGCCATGCGTGAACCGGTGGAGGGCACGGTTCCGTGGGGCTATCAGCCGCACGAGGGGGCCTTCCAGAACGTGGACTTCGCCCGTCGGGACACCTTCCTGAAGGACGACCCGCGTGTCTTCACGGGTCGCGAGTCGTGGGATGCGGAGTCGGCGTACGTGGAGAAGATTCCGGTGCCCGTGACGCGCGAACTGCTCGAGTTGGGCGAAGAGAAGTTCAACATCATCTGCATCCTGTGCCACGGCGGTACGGGTGAGGGCGATGGCATGGTGGGGCGTCGCTGGAGTGCTCCGGTGCCTTCGTTCCACGATCCGACGTACCAGCCGGGCGGCGACAAGGGGCAGGATGGCCTGATCTTCTGGACCATCCGCAACGGCGTGGCCGGAGCCAACCCCGGGGACACGCCGAAGATGCCCGCATACTCCAACAAGGTTGACGAGATGGAGGCCTGGGCGATTGTGGCGTACGTCCGCGCCCTGCAGCACTCGCGGGCCAGTGCCCCTGATGCACGTGACTCAGGATCTCTCCGCAACGCACCCGTACTTCCGCCCGATGATGAGCAGGAGGCCGCACAGTGACCAGCATGCACGCTTCACGACAGATGCTGCTGTCGCCGGAGAACATCACGCTCCGGGCGAGTTCCAGTCGCGGCATGGGCCTGATGCTCTTTGGTGCCATCTGCATTGCCATCACCTTCGTCATGGCGTTGATGGGTAACGAAGACAACCACATGAACACCGTGGCGCTGCATGCGTTCCACGTGGGCATGCTGGTGACCATAGGATTCCCGCTTGCCGCACTCGGCGCCAACATGATCTTCCACCAGTTCAACGCGGGCTGGATGGGTGCCATGCGGCGTCAGTTCGAGAACATGATGTGCCTGATCTGGGTCGGGGCCCTGATGTTCATCATCTCGCTCGCCATGCAGCTGGCCACCGTGATGTCGGACAGCGTCTACCTCTTCCACTGGATGGAGATGTGGGCTGATCCGTCGCATCGCACCGAGTTGTATGAGCACAAGGCGGCTTTCCTGAACCTGCCCTTCTTCCTGATTCGCGCGGTGTTGTACTTCATCGTGTGGATGGGGCTGGCCCGCCTGCTGTGGTCCTACTCCGTCAAGCAGGATCAGGATGGTGACCGCTGGCACACGGCGCATGCCCGCAAGCTTTCTGCACCGGGCATCGTGCTCTGGGGCTTCACGGTCGCGTTCGCCGGCTTCGACTGGCTGATGTCGCTCGACTACCACTGGTTCTCGACGATGCTGGGCGTCTACTTCTTCGCCGGCAGCATGCTTTCCATGTGGGCCCTGACTGCCATCATCTTCGTGTCGCTTCGCGGCATTGGACGGATGAGCGGCGTCTACACAGACGAGCATCTGCACGACCACGGCAAGTTGCTCTTCGCCTTCGTCGTCTTCTGGGCCTACATCACCTTCAGCCAGTACTTCCTGATCTGGTACGCCAACATCCCCGAGGAAACCACGTTCTTCATCCTGCGCAAGGAGGAGGGAACGCTCTGGCAGACGTTGTCCTGGATCATTCCGGTGGGGCACTTCATCGCACCCTTCGTGATCCTGATGGCTCGCCCCGCCAAGCGGAGCTTCAAGCTCATCGCGGTGATGGCCGGATTCCTCATCCTCATGCACATCATCGACATCTACTGGATGGTCCGCCCGCAGGCCCACGATGCCCCCGCCTTCACCTGGCTGGACGTCGTCGGGATCGCCGGACCGCTCCTCTTCTTCTTCGGCGCACTGCTCCGTCGCATCGGTTCCGGTCCGCTGGTCGGTGTCAATGATCCGCGCCTGGACGAGGCCCTGCACCACAAGAACTACGTCTGATCCTCACTTCGAGAACAGCCATGTCCCACGACCACGAACATCACACTGAAGAAGACCTGAAACAGGAACTGGAACACCACGATGAGTGGTTCCGGCACTCCGCAGATGAGCCGTCGCACATGGAGGCGCATGGCACCATCAACTCCGTCTTCATCATTGGATACCTCGCGCTGACCATCGCCATCGTTTTCATCATCGCCGTTGGTGTGCTCCAGTACGTCAAGTCATCGCAGCGGGAACTCCGTACGGTGACCGAGGATGCGATCCCGCGCGGCCGCTACTTCGGGCCCGGGACCGGTGAGACTGGTGCCCAGGCCGTCGCCGGCTGGCAGAAGGAACTGGGTGAATGGGCCTGGGTCGAGCAGGGTTCCGTGGCCCAGGTTCCGATCGAGGTGGCAATGGACCGAATCGTCGAGCAGTACAACAATTGAGTCCCTGTTCCAAGGAACCGATCCACGCAGAGAGCCCATGACCACGCCCGCCCGCTTCAACCTGAGTCTCCTCGCACGACTGGCCCTCCTGGTGGCGGTCGCCGCGATCTGCGTGCGCCCTCAGCCGGCGGCCGCCCAGCTGCTGCTGGACGAGATGCCGGGCGCGGAGAACGTGGGTGTTGATGACACGCGCGGCACGGAGCTTCCGCTTGATGCGGTGATTCATGATGCGGATGGCAAGCCGCATCGGCTGGAGTCGTTCTTCGACGGCGAGCGGCCGGTGATCCTGGTGATGGCGTACTACAGCTGCCCGGTGCTCTGCTCCATGGTGCACGCCAACCTGCGGTCGGCCTTGAACGACATCAACCTGACGCTCGGCGAGGACTACCGCGTCGTCACGATCAGCTTTGATCCGAAGGACGACGCCGCGGCGGCCCGCGAGCACGAGGATCGTTACCACAACGGTCTTCGGGACGAGCCGGGCGATGATGGCTGGATGTTCTGCACGACGACGGATGCGAATGCACAGCGGATCGCGGACGCGGTGGGTTTCCGGTACCAGTACGTGCCTGATACGGGCGAGTATGCCCACGTTGCGGCGGTCTTCTTCATCGATGCGAACGGCACGGTGCACAACTTCATGGAGAACGCGCAGTACAGGTCGCGTGATGTGAAGATGGCCCTGATCGAGGCGGCGGAGGGGCGCGTCGGCTCGATGTTCGACCGTGTGCTGATGACCTGTTTTCTCTACAACCCCGAGACCGGGAAGTACACGGTGGTGTGGATGGGCGTGATGCGCATCGTCGGCACACTGTGCGTGCTGGGTCTGGGGTCATTGATTGGTGGCATGCTCTGGAGCAGTGCACGTCGTCGCCGTCTTGAGTCCGGGGAAGAATCCGAGAGTCTGCCGTCCGAGACGGACGGTTTCACAGAGAGCGAGCGGATCAAGTCATGATCGGAAATCTGCTGAGCAACATTACCGCGATCCCGACCGGCCTTGCCGATGAAGGCGGGTTCCTCACCCGCATCTTCTTCCCCGAGCGGGCCTCCACCTTCGCGCAGAGCACGGACTGGCTGTTCTTCTTCATCTTCTGGGTGTCAGTCTTCTTCTTCGTGCTGCTGATGGTTCTGATGGTGTACTTCGCCATCAAGTACCGGCGCGTCGAAGGCAAGCCGGCCCAGCCGAGTCCGTCGCACAACACATTGCTGGAACTCTCCTGGTCCGTGATCCCGCTCCTGCTCATGGTCGTCATGTTCGTCTGGGGCTGGGAAGGCTACGTCAAGCAGCGCATCCCGCCGGCGGATGCAGAAGTCATCTACGTCGGTGCGAGCCAGTGGAACTGGAACTTCACCTATTTGGGATGACAGAATAAAAAAGGTAAATAAACAAGATATTACCATAGTTTCAGAC
>JAUIHS010000031.1 GCA_030432255.1 Phycisphaerae bacterium
CACCGGCAGCGCGCCACCAACGCACCCCGCCCCAAGGCACGCCCACGAACCCGCAGGACGGGACGCCGCCGGCACCACGAATCCCGGCACCAGGCGCCCCAACGGTGAACCCAGCAGCCCCACGAAGCCGATCGGCGCCGCCGTCCACACGTGAATCTGACGCGTCCACACGGCACCCGCAGCCAGCACCCCCGCCAGCAAAAGCAGCCACGGACTCAATCGCGCCCGCCTCACCGCCACAACACACAAGCCCAATGCCATGAAGACCAGCGCCCACGCCAGATTGTCCGTCGTCAGCCACACCAGTCCGGCAAACACATACTTGCTCGCCGCCAACGGCGCCACCAGCGCCAGCGCAGACCACGGCGACGCAAAGCAGGACGCCGTCCACCACACCACCACCACGAACGCCACCCCCACCAGAAGGTTCAGGGCCAGCATCACACCCTTGCCCGATGAACCGGTCAACTCGGTGGCGCCCGCCATCAGCAGGTGGTAGCCCGGGGCCGTCGCAGACTCGTACGCCACGATGTCCGGCTGAGGCCACTCCTCGCGCATCGTCTCGATCACGGGCAGGTGATAATCGTCCTGGTCCTTGAGTTCCGACGGGAGAGACTTCCGGATCTTCTCCATCTCCGGGGCGGAGACATGCGGCCGCCCGGCCTCGAGTAACGCGAGCGGACCTGCCAGAGCCAGCAGCGTGATCACCAGGATGATGCCGGGTATCCACCGACGCATGGCCTTCTCCACGACGAGAGTATCCCCCAAACCTTGTGCTCCTGCATCGACGCTCCCCTCGGGAAGGGGCCAGTATTCCTATACTGGCCGCCGCGATGGGTCGAAGTTTGGGTGCATCCCCTCGCAGTGGAGCATGGATGGCTGACGAGCACACGACATCACCCCCGGCGGATCGCCCGCTGGCCCTCAACCTCCTCAAACTGGCCCGCCCGGCCCAGTGGAGCAAGAGCGCGTTTGTCGTCGTCGGTCCCGCGTACGGCCTCCGCGACATCATGATCCACAATGGCGGCCTCGACTGGGGAGCCGTCATTCCCGTCCTGATCTCGGTCGCGATCGCCGCGATGGCATTCTCCCTCACCTCCAGTGGCTGCTACGTCGTCAATGACATCGCCGATCGTGAGGCGGATCGCGCCCATCCCCGCAAGTGCCGACGCCCCATCGCCTCCGGACAGGTCGCCGTGGGAACGGCCCGCATCTACGCCCTTGTCCTCTTCGCGGTTGCTGCCAGTTTCATCTTCCTTATCCCGGCTCCCGCCCGCTGGTGGGTGGGAGCCGCGATCCTGCTCTACGTCATCAACACCATCAGCTACAGCGCCGTGCTCAAGCACCATGTCATCGCGGATGTCATGAGCCTCTCCTTCGGCTTCGTCCTGCGCGTGATGGCGGGGTGTGCGGCGGCGGCGATCGAACCCTCGGTCTGGCTGCTCAACGTGACCTTCTTCCTGTCGATGTTCCTGGCCTTCGGGAAGCGTCTGGGCGAACGCCGGACCCTGGCGCGGGTGGAAGCGGAGACGGCGGAAGCGGGCACCCGCGCGGTGGCCCACCGCAAGGTGCAGGGCCGTTACACGGACGTCCTGCTCCAGATGGCCGTGGTCGTCACGGCCGTGACCACACTGATGACGTACGCCCTGTACGTGCAGAGCGAGGGCGATGCCTTCGTCCGGGGCTTCAACCTGCTGTGGCTGACCATCCTTCCCGCAACGTACGGCATGCTCCGCTGCATCGTCCTGCTGGAGGAGGGGGTCTACGACGATCCCACCGAACTCGCGGTCCACGATCGCGGCTTCCAACTCGCCGGCCTCGCCTTCGTCGCCTTCACCGGCGGCCTCATGCTCTGGCGGCTGGCAGAGGCGGGCGTGCCGGTCGGGTAAGGCAGCCAGCCACCAACGACCAGCTACCAACCACCCAGCTACCAACCACCAGCTACCACCCACCAGCAACCACCCACCAACCACCCCCCCGAGCCCATCTTCGGTCCATCGCCCGGGTCCCCTGCGGGGCAGGGAACCGGCATCACGCGTCATCATTTGCGTGCATTCTCGCCCGGTTCCGGACGATGACCGGTAAAACGGCCGCTATGCTCACCTGTGTGACGCGCCCATGAAAGGGCGGCGCGTGGGTGGAATACCGCCGATCAAACCGGTGGAATGCCGCCCCCGATTCCGGGGCAATGCGGACGGAGATGTGAAGCGGGGCAAGCCCCCGCAAACGACAGTCAGATGGAGAACAGCAACATGGCAGGTCATTCGACACGCAGACTGTGGCTCGGAGCCGCAACAGTGGTCGGAGTCGCGGCCACGGCGGCAATCGCCGGTCCCAACGACTTCCCCGACTTCAAGAAGGTCTCTGAGGGCTACTCGAAGGTGGACTCCACCGCCGATGGCTCGCGCGGCATGTACACCCTGTACACCCGCAACCGGGACGGGCAGATGCTCGCCGAACTCCCCCGCAACTTCGCATCGCAGAAGTACTTCTTCGCGATGACGACCGCAGCGGGCGACACGTGGGCCGGCCTTCAGGGCGCCGACCGCTACGTCTACTGGAAGCGCTTCGACAAGCGACTCGCTCTCATCGAGCCGAACATCGCCGTTCGCTCCACCGGCGATCGCGAATCACGCGACTCCGTGGCGCGCCACTTCACTGACCGCGTCCTCCTCGATGTGCCGATCGCGACGATGGGTCCCGGTGGCGGACCCGTCATCGACCTCGACGCACTCCTCCTCGGGAACTCACAGAGCTTCTTCGGTGGTGCCAGCCGCGGCATCAACGCCCGCCTCGCGAGCATCACGGAAGCCAAGGCATTCCCCGAAAACATCGAGGTTGAGTGGGAAGTGCCCATCAACGGTCGCATGAAGCGGCTGCACTACTCCATCAGCGAGATCCCGGACAACACCGGCTACAAGCCGCGTGTCGCAGACAACCGCATCGGTTACTTCGTGACCAACTACAAGGACCTCGGCAAGTTCGACCCTGATGCGAAGTTCATCCGCTACATCAACCGGTGGAAGCTTCAGAAGGCGGACCCCAAGCTCAAGATGAGCCCGCCCAAGGAACCCATCATCTTCTACCTGGAACACACCGTTCCGGTGCGCTACCGCCGCTGGGTGCGTGAAGGCGTCCTCTATTGGAACGAGGCCTTCGAGCAGGTCGGCATCCTCGACGCCATTGAAGTCCGCATCCAGGACAAGGCCACCGGCGCCCACATGGAGAAGGACCCCGAGGACGTTCGCTACAACTTCATCCGCTGGCTCAGCAACGACATCTCCACGGCCATCGGCCCGAGCCGCGTGCATCCCCTGACGGGCCAGATCCTCGACGCGGACATCGTCCTCACTGACGGCTGGATCCGCACGTTCTTCTACCAGGCCAACGAACTGCTCCCGGGCTTTGCGCTTGAGGGCATGAGCCCCGAGACCCTCGAATGGCTCGAGCGTCATCCCCAGTGGGACCCCCGCGTCCGCTTCGCGCCCCCCGGCGAGCGTGATCGCATCCTGCACGAACGCCAGATGAAGCGCGCCCGCAAGGGTGTGCTGGCCTACGGCGGCCACCCCGCAGCGAACGTCGAGACCACGCTCTTCGGTGACGAGGAGTTCGACGGTCTCGTCAACACCAACAGCCAGTTCAACGGTTATTGCCTCGCCGCTGCCGGCAAGGCGTTCGACATGGCGGTCGCCCGCCTCAACATGCAGATCCTCTCCAAGCTGAAGCTCGACAACGGCGACGAAGGCGAAGGAGAAGGCGATGCGGACGACTCGGAAGAAGCGGAAGCGGACAAGACGCCCGTCGACATCCTCGACGGCATCCCGGACTACTTCATCGGCCCGGTCCTCGCGGACCTCGTGGCCCACGAAGTCGGTCACACACTCGGCCTGCGTCATAACTTCAAGGCCTCCAGCGTCTACACGCTCGATGAAATGAACTCCGATGACCTCAAGGGCAAGGAAGTCTGGACGGCCTCCGTCATGGACTACCACCCCATCCTCATCCGCATGGACGAGGGTGAGATCCAGGGCGACTACGCTCCCATCGGCATCGGTGCCTACGACATGTGGGCCATCGAGTACGGCTACACCTTCGGCAAGCCGGAGAAGATCGCCACGCGTGCCGCGGATCAGCACCTGCCCTACGCCACGGACGAGGACACCTGGGGTCCCGACCCGCTCGCTCGTCGCTACGACCTCTCGAAGAACCCTCTGGACTACGCCCGCAACATCATGAAGCTCGCCGGCCACCATCGCGAGCATCTCCTCGACGACTTCGTTGACGAGGGTGAGAGCTGGGAGCGTGCCCGCAAGGGATACCTGATCACCCTCGGTGAGCAGACCAAGGCGCTCTCCATCATGGCCAACTGGATCGGTGGCGCCCATGTCTATCGTGACAAGAAGGGTGACCCCGACGGCCGCGCTCCGATCGAGCCGGTGGACGCCGCGACACAGCGCGATGCGCTCGAGTTCGTGATCGACAACGCCTTCTACGACGACGCCTACGGCCTCTCGCCGGAACTGCTCCGTCACATGACGGTCGACAAGTGGTACGACAACGGCTCGGCCATGCAGGACCCGACGTGGAACGTCCACGACGTCATCCTCGGCGTTCAGACCTCCGCGCTCACCATGCTCATGAACCCGTCCACCATGGGACGCATCTACGACAACGAGTTCTTCGTGGACGAAGGCGATGACGCACTCACCATCCCCGAGTACATGTTCGCCATCACCGACGCCATCTGGACGGAAGTCGAAGCCAAGCCCGGCAAGCGCTACACCGCTCGCCAGCCCATGGTCTCCAGCTTCCGCCGCAACCTGCAGCGCGAACACGTTGAGCGACTCATCGACCTCTCCGGTCCTGATTCCATCAGCGGCGCCGCAGCCAAGCCCGTCTCCAACATCGCTCTGCACCAGCTCCGCCGCATTCGCGGCAGCATGGGCAAGTGGCTCAACGGCAGCGCCGGTGACCGCGTGGACCCCTACACCCTGGCGCACTTCGAGGAACTCGATCTCCGGATCGCCAAGGTCCTCGACGCGATGTACATCTACAACACCAACGACATCAGCTCCGGCGGCGGCATGCCCAGCTTCTTCTTCATGACCGACGAAGCGGGCGCCGAGCAGTAAGGTCGTCTGACAATCTGTGAATTCCGTTCAGGAGCCGTCCATTCGGGCGGCTCCTTTTCTTTGAATTGGGCACTCGGCAATCGGCATCAGGCATTCGGGTTGGATCGCCTGCGGCGTCCCTTTGACGAGCTTCCGCTCGACTGGTGAGGCCGGCAGACTCCGTTGGAGCGGAAGCTCCTCAGGATAAATGCCGAAGGCAGTCCATCCCTGATGCCGAGTGCCGAATGCCCAGCGTGACGGCCAACAGGCCGTCACGCGCCCCGCAACCCCTCCAGCACGCGCAGCGCTGCGCCACCGTCAATCGACGTGCGCGCCAGGTCCACGCCATCCTCCCAACTGTCCGCGACTTCGCCGACCAGCAGCGCCGCCGCTGCGTTCACCAGCACGATGTCCCGCGCCGGGCCCGACTCGCCGCGTACCACACCCTCGATGACCTCGGCCGCATCCTTCAGCGTGGATACCGCCAGGTCCGCATGGCTTGCCCGCGCGATACCGAGTGTCTCGGCGTCGAACGTCTCCACTGTGACCTTCCCGTCACGGACGTGCGCGATGCGCGACGGTGCGGTCGTCGAGATCTCATCCATCCCGTCCTCGCCATGCACCACCATCGCACGCTCCGCGCCCAGACGCCGCAACGCCTCCGCCATCATCTCAACACGCTCGCCGTCAAAGACGCCCAGCAACTGACGACGCGCACCCGCCGGATTCGTCAGTGGCCCCAGCAGGTTGAAGATCGTCGGGAAGCCCAGGCTCTTTCGAGGCCCCGCCGCGAACCGCATCGCCGGATGGTGGTGAATCGCAAAGCTGAAGCACACACCGACATCCTCCAGGCACCTCGCCTGCACCGCCGGCGGCGCATCGATGTTCACCCCCAGTTGCGCCAGTACCTCCGCCGAACCGCGGCCCGTCCGTGACTTGCCGCCATGCTTCGCAACCTTCACCCGCCGGCCATCCCGCTCGGCACCCGCAGCCACGATCGCCACCGCCGTCGAGATGTTGAAGGTCTTCGGCGCCCCGCCCGTGCCGCAGGTGTCGATGACGCAACTGACATCCTGCACCGGTACCGGCGTGACGTACGCCCGCATCACACGGGCTGCCCCCACCAGTTCCTCCAGAACCACGCCACGAACCGCAATCAGCGCCAGCAGCGCCCCCACCTGCGCCTCGTTGGCCTGCCCGGTAAGCACCGCGGTGAAGACCCGCTCGGCGTCCTGCTCGGTCAGCGGCTGTCCATCCAGTAGCTGCTTGAGTGTTTCCTGCATGGGCACAGGGTAGAGCAACCGTCGGCGTGCCGCATCCGACGACCACGCAACGCCGGCCATATACTCATGACGGACCCCACGGAGCCGTGTGCATGCGAATCCCAATCATCCTCATCCAACTCTGCCTCTTCCTCACATCCGGGCTCTGCGCATCCGCGCGCGCCGATCTGCTGCGCATTCTCGACCGCGTCCCCGAGGACGCCATGGCTGCACTGGTCATCCCGAACCTCCGCACCTTCAACGACAACACAACGCAACTCATCGGTGCGATGGAACTCACGTCCAGCAACCTCGAACAGGTGCTCGGTGTCGTGGGCATCCGGGATGCCATTGACTTCAACGCATCGGCCGCCGCGATCATGTGGCCCTTTGCCGACAATGCCGATGCCTACCACGACTGGATCGTCCTCCTCCCCACCGTGAACGCCGATGCTCTGCCGGCGGCCCTGCGCGCCGAACCCGGCGACTCGCCGCGACGCTTCGACTTCAATCGCGACACGCTCTACATCAAGCCCGTCAACGACCGGATCGCGGCCATCAGCCCCGACCGTGACCGCCTTGCCGCCTTCGGTGATGACACCAGCCACCTTGAGTTTCGCCGCAGCCTGATCGGTGCTTCAATCGAATCGCTCGACGACTCGGACGCCTTCCTGCTCGCCAACATCGCGCAGTCCGAACATCTCTTTGAACTCGTCCGCGCCGCAGCCAACGGTCGCCTTGCCGCCGTGCCCATGACGACCGAACCCGGTCTGCTCCGTGAAGTCGCCCGTTTCGTGGAACACAACGCCGATCTGCTGCAACGCGACGGAAGCGCCGCGGTGATCAGCGCCTCGTTCTCCGCCCTCGGCATGCGCCTTGATCTCGTGTCCAGTTTCCGCCCCGACTCCGAGTTCGGCCGACAACTCGACCTCACACCCATCAACAGTGCCGCACCGCTCGCAGGTATCCCGGAAGCGCCCTTCGTCGCCGCGGCGTGGCTGCGCATGGACCAGCAGATCCTTCGCCTGATGTCACCGGACCGCCCCGACGACAACGAGGAGGTCATCGACTACGCGCGGATGCTGGATGGCGCGGACGCGGTCTCGGTTGCAATCCTGGCGCCGAAGTCCATTGCCCAGGCCGTCATCGCCCGCACCATCATCCACTGGACGGGCGACGACCCCATGCAAGTGGCGCGCCGCTTTCGCGCCAGTCTCGAGGCGCTCGAAGATCCCATGAAGGCGACCTACGCACCTGCTTCGGTCGCGCCCATGAACGCCGACGCGTGGACCATCCAACTGCCGGTCGCATCCCGTCCCAGCGCCGTGTGGTACTTCGGTGCTGGCGCTGCGCTCAAGGGGCCTTCCGGACTGATCCACACCCGGCGGAACGACGGATTCGCAACGCTCACCAGGAAGCCGGACCTGCTTGTCAGTGCCATCGAAGCGACGGACGGACACGGCCAGCGCCTGACCGACAATGTCATCGTCGGCCAGTTGCTGAGCCTGCTTCCCGCGAACCCGGATGCACTCGCGCTCGTGAGCGTCGAACCGCTGATGCCACAGGTCGCACCGATGATCGAGGCGCAACTCGGCACCACCCTCCGCATCCCGCCGCAACTCCCGCCCATCGGCGCCGTTCTCGTCGCACGCAACCACGCCACACACGCATCGATCTACGTGCCCACGCCGGACCTGCGACTGCTCCTCGACCTCTACCGCGCGTGGGACGCCGCACGGTCAACCACCGTCCCCTGAGCCTGACCCACCATGAGCACTTCCGGAACATGGCAACTCGCGCACGATCGCTCGATACCACTGGCCTCGCCGCGGCTGATGGGCATCCTCAATGTCACTCCCGATTCGTTTCATGACGGTGGGCATCATGCCACACTCGATGCCGCAGTCACGCACGCCCGCCGACTGATCAGCGAGGGCGCCGACATCATCGACATCGGCGGTGAGTCGACCCGTCCCGGCGCCGAGCGAGTCTCCGTCGAGGATCAGATCCTGCGCGTGGTTCCCGTCATCCAGGCCATCCGCGCAACCGGGATCGAAATCCCCATCAGCGTCGACACCACCCGAGCCGCCGTCGCCGAGCGTGCCATTGATGCCGGGGCAGACGTCATCAACGATGTCGCCGCGGGAGCCGAAGACCCGGACATGTTCACCCTCGCGGCCTCCACCGGTGCCGGCCTGATCCTGATGCATCGCCTGCTGCCGCCGGACGCCGACCGCTTCTCCACGCAGTACGACCGACCGCCGGACTACGGCGACGACCCGGAAGCGGTGGTGGACGCCGTCAGCGAGTTCCTCATCGATCGAGCGGATGCGGCCCTCGACGCGGGCGTTGCATCCGCATCGATCCTGCTGGACCCCGGACTGGGCTTCGGCAAGACCGTCGAGCAGAATTATCGCCTGATCCGATCCACCAGCCGCCTGCTGGAGATGGGGTATCCGCTGCTGAGTGCCGCGAGCCGCAAGAGTTTCACCGGCGCGGCGGACCCGGATGAGGTCGTGGAAAGCGATGATCGTCTGCCGGCGTCCCTGGCGGTGACGCTTTTCCACCACCAGGGGGGCGTCCGCGTCTTCCGGGTGCATGACGTGGCGGCCCACCGTCGGGCCCTCGCGGCGATCACCCGGATCGAAGACCCGGGGCTGGAAAGCCGATAGAATATCAGACCCACCCGTCCCGATTGGCGGGTGTGGAGAGAGCCTTACCCCGTCTGACAGGAGCGCCCCTCATGGCCAGCGAGCACATCAAGGAATTCACGGACGAGAACTTCCAGGAGGAGGTCCTGCAGTCGGACGTCCCGGTGCTCGTGGATTTCTGGGCGGAGTGGTGCATGCCCTGCCGCATGCTGGCCCCGACGATTGACGAACTGGCGGGCGAGTGGGCCGGCAAGGTGAAGGTCGGCAAGATCGACACGGACAAGGCCCGCAACACGAGCATCGAGTACAAGATCACCGCCATCCCGACCGTGATCATCTTCAAGAGCGGCGAAGTCGCCAAGAAATTCGTGGGCCTGACGAACAAGAACGACCTGCAGGCTGCGCTTGAAGACCTGGCCTGAGGCAAGGGTCAGCCGTCCGCAGCCAGGATCAGCAGATCAATCGGATCCACTGGCAAGCCTCCGCGCGGTCTCCGCGTCCACCTCAGCATCGGTCCAGTCCGGGTGGAGCGAACGCTGGTCATGCCAGATCATCCGGCGTGCCGCGTGCCCCATACCTCGAACGATCTCCAGACGCTCAGCCGGCGACATCGCCCGAATCGCATCATCCAGCCGCTCGTCAGCAGTGCGCTGATCAGGGTGGGGCGTGCTCCCGCCAAGGGCCGCGATGACCATGGCGAAAGGACAACACTTCGATCAATCGGAGTGCATCGTGGACTCGGTAGAACACGATGTGCGAGCGAAATCTCAGCCGGCGCACCTCGTAACCACAGATTCGGCTCGGCCAATCCGCGATCCCTCCCATCCGAGGATGGTCACAGAGTTGATCCATACGCAAAGCGAGACCTCCGAGCGATTCACGCACGATCGCTTCGCCAGTTCCTTGAGCGAGCATGTACAGCACCTGGTCGTCAATCTGCTGCCGAATCGCAGCATCGATCTGCAACCGATACATCACCGATCGATGTCAAGCCCATACTTCTCAGCAATCCCCCGGATCGCCTCCAACGCATCCATGCCCTCGCCGGCCGCGTAAGCCGCCTCACTGCGCTGAATGTCCGCCAGGATACCCCGAAGATCTGCAAGATCCGCCAGATCGTCGTACGCCTTCGCACTCATCACCACCACGTCAGGTTCCCCCTTCTCCGTCACAAACACCGGTCGCCCTGTCCGATTGACCCGCTCGTGCCACTCGCGCAAACGAGCCCGATACGCACTCCGATTCGTGATGTCACCGCTTCGAGTCTCCACGAAACCATCTTCGATCGCCGAAGACAGTTGTACAAGTCACCGTACAAGACAGCGGCGAAATACCCCTTTTTCAAGTTAACAAAGATCAATTTGTCTGATTATTGTACGGCAGTCTCGGCCGCCCCACGCCGCATCCAGCCACCCACCGCCTCACGCTTCGAACGCTTCACCACCCACCACAGCAGACCCACGCCCGCCACAACCATCGCCGCGCTCAGCCACTGACCACGACTCAGACCCAACGGCCGCGCCACCGCGAGGTGCCCGTCCGGCAGACGCCAGAACTCCGTCACGATCCGACCCGCGCCGTACACCATCAGGAACCAGGCACCCACAACGCCGGGACGCCGCGGCACCCGCCATACCCACCACAGCACGATCAGCAGCACCAGTCCTTCCATGAACCCCTGGAACAACTGAGACGGCGCCCGCGCGCTCAGGATCGGTTCCACCGCGGCACGCACCTCCGCATTGCCGCGCTGCACCTGGTCGACCACCCACATCGCGGCCGCATAACTGTCATCAAACGTCAATCCGCGCGCCGCCACGATTTCGGCGACCTGGTCCGTCTGCACGGGCGTCGGTCGCTCGGCGAGTTCCTGTGGATACTTCACGCTCCACCACGGCGCGGCCTCGCCCGGCTTCGCCACCACCACGCCCAGCAGTTCACCGTTCACGAAGTTCGCGAGGCGGCCGAATAGCAGACCGAAGGGCGCCAGCAGCGCCGCGCAGTCACCGATGTGCAGGAACGGAATCTTCTCCCGACGCGCAAACCACAGGCAGGCCAGTATCACACCGATCATCCCCCCGTGACTCGCCATCCCACCCTCGTTGATCGCGAGCACACCCCACCATGGAATGCCGTCGAGGAACGTCCACAGCAGTGACGGCTGATAGAAGAGCACGTACCCCAACCGACCGCCCACGATCACGCCCACCACCACCGCCATCACCAACGCATCCACACGCTCGTGACGAATCAGCGTGGCATCGCGCTTCGCAAGACGCAGCAGCAGGAACCACGCCACCGCAAAGCCCAGCATGTACGACACCCCGTACCACCGGATCGGCAGGCCGGGAATGACGAAAGGACTCAGGTCATGGAACCACGCAGCGATCATCACTCGCGCCCATCTTACGTGCATCCTGAGTTATCGTGCAGCCATGTTGCCGTGGATCGTCGCAGCCATTGTCTTTCTCATGGGCCCCCTCACGCTCATGGCTCTCCTCCGCATCGCCCGCGCACCGGGCGGACGCGCCGGAGCGGCCATCCTCGCGGCGTTGGTCGTCGGCATCCTCGCGGGCCCGCTCGTCGGAGGTCGCCTCTTCCCCGAGTGGCACACGACAGTCTTCCACGGCGCAACCGAAGAACGGCAGGCGCTGCGCGAACTCGACCGGCGGCAGTACGCAGACATCACGGCGCTGGAAACGGTCGACGTCACCGAATCGTACATCAACTCCGTCAGAACACAGCACATCGAGGAGCGCACCGCTGCCGCCGACGATCTTGCAACCGCGGAGGCGGCACACCGCAACGGCCCACTCAAGCGATTCGCCATCCTCTTCATCTGCCTCTGGACGCTCCCGATGGGATGGCTGCTTGATGGCTACCGACGCGTGCCGCGACCCGGCGTCCGCACCTTCATGCAGATGGCGCCGCTCATCGCCAACGCGCTGCTCATTGCCATCATCATGATCGTCGCCGCCCGTCCCGGCATCCAACTCGCGCTGCTCTTCGGAGCCCTGCTCACACTCCCCGCGCTCTCGCCCGCCCTGCGCGGCCCGCGCCTGCACACCGCCTTCGTCGGCATGGTCGTCTTTGGCACAGCCGCCGCACTCCTTGCATTCACCACCAACCCACATGCCCTCGACGGCTTCGGGATCCCTATCCTCGCCGGCCTGGCAGGCTGTGGCATCGGTGCCGTTTTGCGGCCGCCGCCCCGATGGCTGCGTGTCGTGGTTCCAGCCATGACGGCGCCTGTCATCGCCATCATCATCGCCGGACTCACCCCCGCGGAACTCGTGCGTGACCGGCTCTTCTGGGCGTCGGCACTGATCGCGCTCATCTTCGCGTCGGACGGCCGATGGGCCGCCTACCGATTCGCACTCTCACACCAGACGACGTGCCCGTGGACGCACGCGGCGGACATGGTGAATGCCGCGACGGGCATCGTGGCACTCGTCATCGGCTGGCTGCTGATGCTCGGCGGCGTACTCCCGGAACCGATGCTCGGCGGCCTGGTCATCGGCGCCCTGATCGTCGACACCCTGCGTCACGTCCGCCATCACCTTGGGGGGATGATGGATCATCCCGAGGCCGGGACTGGGGAACAGGGAGACGGGAGTCGGGGTTGATAGCCGTCGGCACGCGATCCGAGGAGCTTCCGCTCCAGGTGAGTTGCGCCGCTTGATCGCAAGGAGCGGAAGCTCCTCATGGCAATCGCCGAAGGCGAACAGTCCCGATTCCCGCTTCCCGACTCCCTATTCCCGCCCGAATGCCCAATGCCGAGTGCCGAGTGCCTTACATCAACTTCGTCACCACTTCGGCCAGCGCCGCCACATCGCGCGACTCCACGAGTGATGCGATGTCGTCCGGCTTCAACCCGGCGTTCTTCAGCGCCTTGCCCGTGCGTTCCCAGAGGCGGTCTGCCTTCTTCTCCGAATCACACAGCGCCAGTTCGGAAACCAGTTCGCCCAGTTTCTGCACCGCGAGCGCATCGAGGTTGCGGTAGTACCGCTTGACGATTGACTGCTGGTACGGCGTTAACGACATGCCACGGACCTCGTCAGGGCGTGATGATGACGCGGCAGTCATCACTCGCCAGGAATTCGTACACCATTTCCACATCGTCCGGCAGCAGTCGCACGCATCCCATGGAGCGCTGCTTGCCGATGGAATCAAAATCGATCGTGCCGTGGATGCCATACCCATCGAGCCGCTTGGTGACCTCATCCATCCCCTTCAGCGGGATCCATCGCTCACCGATCGGATTGTCCTCATCCGAAGACTCGAAGCGCTCGCCGGTTCGCGGATTGACCCACTCCGGATCGATCAGGCGACGCGATGCAATGACGCGCCATTCTCCCACCGGCGTGATGTTGTCCTCCCCGAGACCGACGGGCCAGGAACGGATGTACAGCCAGTTGCCATCCGCATCCGTGATGTCCGCATACAGGTCGAGGCGATACTCCGACTTCGAGATCACGGCATGGAACGGTCCCTGGATCGTCTTCAGGCGCTGCCCCACACGGATCTTCGATGGATCGGCAATCTCGTTCAGGCGCGCGATGAGCAGGTAGTCCACCTTGAGCTTCTGCTTCGACACGATCCCGCCCAGCGAGTTGTTCGGTGCCACGACGTACTCGCCCGTCAACGGATCATCCGTCCTGATCTCACGCGAGAAGATGAGCCGATCACTGATCTCCGCCAGACGCTCGCGAAGCGCTTCACGCTCCGACTCGCTCGCCAACTGGTGATGCAGCGCGCGATTCCAGAGGTCACGCGCCAGAATGAGCGACCCGCGGTTGTACGCATCCAGCCCGGTCGACACGATCTGCGTCAACGCGTTCGATGTGCCGTCACTCTTCACCGGGTTCGGCAGCGCCTTCGCAGGCTCAGGATCTGGCTGCTGCACCGGGGCCCCACGCGCCTGATCGTCCGTGTCCGTCAGCCGCAGTTCCCGCGGCGGGTCATCCGACGTCCGTTCCGTCGGCTTCGAGATCTCATCATCCTGGGGCTTCGGCGGAATCGTCCGGGTGATGGTCGATCGGGAACGATCCTCGCCCGCGTTCGTGTTGACGCGCGGCTCCACGGCGCCGCCCCGCTCATCGTTGTTCGAGGCCAACTGGGTGCCGTCGCCATCCGACGGCTTCTCGCCCGGATCGCGACTCCACAGCCACCACCCGGCGACCACGATGCCCACGAAGACCAGCAGCGCGAATGCCTTCTTGCCGCCCCCACCACCGCCCCGACGACGTCGACGCATGCCGCGCGAACTGCGGGCGCGATAGCGGGTGTTGCGTGCGGATTGAGATGGAAGTGCCATGGTGCGTACCTCTTCGTAATGGCGTCAGATGGTGCGTGAGTCAGCCGGCTCGGTCAGGTCGGGCAACGACCAACCGCCCCTCGGTCATGAGCAGATCCACGCGCACATCATGATCTTCGGTCGGAAGGCCCTCCCAGACTTGGAATTCAAAGCATACCCCGCAGAGGAGCGGGCCGCGTGTCACGCTCCCCGTCTCATCCACATCGCACGCCCGGGCCAGGTACCGATCGTAGAACCCCCCGCCACGCCCCAGACGCCTCCCCGCACTGTCAAACGCCAGTCCCGGCACCACCACGACGTCAAGTTCGTTAGACGGAATCACATCCCCCCGCCGCGGCTCGGAAATCCCGTGCCGCCGAACCTCCAGCTCCGACTCGTCTCCCGCCCAAACCACCGCCTCCATCGTGCCCGCTTCCCAGTCCATCCGCGGCAGGCCGATGCGCCAACCCATCGCGGCTGCCTCCGCCAGCGCCGGCCGGAGAGCAGGCTCGCCACCAGCCGGCCAGTAGGACATCATCGCACCGGACTCCCGTGCCCCGAGCCAGCGAACCAGCCGAGCCCCGATGACACCCGACCACGCAGCGACCTCAGCCTCAGTCGCCTCGCTGAGCAGCGTACGGATCCGTGCGCGCACAGCGCGCTTGGGGCTCAGCCCGGCATTCATCGCGCCTCCGGAGGAATCGGACTGGAGAAACGCACCTTCGGTGGCGCTCCCGGCCGGCAGAAGCCGCGAAAGTCCGTGACGTCAATCGCCTCGCGGAACGCCGGGTGAATATCGCGCACGTCCCAGCGCCCTTCCGGGATGATCGCGAGGATCGGGACCTTGGTCTGTGCGGGGATCCACTGCGGATTCGTCTGCATCGCGAGGTCGTCCGTTCCGGCCCGGTAGCGATTGAGAACGACGCCGGCGACGCGGATGCCGCGGGCGTGCAATGCGGTGACGGTGAGCGCCGTGTGATTGAGCGTGCCGAGTGCGGCGTCCGCCACGACCACCGCCGGGTAGCCGATGGCGGCCATGAGATCGAGCACGGTGCGCGGGTAGTCGCGCTTGTGCCGCGCCTTGCCCGGTCCCTCGATGGGCACCATCACGCCGCCGATCCCCTCGATGACCAGGTGCGAGCAGTGCTCGTCGAGGCGTTGCAGCGAATGACTGAGCACCTCCCAGGGGACGGGCACGTTGTCGCCGCGAAGTGCCGGGCCGCCTCGCTTCAACTGGAGCGCCACGGCGGGCGCCAGCGGCTCACGAAAGCGCAGCGGCGCAACGAGGGAGAGGTCGCCGATGTCGGGATCGAAATCGGCGGCGTGCGCGAGTTCCTCGGCGTCTTCGGCGATGAGGTCGCCCCGGTCCTTGCGGCAGCCGGTGGCCATCGGTTTGCAGACACCGATGCGCGAGCGCGGCGACGTCTCCGCCTCAAGGCGGCGCAACTGATCGGCGATGAGACAGGCCACCACCGTCTTGCCCACCTCGGTTCCGGTCCCGGTCACGAAGAGCCCGGGGATCTGGGGTCGATAGATTTCCGCTTGCATGGTGCACTCAGCATAGACGGCCCATCGTCCGGGGTCACCGCGGCCCACGGAATAAACGTCACACGAATGAGGTTCAGATCATTGGAGTCATGATTGTCAAGACCAAATCTGAAACCGACAGTGCGGTCTTACGTATAAGCAACTGGACTCAGTACTTCCGCTTGCTTCCCGGCACAGGAACGACTCCGACCGAATGACCTCAAACCGTTCCTGTGACGCGCAGCAACACGGAACTGGCGTCCGCCGTGGCGTTGTGGTTTCAGCGCTTGTTCCCCCCTGTTGACGTCGCGGCGACGCCGGAATACTCATGCTCGAGGGAATGACTTCTCTCATCAGCCACGGTCAGGGCGCATCCCTCCTCCTCCGGCGCCCCGCCGTGGTTTTCTTTCCAGGGAAGAGGGAAGAGTGTCAAGGGATCAGTGGAATCAGGATCCTCATCCCTCGCCCCTCGTCACTCATCCCTTCCCGATTCACCACTTCCCCACCTCCGAACACGACTCGCCTTCGATGCGCAGTTGCGCACCGGCGGCCCGCAACTGTTGAATCTGGCGACTGCCGATCTGAGTCGTGATCGTCACGCAGCCATCGCCATACTCGCGATCGCTCACTTCCGTGCGCTTCTCGATCATGTCGATGGCCTTCGCATCCGAGAGCGGCAGCGTCAGGCGCAGTTCGCGCACCTCACCGCGCGAGCGATCACGCACCAGCGCATGCAGTTCGTCGTGACCGATGCCGTCCTCGCGCAGGGCGCAGAATGGCACGGAACCCGGCGCTTCACGCTCCCACATGAGCAACGGTGCGTTGTCCAGCAGCTTGTCCGCCTTGTTCAGCAGCACCACCACCTCCGGCTCCTCGAAGGGCGGTGCGTCCTTCGGCTGACGCTTCCGCACATCCTCGAAGATCTCGTGCAAGGTGCCAACCACCGTGTCGTAGTGCAGCTTCGCGGCCGGATCCGAGACGTCCAGCACGATCAGCAGCAGGTCGGCGTGCGTCGCCTCCTCCAGCGTTGCCTTGAACGATGCGATCAGGTTGTGCGGAAGATCACGTACAAATCCGACCGTATCCGACAGCATCACGGTCACGCCCCGCCCGAGATTCCACTCGCGCGTGCGCGTCATGAGCGTCGCGAACAACTGGTCATTCGCGTGCGCTCCTCCGGTCGTCAGCGTGTTGAAGAGCGTCGACTTCCCGGCGTTGGTGTAGCCCACCAGCCCCACCGTGAAGTGGTCGACGTTCCGTGCATACACCTCGCGCGTCTTGCGCGCCTGGATCTCCTCCAGTTCCCGACGCAACTGCGTGCGCCGTGTCTGCACGAGCCGGCGGTCAATCTCGAGCTGCTGCTCACCGGGGCCGCGCGTCCCCACGCCGCCGATACCACCCGACCCGACAATGCGCTCCAGGTGAGACCACATGGCACGCAGGCGGGGATACGTGTACTCCAGCTGCGCCAGCTCGACCTGCAACTTCGCCTGGTGCGTCGTCGCACGGTTCGCAAAGATGTCGAGGATCAACTCGGAACGGTCCAGCACCTTGCGCTCCACGACCTGCTCGATGTTCGCAATCTGCTTCGGCGACAACTCGTGATCAAAGATCACCAGCCCCGCGTCCACTTCGTCGCACATCGCCTTCAGCTCGATGAGCTTGCCCCGGCCCATGTAGGTGCCCGCTTCCGGCTTCTGCTTGCGCTGGATCATCTCGCCCACCGGCGAGGCGCCCGCCGTCTCTGAGAGGGCACGCAGCTCACCAAGCGGATCACGCTCATCGAAGCGGCTGCCCGGCAGGTGGACCGCCGCGAGCACGGCGCGCTCCCGCTGAATCTTGATGTCCGTACGTTCTTTGGGTTGTGACATGATGTGAAAGACCCTTGAAGTGCCTGAGAAGTGAGCCGGGGCGAGTCACACCGCCAGCCCGGATGTACATCGTCGCAACGGCATCAGATCGCCGCCACAACAGGTTCACAATGGAAAGGGGGAAGGACGAAACAGCCGCCTCGGGGGGTCCGGAGAGGACCGGGAACCAGGATCCGCCGCCGCACTCATGAGGCGGACGACACACGCAGCACGCGTATCACGAGGCTGCATTCCCAGCTTTTCATGCCCTCAGGCGTCTTCAGCGATACCGGATCATGGGTCTGACCATCCTTCTCGGGGATCCGTTCAACCGGATCGACAGTCGTACGGTACACCGGAGAGTGCCCCCGGGCAACCCTGTTCCCCCACCGGCCTTCGCGCCGATACCATGCTCTGTCCCCTTCCCCCACTCGGTTCCACCTGGGAGGTCCAAACGTGCGCCATCGCAACTTCCTCGCGTCCGGTCTGCTCCTCATCGTCATCGCAATCCTCGGCTTCCGCCTCCCGACGGCCGCCGCGGAACGCATCGACCTCTACCAGACCATGGACCCCCTCACCGACATCCTCTTCTTCATCGACAAGAAGTTCTACAAGGAAGTCGACCTCGAGGAAATGAGACTCGGTGCCATCGACGGCATGATCGATGCCCTCGACGATCCCTACACCGAGTACATCCCCCCCGCGGACCTCGATGACTTCAACAAGGCCATTCGCGGCGAGTTCGTCGGCATCGGCGCCCAGGTCCGCATGGACAACACCGGGTGGCTCCTCATCGTCACACCCCTCGAAGACTCCCCCGCTTACAAGGCCGGTATCGAAACCGATGACTACATCGTCGCCGTCGATGGCACATCCACCTGGCAGCGCGATGTCAATGACATCATCGAAAACCTCACCGGCGAACCCGACACCAACGTGCGCGTCACCGTCGAACGAAAGGGCACGAAGGATGATCGCCCCCGCGGCTGGCTTGAGCCCACCGTCGCCGGCGAACTCGGCGACGCTCCCGGCCCCGAACCCGGCACCATCCGTTTCGACCTTGAGATCATCCGCCAGCGCATCCAGACGCCCACCGTCAAGGGCATCCATCGCGTCGGCGGCGAGAAGTGGAGTTACTGGATCGACCCCGATGCGCGCATCGGATACGTCCGCGTCTCGCAGTTCACCGAAAGCACGCCCGCCGAACTCGAAGCCGCCTGCCGCGAACTTGTCGACGGTGGCGTCAAGGGCATGATCCTCGACCTGCGCTTCAACGGCGGCGGATCCCTCAGCGCAGCGATCCGCATGGCCGATCTCTTCCTTCCCGGTGGCGTCATCGTCAAGACGCAGGGGCGCACGACCGGAGAAGAGGAAGTGACACGCGCCGCGGCCCCGGGCACACTGCCTGACTTCCCGCTGGTCGTCGTCGTGAACCAGTCCAGCGCCTCCGCCAGTGAAGTTGTCTCCGGCGCGCTCGTGGACAACAACCGCGCCATCATTCTCGGCGAACGCACCTTCGGAAAGGGCATCGTGCAGACCCTCTACCCGCTCCCCAGCGGCCAGGGTCACCTCAAGATCACCGAGCAGTACTACTACCTCCCGAGCGGACGCTGCATCCAGCGCTCCGATGAATCCACCGAATGGGGCGTCGATCCCTCCGACGGTTTCTACGTGGCCATGACCGACGATGAAGTCCGTCGCATGCTGCGCCTCCGCCGCGAAGAGGACATCATCCGCAACGGTGTCGACGAAGCAGACGAAGCCCAGTGGGCCGACCCGGCATGGATCGATGAGCACCTCGGTGACCCGCAACTCTCCTCCGCCATTAAGGCCATCAAGCTCAAGCTCTCCGATGGTGACTGGATGCCCACCGGCACCGAGATGCCCGATGGCAAACTCCAACTCGTCGCACTCCAGCAGGAAGAGGAACGCCGCGAGATCCTGATCCGTGAACTCATCCGCTCCGAGAAGCGCATCGCGACGCTCTCCAGCGTCGCCGCCGAAACCGATGAAGACCCGCTCGACATCATCCCCGGCGACGATGACCTCACCGGCGGTGAACTCGTCATCACCGATGCCGAAGGCCGACGGATCGTCGCACTCCGCATCACCGATGCCGATCTCGAACGCTGGCTCTTCGATGCACCCCTTGAGGCCATCAGCACCGACACGGGAGCGACAGAACCCGAGACCGTCCAGGAATGACCACCCGCATCCTCGGTATCGAATCGAGTTGCGATGAGACGGCCGCCGCCGTCGTCGAAGACGGCTGGCGCGTGCGCTCCAATGCCATCGCATCGCAGCACGACCTGCATGCCGAGTACGGCGGCGTCGTCCCCGAGATCGCCAGCCGCGCACACGTCGAACGCATCATCCCCGTCCTGCGCCACGCGCTCGCCGATGCCGAATGCAACCTCGATGACATCGATGCCGTCGCCGTCGGGCACCGACCCGGACTCATCGGCGCCCTCATCGTCGGCGTCGCGGCCGCCAAGGCGCTCGCCTTCACCCTCAACCGCCCCGTCATCGGCGTCGATCACGTCCACGCCCACCTCTACGCCGGACTCCTCGATCGCGACCCCGCTTCGGAGTCCATCGACGCTCTCTTCCCCGCCCTCGGTCTCGTAGTCAGCGGCGGTCACACGGCCATGTACCGCTGCGATGCGCCCCTCGAAGTGCGGCGACTCGGCAGCACCATCGACGACGCCGTCGGCGAAGCCTACGACAAGGCCGCCATGATGCTCGGACTCCCCCACCCCGGCGGCCCCCGCATCGACAGGCTCGCGCAACAGGGCGACCCGAAGGCACACGACTTTCCCGTCAGCCGACTCGATCGCGACTCCCTCGACTTCTCCTTCTCCGGCCTCAAGACCTCCGTCCTCTACACCATCCGCGGCAAGCCCACCCGCACCAACAACATCACCACCTTCGAACGCGATCACGACGACCTCGATGAACCGCAGAAGGCGGATATCGCCGCGAGCTTCCAGCGCGCCGCCACCCGCGCCGTCACACTCAAGATGAAGCGCGCTCTCGACACCATGCCCGACGCGAAGTCCATCCTCATCGGCGGCGGCGTCAGTGCCAATTCCGCCATTCGGGCAGCGATCGTCACACTCGGGCAGAATCGCGGTCTCGAAGTGCGCCTCCCGCGCATGGATCTGTGCATGGACAACGCCGCCATGCTCGCCGGACTCGCGCACCATCGCCTCGTGAACGACGATGTCGATGACCTCTCGCTCGCTGCCTCACCCATGTCGGCCATCACATGAAGCCGACCAGAGCAGACGAGCCGAAGCCGACATACGATCATCCCGCCGCGTGGAGCGAAGACAGACTCCTGCGCGAATGCGACTTCCGGCAGGGTCGCGGCAAGGGCCCCGGCGGTCAGCACCGCAACAAGGTCGAGACCCTCGTGATGGTCACGCACACGCCCAGCGGCGTCACCGGGCAAGCCGGCGAACGGCGCGTCATGACCGAGAACCGCAAGGTCGCCATCCGACGCCTGCGCATCAACCTCGCGCTCGAAATCCGGCGTACGCCAACACACCAGCCATCCGAACTCTGGCAGTCCCGCCGCACTGCGCCAGCTCGCGGCAATCCGAACCGCAAGGACCCCGATCCGCTCATGCGCGAACTCGGCGTCAAACTCCCCGACCCCGAAGTCTCCCCCACCGGCGGCGGGCGCATCTCATGCAACCCGAGTCATCCCGACTACCCGGCACTCCTCGCCGAAGCGATCGACCACCTCGCCGCCGCCAACTGGAGCGCCAAGACCGCCGCCCTCCAACTCGGCGTCTCCCAGAGCCAACTCATCAAGCTGATCGCAAAGGAACAACACGCGCTGGAACACGTGAATCGGGAACGAACCAGCCGCGGCAAACACGCCTATCGGGCATAGTCTGGTTCGGCCTTGACCCGAAGCCGTATCGCGCAATAATGGATTGCATACAGTTCAACCACGGGGGCCCTGATCATGACACTTGAGACCGAGTTACTGGCTTACCGACGACTTCGACCAACGTTGCTCGACCGCACCGGCGCGTTTGCGCTCGTATCGGGTGACTGCCTGCTGGGCGTGTACGAGACCTATGACGAAGCACTGAGTGCCGGGTATCGGAAGGTTGGCCTGCGGCCCTTCCTCGTCAAGCGAATCGCTGTTGGCGAAGACACCTGCTTCATGTGTTGTGACATCGTCGCCTGAACATCTCTTCCGGGAACAACCATGTCAATATGCCGACTCTCGACGTCCCCCAAGGGACCGCTGATCGATGTCATTGTGGGCGTCAGCAGCCACCATGCCGCTGCGTTGCAAGTTGCAGGTCACGATGTACCAACGCCAGTTCGATTGATCGGCCTCATAGACACCGGAGCCAGCCGTTCAGTGGTTGACCCGACGCTGCTGGCCCCGTTGCACCTGACCCCATCAGGGCTCATCGAGGTCCGGACACCATCGACTGGAGCCTCAACACACGCCTGTCCTGAGTACGACGTCTCAATCACGCTGGCCGCGGGCCTCCAGCCATTCTGGTCGACTTCCGCAATCCCAGTCCTCGAGTCCCACCTCCCCTTCAACGAAGTCAATGCACTCGTCGGTCGGGACATTCTCAGCAGGGGTACCCTGATCTGCGACGGCCCATCAGAGTCACTCATTCTCGGGTTCTGAGTCAGACAAACAGCGCTTTGACGCCGATGGCAAGGACGAAGATCAGAACCAGTCCGACCATTGTTGCTCGATCCCAACGTGCGCCAATGGCGGCAGCACGAACCTGCGCCGGATCCTCTGAAGCCAGCGCCGTGCGCATCTGGGCGCACCGGTAACGAAGCCCGAGATACAGACCGCTCAGCACGACCAATACGAAAAACGCGACCCCAAGGCTGCTGCGAAGACTGTCGCCCCCCACCCAACTCGACACGCCCATCGCCGCGGCGACCAGCACACCCGCCGGCCATGCTCGAATCAGCCCATCGAGATGACGAACCTGCTTCTCAGCCACCACCCTGTCACGCCCATCGTCCATACACACATCCTACCTCCCCCAACACCTGAAACCCAACAACAGACCCCTCGCGCCAGCGGCGCACAAAAGCACCAGGATCGCCTCGGAACGATCCTGGTGCTGCTTCACCTCCGGAATTCAACGCCCTCGGAATCATGCCACAGGGAATCCCTCCCAGGCCCCTGTGACATGGCACAGGTCATTCACGCATGCTCACAGCACTGCACACGCCGACGCCGAACGACGCAGCCGAGGCAGGCGAGCGCCGTCAACGTCGCGGCACCGGGCGTCGGCACGGCCCGCAGTGTCACGGACGACATCGGGCTGCCCGAGTGATACCGCACACGGAAGTCGTACCCATCCACGTTCACGATCGACCCATCCGACATCCCCGCGAACGCGCCGGACATCGTCGAACTCCGGAAGACCGTGAAACGGTCGCCGGGGACGGGAACATACCCATCCGTGAAGTTCACATCGAGAGCGCCCTCGATCTGCGAATGGCCGAAGATCCGCAGGCTGTCGTACGAGGCCACGTCCGTTCCGGCGATGCCCAGTTGCAGCGTGCCGTCACCATGCATGAAGAAGAGGTTCTCGATGTCGTAGTCCGCCTTGCGCCGGTCACCGGTGGCCGACTCGGTCAGCAGCAGACCCTTGACCGTCACGTTCCCCGCCTTGACCGAGATGCGCCTGGTGTTGCCGAGCACCTGGTCCTTGCCTGCCTTCAGGACACTGCCATCGTCGACCAGGATGTCCTTCCCCTTCGCATTGAGCCTGGCGTTCTTGTCGAGAATGACATTGCCCTTGCCCGTGACCAGCCCCGGTGAAACCTGGCCGATCAGGATGTTGCCGGTGCTGCGCCAGATGGCGCCTTCACGCAGTCGCACGTTGCCGGTCTGCTGCGCGGCCGCGGCGGGACCGATGATGGTCGTACTCGTCTCCAGCGCGGAGCGTGCGCGTCCGACGGCCGGGTTGCGGTGCACATCGATGTCCGACCAGTTCGTCAGCGTGCCATTGACCTTGAGCCGTGCGGCGTCCAGTTCGAGGGGCGCCTGGATGTTGACGTTGCCATTGGCTGCCACGGTGCCATCCTTGAGCGTCAGGTCTGCGGCGCCGCTGTTCACCAGCGACGTGGCGCCCGTCAGTTGCAGTTTCTTGCCGTTGAGGTCCATCGTCAGTTTGCCGAAGTTGTCCATCCGACTGATCGACTCGCGCCCCGTCAGGCGGACGGTGTACGCCAACAGGAAACCGGCGGGGAACGCGGCGTTGTCCGTCAGACCGGGCACGCCACCTTCCCACTTCGCCGCATCCCTCCAGTCCCCGTTCGCGGTGTTCTTCCACTCTTTCAACGCCCCGGCAGCGCCCGAGGCACTTGCCAGCAGGACACAGACAGACAGACCGATCGCGCACTTCTCCATGACTATTCTCCTGAGTCGATTTGTCCCCACCCATGCTTCCATCCGGCGTCGTACTTTCACGCACCGGCCAGTAGACAAGGCGACATCAGCGCAGCAGACTCACGACGAATGGAAAGATTCGCCCCCCATTCCCCACACCCCCGCTCCTCGCTCCCCGAAAACAAAACCACCCCCGCGCGAACGGGGGTGGCTTGTTCAATCAATCACGCCGTGCGGAGCACGACTGTCATCGCTCAGCGGCGACGACGGAGACCGGCGAGGCCGGCGAGGCCCAGAAGGGCGCCGACACCCGGGGTCGGGATGATGACCAGACCGACGTCGGTCGTGCCGACACCGGTGTTGGACACCGCACCATCGAGCACCAGGAAGGGAACCTGCGCGCCGGTGGTGGTGTTGACGGTCGCGAGCTGAAGCTCAGAGCCGTTCTCGAAGGCACGGTAAAGAGTGCCGTCCCAGAAGTCGCCGCCAGCGTTGAAGGTCTGCACGCCGGTGGAAGCCACCGGGGAGCTGCTCGGGGTGAGCAGGTCGATGCTGTGCAGCATGGAGTTCACAGCGTTGCCGCGGTTCATGCCCCAGGCCTCGTCCATGTCATGGTCGTAGCCGGTGCTGTTCATGCGGGCGCCGATGGTGCCGACAGTGGCCTGCGTGCCGCCGATGGGATCGATGGACACGAGGTTGGAGTTGTCAACGCCACCCGGGGTGTGCTGGAAACCGTAGAGGGTGCCGTTGGCCATCATGAGGCTCGGGGTGTTGTTCGCAAGGAAGTCACCCATGAGCGTCAGCGAGGGGGCCGCGGACTCGGCGCCGTCGAGGCGGTACAGTTCGAAGTGGCCGTCGCTGTCGTCGTCGGTGCGGCTGGCGCCGTAGATGGTGCCGTCGCCCATGACCTCGAGCGAGGTGATGTCGTCAGACAGCGTGAACGTGGTGGTCACGCCACCCTGCGTGCGATACAGGGTGTTGCCGAGGGTCGTCAGGTAAACCTGGGCCGAAGCGGCGCCGGTAAGGCCGAGAACCGTCGCGGCAGCAAGTGCAGTCTTCATAATAAATCTCTCCGTTCCATCGTTGATCGGCGACATACCGATCGTCTGAGTTGATTGATTCACAAGTGTCCCGGAGGCGTCGTGCTCTCCGGAAGAAAAGAGACTCTGCCCCCCGATTCTGGCGCATCGAAGATGGGAAGTCAAGGGAATCCAGGCGAGGCACAGATTCACCGACATCGGCCTAATCCCATTCTCCACAAGGGGTTGGAAGAACGCCCGATGGGTCATCCCAGCATCGATACAAGCGCGGCCCCACTCTCGGAAGTACACTCCTTTCGCGCCCAGTTCAGTTCCTTCCGGCTCCTCTGACTCAAAGAAGCCGCTTCCGTGCGCCCTGTGCATGGCTACAACACGAATTGCCGACCTTATTCTGGTGGAACGCGACCGCAGAGTCAAGCATCTCGACCCATCCAATGACAGACGAATACACCCACCCACTGCCCGAACACGTGACCGTCATGGGCCTCGGACGCTTTGGCGGAGGCGCCGGAGTCACACGGTGGCTGGCCGGCCGCGGCTGCCGGGTCCTTCTCACCGATCTCGGAAGTGAACATGCCCTGGCCGACTCACTTGCAGGCATCGACGATCTCGTCCGGAGCGGCGCGGTCACGCTTCGACTTGGCGAGCATCGATCAGCGGATTTCACCGACACGGACCTTGTGGTCGCGAACCCCGCCGTTCCGATGCCCTGGGCGAACACGTACCTGAGAGCGGCATACGACGCTGGCGTGCCGGTGACGACCGAGATCGAATTGCTCATCGACGCACTGCCCGACCGGAGGCGGGTCATCGGCGTCACGGGCTCGGCGGGCAAGAGCACCACGGCATCACTGATCGTGCACATGCTGAACCACACGATGCCGGCGCCCATGCGCGCCTTCCTCGGGGGCAATATCGGCGGCTCGTTGCTGCACCGCACCAACGACATCACGACCGACGACTGGGTCGTTCTGGAACTGTCGTCCGCCATGCTGTACTGGCTGTCTTGCCGACGCTGGAGTCCGCACATCGCCGTGCTCACCAACATCGCGCCGAATCACATCGACTGGCACGGCAGCTTCGAGCATTATGTGCGGTCGAAGCATGCGATCGCCGCGTTCCAGAGCGAAGGCGATCTCCTGGTCTACCCGGATGTCCTGCTCACTGAGGGACTCGGACCTCCGCTTCAGTGTCCCGCAAAGGTGATCCCGACTGAGGGGGTGGACCTGCCGCGACATGTCCAACTGCCCGGCCGGCACAATGTCATCAACGCGGCGTTTGCTGGTCTCGCGGCGGACGCCGCCTTCGAGCGCAGTACGGGTCGGCCGATGACCGGCGATGAGTATGTTTCGAGTCAGCGTTCGTTTCCGGGGCTGCCCCACCGTCTTGAAGTTTTGGGTGACCGGCCGGTCCCGGACGATCCCGGTGCCACCTTCCGCGCGATCAATGATTCGAAGTGCACGACACCGGAAGCGGCGGAGCGTGCGGTGGAGGCGGTACTGGAGCGCTGGCCCGAGACGCGCATCCATCTGATCTGCGGCGGGTATGACAAGCAGGTCGATCTGGGCCCGCTGATCGAGGCGGCGCGGCGTTGCGTGACGGTGGCAACGATCGGCGCGACGGGCCCGGTGATCGGTGCGGGTCTCGCTGATGCTTCCTCGGTGCATCTCATTGATGCGGGAACTCTGGATGCCGCGGTGCGCGGCGTGCTGGCATGCGTGCGCGGCGGCGACACGGTGCTGTTGAGTCCCGGTTGCGCATCGTGGGATCAGTTCGTGCACTTCGAGGCGCGGGGGGAGGCGTTTGGGGAGGGGGTTGGGGGGTGGTAGCTGGGGGGTGGTGGCTGGTAGTTGGTGGTTGGTGGTTGGTGGCTGGGGCTGGTGGCTGGGGGCTGGTGGCTGGTGGCCGGTGGCGGGGAGCGGGGAGCGGGGAATTGGTGGCTGGTGGCTTCTGGCCGCGAGTCTTGTCTCTGGCGTTGTTTCGTGCGGGCTGTTTGCGGCCGAGATTTGAGTCCGCCGTTCATGGCCACCACAAGCGAGAAGCGAGAAGCCAGAAGCGAGAAGCTTGTAGCTGAAAGCTTGAAGCTTGGCGCAACCGAGCAAAGCCCCCCATCTGACGCCTGCGCCAACCTCCAACCCCCAACCCCCAACCTCCCCGCTCCCCGCTCCCCGCTCCCCGCTCCATACATTCTCTTCGGCCAGCCGCGGCGAAGGCGTTCGGATCGCGCTGGGCGCCGGGCTCCGAGCCGGCGGCCGTTGGGGGGACGTGCGTGATCCGATTGTCCTGGTGAGGACTTGTTGACGCCCTTCGCCGCGATCCGACCTCGGGGGCGTGACGGGCGCGGCGAACGCCTTGCGGCGTATCCGCTGGCGTCAGTTCAGGCCCCACTCTCCTCTGCGGAATCCCCGGCGCCGGCGGTCCCGTTGGGAGCGGCCACAGCAGCGGCGGCGAGACTGTCCGGGATGGGGATGTTTCGAGCGGTGAGGATGCCGCGTTTGATCTCGATCATCAGATCGGGGTTCTCGGCGAGGAACGACTTGGCGTTCTCCCGTCCCTGTCCGAGTCGGACGTCACCGTAGCTGAACCACGAGCCTGACTTGGCGATGATCTTGTCGTTGACGCCGAGGTCGACGAGGTCGCCGGTGGCGGAGATGCCTTCGGCGAACATGATGTCGAACTCCGCCTCACGGAAAGGCGGCGCCATCTTGTTCTTGACGACGCGGGCGCGGACGCGATTGCCGATGTGCTGATCGCTGTCCTTGATGGCGCTGATGCGCCGGACGTCGATGCGGATGCTGGAGTAGAACTTGAGGGCCCGGCCACCCGTAGTCGTTTCGGGCGAACCGAACATGACGCCGATCTTCTCGCGGATCTGGTTGATGAAGATGAGCGTGCAGTTGCTCTTGGCGATGGCGCCGGTGAGTTTGCGCAGCGCCTGGCTCATCAGGCGGGCGTGCAGACCGACATGGCTGTCACCCATCTCGCCTTCAATCTCGGCGCGGGGCACAAGTGCCGCGACGGAGTCGACGACGATCACGTCGACCGCGTTGGAGCGCACGAGCAGTTCGCAGATCTCGAGAGCCTGTTCACCGGTGTCCGGCTGCGAGACGAGCAGTTCATCGACATCGACACCCAGGCGCCGGGCCCACGAGGGATCGAGCGCGTGCTCGGCATCGATGAACGCGGCGACGCCGCCGGTCTTCTGAGCGCTGGCGACGACGTTGAGAGCGAGGGTCGTCTTGCCGGAGGACTCGGGACCGTAGATCTCGATGATGCGTCCGTGGGGCAGTCCCTTGCCGCCGAGCGCGATGTCGAGGGCGAGCGATCCGGTGGCGATCCCGGGCACGGCGGCCCAGGCATTCTCGTCCATCTTCATGATGGACCCCTTGCCGAACGTCCGCTCGATCTGGCTCAGGGTGTTGGTGAGGGCCTGGGCCTTCTGCTTGTCCTGCTTGTCCTGGCCGTTGTTCTTGCGCGTCGCATCGCTCATGGCGTTCTTCTTCCCGTCCTGCGTCCCTTGGGACTGGCCCTGCCTCGGGGCCTGTCGTTCCGGCTTCCGGTCCTGTCGGGACCGCGCGTTCCTGTTTCCGTTCTGCTTTGCCGATTCCGTGGCCGTCACCATGTTCTGGAGGCTCCCATTCTAGCACCACAAGATGCGGGGTCATCGCCCCGACTGAACTTCACACATCCTCGCGCCTCTGCAACGCATTCGCGCTCCGCACTCGGGCTCGGCCAGCCAGCCGTGCCCTTGGATGTTTGGACGATGGGTAGGCTAGCATGGACCGGACAGATGGTGCAAGCGTTGTTTGGTGTCTTTTCTTCGAATTTTGTTGGGATGGGCCTTCGATCCCGTCGGGCGTGGGTGGATGGTGCGGGTTGTGAGGCCGGATGCCGCGGCACGATCGGTGATCACCCGGTTTCTGCAACCCTTTATCTGATCCTGACGTAGAGTCAATTGACCCCCGGCTCTGTCGCCGAGGGTCCGGCTGATGCCCCAGTGGGGCGACCGGACGTGTGGAAGGCTGATTTTCGACAGGTGAACCCGGGCGCCTTGCCCTTGCCTTCCCGCGCCGGTGGAGTATCCTGCCTGTTTCCCCCATCGCTCGCGGCTGTGGCGGAATTGGCAGACGCGCTAGGTTCAGGTCCTAGTGGGAGTAAAATCCCGTGGAGGTTCGACTCCTCTCAGCCGCATTTCGGGATATCGGGCAGCGGGAAACCACTGCCTCGATCCTTGAATCGGGACGTATGTCCCATTCAGCCGGTTCACGTGCAACGGTTCGCGCGCGTTCCGGATGTGTTGAACTCCTGGAGGTTCCTTCGTCAGGTCGTGTGGAAACAGGGACGAAAGTCGCCAGGTGTCGTGTGGTCCTTTGATAGGTCAGTCCATGGGTCGATGTCGACCGGTCCGTTCCCGCATGTGCGGGCGTGTGGATGACCTGAGCCCAATCGTCGGAGGTCGTTTCGTGAAGACTCATTCTCAAAATCGACGCGGATTCACGCTGATCGAGTTGCTCGTGGTGATCAGCATCATCACGCTGCTCATCAGCCTGCTGCTGCCTGCGGTCAGCGAAGCTCGTCGCCAGGCGCGCATCTCAAGCTGCACATCCAACATGAAGCAGCATGGCCAGGCGTTCCAGAACTTCATCCCGCAGAACAAGGATCGCCTCCCCAACGGTCCTGAAGGCAACAACAACCCGATCATCGGCAAGCGCGGCACCCCCGCCGCCCGCATGGCGATCCGCAACAACTTCGAGACCAACGGCTGGGGTTTCGCACCCTTCGGCATGCCCGTCGTCGGTGCGTTCCAGTTCTACAACGGCACCAGCTCCGAGCTCGCCGACACCTCGATCTTCCAGGGCTACATCATTCCCCTGGGTCCGTTCATGGTCGACGGCGAAGGCATCGACATGCTCCAGGACATCACGATCTGCCCCTCGAACAAGATCCGCTACGAGTCCACCAAGTCGTACAAGGAAGCCGTCCGGGCTGCCGGCGGTGTCTTCCCGTCCCTGAACTCGTCCATCAGCGAGAACGCGGCCCTCTCCAGCTACCGCATGAGCTGGGACTCCGTGCTCACTCCGGCACTCTTCGACCCGGATCGTGATCTCTACGCCGTGCCGATCCTCGGCTCCGCGCCCCAGAAGTGGCAGCGCTTCAACAAGGCTTCCGACGTCTTCTTCCCGTCGAACAAGGTCGCCTTCTTCCTCTGGTTCGCCAGCCACGACAAGAACGTGGACTACTGGCTCGAAGCCGGCGGCACCTGCCCGGTTGCCATGCAGGATGGCTCCGCCAAGGTCACCAAGCCGACCATCGACGGCCTGATCACCGACTTCGACGAGAACGCCGGTTCGGCGTACCTCTTCGCCCCCACCGGACCGACCTATGACGCGCACTACTACGCGACCATGGGCGGTCTCCACGGCCGCGATCTCTGATCCGACCGGATAACACGACCTGACGAACGGGCGAGCCCTGACCGGTTCGCCCGTTTCTTCCTTTTTCGTCCGAACACCATTTCCCGAGGGACAGCCGGGACACGGGAAGGCGACTTCCCTACAATGTCCGTGGTTCAACCACCTCACAGGAGTTGACAGACAATGAACAAGTCTGACGGAATCAAAGTCGTCATCATCGTCATCGCCCTTGCCGGAGCCGCGGCTCTGATCGCCTGGCAGATGGGAATCATCGGTGGTGGCAGCAGCGGTGGCAGCGCCTCCGGCGGCGAAGTGACCCAGAACCCGGGCGGCGAAGGCTCCGATGCCAATGAAGAGCTCGGCGATGGCGAGCGTCGCACCATCAGCGACGGCTTCACGCCTCCCGGCAAGTTCTGAGTCCCGATCCGGATCGCCTCGGGGCGACCCATCGGAACCACAGGCAGCGAATTCGCGTATCGAAGGGCGTCGGGCGTCCCCGGCGCCCTTTTCGCGCGCCGCCCCCAACCCCACACGAACCGCCCGCCAGGAGGTCCTCCCATGAAGAAGGCAGAAGGTCTCAAGGTACTCGTTGTCGTCGTCGCATTCGCCGCCGCCGCCGGCGTCATCGCCTGGCAGATGGGCGTCTTCGATTCCGGCTCCGGCGCCAATTCCGACAACGGCACCATGTCGTCGGATGACGCCAACACCGGCAATGACGATCGACGTGTCATTGGGGGGAATGGGTTCTCTGATCCCGATGACTTCTGATTCGACTGGCGCCGCGTGCTCGTGGCGTGACGCGGGCGGAAGTCCGGCTACCGACAGCTTGTCCCGATGTGATCCCGCCGCGGCCCACCCCTCCGGGCCACGGGGTAGCCTGTGTGCATGACGCCTGCGTCTCCGAGTACGACGGGTTCGCTTCTGTACGCCGGGATCGATGAGGCCGGCTACGGGCCGACGCTCGGACCATTGACCACAGCGCTGACGCTCTTCCATGTCCCGGAATGGGACAGTTCAAGGAAACCGCCCAACCTGTGGTCGCTCCTTCGCCGCGCCGTCTGCCGTACGGCGGCGGAGACGCGCAAGGGACGCATCGCGATCAACGACTCGAAGCAGTTGAAGCTGCCCAACTCGTCGGCGAAACGACATCCGTTGACGCACCTGGAACGCGGCGTGCTGGCGTTCCTCGCCGCCGAAGCCCCGGAGCATGCGCCGGTGGCGACTGATGAACAACTGCTCGCGGCCCTGGGAACCACACATGCGCATCTGCCGTGGTATTGCGGCGACCCACTCGACCTGCCGCTCTCGACAACGGCTGATCACGTTCGACTGCTCGCGTCCCAGATCGATCGCGCGCGGCATCGCTCGGGGTTGAGCCTCGTCACGGCCCGCGCGCGGCTGCTTCCCGAGGACCTCTTCAACCAGCGTCTGAAGACGATGCAGTCGAAGGCGCAGGTGAGTTTCTCACTCGTCGAGGAGTTGCTCCGTGAGCTGTTTCGCATGACGCCGGAGGCGATTCCGGACCACGTGCGCATCGTCATCGACCGACAGGGCGGGCGAACGGCATATGCCGAGGCGCTCGCGCGTGCGCTGCCGAAGGCAGGCGTGCGCACGCTCGCTGAATCGACGCGGGCCAGCAGCTACGAAATCACACCGCCTCGAACGTCACCGTGGGCGGCAGCCACGATTCGCGTGCTCTTCACCGTGGATGCGGAACAGGATCACCTGCCGGTGGCACTGGCTTCAATGGCCGCGAAACTCCTCCGCGAACTGGCGATGACACGATTCAACCGTCACTTCGGCGCCCGCATCAGCGAGTTGAAGCCGACGGCGGGGTACGCGACGGATGCCCGGCGCTGGCTGGAGGACGCGCGGACTGCGTTGACGGCCGAGGAGCGGAAGTTGCTGGTGCGGAGGGCGTGATGGGATGGGGAGTCGGGAAGCGGGAAGCGGGAAGCGGGAAGCGGGAAGCGGGAAGCGGGAAGCGGGAAGCGGGAAGCGGGAAGCGGGAAGCGGGAAGCGGGAAGCGGGATGGTGCGCCTTCGGCGTTCATTCTGATGAGCTTCCGCTCAACTGAGTACGTGCAGATTCCATGTGGAGCGGAAGCTCCGAGGCACAGTGCCGAAGGCGCTCCATCCCGACTCCCGTTTCCCGACTCCCGTTTCCCAGCTCCCAACTCCCACCCAACTCCTCCCGACTCCCGTTCCAAGATCCCACGCTATAAGCTGTTGCAATGTCATCCTCACTGGATCGATCGATGCTGCATCGGGCGGCGCTGCTGGCGCTGCGGGGGTTCGGTGCCGTGGAGTCCAACCCGATGGTCGGGTGTGTGATCGGTCGCGAGGATGGGACGGTTCTGGGGCTGGGGCACTATCGTCGCTACGGCGGGCCGCATGCGGAAGTGGATGCGCTGCGGAATTGTCGGGAACGCGGCCATGATCCGCGTGGTGCGACGGTGTGGGTGACGTTGGAGCCGTGCTGTTGTCATCAGAAGACGCCGCCATGTACCGAGGCGTTGATCAAGGCAGGTGTCGCGCGCGTGGTGGCGGCGCGTCGGGATCCACATCCCGCGGCGGTGGGCGGACTCGAACAGCTCGAGGCGGCGGGCATCGAGGTCACGGTGGAATCAGGGTGTGCGCTGGCGACGGGGGCCGCGGCGTCATTCGTGCATCGCGTTGAGACACGTCTGCCATGGGTGATCGGAAAGTGGGCGCAGACGATTGACGGTCGGACGGCGACGCGTTCCGGCGAGTCCCAGTGGATCACGGGCCCGGTGGCGCGGCGGCACGTGCACCAGTTGCGCGGACGGGTCGATGCGATACTCACGGGGATGGGCACGGTGGATGCGGACGACCCGACGTTGACGTGCCGGGGCGTGCATGCGCGGCGGACGGCGCGGCGTGTGGTGATTGATCCGATGCTGGAGATCTGTCCGAAGAGTCGACTGCTCTCGACGCTGGACCAGGCGCCGTTGACGATCCTGACGAGCTTTGATGCACCAGCCCATGCGCGTCGGTCGCTGGAGGATCTGGGTGTGGATGTGGTACCCCTGCCGGAAGACGACGAGACCGGGCTCGACATCAAGGAGGGGTTGCTGCACCTGGCGGTGATGAATGATGTTTCGGTTGTGATGACCGAGGCGGGGTCAGGCGTACTGGGTGAACTGCTGGACCTTGGGCTGATGCACGAAGCGTGGGTGTACGTGGGATCGGTGCTGATGGGTGATGTGGCAGCGCGGGGGGCGCTGGCGGGTGAGGAGCGGGTGCGCCTGTCGGATGCATCGCGCATGACGCTGATGCACACGAAGCGGCTGGGACAGGACGTGTTGCTTCGGTACCGGGTCGGGGACACCGACCGGTGAAGCGCGAGCGAGGACGTCCGGTATCTGTGGTGGTTGACGGACGGTGGTCGCGATGGAGCTGGATTGCGCTGGCAACGCCCGGGTGATCTGGTAGGCTTCTTCCTCCACATCTGTTCGAAGGAGAGAGATCAAGATGATGCGTTGCGTATTGCCTGTGTGTCTGCTGGGTGCCGCGGGGTCTGTCTCGGGAACGCCGTACGGTCCGGCACCGGGCGGCAACATTCCGGACAACGATGCCATCGGTTTCCTCTCGCCGATCGTTGTGGAGCAGAGTTTCCCGATCACGTCAGTGTCCGTCACGATCGAGGGCCTGGATCACGGTTACAGTTCAGACCTGACCATCGAGTTGCGTCACCAGGGCGTCAGCACGCCGACGTCGCTCGTGCTGAACCTCAATTTCGGTGAGGATGCGGACTTCAACGGAACGTACACGTTCGCGGACACGGGCGCCAACCTGTGGACGACGGCCGGCCCGTTGTGCTGCCTCGAAGATATCCCGGAAGGCACCTATCGCGCTTCGGGTTCCGGTGGCACAGTCATCAGCCTGGACAGCAAGTATGGCGGCGAGGATGCCCAGGGCGTCTGGCTGCTGCGCATTGCCGATGACGACTTCCTCGTCGCGGGTGAGTTCCTCGACTGGTCGCTCGAACTCGGCGGCGGCCCCGCGTGTTCGCACATCGACGGTGACATCGATGGCAATCTCGCCGTGAACTTCGATGACCTGAACCTGCTGCTCGGAAACTGGGGCGTCGTCTGCGAGTAGGAGGCGGACTCAGGCCAGCGTCCGACTGAGGGTCGCCGCGAGAATGTCGCCCGCGGCTTGCTGCTCTTCGCTGCGCCGGACCATGCCCTGCCGAAGTTCAACTTCGATGCCGAGGTAGGCAGACGGTGCGAATCGGCTGCGGAGCGTGGTCGTCAGGCCATCGTCCGCACCGCGGTAGGGCTCGTTGAACGGACAGCGCAACGACGGATCGTGCCGTATCAGTTCTGATTGCCAACGCTCGCAGGGCCGCTCCAGGCGCGGGTACGATATCGTGCATGCGGCTCTTTGTCTGCAACGGTTGATCCGATGAGCGATAGAATCCTCACGAGTTTCATGGTCACCGGTCGCGTGATCGGCGCATCATGCACCTCGATGAGTCGGGCCTGGAGGCCCGTTTTGCCATGGCAGACCACGCCCCTCCGTCGTCCGTCCGAATCTCCGGTCGGGCGCTCGCGCTCTTCGCGTTCGACATCGGCTTCCAGGTCGACCTCGATGCCGCCGAACCGCTGGTCCGGGAAGCCACGCGCCTCCGCGTCGTCCGGGCCCGGCGACCGGCTCCGGCCTGGTTCGACTACAGTCCGCCGCCCCTCCGACTGGTCGTCGAGGGTGACTCGGTCGCCGTCGATGGAGTACTCACGGAGCCGGGTGTCGAGATCCTCATCTACGACTTCGGTGCCGCACTGCTCACTTACACCATGCCGCTGCCCGATGACCTCGCGGACCTGCCTCAACTCGGCGTCTCGCTCTACGCGCACGTCGGCCTCGAAGCGGATGCCCGCCGTCGACTCGAGCGCGTGATGGAGGCCATCCAACCTGCCATCGAGCGACCGAAGCTCTCCGATGCCGTCGAAGACTACGTGGTCTTCGCTATCACGTCCTGGGATGACAGGGCCCCGGTTGAGATCTTCGACGCGCATCGCAGCACCATCGCGCAGGCGATCGAGGCGGAACGGGTCACACTCGCTCCCGAGCAGGTGCGCCGGTCGACGGAAGCCGCCATCTCGTACACCGAGCATGACATGGCGATCATCGACTGGAATGCTGCGGTCGTCTTCGACGCTGAGCCGGAGGATGTCATCTCCGTCCTCCAGCATGCGAACATCGAGTTGCTGGAACTTCGCACGCTCGACTCGGAACTCGATGCCATCCTCGACCATGCCGATGAGACGCTCGCCGCGCTGACTCGCACCCGCTTCTGGCCGGCCTTCGCCTCCAGCGGCATGCTGCGGCGATTCGCTTCGGTACAGACCGATGCCGCCGTGATGTTCGAGGGCGTCAACAACGCCATCAAGCTGCTCGGCAACCAGTACCTCGCGCGCCTCTATCGCCTCGCGGCGGCGCGTCTCGACCTGCCCTCGTGGCAGTCAAGCGTGCAGCGGAAACTGGAGGCGACAGAGAGCCTGTATCAGAAGATGTCCGACTCGACCTCGACCAAACGACTCGAAGTGTTGGAGTGGGTGATCATCGTCCTGATCGCGGTGTCCATCGTGCTGCCCTTCACGCCGTGGTATCACTGACGCGGTGGAGCGGTCAGTCGTCGCTGTAGAAGTTCTCCCAACTGGTGGCATTGACAGGGTCGTTGACGTCCTGGCCGGGGAAGGTATCGTCGAAGGGCTCCATCACCGTGTCGAAGGCGGAGTTGCTGCTGAAGACCACGGGGTCGAATGTGTTGCTCTGGAACCCGAAGCGGTTACCCGCCGCATTGCACTCGTGGATGCGGCTGTACTGACTGAGCGCGAATCCAGTCCCGGAGGACTGGCCGTTGGATGAGCAACTCTGTGCCAGTCCTCTGATCGTAATGCCAGTGATCGAATTGGCCCATGCCATGCTTCCGAAGGCCAGGGATGCGCTCATACCATTGTCGTTATCGCTCGCAGCAGCGAAGGAGAGCGAACACCCCGTGTTCGTGTAGATACCGAACTCGTTATTGGTTCGTCCGGCCACCACGGACACGGCAGAACCGAAGCTCGTCCAGATCCCGCTCTCACCATTGTCTTTGCCGCTGCAGGCCGCCACTGTGGCCGCGAAGCCCGTCCGGATGCCGTCGGTCCCGTTCAGGGTGGCGCCGCAGCCGCGCACGATGGCGCGATGACCGGTGTTGATGCCGCTCAGTGTGTTCCGATCGGTGTTGCACGCCGTGAAGTTGCAGTCGTCCAGCGCCTCGATGCCGTGCTCGTTGTTGTCGTACGCGATACAGTCCGAAGCCTGCGAACTCATACCGAGCCGGATGCCATCGCCACCATTGAACATCGAGGTGGAGTTGCGCACGATGCAGGCGAAATTCGTGTTGATGCCGTCCGCCGTGTTGTTGCGCACGATGCAACTGTCGATCAGGCAGCCGGAGTAGACCTGGATCCCGTGCCCGCCATTGCCGCGGGCATTGCAGCGCCGCACCGCACCCCCCTCGTAGATGTTGATGCCGTCATCGTGGTTGTCGACCACCGAGATGTCTTCGATGATGGCGGCCTTCTGCGAGAGTTCGCTGAAGCCGCGAATGCCCTGGCGTCCCCACCCGACGATACTGCCGTTGCGGACGGTGACATGGTTCCCGCTGATGCGGATGCCTTCGCGTGACTCGGAGACGCCCTCGAGCATGGCGCCGTTGAGGTCGAGCACCACGTGCGATCCGGTGATGCGAATGCCCGTCTTGCCCACCTCGCCCATGAGGTTACCGGTGAGGTAGTACGACCCGGACTGGGAAATCACGTAGGTGTTGGCGGAGTCGCCCGGCGTGGTGTCGGGACCGACCGGGATTCGCGGCTCCACTTCCGCGAGTGTCTTCATGGTCGGCGCCACGGGTCCGGCGGGCGGATCAATGGGCCCACCCCGTGCGAGCATCGCGGTCGCAACGAGAATGGTGAGGCAGGTGGCGATGAGGGTGACGGTATAGCGGCGATCGTTCATTGTTGAGTATCAGGTGTTGGGGGTTGGGGGGATTGGATTGAGGGTCGATCAGGGCAGCGAATCTGCGGTGTTCTGCCAGGCCCCGGTACCGATGGGCGTCGTTGCGTTCTGCCCGCTGTAGGTGCCGAAGTAGTTGGCGTCGCTGTTGAAGAAGGCGGAGTTGGCGCTGAAGATGTTTGGCGAACCGTTCTGGGTGAAACCGTGATAATCGTTGGACACGGCAGAACAACCGTGGATGCGGGCGCTTCCGCCACCGGAGATCCCGCTCCAGTTGTCGTCGGCAAGGCTGCAGGTCAGCAGTCCGCCGACGCTGAAACCCAGATTGGAGTTGCCTCGGGCGCTGCTGGCGATGACAGTGCCGCCTGCGAAGATGCCCGTGGAGTTTCTCGTTCCACTCAGGAAACCACCGGCGCCGCCACGGCCGATGAATGTACCGAACCCTGTGTTGTCGCGCCCGGCGGCGGTCGTCACCACCGATCCCTCTTCGGTCAGGATGCCGCCAGTGTCATTGCTGCCGGCCACCGACTCCGTGACGATGCAGCCCGCCTCCAGGTCGAACCCAGCCCCACCGTTATTTCCCGCGGTACACCCTCGCAGCACCGTGTAATCGGCGCAGCTGAATCCATCGTCGAGGTTGAGGTCAGCCGAGCAGGAAGAGAAGGCGCAGCTCGATAGCGATTCGTATCCGAAGAGGATATTGCCGTTGGAGGTACACTCGACGATCTGCGACTGGCGTCCGACATCGAAACCGCTTCCGGAGTTCTGATATGCGCTGCATCTCCGGATGACGCATGCGGACGACGTGTTGAAGCCGTTCTCCACGTTGTTCCGCGAAATGCATCCTTCGATCAGGCAGTTGATGTAGGTCTTGATGCCATGTCCGTCATTGCTGTGAGCGACGCAGTTGCGCACCACGCCGCCGGTATATATTTCGATGCCGTCATTCCCGTTGTCGACGGCATGAATGTTCTCGATGATGGCGCTTCTCTGACTGAGTTCGCTGAACGCGCGCAGACCCTGTCGACCCCAGTTCCGCAGGAACCCGTTGCGGACGACAACATCATTGCTGTAGATGCGAATGCCCTCACGTGACTCGGCGACGCCCTCGAGGGAGAAGCCGTTGAGATCGAGCACGACGGGCGAAGCCGTAATGCGAATGCCGGTCTTGCCGACCTCGCCCATGAGGTTGCCGGTGAGGTAGTAGGAGCCGGGCTCATCGATGATGTAGATGTTGGCGGAGTCGCCCGGCGTCGTGTCGTGGCTCACCGGCGTGCGTGCCTCGACATCGGACAACGTTCTCATGGTCGGTGCGATGGGTCCCGCAGGGGGGTCCAGGGGGCCGCCGCGAGCCAGCATGGAAGTGGCGATGAGAATGGTTGCGCAGGCGGCAAACAGGGTGAGCGCATAGCGTCCGTTGGTCATGAGGCTTCCTCCGATGGGGGTGGCTTCCATCGTATGAAGCGACATCCGGCGAACGAAGTCCTATTGGGGTGGTTGGTGGCAGGTCGCTGGTGGCAGGGTGAAGACAGAGAGGGCGGAGAGGATGGGGTGTCGCCGCCGGGCTTCGCTCAGGCCTCTGGCTTTCCGGGCCCAACCACCAACCACCAGCAACCAGCTACCAGCTACCTCTCACACCTCCAGCATCAGCCGTTCCGGATCCTCGATGCACTCCTTGATGTGCTTGAGGAATCCGACGGCGCCGGCGCCGTCGACGATGCGGTGGTCGTAGCTCAGGGCGAGGTACATCATCGGGCGGATCGCGACCTCACCCGGACGGTCCGGATGCTCGATCGGACGCTTGATGATGTTGTGCATGCCCAGAATGCCGGATTGCGGCGGGTTCAGAATCGGTGTCGACATCATGGAGCCGTACACACCGCCATTCGAAATCGTGAAAGTGCCCCCCTGCATGTCTTCCAGGGTCAGCTTGCCATCCCGCGCCTTCTTCGCCAGGTCGAGGATGCCGGATTCGATGCCCGCGAAACTCAGCGACTCCGCATTGCGGACCACGGGGACCACCAGGCCCTTGTCCGTGCCCACCGCAACCGCGATGTCGCAGTAATCGTGATGCTCCATCTCGGGCCCCTTCTCACCCTCGACGATGTACGCATTCACGTTCGGGAACTTCTGCAGCGCCGAGCACGCGGCCTTCATGAAGAAGGACATGAATCCCAGCTTCACGCCGTGGGTCTCGAGGAACGCCTCCTTCATCCGAGAGCGCAGGGCCATGACGTTCGTCATGTCGCACTCGTTGAAGGTCGTGAGCATCGCCGCCGTCTGCTGGGCTTCCACCAGCCGCGATGCGATGCGCTGACGCAGCGGGCTCATGCGCTCGCGGCGGACATTCCGCGACATGCCGCCGGACGGGGCCGACGGCGCCGGTGCAGCGCTGCCATTCTGATGCGTCTGGATGTACGCAAGGACGTCGTGTTCGCGGATGCGTCCACCGGGTCCGGTACCGGCGATCTGACTGAGGCTGACGCCGTGCTCATCGGCGAGGCGCTGCGCGAGGGGCGTGGAGCGTGCCGCTCCCCCACCGCCGGATGCAGCGGCGGGCGCCGGCGTCGGCTCCGCCTTCTTCGGCGGCGCAGATCCGGCAGCGGATGACTTCTCAGCGGAGCCGGCGGCAGCGGCGACGGGCTCGGGCTTCTTCTCAGCCGTCTTGGATTCCGCGGGCGCTTCGGCAGACTCGTCGATGGAGCCGATGGTGGCGCCGACTTCGACGGTCTCACCCTCGGCAACGCCCTGCTTGAGGACACCCGCAACAGTCGCGGGGAGCGCCTGCGTGACCTTGTCCGTCTCGATCTCGACGATTTCCTCATCAAGCTGGACGTAGTCACCGTCATTCTTGAGCCATGCGGAGATCACGCCTTCGGTGATGGACTCGCCAACGGGTGGGATCACGATGTCGGTTGCCATGAGAGTCGGCCCCAGTCTGGATTCGGGGAGTGGATCAGTGTCGATCAGGCGACTTCAGCCTTCGCGGGTTCCTTGGCGCCGATGGCCTCGGTCAGGAATGCCTCGAGCTGACGGGTATGCAGGCTCGGTGAACCGGTGGCCGGCGTCGAACTGATGGGCCGGCCGATGTAGGGCAGATGCGTGCCGTACAGGTCCAGGTGCGTCAGCACCATGTGACCGTAGGGACCCATGTTCTTGGGCTCTTCCTGGACCCAGATGTACTCCGCATCCTTCGGGTACGCGGCACGAATCTCGGCATACCGTTCGGCGTGGAACGGATAGAGCTGCTCGACACGTACGATCGCGGTGTCCTTGCGCCCCGTCTCCTCGCGACGCTTCTCAAGGTCGTAGTACACCTTGCCGGAACAGAGCAGCACGCGTTTGACGTCATCGCGCGAACCCTCAGCGAACTTCGGATCGTCGATGATGCACTGGAATGAGCCACTGGAGAACTCAGCCGCACGGCTCGATGCCGCGGGCAGGCGCAGCAGGCTCTTCGGCGTCATCACAACCAGCGGCTTGCGATACGGCGTCTTCACCTGGCGACGCAGCATGTGGAAGTACTGGGCCGGCGTGGTGGGGTTGCACACCTGGATGTTGCGCTGACCGCACAGCTTCAGGAATCGCTCGACGCGGGCCGATGAGTGCTCCGGCCCCTGGCCCTCGTAGCCGTGAGGCAGCAGCATCGTCAGCCCGGACCAGCGATGCCACTTCGCTTCCGCCGAAGCAATGAACTGGTCGATCATCACCTGCGCGCCATTGGCAAAGTCGCCGAACTGCGCCTCCCAGATCACGAGCATGTTGGGCGACGCCAGGCTGAAGCCATACTCGAAGCCCAGTACCGCATACTCACTCAGCGGGCTGTCGTAGATGCAGTACTTGGCCTGCCGCGGCCGCCCCTGGTCGTCGATCGTCCCGACGTCCTGATCCGTTCCGGGCCGGCCGAGTTCACGGATGTGATTCAGCGAGCAGTAGGTCGCATTGGTATTCACATCGCGCAACACGGCGTGGCGATGGCTGAAGGTGCCGCGCCGGACATCCTGCCCCGAGAATCGCACGATGGCGCCTTCGAGCAGGAGCGACCCGACCGCGAGGCACTCGCCGGTCGCCCAGTCGATGGGCAGGTCCTCGTCGACGACGCTTCCGCGATGCTTCAGCGTCTTGACGAGCTTGCGATGCGGGGTGAAGTCTTCGGGCCAGCGTCCCATGGCGTGGGAGA
>JAUIHS010000032.1 GCA_030432255.1 Phycisphaerae bacterium
CATCCACAGCTCAGAGGTCTGGTGCTGGATGATGAAGAGGAGTTCGTCGTGGTGCTCCGGCTGCGACAGCGGACGCTGCGCCGACAGTACCTGCCCGAGTTGGAGATACGTGGCGTAGTCCAACTTTCCGTGCAGGTCCGTCGTGATGCCCTCTTCGAATGCTCGTCGCTCCATGGCGCTCCATCCTCTACCGTCTTGAGAGCGGGTGATCGAGGTCGATTATAGAGATTGTGGATAAGCCGACATCCGACGTGGCATCCCCGGCCCTCGGGATATCATGACGGGTGGTAGCACGCCGCTCGCGTCTACCACAGACATCTGATCGCCCGGATCGGCTCCTCAGGAGGATGGACCCCCATGAAGACGCGCATGATGCCACCGACCAACCCGCCGACACGACGATACCGCCGATCGGCAGCCGTCACCGCTGGACTCGCGGCGATGATCTGTGCCCTGACCGCCTTTGCCGCAGACCCCGGTCTGCTCAGCAGAACGGGAGACGACCCCATCAGCCGTGCCCTCGCACCGGTCAATCCCCCCGAAGACGACGGGCACGCGAACGAGGATTCAGCCGAGAAGGCGGCCCTTCTGGATGCCGTCCTTGAGCGGATGGCGAAGCAGATTGCGCGCGAGGAGGCCGCAGCGAGCGACGACTTCTCGGACGATGCCCCGGACTACACCCTCATCGATGACTTCACCGCCGGGATGACACTCGTCAACAACAACCTCGACAAGCAGGAGGCGGCTTTCCTGCCCCTGTATTCCGACGGCGAGTCGCTCTACCTGGAGATCCCGGCGCACTTCGAGGGGCATGACTTTCTCCTGTCGAGCACGATGTCCGCCGGCCCGGTCCTGACCGGATTCCAACTCGGCTCCGCGCTCCTCCAGTGGCGACGCAATGGAGACGAACTGCAACTGATCCAGCCCGAGATCCGCTATCTCGCCAGCGAGGGCGGTGCCAACGCCGAAAATCTCCAGCGCACCTACACCGACCGGTACCTCTTCTCGGTGCCGATTCTCGCCGAGTCGCATCGAGGCGACATGCTCATCGCTCTTGACTCGGTGCTCATCGACCACGGCGATGCACTGGTCGGGGATGTCGGCGAACTCAACAGTCGCACGGTCCATCTTCAGAAGGCAAAGGCCTTCGCAGAGAACATCGAAGTCTCCTTCACCGGCGCACCGTCCAGCCGCTACATGGATGGCGAACTCGTGACGCTGCACTACAGCATCAGCAGGCTTCCGGAGCAGGATGATTTCGAGATGCGGCCCGCCGACCAGCGCGTCGGCTACTGGGTTCACGCCCGCATGGATATCTCGAGGCGTGATCCACTTGAGCAGAAATTCGCACGCTCCATCGAGCGCTGGCATCTGGAGAAGGCTGATCCCGCATTGCACGTCAGTCCCCCGAAAGAGCCCATCATCTTCTACATCGAGAAGAGTGTGCCACTGCGGTACCGTCATTACGTGCGACAGGGCATCCTGTCCTGGAACGAGGCATTCCGGGAGATCGGATTCGACCGCGCCATCGAAGTGCGCCAGCAGACTGAGACGCAGTACGCCGATATTGATCCCGAAGACGTCCGGTACAACTTCGTGCGCTGGATCACGACCGGTGGAGGCTTTGCCATTGCGCTGCATCGCACGGACCCGAGGACCGGGCGTATCCTCGATGCCGATGTTCTGATCGACGACTCCTGGATCGACATCTGGGTCGACGAGTATCCGCTGATGATTCGCCAGGCATGGCAACAGCGGATGAGTGCCCGGCTTGCCGCGAATCCATCGCTCCGCCCTGTGATCGATCGGCTCGACCAACGCATGCGTGAGTTTGGCTACCCGCCGCTGGACACCAGCCCGGATCGACCCGTCGCGACCCTCTCGATGTCAGAGCGTCGCGTTATCATCGAACAGCATCTCTTCGAAGGCGACCCCGGCATCCTCGGGCGCAACGACCGTCGGCGCGCCCGTTGCACGTATGCCTCCCGTCTCGGCCACCACATGGGCTGCGCCCGCCTTGCGCACGTGCTCGTCGCTCCCGAGATCGCGCCAGATGAGCCGGCCGTGCTGACCGACCTTCAGGATGCACTCGCCGATCTCGGACTCACGATCGACGACCTGCCGGAGGACGTGGTGTCGAACATCCGCACGCGAGCCACGGGCAGCGGTCGCATCGACGCGCCCGACCCCGCGCTTGACCTCGATGCATCCGGCGAAGCCGACCTCGCATTGTCTGACGAGGAAGGAGCCGCAGCCGACCCGACCCTTGACGGTGTCCCCGAGCAACTGATCGGCGACAACCTGATTGCGCTCACCGCGCACGAAGTGGGGCACGTCCTCGGGCTCCGGCACAATTTCGCAGCCAGTACCTGGAAGCCTGTCGAAGCCGTGCTCGAATACAACGACCCGGAGATGGAACCCCCGGTGGCGAGCGTCATGGATTACGTCGGCACATTCATCGCCGGCCCCGGCGAGGAACAGGGCCTCTACAACACCGTCCGCGTCGGTCCGTATGACCGCTGGGCGATCGAGTACGGATATCGTCCTGTCGACGAGCCGGCGGAGCTTGAGGCCATTCTCGCTCGCTCCGCTGAGCCCGCCCATCGGTATGCCACCGACGAGGACATGTACTCCATTGATCCGACCGCGATGACCTACGACATCGGCTCGGATCCAGCGGCATCCCGCGCCCGTCAACTCCGGCTGCTCGACTCGCTTCGCGCCAACCTGCTCGAGGACCTTGTGGAAGAAGGACAGTCCTGGTCTCGAATCCGCAGTGCGTATCTGCAGTTGTGGTTCGATGAAGTCCTGGGCCTGTGGAATTCGACCGGCTACGTGGGCGGCACGATCGTGAGCCGCGACCACAACACGCCCGGTGCCCGCCAACCGCTTGAGAACATCGACGGTGCCACCCAGCGCGCCGTCCTGCAACTCCTCACTGACCGCGTCTTCAGCTCTGATGCATACGAGATGAGCCGCGAACTCCTGACGCATCTCCAGGCCGAGAAGTGGTACCAGCCGGCGTTCTCTGAAGCAGACGGCACTGGTGCTGAAGAGTACAGCCTTCACAATGCCGTGAACATGCTGCAGTTCTCGATCCTGTCCGACCTGCTCTTCTCCTGTTCGCACCGCCTCTATGACCAGGAGATGCGCACCGATCCTGAAGCCGACGCCCTCACCCTTCCAGAGCTTCATCACACGATCACCGATGCCATCTGGTCCGAATTCGATGGGGATCCGTCAGCCTCGGCCACGTCGGGGTCCTACACGAATCTCAAACCCATGGTGAGTGCGCTGAGGCGCAATCTCCAGCGGGAGCACGCCGAGCAACTCATCGACCTCGCGTTCCGCGTTCCCGGTTCCATGCCCACACAACGCCAGCCTCAGATCATCGCCATGAGCCAGCTCAGAGGGATCACCGACCGACTGTCGGCATGGGAGGGGGCGGCCGGCGCCCTTGACGATTACACCCGGATTCACATCAGCGAAACACGGATCCTGATCGAGAACGCTCTCGAATCCACCCCGACACGCCGGCTCTGAGAACTGCCACCCGATCGTCCCTCGCCCCTATAATGGTTCCATCACCCCCACGATGGAGCAAGCCCCCATGCTGACCCGCCGACTGTTGCCGGTTCTCATCGCCACGTTCGTCCTTCCCGCGATCTCGCTGGCTCAGGATGCACCCCGACTTGGAGTCGCCGAGGCTCCTGCCAAGAGCAGGGATGTCATTCGAGTGGCCACCTACAACCTCCTGAACCTCTTCGACGACCGGGATGATCCGGCGCTCTCCGGTGATGCGGAAGACATCGACGACGCCAAGCCCTCCAGCCAGAAGACGGCCGCCGCCGAAGCCATCCGTCGCCTCGATGCCGATGTCATCGGTCTGCAGGAGATCGAGTCCTACGACGCCCTGTCCGACTTCGTGCATGAGTACCTCGGTGACATGGGCTACGAGCACATCGTTTCCATCGATGTGGGACAGGAGCGCGGCATCGAGCAGGCCGTGATCTCTCGCTTCCCGATCAACGAAGCGGTCGTCTGGCCGCATCTCGCACTCGGCGGACAACACCCGGAGATGTACGGCAACCAGCCCAATCGGTATGCCGGTGAACCGATCTTCTGCCGCCGCTCCCCGCTCCGCGTCACGTTTGAGGTTCCGGTGGGCCACGCCGGCGCAACCGACCCGTACCTCCTGACAATGTTCGTGCTGCACCACAAGTCAGGGCGTTACAACGATTACTGGCGCAACGCTGAGACCGTCCGCATCATCAAGATGATCAAGGAGGTCGAGGGTGATGATCCGGAGCGCAACATCGTGATCCTCGGTGACTTCAACGCCCAGCGGACGGCATGGTCCGTCGACGGCTACATGCGTGCCGGTATGAATGATGTCTTCGGCAACGAGCGGCAGATCGACGCCAGCCAGACCACCCACGAGAGCGGTCGATGCATTGACTACATCCTCGTCAATGAGGCCCTCAGCCACGAGGTCAAGGACAACTCTGCGTTCGTGCTTGGCGTGCCTGTACGCTCAGAAGCCGATGCGCGCCGTTGGTACGAGACAGATCCGCCCGCCGGATATGCTTCAGATCACATGCCCGTCGCCGTCGATATCCGCCCCGTCGATCGTTGATGCCCAGTCGACAGCACTCCCCCTGACTCATGCCCGACAACCCGACCGTCATCGTGATCGGTGCCGGCCACGCCGGTACGGAAGCCGCGTACGCCGCCGCGAACGCCGGGTGCGATGTCGCATTGATCACGCTCGATCCTGCGAGGGTCGGTGTCATGTCCTGCAACCCGGCGATCGGAGGGCTTGCCAAGGGACAGATGGTGCGGGAGATCGATGCGCTGGGCGGACTCATGGGGCTTGCCACAGATGCCACCGGCATCATGTTTCGAGTGCTCAATACTTCGAAGGGCGCAGCCGTGCAGTCGCCCCGGGCGCAGTGTGACAAGCACGCGTATGCCCGCGCGGTGCAGCACCTCATCGCGGCACATCCGCGCATCACGACGCTTGCCGGAACCGCCGAACGGATCCTGCTCGACGATGGACGGGCCCGGGCCGTCGTCATCGCCTCGCCTGAGCCGGAACTCGACGGGCGCACCATCAGGGGCGACACCGTCGTTCTCACCACCGGGACATTCATGCGCGGGCTCATGCACACGGGTGAGTCGCAGACGGAAGGAGGTCGGCACGGGGAAGCCCCGGCCCGCACCATCTCCGACACCCTTCGCGAACTCGGTTTCGAACTGGGACGCCTGAAGACCGGCACCCCACCCCGCATACAGCGCGGGACGATTGACTGGGAGCAACTGGAACCCCAGTTCGGTGACACGCCTCCGTCGCCCTTCTCCGACCTCAATGATGACAATCCTGACTTCCCGAACCTGGAACAGATCGAGTGTCGGATCACGTCGACAACTCCCGAGGCACACGAGATCATCCGCGCCAACCTGCATCGCGCCCCCATGTTCAGCGGTCAGATCGAGTCGGTCGGGCCGCGCTATTGCCCGTCAATCGAGGACTAGGTGGTCCGCTTTGCCGAGCGTTCGAGTCATCACGTCTTCCTCGAACCCGAGTCTCACGAGTCGGACTGGGTCTACTGCAATGGGATTGCAACCTCCCTGCCTCGGGATGTGCAGGATGCTGTCGTTCGCGGCATGCCCGGCTGCTCCAGGGCGCACATCCTCATGTATGGCTACGCGGTCGAGTATGACATGGTTCGACCCCACCAGATCCACGCCACGACCATGACCCGACTCGTCGACGGCCTCTTCCTTGCCGGGCAGATCAACGGGACCAGTGGTTACGAGGAAGCGGGGGGACAGGGCTGGCTTGCGGGGCTGAATGCCGCGCGCTTCGCCACGGACGTGGAACCGATCACGCTCGGCCGCGACCTCGCCTACATCGGTGTGATGCTCGACGACCTCGTCACACGCACTCCGGTTGAGCCGTACCGCATGTTCACCAGCCGAGCGGAGTACCGCCTTCTGCTTCGGGCTGACAACACCGCCGACCGCCTGACACCCCTGGCACGTGAGTGGGGGACCATCTCGGATGAACGCTGGACCCGGTACCGGGTCCGTGAGGCGCGCATCGAGCACCTCAACACGGCGCTTGATGCGGCACGTATCGACGGCAAACCACTGCGCGACGTCGTGCGTCGCCCCGAATTCACCGCAGCCGACCTCGCACGCATCCTGAACGAACAAGCAGATCGCGCCCTGACCACTGTGCTTGCCGACCGTCAGTATGAGGGCTACATCGCAAGGCAGCGTGCCGAGATCAAGCGACAGGCTGCGATGGAAACCCGACGCATCCCCGGTGACATCGACTTCCACGCCATCTCAGGTCTTCGCAAGGAGGCCGCCGAGGCCCTGACGCGATTCCGCCCCGACACCCTCGGGCAGGCAGGCCGTCTGGCCGGCGTCAATCCCGCAGACATGACCCTGCTCGTTGTCATCCTCGACCGCCGTCGGCGCGAGTCCGCCTGACCTCAGTCGAACTGGCTCAGCATCCCGCCCAGCAATGACTCGTAGCGCTTCCACCGACCTACCGATGAGGTGTACATCGGTCGGTTCACCTGATCCACCGAGCGCGTCCGAGCGTCGGCTTCCACCTCGTGTGGCCGCAGACAGGCATCATCCCAGTTCAGCCCGGTGTGAGTGACAATCTGCCTCGACAACGGATCCGGATCGCGGACGAGGTCCTCATATTGCACTTCCAGGACGTCGATGGCGAGCGCATTGCGACAATGCTTGTACACACGCTCCACGTCTTTGAAGTAGGAGACCAGCTGTGCATCGTCATACGCCCAGTCATTCGCGGCCCCGAAGTGCTGAAAGAAACACGATACCGCCGTGTCCCGGGGATCACGCAGGCAGCGGATGATCGGCGCCTCTGGAAAGACCAGCCGGATCAGCGGAAGATACATCACATTGGCCGGCATTTTGTCAGTCATCCAACCATCGCCCGCGTCCAACGGCACGCCTGACGCGTACCGAGTCGGCCCCGCCTCGATCACCGGGCGCGTCAACGCCTGCGGATCCTGCAGCACCCAGGACAGCGGACGCCCCGACTGTGCTTCCATCGTGAGCCGCTGCATGCCATCCAGTTCACCACAAGCGGTCACGGATGGATGAGCTGCGAGGATTCGCTCAACGAGGGTCGTCCCTGAACGAGGCAGGCCCACCACAAAGATGGGGCGCAGTCCGGCGTTGTCCTTGGCTCGGACCAGACGCTCGAAGATGGCCGGCGTGAATGCCGCGATGAACCGATCAACCGCGCGGCGATGCGCTGCGGCGCTGAATCGGCTGCCGCGAAGCCGACTCGCGACCCGAACCGTCTCGACTGCCTCCGCATCGCGGCCAAGTTCCTGGTAGAGGTCGGCGAGTCCGAACAACACTTCGACTCGCACCGCAGGTGGTAGACCGGAGTGCTCGGCGAATGGCGTCAGCAGGCGAATTCCTCGCTCCGACTGGCCACGCAGTCGAGCCAGCCGTGCGCCCGCGAGGCCCACCTGGTGGTTCCGGAAACCGCGCGACAGCAGTGGGTTCAGAACCTCGGCGGCCTCATCAACGCGCTTCAGTGATAACAGCAGCTCAGCGGCCCCGGCAGCCGCGGTCTCCATCCCGGGCTGAACGACGAGCGCTGTTCGGTATGCCTCCAGCGCTTCTTCCGAGCGTCCGAGCAGTCGCAGCGTCCGGGCACGCAGGGCCAGCAGCATCGGCTCACGCGGCGCCAGGCCGACGCCCGCATCCGCCGCCTCCAGCGCCTCCGGCAACCGCGCCAGTTGCACGAGGCACATCGCGCGCAACCCGAGGGCCTGAACATCCTCTGGGTCGCGGGCGAGCAGCTCCCCGGCAATGCGTTCCCCACCCAGGGGGTCACCCGCACCATAAAGCTGCATACCACGTTTCAGGGCTGCCATCCGCTGGGGATCTGCATTCGGTTTCGACCGTCCCTTCGACATGGATGGCAGTATAGTCGGGCGTCGCCGCACCGCCGCGGCCACGCTACCATGACCCGTCCGTGAACGAACTTCTCAGCCATCTCGACACCTGGCGACCCGTCCGCGTCCTCGTGATCGGCGACTTCATGCTCGACCAGTTGGTTTACGGCGATGCTGAACGACTGACGGGGGATGCGCCGGTTCCGATTCTCCGGGTCAGGCGCACGACCCACAATCCCGGCGGCGCTTCCAATGTCTGTGCCAACCTGGCAGCGATGCGCGCGGAGGTCCAAGCCTTCGGGGTCACCGGCGACGACCCGGAAGCGCGCCTGCTCGTCGAAGAACTGACCGACGCCGGCATCAACTGCGATGGCCTCGTTCCGGACCCGGAGCGCCCGACGACCGTCAAGCGCAACCTCATCGGCCTTGCTCAGCATCGGCATCCGCAGAAGATGTTCCGCCTCGACTACGAGTCGGACGAACCACTTCCCGATGCCGTGATTGATGAGATCCTGAACAGATTCGACGCCGCGCTCGGCGAAGCGGACATCGTTGCCATCGAAGACTACAACAAGGGTGTCTGCACCGAGGGACTGTGCCAGGCGGTGATCAGGCGAGCAAAGGATCGCGGCGTTCCTGTTCTTGTCGATCCGGCTTCGATCACAGACTACAGCCGTTACCGTGGCGCCACCGCCATCACGCCCAATCGCACCGAGGCAGAACGCGCGACCGGTATCCGCACACACGACGAGGCCGATCCGGACCACAACGCGCAACTCGCTCGCGAACTGCGTACCCGCCATCAGCTTGATGCGGTTGTTCTCACACTCGATCGACACGGAGCGCTCCTCCTGGAAGGCGAGGGCGACCCTGTGACGATTCCCACGGTCGCCCGCGCCGTCTATGACGTCACAGGCGCCGGAGACATGGTGCTCGCCGCGCTGCTGGCGGCCCGTGCCAATGGAATCTCGTGGCATGACGCGGTTGTCTTCGCCAATGTCGCGGCTGGCCTTGAGGTCGAACGCTTCGGCTGCGTTCCCATCCCTCTTGAACGCATTCACCAGTCCATCCTCGCGCTGCAGGATCGGGCCGCATCGAAGCTGCGCACGCTCGACGAAGCGCGGGTTGAGGTCGCCGCGGCAAGACGAGAGGGCCGCACTGTGGCCTTCACAAACGGCTGCTTCGACGTCCTGCACGCGGGTCATATCCAACTCCTGAAGGCTGCCGCCAAGCACGGCGATCTCCTCATTGTCGCCATCAACTCTGATGCGTCGGTGCAGCGACTCAAGGGAGAGGATCGGCCGGTTCACCCGGAACACGACCGCGCTTCGATCCTCAGCGAACTTCAGTCCGTCGACATCGTGCTCATCTTCGAGGAGGACACCCCGATCCCGCTCCTGGAGACGCTCCGCCCGGACGTGCTGGTCAAGGGAGCCGACTACTCGCGCGAGCAGGTCGTGGGTCATGAACTCGTGGAGTCATGGGGAGGGCGTATCGAGCTCATCGATTTCCTCACGGGCCGCTCGACAACGGCAGCCATCGAACGCATGAGAAACTCATGACCGCTCTGCCCCCGGTCACCGAACTCAATCAACTACCACTCCCGGCGCTGTTCGATGCGTTCGCCACGACCGGACTCTTCCACCGACTGCTGGAGATCGCGCGCGAGGAAGATCTCGCTGCGGGCCTTGACGTGACGACGGCATCCGCCGACGACAACGCGATCGCCTCCATGCGCCTGACCGCCCGTGAACCCATGATCGTTTCTGGCCTTGCGGCGCTGCCCATCCTTGCCGAGGTCTACGATGCGGCGATCGGTTTTGACCTCCATGCGCCGGACGGCTCCGAACTGCGCGAGCCCACTACGATTGCGACGCTCCGCTCGAAGCGCAGCACCCTGCTGGCGCTGGAGCGCCCGCTCCTGAATCTCGTCGGACGCCTCAGCGGAATCGCGACTCTTACTCGAGAGTACGTCGATGCCGTGGCCGGCACCCCAGCTCGCATCCTTGATACACGCAAAACAACCCCGGGACTCCGGCTCTTTGAGAAGTACGCGGTCCGTTGCGGCGGGGGCCTCAATCATCGACTCGCTCTGCACGACGCCGTCCTCGTCAAGGACAATCACATCGCTCACGTTCCCGCGCCGAACCTCGCTGCTCACATCGGCGCTCTTGCCGCACGTGCTCGACCGTTCAAGCCCGCTTTCCTCCAGGTTGAAGTCGATACGCTCGAGCAGTTCGATCGGCTCCTCAGCCTGGATCCGGGCATCGTTGATATCGTACTGCTCGACAACATGGCACCTGACGCGCTGGCCGAAGCCGTCCGGAGGCGCGACGAAGCAAATCCTGCGCTGCAACTGGAGGCATCCGGTGGAGTCAATCTCAGCACGGTGGCACAGATCGCTGCATCGGGTGTCGACCGCATCTCCGTCGGCGCGCTGACGCACGGAGCGCGCTCCGTCGATGTCGGCTTCGACGCCGATGAGGGACCGGGATCAGGCTGAATCGAAGTCGGCGCGATTCGGGTCATACTCCGGATCGAGTTGCTCGATCAGACGCTCGATGTAGCGCCATGCGTTCAGTTCGAGACGGATGGCATGCAGTGCATCGGGAGTGGGAGACTCGGGGAGCGCCTTGAACATGCCACCGACGCGCTCGATGTACGACCGTCGCTGTTCGGCTGCCTGTCGCTCAACCTCGGCGATCGCAGCCTCGTCGCGCGATCGCATGATCCCCTCGATCTCCTGACGCAGATCAAAGATCTCCATCAGGAAACCGTCAGGCAGGGCGTTGTCTTCTTCCTTCGTCGGGCCGCCGAGCCGCTTCAGATAAGCGTTCGCCCGTCGCTCCGCACTGACGAGGATCCCACGTGCGGCATTGACGTGAGCCAGTTCACGTGCCGCGGCATCAGGATCTGCGGCCCTGTCCGGATGCAGGCGTGCGGTCTTCCTGAGCCATGCCCGTTCCACGGCGGCGGCGTCCACATTGAACTGCGGCTTGATTCCAAGCACATCGAATGGATCTGGCACGGTGCACAATCTCCGCGATTCGCGACAGGTAAAACGTTCAACCAACGAACACCCACCCCACAATCAACGTCCAACGACAACATCCGCGTTGACGAATGCTCCCGCCACGGGGAGCATACGGTATCACTCCTCTTCCCCCGGAGCCTCCAATCGTGTCGAGACATATCGGGATCGTTGCACTCAGCCCGGAAGGATCAGCGTTCTGCTATCGCTGCATCGGCCGACGCATCGCCGAGATCCGGAACGCCAGCCGCCATCCGCTCGTCACCATGCACAACCGGCCCTTCAGCACCTTCGTTGATGCCGTCAAGCAGGAAGACTGGAACGCCGTCGCGCAGATTCTCGTCGATTCCGCCGAAGTCCTCGCGCGGGCCGGGGCAGACTTCTGCATCCTTCCCGATAACGTCGCACACCATGCACTGCCCATCGTCGAGTCCAATTCGCCAATACCGTGGCTCAACATGATCGCACTCGTTGCGGACTCCTTCGCCGAGAAGCAATGGGAACGGGTCGGGCTCATTGGAACGCGGCACGTCATGTCGGGTTCCACCTACCAGACCATGCTCGGGCTCCGAGGCATCCGCCTGCTCGTGCCCAATGAACAGCATGCCGCCGCGATCGATCAGATCATCTTCCGCGAAGCGATCTTCGGGAAGGTCAGTGAAGCGTCCACCAGACTCGTTCACGAGGCGCTCAATGACCTCCACGACCGGGGGTGCGAGGCCGTCATTCTCGGCTGCTCCGAGGCGCCACTCCTCCTGGCCGTGCAGGACAGCACCCTCCCGATCATTGACCCCGTCGAGATCCTGACCGAGGCCGCGATCGCCCACGCCATCGAGGATCATCCCGCACTGGACATCGCCTGATCAGTCCACGGGAGCAAGGAAAAGAAACACCCCCGCCAGATGACGGGGGCGTCTGTTGATTGACAGGTTCCCAGTCCGGACTCTCGGGATCAGTACTTCACGCCACAGCCGTACGCACGCGTCTCCGGTTCGGAGACCGTCTCGCCGGCGATGACCTCGTCGAGCGCCTGGCGGACATAGTTCACCTTGTCCGATTCGCTCTTGCGGCCGCGAGCGTCATTGTCGATTGCACCCATGTAACGGAGGATGCCCTTCTTGTCGATGACGTACATGTGCGGGGTCGTCTTGGCGCCATACAGGCGACCGACATCGCCGGGGGCGTCGAGCAGCACGGGGTACTCGATCTTCCATTCCTTGATCGACTCAGCATCCTTCCCGAAGGCGGGATGTCCTTCGTTCGTCGAGTTGATGGCAAGCCATACGACGTCCTTCTCCTCGAAGTCTGCCGCGATGTCCTTCATCGTGGTCATCTTCTTGTGATGACGCACGACGTAGGGGCAGGTCGGATTGAACCACTCCAGCACGACGATCTTGCCGTCTGCCGTGTAGTCGCTGAGGGTGTGGGACTCACCGGTCGTGTCTTCAAGGGTGAAGTCCGGTGCTTTCTCACCGATCTTTGCGGTTGCCTTGGCTGCCTTGTCGGGGGAACGCTCCCGCTGACGGATCTGGCCGTCGGCGACGCTCAGCAGGCCAACTGCGAGGGTACCGATTCCAAGTGTCGCAATCAGGGACTTTCGAAGTTTCATCACCATGTTCTCCTGGCGCCGTCAGATGTGAGGCGCGGTTCTCAGTCACATTCATTCAACGGGACCCGGACACACGATCCGGTCCCGGAAGGTCTACTGCATAATAGACCACGTCTTTCCCCCGGTACACACAAAGGACACCAAGCACGTGTTCAGCGGTCCTGGCGTCCTCACCGTACGTGATCGCAAGCCGATCACCTTTGGATGAACCCGATTTCATCAGGCTGTCGCTCGGAAGGACCTCGACATCCTCGCTCTCGGGGTACGGATAAAACTCCATCTGCGTGGCGCCGGGCGCCCGCAGAACCAGATCGCCTTCAGTCCACGTCGCGGAAACACCCGCAGACTCGGCTTCCTTCCACTCGCGCGGCAGGCGCTGCCGCGCGGCTTCAAACTGCTCGCGAGCCGGAGTCGGTTGCGCATCATCCCCAACGCGGACGGTCACGGAGGCTTCACCTCCGCCGGGGAAGCAGTACTCCTTGCAGATCAGCCAACTGACGTCCGCATTGATCGTGAGACCTGTGCCAGCCGTCACATCAGCGCCGATCTCAATCGGGAAGATGATCAGCACCTCGTGCTCGTAGGTGTAGTTCAGCAATGCTCCGCCATCGATGTACCTCACCGGGGCGGGCCACAGGGGGTCACCGATTGAGACACCCTCCGGCACATCCCAGTCAACAAGGATCGGTGCGCCACTGTCACCGGCGTAGCGCCAGTACATGTGCCAGCCCTTCTGCATCTTCAGATGCACGCCGACATAGCCGGTCTCACCGGCTGCATACTCACGCGTCTCGGTGAGCACGGAGGCCCTGGCCAGGCTGTTGCCTTGCGGCTGCGTGGCCTGTACCGCTGATGCAGTGCATCCCAGACAGAATGCCGCCCAGCTCAGAAGCACAATGCGAATCCCTGACATCCAATTCCTTTCGCGGGGAGATCAGCCGCTGTCCCTTGCGGCTTTCGGGAAGAACGCACCCGGAACACCGGTTATTCTACCCATATGAGAAATCAAGCCTTGATTGCCGGGTGCCTCACCATACTCCTCCTCGCCCTCTCATCCCTCACAGGATGCGAAACGACGATCTCAGACCGGGACGTCAGAACCGCGACCCTGGAGAATGCCTCCAGGTGGGCGGAGTCTGACGACCGCACCCTTTTCGTCGATGCCCGCTCACGAGCGGACTTTGCGGACGGCCACATACCGGGTGCCCTCAATCTGGACCTTCGAGACCTCGAGGACAACGGCGTTCGCGCCCGGCTCAACGGGGCCCGTCGGATCGTCATCTACGGCCAGAACCCCGGTTCAGCTCGACCCGTTGCTCTTGCCAAGAAACTGCTGAAGGAGGGCATCAAGGGTGGTCTCGTCATGGAAGCCGGATTTGACGGCTGGCGTGACCAGGGACGCCCGGTCGTTGCCAACTGACTCCATCAAAGCTCTCATTATTCAATCGCTCCAAAGGAGCCCGCCAATGAGCACCTCTCTCGGTGACACACTCCGTTCCCGGAAATACACATCCATTGCCGATACCGTCGGCAACACACCGCTCATCCGTCTTCAGCGACTCGCGCCCAAGGGCACCGAGATCTACCTCAAGATGGAGTGCGACAATCCACTTGACAGCGTCAAGGATCGTATCGGCAAGGCGATGATCGAGGATGGCGAACGCAGAGGGGTCATCGATTCGGGCACACACATCATCGAGCCCACATCGGGGAACACCGGCATCGCCCTCGCCTTCATCTGCGCCTCGCGGGGCTATCGCCTCACACTCTGCATGCCGGAGTCCATGTCGCTCGAACGGCGCGCCATGCTGCGCCAGCTCGGTGCCCACCTGGTTCTCACGCCCGCCGACCAGGGCATGAAGGGTGCCGTTGCGCACGCGAAGGAACTTTGTGATCAGGAGGGTGGCAACGTCTTCATGCCCGCCCAGTTCGACAATCCAGCCAATCCCGCAATCCACGAGCACACGACCGGACCCGAGATCTGGAATGATCTGGATGGCAACGTCGACGCCATCGTGGCGGGCGTCGGAACGGGTGGCACCATCACCGGAGTCACGCGCTGCATCCGGGCGGAGAATCCGAACTTCAAGGCCATCGCTGTCGAACCGGAAGACTCTCCGGTCATCAGTGGGGGCGATCCGGGGCCCCACAAGATCCAGGGCATCGGCGCGGGGTTCATTCCGGGTAATCTCGACACCGAACTCCTCGACGAGGTGGTCCAGGTGAGTAACGACGACGCCTTCAACTGGGCCAGACGCCTCTCAAGCACTGAAGGCATCATGGGCGGCATCTCCACCGGCGCCAATGTCTGCGCCGCAGTGCGCGTCGCTGGCCGTCCGGAGTTCGAAGGCAAGCGCATCGTCACCATCGCCTGCTCCTTCGCCGAACGATACCTCTCAACGCCACTCTTCAATTTCGTCGATTGAGCTCGATCTCCGCGCTCAGCCCGTTGCCTGAAGCAGGGCCTCCGCTTCTTCGATCCACTCCCCGATCTTCTCCTCGTCCTCACCGGGCAAGGCACGGAGAAGGTCCAGTGTGATCGTCAGTTCGCGCTGCGCTTCGTCGCCGCGGCCCAACTCTCGCAGCAGTTCCACCGTTCCCTCCAGCGCTGTCGGTGTATCGGGATCGAGCCAGTCGAGCCGCTCGCGATAGACCTCAAGGCAGTGTCGGTAGTGTGTGAGCGCTTCATCCCGGCGCTCCAGGCCACGAAGTGCGTCGGCCATGGACACTTCCGCCCAGAGCGTCCACCAGCTCTCCGGTCCTTTCTCCTTCAGCAGGATGTCGTAGGACTGCTTCGAGTGTTCGAGTGTCTGCTCCCACGCCTGTGAAGAACGGTACAGGTCCGCGATGTTGAGCCGGATCTCCGCCTCGGTATGTGGGCGAGCCGCAATGGCCTGCTCCATGCCCTCCGCGGCACGGTCCAGCAGATCCACGAAGAAGGCCGGATCATTCCCTTCATTGACCGAGTCAAACACAGCGACCTGCATCAGCCCGACGTAGTACTGCATGATCGCGCGACGTTCGAGGTCCAGTTTCGCCTTGTACAGCGTCCACGACATACCGATCACTGCCAGCACCAGCACCATGAACACCATCGTCGCGGCACCGACCAGCACCTTGTTTCGCCGAGCAAAGCGGCGCATCTGGTACATCGCGCTTGGCGGACGGGCCGCGATCGGTTCATTCGCGAGATATCGACGAATGTCCGCGCCGAGTGCGGCGGCCGACTGATATCGCCGCTCCTTATCGCCCTCCAATGCCTTGTGCACGATGGTTTCCACATCGCCTCTCAGGCGGCGTTCGACACTTCCGAGTCGCACCGGCACGGTCTCCCGAATGCAGCGCACCGCTTCATGCAGGGCCTTACCCTCCATGTCGCGCGCCGGTCGGCGTGCAAGCAGCTCATAGAGCACCAGGCCCAGCGCGTAAACATCCGATCGGACATCGATCTCGTCCGTCTCACCACCGGCCTGTTCCGGACTCATGTATGGCAGTGTCCCCACCAACTGCCCGGCCATCGTCTGTACGGAAGTGACCTCAATGTCCGACGCCGTGGCGCGTGCGACACCGAAGTCGAGGATCTTCGGCTGACCGGATTCGTCGACGAGGATGTTCCCGGGCTTCAGATCTCGGTGGATCACACCCTTCTGGTGCGCATGATGCACCGCATCGCATACGCGTGCCATCAGTTCGAGTCGTTCCCGAGCCGACAAGCCACGATCGGCCGCGAAGTCGGTGAGGGTTTCACCGTCCACGTACTCCATTGCGAAGTACGGTGTCCCGTCGACCATTCCGGCATCATAAATCTGTGCAACACCCGGATGACGCAGGCGCCCCAGCATCTCAGTCTCAAGTTCGAATCGACGCAGCATTCCGGTTGAGAAGACGCCTTCTCGCACGACTTTCAGAGCCACCATGCGCCGAGGCGATTCCTGCTCCGCCAGGTAGACGCGCCCCATGCCTCCGACGCCGAGCAATGACTCCACTCGGTAGGTTCCGATGTGCTCCGGCAAATCGCGGGCCGCGTCCTCCGCATCCCGTGCCAGTTCGCGCTCTCTTGAACGATGCACCGCATCCATGACCACCGACACCCCGGCTGCGCCATCGGCAGCGAGCAGTGACATGACTTCGCTCCGGAGGTTGGCGTCACCCTCGCATGCGGACTCGATGAATGCCTGCCGCGCTTCCCCCTGGAGATCCGACGCTTCAAGGAAGAGTGCCTTCACCCGCTCGCGATCAACGGCAACCATCAGCCGCCTCCCTTCCCCGATCCCCGCGCCAACTCACGCGCCAGCCAGGCCCGCGCCATGCGCCAATCGCGATCCACAGTCGATGGTGAGACGTCGAGGGCAGATGCGGCCTGCTCGACCGTCAGACCACCGAAGACACGGAGTTCCAGCACCCGCGCCTCTCTTGGCGATTCCTTGCTCAGATGCTCCAGCGCCGCGTCAACCGCGAGCACGTCCACGGAGTCCGCCAGTTCCGATGAGGCTTCGGCCTTTTCCAGCGGAATTCGTTGCCACCGCCCGCCACGCTTGGATGTCAACCGCGCCCTCGCGTGATCGACCAGCACCCGCCGGATGATCTCGGAAGCCACACTCAGAAAGTGGGTTCGACCCTGCCAGTCCACGCGGGACTGCTTGGCCAGCCGCAGGTATGCCTCGTGCACCAGCGCCGTCGCCTGAAGGGTGTGACCGTTTCTTTCACGACGGAGATGGTGTGCGGCCAGCGCCTTCATCTCCTCGTAGACCGTTGCCATCAACTGGTCGCGGTCCGATGCGACCGCCGCCATTGGGCCACCAACGCTCAATCCTCGCCATGTCATCATCGGCCTCCATCCACCCGGCCAACGGGACCTTCCACGCCGCATGGGGAACCGAACCCGGCCGCGGCATGGACCTCATCACCTTCCCACGCGAAGAAGGGGGGCGAAGCGGGCAACGAAACTCGATATCGGCCCGGCATATTGCGGCTCAAGTCAGAGCATCAGCTCCGGACCCTATCGCAACCTTAACCGACGGCAGATGGATAGCAAGGACGAGATGTATCGATTCCCCATTACTGTCCGGAGGCAGACTTCGTCCGGCACACCGCACACCAGCGATGCGGGGCCATCAGCCAAGCGGTTGATGCATCAGCGGGGGGAGGCTGGTCAGAGAGCGGTGCCAGGAATCGAGTCTGGAAGCGGTCGCGATACTCGCCGAATGCCGCGTTGCCCTGTGTGTAGGCATACTCGTCCGCCAGCAGTTGCTTGATCTGCTTGATCCTGCGATCCGGTGCCGGGTGCGTGCTCAGGAACTCCGGCTGTGAGCCTCCCCCGGATGCCTCCTTCAGAATCCGCATCACCTCAAGTTGCCCCTTCGGGTCGTACCCCGCGCGAGTCATGTAGCGCACCCCCAGGCGATCTGCTTCCAGCTCTTCGTCTCGCCCGAAGCTCAACGAGTAGACGCCTGCCCCGCTGACGAGTACGCCCATTCCGACACCGATCCACTCATCTTCCTGAGTACCGGCAACCACCGCCACCGTGGTCGCCAGCCCCTGGAGGATCAACTGGCGGGTGACGTGTTTGTCGGCATGCTCGGCGGTCACATGGCCGATCTCGTGTCCAAGGACGCCCGCAAGCTGGGCCTCCGTCGTCATCCGCTCCGCGAGGCCGCGTGAGATGAAGACCTTGCCGCCTGGCAGCGCGAAGGCATTGATGACTCCCGAATCCAGGAAGGTGAACTCCCACGGAAGATCCGGATAGTCCGCCTCCGTATGAGATGCCAGCTCTCGCCCGATATTCGCCACATAGGACTGCAACGGGGTGGAACTCACCGGCCCACCGTAGGATTGGGTGAGCTCCGCCATGCTCCGCGTGCCCAGCGCAATCTCCTCGGATCGACTCAGTGCGTTGACCTGGAGCTTTCCAGTCGCCGCATTTGTCGTACAACCCGCCGCGAGCACACCCGAGGCCACCAGCAGCACCGCCAGGAAGAACCTTTGCATCATCACAGGAATCCCTTGTCAGAATCAACGGTCAGAGAACTCCCGAAATCCTATCATGCCCAATCACCCGTCTTGCCCCCACACTCCCGATCTTCGGACCCATGCCCACGCAACCCCCTCCAGTCTGGACACCGTCGGACCTCGCTGAGGATCCGCACAAGCACGCGGAGAAGGCCGAGAAGGTCCGGACCATGTTCGGCGCCATCGCCCGGACATATGACCTCAACAACCGCCTGCACTCCTTCGGACGAGACCAGGCCTGGCGACGGGCCGCCGTCCGGCTGGCCGACGTCAAGCCCACGGACCGCGTCCTTGACTGTGCCTGCGGCACCGGCGACCTCACCCGGGCCTTCGCCGACGCCGGAGCCAAGGCAGTCACCGGGCTCGATTTCACGCCCGAGATGCTCGAAATCGCTCGCTCGCGACGGCTCAGCCCTCAGGAGTCGACTACCGAGAACATCAGTTACGTGCAGGGTGACGCGCAGAAGCTCCCATTTGAGGATGAGTCCTTCGACATCGTCTCCATTGCCTTCGGTATCAGGAATGTCGCCCGCCCACCCCAGGCCCTCACCGAGTTCCGCAGGGTGCTCCGGTCCGGAGGGCGACTCATCATCCTCGAATTCGGCCGACCACGCCTGGCGCCGATCCGCTTCCTCAACAACATCTACACCCGCCACATCATGCCCCGGACCGCGTCGCTGATCAGCCGCGACAAGTCCGGTGCCTATCGCTACCTGCCCCGGTCCGTCGAGACATTTCTGTCCGTGTCTGAGATGTCAGACGCGATGGCCGCGGCGGGCTTCAAGGTGGATGCGGCGAAGCGGATGACCTTCGGCGTCTGCATCGCGTACCGGGGCCGCGCGTCCGAGAAAAAATCGGTGCCTGCGGCTCAGTTTCCTCAAGCGGAATCTGCCCCATAAAAACCGCTCTCCGGCATTCCTGAGGCCACTTTCAGGTATCGGACCAGACTCCGTCCGGACCATGGCGTCATCCGTACGCACAAACTTCCTGTCGCGCCGATGATGGAGGCGGCGGGGGAATGTCCCGCCACCCGAAATCGCACCCACCCCTCGCGGAGAGACGCCCGTGACGTACGAAAAGCTGGTCGACCAACTGTTCGATTCACTCATCAACGGAGACCGAATCGCATGCCGTCAGATCGTTGAGACTGCCACCACCGATGGCATCAGCCCGGAAGACCTCACCACCGACGTCTTCTGGCCCACCTACGAACTGATCTCCCGCCTCTACCGGGCCGACCAGCTCTCCACCCTCGCGCACCACATGGCAACCCGCCTGCTCCGCATCCTGTGCGACCAGGCCTCTGCGAAGTTCTCGCGGTCACCGGGGAAAGACCGCTCTGTCTTCGCCATCAGTGGCCCAACGGAATTCGACGAAGTCGCGGCCCAGATGGCCTCCGATCTCATCGAGCGGTCCGGGCTCAATCTGACCTTCGCGGGAGGCGGCATCGCTCTCGATGAGATCCTGGCCCACGTCCAGCGCACTCAGCCGGATGTCCTCATGATCTTCGCTTCCGCACCAACCGACCTGCCGATGATTCGCGAACTCATCGATCGCATCCACGAGATTGGAGCATGCCGGTCACTCCAGATCGCCGTCGGCGGCGGTGTCTTCAATCGCGCCGAAGGGCTCGCTGTCGAGATCGGCGCTGATCTCTGGGCTGCAACGCCCATGGAACTCGTCGACGCGATCCTCAACATGCCGCAACGCCGTGCCACCGACGAACAGCGCACGGTCGGCCGCAAGCGCACGACCACGCGCCGCAAGGCCGCCTGATCCTGAAGAACTGTGCACCACCCCCGGCGCGGCGTCCGCTACCATGAGCGGATGCGGACGCGGCGCCGATCTCGGACAGACACGGATGTCTTCCAGACTCGACTGTGGGAAGACCCGCCGCCACCGCCGCGCCCGGACCCCGCGCCCCTCGACGGCTCAGTTTCGATGTGCGTGCTGGCGAGTTCGTCCCGTGGCAACTGTTCCGTTCTCATCCATCGACGCGGCCCCGACATCTATCGCCTGACGCTGATTGATGCCGGGCTCTCGCCCCGTCGCACCCGTCGGACCCTCGCAGACATCGGACTCGACTTCAATCGCATCGACGATGTCATCTTTACCCACCTCGACTTCGACCACTGCAGACCCACATGGCGCCGCGCACTCCCACAACACGCCAGATTCCATATCCACCGGCGCCATCGCGGCCGCGCCGAGCGCATGGGCCTGCTTACACGGCGCACCGAGCTGTTCGACGACGAACCCTTTGCATTCAGGCAGTCCGTCATCGTCACACCCGTACACATGGCGCATGACAACCTGGGTGTCGCCTCATTCCGATTCGACTTCGGCGACCACCATCGCTCATCGTTGGGCTACGCAACGGATGTCGGGTGCGCCACGACACAATTGACGCAGGTGCTCAGTCACGTCGATGTCCTCGCCATCGAGTCGAACTACTGTCCCGAAATGCAGATCCAATCCGATCGTCCGTGGTTCCTCAAGCAGCGCATCATGGGCGGTCGCGGCCATCTCTCCAACCACGAGTCACGTGATGCCGTCGCTCTCATTGCGCCGCGGCGGCACATCGTCCTGCTCCACCTCTCCCAGGACTGCAACACACCCGAGACAGCGCTCCGGCACCACACCGGCCATACGTGCCCCGTCATCGCGGCCGCACCAGCGCGTCCCTCACCGCTGATTCACATCGCGGGACCCGAGATCTCCTCATTCTCGTCCCACTCGACGACGGGAAGCACCAGATCAGGCGCGACCGGCGCCTGCTGACTCTCGGGGATCGCCTGTCTCTCGCCGTCCCTCACCATCCAGACGAGCAGCGGGCGGCCCGCAGGCAGTGCTGTGAGCATGGGGGCGACGATGTCGCATGGATCGGTACCACCACGCCGGTAGACCTGGCGCGGCGGTCCCACCTCGCCGCGAGTCAGTCCGTGAACATTGAATTCGATCGTCTCGGGACGTGCGAAGACTGCGGGTGATCCCCTGAAGAGAATAGTTCCCGGTGGTGCAGCGAGCACATCGCCCATTGCCCCTTCGAGGTGCGCCGCCACGTCGGGCATCTCAAGGCGCTCCACAGCAACCACCCACTCGACACCTGCTTCGGCTGCCACGTTCCATGCGGCGCGGGCATCGGCAATCAACTCGGTCAGTCGCTCCGGCATGGGCTCGCCGCGCCAGGTGTCATTGAGTTGTGCGACATGCCTGCGGATCAGGACGGCTCCCCGATCCACACCGAGCAGGCGCTCAGAGGTCGGCAACTCAAGAGACTCAGCGAGGGCACAACTGACGGCCTGGAGGCCGATGACGGCGGGCACGGAGACCCGCCAACGGTCGTCCGGGGGCAGCGCGGCTGAAGCCCGGGCGAGGTCCATCCACCGGCCCAGCAGCATCGCCCAAGTGAGGTCACGGCTGTCTGTTCGGTTCGCATCAGGTATCATCGGGTCGAATTCTGCCTTTTGTGCGGATTCGCGGGGATTGAGAGCCGAGATCAATCAGAATATGACGTACTGGATTCAAGGATGAACCCACCGATTCCGCAACCCCGGGAAGCCGGGGCCATAGAGTAGGGGAAGAGATATGACCCGAGAGCAGGAGCACCAACTCATTGAGCGAGCCGCCGCTGGCGACCGCTCGGCCGGTGAGGCGCTGATTCGAGCCCACCAGCGCTCCCTGTACGCCTACATGCTCCGCATGTCCCGGCGCCCCGACGTGGCGGAGGACATCGTGCAGGATGCGTTTGTCCGGGTCCTCATGAACCTCGATCGATTCGACACCCGCTACCGCTTCTCAACCTGGCTCTTCACGATCGCCAAGCGGCTTTACGTCAACGCCTGCCAGAAGCATCGCCCTGTCTACGACAGCGAGATTGTCGGCGGCTGGAAGGGACAGGAGAGCAACGCCGACCACGGCGCGCTCAACGAGGAATCGCAGACCACCGCGCGTGATGCGATCGGTGAAGCCCTTGAGCAACTCGGCGACGAACAGCGTGAGATCGTCATTCTCTTCCATCAGCAGGACTGGCCCATCTCTCTCATCGCCGAATACATGGACATGCCCGAAGGCACCGTCAAGAGTCACCTGCATCGTGGGCGACGCAAGATGCGCAAGTACTTCGAGCACACCGAGCAGTTCAACACCTTCATCTCCGAGACCATCGCCTGATGAATGACTGGCCTGGCCAGAATCCGCACGAATTCGACGAGCCGTTCCCCTTTGAGGCGAATGAGCCCGCCGATGATCATGCACCGATTGCCGGTGATGACATTGCCGACCATGCCATCCCTGATGACGTCGTCGATGCGTTTCTTCGTGATACCGATCCCGACGCATCTTCAGCGGACTCCATCGATGACTTCTTTGCCACGCAGAGAGCCGTCGACGCGCTCCGCAGACCCGTGACGACCCCCGATCACACCAGCGAGATTCTTGATGCCGTCGCCCGCCAGCGCGGCTGGCTCTCGGCGCCTGCCCGCCGACGGGTTGTCGTCGGACGCTACGCGGCCGCCGGACTCCTCCTTGGCCTGGTCGCCGGCGCGCTCATCAGCCAGCGTCTTGCGCCCGATGCACTTGAATTCGTCGATCGCCCCACGCCGGTGACCGACTTTGTTGAGTCAGGTACCGAGTTTCGCGCGAATGCTGCCGGCACGTTTGATGACATCGGCAAGGTCCTCGGCATCATCCCGACCGAGCCGGTGGCGGAACCTCCCGCGTCGAACAATGAATCGAGCATCGTGGTCAGCATCACGAGCACTGAGGCCAGGACGGATGATGAGTCATTCGTGCGGCAACTCAACGGCCGGATTGCGACGATGACCATTTCCGACCCGCGCTTTCCGGTCGGCGATCTGCCGCCGGGCATCACGATCGTGCGCCTGGTCGAACAGAACGCCGGATGCGATGATGGCCCAGAGGCCTCATCTGCAGTTGGATCGGTCAACCCCGAAGTCCATTGCCGGTATACATGGTCCGGCCCCTTTGAACCTCCGGCGGAGACCCATGAGGATCTGCTCGAATCCATCAGTCGCTGACCTCATGCCCCGACACATGACGCCGTCTCGCGCCCTCCTCGCAGCTATCGCAGCGCTCCTCTTGATGGTGATGCCCGCCAATGTGACGGCGCAACAGCGTCATACCGTCTTCGCGACCGCCACGGAACTCCCGACCGACGTCGACATGGTCTTTGCTCTCGCAGATGCCGCTTCCATTCGACAGGGCCCCGAAGGCGAGCGACTCGAACAGCTCATCACCGCCGTCCTCCCACTCCAGCCACTCTCCGCCCAATTGAGGGAGCGCTGGGGTGCGCTTGCACACGCGCTCGACTACGACCGACCGGACGTCATGTTCGACGATGTCTTCGGTGAACGCGTCGTCATCGCTTCTCGATTCACGCCGCAGGGACACCAGGCCACCGTGCTGATCACGGACATCAGCCCCGCGGTCGAAGCACGCATACGGCGGACACTTGAGACCGTACCCAGACGCATACACGCCAACACCAACATCCTGCGCCCCAAGGTCGATCCGCAGTTCAGTCTTGCCATTCGCAATCGCGGCAACGCGACCAAGCTCTACATGACGCTTGCGGCTCACGAGGAACTCCTGGAAGACGTCCTGGACCTGACTCTGGATCGTCCGGCGCGCACGCTCGCGACTACCGATGCGTACCTGGAACTCGCCGCGCTTCATCGTGATCCCGCCGCCTACCTGTACCTCTCCGACCGAGCCCTTCCCGGAGCGCAGACCCGTCTCACGGCTGTCTTTGCGCCCGGCGAGGAGAACGGGACCTTCGAGACGCGGTTCTCCAGCCACCTCGGAAACGACCCGGAGAACCCCGGCCCGACCCCCGCAGCCTGGCCCGCCGGCATCTACGACGCATGGAAGGACCGGGCGAATGTACTCATCCTTGGTGGGCCTGCGATCGAGAACTTCATCCGCCCGATGATCGCAGAGTTGTTCCCGGGACTGACGCTTCCTTCGGCACATATCGTGAACGAACACGGACTCGGACAACGCCGGGCTTTCATCGTCGCCCCCGCGGCGGCGCGGCCGGGACAGATCGATATGGCTTGGGTTACAGAGATCCATGATGTGGATCGCATTGCACGACTGGGTGACGAAGTCGTCGAGCAGCAACTGCAACGGGCCGATCCGGATCCACCGGAGCAGAAGTTCCGCATGCGCTTTGACGGGATGTTCCCGGAGGCCGTGCGACTCGCGAGTGTGACCGACGCCGTGCCCTACACCAGCACTGTGGCATGGAACTATCGCCGCGCCGCGCCTGGCAGAGGCGCCATCCGACCGGACCAGGACGACGACAGGGGATGGTGGACATGGGGATGTGGACGTGGCCTGGTGACTGACTTCGGAGAGACTGTGGCTGAGCCCACTCCTGATGCTCCGGGTATGCCGCAACTCTCTGTCGGCGTGATCCACTTCGACCAGTTGAAGCAGCACCTCGACGGCCGCAATCCGCGTCGCCTCAATACATTGGTTCAGCGAGCCGCATCAACGATCGACACGCTCTCCTGGAAGACCTATCAACAGGAAGCCGGTCGTATCATCGGGAGTGCCACCATTCACTTCCGTGACTGATGCGAAGGAGAGCGGGATCGCCTGATGTACCGCGAGCCGCCGCCAGCTGGTAGGATCGGGTATACCTGCTGGAGATTCACGATGCGGATGCTCCTCGTCATTCTTACCATCGTCGCACGCATCACGGCACTCCTCTCGCTCATTCCGACCGTCAGCGCATTCCTCTACCTGATCCGGAACCCATCCGGCTCGGTGGGGGTCTACGGCTATCGCAACTCGCTGGAAGAACCCTGGCTCCATCCGATGACCTTCTCAGGACTGGTCGGTCTGATCATCGCCGTCGTTGTCATTCCTGGTGTGCCGCTCTGCGTCGGTGTCACTTTGATGCGACGCTCCCCCGCCCGTCGATGTGCTGCCGCTTACGCCCTCCTGGCGCTGTGGCTCGCGGCTTGGGTCTACGGATTCGGTCGGATGGCGATCACGTTCGGCGAAGGCTCAGACGGCTGGCGACTCGCGGGTCTGGGCCTGTCGACGCTGGCACTCGCGGGGGCCGCCGTCGGCACCTTGAATGCCGTCCGGCGGGCCAGGGCGAGCGCTCTCGACGCTGGCTGAACGTTTCGCAGAAACATCTGCAAGATTTCCCCTCCAACCTGATAGAAATCAGCTTCCCGGTCAGAGCAGGGGTGTATCGCGGCACATTGCCGCCCGACACCAACAACCGCCTCGCTTCAGCGAGAAGGAGACCAGCGATGACCAGCCTCAACTCACGAATCCTCTCTGTTGTCTGCCTTGCCGGCGCGGCGGGCTCCGTCGCCAACGCGGACGACTACCGTCGCTACTTCGTACCGGACTACGACCAGGTGCGTGGTGAGATCTTTGACGTGGAGGGTCTGCCCGGCAACGGCGTGGCGTACTGCTCACCGACGGCTGCGACGAATCACTTCAGCTACATCGCGAAGCGCGGCTTCCCTCAGCTTGTCCCGGGCCCTGATGACTACGGCCCGGACGCTCCCTCTGAGAATTACAACGCCCTGAGCAACTGGATTGAACTGGTCGGTGACCAGTTCGGCACGGATCCGGTCGACGGCACCCAGAACTCGCTCGCCGGCTACCAGGCCATCCTTGAGAATGGTGCTCCGGGCCAGTTCACGATCACCCGCCTCTATCCGAACGGCACCTGGGCGCCCCGTGCCAGCCACCTCGTCCTTCACGCCGTGACGGGTGGGCTGGTGAACATGGGCATCGGCTGGTGGTCCTGGAACTCGGACCTGCAGCGTTTCGAGCGCAACGGTGGTCATGTCGTGACACTCAATGGCGTCGACGACTACGAGACCACCTCACCCACGATGCGCTGGCGTGACCCCGCCTCCGATGAAGGCAACATGTTCTTCCAGTCCGACTTCTCGACCAGCGCCTCCGACACGGCGGCGACCACCGCCAACTTCGACGGTGACATCCGAACCCAGGACCGTCTGACCGGCTACAACAGCCCGGCGTTCATCGACGGCTACTTCGTGATTCGGCCCAAGTTCGTGATCATTCCGAACTTCCCGAACAACGGCTTTGACATCGTGACCCCGGAGCCAATCGTTCCCGATGGACCGTCGTTCGACAGTTTCTCCCTTCCCGGCCAGCCGGGCCAGGTCTGCCCGGGCGAGGACCTGATCAGCGTGCTCGCCACGAGTGTTCAGCCCGGATCCGGCGATCACGAGTTCTTCCGTTTCGACATCGGTCTCGGCACCACGACCCCCGTCGGCCTCATCCTCCCCGGCGTCCAGAAGGTCCGCGAGGCCGGTGGCCGGATGACCTGCCTTTCCAACGGTCAGATCCAGCAGTTCGATCTCGGTGGTTCCGCTCCCGAGCCTCTGGGCAGCAGCGCCGCAGGAATGCAGGACTTCGACATTGCCAACGGACAGACCACGGCCCTGAGCGTCACTCTCGAATACCTCGTCCTCTCCACCTTCATGGCGGTCGAGAGCCGTCATCCGCTGCCCAATCCGGCGGCGATCGGTCCCGACGCCAGGATGGACCACGGCCCTGACGGCACGCTCTGGATCTTCTCCGGCGACAAGGGCTACGAGTACGCCTTCGGTTCTCGCGGCGACAACCTCGAAGTCATCGACACGTTTGATGCTTCCGCCGTCTTCGGCACCACGGGCGACATCGAGAGCGTACAGGTTGAGCAGAACGGCTGGATCACGGCGAGCATCGGCGGCGAGCTCTACTCTGCCTACCCGACCGAAGAGACCCGTCCGCACTTCTGGACCTGGCATGGCGACCGCTTCAACGGGATCGACACCAGCAGCGGCTCATGGGCCGTCTCCGAAAGCAGCACGAATTTCGACGCAGCCGTGCACACGACCCCCAAGTGGCGCGATGTCCTTCCCACCGAATTCCTCCCGCCGGTTGCAGAGTGCCCGTGGGACCTGGACCGCGACGGCCTGACGACGTTCGCTGACCTCAACATCGTCCTCGAGAACTGGGGCCACGTCGGCTTCCCGGAAGACCCGGGTGACGTGAACGGCGACGGACTCGTGAACTTCGATGACCTCAACGAAGTGCTCAACCACTGGGGCGAGCGTTGCGAATGACGTGAGTGATAGTGCCTCGCTTACTCAACCGGCCGACCCTCACAGGGGTCGGCCGGTTCTCGTTTTCGAGAGTATCCTGTTCCACATGGAACTCACGATTCAACCTCCCGCGACATGGTGGGAACTGGCGATTCGGCTGGTCGTCGCCTTGCTGCTTGGAGCAGTTGTCGGGTGGGACCGCGAGCGGCGACATCGCCCCGCCGGCTTTCGTACCCACATGGCGGTAGCGCTCGGCTCCTGCGGCTTCACTGTGTTGGGCCTGTTGCCCGTCGTCGACGCCTCCGGTGCACCCTTGCCACTGGACCCGCTCCGAGTCATGGCTGGCGTGATCGGAGGCGTTGGGTTCCTCGGCGCCGGAGCCATCATCCAGTCGGGCGGGCAGGTACACGGCCTCACGACCGCCGCCGGCCTCTGGGTGATCGCCGCAGTCGGTATGGCAGCAGGAGCAGGAGCCTTTCTGGTTGCCGCCATCCTCTCGGTTCTCACCTTCGCGACGCTGGTCTTCGCCTCCGGGATCTCGGAGAACATCGAGAAGGATGGTGATGCGGAACTGCCGGAGGACGACTGATTCGAGAGTCTGGGGTCATCTCAGGGCCAGCCAGCCCGCGACAGCGGCAATGGCAAGGTGCACCACGACGATCAGCCAGTACTTGACCTGGTAGCTCACTTTCCGGTTCTTGTGACGAAGGGACCGCTGAGCGACCAGGCCGCCGGGCCATCCACCGGCAGCGTCGCACAGCAAGAGTGTCCGCTCGCGGGTCCGCCAGCCATCCCGCCGCGCGGCTCGCTTGTCCCACGCATAAACGGCGAACGTGATCAATGAGGACAGGGCATACCACGCGGCGATGAACAGGAGCACTCGCATGTCAGCCCAGTCGCATCCGCCCGGCGGCGCGTTCGCGCAGGCGCGGCGCCAGGTCCCAGCCATGCTGCAGGCCGCGGACGTCAACCACAACCGGGCCCGCGTGGGCACAGGTGGATGCCGTCACGAGATACATGAGCAGGTCGAGGCGGCCATCACCCGCGGGCACGCGGCTCGACTCGTCCAGATCAGAGAGGCGGAGTGATGCGACCCGGTTCGCATGGACCGATACAGCGGCTGCAACATCCGCTGCGGGATCAGCAATCATCATCGTCGCAGGATCGACACCCACCCAGACGTCGTTCGCACGGCCTGCATCGGGTGGCCAATGGTGATCTGCGATCCGACATGCGCATCGTTCTGCCGCGGCTGTCATGGTCGCGAGTTCACCGGCGATGGCATCGTGCGCCGGCAGACTCACGGACAACACGGCATGCCCCTCTGTGAGCGGAGCCAGTTCGCCCGCGAACTCGATGGCATCAAGTACCGACTGCACGGCACGATCGACGTGCGCCGGATCGGTGAAGTGCTTCGACGGAATCCACAGGTCAACCCCTGAGAGGCGCAATTCGAATCGGCGGATCGTGGCTGCCAGGTCGCGCCGTGCGGACCGGTCGAAATCCCGCGGGCGTGACGTCAGGGCTGCGACATTGAGTTGCACGAAGCGGTAGCCCGCATCAGCGGTGCGACGCAGATCCGCCCTCAGGTCGCCGGAATCCAGACCGGCGAGGGCAAGGCTGAACGGGATGGTCGGCAGCGCGGACATCGGGCACCCTTGTACGCGAGCCTTCGCTCCCGTGCAAACGCCGCACGAACGCGCCCGGCGGGGGTATGATCCTCCTGATGGCTGAGATTGATGTCCAACTGGTGCAGGGCCCCGTGAACGCGGATGACGCGTGCCCGCCGGTGCCCGATGGCTGCGGCGGCGAATGCATTTTCCTGGGTCGCACCCGAAGTGAGACGAATGACGTCCACGGAGGACTCATTGCGCTGGAGTACGACGCCTACGGCCCGATGGCGGCAGGCGAGATTGCACGCCTGGCGCGCGAGGCGGCGGAGGCGTGCGATTGCTCGTACATCGGCGTTCGGCACAGTATCGGTCGAGTCGCAGTGGGGGAGGCCAGTGTGCTCGTGCGAGTGCATGCCGGGCATCGCGACCAGGCATTTCGCGCATGCCGCCGCGTGATTGACGAGTTGAAGGCGTCAGCCCCGATCTGGAAGCGCGAGTGCTGGGAAGATGGCTCAACATGGCAGGATGGCACACCCGTCCCAGCCGGGGAGGACAACGGATGAGATTCTGGACTCGCGCCACAACATTGCACCTTGCCGCGGCGGGATTCTGGCTTGCGGCCATCCTGTTCGTCGGGCTTGCTGCCGCGCTGGCTTTTCCGGTGATGAAGGATCTCAATCCGACGCTCCCGGGGTTCTCCGGTTACCCGGATGACCATTGGATCATTGCCGCGGGATACGTGACCAACCCTCTCTTCGGTGTGCTCCGCGTGGTCCAACTGGCCTGTCTCGCGGTATGCGGTGTGACGTTCCTGCTCACGGTTCGCAAGACGAAGGGGCGCGTCCTCTCCGGCGTCCGAGCGATTCTGCTCGTGCTGACTCTTGGGGCGGTGATATTCGATATCGCGGTCCTCTCCCCACGAATGCAGGGCGAACTCGCCGCATTCCGTGACGCTGCGCAGGCGGGCGATGTCGCGCTGGCAAATGCGCATCGGAGTGCATTTGACGCGGACCATCCACTCGGGCGTCGGTTGCTGGAAGGCGGCGCGCTGTGTGTACTCGGCCTTGTCGTGACAGGCTGGATCGCCAGCGGCCACAAGCGCACCGGGACTGAGGGTGATGGCTGATGGCTCAGGCAAAGGTATCCAATCCTCGCGGCCTCGGAGACATTCCTTTTCAACTCCCGGAGGTCGCGGACACCGACAAGCGGCGTGCGCGGCGCCTGTACAAGTCACTTGCCGAACGGTATCCAGAAGCCCACTGCGAACTGAACTACGGCAGCGCCCATGAGTTGCTTGTCGCGACAATCCTGAGTGCGCAGGCCACGGATGTCGGCGTCAACAAGGCCACTCCTGCTCTCTTCAAGGCGTTTCCCACGCCCGCCGACTACGCGGCCGTGACGCCAACGGACATCGAACCCTATATCAAGACGATCGGGTTGTTCCGAAACAAGGCGAAGTCCGTTCACGCGGCCATGACAACGGTCGCCGACGAGTTTGACGGTGAGGTCCCGCAGACGATGGAGGACTTGCTCACCCTGCGCGGCGTCGCGCGGAAGACGGCCAACGTCGTGCTGGGGAACGCGTTCGGGATCAACATGGGCGTCGTTGTGGATACGCACGTCGAGCGCCTGTCGAAACGGTTCGGTCTCGTACCGGATGACGCCACCGTGCAGCAGGTCGAGCGCCGGCTGATGGCACTCTTCCCACGCGACAAATGGTGCATGCTCAGTCACCTGCTCATCTTCCACGGAAGGCGGGTGTGCAAGGCTCGCGGCGGGCTTTGCCGTGAGGACTCGATCTGTCGCAGGTATTGCCGAGTTGGCAAAGGAGAAGCGGACACGTGAGCGGACGGATGGAACAACTGCTGAGCATGTGGGAGGCGGACGCATCGGATGCGGACATCCCGTACATGATCGCACAGGAACACCTCGTGGCGGGGCAGGAGGAAGCGGCGCTGCTGTGGTTCGATCGGTGCCTGGGCATCGACGCTGCGTACCACTACGCGTATTACCACCGTGCCAAGGCGCTTGAAGCCCTGGAGCGTCTGGACGAAGCGAGAGACACACTCCAACTGGGCCTGGAGGCTTCGCGCCGGGACGGCAACGCACAAGCGATCGGTGAGATTGAGGCGTACCTTGATGAACTCGACTGATGCGTTGCCCGTCATCACCGCCCTGAAGCCCCTGGATGCACAGGCGCGGCGGTGGTCGGTCCACGTCAACGGTGAGGAGGTTGCGAAGATCCCGTACTCGCGCCTTTCATCACTCGGCTTGTCCCGCGGGCAGGCCTGGACGCCGACACTGGAACACGCGGTGAAGGCTGCCGCATCTGATGATGCCCTGCGCGAATACGCCTTGCGTGTGCTCTCCCGTCATCCGTGCTCTCGAGCCCGCATGGCCGACAAACTTCGCCGGCGCGGCGCGGATGAAGCGCAGCGCGAATCGTTGCTGGATGAACTGGAGAGGCTCGGCGCCCTGGACGACGTCGCGCTCGCGGGCAGCGTGGTGCGTTCGGAGTTGTCGCGGCAACCCGCAGGACGTCGTCTGCTTGAACAGAAACTGCGGGCCAAGGGCATCGAACGCGAGGAGTCCCGACGGGTACTGGACGAGGCGATGGAAGGCCGTGACCACGCGGCTGACGCCCGGGCGGCTGCTGAGAAGAAGATGCGATCTCTGAGCCGGGTCGCGGATCTTCAGGTACGACGCCGTCGACTGTATGCCTACCTGGTGCGGCGGGGCTTTGACGCTGATGTCTGCCGTGAGGTGGTGCGCGAGTTTGAGGGCGACAGCGAGGCGTGATCTGATCAGTCGGGGCAACCCCAGTCATTGAGGACTTCGTTGAGGTCATCAAAGTCCACGAAGCCGCTGTCGTTGACGTCACCCTCGGGCCCGGAGGTGTTCCACGCAGCAAGAACCGTATTCAGATCTTCGAAGTCGACATCATCATCACCGTCGGCATCCCCAGTGCAGAGCGCCGGGATGACCTCGGCAATACCGAAGATCGGGAAGGATGGATTGCCGCCGCGGAACAGCGTGTCATCGTGATCATTCCACTCGCCCTCGTTGTGGCGCATGTGCACGTAGTCCTCATCAGCCACGTTGATGTCGTCGTTGGGCTCGCCATCCGCGAAGAGAGGTTCCATCGTCGACGCCTCGCCACTGACCCAGACGTACTCCCCCTCGACCGCCGCATCATTCAGGCCGATCCAGAGATTGGGCGGCTGACCGACAGGCGATGAGAACGTGGTAAAGACCCATTCGTTCTCAGCTTCATCATTGATGGTTGCGAGATGACCACCAAGACCAACGGCCCAGGCTTCGGCCTGGGTCCAGTTGCTGTTCTGAAGCAGGTAGTACTCGTGCCCGTTGGCGGGATTGGTGACGGGGCCCTGTATCACCTGACCACTGGCGACGGACGCGAACGCGCAGGTGACGATGGTAATGACTTGGCGCATAGCAACTCCTCCAGCGCAATTGTAATGGAGAAGATCCGGCTGCCGAACACCAAATGCACCATTCGCCGGAGTCGAGGTTATGGGTCGCATCAACCGGGTGAGATCACCACTCCGGCCCGCCCGCGTACCGTCCGTAGATGTCTGCCAGCGCCTGGACCATCTCACCGAGCGTGCAGTTGGCCAGCGCGCCATCGACGAGGGCGGGCATGACGTTGTCGCCGTTCTTCGCCGCTTCGCGAATACCGTCGAGGGCGCGCCTGACGCCATCGTCGTCACGGTCCTCCTTGAACTTCTTCAGGCGGTCCACCTGGTCGACCTCGACCTGGTGCGGGATCTCAAGAATGTCGATCGGACGCTTCTCATCATTGTCGATGTACTCGTTGACACCCACGATGATCCGATCGCCTGCTTCGCACTCCTCGCTGAAGCGATACGCAGCCTCCGCGATCGCGCGGCGGAAATATCCCTTGTGAATGCCCTGCACGACACCCATGCGCCCACCGGCGGGCTTGCCCTGCTGGTCCAGTGCGAAGGGGCCACCTCCCATGTTGTCGATCTCGGAGATGTAGTCGAGTGCATCCGCTTCCATCTTGTCCGTCATGGCCTCGACGAACCACGCACCGCCCAGCGGATCGACAACCCGCGTCACGCCGGTCTCGTGCGCCAGAATCTGCTGCGTCCGCAGCGCCACCATCACAGCCTGCTCCGTCGGGAGACCAAGCGTCTCGTCCATGGAGTCCGTATGCAGCGACTGGCAGCCGCCGAGGGCCGCGGCCATCGCCTGGTACGCCACGCGCACGATGTTGTTGAGGGGCTGCTGCTCAGTCAGTGAGCAGCCCGCGGTCTGGACATGCGTCTTCATGAACCACGAGCGCTCGTTCTTCGCGCCATACCGCTCGCGCATCATGCGAGCCCAGATACGACGAGCTGCGCGCAGCTTGCACACTTCCTCGAAGAACTCGTTGTGACTGTTGAAGAAGAAGGAGAGGCGCGGGCCGAACTGATCGATGTCGAGGCCGCGATGCAAACACTCTTCCACGTACTCCATGCCATCGCGCAGGGTGAAGGCCAGTTCCTGCGTCGCGGTCGATCCGGCCTCACGAATGTGGTAGCCGGAGATGGAAACGGAATTCCAGCGAGGCACATGCGTCGACTGGAACTCGATGGTGTCGACGACAAGCTTCACCGACGGCTCCGGCGGATAGATGAACTCGTTCTGCGAGTGGAACTCCTTCAGGATGTCATTCTGGAGCGTGCCGCCGAGCGTGGACCAGTCAATCCCGCGCTGCTTCGCCATACCGAGGTACATCGCCCAGATGACCGCTGCTGGGCCGTTGATGGTCTGCGAGACGGTCACCTTGTCGATCGGAATATCCGCGTAGAGGCGGTGCATGTCCTCGATGGTGTCGATCGCGACGCCACAGCGACCGACCTCACCGGCCGAAAGGTCATCATCTGAATCGCGACCCATGAGTGTCGGCAGGTCGAAGGCCGTGGAGAGCCCCGTGTTGGCCTTGGTCGAGGTCTTCGCCGCTTCGAGGAGGTACTTGAAGCGCCTGTTGGTGTCGTCGGCAGAGCCGAAGCCGGCAAACTGCCGCATGGTCCAGAGACGCGTTCGGTATCCCTGTGGGAAGAGGCCTCGGGTGAACGGGTATTGCCCGGGCTCAGCGATGTCCCGTTCGACATTGGCGAGGGACTCGATGGTCGACTGTGGCCCGTAGGACGGATCCACAACGATCCCCGAGATGGTCACGGCATGCGGATCCAGCGCCGCAGGGTCGACGCCGCCGCGAGGCTTCAAATGGTCGTTCAGTCCGGGTCCGGTGAAGGTACTGGTCATGAATCGTTCTCCGTGGGGGCTCCGGAGACATTGTAGGGGAAGGGGCGGGAGTCGCGGAGGTGCAATGCACAACCGGTTATCGGATTGCCGCTCGGCAGGCTATTGTGACACGTTTGCCCGATTCAGCACATCATCCAAATCAACATCGCCACCGTCATCCTTCCCATCCCGACCGAGGCGGTACAGCAGGTACGTCCGCCCCTGCTCATCCGGGCTGTCCTCAAGGCGCCGGTATCGCAGGCCGGTCCCGTCGAGACTGATGCCGATGTCGGCGAGCGATGTCGGAGCCGCTCCTGTCTCGCCGCGATGCCCCTCGATGGCAAGGAGCACCCGAACGGCGTGGTCCAGATCGGGGATCTGGCGCTCCATGCTGACCACCGCGTCGTGGACCGGAGGATAAAAGACATCCCGGAAGTCCAGATCGCTCACGTTCACCATGTCGTACTGCGGCGCGACCGCCTCAAGCTTCACCATGGTCTCATCAGTGATCTGCAGCAGGTCTTCGATGGTGGGGGGGTCAAGCTGACGAATCGCTGCGAAGTGCGCCTCGATCAGTGACTCAAGTTCCCGGCGGCTCGGCGCATGTGGATCACTGGGGATGTTCCTGACGCGGGTCTCAAGTGACTCGGTATCGGTCGTGCCGTAGTAGATGAGCGCCCGGGCGTGGCCGAGCAGCAGACGGCCGTCAGAGCCGGGACGCCCGGTATACATGGCGTTGACGAGCATGCGCGCATTGAATTCGTCAGCAGCCAGGGTGTGCGACCAGTCCGGATGCCCAAGGAGACTTTCCATCTCACCCCGGATCGGTCCCTCCCAGGTGGCCGGAGGCGGATACATCGTGATGAGTATGGCGAGGTGCTTGCGCAACTGGAGCAGCATGGAGAACCCGGTCGCATACTCGATGATCATGGGCTGCCGCATCAGCATGCGACCGAGTGCCGCGTAGGCACGAAGCGACCGACGAACTTCATCCAGGTCCTCGTTTCGCCATGCATCCGTCATCCGGGCCAACAGGTAGTAGCCCATCACGGCGCGCACATTCCCGAGGTATGCCGCGGACACGAACGGTCCCTCGTTGCGATAGATCGGAGCCATCCAAGTGGCCTCGGTGAGCTGATCAACGAGGTCACGGGTCGCGGCCGTATCAAGCTCCTGCATCACGCGGCGAGCGAACTCCGCGTCCGGGTCTGATTCATCGGCGTCGGATTCCCAGAGATACGCAAAGTATGGATGGCTCTCATCGAGTGCGCGGCTGATCTCAAGGTACCGCTCGTCGTAGCTTGACGCGGTGAAGAAGTGGTACAGGTCCGGTGGGGTGCCCGCTGTGTTTCCGGCAATTCGCCACGCTGTCTCCTGGATGTGGACCAGGCAGTCCACGACAAGCGGCCATGCATCCGGTGTATCCGGAGTGGGTCGCTGCTGCTCCCGGATCTCGTCGTACTCCGCGCTGAAGTCCAACGCCGGCCCCGGCCCGATGGTCAGAAACCAGAACGCCGTGAGCATGATGGCTGTGATCGCAAGCAGTACAACGGCAATGATGATCCGATGAATTCGCATGCTCAGCTACTCATCCCGTCGCCGGACCTTGTTGAGAATCCAGTCCGCGCCATCCCTGACGCTTCCCGGGCGGCTGATCGATCCATCCGAGACTCCTCCATTGTCGATGCCGTCGCCGCCCGGCAGATACAGCAGGTACAGACGACCATCCGGATCCGCACCGGGCGCCAGACGCACGTACAGCCAGGGGGCGCCCCGCGGCGTCAGCGTCTCCACCCCAAGCGCATCAAGCCCTTCGGGATAGGAACCATGCTCCAGTCGGTACGCCTCCAGTTGCATCATCAGGATGATGCCGCCGAGGACCCGATCGTTGCGTTGAATCACCTTCCCATATGACAGAATATTGTCGTAGCTTGCGGGGCGAAGCGACTTGTGAGCGATCGCGAGGTCCTCGGCGTAGCTGTGTGTCGGCTCCGGATGCAGCAGAAGGAGCCAGGGGTTGGTCTCAGGCTCAGGGCGCGAGGGCCGTATCGAGCGCCACACAATGCTCTCGAAATGCTTGCAGTGCCTCCGCGGTCTCGCTGGCGGACTGGTTGAAGAACCCGTCAAACATGACTCCACCCAGGGAAAGAGCGGTGCATCCGGGGGCCATGGTTGTCAGCCGGTCCACGTAACCGGCCTGAATCGACTCCACTTCCTCGACCGTCGGTTCGCCCAGAGACTCAATCTCCGCCGCGTACGCATCGATGAGTTGGCGTAGTTCCCTTCGCCGTGGAGCCTTGCGACTGGCTCGCAGGTCCTCGAGTCGGTCTTCGAATGTGTACGGCTCAGGAGGCACGCGTTGGGACAGCCGCCGATTTCCGAGTACCGGAAGGAATCGACCATCCCCGCCGGGTTCGCCCGTGTACATCGCATTGATGAGGCCCAAATGATTCAGTCGGTCACCGGCAAGACATGTCTTCCAGTGTGGAACGGCGTGAAGTGGATCGACCGCTGCTCGAACGCTTGCAGCGAGTGCAGTTGCGGGTGGATGCCTCTCGATCAATGATTCGATGCACGTGATCAATCGCTCGCCCTCAGAGAGACCCACGTGATACTCGACGAGACTCACCTGCATGGTCAGAAGCAGGACCAGTGTGGCATGGGCTCCGCAGACCCGCCGAACATCCTCCCCGTCGCCGACACGCCATGCTCGTACCAGTCGGACCCGGAGATATTGCGAGAGCGTGCGGACATCGGAGAGGTAGGGAAGAAGTGTGGTTCCCGCCGATTCGACCACGGGTGCATGCATCCAGCGAGCCGCTGCGAGTTGATCGAGATGATCGCTGAATTCGGGGTCATCGAGCACATCAAAGACGCGCTGTGCGAACGCGATGTCATCCGGTGTGCCGTCTTCATCGGGAGCCTCAAGGGCATGGAACAGCGCGAGCCGCGCAGCATCGCGCATCGGCCCGATCAGCCTGCTCCATTCTTCACCATCAAGGTCGTGCTCGTACAGGCGCGAGATATCAAATGGCGATGGGTCAATTCCGTTTGCACGAATCGTCTCCGCTTGAACAGCCACCAGCAACTCCGCAACGACCGGCCAAGAATCAGGGACATCCGCGCCGGGGCGTCCTGCAGTTCGCAACTCATGCACATCAACATCGAGTGGTTCGAGCGGACCCAACTGCGGTGTGAGCAGCACCCACGTATAGAAGCCCACCCCGCCGATGGCGATGAGGAAGAAACTCAGAGCCCAGAAGATGATCGATCGAAGTCGCATGGTGCTGGTGTTGAGGTGGTTTGGAAACAGGACCTCCGTTAGAGCCTACCAGATCGACCAGGGCGCCGGACCGCGGACGTACAGAACCTCGTCTTTCAGCCTGGACCCGCCGTGATCAATCATGTCGGGTCCGATGAGGTAGATCACGTAGCCGTCGCGAGCTGGCTCCATCAGGAAGGGCGTCTTCGAGTAGGGGTCCATCGGACGCTTCTCAGAGGATGGATCGAGCACACCGATGAGCGTTCGTGGATAACTCCGTGTGCGACGACAGGTCCGTTCCATCTCGATGATGAGTGTCGTCAGGATGCGGCCACGTTCCCGCATCGCCGGTGGGGAGTAGCCGCCACGAACCCAATAGCGACTCGGGAACAACGTGGCGTACGACTGAAACCAATACGTGCTGATCCAGACGCTCTCAGCATGCGGATACCGTGAGATGATCCGCGCCAGAGCACGGTCATGGATGTCTGTCAGTGCATCCTCTGTTCGTTCCACTGCTGGCAGAGCCAGCATCTCGTCCCAGGCGTCGTTGAAGACTGCAAGCAGTTCGTCGCGTGAAGGCATCATGTAGGCTTCAAAATTGCGCGCTCTGGCCCAAAACTCCGCCTGGAGATCAAGGTTCTTGTCAAACAGCGTCACCGGAATGAAGTGGCCCTGCTGTGTGTGGGACGCATGGATCTTCTGCAGCATCCAGATGCGGGAGAGCCCTACCGAGTCCTCCCACGTCGGCAACTCTGGCGCGGACTCCAAGGCCATTGACGCCGCCGCGAGCACACGATCTGGAGCGGGAGCGCTGGACGAGTCAATCAGGCCTCGCAGAGTCAGAAGCAACTGCTGATGTCCCGAGTGGGCCGCCGCGCATGTAGTCTGGCCGGTGGACATCAGTGCGTGGTTGAGCCTGAAACCGGCCGCGAGCGTCTGAAAGACCGCAGCCTCGTCGCGCACCCGCCACGCCTCCTCCAGGCGCAGACACAAGACATCATTGAGGACACGGAGCGCACGGTAGAGATGCATCTCAAGCCTGCAATCGCGGAACCCGATCCGGTCAAGGGGCAGACGACACCACTCCGTGTCCAGATGCGCACGCAGATGCTCGTCCAGGCCGCCCTCCATCACTGCCCGTAACGCGGCCCGCTGCACATGTTCTTCCTTCAACCATTGATACGACCCCTTCAGGTGCACCTGACGCCACGCCGCATCTGAGAACTGGGCCCCGAGCATGCCCGCAAATGTGCCATCAGGCAACTCCCGCGCCCGCTCCGGCAGCACGCCATGCACCGCATCCAGCACGAACACAAGAGTCTCACACACTTCCGCCCATGCATTATGTGTCCCCGGTGTCGGACGAAGCGACTCCCAATGCTGCTCATAGGCAGCCACCATTTCCGGCGAGTGCTTTGGTGGCTCATGCAACATCACCGACAGGGCCCAGGCCCCAACCACCACAAACGGACTCAAAATGACCACGGCGATGGAGCGAGGTCTCATGACACCTTCGAACATATCGCATGCCGGATCGCGTGACGTGTCCCGATGGGCGCGGCGGGCGACACGCCGCCACCGGAGTCACACGTTCATGCCAGGCTCAGCGAACTCTTCACGCCGAGGTTGGCGTAGATCTCACGCGTCGCTGTCGACTTGTTCAGTGTGTAGAAGTGGATGCCCCGGACGTCGTGGTCGAGGAGGTCGCGGCACTGCTCGGTGGCCCAGTGGATACCGACGCGTCGGACCGACTCGGGATCGCCCTCGCATCGGTTCACAGCCTTGATCAGCGAGGCGGGGTACCGAGCGCCGAGAGCAAGTTCGGCCATCCGCTGCATGCCCTTCAGCGAGGTGATCGGCATGATGCCGGCGATGATCGGGACCTTGATACCCGCGAGGATGCATCGCTCGCGGTAGTCGTAGAAGTCCCGGTTGTCGAAGAACAACTGCGTGATGATGAAGTCGGCGCCCTCGTCCACCTTGCGCTTGAGGTGGTCGAGTTCGTCAAGCCGGTTGGGTGTTCCGGGGTGCCCCTCGGGGAAGCCGGCGACGCCGATGCCGAAGCCGCGAGGATCGCCGATGGCCTTCCCCGCGTGGCGATCACGGAATCGCTGAATGAACGCCACAAGATCACTGGCATAGCTGAAGGCGTCCAGCGAGCGGTCGTAATCGGTGTCGTGGCGGGGTGGATCACCACCCAGTGCGAGAATGTTGGAAACACCCGCCTCCGCGTAGCGTTCGAGGATGTCGTAGATCTCGGCCTCGGTGTGACCGAGGCAGGTCAGGTGCGGCATGGGATCGAGGTTCGTATCCCGCTTGATGCGGAGAACGAGTTCGTTGGTGACATCGCGCGTCGAGCCGCCGGCGCCGTACGTCACGCTCACCAGCGAAGGATGGAGGGATTCCAACTCACTGATATTGGCGAAGAGCTCCTCCGCAGCCTCGGGCTTCTTCGGCGGGAAGAACTCGAAGGAGAAGGTGGTCTGGCGCAGATTGAAGATGTCGTTGATATGCATGAATCCGCCGCCCGGCGGTTGAACCGGGCGGCGGTGAAGAAGTCGAATCAGTAGCGGTAGTGCTCAGGCTTGTAGGGGCCGTTCACATCGACACCGATGTAGTCGGCCTGCTCCTTGCTGAGCGTGGTGAGGTGGGCGCCGAGCTTGTCGAGGTGCAGGCGGGCGACCTTCTCATCGAGGTGCTTGGGCAGCGTGTACACCTGCTTCTCGTACGCCGCGTGGTTGTTCCACAGTTCGATCTGTGCGATGACCTGGTTGGTGAAGCTGTTGGACATCACGAAGCTGGGGTGACCGGTGGCACAGCCGAGGTTCAGGAGGCGGCCTTCGGCGAGCACGATCACGCTGTGCGCCTTGATGCCCTTGGCCT
>JAUIHS010000004.1 GCA_030432255.1 Phycisphaerae bacterium
AAAAAGCGGTAGCCAGTGATTGGTTTCAATCTGAAATACTTCATGGCCATTTTGTTTTACGCCTATCCCATCAAGTTTACCATTGCCGTAAAGCTGATATACTTCGGCATCCAAAAGTAGTTTGATCTTTCCAGCCGAAGCAAGGTCCATTGCTTTTTGCACTGAATCCGGATGAGCCCTGAAGTTTCGGCTCCTGTGAATCAGGGCCACTTCCTTTGCATACCCTTCAGCAAGGTGTATAGCCCAGTCGAGGGCACTGTCACCACCGCCGCTGCAGCGGGCATCACCTCTGGTGTGGGCCTATTGTGGGCGGTGATGTTCTCCGTTGTTGCGACGCTTGTCTTGCAGGAGCTATCTTTACGAAGCGCCCTCGTCACGCAACGAGATCTCGCCAGCCTAATGCGATCCCTGGGAGAGCAACACTGGTGGCAATTGCCTTTCATGCTGCTCATTGTGCTCGCCATTGGTGTGGGTAACGCCGCCTACCAATCCGGCAACCTGTCGGGGGCAGGCCTAGGGCTTAGCGCGGCCTTTGACCTCCCCATAGCCTACATTATTGGCTTGTCGTCATTGATTGCTGGCACGTTAATCTACCTCGATCGATATCAACTTGTTGAGCGTGTATTAGTCGTTATCGTCGCGCTAATGGCACTATTATTTTGTGGTCTGGCGCTCGTTTTATTACCAAATTTAATGGCACAACCGGCGTCCATCTGGTTGCCCGCACGGTCCGTCACGTCGAGGAGTCGCACGCAGTAGCGCCCGTTCTCGGGGAGTGGCGGTGTGAAGGTGATGCGGGCGCCGATCTCTCCGGTGAAGAGCTCAATGCTCGCCGCGATGCCCGACAGGTCGATGGCGTTGCCGTCACCGTCGGTGCCATCGAAGTTGACGGTCGTCGCGTTGACGCTGGCATCATCGATGGGTTCGCTGAACTCGACGATCAGTTCGGAGATGCCTCCGGCCCGCGGGTCGGACTGCGGGGTGCCCGCACTCAGCATGAGTCCGACGTCGCCCGCCGAGCCGTGGTTGCGGAAACTGCGCCAGGACGTGACCTGCGGCGCCACGCCGTCTGGGCTGTACTGCACGACGTAACTGCCCGTGCCCGCGTGATCGAAGATGTGCAGGTAACGCTTCACGGGTGAGCCGGTCTCGCGGCGATCGATGCGATCCGTGATCCAGGCATTCCACCCGAGCATGATGGGCTGCCCATCGGTGCGCTGCACGGACGCCAGCGGGTACGCGGCGTCAAACGGATCGTCGATTCGCACATAGACATGCCCGCTCGGCGCCGGCACCGTGACCATCGCTTCGAGGTTGTCCTCATCCACGACCACGGTCGCCGAAGAGTGTGCTACGACCGGCGCGACACCGCCCTGCGACTGGTGCAGGCGATCGGCGAGTGACTCGACATCCGGGAAATCGTCTGTCAGGAAGTCGAAGAGGTTGTCCGCACCGGGCGCGGGATCGCGCACGATGTGAATCAGGCCGAAGATGTCCACGCTGTTGATGAGCGAGAACTCGGGGTCATTGAAGGAGCCGTCGAAGGGCGGCACATGTTCGAAGCTCGCGGTGTACGCGACGAACTCGCCCTGGAGTGTTGCCGTCAGGAGCCAGCGGGCCACGGCCGATCCGCTCGGGAGAATGTCATCGAACGTGACGGTCAATGACGGCTGACGGGAGTCGTTGTTGACCTCCGAGCCGATGATGTCGAAGTCGATGAGCAGGCCGCGCTCGTTCTCGATGATCTCCGGCTGCGACGACGTGATGGTCAGATCGCGTGCCACGCCACCGCCGTTGTTCTCGACGAGCAGGCCGAGCGAGAAGGGGATGGTGGGTTCGATGACGGGTGTGAAGGGATCGTCGGAGTGGACGACGCGTTCGAGGAAGTACTTCAGGTCCAGTTCGGGGTTGGGCACCACGAGGATCGCCACCGGGTAGAGCGGGATGACGATCTGCTGGCCTTCGTACGTGTAGCGGATCTCGCCGCCGACCGTGTAGACGGTCTCGCCGCTGGGAGCGGCGTCATTCGAGGGGAGCAGGTACCAGCGCGCGCCGCCCGTGGATTCGCCGGGCAGTGTGCCGCCCGCCACGGTGTCCAGTGCGCCAGTGATCTCCGGATTCGAGAGACCGAAGAGGTCCGTGGCATCGTCGCCGAAGGGGTCGCGGACCACGACATCAATCGTCAGGTCCTCCATCGCTGCCAGCGTGCCGTTGTCCAGTTCCAGCGTGGCGCGGAACGCGCGGCGGGTCAGCGTCGCTGACTGGTCAAGCTGGATGCGAACCGTGGCGCAGACACCTTCGGGGATCTGCGAGCGCTCGAAACGCAGCACCTCACCGGCGTACTCCAGCGCCTCGATGAGACTGTCGAATCCGGCAGCCTCGCCCCGGCCTATGGGCGCCGCGGCGTTCTCGGCACTCACGCCATACTCATAGATCTCCTCGATGCGACCGATGTCGATGAAGTCGGGATCCCAGCCTTCGGGAAGTTCGGACGCGGTGGTGATGTCCAGCGCGTAGTAGTCGAGCGAGCGATTCCAGCGGTCAATGAACGTCTCGACATGATCCCGCGTCACCGCATCCGGATTCGGGCGGGGCAGGGCGAGGAGTGCGGCGCGTTCCGCGGCGGAGATGTAGCCGGCATCCTCCGACTCATCGGCGGTGGACTCGTCAAAGAGCATGGTCCAGTTGCGCCACGCCTGTGCCGACGCGGGGCCCTGGTCGAGCCAGTCGACATCGCCGTAGATCTCGTACAGGAGCACGACATAGCTGCTCCAGCCGTAGTACTGATCAAGGAAGAAGTCGTACTCCGGTCGACCGGTGTACATGAACAGTTCATCATTCGTGCTGCGGAAGAGGTCGATGATGTTGTTCCCGATGAAGGGAATCAGGTCACCTGCCGAGCAGGGCAGACCTGAGAAGTCCTCGCAATTGGGGTTGCAGTCGCGGAGCACCTTGCAGATGCACGTGATGATGTCGTAGATGACGGTGGTGTCGAGGACACAGTCCACGCCCGCACCGGCACAGCCGAGGAGATCCTTGAGGTCGTCCTTGAGACTCATGTTGTCTTCGAACGACAGGCCGCAACCGGCAAGGCTGAAGCCGCACCCGACCGGGCCGGGGATGCAGCCGCCCTGGGTCAGCAGGCACTTCTGGACGCAGTCGTTGAAGCCGCACCCCATCTGCTGGATGGTCGCGGTGCCCTGCGGGTTGATGGAGCCACCGCCGCCGGGTGAGCCCTGCGGATTGACTGCACCGCCGCCGCCGCAGGCGCCGCCAGGTGAACTCACGCAGTAGCTGATGACGTGGTCGCCGCACACCAGCGAGTAGCACGCTGACACGGCGCCGCAGCCACCACCGCCACCGCCGCCTCGGGATGCTGAGCCCGGCGCGGCTTCCGTGAAGAGGACGGGGAAGGTGGTCGTTGACATTGCGGGCAGGTCACCGAGGAACTCGACGAGCGGGGTTCCGATGATGCCGTCGGGTGGATCGACGCCCACCTGCACATCATCCGCGGTGATGAGACCGTGATTCGTCAGCGTGAAATTGACGACGGTCGGGTAGTCGAGCTGGCTGAAGTTGACCGTGCCGGGTTCGAGGATGACGACGGGTGCGGGCACCTGCGTTGCGAACTCCGCCTCGATCGTGATGTTGTACTCATCGGAGAATTCGATAGGTTCGACCGTCCACGTGTAGGTGATGAGCGTCCGCGTCATGAACGCTTCCATCTCGGTGGTGGTGCCACCATCGACCAGCACGTTCGCACGGAACGACCCGTGATCCTCCGCCTCGACCTGCACGTCGTAGTACCCCTCGGTCAGACCCTGGATCAGCGCGTAACCATCGGCGTCCGTCGTGCCGAAGGCCACGACGTTGAAGGTACCGAGTTCGAAGAGGGTGACCTCGGCACCGGCCACCGCAGGTTCGCCGGCGGCCCAATACGTGAATTCATCCGTGGCATACACGAGCAGGTCGCCGGTCGCTGCCGACTGCACCGTCACGCGCACCGGAATCTCGATGAGCACATCGCCGGTTCCATCCGCGTCCGTGACGACAATCGTGTCCTCGACAACGCCGAACGGTGTCGTCATGCTCGGCGCCACGCGCAGGGCGATCGTCGCCTCCGTGCCCGCACTCATTGGTGCGATGGTCTCGGGACTGATCAGCGTCACGAAGTTCAGCGACGCCGGCAGTTCGACATGCAGCGGCTCGGACGGCAATCCGCCGATGTTGCGCAGCCGCGCCTGGGCATAGCTCACCCGGTCGCGCAGCGCCTCCGTCGCCAGCACACCCATGTCAAGGTCAGCCTCGACCGCGACCACCTCCGCATCCGGGGGGCCGATGAGCAGGGAGATATCCAGCGGTGCGCGGCCACCCTCCGAACTCGTCACTTCGAGCGTCAGTGCCTCCGTCGGCACCGCGACCGAGCCCTCGATCTCCAGTTCGAAGTCAATGAACCCGTTGGGCGAGATCGTCACCGCGCCGCCCCGTGTCATGAAGATGGGCGTGACGGTGACACCTGTCGGGGCCGAGATCACGTTGACAGCGATACCCGTCTGCATGTGATTGCCGGGGTTGACCAGCCGCAGTGGCAGGCGCGTCGGAATGCCCGCGGGCGTTTCGACATCGGCGTCATCAGGGTTGAGGTACAGGGTGTAGAGGTCGAAAGTGTCCTGGATCGCAGGACTCGTCACGTGGGCCGGTGCCGCCGCGACGCCGTACTGCCCGCCCTCCGTCGTGGCCGGCATGAAGATCGTGCTGTATGCACCGGCGGCATCTGTCTCCGCCACGAACTGACGCTCGATGCCCTGTGTCGTGATGCGCACCACGACCGGGACCTCGGCGGCCGGTGTCGAAGTCCCCGCCACGGTCGCCACACCGGAGATCGTGACCGGTGTGTTCCCCGGCGCTGCTGTGATGTCCGCCATCGCTGTTGCGTCAAACGTATCGACATGGAAGGGGCCGATCGCGGCGGACACGTTGTCATCCTCATCGCCGGTCACACCCTCGTTCACGGAATCGGCGGCGTCCGTCACGACGATCAGCGTGTAATCACCCGGAAGCGACGGCGCCTGCGTCATCAGCATGCCCGTGTACATCTCGCCGGAGTCCAGCGCCATGGTCCGCAACTGCTCGCCGAGCAGGAGGTCGCCGTCATCGAGCTCATCATTCGTTGAGGCATACACGCGATCGAGCCACAGGCCCGGCGCGAGGCCGTCTCCGAGATTCATGACCGTCCAGGAGACCTCCATGCCGCGGCCGGACAATTCATCGCTCGGAATCGCGATGTCCGTCACCACGAGATTGGGGCGATCCGGCTGACTGATCGAGATCGGGTTCGTGGAGATGAACGTGTTGTTCGTGGTGGCGGTGCCTTCATTCAGCAGTCCGCCCGTATTGGTGCGCACGATGATGAAATAGTCGCCGAGCAGTTCCTCGGGGATCGCCGCGGTGACGGAAGCCGAATACTGGTTGCCGGCGCCGAGGCCCGCGCTGTTCACGCGGCTGCCCACCGGGATGTCGTTCCCGACCACCGGGTCGGAAGAGAGATACACGGTGTCGACCCACGCGGGTGCCGCGGCGACGATGCCGTCGTTCCGCACGGTGAAGTCGAAGGTCGCGCTCGCCTCGGCCACAGCCGTCGCCGGGCCGGTGACGTCGATGGCGACCAGGTCGGCGCGGATGTATGTCGTCGGCGCCGTTTCACCGGAGTTGTTGATCTCGCTGCCTTCGATGACATCGTTGGCGGCATCAACATTGATGCTTGCGATGAATTCTGCCGACGACACGTCGGGGAGGGAGAATGTCGCCATGATCGGGGTGGAAGTACCGCCGGAGGTGATGACACCGGTGAAGTCGACGGCCGCCGCCGCGAGTCCTGACCCGCGTGAAGGCGATGCAATCGAGATCACGGAAGTGAATGTGCCGTCGAAGTCCACGGGACCGTTGTTCGCCACGACGAACGTCACGTCGATCATCTCTCCCGGCGCTGCGGGCGAGATGGGGTCGATGCTGTTGACGACGAGATCCGGAAGCGGCGGACGCGTCAGCGCCACGGAACCCGAGCGGACGGTGTTGTTGCTCTCGTCGGTCTCGTCGAGGTTGTCGCCGTTGTCCGTCACGATGAAGAAGAAGTAGTTCCCCGAAGGCAGGTCGTTGGAGATGGGCAGGGCCAGGTCCTGCAGTGCGTTGTAGCTGTTGCCGACGCCCAACGGCGCATCGCCGGAGCGCGAAAGCAGGAGCGGATCACCGCCATCAAGAACCGTGTCATCGGACAGGAAGACCGCATCCGCCCATCCACCCGCGGCATCGGCGCTGCCGTTGTTGGTTACCGTCCAGTCCAGCGTGATCGTCTGACCGAAGTCCGCCGCGGCTGGCGTCGCAATCGCAACCGACAGATCCGGCGCATCCGGCGGCAGGACGTTCACTGCCGTGGATGACGTCGCATTGTTGTTCTCGAGCAGTTCATCGATTGCATTGTTGTGGTCGGTGACCACGGTGATGTACGCCGTACCGCTCATGAACGATGTCGGAATCGTGACGTTCCGCGACCGCGCATACGTCTCCGCCGGATCGAGCGGGTGCGCCGCAGCGGGGTCGAGGCGGAGCAGCGTGCCGTATCCGCCGCGGGTTGCCGGCGAATCCGAGACGTAAATCGCATCGGTCCACGAGTTCAGCGCACTGTCGGTGCCCGCATTCTCGGCGGTGTACTCGATGGTGATCGACTGACCGGCGGTCACGGTGCCCGGTGCGGTCACACTGGTGATCGCCAGGTCGGGCCGGAGCCCGGACTGCACATCGATGGGGCCGAATCCGCCCGTGTTGTTCCCTTCCCCGTCAAGCTCCGCGATGTTGTTGTTCACATCCGTGACAATGAAGATGCGGTACATACCGGGAGTCAGCGGGAAATCGAAGTTGCGCGAGCGGCTGTACGTCTCACCCGGATCCAGCGCGGTGCCGGAGAAGTCACCGAGGTACAGGTCCTCGCCCATGTCAAACGTGTCATCATCCGAGAGCCACACGCCGTCGCGCCCGCCCCGCAGTGCGCGGCCGATGCCGTCGTTGCGAATCGTCCACTCCAGTGTGAACGCCTCGCCCGTCAGGCCGAAGGTCGGACCATTGATGCCCAGCACCACGTAGTCCGCCGCGCCGACCTGTGTCGAGGACCCTGCAACCCGGCAGTTGTCATCGTTGTCGAATTCATCGACATCGTCATTGGAATCGGCACACGCCACGACGCGGATCACGCCCACATCCATCGGCATGGTCACGCTCTCCGAGCGAACGACGGATTCACCCGGCCCCAGCGTGCCTTCGAAGACGAACTCGGCGAGCAGCGTGTCCATCCCCACATCCGAGTCATCCGACGCGTAGATGGCATCCGTCCACGGTCCCGACGCAGCCGCCTCGCCATCGTTGCGCACGGTCCATGAGACCGACGCCGGCGCACCCGGGGCCACGGTCACCGGGCCGGAAACCGCGGCGACAATCAGGTTGCTCTCGACCACCGCTTCGACCGGTGGCGAGATGCTCTCGTTGTTGGATTCCCCCGCGAGCTCCGCAACGGTGTCGTTGGCGTCCGCCAAGACGATCATGTAGTACGTACCGGGCGTTTCCGGAAGACGCACGTTCCGCTGACGTGAGTAGCTCTCGCCCACCTCGAGCGGACCATTGAAGGTCCATTCGCGTATCTGATCGTCACCGGCGTCGAAGACCATGTCATCCGAGAGGTAGAGTCGGTCCTGCCAACTGCCCGTCGCGATCGCATCACCGCTGTTCGAGATCTCGAACGTGACTGACACGTTCTGATCCACGAGGCCGGACGTCGGCACGGTCCACGTCGTGACCACGAGGTCCGGCGCTGCCGGCATCGGCGCCGTCAGCGTCAGTGTCGTCGCGCTGACCGACGGCACGAGGCCCGCGCCGGTGTTGTCGACGAGCGTCGATGCGTCCGTCAGTCCTGCCGACGTGATGATGTCGAACATCGCACCCTGCGGAACCGCATAGCCGCCCGCCAGTCCCACGGTCACCGTGCCGCCCAGGTCAGCGAGACCTGTCACTGTGATCGTATCATGGTCCACACCCGCGTTCTCACCACCCAGGTCGACACCGAAGTCGCCGAAGGCGGACAGGTCACCATCCACTGTGATGAGAAAGTCAGGCTGGATGACACCGTCCGTGATCACGTTGCATGTCAGGAGACCCCGGCCGCGAATCGCCGATTCGCCGTCCATGTCAATCCCGGTCGCCACGATCTCACCGTCCACCATCTCGATGCGCGTGCGATTGCAGGACGTCTCGCCCATGGTGATCACGCCACCCTCGGGACGGACCCGCGCGCCGTTGTTCACACCCGTGAGCGTCTCCAGCGCACCCAGTTCCATGGTGCCGCCGTTCGTCGCGACGAGATCGATGGGGCCACCCCCATTCGCGCCGGAACCGCCGCCGGTGATTGACGTCACTGAGCCGAGGTCGAGGTGTCCGCCATCGAGCGCCTCGAGCCGCTGCCGAATCCCACCCAATCCACCGAATGTCGCGTTGATCTGCGTCAGAGACGAGGCATCGAGCGATGAGCCGCTGCCGGAAACCTGCATGATGACACGGGCTTCGTTGACGCCCATGCCGCCATCGCCGTTGAAGGTCGTCACTCCGGAGGGGAGCGTCCACGAGGTGCCGTTCGATACGTGGATGGACGAACGGTCGATGTTGGTCAGGTTCGCCGCGTTGAACGCCGCACCCGGATCGGAGAGCGTGAGGATGCAGCGCTCCGTGAATGCCGTCAGAGCAGGCGCATTGAAGGTCACGGCGCTGTCCAGCGGCACGCGAACCCGCGTCATCGTGTGTGCCGCCGGCAACGTGAACGTGCCGGCATCAATGTCAAACTCGACGCCGAAACCGTTGCCGGTGATGGTTTCCAGCGCGGCGAAGTCATAGGTGCCGCCGTTGGTGACCTGGATGCGACAGGGACCGCCGCCATTGGCGCCCGAACCTCCGCCCGCGATGGTCACGACCTCCGAGAAGTCGAGATGTCCACCGTCCAGGGCCCGGACCTGAAGGGTCGGCGTGCCGAGGCCGCCGAATGTTGCGGTGACCGACGTCAGCGATGAGGCATCGATCATCGAACCCGCACCCATCGCTAGGAAGATGTCTTCCGGTGTGAAGAATGACAGACCACCAAACCACGTGTACGAGGTGACACCCGCAGGGATCACGAACGTTGCACCGTCGTACATCTGGATCCTCGCGGCATCGATCGACGTCAGAGCCGGAAGTTCCGCCGTCGCGCCCGCACCACGCAGCAGCAGTCGCGTCTCTTCAATGGCCGTCACCTGCGGCGCGGCGAACGAACCGCCGTTGAAGGATTCGAGATACGCACCATTCACCGTCGCCGGACCCGAGAAGGTGAACGTCGTCCCCGCACCGTCCGCGACCATGCTGACGTTGGGCGACACCGTCAGCGTGCCGGAGATCTCAGAGTCCGAGAACACGGTGATCGAGCCGCCCGTCACCTGGAGGTCGGCGGAGCATGTCAGCGACAGCAGTTCCGTATCCTCGGACGTGTGCATGACCGTCGTCGCGTTGATCGTCACATCATCCGCCGCTCCGGGCAGTGCGGGATCGGATGACCAGTTCGCCGGATCTTCCCAGGTGACGCCGTCGCCACCACCGGTCCAGGAGACCGGAGCCGCGAGCGCAGACGCCGCAAGGCCCGAAAAAATGGCAAGCAGTCCGCTGAGAAGCAGTACAGGGCGAATCGAGTGCAACATCGGGAAACTCTCCTCGGGTTTCATCAGGTTGTGGTGCGGATCCCCCCCGGATGTGGACTACCCCACACCAGTGCCTCCAAAGTAGCGAAGTCCATGGAGGAGTGAAACGGGGAATCGCGCCGATGGGCCCACATTCCGGCACAATCTCACGTGAATCGCACACGGCGCGAAGGACGTCCACTCGGTGAATTGCATCCTGGCGCTTGCTCATCGAGACTTTCCTGCACATGCACGCACGCTCCGCAGCAACCGGACTCAGCCGCATCGAAGCGCACTTCGCGCAACTCGGTTGGACGCCTTTCGACTTCCAGCGCCAGGTCTGGGCCGCTTTCCGCGCCGGCGAGTCAGGCCTTGTCCATGCACCAACCGGAATGGGCAAGACGCACGCCGCATGGTTCGGACCCGTCTCCGAGATGCTCGATGACCGCATCGATCCGCGCGGACTCCGCGTCCTCTGGATCACACCCATGCGCGCCCTCGCCACTGATACCGAACGCGCACTCTCCGAGTCCGCCGCCGCACTCGGCCTCGACATCCGTATCGAGAAGCGCACCGGAGACACGTCCTCCTCCGTGCGCGCCCGCCAGAAGAAGCAGATGCCCACCGCGCTCGTCACCACGCCCGAGAGCCTCTCGCTCCTCCTCTCCTACGCCGATGCGGAATCGACCTTCCGGAATGTCCGCGCCGTCATCGTCGATGAATGGCACGAACTCCTCGCATCCAAACGCGGCATCCAGACCGAACTCTGCCTCGCGCGACTCCGCAGACTCTCTCCCGGACTGCGAACCTGGGGACTCTCCGCGACCATCGGCAACCTCGAAGAAGCAACCGCAGTACTGCTGGGCGGCGATGATGCCGGTGTCATCGTTCGCGGCGACGACGAACGCGTCGGCGAGAAGGTCCTCGAAGTCGAAACCATCCTTCCCGACGACATCGAACGCTTCCCCTGGTACGGCCACCTCGGCCTGACCATGCTCCCCCGGGTTCTCGAACGTGTCGAAGCCGTTGACGGGGTCACACTCATCTTCACCAACACGCGAAGCCAGGTCGAACTCTGGTACCGCTCCATCATGACCACCCGTCCGGAATGGCTCGGTGAAGTTGCCGTGCATCACGGGTCACTTGACCTCCAGGTCCGCCGCGAAGTTGAAGCCGGCATCCGCTCCGAACGCTTTCGGATTGTCGTCTGCACATCAAGCCTCGACCTCGGCGTCGACTTCTCGCCCGTGCGACAGGTCATGCAGGTGGGAAGCCCGAAGGGCATCGCGCGACTCATGCAGCGGGCCGGGCGCTCCGGTCATCAGCCCGGCGCCGTCAGCCGCGTCATCTGCGTTCCCAGTCACGCCATGGAACTGGTCGAGTTCGCTGCCGCCCGTCGGGGCATTGAGGCGCGGGACGTTGAGAGCCGCGAGCCACTGCACCGTCCCCTCGACGTTCTCGTGCAGCACCTCGTGACGGTCGGCATCGGCGCCGGCTTCAGCGCCGACGACATGCGCGATGAGGTGCGCTCCGCGTGGAGCTACCGGGATCTCACGGATGAGCAGTGGGGGTGGTGCATGGATTTCGTGGAACGCGGCGGCTCGGCGCTCCGTGCCTACCCGCAATATGCCCGCCTGGTCGAGAAGAAGGGCCTCTGGCGTGGCGCAACGCCATCCATCGCGCGCACCCATCGTCTCGGCATCGGCACCATCGGCGGCGCGATGACCATGCAGGTGCGCTTCGGATCCGGCAAGGTCCTCGGCACCATTGAAGAGGGGTTCATCGCGCGGCTGCGCATCGGCGACTGCTTCAACTTCGGCGGTCGCCTCGTTGAACTGGTGCGCATCGACGGCATGAGCGCCGTCGTCAGGGTCGCGCGAAAGAAGGTGCGCGGCGCCGTTCCGCGCTGGGCCGGCGGCAAGTCGCCACTCTCAACCCGTCTCGCCGCCGCCGTTCGCCAGCAACTCACCGAATGGCTCGATGCGGAGTCGCAGGAACCGGAAATCTCCGCCGTTGCGCCGCTGCTTGAACTGCAGCGACAACTGAGCGTCGTGCCGAGGCCGGACGAACTCCTCATCGAGACCGCCATCATCGACCGCGCCCATCACACCTTCATCTTCCCTTTCGAGGGACGGCTGGTCCACGAGGGCCTTGGCGCCCTTCTCGCGCACCGCATTGCACAGCGTTCACCTGCGACCATCAACATTGTCGTCTCCGACTACGGCATCGAACTGACCTCCGCGAGCGACCTCGAACTCGATGAGGCCGCATGGCGCGAACTGCTGATCGAAGACCATCTCCCCGAAGACCTGCTCGCCTGCCTTGACGCCACTCAACTTGCGCGCCGGCGATTCCGCGACATCGCCCGCATCGCAGGGCTGATCCTGCCGACCTACCCCGGCGAGCGACGCCGTGCCCGCCACCTCCAGGCTTCCAGCGACATGTTCTTTGACGTCCTCAACGACTTCGATGCCGGGAATCTCCTGCTCGAGCAGTCCCGCCGCGAGGTCCTCGAGCAGGAACTTGAAGTCCGCCGTCTGCGTACGGTCCTGAAGCGCCTGTCGGAGATGAAACTCATCCTCGAGTCGCCGGGAGGTCTCACGCCCTTCGCGTTCCCGCTCTATGCTGAGACGCTGCGGGCGGTGCATGTGAGTACGGAGGCGTGGGACAAGCGCATCCGCCGCATCGCCGAGGAACTGGAGCAACGGATTGCCGAAACCTGATCTCATCACGACCGGTTGCCCCGTCAGTGTCGCAGGCGAGGAACTGATCCTGCTCGGCGCCCGCGCTGCGTGGTGGAAGGCAGCCTCGACCCTGCTCATCTCCGATACGCATTTCGGCAAGGCCGCGGCGTTCCGCGCTGGTGGTCTGCCCGTCCCCGAGGCCACCACGCAGGCTGATCTGCACCGCCTCTCCGCTGCGCTCCGGGCCACCGGCGCCGAGCGACTCGTCATCCTCGGCGATGTGCTCCACGCCCGCTCCGGTGTGACCGAGGTGGTCGTCGAGCAACTCGCCGCGTGGCGCACTGACCACGACGAACTCGACATCGCGTACGTCCCGGGCAACCACGACCGACGCGCGGGCGACATCCCATCGTCGTGGCGCATGACCCACCTGCCGGAGGGCACCCGCGTCGGTCCCTTCGAGTGGCGACACGAACCACCTGTCGACCCATTGACGCATGCGCCTGCGTACGTTCTCAGCGGCCACATCCACCCCATGATCGTCTTCCGCGAACGCATCGGCCCCAGCCTCCGCTGCCCCTGCTTCATCTTCGAACAACACCACGCCATCCTCCCCGCCTTCAGCGCCTTCACGGGAAGAGGACGCACAGACACAACCAGCCAGGCACGCATCTACGCCATCAGTCCCACCGCAGAAGTCACACCAGTCGCCACGCCATAGCAGAACCCGGAACCCAGAGGCGAGAAGCCAGAAGCCAGAAGCGAGAAGCTGGAAGCAGGACCCCCAACCCACCTGATGCTCCGCCCCCCTCGCCGACGCGTATACACTACCGTCGCCCATCAGCGGAGCCCGACATGACTTCCGAACAACTCGCCCGCATCGAAGAGATCTTCCACAAGGCGCGCATCCTGCCGCCCAGCGATCGCGCGTCATACCTCGATGAGGTCTGCGCCGGAAATCTCGAACTCCGACGCGAAGTGGAATCACTCCTCACACATGCAGATCGAGGCACGGGCGACATCAATCTCCGTGCCGGCGATGACGGTGTCACCGCAGGCATGACGCAGATCGTCGATCGGGGCGAGGTCGCCGAGGGTCCCGGCGCCCGCATCGGCCCCTACAAGATCCTCCAGCAGATCGGTGAGGGCGGCTTCGGCGTCGTCTACATGGCCGAACAGACCGAACCCGTCCAGCGCAAGGTCGCCATCAAGGTCATCAAGCTCGGCATGGACACCAAGCAGGTCATCGCACGATTCGAGGCCGAACGACAGGCACTCGCGATGATGGATCACCCCAACATTGCACGCGTCCTCGACGCCGGCGCCACCGAGGCCGGAAGACCCTACTTCGTCATGGAACTCGTTCGCGGCGTTCCCGTGACCGAATACTGCGACTCCGCGAAGCTTGACGCCGAACAACGACTTCAACTCTTCGTCGACATCTGCTATGCCGTGCAGCACGCCCATCAGAAGGGCATCATCCATCGCGACCTCAAGCCCTCGAATGTCCTCGTCACACTGCACGACGACCGGCCCGTCCCCAAGATCATCGACTTCGGCATTGCCAAGGCGACCAGCCACCGACTTACCGAGAAGACCCTCTTCACCGAGTTCCGCCAGTTCATCGGCACCCCCGAATACATGAGCCCGGATCAGGCCGAGATCAGCGGACTCGATGTCGATACCCGCAGCGATATCTATTCACTTGGTGTGCTCCTGTACGAACTGCTCACCGGCACCACACCCTTCGATCCCGAGACGCTGCGTGCCTCCGGTTACGTGGAGATGCAACGCATTATCCGCGAAGTCGACCCGCCCATCCCCTCAACCCGAGTCACATCCATGGGACGCCGCGCCGCGCGCCCCACACGCGAGGAGGGGGAACTCAAGGGCAAGGACGTCACCGTGGTCGGCGGTGGATCTTCTCTCGAATCCATCGCACAGCGTCGACGCGTTGAAGCGCCCATGCTCGGGCGCATGCTTCGCGGCGACCTCGACTGGATCGTCATGAAGGCGATGGAGAAAGATCGCACACGTCGCTACCAGACCGCGCTCGATCTCGTCATGGATGTCGAACGATTCCTCGATGATCGGCCCGTCGAGGCCGGCCCCCCCGGCGGTATCTATCGACTGCGGAAGTTCGCACGACGCCACCGTGTCGGCATCGTTGCCGGATCCATCGTGGTCATGGCACTGCTCTCGGGAACGACGCTCTCTGCGGTCGGGTTTCTCCGTGCCCATCGAGAGGCGCAGCGCTCCAGCGCCGTCAGCGAATTCCTGCAGTCACTCATCATCGATCTCGAAGCCGTCCACTCACCCGACTCCGGCCTGACGCCCGAGCAGATCGTCAGCCGCGGCCACGACCTCTTCGGCGAGGACCCGGCCGTGATGGGCACCCTGCTCAAGACGCGTGCTTCGACCCTGGAGACCGCGGGCCATCTCGACGAGGCCATCGACACCCAGCGGCGTGCGCTCGCGCAGTTCCGCGACGCATTCCCCGAAGGGCACGCCTCGGTCGCCGGCGCCACCTACATCCTCGCCGAGATGCTGCGCGACCGGCGCGAGTACGTGGAAGCCGAGACGCTCTTTCGCGAAGCGATCGAGATGCGCGAGGAATTGCACGGGGACGGTCACGCCCTCACCGCCGAGGCTCTAGAAGGCCTGACCACCATGCTCGTCACCAACTTCGATGCATCGCGCAACGAGGAAATCCGTGAATTGTGGACACGCACGGTGAACTCCTTCGAAACCGCCTACGGGCCGCGCAGCACCAAGACCGTCCGTCAGTTGTGCGAGCGCGCCACATGGCTCTTCACCAAGGGATTCAAGGAAGAGGGCGCCATCGAGTTGGCGGAGGCCACGGAGCGATCGCGCGATGTGCTGCCTGAGGACGACCTGACGCTCTTCGTGATGCTGAACACCTACGCCCAGCATCTGCTCCTCGAGGTGCCGGACCTGGAAGGCGGTATTCGTATCCTCCGCCGCATGCGCACCATGAGCCGGGCCATGTGGGGCGATGCGGATCCGGTCACCCTGACCCTGTCCGCCCAGATTGCGCTCTTTGCGGAGATGGGCGGAATGACCGATGCCGCCGATGAGGCGACGATCGAGTTCATCGAACTCCGTGAGGCATCCGGCTCCCGTGATGAAATCAATTACGTTGGCAGCCTCGCCCGTGTTGTCGATGAACGCCGCGAATGGATGGATGCCAACCCCCATCTCGGCCGCAAACTCGCCCTTTTCTTCGCCGAAGACGGCGCTGCGGTCGTCGGACAGTCCGCCGATCGCCTTGCTTCCGTCCTCGGAGACATGGCCGACTGGCTCGCCGATCACAAGTTCTGGGATGACGCCGCGCCCATGTACCAGCGCCGCCTGGAGATCATCGACTCAGGCGAACTGACCGAGGAAGGCGAACCGGCTCATACCCTCATCCGCCTCGGCGAAGTCATGACCCATCAGGGGAAACCGGACGAAGCACTGCCGCTCCTCGAACGCTCACTCCAACTCCGCACAGAAGCGCTCGAACCCCAGGACTGGCGCATCGCCAGCGTCCAGGCCGCCATCGGCTGGACCCGCGCACAGCTCGGTGAGTTCGAAGAAGCCGAACGAATCCTCCTCGAAGCACACGAGGCTATGCGCGGCCGCATGTCGCCCACCGAACGCCAACGTGTTGTCCGAGGCTTCATCGTCGAGCTCTACGAAAAGTGGAACCGCCCCGAAAGCGCCGATCAATGGCGCTGACGACACCGGAACCTGAGGGACCAACTCACCCATTCCGCGTATCAACTGCCAGAAGCCAGAAGCCAGAAGCCACAAGCTTGAGGCTTGAAGCTTGAAGTCGAAGTCAGATCGCCAATCGAAAGGACGAGCAATGCGTCGGGTCGTGATGATGATCGTGGGAATGGTCTCGATGACCGGCATCCTGCATGCCGACGAGATCACTCAGGAAGACCGTGTCCAGCGCATCGTCGAGCAGATCGACGCCAAGCTCGAATCCACCCATACCCCCGGTATGTCCATTGCCGTCGTGCAGGATGATGAAGTCATACTGCTTCGCGGCTTCGGTGTGACCAGCCTCGAGACGAAACAGCCCGTCACGCCCGACACCCGCTTCGCCATCGGTTCCACCACCAAGGCATTCACCGCCACCATCGTCGGTATGCTCGTCGACGAAGGCGTCATGGACTGGGACGATCGCGTCAGCGAACACCTCGACTGGCACCTCTGCGACGCGGAGGCGGATGCGCAACTCAACATGAGCGACATCATGTCCCACCGCACCGGACTGGCCTCGATGACGCTCCTTTGGTACGGCAACGACCTCACCCCGGAGGAAGTCCTCGCCACCGCGTCCAGGGCCGAACTCCTCTACCCCTTCCGCGAGAAGTGGAACTACAGCAACATCTGCTTCCTCGCCGCGGGATGGGCCTCGGCCGCCGCTGAAGACACCGACTGGCACACCCAACTTCACGAGCGCATCCTCAAGCCCCTCGGTATGCGCGACACCAACAGCACCATCGCCGCCGCGATCGCGGACCCCCTCATGTCGAAGGGATACATGTGGGACGAAGAGAAGAGTGAGTACGACCTCCAGGAGTACCGCAGCGTCGATGCCGTCGCGCCGGCCGGGTCCATCAACTCCAGCGCCCGCGACATGGCAAAGTGGATCCGCATGCTCCTCAACAAGGGCACATTCGACGGCCATCGCCTCATCAGCGAGGCGGCCATCGACGAGACATGGAGTCCACATTCCACCGTCAGCGGCGATGTCGAGTATGGCCTCGGCTGGATGATCCGGGACTGGGAAGGACGCCGCGTCATCGAACACACCGGCGGGATCGACGGCTTCTCCGCGCAGGTCGCGCTCATCCCCGATGAGCACATCGGACTCGTCGTCCTCACCAACCGACTCGGCACACCCATCGCAGAAATGTCCCGCGCCATCGTCTTCGAGTCACTCCTCACCGACTGGTCCGGCTCGGAAGAGGCCCCCGGTTCCGACGAGAACTTCGATCGCTTCGTCGGCAACTACATCGGGAACTTCGGCCCCTTCAAGGATGCCACCTTCAAGGTGCTCGTGCAGAACGACAATCTCGCCATCGATGTCCCCGGTCAGATGGTCTTCGAAATGAACGCTCCCGATGAGGACGGCAAGCGCGCCTTCCAGGGTTTCCCCATCGCTGTTCGCTTCAACGAGAATGACGAAGGCGATGTTGTCGGACTCGAAATCCACCAGGGCGGCATGACCTTCGAACTCCCCAGGGAAGGCATCGAAGCCGCCCCCGAAGTCGAACTCGCCGATGTCCGCAACTACATCGGAAAGTACCACTTCGAAGCACTGAACAATGATGTCGAAGTCCGCATCGATCGCGGCCGACTCGCCGTCGACATCCCCGGACAGATGGTCTGCCAGCTCCACCTCCCCGATAAAGAGGGGCGATGGCTCTACCGCATCAACGATCAGATCTGGGTGAACTTCAACGAGAAGGCTGGCAACGTCACATCAATGACCCTCGTCGATCGCGGCGAGACCTACGAACTTCCCAGGGTCGGCGACGCCCCCGGCATGCCCGAACTCCCATCCGCCGCCGAACTCGTCCGCGCCGTCAGCAAGGCTCGCGGCACCGAGACGGGCGTCGACGCCGATGTCATCAGCTACACCGGCAAGGCCAGCATGGTGCACATGGGCGTCACCGCAAACGTCCGCCTCATCGCGACCGCCGACGGCCGCCTCGTGAACTCCATCGACTTCGGCCGTTTCGGCCACGTCCGCACCGTCGTCAACGGGAAGGAAGGTTTTCTTGATGCCAGCATGATGGATGAGCCCATGGAACTCGAAGGCCAGATGCTCGACCAGGTCTGGCTCGACAGCCCCTTCGTCTGGCTCGCCGATTGGCGCGACGAATTCGATGTGCTCGTCGTCAATGAAACCACATTCGATGAGATCGATGTCTACGAAGTCCGCCTCGAACGCAAGGACCTCCCTCCGGTCACCACATGGGTCGACCGCGCGACCTGGCTCCCCGTGGCAACACGCCTCAACAACGTCAACCCCCTCGGGATGACCGTCGAGGTCACGACAACCATGGAAGACTACCGCGACGTCAAGGGTTACATGATGCCCCATCGCATCACAGTTTCCAACGACCTCTCCGGCGACTTCGTCATCGACGTCACCCAGTACGAGATCGACCCCAGCCTGGACGCTTCAGCCTTCGCAAGACCGTGAGCGGTGTAGGCACTGAGGCACTGAGGCATTGAGGCACTGGGGCACTGAGGCACTGAGGCATTGGGGCACTGTGACAAAGTGGAGCGGAAGCTCCCCGACCTCCCCCGCCGAAGGCGCTCCCCCCCCGATTGCCGAATGCCGAATGCCTACCTCTAGTCCCGACACCGAACACGCGTGAAGTCCGCGGCGTCCAGACCGAAGTTGTCCAGATCCTCCAGCGGTGCGCACTTGCGAAGCAGGTCCAGGTTCCGCTGCACCACGTAGCCACGGCTCGAAATCAGGTCGCCGTCGCTGATGTACCCCCAGTGCGCTGCATAGAAGCCATCTTCAACGGAGAACCACACCTCCGGAACGGCCTCCGTTCCAAACGTGTCCGGCAGGTACACCGCATCCAGCCCCACGTCCGGGCAGCCGTCGACCGGGCAGATTCGGTCAAACGCCTGAAGCAGTTGAGCATTCGTGCGGAAGATGGTCCCGTCCTCACGCAGCAGGTCGCCATGCGACACGGTGACACCCAACGCACCCGAGTAGAAACTGTCTTCCGTCGAGAAGAGGATGCCGTCCCACGTGGACGTGTCACGCCCCACATGCACCGCATCCAGCCCCATGTCCTGCCCGATGCCGATCAGCGGCGAAAAGCCGTCAATCAACTCCAGGTTCGTGCGGATGATGCGCCCGTCTGACGCCAGCAGGTCACCATGACGCACCAGCACGCCCATCGTCTCGCTGAACTGGTTCTCTTCCAATGAGAAAAGCACCGGGTTGTACTCACCATGCGTCAACGCATCCAGCCCGAGATCGGGAACGATCGGCTTGAAGCCGAAGTGTTGCGTCAGTTCATTGTTCGTTGCCAGCACGCACCGAGTCGATGACAGCAGGTCGCCATGCGTCACCGTCACGATCGAAGGCAGCGTCGGACCTACCACCATCGAGAAGTTCGTCTCCGTCGAGAACGTGAACTCCTTACTCAGCTTCACGCGCTGAGCCCAGATGTCCATCTGCACCGAACCATCCGGAGGATTGCCGTTGTTGCCCCACATCACCAGGTCGCCATTGACCAGGTAACCGAAAAAGTGAATCGGCATCGGCGCCGCGATTCCGTTCGGTGACACGAAGTGAGCCGTCAGCACGAAGTAACCCGTCGACGGGTTCCAGTACCCCGTCGATGCCACGTAGGGACTCAGCCAGAAGGGTTGCGGCTCAGCCAGCAGACCATCCGGTGTGTAGTCCTGCGCAATCAGGTACGCCTGCCGCGCACGCACGCCCACGAAGCCCGTCGCCGGTACCGGCACCTGCGCACCCAGTTCCAGCGCAATCCGACCGTCCAGCGGTGATGAGAACCCCCCCGGAAACAACGACAGGCCAATCTGGCTGTACGACTCACGCAGGTCAAACACCACGCATCGCGGCACGGCCGCTGGCGAAGGCGCGATCTCCGCCGCCGAGTCGGGCTGAGGGGCAGCATTCGGAGCCGCCGCGGACTGGCCATGGGCCGCCCCGCCGAGAAGCCCGAAGCCGGTAAGCACTGTTGTCAGGAACCACTGGCGCATGAGAATCTCCTCCGTATCGATAGGGACAGATGGGTCGTCATACGGAGACTGCAAGAGGGATGCCGCTCGTCGCCCGCCCCCCGGACCCTGCCCTCGCGTCTGTCAGGACCACCGGGGTCGGGGATCGGTCGAAATTTGCCGCGAGGGTGGCGCGTACTGGTCAGCCGACCCGGACGTGGGTAGACTCGCGCCCATGTCGATCCACAGTTCTGAGTACCGTCCCGGCATGCGCGTTCGCGTGACCCAGCAGATCCCCTTCGGCCGTCACGCCTCGAGCACGACCGTGGAGGGCGTCATTCAGCGCTTCGGGCAGCAGAAGACCGGCTCATGGTTCGCCCACGCCAAGGACGACCGCCTCTGGCTCGACCGCCTCGAACTGCGCAAGGACAACGGCGAAATCGTCGTCTGCAACCTCGATCAGTACAGCCGGGTCGAACCCCTGATCCCCAATCGCTGATCCCTAATCAAGCACATCCACCCGCGACGGCTTCAGCACATTGACCAGCTTGTCGCGGTCCAGCTTCTCCTTCGACACCACGCCCACCACGCTGTTCAGCTTCAGGTCCAGGTCCAGCTTCGGATCCGGCTTGACGTACGCCATGGTGCGGCCGCCCGCGCGACCCGTCGGGCTGTCGAGGCTCATCACCCGGTACATCAACGGCAGGTTGGTCCCGTCGTACACCACGCTTCGACGCAGTTTTCCAATCACCGTGTAGCGACTCGGCAGCGCCTCCTCCGTCTCACCCGAGAAGGACGACCCCGGACGCTCCAGCGTGTCCAGCGCAAACAGCGCGTTCTGGAAGTCACGCCGTAGACGCAGCATCGCCAGCCGCCGCGCCACCACGTAACGCACCGCGCGATTCTCCGCTGAATCCGGGATGTCAGCATCGAGGTGGTTGTAAGCATCGATCAACGACTCAAACTCCGCGCTCTCCAGCGGCTCCTCGTTGACCAGTCCGTATGCATCTTCCAGCTTGCGGAAGGTCTCCATGTGAGGCGGCAGCTCAACCGGCGCCTCAACAACCGTGTCATCATTCGCCGTCGTGTCCCCCTCGTTGTCACCGGCAATCGCCGCGTCGACAGCCTCCGGCGTCTCGTCCTCAATCGCCACGTCGGTGTCATGCTCCGCGACCGGGTCCGCCTCGGTCACCGGATCGACCGCCTCTTCGGTGACCGGTTCGTCAACAGTCGTCTCTTCCGTCTTCTCCGGCGTCACGGACTCCACCTCGACCGGCGGCAACTGCATGTACGCGCGATACGCCTTCTCCGTCGAGCCTTCCGTCTCCGATTCCAGCACCCAACCCACCGAACCCGCCGGCGCACGGATCACGTACGCCTCGATCACGCCGTCCGCATCCCGCAGCACCTCGGTCATCTCCAGCGTCGTACCAATCGGCAACTTGCGCCGGAAGAAGACGCCGATGAAACTCTGCTCCACCGTCGGGATGTCCAGATTGATGTGACGCAGCGCCGTCGGACGCACCGTCGTCAATGTCCGACCGTCACTCTCCACAACCACGTCTGAAGCCGGCGCCATCGCCGGGGTCCCGGGCGGATACTCCACGCCGAGATACGTCGCCTGGCCGTCCTGGCCGCGGCGGACCACCCGAAGCACCATGTCCCCCTTCAGCGCACGCACCGGGTAGGTCGCTCCGTTCGCATCACTTCGTAAGACAACGCCATCCTTCACCGGCGAGACGAAGTACGGCTCATCCACAGGCCGGTCCTGGGCCGCCGCCGGGGCAGACAGGCACAACGCAGCCGCGAGGATGGCGAGCAGTCCGAGGCCGAACGAACGGGATCCGGTGGGTAAAGCAATCGTGAGCATGGATGCACTCCGGACGGGAGGACAGATTCAATCCGCGAAACCAACAGCAGGATCAGAAATTTGACCGACCCGCAGGCCGGCGTTAGCTTTCCGGCGTATGGTGCGTGTCATGCGATTCTACAGTCCTTTCGTGGCCGCCGCGCTTCTCATCGGTGTGGCGGGCTGTTCCTCTCCACTGGAGCGTGCCTCAACCGAGCGCCTGCGCGATTCCATCGTCGATGCGGCTCGCCGCGAAATCGACGGCGCCCGGGGCGACAGCGCGGATCCGACCGCCCAGCTCACCGCATCCCGGGAGCCGGGAGGCGTCCAGTTCGGCGAACGAGAACTTCAGCGACTCGAGGAGGACGGCTTCTACCCGCCTTCGCACTACGGCCGCGTCATCCCCGACCTCGGACCCGACCTCATCGGGGCCGACTCCACCGTCTTTCAGGTCTCCCTCGAACAGGCGATCGCCGCGGCAGTCCGGCAGAATCTGGCCGTCGAATCGGCCCGGCTCGCTCCCGCCATCAGCAACGCCCAGGTCGTTGAAGCCCAGGCCGCCTTTGACTGGGTTTTCTTCGCATCCGCCGACCTGACCAAGGTCGATCGCGAGAACCAGGTGCCGCTTGTCGGCGGCATCCCCGTCGGCGCCGCCGGCACCGTCAGCGAGTCCCGCTCATTTGAGACCGGCCTCCGCCGCCGCCTCACCTCGAACGGTGAATTCACCGTAACCGCCGGCCAGACCCGCTCCGACCTCCTCTCCGACGGCACCGTTCTCGACCCCGACCCCGCCCAGCAGAGCTTTCTCCAGTTCGACCTCACCCAGCCCCTGCTCCGCGACCTCGGCTCCGACGTCGCGCTCGCCGAAGTCCGCCTCGCCGAGAACCGCGAACGCGCCGACATCCACGCCCTTCACGCCACCCTCATCAACACCGTCACCGCCGTCGAGCGGGCGTACTGGGATCTCTACGCCGCCATGCGGACGCTCCAGATCCAGTCACAACTTCTCGACCGCGGCATCGCCACCCGCGACCACCTCGAGAATCGTGGCTACGACACCACCAGTTCACAGGTCGCCGATGCACGTGCCACCGTCGAGAACCGCCGCGCCGCCATCCTCCGCGCCTCCGCCATCCTCCGGCAGCGTTCCGACCAGCTCAAGCGCCTGATCAACGATCCCGAACTCCCCGTCGGTTCCGAGATCATCGTGCTTCCCATTGACGACCCGGTCGACGAAGCCATCACCTACAACCTCCCCGATGCGCTCTCCACCGCATTCGCCTCGCGCCCCGAAGTCCACCTCGCGCTTCTCTCCATCGACGACAGCGCGATCCGGCAGCGCATCGCGGACAACGCCCGCCTTCCACTCCTCGACCTCAGCTTCCAGGCCCGCTACCAGGGCCTCGACGCCTCCACCAGCGACGCATGGGAAGAAGTCGTCGACACGGACTACGCCAACTACGTCGTGCGCCTCAACTTCGAACAGGCCATCGGCAACCGCGCGGCAGAGGCCGGCTTCCGCCGCGCCCAACTCCAGCGCGTCGCCAGCACGGTTGAGTACCGGCAGTCACTTCAGGACATCACCCTCGATGTCAAGACCGCCATGCGCACCGTCCTCACCAACTACCGACTCATCGAACAGGCACGTTCCACCCGACTCGCTGCGGCCGAGAGCCTCCGCACGCACCGCGCCCGCGAGCAGCTCGACGGCCTCACCCCGACCAACCTCGACCTCCGATTCCGGCGCCAGGAGTCACTCGCTGCCGCCGAGATCGACGAGATGCAGGCCATGCTCGACTACAACACCGCCATCGCCGGTCTCTACGCCGCCATGGGCACCGCCCTCGACCGCAACGGCATTCGCTTCGAAGTCGAGTAACACGCCGAGGTAAGAACCGCGCCGCGGCCTCCAACCTTCATCCTGTCTCGCGCAATCGAGCTCGTGATGTTATGCTCTCGACGCCCCAAACCGGGGGCGATTCTCATCGTTCGTCGAGCCAGCATGACATGACCACCACGAACCTGAACTGCCGAAACTGCGGAAGCTCACTTCCCATTCCCGGGGACGCCGAGTTCATCCGGTGCCAGTACTGCAGCACCCCGCACATGGTTCAGCGGTCCGGAGATGGGTCACCGTCACTCACAATGCTCGAAGCCGCCGTGGAACGGGTCGGCCAGGACGTTCGCGCCGTTGACGCCAAGACGGCGGACCTGCTCCGCATGAACGAGCAGATGGGAGCCCGACTCGAACTGACGCAGTTGCAGTCCGAGTACCGCGACCGGGTTCAGCAACTCAACGAACAGCGAGCGCGGCTCGATGCCTACTTCCAGCAGAAGTCGCAACCGCTGATCAAGAAACGCGATTCAGGTAAGAGCTCATCGCAATCGCTCGGTTGCCTCGCAATCATCCTCGGTGTCGGCGGTTTCATGGCCGCAGGTGCCGCGGAGGTCGGAGCCGGAGCCATCGTGGGCGGCGTCATTCTCGCCGGCATCCTGCTCCTCCTCGCCCTCGCCTCCCGCGCTTCATCCGCCGCCCCTCTCAAGCGCCTCCAACGCGAGTGCCGCGAGAAAGCCGACCGCATCAAGCAGGAACTCGCTTACGCCGAGGCGACGATGAAGAAACGGCAGAGAGAACTGCAACAGGTCATCAATACGAGCAGGGACGGGTAGTGGGCGGCGGAAGCTTGTTGCCGGAAGCTTGAAGGTTGTAGCTTGACAACCTTCCCGGATGCCCGATGCCCGACGCCGGAGCTCGCAGAGCTGCTCCCCTTACCAATCCACCCGTGACGCTTCCATGATCCGCTGCGCCGTGCGCACCGCGGCGAAGCCTGCCTGGGCATCGATCGGCGGTGTCGATCCGTCACGCACCGCTTTCAGGAACGTGCTGATCTCCATCTCAAGCTGATCCGTGTCATCAATCTCGAGCGGATCGATCGCCACCAGGTCCGAGTAGTCGAGGTCAGAGAGATCCGTGCCCGAGCGCAACGCTTCACGAATCTCCTGCATCTGCATCTCGTTCGCCATCTTGCGAATCAGGATGCCTGACTTCTTCGCGTAGTCAATCGAGCAGTAACCGTTCTCGCCGATGATGCGCGTCTTGCGCTCCGTCTTCATCGCCAGACGGGACGCCGTGATGTTCGCAACGCACTTGCCCCGCGGCAGGTCAAACGTCAGCCGCGCATTGCACACATCCTCATGCTCCGTCAGCACCGCCACTCCCGAGGCCTGCACCTCCGTGGGCTCAATGCCGTCCATCAGCATGAGCACCAGGTCGAGGTCGTGGATCATCATGTCCATCACCACGCTGACGTCCACCGAGCGGAACGTCATCGGGCTCACGCGATGCATCTCCACGAATCGCGGCATGATGCTCTGGTCCGCAGCATCACCGCCACCCGCCGCCATGCCCTCGCGCTCGGCACGCTGCAACGCCAGGATCACCGGGTTGAAGCGCTCGATATGACCGACCATCAACGTCGCACCCGTCGAACGCGCCAGGTCCGCCAGTTCGCTCGCTTCCTCGACCGTGTTGGCCAGCGGCTTCTCGATCAGGCACGCAACACCCGCATTCAGCAGCGGCCGCGCACACTTCAGATGCCAGGTCGTCGGCACCGCGATCGAGACCGCATCGACACCCGCCTCGATCAGTTCCTCTTCCGTCTCGAAGGCGGCACAGCCGAATTCGTCGGCCATCGCGGCCCGCCGCTCCGCATTCTGATCGACCACCCCGACCAGTTCGGACCCCGCCAGCGTGGCGTACTTCCGGACATGATGACGCCCCATCCGCCCCGTCCCGACCACCCCGCACCTCAAGGTGCGCTGGCCATCGGCATTGTCAGTTCCCGCGTTCGCTGCAGCAGTGGCATCCGGCATGGGCAGTGCTCCTTCACCTGTTGACCCTGATCCGAACCGTCCCGGAGGGGCAGATATGATAGCGAGGACACGCCAGCAACGGGCCCAAGTTAGGGCTGGTGAACTTGCGCACCAGTCAACGCGGCCACGGAGCGGAAGCTCCTGGAGAGTCCACGCCAAAGGCGCTCATCCCCAAATGCCTCAATGCCAAATGCCCAATGCCTAGTCTCGCTGAATCGACTTCGGACCCTTCCCCGCCGTCTTCTCGTACGTGCCATCCCCCGACTTCACGTACTTCGTGAAGCCCAGCTTGTCGAGGTTGCCGTCCGACAACATCCGCTTGTCACGCGCTTCCGAGTGCTTGCCGCCGATCAGCGGCGGCTGGATGATCCGACGCACCGGGGCGCCCGTCTCCGGATGCGCCGTCAACGCATCATCCTTCATCGACTGGACCACTTCGAAGATCTCACCCTCCGAGTCGTCGTCAGTCACAACCTGGTACACGTACGTCGGCATGACAGGATTATACGCCCGCTTCCAGATGGCGTTCGAGTCCGTCGATGTAGCGCTCCAACGCCGCGGCACTGTGATCAAAGAACAGCGACGGCTCGATCAGTTCCACCTCCGAGATGACCACGTCGTCCGACAGGTCGTCCGGCACCAGGTCAACCCGTGCATACAGGATCCGGTCGGTCAGTCCCGACAACGCGCCGTTCGCAATCTCCAGTTCCCGCGCCGTCGGCTCGCCGTGCGGCAGCACCTGCTCGTCCTGACCCGCAAAACGCGGCCGCTTCCGGATCGCATGCGTCCACGAACCGTCAATCCAGATCAGCGAACGCTCCCCCGGATCATCAAAGCCCGGCATGCAACGCTGCAGCAGCACCGCACGCTCAGCGACCAGTTCATCGAAGAACCGCTGAGCCGCGGCAAGCTCCTCCCCCGCGAACAGACGCGTCTTCCACGACCCCGCCGAGATCGCCGGCTTGATGACGACCTCGTTCCAGCCCGCGTCATGCATGGCTGCAACCACGTCGCAACTGGTGCGCACATCGAAGTGCCGCGTCGGGACGATGGGGAGACCCCGGCCCTCGAGTTCCAGCAGGTAACGCTTGTCGATGTTCGCGGCGATCACATCCGGCGGGTTCAGGAACGGCTTCCGCGCCGCCGCGTTCCGACACCACTCGACAAACGCCTCCGGCGCTTCGTAATAGTTCCACGTGGAACGCACCGCGTACAGGTCAACATCCGTCGGCGCATCCGGATCGTCCCACGCCGTCATGACCGCTACGTGCCCGCGTGCCTCCAGCGCCGCCTGCAATGGTGCCGCATCCGGATCCGGCTCGGGAAGATTCCTGCATGTCACGACACCAATGCGCATCGCGCTACTCCTCGAACATCGCCTCGATGAACGCGTCCGGATCAAACGGTTCGACATCATCCAGCGTCTCGCCGATCCCGATGAGCTTCACCGGAATTCCGATCGCCTCGTGAATCGCGATGACAATGCCGCCCCGCGCTGTACCGTCCAGCTTGGACAGGAAAATCCCCGTGAGATCGATCGCCTCGTTGAATTCCTTCGCCTGGTTCACCGCGTTCTGACCCGTCGTCGCATCCAGCACCAGCAGCACTTCGTGCGGCGCATCCGGAATCCGGCGCTGCACCACGTCGCGGATCTTCTTCAACTCACGCATCAGGTGCGCCTGGTTGTGCAGACGCCCCGCCGTGTCAATCAGCAGCACATCAACGTTCCGGGCCAACGCTGCATCACACGCATCAAACGCCACCGCCGCCGGATCGCCACCCTGCTGGCCGCGAATGATCTGCACGTCCAGGCGCTCCGCCCAGATCTCCAACTGACGGACGGCGCCCGCCCGGTACGTGTCGCAAGCGGCGAGCAGCACCGATTTGTCCATCGATCGCAACTGCCGCGCCACCTTCGCCACGCTCGTCGTCTTGCCCACGCCATTCACACCCGCCACCAGGATGACAGTGGGGGATCCCGGCGGCGCGAACGTCAACTGCCGATCCTCTTCGCGCCACAGCGTCTTCAACTCGGACTTCAGATACGCAAGCGCATCCTCGCCCTTGCTCATCGTCCCGTCCTTGTACGCCGCGCGAACACCGTTGATCAGGCGCAGCGCCGTCTGGACGCCGACATCCGACTGGATCAGCCGCGACTCCATCTCACGGATCAGTTCCTCGTCGAGCTTGCGCCCCACCAGCAGCGAGCGCAGACCACCCGCAAACGTCTCACGCGTGCGCTCGAGACCGGACTTGACCTTGCCGAGAACAGACTTGAAGAGTCCCACAACCGCCTCCGGTTACTGCGTTGATTCGTCGTCGGTGGTTGAAGCAGGATCGTTCGCGGCCGCGAGCACGCGCTTCAGCACCTTGTCGAGCACCCCGTTGATGAAACTCGCCGAACGATCGGTGCTGAACGCCTTGGCAATCTCCAGCACCTCGTTGATCACGGCCTTCGGCGGATGATTGCTCGCCGTCATCTCCCAGTGCGCGAGCCGGATCAGCGCCCGATCCACCGCGGGCTGCCGGTGCGCCGGCCACGTCGGCGCCAGTTCGCGGATCGCCTTGTCCGCATCACGCCGCGTCTTCCACGCCTCGTCCGCCATGGCGCACGCCGTGTCGACATCCTTCTCGGTGATCGGGCCCTTCAGCGCGTCGATGAAGTCCGCCTTCCAGTCAATCTCAGTGAGGACCGACTGGCTCAGGGGCTGCCGGCCGCGCGACGGCGGCGTCGACGCCTTTCCCGCCACGTTGCCCGACTCGCGCAGCGGTTCCGTGGCGACGAGAATGTCTTCGCGGATCGCCTCCGCATCGGCGCCTTCTCGGGCGTCAAGCTGGAACAGTGCGAGGAAAGCGATGTACCGGATGTCGCGGGGTGTGGCCATGGTGTCGCGCTCAGGGGTCCGGGGAAAGAATGCGTTGCATGGTCGCTGCGATGTCAAAGGCCGCCGCCATGGCCTCCGCGCCCTTGTTGCCCATGGCGCCGCCCGCACGCGCCTCCGCCTGCTCCGCGTTGTTGGTCGTCAGGATGCCGAAGGTCACGGGAATTCCCGATTCCGTCGCCAGCCGCGTCAGCGCGTGGCTCACGGCGTCGTTGATGTATCGGTCGTGATCCGTCTCGCCGCGGATGACGCAGCCGAGACACACGATCGCCTCGATGTCCGTTCGCTCAGCAAAGGCCGCCGCTGCGACCGGGATCTCGTACGTCCCCGGCACGGTCGCGATCTCCAGTCGGTCCGCATCGCCCGCCCGCCGCTCGAACTCCTCGACCGCCCCCTCGCTCAGCCGCGAGGTGATCCAGTCGTTGTAGCGACTCACCACCATCCCGATGAGGCGGGGCGCATCCTCGGGGCGTGGCTGCAGGTTGACGATGGTCGGTGACATGGGTCGGGGATGATATCAGGGATGGCGGGGCGGGATTGGCCGCGAAGCCATGATTCCCGGCTCCCGGGTCCCGGGTCGCGATCTCAGGCCGTATCCTGTCACGGCACGATGGACCCGCTCTTCACCAGATTGTCGCCGATCCTCCACCTCACACGGGTGACCACCGCGTTTGCCGCCATCGGCAACGTCTGGTTCGTGATCCTGTGGACACGCGCCGAAGCCGTCGAACGCAAGCGGGCCGCCACCGAACTCCTCGATCGCGACCTCTGGTGGCTGCTCGGCGGAGGCACGCTCTACGCCATCGCCCTCTTCATGTTCGGCATGGCGCTCAACGACACGCTCGATGTCCGACGCGACCGCGCCCTCCATCCCGAGCGACCCATCCCCTCGGGGCAGGTCTCCATCGACACCGCGGCCCGCCTCGTCGCATGCACGCTCCTGCTCGCCGTCCTCGGCGCCATGGCGCTGGGCGGCCTCGCCGTCTTCCTCGCACTGCTCACCGCCGGCGCCATCCTCTTCTACAACGCCGGCGCCAAGTACGTCCCCTCCATCGGCCTCGTCGCGCTGGGGCTGATCTACGCGGCTCACATGATCGCCGCGAACATCGAACTCGTCTTCGTCTGGCCCGTGTGGCTCGTGATGACGCACGCCCTGATCCTGGGCGCGGTGACGCACCGGCTGGGAAAGAAGCGTCCCCGACTCAGCGGCGCGATGATCGGCGCGGCGGGCGTCGGCTGGCTCTTCTGGTCGGGCGTCCTGCTGTACGCGGGCTACCGGCGCACGGGCGGGCTGTGGCCGGAATGGGTGAGCCCATGGGCGGCGGTGGGTCCGGGCGTGCTGGCCTTGTTGTTCATCGTACTGGCGGTACTGAAGGCGCGGCAGGCGGGATCGGGGCCGCGAGCCGCCGAGAAGTTGCAGCGGTACGGGATGCTGTGGCTGACGCTGTACGCCACGGCGTGGATGCTCGGCCAGGGGCATCGGACGGAGGGCTTGATCCTGGGCGGCCTGGCATTGGCGGGCTTTTTGGGCATGACAGTCCTGCGCGAGGTGTACGGACTGCTGGAGCACCCGGTGAAGTATCGGAGGTAGGGGGTGGTGATGAGTGGCTGGTAGCTGGTGGCTGGGGTGTGAGGTGCGGGGAGCGGGGTGCGAGGCGCGGGGTGGGAAGCGCGGAGGCAGGCAGGATATGAGTGTGCCGAATTTTGAAGAGTGGGTGACGTACTGCTTTGAGCAGGGGCTGGCAGACTGGCGTGGCCAGTCTGGTGATCCTGATGAGGTGGAAATGGCGCGGGAAGCGCGATTCACCTGGGAGATTCCGCCAGGCACGCTCGCCGGGTACGTGATTCGCCTCTTCGAGTCGCCCGCGTTCATTGCCGATGAGTATGCGTACCAGCAGATTGCCGACGGATTTCAATTCATCTTCAGTGGGTCGGACTACTTTCACACCATCCGCTCCTACAACATCTTTGAGGGCCGATGGACCGGTCAGGTGGATCGGGTGACCGCAGCACGCTGTTATCAAGCGCTGGGCACGCTGTATCGAGAGCTGTTTGATCGCGTGTGCTGCCGCGGCGGGCGCGAGCCGGATGTGGACGTCACTGAGGTCGATCCTGTCGATCGCGTGGTCTACATGATCTGGGACATGAGTTCGGTGGAGGGCGCGTTGTACTTTCCTGAGAAGGGCCCGCACCTTGTGGAACCCGGCTTTGGCGCCCTGGAGGAGATTCTCCAGCACTGCCGCACATCAACATGCCACATCAGCGCGCTGCACGGGCTGGGGCACATTCACGTGCACCAACCGACTCAAGTGGAGCCGATCATCGACCGCTACCTCGCTCGCGGCGGTATGCCGGACTGGGTGCGGGACTACGCGCAGCGGGCGCGACGAGGCGCGGTCATATAGGGTCCCACGCTGGCTGTGGTGAGCACGGCGCGGGTCAATGAGACAGGCTGAGGTCATCCAGAGCGAACCCGCTCAGGCAATCTACCGGTCGCCAACGGCGACCATCCTCTCAGCCTGGGGCGTCAGCCCCAGGGAAAGAGACCGCCCCTCACCAGAATCCCACGCCGCATCGCGGCGTCCCGGACAGCGCGCTCACGCCGGAAGCTTGAGGCTTGGAGGTTGAAGCAAGGCGCGCACAGGGAGTCCACCCACCACCCCGCACCCAAACCCAACCTCCAGCCACCAGCTACCAGCCACCAGCTCACCCCAACCCCACCGCATAGAAAATCACCGTGAACAGCAGGTCCGCGAAAATGATCGCGACGATCGACTCGACCACCGTCGATGTCGTCGCGCGGCCGACGCCCGCGGCTCCGCCTGTCACCGTCAAGCCGTTTCGACATGCAATCAGCCCGATCAGGAGGCCGAAGATGCCCGCCTTCGCCAGCCCCGTCAGGAAGTCCTGCGGATCCACCTGCAGCACGACACTGTGGTAGTACGCGCTCCAACTCACACCCAGCACCGTCTGACCAATGAAGCCGCCCGCCACGATCGCCGTCACGTCCGCAAGCACCGCAAGACACAGCATGCTCACCACCGTCGCGATCGCTCGCGGCACGACGAGAAACCGCACCGGGTTCAACGCATGCGCTTCCAGCGCCTCGACCTCTTCGCCGACGACCATCGTCCCGATCTCCGCCGCGATCGCGGCGCCGGCGAAACCGGTCAGCACGATGGCCGAGATGAGCGGGCCCAGTTCGCGGAGCACGGCCACTGAAATGATGTTCGGTACCAGCCCCACCTGCCCGAGATCATCGAGCGGCGGTGCCATCTGCAACGCGAGAATCGCGCCGACCGAGCCCGACACCAGTGACACGATGAAGATCGAACTGAAACCGATGCGGACCAGCTGCGCCGTGATCGCCACACGCCCGATCCGACCCTTGTTCTGCGTGAATGCACGCAGAACCCAGATGCACACGTCAAGGAACAGGTACCACAGACCACCGATGTGACCCAGGATGCGCTTCGTCCGCCCCCCGAGACGGTCGAGGAAAGCAGTCACCAGGTTCAGTGACGGGAATGCCCGCATGCGTGGGATCATACCGGGCCGCGGCGGTCAGGTGTGAACGCGGACCATCTCCGCAAAGTCCGTGTACCGACGTGCGACCTCTTCCTTCGTCAGTTCCGCCAGTCGATCGAGGCTGAACGACTCGATCGTGAAGCTCGCGATCACCGTGCCGTGAGCAATCGACTGCTGAATCGAACCCATGCCGATGTTCTCGTCACGGGAGTGGGCCGCGGCGAGATACCCCATCATGCCGCCTGCAAACGAGTCGCCGGCGCCGGTGGGATCGACGACATGCTCGATCGGGTAGGCGGGGAGTGCCGCGAGGCCATCCTTGTGCACGAGCAGGCACCCGTGTGCCCCCTTCTTGATCACGGCAAACGTGAGGTCGTACGCATCGAGCATGGCCTTGCCCGCAGAGATGGGGTTGCGCTTCCCGGTGAACTGCATGGCCTCGGCATCATTCAGGACGATGCCGTCGATCCGCTTGAGGAGTTCCTCGAGTTCGCCGCGGGCGATATCGATCCACAGGTTCATGGTATCAGCAACGGCGATGATGCGATCGGGGAAGGCATCGAGCATGCCCATCTGGATCCCCGGGTGCGAGTTGGCGAGGAAGATGAACTTCGAATCGGCGTACGCATCGGGTGGTGTGGGTGGCTTCTCTTCGAGCACGCCGAGTTCGGTGAAGAGCGTCTCGCGATCATTCCAGTCTTCAGGATAGCGCCCGCCCCACGCGAAGGTGCGTGAGCCGGAGCGGATCTCAAGACCCTCGACGCAGATGTTCGGGAACTTCGCGAAGACGTTGCGATGCGCATCGTCAAGGTCATCGCCGGCAACGGCGACGATGCGGACCTTCGTGAAGAAGGACGCCGCGGCCGCAAAATAGGTACACGACCCGCCAAGAATGCGTTCGCGCTTGTCGTAGGGTGTCTCGATGGTGTCGATGCCGATGGTGCCGGTGACGATGAGAGGCATGGGTCCTCGCTGGTTGGTTGGGGTGAGAAGAACGTGCTGCGACTGGCAGGGCAGGATCTCTGCGCTCATACGATAGGGCACTTCGAGTCCGTTCGCGCTGTGCGGCCGGGTGAGTCGTGACTCCCACATCCCGCCACGATTCCATCAGTTGATGCGCGCCTCGATGGCGTCAGAGAACTTCACGTCACCGTCATTCTCACTGGAGACGGGGAATGAGAACGTGGTGCCGTCTGTCAGTTCGAGATAGATCTCGCTGTCGACGAGGAACGACGTATCGCGACTGAGGTCCAAGGACACGATCTGGTCGAAGGGGATGACTTCCAGCGGTGGATTCAGAACCTCTGAATAGATCACCACCTTCTGATCGCTGACGTAATAGAACCCGTCCTTGATGTCCATCAGTGCATCGCTGTAGAAGTACAGGATGGTCTCGCCCGGTTGGAGGTCGCCGACGTCCTCCATGATCTCGATGTACTTCTGAGGCACTCGGTTGCCCGTGTAGACCGAGGTCTCCGGCGCGTTGGCGCCGACGAAGGTCAGCACGCCGAAGCAACCGACGCAACCGAGGATGATAATGCCGCCGATGATGCCCAGGATCCAGGGCCAGCGCGGCGAGCGCTTCGGCTGGGGTTCGTCAAAGTTGTACTGGCCGGCTTGAGGCGGAAACTGGGTCATGACGGGCTCCCGGTGGGGTGGTGCTGGTGATCTGTCCGGATTCGATGGTAGCGTCCCGCGGCCTCCGGTACGCTGTTCGTTCTATGAGCAGCACACCGAACGTCACACGCTTTGCCCCCAGCCCTACCGGGCACCTCCACATCGGCGGCGCCCGCACGGCCCTCTTCTGCTGGGCATTCGCCCGGCACACCGGGGGACGCTTCATGATCCGGCTCGAGGACACGGACGTCGCACGGTCCAGTGAGTCCTCCGCGGTCGGCATCCTCCACGACCTCGCATGGCTCGGCCTCGACTGGGATGACGGCCCGGAGTACGCCCTCGATGGGAAGTCCTTCGGCGGCGATGAGCGGGGCGTCGGACCGTACCGACAGTCCGAGCGACTCGAACTGTACAACGAGGCCATCGAACGACTCGTCGAAAGCGGTGCGGCGTACGCCGCCTTCGAGTCACCGGAGGAGATCAGCGCCGCGCGGGCGGAGGCGGTCAAACGCAAGCAGCAGTATCGCTACGACCGCGCGGCCCTCAAGATCCCCGCTGATGAGCGGGCCCGGCGGGTCGCCGCGGGTGAGCCGCACGTCATCCGCTTCCGCACTCCGGACGATGCGGTGGAGGTGGAGGACGTTGTTCTCGGAACGATCCGGATCGAACCGGAGCAACTGGACGACTTCGTGATCCGCAAGCGCGATGGCTACCCGACCTATCACTTCGCCGTTGTCGTGGATGACGAACTGATGGGCGTGACCCACATCCTGCGCGGACAGGAGCACCTGATCAACACGCCGCGGCACGTGATGCTGCAGCAGGCCTTGGGCTACCGCACGCCCGAATACGCGCACATGCCGCTGATCTTCAACGACAAGGGCGCGAAGATGTCGAAGCGTGAGCGTGACGGCGCTGCGCGTGACTTCTGCAAGCAGCGCGGTGTGTCGGAGTCACCGATTCCGGATCGCCTGGCGCAGGATGCGTTTGATGCATGGAAGAAGGACAAGAAGCAGCAACTCGAAGGTGATGTGCTGGAAGCCCTCGCAGAGGCGGTGGGTCTGCACTTGCCGGAGGTGTCGGTGGACGACTTCCGTCGGGCGGGCTACCTGCCGGAGGTGATCACGAACTTCATCGCGCTGCTGGGCTGGAACCCGGGTGGCGATGTCGAGAAGTTCGACATGGATTTCCTGGCCTCGAAGTTCGAACTGGGTCGCATCGGCAAGACCAATGCGCGGTTCGATCGGACGAAGCTGATGTCGTTCAACGGCGACTTCATCGCCGAGATGGCCGCTGCGGATTTCGCGGGGCGGCTGCGGGCATTCATGGCGGCGGAGTTCGCGCACTTCGATGTGCGGTTGAAGGATACTTCGTTCCGGCTGGGTGAAGATGACATGGGGCGCATCGCGGCGGTCGTGCAGCCTCGCAGCAAGACGCTGGTGGATGCATGCGAACGGCTGTCGTTTGCGTTTGTTGATGCCGCGGACATCACGTACGACGACAAGGCGGTGAAGAAGAACCTGGAGAAGAACGACGGCGCCGGCTATGGCGTGCTGCGCGATCTGCTGGAGCGCTTCGAGGCACTGGCGGCATCGGGTGGGTTGACGGGCGAAGCGGGGCACACGGCGTTGCAGTCGTACGCGGAGGAGAAGGACATCAAGCTGGGCAACGTCGCGCAGCCGCTGCGGGTGGCGCTGACGGGGAGCACGGTGAGTCCGGGGATGGATGAGACGCTTGATCTGCTGGGAGCGGACGAGGTGCTGGCGCGGATGCGTCGGTGTCTGGAATTGCAGGCCGCGAGCGCTTCGCGCGGTTCATGACGGAGGGCTGAGGCATGCCGGTCTCTGTGACGGGTCCGATTGATCAGGCGTTCAAGTCGACGGGGATGATCCTGTTCCGCACCGGGTCATTCAAGAAGTGGCTGACGCTGGGCTTCTGTGCGTTCCTCGCGTACCTCGGGCGCGGCGGTGGGGGGAACTTCAACCCGGGCGGGGGTGGCGGCGGTCCGGGCGGGCCGGGCGCTCCCGGTCCGACGCCGGGGCAGTGGATCACGCAGAACCTGACGCTGCTGGTTGCGATCGCTGTGGTCTTTCTGGTGCTTGGCGTGGCGCTCGCGATTCTGCTGACATGGCTGAGTTCCCGCGGCCAGTTCATGTTCATGCACGGCATCGTGCGAAATCGCGGCGCGGTCGTGATTCCGTGGCGGCGTTACGCGCGGGAGGCCAACAGTCTCTTCCGGCTACGGGTCTGCCTCGCTCTGCTCTTTGGTTTCCTGTGGCTGCTGCTGATCGCCGTCATTGCGATCCTCGTGTGGCCGGACCTCCAGACGGGTCGGTGGGGTGGTGCTTCGGCACTGGGTCTGACGCTCGGTCTGGCCGTCGGCATTCCACTGGCGATCAGCACCGCGCTCATCAGCTTTACCGTCTATCACTTTCTGACGCCCGCGATGTTTGCCAACAGTTGTACGTGGTCGGAAGCCTGGGTGATCGTGCGTGAGGATGTGATCGAGCGGAACCTGGGTGCCGCGTGCCTCTTCGTGGGCATGCGCATGCTGGTCGCCCTGGTCATCGGGATCCTGAGTTTCGTGCTGGTGTTTGCGACGTGCTGCATCGCGGCGATTCCTTACGTCGGTTCGGTGATCATGCTGCCGCTGTTCGTGTTTGAGCGCGGCTACACGCTCCACTTCGTGGCACAGTTCGGCGAACGCTGGCAGGTCTTCGACGTGGCCCGTTGGAATTGTCCGGTGTGCGACTACGACACGGAGGCGACCGACGGGGTGTGTCCGGAGTGCGGCATGGCGATCGATGACATGTCCGAGGGTTCGGCTCCGCCCGATGGCATACCACCGGCCCCGGGCGCTCCGGCCCCGGCGTATGACCTGTCGACGGCACCCCTTGCGCAGAATGATCTCGTCGAGGTGCTGGAGGACGTGCCGCTGCGCGGGATTCGTCGGGGTGATGTCGGCATCGTGACGGCGGTGCTGTCGATCCCGGGCGTGGCGTACGAGGTGCGCTTCGTGGATGAAGCGGGGGTGACGACGGCCACGGCCACGCTCATGCCGGATCAGGTGCGGCGATGGAATGAGGACCAGGCATGAACCCGGTGGTGACGGTCCCCTTCGAGCAGGCGCTGCATACGACGCGCCTGCTGTTGTTCCGCGCCTTCAGTGTGCGGCGGTGGCTGATCCTGGGGTTCTGCGCGTTTCTTGCATATCTCGGCAAGCGGACCACGGGCTTCCGGGTGCCGCTGGGCTGGGGTGAGAGCACGGGTGAGAAGGTCTTCGGCGGGCAGTCGCCGGGTGAGTGGCTGATTGACAACACCGGGTACGCACTTTCCATGGGCGCGCTCTTCCTGCTTGTGGGCCTTGCGGTTGCGGTGCTGCTGGGGTGGATCAGTGCGCGGGGGCAGTTCGTGTACATGCATGCGCTGGTGACGAGTCGCACGGACATTGCCGGGCCGTGGAAGCGCTACGGGCCGCAGGCGGACAGCCTGTTCCGGCTGACGATCGGGATCTGGATCATCGCACTGGTGGTGTGGGCGGGCGTGTTTGCGCTGATGGGGTACATCGCGTGGCCGGACCTGATGGCGGGGCGGATGCGCGATGCGACGGGGACGGCCTTCCTGGTCGGCGCGTTGGTGGGCTTGCCGGTGGTGCTGGTGCAGATGCTGATCTCATTCGTGATCTTCAACTTCCTCGCGCCGGCCATGTTCGCGAATCGGTGCAACTGGCGCGATGCGTGGGTGGCGACGCGGAGCGATATCCTCGGCAGCCGCCGGGGCGATGCGTACCAGTTCCTGCTGGTGCGGGTGCTGCTGGGCGTCATCTTTGCACTGATCATCTATGCGCTGTCGCTGGTGACGTGGTTCCTGCTCCAGATCCCGTACCTCGGGACGGTGCTGACACTGCCGATGCTGGTCTTCGAACGCGCGTACACGCTGCACTTCGTCGAACAGTTCGGTACGCGGTGGCAGGTCTTTGAGGTCGGCCGCGACAACTGCCGCGCCTGCGGCTACCCGATGGCGGCGGTCTCGCTCACGATGTGTCCGGAGTGCGGGCTGGAGCACATTCCGATTCACGCGGCGACGGGTCCGAGCAAGCCGGTGGTGGATGTTTCGACGCTGATGAAGCCGGGCGAACTGGTGGAGGTCACGCAGGACATCCAGTTGAAGGGCGTGCGCAAGGGCGACATCGGCCCGATCGTGGACGTGCTGACGGACCCGGTGGCGGCATACGAGGTGCGCCTGGCGGATGACCTGACGGGTGAGTCGCGAACGGTGACATTGCGGCCGCGACAGGTGAAGCGTTGGAATCTGGGGGAGTGAGGAGTGAGGAGTGAGGAGTGGGGAGTGAGGAGTGAGGAGTGAGGGGTGAGGGGTGAGGGAGTGTTGTGGGTCGTCCATCGCGAGCTCGTACCTCTCTGCCAGTTCGAACGAATCACCCCAGTCGTACGCGTCCGGCCGGAGTCGAGCGGACGCGACGGACACAATGGATGTGCATCGTAGAATGGTTCAAGCAAGCACTTCCGAGTGCCCCAAAGCATGGCCCGACCGATCGAGCTGAGATGTTCTGGTTCGCCTTTGAGATTCCGTGTATCTCGGGTCGGGGCCCAGCTCTCCTGATGGATGTGGACGCGGTGTCCAGCAATGTTCAGACAGCGGCATAGAGTCGCGAGAATGAAGGGAGCCCCTCTCATGAAACTGTGTAAGATCCGGGCGCGTTTACGCGTCTCAGCCCATGCACACCTCCCGTGCCGCCTGCCAGCTCTTGCGGGCGTGATCGCTCTGATCGCGCCATGTTCGGCGTTCGGTCAGATTGAGTACGACATGGTTCTGATCGAGCCGTGGAACACGAGCTACAGTCTCGCGACTTCCGCGGTTGGCGGGCTGAACAATCTGAACCAGGTGACCGGGTGCGCGACGCCTGTCAGCGGGTCGTGCAGTTTCATGTGGACGGTCGAGTCGGGCAAGGTCGTGATGGACTTCGCCGGGCCGATCAATGACTCCGGGGTGATGGTCATATCGAACTGGCTCCGTTGGCCGGACGGTAGGTTGCAGGAGATGGTCGGCGCGATGCATGGCGCGGCGGACATCAACAACGCGAATGTCGTGGCAGGATCAGACGGGAGCGTCTTCACGTGTCCGCTGCCGCCGCCCTATGTCAATCGTGAGGCGACGGTTTGGACGGTTGATGGCGGCACGCAATTGATTGAGCAGACTGCCGGTGTGCCTTCGGCGGATCAGGCCTGGGCGATCAATGACAACAATGTGATTGTCGGTGTTCGGTCATCCACAGGGCACTGCGGCGACCAGAAGGCCTTCTACTACGATCTTGATGCGGAGCAGTACATCGACCTGCACTCGATCTTGGTTGGCGAGCCGGACGGGATCACTCATGCCGTGGACATCAACAACCACGAGACAGTGATCGGTGACGGTCCGATCACAATGGGCGGCAGCGCCTGGTTGTGGAATGCGGCGACGGGCGTCGAGATTCTGCCCGATCTCCCCGCTACAGATTTCGGCTACTCGATCCCGAGTTCGATCAACGATCCCGGGACTGTGGTCGGGCAGGCGATCGTGAACGATGACTGGCGCGCCTGGATCTGGGACGAAGTCGAGGGGATCCGCGACCTGAACGAGATCACGTACGGGATTCCCGAGGATTTCGTGATTGAGGAGGCGAAGAAGATCAACAACAATGGATGGATCATCGGCCGCGGGCATTACGGTGCATGGAGCCCCACGCGAGCGGTTGTTCTCATCCCGATCTCGGCGCGCATCCCGGGCGATGCGACCCGCGATGGGGCGGTCGATGCGGATGACCTCAATGCGATCCTGAGTTCATGGGGGATGGTTGTTGATGCGGGGGACCCACGGGACGTCGCCCATGCTGACGGAATCGTGAACATTGATGACCTCAATGTCGTTCTGAGCAACTGGGGTGCTGATGCGAGCACTACACGCTGAATGTCCTCAACGTTCGTGGCGAAACCGGTCCAGTTGCAGAGTGGTTTCTTTGCCCCCCGGAGCATGGATAAAGGTGAATCGAATGGGCAGCTGTATAGAGGTTGTGCGCTGAGGATGGCTTGGCATTGATCGCCGACGCCGAGATGACGGAGTAGCCTCGCATGCTCGTGGAACTCCCGCGGCACCGTGCCTGTGGCGTGCCCCCAATAACTGATCCCAGCTCGAAGCTGGTACTCTGGGTGGATCAGGAGAATCCGGCACGGCAGCGGCATTCAACGGAAGAGGTCCTGGGGGTGAATCACCCCGCAATTCGGCAAGGCGTTCTGCGACGAACTCCGGTCGTGCCTCTCTCATGGCTACGGACGACTCTTCCTGGAGTAGGAGTCTCCACGCCGATGAGCGTGTTGAGTTCCGGACTTGATTGATCGCGCGAGAATGTCCTTGATCTGCCGCGCGAGCTCAGTACGATCCATCAGATCAGGTGCTGATTGCAACTTCCGGGGGAGCATCACATGGTTCGCTGAATGTTGAACCTCACCCGACGAATCGGAGACCCCATGCGTACAACAAACTTATTGACCATCGCGTACTCATCGAACAGCGTGAAGCACCGCCGCGGTATGCGAGCGTGCAGACGATTCGTCGGCATCTCTGTCCTCTTCGCCACAGCGATGTGCATCGCTGAGCCGGTCAACTTCCAGGGTGTACTCCAGGAAGCCGGAAGTCCAGCGGCGAATGGAGTCTATCCAGTCGAGCTCCGACTCTGGGATGCTCAGGCTGGAGGCACACTCCTCGGTTCAGGCGCGGCCAATGGTGATGTACTGGACGGCCTCCTGAATGCCAACATCGATCTGAGCCACGAGCTGTTTGTGGATGGATCACCCCAATGGTGGAGCCTTGTCATCGATGGTGACGAACTTCAACCTCGACGCCAGTTCGCCAGCGTGCCGTATGCCTTCAACTCACGCTCTCTGGCAACCAATGCACTCGGCAGCGACCTGACACTTGAACACTTGAACGTTCGATCATTGTATCCAGCGGCCAGTCCAACCATTGACTTCACATTCGATGACTCAGATCCGGAATTCGACTACCGGATCTTCATTCAGAATCAGAACGCCGCTGACATGGTCATCGAGTCGAGGTTCAGAGAAGATCAGTTGGTTCTTAAGTCGAGCGGACGCATCGGCATCCTAACGTCGAATCCCCAGGCAGCCCTGGACGTCAATGGGACGCTCCGAGTGAACGTCCTTCGAATCGATGGTGGGTCTGATCTCGCTGAGCCCTTTGACAGTATCGACAAGGCCGAACCCGGAACAGTGATGATCATCGACACAGATCGTCCTGGCGAACTCAGGATCGCAGATGTTGCCTATGACACCAAGGTTGCCGGGGTCGTTTCCGGTGCTGGCGGCGTCAATGCCGGTATCAGTCTGGGTCAGGAGGGTGTCTTTGATGGCGATACGCTCGTCGCCATGGCTGGCCGAGTCTACGTCAAGGCAACCGCATCGAACGGACCAATCCAGCCCGGCGATCGACTCACGACATCTGATCTCGCCGGCCATGCCATGCGGGTGTCCGATGAGTCCCGCGCCCCCGGCAGCGTCATCGGAAAAGCCATGACACCGCTCGAAGAAGGCGAAGGCCTTGTACTCATCCTCGTCAATCTGCAGTAGGGAGGGAGGCGAAGATGAGAATGCTCCATACAGCCATCGTGCTCCTTGCGAGCATGTCAGTCGCGACCGCACAGGATCAACTTGAGGCTGAGAAGGGCCCGGAGAGACAGCCGGTGACACTCCAGGATGGGCGAGAGAATCCAGCTGTCAATCGCCTTGGTCTTTCACCCGAGATACTCGCACGAGAGCGCGCGGGCTGCGAGATCATCGAGGATCGGGATGTGATTGCGTCCCGAGGTAACACGAGTTTCAGTCTCTGGCCCAACCGGATCGTTCCGTATGCCTTCGATGCAAATGTTGGTCCATCACAACGCCAAGCTGCGATCGAGGCCATACAAGCTATCGAAGCGGTGTGTGGCGTTGATCTCAGGGCCCGCACAAATGAACCCGACTACGTCGTCTTCACGGACAGTGACCGAAACTCCAGCCACGTCGGCCCAATCGGTGGCGGACAAGTCATCAACATCTACAACTGGAACTTCGTCTACATCATCGCTCATGAGATCATGCACGCCATGGGGTACTACCACGAACACCAGAGGCCAGATCGAAACACCTTCGTGAACATCGACTACGGCGCGTTCGGCGGACCATGTGACTCGAATTGCGAGACCTCGGGCTGCCAGGATGCAAACTTCGGTATCCGGGGAACTGCGCTTGGTCCATATGACTATGACTCGGTTATGCACTACGGCGCTTTTGACTTTGGCTGCGGTAGCATGGTGATCTCCACACTCACGCCGCCGCCCGGCGAAGCCTACTACGATGACCCCACTATTTTCATGGGACAGCGCTTTCAACTCTCTGTCGGCGACGAGGAGTCACTCGTCGAAAACTACGGACCGCGCTTCAGCTTGCCTGTTGACATCCACGTCCGCTTCAACGCTCCAGGACCTCATGACGGCTCATTCGAGCGCCCTTATCCAACGCTGGAGCAAGCCGCCACGAATGCCGCACCAGGTGATACCATCGGGATCATCGGCGGCGGCATGTCGACAGAGTCAGACCTCATCATCAACAAGGACCTGGTCGTCATTTCATCAGGAAATGCGGTCATCCAGTAGGTATGCAATCCATCTGAGGCAGAGCGCTTCGTCCCCTCGCCTGGCCGCCCGCGGCCGGTCGTCATCACCCCAACGCCTCAATGATCGCGTCCAGATCGTCCGGAACCTGCACCGGGACGTTGCTGTGCTCGCCGCGGACGTCGACGCGCGGGGCGGTGTCCTGGGCTGACTTCATGTCGATGCCGCAGTGGTATTTGACGGTGGCGTCAGGGTCCTTCAGCTGGTGGCCGGTGAGGACGCAGGCGACGGTCTCGTCGGGCTTGATGATGCCTTCGCGGATGAGCATGCGGGCGCCGGCGACGCTGGCGGCGGAGGCGGGTTCGCAGCCGAAGCCGTGGCGTCCGACGAGGGCCTTGTGTTCCAGGATGACCTCGTCGGAGACGGAGCGGACGACGCCGTTCATGACTTCGAGCGCGCGGAGGGCCTTGGGGAGGTTGACGGGGCGGTTGATCTCGATGGCGCTGGCGATGGTGTGGGCGCGCTCGTTGTGGGCGTCCATGCGCTCGTACTCAGAGCGGACGGCGTCGCGGAAGCAACGACCGCCGTTCCATCGGATCTTGAGTTCGTTCACGATGCGATCGAGCGTGCGGGCGCCTTCGGCGTTGATGATGGCCAGCCGCGGCATGCGGTCGATCATGCCGAGTTCGTGCAGTTCCATGAACGCCTTACCGAAGGCGGATGAGTTCCCGAGGTTGCCGCCGGGGACGACGATCCAGTCGGGGACCTGCCAGTTGAGTCCTTCGAGGATGCGGAACATGATGGCCTTCTGCCCTTCGAGACGGAAGGGGTTCACGGAGTTCATCAGGTAGATGCCGAGCTCGGGTCGGTCTTCGGCGAGTTGGCGCACGCGGCGAAGGCAGGCGTCGAAGTCGCCCTCAACCTGGATGGTGCGGGCGCCGTAGTCGAGGGCCTGGCTGAGTTTGCCGTAGGCGATCTTGCCGGAGCCGATGAGGACGTACGCGGTGACGCCGGTGATGGAGGCGAAGAGGGCCAGGCTGGCGGAGGTGTTGCCGGTGGAGGCGCAGACGGCTTTCGATGCGCCGACGACGCGGGCGTGGGTGAACGCGCCGGTCATGCCGTTGTCCTTGAAGGAGCCGGAGGGGTTGAGGCCTTCGTATTCGAGGAAGAGGTTGTGGCTGGTGAGGCCGATGTCCGCCGCGAGGCGCGGCGTGTGCTGGAGGTAGGTGCGCCCCTCGCCGATAGTCTGGATCTGGTCTTCGGAGCGGTAGAAGGGCATGAGTTCACGGAATCGCCAGACGCCGGAGAGGTTGAGGCGGGCGTCGGTCTGTCCGGAGGCGTATCCGGCTCCGGCGGTGTGGCGTGCGGTGAAGGTGGCGGGGTTGCGGTCGAATCCCAGGGCCTTGTGGGCGGCGTCCCAGTCGTAGGCGACATCGAGCATGTCGCCGCAATCGTCGCAGGTGAAGGTCATGCGATCGATGTCGAACGTGGCATTGCAGTCGGGATTAATGCACTTGAGGCGGGCGTGATGGGCCATCGTTTCGGGAATCCGTTGAGGTTGTTGAGATTCGTGGCGAGAGAACGATGATAATGGAATCCATGTCAGAGCCCGTCATCGGCATCTCGTGTCAGGTTCATGAGCAGCGTGCCCGCGTGCGGCTGGCGTACGTGGATGCGGTGCGTCGGGCGGGGGGCGTTCCGATCCTGCTGTCGCCGCCGGCCGGGGGGGTCGAGACGGAACTGGTGGACCGGCTGCTGGAGTTGTGTGACGGGTTGGTGCTGACGGGGGGCGATGATCCGTCGATGGAGCGGTACGGGGTGGCGACGCATCCGGCGGCGACGGTGGAGGATCCGTTGCGTCAGGCGTTCGACGAAGCCGTGCTGTCGCGGCGGGCGGCGGTGGCTCCCGACAAGCCGCTGCTGGCGATCTGCCTGGGGATGCAGCTTCTGGCGTTGAGTCGGGGCGGGACGCTGAATCAGCACCTGGCGGACGATGTGCTGACCCACGCGGATCACCTGGACAACCGTGTGCATCCGGTGGTGCCGGAGGCGGGGTCGGGACTGGAGGCGGGGCTGGTGACGAGTTATCACCATCAGGCGGTCCGCGATGCGGGGGATCTCAGGGTGACGGCGCGGGCGCATGATGGTGTGATCGAGGCGATTGATGATCCGGAGCAGCCGTGTTGCGTGGGGGTGCAGTGGCATCCGGAGCGGACATTGACGCCGGGTCTGGGTGATGGGTTGTTTGCGCGGCTGGTGCGTGCGGCGGGGGCGCGGGTTGGGGTTTGAGGGTCAGGCGGATTCGCGCGAGTCGCTTTGCGTCGTGGGGAGTGCGCGCGCGTCGACGAGCCGGGGTTGGATGTCGAGTGCGTGGAGCACGGTCGCGGCGACTTCGAAGGTGACATTGGTGTCGGTGTGGATGAGTCGAGAGATGAATGACTCGGTCTTGCCGCACTCTTGTGCGAGTTGTTTCTGGGTCCAGCCTCGCTCTTTGAGTTGTTTGAGGATGAGGAATGCGAGGTCTTCGCGCAGGGTCTGGCTCATGCCTTCGGGCGTGGCGTTGTAGCGTCGGAGGTTCTCCCAGATGTTGGCGATCATTTCCTGAGGCGAAGGTTCTTTGTCCATGTCTGTTGCTCCCGCGTGCGGATGGCTTCTTCCATCCGTGCGATGTCGCGCCTGTTCATCTTCTGGCCCTGCTTCTGCGTCCATGTCGCGGCGATGAATCGGTCGGGGGCTTCGAAGAACCCGTAGATTCGGAAGAGGCTTCGGCGGGTCTGGATGGCGTAGACGCCATGTCGTTTCAGTCGGACGCTTCCGGGCGCCGCAGCGAAACCGACGTTGGCGAGATGCCGGAGATGTTTGAGCTGCCCCGCTCGGATGGGCTTGCCTAGTTCCTTGAGGACAGCGGTTGACGCCCAGACGTGCGTCTGGTCATCGACGCCGATGAAGAGGCCGTAGACATCCATATTCTTGCCTTAAAAGTAAATTTGTCCACCGGAATCCGCCGGAATGGCTCGGAATATGGGAATCCTATCAGAATCCTTCCAGATGGACAATCAGTTTCCGAACAGATGTGGCCACAGATATGGTTGATCTCGCTACCATGCCTCCCATGAGTCGAGACACGTTGCTGACGAAGCCGGGGCGGTTGCCGCTGATTGCGCCGTCGATTCTCTCTGCGGACTTCGCGCGGATGGGGGCCGAGTGTGCGCACGTGCTGGGGGCGGGGGCTGACCTGCTGCACATCGATGTGATGGACGGCCACTTCGTGCCCAACGTCACGATGGGGCCGGACCTGGTGCGGTGTCTGCGGCGGGCGTTGCCGGAGGCGTTTCTGGATGTGCACATCATGGTCACGGATCCGGAGCAGTACATCGATCCCTTCGCGGATGCGGGGGCGGACAGTCTGACGTTTCACATCGAGCCGGTGCTGGACCGGCATGCGGGGACGGGGCGGGCACCGTTGAGCGAGGGGTATGACGTGCGGGCGGTCGCGGAACGGATACGTGCGCGGGGGATGGCGCCGGGGCTGGCGATCAATCCGCCGATTCCGGTGGAGACAATCTTCGAGTTCATCGAGGTGATGGACCTCGTGCTGGTGATGAGCGTGAATCCTGGGTTCAGCGGGCAGGCATTCATCGAGGACGTGCTCTCCAAGACCCGAACAATTTCAGAGCGGCTGAGGCCGGATCAGCGGCTTCAGATGGATGGCGGGATCAAGCCTGAGAACGCGGCGATGGTGCGAGATGCGGGTTGTGACGTCCTGGTGGCGGCTTCGGCGATCTTCGGGCGTCCGGAGGAGGAGCGCGCGGGGGTCATCGAGGCGTTGCGCGGGGCGTGATCAATTGGCCGGTCGGGTTGGTTCGAGCCTTGCATTGGTGATATCGTGAGCATTCTTTACACCCGGCATCCGGCCCGTTGCCGGCGGGGTTGGATTGGGACGGAGCACATGGCCAAGTCAGGGAACATTTCGGTCATCCTGGTTCGGAGCGGCGCGACCGAGTGGGACGAGCAGGATCGGCTGCAGGGCAAGATGGACCTGCCGTTGACGGATGCCGGCCGCGAGGGCGTCGAGTCGGTTCTCGATGCGTTCATCGATGCGAACCCGGGGATCGAGTCGGGGACGGTGCACGGCGGTCCGAGCGAGGGGAGCCGGGAGACGGCTCGCCTGGTCGCGAAGCGTTTCGGCGTTCGGACGAAGTCGCACGGTGGCCTGGAGGGCATGGACCTCGGCCTGTGGGAGGGGTTGTTGTACGAGGACCTCGTGGATCGTTATTCGAAGGCGTTCAAGCAGTGGCGTGAGGACCCGGCAGCGGTGCGTGCCCCGGAGGGCGAGACGCTGGTTGATCTGGAGCGTCGTCTGTTGACGACGGTGGGGAAGATTCTGGAGAAGGCGGGCGACGGCCAGGTGCTGGTGTTGCGTCCGATCCAGTTGACGTTGCTCGTGATGCGGCTTGAGGGTGAGGAGACATCGGGCTTCTGGAACCGGATGGAGGCGATGCCTCCGATTCAGCGTGTCGAGTTGGCCCGGTCGTCACTGCGTCAACTGGTGGAGAGTCTGAAGGCCAGCGCGTGAGTGTTGCATCATCCGACGATGGATGAACGGAGAATCATGGATGACCCAGGCAGGCGCACGATCATGGACTGAGAGCCGGGAAGGCCGGGAAGTGAAGATCCCGGAGGGTCTGTGGCTGAGTTGCCCGGCATGCGAGGAGATGATCTACCGGAAGCAGATGGAGGCAAATGCGCACGTCTGTCCGCTGTGTGATCATCACTTCCGCATCGGCGCGCAGGAGCGTGTGCGGCAGTTATCTGACGCGAACACGTTTGAGCCGATGTTCGAGAACCTCTCGACGGTGGATCCGTTGAAATTCGTGGATCTGAAGTCGTACAAGCAGCGCCTGAAGGCGGAGCAGCAGAAGACGGGTCAGAAAGAGGGCGTGCAGTGCGGCCGGGCCTTTGTGAAGGGTCGCGCCGTGATGCTGTGCTGCCTGGATCTGACCTTTTTCATGGGGACGCTGTCGAGCGTGGTGGGTGAGAAGATCACGCGTTCGATTGAGCATGCGACGGAGCATGACCTGCCGCTGATCATCGTCAGTTGTTCAGGCGGTGCGCGGATGCAGGAGTCGGGTTTCTCGCTGATGCAGATGGCAAAGACGAGTGCAGCCCTGGCGCGTCATGATGATGCGGGTGGCCTGTTCATCTCGGTGCTGACGGATCCGACGACAGGTGGCGTGACGGCGAGTTTCGCGATGCTGGGCGACGTGATTCTGGCGGAGCCGAAGGCTCTGATCGGGTTTGCGGGGCCGCGGGTGATCAAGCAGACGATCAGGCAGGAGTTGCCGGCGGGGTTCCAGACTTCGGAGTTCCTGCTTGATGCGGGGATCATTGACCGGGTGGTGCATCGCCAGGAGTTGAGGAACGAGATTGCGCGGATTGTTGACTTTGCGAATAAGTAGGCTGGTAGCTGGTAGCTGGTAGCTGGTAGCTGGTAGCTGGTGGTTGGTGGTTGGTGGCTTGGAGGGGGAGCGTGACTGAACTCTTGGTTGATGCAGGCTTGGGTGGTATGGCGACGGTTCATCAGATCAGTGTTTCGGATGGTGGGGTTCCGAAGTTGTCGGTTGAGCGTGCGCGCGTTCTGGTTGGGGGGGTTGAGGGTGATCGGCAGCGTGATCTCAAGCATCATGGTGGGCCGATGCGCGCGGTGTGTCTGCTGGGGCTGGATGTGATCGAGCGCTTGAATGGTGAAGGACACCCGATTGCGCCGGGCACCGTAGGCGAGAACATCACGGTGGCCGGGCTGGACTGGGCCGATGTCGTGATCGGGACGCGGTTCGTCTTTGCCGGTGGTGTTGAACTCGAAGTGACGAGCTGGGCGGCGCCGTGCTCGATTATCCGGGACTCGTTCGCGGGACTGCAATTCAAGCGGATCGAAGCGGAAACGCACCCCGGGGAAGCGCGGGCGTATGCTCGGGTGGTCACGGAGGGGATCGTCGAGGCGGGCGAGGGTGTGGAGATCGGGTGATTCTGGTGGGGCGGGGAGCGAGGTGCGGGTGTTGGTTCAGCAGGTGGTGCTCCACTGGGCGAGGACGAGGTTGAGGTCCTCAAAGTCGATCTGGCCGCTGTTGTCCAGGTCGGCGCCGGCGTTGAAGCCGGGGTCCCCCGACTGGAGGGCCCACGCGGCGAGGATGGCGTTCAGGTCGTCGAAGTTGACCGCGCCGTCGCCCGTGGCATCACCGGGGCAGGGTGGGACGATCGCGACGAAGTGAGTGTCGTCGTCCAGGTTGATCCAGCCGTGGTTCTCGCTCCAGGCGTAGCCGCGAAGTCGGCCCGCGGCATCATCCCAGCGTGCGCCTGCGGCGCCGGCGAAGGGTTCGGTACCGAAGTTGATCCAGCCGGTGTTGCCACCCCATGCGTAGCCGTCGAGGTAGCCGCTGGGCAGGATGTTGATGCCGGTGTCGGCGCCGCCGGTGTTGTTGTAGGGACCGTTGCCATTTCCGGTGGTGATCCACCCGGCCTGTTCAGACCAGATGAGTCCGGAGAGGTGGTCGCCATGATGCTGGACGCCGTGCTCGGTGCCCCAGTTGAGCCAGCCGAGATTGTCGGCCCAGGTGAATGCGTGGGCGGGGTCGACATCTGAGGCTGCGAGCGTCGTGGTGGCGATGGTTGCGGCCGCGAGGACGGCGCATTGCGAACGGATCATGATGAGCCTCCTCAGTTGCAGTCGAAGTTCTCTCGTCCGGTGGTGGCCTGATTGGGATGCGTGATGGAGTCGGCGACCTTGGGATTGTTCCCGGTACCGCCGGTGAATCCCATGACGCCGCCATAGGTGCAGCGTTGTGCCATGCAGCCGTTGCCGTTGAGGACGAGTGCCATCACGAATCCGGAGAACTTGCAGCCATCGAAGGTGACTTCATGTGCTGCACAGTCGACGGCATTGGTCATGAAGGGGCCTCGGAACGAGCAGTCCTTGATGTTGGATCCGGATGCGGGGAGTGAGATCTGGAGCAGCGGGTTGCCGGAGTTGTCGGTGAAGGCGCAGTCCTTGATCTGCGAGTACCCGGAGACATAGAGCGGGCCGGTGTTGCCGTAGGCGGTCATGCCGGTACAGGTGGAGCCTTCGCCGAGTTCGCCGGTGGCACCGTTGCTGTTGGAGGTGCACTGCCAGTAACGTCCGTGGGTCACGGTGTCGTAGCCCTTGTCCGTGCACCCGCTGGCGTTGCAGAACGAGTAGTTGACATCGGTGATTCCGCCGTAGCCCTGGAAGCAGCCGGACGTGTTGCAGTGGGAGACGTTGCCACTCTCGGTGAAGATGCCGACGCCGCTGTAGCCGCTGACATTGGTGTAGCTGACGTTGGCGTTGGCGCCGAGGTCGCATCCGTTGGCGAGCATGCCAGTGCCGTCACCCTGGAGGTTGCAGCGCGTCACCATGGTGTTCGTCCCCGCGGTGATGCCGGACTGCGAGTTCACGATGCGCACGTTCTCGAGGCAGGCGTTGTCGCCGAGTTCGATGGCGGAACTGGGGACGTCCTTGATGACGACGTTGCGCAGGACCACGTTACTGAACGCGGTGAGATCAATCTTGCCGCCGCAGATGGTGAGGTTCTCGAGGACGATGTTCCTGCCGCCGGCGCCGGTTGCCACATTCGAGAAAAAGGCGTGTGAGAAGCCCTTGATGGTGCCGTTGCGGACGGTGACGTTGCCGAGGCTGTTGATCTCAAACGCGCTGGCTCCGCTCTCGGTGTTCTCAAGGGTGAAGCCGTTCATGTCGACGGTCACATTGTCGGCCTGGATGTCGACGGCTCGGTGTGCATCGTTGTGCTGCGAGGGGGCGACTTGGATGTTGCCGTTGAAGGTGTAGCTGCCGCCCCGGTCGATGTCGTGGATGCCGCCGCCACCGGGGAGGGGATCTCCCGGGAGATAGTTGACGACGTTCTTGCCCGTGGAGGTGGGTGTTCCGTTGGGGGGATCGAGTGGGCCGGCGATCGCTGCGGGGACGGCCAGCATGGTCACCGCTGCCACAGCGGCCACCGGGAGAATTCTGCTTTGCACCATCGTTCCGATATTCATGCTCAACTCCTTGGCTTGGCGCACACCGACAGCAGGCCGCGTGCCGCGTCTCGGGATTCCTGTCGCTCGTTCATCTCCATCACGGATTCGGGCGTGGCGCGGCGCAGAAGTCGCGGCGAATTTCTTGTGATTCCCCCTCCTGGGCGGATAATGCGGGTGTAGGGCCATGGAGACTGCGGAACGAGACAGAACGACGAGCCTGCTTGCGCGAGCGAGCGCCGGCGATTCCGGGGCCGAGGCGCCGTTGCTGGATGTTGTGTATGCGCGGCTTCGGGCGCTGGCTGCGAGTTACCTGAGCGGCCAGGCGCAGCGGCACACGTTGCAGCCGACGGCGCTGGTGCATGAGGCGTTCATCCGCATCGTGGATCACTCGCGCTGTTCACCGCAGGATGAGGGGCACTTCCTGGCGCTGGCGGCGACGGCCATGCGTCAGATCCTGGTGGACCACGCGCGCTCGCGCGGCGCATTGAAGCGAGGCGGCGATCATCGGCGGATCACGCTGAGCGGCTTGGATGCCGGCAAGGATGCGCCGGTGGACCTGCTGGATCTGGATGAGGCGCTGGGCGAACTGGCGCAGCGAAGTGAACGCCAGGTGCGGGTGGTTGAACTGCGGTTCTTCGGAGGCTTGTCCGTGCCTCAGTGTGCGGCGCTGCTGGGGGTCTCGGATCGGACGATCGAATCGGACTGGCGGATGGCGCGGGCGTGGCTGCATGCGACACTGGTGCGAGGTGCCTCACCGTGAGTACGCGCCACGACGAACTCGGTCGCCTCTTTGAAGAGGGACTCCTTGTGCCTCGCGCTGAACGATCGGCATGGTTGGAGCAGATTGGTGATGCGGACCTGCGTCGATCCGTGCGGTTGCTGATGGAGAGCGACGATGCGGGCGACGGGTTTCTCGAAACGCCGGTCGTGGACGTGCAACCGGCGGGAGAGGCGGAGTTGCCGCGACGCATCGGGCCGTTCGAGATACTCGGGTTGCTCGGTCGCGGCGGGATGGGCGTGGTGTATCGTGCGCGGCAGCAGGAGCCGAGCCGCGAGGTGGCGCTGAAGGTGATCAATCCGGGGTTGCTGAGCGAGGATGCGATGGCGCGGCTGCGTCATGAGGCGGACACGCTGGCTCGACTGCGGGCGCCGGGGATTGCGCAGGTGTTTGCGGTGGGGTCGGCGCTGCTGGCGGGCGTGGAGCAGCCATGGTTCGCGATGGAATTGATCGATGGCGAGCCGATCACGCGGGCGGCGGCGCATCTCGATGTGCGTGCGCGGCTTGAGTTGCTGGCGTCGGCGTGCGATGCGGTTCAGCACGCGCATGCGCGGGGTGTGATTCATCGTGATCTCAAGCCGGCGAACATCCTGGTGGAGGGCATGCCGGATGCGCCCCGATGCCGGATTCTCGATTTCGGCATTGCGTTGACGCGTTCGCCGGAGGCGGATGCCACGCTGCGGGTCGCGGCGGGCCTGGAGGGGACGCTGGCGTACATGAGTCCGGAGCAGCTTGGCGAGGAGCCGGACATTGATACCCGTGCAGATGTGTATGCGCTGGGCGCGGTGGGGTTCGAGGTGCTGTCGGGCGAGCCGCATTTCGCGTCATCGACGACATCGATTGCGGGTGCGGTGCGGGCGGCGGCGGAATCTGAGCCGCGGCGACTTTCGGATCTCGATCCTTCATTGCGTGGCGATATCGAGACGATCTTCCTGACGGCGTTGGCTCGTGATCGTGATCGCCGGTACGAGAGTGTTGCAGCGCTGGCATCGGACATCCGCGCGTACCTTGATGACCGTCCGATCTCGGCGCGGCCGGCTTCGAACGCGTACGTTCTGCGCAAGTGGGCGCGTCGGAACCGAGGGGTCGCGGCTGGGGTGAGTGTTGCGGTGATTGCGATTGCGCTGGGCGTGCTACTGATGGCATTCGGCCTGATCCGGGCGGAGCGGGAGGCGGAGGAGAAGGCACGGGAAGCGGTGTTTGCGCAGGGGACGGCGGACTTCTACAGCAAGATGCTGCTGGGTGTGGACCCTGCGATGGGTGGTGCGGATGTGTCGTTCATGGACCTGCTGGATCTGGCAGAGCGCAGGTCGGCAACATTGGTTGATCAGCCGCGACTGGAAGCGGATGTACGTCAGACGCTGGGATTCCTGTTCCGGCGTCACGGGCTGCATGATCGTGCGGAGTCGAATCTTCGTCGCGCGCTAGAGCTGCGACGGCGGGTGCTGGCGGCCGGGCACGGTGATACGGCGTTGTCGATGCACGCGCTGTGCCAGGTGCTGCATCGGTATCGGGGCGCGTACGCGGAGGCGGAGTCGCTGGTCCAGGAAGCGATCGCGGTGATGGAGGCGGAAGATCACGAGTCGTTGCCGTGGGCGCACCTTGACCATGCACTGGTGCGGATGGAGTTGCAGGAGTTCGAGGACGCGGAGGTCTCGGTGGAGCGCGCCATGGCCGTGGTGCGTGCGCGGTCGGGTCCGGACGCGGTGTTCCTGAACCTGCCGTTGATGTTCCGTGCGGAGTTGCGGGTTCGACAGGGGCGTTACGAAGAGGCGCTGGCGGACTGTGAGGATGCACTTCAGCGTTCACCGGAAAGCATCGGGCAGGCGTATCCGCGGGCACGGATCCTGATTCGCAAGGCGGAGGCGCAGCGTGCGCTGGGGGAGGCGGACGCGGCACTGGAGTCGATCGAGCGTGCGCTGGACGGGTTGCTGGGACTGGTGTCGAGGGATCACCCGAACGTCGCGGAGGCGGAGGCGGTGCGGTGCCGGGTGCTGCTCGACCTGGGGCGTGGGGAGGAGGCGCTGGTGGCGGCGCGTGCGTGCCGGCGCGGGCGCGAGGTGTCGCTGCATGGAGACCACTGGCGTCAGTTTGAGGGTCGAGTGCTGGAAGCGCGGGCGCAGGTGGCGTCGGGTGATGCGACGGGTGTACCGGCGGAGATGGAGGGGCTTCGTGCGGCGCTGTCGAGTCGGATGGGGGTCACGCATCCGTTGATGCTGGAGAGTGACCGAGCGCTGCTGGAGGCGTACGAAGCGCTGGGAATGCGGTCATCGGCGGAGTTGATCCGGTCGCGCCTGGAGAGGTGGGGGGAGTAGTTGGGAGCTGGTAGCTGGTAGCTGGTAGCTGGTGGTTGGTGGTTGGGAGGGGCAGTGATGAGGGGCCGTGGTACGAGCAGGGACCAGCGAGAAGCCCTGATCCCTTACTCTTTATCCCCTATACCTACTCTCCGCCGCGATCACATCGTGGCTTCGGTGACACGGAGGATTTCCTGAACGGTGGTCTGTCCGAGCTGGACCTTGTTGAAGCCGTCCTGGCGCAGGGTGGTCATGCCGTTTTCGATGCACTTGCGTCGGAACTCGGTGACGTTGGGGTTCCGCGCGATGATGTCGCGGAGGAGGTCGTCGATCACGAGGAGTTCGTAGAGGCCGACTCGTCCCTGGCAACCGGTGTTGCGGCAGCGGTCGCATCCCTTGCCTTCGAGGAGTGCATCGGCGTCCATGCCCTGCATGTCGATGAAGTCGCGCAGTTCCTCGTTGAAGTCGGCGGTCGCGGCACAGTTGGAACAGATACGTCGTGCAAGTCGCTGGGCGAGCACGGCGTTGACGGCGGCACCGATGAGGAATGGTTCGAGTCCGATGTTGACGAGTCGGGTGATGGCCGAGGGTGCGTCGTTGGTGTGCAGGGTGGAAAGCACGAGGTGGCCGGTGAGCGCGGCCTGGATGGCGGTGTGCGCGGTCTCACCATCGCGGATCTCGCCGATCATGATGATGTCGGGGTCCTGACGCAGCAGGGCCTTGAGGGCGCGCGAGAAGGTCATGTTGATCTTCTCGTGGGTCTGGGTCTGCGTGATGCCGTCGAGGTGATATTCGATTGGATCTTCGACGGTGGAGATGTTGCGCGAGGTCTTGTCCATCTGGCGCAGCGAGGCGTACAGGGTGGTCGTCTTACCCGACCCGGTGGGGCCCGTCACCAGCACGATGCCGTGAGGCTGGTTGATCTGGGTCTTCCACATGTGCAGCTTGTCTTCGTCGAACCCGAGGTCATCCAGCGACACATTGATGGACTTGGTGTCGAGGATACGCATGACGGTCTTTTCGCCGCCGGCGGTGGGGATGGTCGAGACGCGAAGGTCGAGTTTGCGACCCTTGACCTGGCATCGGATGCGGCCGTCCTGGGGGATGCGGCGCTCGGCGATGTCGAGGTTGGCCATGATCTTGAGGCGGGAGGTGATGGCGGAGGCCATCTTCGCGGGCGGCTGCATCATTTCGAAGAGGAGGCCGTCGATTCGAAAACGCACCTTGATCTTTTTCTCACCCGGTTCAATGTGGATGTCGGAGGCGCCTTCCTTGACCGCTGTGTGGATGATGTAGTTGACGTAGCGGATGACGGGAGATTCGCCGGCCTCGCGTTCGAGATCCACCTCGGCATCGTCACTGTCCTCGACCTGGACGTCGTCTTCCTCGATGTCACCGAGGATGTCTTCGACATCGATCTCACCGGCAGATTCGATCCCGAAGGTGTCGAGCACGGCCTGGATGTCGTCGCTGGGTACGGCGACAATGCGGATGGATTCCGCCTTGAGGGTGAGGCGGACATCTTCAAGGGCGAGAACGTCGTCAGGCTGGGGCGTGCCGATGGTGACGCGCCCGTCGGGTGAGGCGAGCGGGATGACCTGGTTGTCCTTGCAGTACTCGACGCCGAGACGCTGCAGAAGCACGCCGTCCCAGGCGGAGTCGTCGCCTTCCACGACCTCGATGCGCCGGAAGGACATGCCGGATGCCGCGGCGTAGGCGGCGAGCAGGTCGTTCTCTTCGACGCCCTGCTGTTCGAGGAGGTCGAGGAGGCGTGAGCCGGGTGATTTTTCGGCAACGGTCTGAGCGCTGCGCACCTGCTTGGCGTCCGCGGCTCCGCTCTCGAGGAGTCGGCGGACGGTTTCGGTCATGGGATCGGGGCGGGACTCCGGTTCGAAGATGGTCGTCAGGCCGGGGGCCTCGATCTTCTCGCGATGCGCCTCGGGAGCGGGGGTCGCTTTCGGAGCGGGGTTGGGTTGTTTCGCATTGCTGGGGGCGGCCGGTCCCGGTGCTGGTTGATTGTCATCGGAAGTATCGTCGGACGCCTCGGGATCTTCGTCGAGCATGGGCGGGACATCGACGAGGTCATCGGGCGCCGGAAGTTCCGGGTCGTCCTCGCTGGTCACCGGTGCGGCATCGGTCTTGTCCTCGGGTGACGATGGCGCAGACTCGCTGTTGGCGGCGGTCGCATCCGTCTCTTCCACGTCATCGGGTGAGACACCCAGTTCATTCAGCAGGCTGTCAATGTCCAGCGGCTTCACGCACAACTCCGATCAGGGTTCACCCAGTGACATGATGTAGGTCTCGCCATCGGCGAGGAGTTCGACGCTGCGGCCTTCGATGGCGGTGACGGTGAAGAACTCCCCGACCTTGTCGCCCACGCGGACCATCTTGCCCGAGATCTGCGCGACGGGATGCGAGCCGCCCATGACGCTGCGGAGGCGCAGCTTGTCGAAGGCGAACTGCACGGCCTTGCGTCGTTCTTCGCGCTCGATGCGTTCACGCTCTCGTCGGAGGGCTTCGGCATCGACCACGTCCGTCTCGTCCACCTTGGCCTTCATGTTCCAGGCGAAGGGGTTCATCTGGATCTCTTCGAGCGGCACCTGCTTGATTTCGCGGCTGGACTGAAGGTCCGAGAGGATGCGATCGTGATCGGGGGAGACAACGGTCTCCTGCTGGCCGAACTGGTAATCGATCTTGATGTCGGCAAGGTCGATGTTGGTGCCCATGCCGAACTGGCGCATGATGAAGAGCGCACCGGCGGCGACGGCCAGTACGAGTATCACGATGGCGAAGCTGCTGTACTTCGAGTGTCCACCCTCGCCGGTGAAAGCGCCGGGCGGGCCGTCACCCTGTGACTTCAGAGAGGCAAGAAATGCTCCGGCCCCGGCCTCACCGCTCTCGGGCGGGCCGGCGTTGTCCTGCTGTGATGGGTCGCTCATCATCAGACCTTGTCCTCCTCGGAAGGCTCGAAGTAGATGCTGAGCGTGAACTTCGCTTCCATGGAACCATTGTCCTTCTTGGTGCGCTTGATCTCGAGCTCAGGAACGCGAGTGATACGGTCGAGCTGCTCCAGTTTGAGCAGGAAGGTGTAGAAGTCATCGAAGTCGCCGGTGATCTCCATCTCCAGCGGCTGTTCGTGATAGCCGGCGGCGGGAGCGGGCTTGCCGGTCTTGAATTCGGGCAGAGCCAGGCGGGATTCGGTGGCGAGGGCGGCGACCTGCTGCAGGATGACTTCGACTTCCTTGTTGGTGGGCAGGCGTGATTCAATGGTGTCGATGCCGGCGGTGATGTCATCGTTGACCTGCTGGAGGTCATCGGTCTTGCCGGTGGCGGCGGCGAGCTGTTCGAGCATGAGTTCCTTGTGCTCGATTTCCTTGCGCGCTTCGGCGATTTCCTCGTTCTGAGGACGGAAGACGAACCAGTACGACGACACGGGCATCGCGATCAGGATGATGAGGAAGATGATCTCCCGGATCCCGAACTTCATGGCCAGTCTCCTTCCTCGGCAGCATCTGCCGTGGTATCGGTTGATTCGTCGTCGCCGTCATCGGCTGCGACGTCTTCGTCATCGCCGCCGAATGCACCGCGTCGCCGCTGAGCCATGGGCTCGATCTTGCGTGCGTCAACATCCGCATGAATCTCGGCGTCGATGCGGAACTTGTTCATGCCCTGGTCCTCCATGATGATGAACTCGCTGAAGCGCAGGCTCACGTCGCGAAGGAGGGGGGAGTCCTTGAGGGCGGACACGTACTCGGCGACCTCGGCATGGGTCGGTGTCACGCCAATCAGGGTGACGTCGATCTCGAACTTCGGTGCGATGGGACGATCGTCGTCAAGCTTCAGGCCCTTGGCCTTGCGAGACTTGGTCTTGGAACTGACACTCTTGGGCTTCTTCGACGAACTGGCCGGCCTGCGGCTCTTCTTGATGGCTTCGGCTTCGAGTTCGAACTCGAGGAGCGTCATCTCGGCGGGCATGCGGTTGATCAGTTCGGCGAGGAGGACGCTTCGCGGCACCTTCTCGATGAGCGCGGTAGTCAGTTCGGCACGATCCAGCAGACGGGCCTTCTGGTCCTCGAGGGTCTTGACCTGCTCGATGTCCTTGGCCGCCTGTGAGAAGCGGACGTTGATGGCCTCCTGGTACTGCTTGACCTCCGACCACTGGCGGTTGGTCACGAAGAACGCGCCCACGATCCCGAACATCGCGACCGAAAAGAGGATGAGGTAGACGACGTTGGTACGTCGTTCCGCCTTGCGGGCGAGGTAGTCCTCGGGCACGAAGCTCATGTCCGTGGACTTGCCGGATCCGAATCGACTCAGCAGTTTCATTCATCCATCTCCCGGCCCCTCGGGCCGCAACGTCTCACCCCGGGGTCAATTACACGTTCGTCGGTGACAGGCAGAGTCCCACCGGGGTCACCCATCCCGGCTGCGGCGCGTTGACATCCACTTCCTTTGACGAGATGGAGTCGCCGCGTCCAAGTCGTCCGAAGGCATCCGCGAAGTGCGCAGGGAGCTGGAGGGCGGTTGCGATGCCCACGGTCAACTCACGCGAAGCGGCTTCACCCCCGAAGAAAATCACGCGCTCGATCTCGCGATCACCGGAGATGGCGGCGTGGTATCGAATGCAACTGCGAATCTCCTCCGACAACTGTTCAATGATCGAGGTGCGGATGCGCTGGATGGCGTCGTCGTCGGTTCCATCGCCCTGGGTCAGACGATCGCGCCGGGCTTCGGACAGGGTCCCTTCACGGCTCGCGGCCAGAGGTGCATCAAAGTGCTGACCGCCGATCTTGAGCGTGCGGGCCACCGCCGGGTTCGGGCCGTGCGCGACGACGACCTTTGTAGAGCCGTAGCCGATGTCGACATAGAGATTCGTGAGGTCCTTCTCGCCGTCTTGGCCCAGCAGGTAGTCGAAGGCCCGGATTGCGGCGAGGTGTTCCGTATGGATGCCGACGACTTCCAGCTTGCAGCCGCGAAGTGCGCGCATGTGTGACTGGATGACGGCGGACGGCATGGCGACGGCGATGACTTCGAGGCACTTGGCGCCGCGATAGGTCATTTCACCGACATCGAAATGGCGGAGCACCAGTTGGGTGACGTCGCACTGGAAGAGTCCCTGGAGTTGTTCAGCGACCTGGGTCCTGGCCGGTGCGCTGTTGCCCTTGGGGAGGTGCAGATGCTGGACGAGCGTCTGGCTTGACGACACGGAGCAGACCGCCCGGCGCGTCTTGACGCCGAGTTCCTTCAGGAACTTCGGCAGCGCTTCGTACTGGAAAGAGAGGCGGGCGTTGGGGTCATTCAACAGCTTGTCCGGAGTCGGCAGCGCTCCGGCGATGGCGAGCTCGGGCGGCTCTCCGGGTGCGAGTTGCAGCACCTTGAGGGAGCCGACGCCGAAGTCGATGGCAATCGGATACTGACTACCCTTGATGAGACCGAACGACATGCCCGATTACTCCAGAACAACAGAGGGAAACCTGGTCCTTCTGTCCATCGACGTGCCGGAGCGACGGCAACACCCACAGGTGACCCCGGTCCACCCGCCTGCCATGCTCAGACGGCACACAGCGCACACGCCACACAACGCGCACGTGTTTCCGGGAGGCAGCGCGACCTATAACCGCGAGGCGAGACCCGTCAGTCGGGCCAGTGCGCCGGCGAGGTCCCACCGCTGCCGCCCCCGACTTCCGGTGGTATTACTGACGACGCGGAGTTCGGCGAATGGCGCATCCGTTCCGCCGCCGGTGAGGCGCTGGATCGTGAAGGCGGCGGCGGCCCCCTCCATCGCTTCGACAAGGGCGTCGGTCCGCCGGGTGTACTCCATGGCGACCCGGTTGCGCCCGGAACAGGTTGACACGGTCGCCACGGGACCGGTGTGGTCCGCCAGGTCCGTGAGTGCATCGCGGAGCCAGGGTGCGGGGCGGACGCCCATCGCGCCCGATAACGCGGTGCCCTGGCCGGGGCCGAAACGCAGTCGCGCCATGGTCAGGAAGGTCTCGGGCGTGACGCAGCCTTCGTCGGCGTACACGCTCTCAGTCGCGAGGACGGACTCACCCAGTTTGACCTTTGTTCGACCGGGCAGGACGCCCGCGACGCCGAGGTTGATGATGGCGCGGTAGCGGTCAGGTGTGAAGGTCCGGCCGAGTGCGGCGGCCGCGTTGGCCTTTCCGACTCCTGAGGCGAGCAGGTCGAAGTGATCGTCGAGGGGGAGGGGTTCCCAGTTGATGGCGGGGGGTTCGGCGTCGCTGCCGGTGACACCATGGAGGAGTGCGCGTGCTTCGAGCGGAGCGGCGGCGACGAGCAGCACTCGCTCTTGGGGCCCGAGAACACGCCGCAGTGCGCCATCCTTCATCTGCGCGAGACTACCACGGCCCCGGGAGTGGTGCCACGGGAGGGTGGCGACGGCCTTCCGCATCGTCTAACGTTCGTGCATGGCTTCCACGCGGACGGCAATCACGATCGGCAATTTCGACGGCGTGCACCGGGGGCACCAGGAACTCTTCCGGCGTGCGCGGGCTGCCGTGGGATCGACGGGCTCCGGCGGGCGGGTCGTCGTGTTGTCCTTCTGTCCGCACCCGATGCAGGTGCTGCGGCCGGCCGCTGCACCCCCGATGCTCATGGACTTCCCCCGGCGCGCGGAAGTGATCTGCTCCTTAGGAGTGGACGAGGTGGTGCAACTGGAACCGACGCGCGAGTTGCTCGGGCAGACGCCCCGCGAGTTTGTCGCTTCGCTGATCGAGCGCTATGAGCCGGTGATCTTCGTGGAGGGGGAGGACTTCCATTTCGGGAAGGGGCGCGCGGGGAACGTCGAGCGGCTGCGGGCGCTGGGTTCTGAGTTGTCGACGAATAGCGAGCCGATGTACGACGTCGATGTGGTTGAACCGCAGACGGTCGATCTCTCCGACCAGTCGCTGGTGGTGGCATCGAGCTCGATTGTCAGGTGGCTGGTCCAACATGGTCGGGTTGCGGATGCAGCGCGGGTGTTGGGTCGTCCGTACGAGATGACTGGAACGGTCGTGCAGGGGGATCGCAGGGGACGCGAGATCGGGTTTCCGACGGCGAACCTCGAGACGCCGTGCCTGCTGCCCCGGGACGGGGTGTACGCGGCACTGGCCCACCTGCCGGATGGGCGCACGAAGACAGCGGCGCTGCACGTCGGCGAGCGGGCCACGTTTGACGACACACGCCGGACCGTCGAAGGCTACATCCTGGACTGGGATGGTCCGCTGGCGGAAGGGGGCGCGGAGTACGGGTGGCCGCTGCGCTACGAGGTCGTCGGCTGGATTCGCGGCCAGATTGCCTTCGACTCCATCGATGAGCTGGTTCGTCAAATCGAACTGGATGTCACGGAAACGGAGCGCATCATCGCTCGTCACCGGCAGCGCGCGGGTGCGGGCGTTCAACTCTCAACAACACGGAAGCAGGTCACGGCGTGAGCGACTGGGCAACGAACACCACACTGGAACGGATTGCGGTTCACCTCCTCGGCGCGGGGCGCATCGCGCTCCTGACGCACACGCGTCCGGATGGTGACGCGGTCGGGTCGACCATTGCGGTGGCGCGGGCGCTGCAGCACGCGGGCCGTGAGGCGTTCCCGGTGTATACGGGGAACTGGTCGCCGCGATTCGACCAATTGGTCGGTCACACGCCGGTGGTCTACGAGGCTCCGGAGTGCTGGGACGAGGCACCGCTGGATGACATCGGCGCGGTGCTGGTGCTGGATACCGGTTCATGGTCGCAGTTGATGGAGGCGCACGACTGGCTGGAGCCGCGGCACGCGACCACGGCGCTGATCGATCACCATGCGCACGGTGACCCGGACGTAGCGGACCTGCGGGTGATTGAGACGAGTGCGGCGGCCGCGTGTGAGATCGTGGGTCGGCTGTGCTGCCTGATCGTGGGCGTCGAGTCGGCGACGCAACTGCCGATCGACATTGCCGAGCCGTTGTACGTGGGGCTGGCGACGGACACGGGTTGGTTCCGGCATTCAAACGTTTCACCGGCGGCGTTCCGCCTCGCGGGCGATCTGCTGGAGGCGGGTGTCGATCACGAGCGGATCTTTGAGATCGTCGAGCAGAACGATCGTCCGGCCCGACTCGCGCTCATGCAAAGGGCGCTGGCGAGTCTTGAGTACTTCGATGACGAGCGCATCGCGGTGATGACGCTTTCACAGGAGGACTTCCTCAAGGCGGAGGCGGACATCGGTGATGCGGGTGGATTCGCGGATCTCCCGCGCATGGTGGGGACGGTCCGGGCGGCTGCGGTCATCATCGAGACGGAGCAGGGCACGGCGAAGGCGAGTTTCCGCTCCAAGGGGGGTGAGGACTCGGTGGACGTCAACCTGGTCGCCCAGCAGTTGGGTGGCGGCGGACACAAGCATGCGGCGGGGGCGCGGTTGCCGGGTCCTCTGGCGAGCGCCCGCAAGTCGGTGATCCAGGCCCTGACGGCGCAGGAAGCCCGGAGTGGAGCGCGGTGAAGAAGAAGCCACCGTCCCGGAAGCCGCGGCGTCGCGAGGGATTCAGCAAGCCGCCGCTGCATGTCTTCCCGACGACGCTCTGGGAGTACCCGAGCCAGCATTACGGCGACGCGATCCAGGGTGACAAGAACTACGTGGGCGCGACGCCGAGCTGGGTCATCTGGCAGTTGCTGCAGCGTTATACACGTGAGAAGGACTTGATCGTTGACCCGATGTGCGGGGGCGGGACGACGATTGACGTGGCGCGTGACCTGAACCGGCGCGTGCTCGGCTATGACCTTCAGCCGACACGTGAGGACATCTTCCGCGCTGATGCGCGGAAACTGCCGGTGGAGGACGGGGTGGTTGACTTCGTATTCATCGATCCACCCTACTCCACGCATGTCGAGTATTCGGATGATCCCCGCTGCATCGGCAGGCTGGATGCCGTGGATACGAGTGCCGGTGAGCGACCCTACTACGAGGCGATGGCCCAGGTGATCGCGGAGATTCATCGGGTGATGCGCAACCGTCGGTACATGGGGCTCTATGTGAGTGATTCGTTTCGCAAGGGTCAGCCCTTCATGCCGATCGGGTTTGAGCTCTTTGCCATCCTGAGGCAGCACTTCAAGCCCGTCGACATCATCTCCGTGGTCCGCCACAACCAGAAGCTGAAGCGAGGCAACTGGCGAAAGGCCGCCGTGGAGGGAAACTTCTTCCTGCGTGGGTTCAATTACCTGTTCATTATGAAGAAGGAGGAGAGGTAGCTTGGCTTGTAGGTTGTAGCTTGCAGCTTGTAGGTTCTGGCTTCTCGCTTCTTGCTTGCGACAACCTTCAACCTCCAAGCTCCAAGCTCACAAGCTCCTTCCATGACGGCCTCTGCTTCCAGATCGATGCTCATGGCTCTCGTCGCCGCGGCGGTGTTCGATGTGTTGTTCGGTCTGTCGTTTCCGCCGGTTTCGGTATGGCCGCTGGCGATGTTGTCGCCGGTTCCGCTGCTGTGGCTGGCGTGGTCGACGAAGCGGCCGGGGTGGGCGGGCCTGGGGGTGTTTCTGGGGACGCTGCCGCTGTGGCTCCTGCATCACTGGTGGCTGCTGGATGTGACGGCGATGGGGACGCCGGTGCTGATGTTGATCATGGCGGTGTATCCGGCGCTCTTCGTGCTTATTGCGGCGCGGATCAGGCGGCGCTGGCAGTGGCCGGACTGGCTGGTCGCGGGGGTGCTGTGGACGGGACTGGAGTTTCTTCGCGGCGAGGTCATCGGTTACGGCTATCCGTGGTTCATGGTGGCGCACCCGACGATCGAGTCCGGCGCAGCGCGGTGGCTGGCGTCGCAGTCGGGGGTGTACGGCGTGTCGCTGATCGTGGTGCTGCTGTCGGCACTGCTGCTGAGCGGCGCCGAGGCGAAGCGTCGATGGGCGTGCTGGGGGGTGCGAGCGGCGTCGTTTGTCGGCATGCTGGTCGTGGCGACGGCGCTGACCTCGATTCCGTGGATGCCACCTGCCGAAGAGGATTCGATCGTGGTTGCGGTGGTGCAGACGAACGTGCCATCGAGTAACAAGGTCGACTGGATGCTGGAGGAGCGGATCGATTTCTTCGAGGATACGGTCCAGGCGACGGCGGACGTGCTGGAGTACGAGCCTGATCTCGTGGTGTGGCCGGAGACGATGTTCCCGGGGTACTCACTGTCGCCGGATGTCGGCGGCCTTGCTGATGCCTTCCCGGACTCGATCTTCTTCCTGCGGATGCGCGAAGCACTTCTTCGGTTCCAGGAGGAACTTGGCATCCCGATGCTCGTCGGTTCTGTTGCGGTGGATGATCCGCAGTACGTCGATGAAGAGGTGCGTGTTGCGCACACGTGGAACAGCGTCTTTCTGATCGAGGGGGGTGATGTGGCGAGTCGGTACGACAAGATGCACCTCACACCCTTCGGCGAGGTGATGCCGTACATCTCGCATTTCGACTGGCTGGAACAGGCGCTGCTCTCGCTCGGGGCGCCGGGGATGACGTTCGATCTCGATGCGGGGACAGCGCCGGCGCACTTCGATGTGCGGACGCGTCATGGCCGGACAGTCCGGATCGTCACGCCGATCTGTTTCGAGGCGACGGTGAGCCCGGTCTGCCGGAGGCTCGTGACCGCGCCGGATCCGGATGCGTCGTTGATCATCAACGTGACGAATGATGGCTGGTTCGGTCAGTCAGATGCGGGTCGCCGCCACCATGCGCTGCTGGCCCGGTGGCGGGCGGCGGAGCTGGGGGTGCCGGTGTTGCGGGCGTCCAACACGGGGATCAGTCAGTTCATCGCCCCGGGCGGCTCTCACGTTCCAGTCGAGGAGCCAGCCCGGACGGCAGGTGTCATGTATGCCCGAATTCCGGTCGCCGGTGAACGGTCGACGCTCTACGCTCGTACCGGGAATGTGGTCGGCATCTCCTGCGCTCTGGCACTCCTGCTACTCTTTCCGGCTGCACTTCGCCGCCCACCCGGTCGGGCGACTCAAGCAACGCCCGCCGATGGCACGATGGAGTCAGACAGCAAGGAGCCTGAACAGCCATGAACCACTCCGAGACGTCCCGCAACCTGCTCACCGCGCTGGCGCCACTGTGCGCCTCGGCGCTTCTCGTCGCCTGCCAGAGTGATCCTGAATTGGGGTCCCGGCCGGTCGGGGAGGAGGGGCCGGCGAGGACGGTTGAAGTGGCGGTTGACGCCGCGGAGCCTGACGCATCGCGATACGAGTCGCGCCTGACCCGCTCGGCGATGCGTGAGCGCGCGATCACGGTGCTCTCGGAGGCGGCCCTTTCGGATGTGGCATTGCTGCGGGCACATGCTCTGGAGGGGTATACGGGCGCACCTCGTCGGGCTGAGACGGTGGCCCGGGCGTCGATTGAGGATCCGAACCCGGGTGTGCGTGCGGTGGCGGCGACGGTCGTGGGGCGGCTTGGCCTGAAGTCATCAGCGCCGCTCTTGAGGCCGTTGCTGAGTGATCCCGATGCGCGGGTGCGGGCGGCGGCGATCTACGGCATGCGGATCAACGGGCTGGAGGTCGATCCGACGCCCCTGTCGCGGATGATCATGAGTCGCGATCCCATGGTGCGGCGTCAGGCGGCGTTCGTCCTCGGTGAATTGGGTGAGTCGAGTGCCGCGGGTCTGCTGGACGAGTCGCTCCAGATGGTTCCGGTGGGTGATTCGGCGCAGGATCGTCTGCTTCGTCTGGAGATTGCGAACGCGATGTTCAAGCTGGGGCGGGGCGAGGCGGTCCATCACATCCGCGCGGCGCTCTATCCGCAGAATCGCGAGGGTGTCGAAGCGGCGGTTTTTGCGGCGAGGCTGATCGGCGAACTGGGGAACCGCGACACATCACGTCAGCTTGTCGAGATCGTCGAGCAGGATGTACCTGAGACGGGGAGCTACGAGCGTCTGACGGATCCAACCCACACGTATGTCTATCCGCCGGAGCTTCGCCTCGCGGCGTCTCAGGCGCTGGCGGAGATGGGGTTCCGCGATGGTCGTTTCGTGGCGGACACATACCGGGAGCACACGGATCCTGCGGTGCGGGCCCAGGTGGCACGGCTGTACGGGGTGATCGGGGATGGAGCTTCGTTTGCGCGGCTGGACACGATGTTGAACGATGAGTCGGAATCTGTCAGGGTCTCTGCGGCGGCTGCGATCGTGGATGCGGTTCGCTGACGAGTGGAGTCTGCGGAACCACCGACCCCATCAAAAGTCCCACAGAAGGCGTTGGGTCTTTCCCGCTCCGGAACAAACTCGTTACCATTCCGCTTCCCGGCTTCCCGAATTGCGGGATCCGGGGCGGTGAATTGAGCGTAGCGGGTCGTTGAGGAGATGACGCCCGCCCGGCCATCAGGCCCGTGAGTGGGCACTTCCGGCCAACCGTGTGGACGGATCCACATCATTCACGTGAATACCGCCGTTGAGGTGGTGAAACCAGGCATTCAGGACTCGGCAGGGCCGACGTCCGTTCAACCAGATAGGGGAGTTCGCCCCGTGCATATCGTCACGAAGTTCCTTGTCGTCGTCGCTGCCGTCCTTGCTGTCCTGCTCTCGGGCCTGACGATCGCGTACACGTACAACGCCGGATCCATTCTGGACAAGCTGGAGAAGGCTGAGAACGACCTGACGGTTGCCGAAGGTCGCATCAGCGGTCTGGTCGCCGAGCAGGCAAGCATCACCGCGGCCGCCCAGGACGAGCGTCGCACGCTTGACGAGCAGAACGCGGACCTGATCGATCGCAACCGCGAACTGGTCTCCGACAAGCAGGGCCTGCTGGCCCGCAATCGGGACCTCCAGCTTCAGAACGCCGGCCTGCAGACCCAGGTCGCGGACGCCGCCAAGACCGTCGAGACCATCACACTCCTCGCAGACAAGCACGCCGATGAACTGCGGCTCCTTCGCGAGCGGGAGCTCGCGGCTCAGAAGAACGAGATTGCACTGGTCGACCGCATCAGCGACCTCGAGGGTCGCCTCGAAGTGGCGGACGAGACCAATCGGGCGCTCCAGGAGCAGTTGGTGGAGGCTCGTGAAGAGCTGGACCGGCTCCGTTCCGGCGGCTCGGCCATCGCCTCCGGCGATGACAACGTGATCCTTCGCGCCCCGAATGGCTTCCGGGCCCGCGTCACGGGTGTCGAGCGGGACGCACAGGGCATCACCCTGGCGAGCATCGATGCGGGCTCCAACGACAGCCTGCGGAAGAACATGAAGCTCAACATCGTGCGGGACGGCTTCCTCGCCACCCTCATCATCGAGCGCGTGGACCTCAACGAGGCCGTCGGCCGAGTCGACTTCCTCGGCCGCGATGTGAGCGTTCGCGAGGGCGACCTCGTGATGGCAACGACCCTCTGATCCGATCCGGACCTCTGAAAGGAGCACCGACATGAGCCAGTTCGGCATGCAGATGCCCGGATCGCAGCGTTCACGCAAGCCCGCGCTGAACGTCTACGCAGGTCTGATGTTCTTCGCCGTCGTCTGCCTCGCGGCAGCGATCTTCTTCGTCTTCCAGGCGGCTCAGGCCGTCAGCGGAAGCGATCAGCCGATGGACGTCTTCAAGATCCAGCAGCAGTAATCAACTGGGCATTCGGCATTCGGCATTGGGCGTGAGCCTCATGCCTTCGGCATACATTCTGAGGAGCTTCCGCTCTCTCTGGGGCGGTGGGTATGGGCATCTGTGACACGCGGCTGCCGGTTGCCTGATGCCGGGCAATCAGTCTGGCCCGGATGGGGGGGCCATCGGATCACCCACCAACCCCCGAGCGCAGAATCTCAAGGTTCGATAAGTTCGTGTACGATGTGGAATGAATCGGCAGGGATCGCCGCGGCTGCGCGCGGGCCCTCCATACTCCTCGTATCCCGGAGGGCGTGAGCCCGTGATCCTCGACAGCCTTCTTTCCTGGTTCAGCGTCGATATGGGAATCGACCTGGGCACCTGCAACACCCTGGTCTGTGTCCGGGGCGAGGGGATCGTGCTGAACGAGCCCAGCGTAGTTGCGGTGCACAAGGGCACGAACAAGGTGCTCAACAGCGGCCAGGCGGTCGGCTGGTCCGCCAAGGAGATGCTCGGCAAAACGCCAGGTTCCATCACAGCCATCCGCCCGTTGAAGGATGGCGTGATCTCCGACTTCGAGATCACCGAGGCGATGCTCCAGTACTTCATCCGCAAGGTGAACGGGCGGTCGCGCCTGATCGGGCCGCGGGTCGTCATCGCGGTGCCTTCGGGCATCACGACGGTGGAGAAGCAGGCGGTCGAGACATCGGCGATCAATGCGGGCGCCCGGCTGGTGTGGACGCTGGAAGAGCCGATCGCGGCGGCCATCGGCGCCGGCCTTCCCTTTGCCGAGCCGACGGCTTCGATGATCGTTGACATCGGCGGCGGAACGACGGAAGTCGCGATCATGTCCTTGGCGGATATTGCGACGTGCGAGTCGGTACGTGTGGCGGGTGACGACCTCGACGAGGCGATCATCAGTCACATGAAGCGGTCATACAACCTCATGATCGGTGAGCAGACGGCCGAGCGGATCAAGATCCAGATTGGATCGGCGGCACCGGTGGGTGAGGAAACATCGATCGAGGCTCGGGGGCGCGACATGATCTCCGGTCTGCCGCGAAAGACGGTCATCACGTCCGAGGAGATCCGGGAAGCATTGCAGGAACCGGTCAACGCGATCGTCGAAGCGGTGCTGCGGACCCTGGAGCGAGCCGAGCCTGAACTCGCGGCGGACCTCGTCGACAACGGTATCACGCTGGCCGGCGGCGGTGCATTGCTTCGTGGTCTGGACGTCGTGTTGCAGAATGCGACCGGCATGGAAGTGCGCCTTGCCGAGGATCCGTTGACGTGCGTGGCGGCGGGCACCGCGATCTTCCTTGAGAACATCGACGAGTGGAAAGACACGCTGGAAAGCAGCATGGACCACTGATGCGTCACATCCGCTGAAGGCATGGCACGCAGACGACCCACCCCGCAGGCTCTCATCACGTTCGCGAGTGCGGCATGTTTGACGATGGTGTTGCTTCCGAGTCGGTACTCCGGTTGGCTCTCTGTCTTTCGCGATCCTGTGCTGGCACTCGTCGCCCCGGTATCAGGCCCGGCTTCCGCCGTGGCTTCGATGGCGCGGAAGGGTGAAGATCGGCGGCCGGCGATTGAACCGGATGAACTGCGGCGCCAGCGTGACTTCTATCGCGCGGAGTACGAGCGTGCGCTGGCTCGTATTCAGACGCTCGAAGCACAGGTGACGGCGCTGCAGAGTGGCGTGGCGCCGTTGCAGGATTACGAAACGCTGCTGCTCGATGCGCCGCGCATCGGGTCGGATCTCGAGGGCGGCGCGATCCTTGTCAGGCAGGGCAAACGCGCCGGGGTCGTGCCGGACCAGACGGTGGCAACGGCGCGGCAGGCGCCGCAGCACCTTGTGGGCATCGTCACCGAAGCACAGACCGCGATCTCGACCGTACTGCTCGCGAACGATCCCCGCGTACGCGTCGGTCAGCATCGATACATCGGGGCACTGGTGCTGCCCGAGGGGGAAGTGACACCCGAGGCCTTCGCAATGGCGGCGCGGTGTGACCTGACGGCTGCGGGCGATGGGACGTATGTCTCGGAGGAGATCGCCGCGAACAGCGGTGTGGAGGTCGGCAACATCGTGCACCTGTCGGATGACAACTGGCCGGTGAGTGCGCAGATGCTGGTGCTGGGTCACGTGCGGCAGGTGACTCCGTTGGAGAACCCCCTGTGGGTGACGGTGGTTGTTGAGCCGGACTTTGATCTGAGTCGGGTGCGTCACGTGGTGCTGCGAACGAGTCGTTACGGCGGCGAGGAGGCAACGCCATGAACTGGTTTGCCTTTGCGGTGCTGCTGTGGGTCTTTGCGGGTCTGGATGTGGGATTCCGGGAGACGTTCCAACTGGGTCACCTCGCGATTGCGCCGGCGTTCACACCGTTGCTGGCCGTGTTCATTGCACTGTGGGCGCCTTCGGCGCACGCCGCGGGCGCGTGTCTCCTGATCGGCCTGGTGGCTGACGTGACGCGCGTCACACCGACGGAGTCGGGGTATGCGGTGACGGTGGTGGGGGCGTATGCACTGGGGTACCTGGCGGCGTGCACGCTGGTGTTGAACTTCCGATCGATTCTGCTGCGTCGGAATCCGTTGACGTTCGTGGCACTCGCGGTGGTCTTCATGGCGATCACGGAAGTGGTGGAGTTCATGTTCCTGCGCGTGCGGTCGCGGTATGACGAGCTGGTGCTGCTGGGAGTGGGTGTCGACCTGGCGCAGCGTGGCGGCTCGGTGGTCCTGACGGGCCTGCTGGCGATCGTGATCGGGCCGATTCTGACCTTCATCGCCCCGATCGTGGGACTTGATCTGTCCCACGGCACACGCTGGTGGTAAGGCAGGAAGTGGGGGGCACGGTCGGGTATAATGGGACATCGGGGTGTGGTTTCAGCAGATCTTTGATGGTGGAGCAGCGCGCATGCAGGAAGACAACAGCAAGGGCTGGATTTACTCGGCGGTGATCGACTCGGATGAGGCGAAACTCGCGCAGGAGGCGGCGGACCGTGCCGCGGATCTTCCGCCATCCGAAATCGACATTGACACGATGAAGATCACGCAGCGCTGGGAGTTGTACACGGAAGAGAACCACGAGGTGTGGGGGTATCTCTTCAGCAAGCGGATGGAGCAGTTGTCGGAGTACGGTTCGAACGTCTTCCTGGAGGGCGCGCGGATCATCAACCTGAATGACCGCCAGGTACCGAAGCTGAGCGAAGTGAATGCGAACCTCAACAGGTACACCGGCTGGTCGAGTCATGGTGTGCCGGGTTACCTCCCTGCGAAGTCCTTCTTTGCATTCCTGGCGCAGCGTCAGTTTCCGACGACGATCACGGTGCGTCCGAAGGAGCGGATGGATTACCTGCCTGAGCCGGACATCATTCACGATGTCTTCGGCCATGTGCCTCTGCATGCGGATCCGGTCTTTGCGGAGTTCCTTCAGACGTACGGCAAGGCGGCATTGCACACGAACGATCCTGTACACATCGAGCGCCTGGCGCGTCTCTTCTGGTTTACGGTGGAGTTCGGCCTGATCCACGAAGACAACAAGATCAAGCTGTACGGCTCGGGCCTGATTTCGTCTGAGGGCGAAGGGCATCATGCCCTGGAGTCGAAGGATGTTGACCGGCGTCCCTTCGAGATGGAGCGGGTGTGCGATACGGCCTTCGAGATCGATCACTACCAGCCGATCCTGTACGTGCTGGATTCCTTCGAGCAGTTGCGTGACGCGATGGTTTCGTACGCCGAGCGGATCCTCAACGAGCCGGCGACGGCGCCGACCGCCTGAGCGACACACGCATGCAGATCACGGACCGGCAGTTTGAGATCCAGTCTGATCATCAGCCCACCGGTGACCAGCCGGCGGCGATCGACGGCATTGTCGAGCGCCTCCATGCGAGCGAGCCCGCCATCACGTTGATGGGCGCAACGGGCACCGGCAAGACGTTCACGATGGCACACGTCATCCAGCGCATGCAGCGCCCGACACTGATCCTGTCGCACAACAAGACGCTCGCCGCACAACTCTACGAAGAGATGAAGGAGCTCTTTCCGAACAACGCGGTGAGCTACTTCGTCAGTTACTACGACTACTACCAGCCCGAAGCGTACATCCCGCAACGCGACATCTACATCGAGAAGGATGCCAGCCGCAACGACGACCTCGACCGGTTGCGTCTCGCGGCCACCAGCAGCCTGCTGTCACGCCCGGACTGCATCATCGTGGCATCGGTATCGTCGATCTTCGGCCTCGGTTCGCCGCTGACGTATCGCGAGCGGGTACTGACGGTGGCGGTGAACACGACGATCAACCGGCGAAACTTCCTTATGGCGCTGAATGAGATGCAGTACCAGCGCAATGACATCGACTTCAAACGCGGCAGCTATCGCGTTCGCGGCGACGTCATCGAGCTGTACCCGGCGTATGAGCAGTACGCGGTGCGTATCGATCTCTTCGGCGACGACATCGATTCCATCGCGCTGATCGACCCGCTGACGGGTGAGGTCCTGGCGGACGAGACGATGTTCCACATCTTCCCGGCGGTGCACTACGTGATGCCCGAGGATGGTCTGAAGCAGGCGCTGGACGGCATTCGGGCGGAACTGGATGAGCAGGTCATGCACCTGCGCAGCGAGGGCAAACTGCTGGAGGCGCAGCGGCTGCTGGCGCGAACCAAGTACGACCTCGAGATGATCCAGGAGGTGGGCTACTGCGCCGGGATCGAGAACTATTCGCGTCACCTGGATGGGCGGCAGCCGGGCGAGAAGCCGTACTGCCTGCTGGACTACTTCCGGCTGGGGCCGGGCGGTGATGAGTGGCTGATGATGATCGATGAGAGTCACGTGACCTTGCCGCAGGTGCGCGCCATGTACAACGGCGACCGGCAGCGCAAGATGGTGCTGGTGGAGCACGGCTTCCGCCTTCCGTCGGCGCTGGACAATCGCCCGCTCACGTTCGAGGAGTGGGAGACGATGGTGCCGCAGGTGATGTACGTGAGCGCGACGCCGGGTCCGTACGAACTGGAGCGGACCCACGGCGACGTGGTGGAGCAGGTGATTCGTCCAACGGGTCTCGTGGATCCGGAGGTGGAGGTGCGTTCGGCGCAGGGGCAGGTGGCGGACCTGCTGGGTGAGTGTCGGGTGCGGGCCGAACGCGGCGAGCGCGTGCTGCTGACGGCGTTGACCAAGCGTCTCTGCGAAGACCTGACGAACTACCTGCATGATCAGGGCGTACGCGTGCGGTACCTGCACAGTGAGATCGACACGCTCGACCGTTTGGAGATCCTGCGCGATCTGCGCGAGGGTGAGTTCGATGTGCTGGTGGGCGTGAACCTGCTGCGCGAGGGGCTGGACCTGCCCGAAGTGTCGCTCGTGTGCATTCTCGATGCGGACAAGACGGGCTTCCTGCGAAATGAGACGAGCCTGATCCAGACAATCGGGCGGGCGGCACGGAATGTGAACGGCCGCGTGATTCTCTATGCGGACACGGTCACGCCGGCGATGCAGGATGCGATTGACGAGACGGAGCGTCGCCGTATGAAGCAACTGGCGTACAACGAAGAGCACGGGATCACACCGGAGACAATCGTGAAGGCGATCCGCCGGGGCATCGAAGACGAACTGAAGGCGCGGAAGACGGCGCGTGCCGCGGTGCAGTCGAGCGAGGAGTTGTTCGACGTTTCGGAGATGCTGGAATCGCTGGAGGCGGAGATGCTGACGGCGGCGGAGGGGCTTGAATTCGAGAAGGCCGCGCGCCTGCGCGACCAGATCAACGCGCTGCGTGACAATCCGAGCCTCCTGGACGGCGACGGGCGCGTGAAGCGAAGTGAACTGGATGCGCTGGTGGCGGGCAAGCCGAAGCGCGCGACCCAGAAGCCGGGCGGGGCAAGGTCGACGGTGGGAAGAACGGGACGAAAGAAGAAGAGGTAGGGAGGTGATCAGGGAAGAGTGACCAGTGATCAGGGACCAGAGTCACTATTCCCTCGTCTCTATTCCCTCGTCTCTCCTTTCTACAGCATCGTCTTCAGGTATCGTCCTGTGTGACTCGCCTTCACCTTTGCGACGTCCTCCGGCGTTCCGTTTGCAACGATCGTGCCGCCGCCGTCGCCGCCTTCGGGGCCGAGGTCGATGAGCCAGTCGGCGCCCTTGATGACATCCAGATTGTGCTCGATCACGACCAGCGTGTTGCCGGCGTCGGCGAGGCGGTTGAGGACGCTGATGAGCTTGCGCACGTCTTCGAAGTGCAGACCGGTCGTCGGTTCGTCGAGGACGTAGAGCGTATGGCCCGTGGCTGTCTTGCCGAGCTCGGTCGCGAGTTTCACGCGCTGCGCTTCACCGCCCGACAGAGTCGTCGAGGGTTGGCCGAGGCGGATGTACTCGAGGCCGACGTCACGCAGGCATTCCGAGAAACGAAGGATCTTCGGGTGGTTCTCGAAGAAGCCGCACGCCTCTTCCACCGTCAGGTTCAGGACGTCCGCGATCGTCTTGCCACGGTACGTGATCTCAAGCGTCTCGCGGTTGTAGCGCGTGCCGCGGCAGACCTCGCATTCCACGAAGACGTCCGGCAGGAAGTGCATTTCGATCTTCTTGACGCCCTGGCCCTGGCAGGATTCACAGCGACCACCCTTGACGTTGAAAGAGAAACGGCCGGGCTGGTAGCCGCGGATCTTCGCTTCCTTGGTCTTGGTAAAGACCTGTCGGACGTCGTTGAAGAGGTTGGTGTAGGTTGCTGGGTTGGAGCGGGGTGTGCGTCCGATGGGGGACTGGTCGACCTCGATGATGCGGTCGATGCGGTGGAGACCGTTGACGCGGGTGTGGGCGCCGGGCTTGACGCGGCTGCCGACGATCTCCTTCTTGGCGGCCTGCAGGAGAATGTCGTTGACGAGCGTGGACTTGCCTGATCCGGAGACGCCGGTCACACAGACGATGCCGCCGAGGGGAAAGGCGGCGTCAATGCTGCAGAGGTTGTGTTCGCGCGCGCCCTTGACGGTGATGGCATTCTTCGCGTTGAGCTTGCGGCGTTTGGCGGGGACATCGATGCGGCGCTTTCCAGAGAGGTAGTCGCCGGTGAGCGAGGTATCGGAAGCGCAGACTTCATCGACGGTGCCCTGGGCGACGATGCGTCCGCCGTGGACGCCGGGGCCGGGTCCGATGTCGATGAGGTGATCGGCGGCGCGGATCATCTCTTCATCGTGTTCGACGACGATGACGGTGTTGCCGATGTCGGCGAGGTGTCGGAGGGTGGTGATGAGGCGATCGTTGTCGCGCTGGTGAAGTCCGATGGTGGGTTCGTCGAGGACGTAGCAGGCACCGACGAGGCCGGAGCCGACCTGGGTGGCAAGGCGGATGCGCTGCGCTTCGCCGCCGGAGAGCGTGGCGGTCTTGCGGTCGAGTGAGAGGTAGTCGAGACCGACGCTGGCGAGGAAGCCGAGGCGGGCGCGGACTTCGCGCACGATGGGCTCGGCGATCATCTGCTGCTCCTTCGACAGCTTCATGGAGTCCATGACCGCGATGGCTTCGGTGATGCTGAGCTGCGTGAAGTCCGCGATGTTCAGGCGATGAGGGTCGGGGGTGATGCCGAGACGGGCGCGGCGGTCGACGACATCCCTGGGAAGCGGGTGTTCGATATCGAGGAGGACGCAGAGCGATTCGAGTCGCAGGCGCATGCCGTGGCAGGTGTGGCAGGGCGTCTGCGTCATGAAGCCGCTGAGCCATTCCTTGACGCTTTCGTTCTCCGTGGTGCCCCACCATTCGGTGATCTGCGGGATCGTGCCTTCGAACCTGGCGCCGTGTGCCTTGGCCTGCGCCTTCGTGGTGCCGTGCAGCAGGATCTGGCGCATCTCGGCGGGGAAGGTGGAGACGGGCTTGGTGAAGCTGAGCCCGAAGTTGCGACAGAACTTGCGGAGCCGGCGATTGAACCAGACGCGCACAGGCTGGTTCTTCATGTAGGGGGCGAGCGCGCCTTCCTTGAGGCTGAGTTGATCGTTGGGGATGACGAGTTCTTCGTCGAACTCCATGAGGTTGCCGAGGCCGTCACAGTCCGGGCAGGCGCCGAAGGGTGAGTTGAAGGAGAAGACGCGCGGTTCGAGTTCGGCGAGCGCGGCTTCGGGATGATCGGCGCAGGCGTACTTCTCGCTGTAGGTGGTGTCGGACCATGACTTGTCATCCTGTTGGACGGAGATCACGACGACACCGGCGCCGGCCTTGAGCGCGGTCTCGACGGACTCGGCGAGGCGCTGGCGGGCATCGGGCTTGACGACGATGCGGTCGACGACGGCCTCAATGGTGTGCTTCTCGTAGCGTCCGAGGTTGAGCGGGTTCTCGCCTTCATCCTTGAGGACTTCGCGCAGATCGACGAGTTCGCCGTCGGCGCGGGCGCGGACGAATCCCTGGCGCACGAGGTCGTCGAGAACATCGCGGTGGTAGCCCTTCTTCGCGACGACGATCGGCGCGAGGACCATGAGGCGGGAGCCTTCCGGCATGGCGGCGACGGCGTCGGTGATCTGCGACGGGTTGGAGGCGGAGATGACCTGGCCGCAGCGTTCGACGACGGTGCCGTCCTTCTTCGACTTCGTCGGATGCCAGCAGGTGGGCTCGCCGCACCGCGCGAAGAGGAGTCGCAGGTAGTCGTAGATCTCGGTGGAGGTGGCGACGGTGGAGCGTGGGTTGTGTCCGCTGGAGCGCTGCTCGATGGCGATGGTGGGGGGGAGTCCCTCGATGTCTTCGACATCGGGCTTGCGCAGCTGATCGAGAAACTGGCGGGCGTACGCGGAGAGTGACTCCATGTACTTGCGCTGTCCTTCGGCGAAGATGGTGTCAAAGGCGAGAGAGGACTTGCCGGAGCCGGAGAGTCCCGTCACGACGATCAACTGGTCGTGAGGGATGGCGACATCGATGCCCTTGAGGTTGTGCTCACGGGCCCCCCGCACCTGGATGGCGCGGATGCGCTCGGAGCGGGCCGCGGCGGTCTTCTTCCCGGCCCCGGCCGACACGCGGCGGGTCTTCGCTCGTGTGGTCGATGACGTCTTCTTCGTGGCCTTTTTCTTCACGGAGGGCATCTGGTCTGTTCTGGAGTTGTCCCCGGGGGGATGTGACGCGAGTGAGGATGATAGCCATCATCGCAGGCAATGTCAGGGAATTTGTCGGATATCGGGCTTGACCCGGTTTGATCCTCGCTCATACTGGAGTCGGAGCGCTTGCCCCCTGGAGAAGCTTTGTGGTTCAGGTGGCTGCATATCGGAAATCGGGCTTCACGCTGATCGAACTGCTGGTGGTCATCGCGATCATCGGTGTCCTGATCGGGGTGCTGTTGCCCGCACTTGGACGCGCCCGCGATGCGGCGCGGAATGTCAAGTGCGCGAGCAACCTTCGACAGAACCTCATCGCGCTGACAGCGTACGCCTCAGACTACGGGGGCCTGTATCCGCCCGTTCTCGAGGGGGCGCCGGATCCGGCGACCGGCCGCGTCGACATGCACTGGTACGACGAGCATCGTCTCGGTCGCTATCTGACCGATGTGGACCGACCTCCCGCACCCGGCAATGCCAGCAATCCGACGCTCTCCGGCGGCTCCCTTGTCTGCCCCTCTCATGTCGGGGGAGATCGTTCCTTCACGATGAACTTCTGGGCGGCTTCGGCCGGGTCGTGGACCGCGCTGCCGGGTGGCGGTATCGAGGCGTGGCGACCGGGGAAGAATCGACTCGATCCGTCAGAAGGGGATTGGGGGCGCGCGTTCAGTCAGGCGGCGCCCGCCGCGGCCCAACTGATCCTCATGGTCGAGGCATGGGGTCTGCGTGCGACGGACCCCGAGTCTGCCGACACCACGTGGGCAACGGCGCCGCATGCGGGTCGTGACGGTTACCCGGGCGAGCGTTTCGGTGGTGGGGACGGCCCACCGGCGACGTCCTTTGGCGGTGATTGGGAGGATCGCGCCCCGGAACTGCTGGGCGTGACCGCGGAGGACATTGGTTCGTATGTGCCGTGGTACCGCCACCCGACGGCCTCGCGCAATCCGCTGACGCGAACGGGAACGGCGCACTTCGGTTTCGTGGATGGACACGTGGCACCACACAATCAGCAGGAGGTGCTCGATGAGGGTACGGCCGAAGCCAGCAACGTGATCCTCTGGTCCATGGACGATCTGCATCTTGAAGATGAACTGGATGAAGACTGAGCGGACTGCATCCGATCGGCGGTATGGAAGCCGACGACCGCCGGATGAACGACGATCGCCGACGACACCGCCGGATCCATGTTCCGACGGGTTCTCGGGCAAGTGTTGGAGCGCTTACCCGTTATCGGGACGGGAAGCCGGGACTCGGCGTCCCCTGATTTCCTGCCCTCGTCATGGAGGGTACGTCCAGCCGGTTCCTCCTTGATGACGGCTGCATTACGCCGCCTCGAAAGAGTGGACGCAGGGCTTCCGCATTCCCTGTGCGGTGGTATGGTTGAGGTGGTCCCGGGTATGGAGGCGCATGATGCGACTGCTGCTGGTCGAAGATTCCAGGCGACTGCGCGAGAGCATGACCGAGGGTCTGGAGCGCATGGGGTACGGCGTCGATGCCGCGCCCGATGGCGAGGCCGGCCTGCGCTACGCGCGGCACAATGCATATGACGTGCTCATCCTCGATCTGATGCTCCCGGACATCGATGGCCTCGACGTGCTTGCCGCCTTGCGGGCTGAAGGCAACGAAGTGCACGTGCTCATCCTCACCTCACGCGATGGTGTCGAGGATCGCGTTCGCGGCCTGCGCGCGGGGGCCGACGACTACCTCGTCAAGCCCTTTGCATTCGATGAACTCACCGCGCGCATCGAAGCGCTGGTCAGGCGCCAGTACGGCAGCAAGGACACGAACATCGAAGTCGGACCGCTCGTCATCGATACCGCGGCGAAGTCCGTCACGCGTGACGGCGAGCCCGTCGATCTTTCTCGGCGCGAATACGCACTGCTCGAGTACCTTGCGTTTCGCAGGGGCGAAGCGGTCAGCCGGATGCAGATCGAGGATCATCTGTACGGCGAAGGCAACTTCCCGATGAGCAATGCCGTGGATCGCATCATCTGCACGCTGCGGCGCAAGATCCAGGGAGGCAGCGCGCCGGAACTGCTCAGGACGCGGCGGGGGGTCGGCTTCGTACTCGGGGAGCCGGTCGGATGACTTCAATTCGTCAACGCCTGCTGGTTCTGCTGCTCGTCGGTCCGATGGTGATCCTGGCGGTCGGCGGCATCGCCATCTACCGGGTCTCAGCGCGCAACCTTGTGACTCAGCTTGATGCCAGCCTCGAGGCGCGCGCCGAGGGACTCGCCGCGCTGGTGTCGCGCGAAGGCAACTTCATCGAACTGGAACTGGAGATTGACGCCGGCGCAACGCATGCGGTGACGGGTGCCTTCAGCGAGTTTCGTTCGAGTGCAGGGGACAGCCTGCGTCGGTATGGCCGATTGTCTTCGCCGTGGCCTCGGCTTGAGGACGTGATTGAGAGTCGAACCGTGTATCGGGATGTCGAACTGCCAGGGCCCGAAGCGGGACGCGCGATCTGGATGGCGTTTGAGCCGCAGGTGGATGTGAACACGACAGAGCCGCCGGATACCGAGAATGAGACACCACTTGCCATGCTGGGTCCTGAGACCGAGGTGCTCGTGGTGTGTACTGCCGTGCCTCGGAGTTCGGTCGACAATGCGATGGCGACGCTGGCGTGGGTCATCGGCGGCGTGGGAGTTGCCGTGGGACTCGCGATCGCCCTGCTGGTGTGGGGTGGCGTGTCGTGGGGACTGTATCCGCTGGGTTCCCTGACGCGCCGGATCGACGATGTGAACGGTACGACGGCCGATCCGGAGCAGTTCGACGACACGGATGCGCCGAGAGAACTCGTCCCGGTGTATCACGCGCTGAACGAGATGCTGGATCGGGTGCGCAGCGCCGTGGAGCGCGAGCGCACGTTTGCCGGGGCGGCGGCTCACGAGTTGCGCACACCACTGGCTGAGCTTCGCACCACGCTGGAGGTCGCGACCCGGTGGCCCGATCCCGCATCGGCTGACAACGCCCTGCGCGAGGCGGCGGCGATTGGTGAAGAGATGGAACAACTCGTCAATTCGCTGCTGATGATCAGTCGGGGGCGGGCAGGCGCCTCGGGACGGGTTGATGACGTCGCCGTGAAACCGATCGTGGAGTCCTGTGTCGCACGCTACGAAGACCTGATCGCGCAGCGCGGGCTTCACGTTGATGTGCAACTCAACGGTGCAGTGCTTCGCGGCACGACGGACTCCGTCGAGGTGATCGTTCGGAACCTCGTGGAGAATGCCATTCGCTATACGCCGGAGGGTGGCGCCGTGACGATCACGCCTGTCGATGATCAGGGAGCGCGCGGCATCACTGTCGTAAACAACCCGGTGACGCTGACATCAGAGGAACTTCCTGGTCTGTTCACGCCCTTCTATCGCAGGCCGGAGACGGCTGCTTCCGTGGATGGCGCGGGTCTTGGGCTTGCGGTTGTGGATCAGATCGTGCGCGCCAGTGGACTGCACCTGGAGGCGCGCCTGAAGGGGCGGTCACTCTCCATGCAGGTCGACGACGCCTCTGAACATTCGGAGTGAAGCGACGTTCGGCATCGGGACATGTCAGCCCCGCTGGCGCTCTTGCGTTCATCTTCGACGCCAGTATGCTGAGGCTGTTCAATGGTTCCGGTGCCTGCGGGTGCCGGTGAATAGGGAAGTGCGGTGAAAAGCCGCCGCGGACGCGCCGCCGTAATGGGACGAGGCGTTGCTCACAGGCCACTGTTTCCCCGGATACCGGGAGAAATGGGAAGGCGAGCGACGTCGGGACCTGAGCCGGAAGACCTGCCAGCGAACACCTGATGAGGTGCCCTCGCGCAATGGGTGGCCCGCGGCCCGAAGGTGGCTCCCACACCAGAGGACAGCGCGCCGGAGACCCCCGCGACGGCTTTCGAAACACGTCACGGGAGTCGTGCTGCGCGAACCGGCACGGATTTCACGAGAGCGGAGGAAGAGATGAGAGATGTTGTTGGGCGCGCCATGCGCGCATGCTGTGTCATGGCATCGGTGGGTGCGGCGACGGCGTATGCCGCCGCGGCGGACCCGTATGCCGATGCCGTGGTCTCCTACATTCCGGGTGCCGGTGTCTCGCCGGGATTCGACCAGCCCATGACTTCACTTGGTGAACCAACCCGATTCACGTCACCGACTTCACCCTTCGGCGGTGCGGTCACGCCCTTCCAGTCCGCGTTCGGCGCGGATGAGGTTGTGACGGTTGGTCAAGGTGGTTCATTGACGGTGCGCTTCGATGAACCGGTGCTGAATGACCCGGCGAACCCGTGGGGCATCGACCTGCTTGTCTTCGGGAATGCCGGTTATCTCGACGCGGATTATCCGAACGGGCAGGCGACCACACCGGCGACCCTCTTTGCGGACGGCGGCGTGATCGAGGTGTCGGCTGACGGCATTGACTTCTTCGTGATCAGTGGAGTCGCCGCCGACGGTGCACATCCCACGCTGGGCTACAGCGATACGACCGAGGCGTTCCCGACGGTCGCAGGATCGGTGCCGTCGGACTTCACGCGTCCGGTCAACCCCGCCTTTGATGCTTCGGGGCTGACCATCGGTGAAATCGTGGATGCCTACAACGGATCGGGTGGTGGGGCCGGCGTCGACATCGGGAGCGTGGGCCTCTCCGAAGTGTCGTACGTGCGCATCACGAATCCCATCGGCTCCGGGGTGACGCCGGAGATCGATGGCTTCGCGGATGTCAGCGTACCCGCGCCTGCGAGCGCCCTGGCACTCCTGCTCGGTGTCGCAATCCGGGGACGAAGAAACAGGGCCGAACAGCGCCACCTGGAGGAGTCGCGCTGATCCGGTTCACGCCCGGTCGCCTCGCGGCGGCCCGGCGCTTTGCATGAAGACTCTCTGCATCATCTCGCTCGCGAGCGCGGCGGCCCTCGCCCGCGCCGACTGGACGCACCTGGGCCATGACGGCGCGCGCGTGGCGCATGTCCCTGCGCCGTCGATCGCGCTCACGAGTCCGGCGTGGACTCTGGCACAGACGGATGGTGGTGAGGCGATCGATTGGATCGGGCATGCATCACCCGTGGTCAGTTCGGACCGGGTCTGTGCGACAGCGCGGATTGATGGTGATGCGTTCGTGCTGGCGGTTGATCGCACGGACGGGTCGATTGCGTGGATGCAGCCGATCGGGTCGCCCTTTCTGAATTCCTTCTCCACGCCCGTAATCGACGTGGAGCATGATGCGGTGATCGTGGCGTCCGGATCCGATGTCGATGCGTTCGACTTCGAGACCGGCTCGCCACTGTGGTCGAGTGCGCTGCAGAAACCGGTGGTCAATGCATCACCGGTCATCACCACCGATCTCGGTCCCGCCGACCGCCTCTTCATCACCGACTACGACGGCTACCTCCTCTTCGGCGGCGGGCGCCTGTACTGCATCAACATCGATACGTTTGATGCAGCGCTCAATCCGTGGCAACCCGGCGATGTCGTGTGGAGCGTCGGTCTCGGACAGGCGTCGAGTGGGAACTCGCCGGCGTACCGGAACGGCGTGGTCTGCGTTGCGGATGCCGGGAATCCGAATTTCTTTGAACCGGGCAGTATCCGGGCGTGGGATGCCGCGGCAACCTCCGCCCCCGCGCCGCTGTGGACCTTCACCAACGTGATTGACGAGGGATTCTACGGAGGCGTTGCGATTGCTGAAGCGAACGGGGAGACGTGTGTGTACGCCGCGACGTATGCGTTTTTCGGCGCCCTCGACAGTGCAAATCTCGTGAAACTGGATGCGGCGACAGGTGCGCTGCATTGGTCGGTCGCCTGCAATCGTTCGCAGTCGATACCGGTACCGCTGGATGATGGGCGTGTTGTTTTGTCGACGGGCATTCCCGGGTTCGGCAGTCAGCCGTCGTTGCAGGTCTTCGAGGACCACACGACATCTGCGACGCTGGTCCTGGATACGGCCACTGACTCGTGGATTGATGATGGTGACGGTGTGATCGAGAGCGGTGAGTTCCTGTCGATGGGTGGCTGGACGCACCAGGCGGTGGTTGTGTCCGCCGGTGGGATGACGTTGGCGTATGCCGGGTCGCCGGCAGCCTCCAGCGGATTCATGCCGTACACCGACCTGCGTCTGGTTGACCTGGATGCCGATCCGAGTGAGCCGGGGTTCGTGCTGGACCACTTTGCGCCGGCGGGCGGGAGTGCGGCGGTCGTCGGTGACACGATGTACACGATCGGTCCGGGGGGGCTGACGGCGTTCGGTCTCCTGGTGCCGGCGCTGGAGCCGGATGTGAATGGAGACGGTGGGGTGGATGCGAATGACCTGTATGCGTGGGATGCAGGCGTCGGTGCGCGTGATGTTGACGGGAGCGGGATGGTGGATGGCGCGGATCGCAGTGCGCTGTTCGATGTGCTGCGCGCTGGTGAGGCGGCCGATATCACGGGAGGTGGCGCGTGAGGGGTGTGACGTTCCGTGCCGGTTTCACGCTGGTCGAACTGCTGGTGGTGATCGCGATCGTCGGCGTGTTGCTGGGTCTGCTGCTGCCGACGTTGGGTCGGGCGCGTGAGACGGCGCGCACCACGATGTGCGCTTCGAACCAGCGTCAATTGATTTACGCATGGTCGCTCTATGCGCAGGACTACGAGGACCGCGCCATGCCACTGGCGTACACCGATGCGTCGGACGTGGGCACCGGCGATGCGCGGTACTGGTGGGGGTCGGCGGGGAACGTGTCGCAGGAGGTGGATTACGGGCGTGGCTTCCTGGCGCCGTACATGGGCGACGGGCTGCGCGAGGGCTCGGTCTTCGAGTGTCCAAGTCAGCCGTGGGGGAGCTACCGGGCGCAGGGGCGGGCGCGGACGATCACATCGACGTACGGCTACAACGGCTATTACCTGTGTCCACCGAAGACACCGGGCTGGAACTGGACCATCGGCGGTCAGCGCTGGAAACGGATCTCGGATGTCCGGCAGCCGACGTCGCTCTTCGTCTTTGCGGATACGCTGCTGCCCGGCTCGCCCCCGGCCAACAATGCGCTGCTGGACCCGCCGATGCTGTACTCCGGTGGCGGTTCGTGGACGATAAACTTCTCGCCGACGACTGCATTTCGGCATGCGGGTGCGGCGTCGGTCACGGCGCGGGCGGATGCGAGCGTCGTACCGGTTCCGGCGGAGCGCTCCTGGCTCGTGCATCCGGAACAGCGCATCGGATCGGTGGGAACATCGAATGATCCGCATTACGTCCCGGACTGGGAGCGGTGGGATTGATGGTGTGGGGAGCGGGGCGCGGGGAGCGGGGTGCGGGGAGTGCATGTCTGTCACTCGTCCCTCGTCCCTCATCCCGCTACACTCTGTCACCATGAGTGACTCACTTCCGGAAGTCCAGCTCTTTACCGACGGTGCCTGCTCAGGCAACCCCGGTCCGGGTGGATGGGCGTACATTCTTCGGACCACCGATGCATCTGTTGAGGCGTCGGGTGGTGAATCGCCAACAACCAACAACCGCATGGAACTCACCGCCGTCATCGAGGGCCTTCGCGCACTCGAGGCGCCGAGCCGGGTCGAGGTCTGGTCCGACAGCCAGTACGTGCTGAAGGGACTCGACGAGTGGATGGACAACTGGAAGAAACGCGGCTGGAAAACGGCGGCGAAGAAGCCGGTCAAGAACGTCGAGTTGTGGAAGATTCTCGACGACCTGCGACGGGTTCACACCCTGTCATTCCACTGGGTCCGCGGACACAGCGATCATCCTGAGAACGAGCGGTGCGATGAACTGGCGGTGGCCGCCAGGGATCGGTTCGCCTGAGCCGGCCGGCCGTCGATCACGCGGCGGCCCGAGGTTCGACATCTTCGGCCATCTCGACTCCGGGGGGGCCGGACTTGTCGAAACGTCCGAACGTCCCGTCCCGGCGTGCTGCCTCGACCTCTTCCTCGGGGACGATGTCGCTCTCATCCAGCATGACTTCCTCCCCGGACCTCATCCTCCGGAGTTGCTCGATCCGCATGTCGTGCTGTCGGCGGGTCTTGAAAGCCTCGACCTTGATGCCGTGGAACGTCTTTTCCTCATCCAGACGAAAGGCGAAGGTGTAGAGGATCCCGAGGACGGCGGCACCGATGACGACCACGTTCGCGAACAGGTAGGCGGGTTCGAGTCCGGGATCACCCATGCACTCTGGATCGGTCGGGGGAATCCGGGACTTGATGCGGGTATACTTCCCCGGTGGATATCCGGACACTTCTCACAGCAGTTCGATGCCTTCTCCTGATCCTGGGCGTGATCGGTGCGCCCGCGGCACTCGGCCAGTCTGCCACGCCGGAGGCCCCCGGTGCCGAACTCTTCGGGGATGAGGGCGCAGAATCGGCCGAAGAGGAGGAGCAGACCGGCCCGGAGCGTTCGGAGGTCGCGATCCGTGTGGCCCAGTTCGGCGTCGGCGATGCCCTGCGGCCCGGCGACTACTTCGGCCTGCGGCTGCAACTGGCCGACACCCGGGCCGAGGCGCGGAATGTCGTGCTGAGACTGCACATCCCGGACCCCGATGGCGACACCGTGCTCCAGCAGGTCTGGCGCGGTCTGACCCCCGGGAACTACGAGGACTTCTGGGTGTACGGCCTGCTGCCGCCGGATTTCCAGAAGGGCGACTACTTCACCGTCACGGTGCACGAGATGGATGGCGACGATCCGGAGAATGGTGTCGGTCGGCGCATTGCATCCACCCGCATCGAGGCCGGTGGTCGTCAGAACAACCAGGTGCAGGTGTACTCGACGCTCGATAATCGCGGCTCGGTCGACCGCCTCATCGGCATCATTCACGAGGACATCAGCCAGCGCAAGCGGGTGCGTGGACTTGAGCAGTACACCAACCCGTCCCTGTTCCTGCAGGACACGATTGTCACGCAGCACCAGCCCATCAAGCTGAGATCCGGCCTGGATCCGATGCGCCTTCCGGATCGGTGGATGGGCCTGGCGCCGTACGAGGTGCTCATCGTCAACCAGGTGAGCCCTTCGGAGTTCGATGACGCCCGCGGCTCGGCACTGCGCGAGTGGGTGCAGCGTGGCGGTCATCTGATCGTCTTGCTGCGCCATCCCGGGCAGGCATGGTTCGGCACGCCCCACGGCCTCGCGGACCTCGTGCCCCGTGCGACACTGCTGACCATCAACGATGCGGACCTCGAAGAGTACCGCGACCTGCTGACCACCAAGTCACTGAAAGAACGGGATGAACCGTTCCCGAAGCCCGTGCCATTGTTTGCCTTCAGTGCCGATCCGGATGCCGAACGCGCCGAAGCGATACCGCTGCTGAGTGGACCGGATGGCTGTGTCGTGATGCGGCGACTGGTGGGCGCGGGCATGGTGACCTTCGTCGGACTTCAGACAGAGGCCGCCGGATCGCACCTGCGGGCGGACGCGTTCTGGCATCGTCTGCTGGGCAACCGCTTCTCCGTGCCCGATCCCAAGCGAGATGAGCGCGGCAATCTCGAGCGCTACGAGGTGCGCGGCACACCGGATCAGACGGTGGCGGACCGGGACATCGCGACCGAGATCGCGCGTAGCCGGACGGCGGGTCTGGGCGTGCTCCTCGCTCTCGTGATCTTCGGGCTCTATTGGGTGATTGCCGGCCCCGGCGGGTTCGCGTTCCTCAAGGCGTACCATTGGGCGCGTCATGCGTGGATCTTCTTTGTCGGCATCTCACTTGTCTTCACGGCGGTCGCGTGGATGGGCGCGACGCTGATGCGTCCGAGTCTCATCACGGGGTCCCACCTCACGCTGTACGACCACGTGTACGGGCAGGATGTCGATCGGGCGCGCATGTGGGTGGGCGTGCTGCTGCCGCGATACGGCGATCAGTCTGTCCGGGTGGGGACTGATGAGGACGACACCGAGTTGCACCAGTCGATTCAGCCGTGGGCGAACCCACTGGAACTGGAGAATCATGCCTTCCCGGATGCACGGGCGTACGCGATCGCCTCGAACCGACCGGATCGCGTGCGCGTGCCCACGCGCTCGACGATGAAGCAGTTCCAGGTGGACTGGGCTGGTCCGATGATGGACGGGATGCTGGCGCCGAACCCGGACAATCCGCCCCGTATCGACAAGGACGGCCGGTTGCAGGGCGCCTTCTCGCACAGCTTCGAGGGCGAACTGCACGACGTGCGGATCATCTATGTCCGCGGCCAGTTGTCATCGGAAGACTGGAAGCGGCAGCGCAATCAGGACAGGACCGGGATCCTGCTCGCGGACTCGTGGGCGTGGCAACTCGGCCAGACGCTGGGGCCGGACGTCGAGTTTGATTTCGAGGATCCTGACCGGGACATCAGGTACAGTTCACAGGCGCGCTTCGAGCGACTCTCGCGCGTTCTCACCCAGGCGATTCGCGGCGGTCTGATTGACAACACGACGTCCAGTTCCGCGGGGAGCCCGGGTGACGTCTACGCCGCGCTGTCGCTGCATTCCGTGCTGCAGCCCCCGGACTTCGTTGAGACGGGTCCCGATGCGATTCGCAAGCGCGTCATGACCCGAGGAACGCACGGATGGGACCTCGGCAAGTGGTTCACGCAGCCGTGCCTCATCGTCATCGGCCAGCTTGAGGGGCACGCTGGTCCGATTCCCATGTCCGTCGACGGTCGTCCGCTTCAGAACGAGGGGCGAACTGTCGTGCGTTGGATTTACCCGCTTGAGCCGAACCCACCGGTCTTCTCCGGAGATGCCGAAGATGGCGATGATCGAGACGATCAATCTATGTAAGGAATACGGGGACCTCGTCGCCCTCAATAACCTCAACCTGGCCATCCAGGAAGGGGATTGCTACGGCTTCATCGGCCCCAACGGCGCCGGGAAGACCACGACGATCAAGATCCTCGCGACCCTGCTCAAGCCGACGCGCGGGCAGGCCATGATCGATGGGTTGACGGTGGGGTACCAGAACCGGCAGATCCGGCCGCGAATCGGATACGTGCCCGACTTCATGGGTGCGTACGAGGACATGGTCGTCACGGAGTACCTGGAGTTCTTCGCGGCCGCCTACAACATCCACGGCTCCCATCGCAAGCGCGTGGTGGCGGACGTGCTCGACCTCACGGACCTGAACTACAAGTCCAGCGCGGAAGTGAATTCACTGAGCCGCGGCATGCAGCAGCGTCTCTCCGTGGCGCGTGTGCTGCTCCACGACCCGAAGGTGCTGCTGATGGACGAGCCGGCATCGGGTCTTGACCCCCGCGCCCGCATCGAGATCCGCGAACTGCTCAAGGAACTCAAGCGGATGGGCAAGACGATCATCATCTCAAGCCACATCCTTCACGAGCTTTCGGAGTTGTGCAATACCGTCGGCATCATCGAGCGCGGCGAGCTGATCTTCAGCGGCACGGTCAAGGAGATCATGCGCAAGGCGCAGGTGGAGCACATCCTGCACATCTCAGTCGCGGAGCGCACGCAGGATGCGGCGAAGCTTCTGCACGGCATGCCGGGCGTGACGCGCGTGAGCATCGAAGAGGACGACCAGCCGGTGAACCATTCGGCAGGCGCCCGCTACATCATCGAGATCGCGGTGGAGGATGCCTCGTCAACGAACGTGAGCGACATCCCCAACCGGCTCGTCAACGCCGGCTTCCGCCTGGTCCAGTTCACCGAAGAGCGCGTGAACCTGGAAACAGCCTTCATGCGGTTGACGCAGGGGTTGGTGCAGTAGGGGTAGGCACTTGGCACTGAGGCATTCGGGCTCGTTGGATTGATCAAGAGGCGATGAGATCATGCGGGCGCGGACTGCAATCACGGTGGGGAGCATCGCGATTGCTCTGTGGCTGGTGTTTCTTGCTCACACAGCGATTTTCGTGAAACCATGGCGCTCCTTGAACGGGGCCGGATCCTGGTGGATCGAAGTGGTCGTCGAATTCAACCAAGCCAATGAGGTCCGAGCCTGGGTCGCTTCAGATCAGGAATATGTACCGTCGCCCGATGTGACAGCGGCGCGATTGCGACTTGCGGCTGGTCCAGACTACGCCGGTCCCTGGACGCCAAGAGGTGCGGAGTGGGACCTTCGTCACCACATCTTTGACGATCCGGACAACGCCGCCTGGCGCATCAATGATGACCCCAGCGTCCAGGCCGCAATCCACGATGCTCTGGTTCGGGAGCGCGACACGAACCGGTATTCAATGGACCCGGCTCTCCCTGAGCGATATGCAGCCCACGCCGGCGGCAGACTGGTTGTACACTTCGGGCCCGGCGCATTGTTGCACGACGGTATCTCTCTGCTGCTCGCTGGCGGGGCGAGCCTGATGACCTTGCTGCTCATGGCGGCAGCCGCGGTTTGGGCAATGCGGTGGGGGCGTCGCCGCTACCGCGCCAGGCGAGGTCACTGCGAAGTCTGCAACTATGATCTCAGCGGTGGTTCAGGCTCCTGCCCCGAGTGCGGCCAACGGTATTAGCTCGGGCCACAATGTGCGATGTGCTCAACCCCGAGCGCCTCAATGCCAGGTGCCGAATGCCTACGCATACTTCCACCACTCGTGAATATCGATACCTGTCAGGTCGGCGAAGCGCTGGTTGTCTTCGACGAACTTCTGGCGGGCGAGTTGGGCGGACTCTTCGTCCATCGGCGGGTAGTCGGCGGCCTTCATGTTGAAGCGGTTGATGACGCCGGTGGCCAGCTTGCGGGCGCGCCAGAAGCGGCGGTACTTGAAGTGGATCTCGAGGTTGCCGTCCTCGTCGTACTGCGAGTTCTCTTCGGGCTTGCCGGCCACGGAGAGGTGTTCGTACGCGAAGCGCTGCAATGCCATCGAGCGTGGAATGCGGTGCGTGTTCTTGCGTTCGCCGGCGATGGCGCACTTGAAGGTGGGGTCGACGCCGATGAAGTTCCAGATTTTCTCCAGCGTCTCCTGCGGCGCCTTGTTGAGTTGCTCCGTCAGCAGGAGGTGGCAGTTCTCCCGGCCGAAAACGTCGAAGCAGTCTTCAAGGAACTTGGCGTAGCGGCCGCGTTCCCAGAAGTGTCGGCAGTCGGGGTTGTCGAGGGCGTCGCGAAAGGACCCGACGACGCGTCCCTTGCGGTAGCCGTGCCAGTAGTTGGAGTAGGCGCGCTTCACGGGGTCACGGAAGATGAAGATCATCCGGATCTCCGGGATGCCGGTCTTGATGCGTTCGGCGATGTAGCGTCCGTGCATGTAGGAGGGCGTGGTCTCGCCGACCGCCTTCTCGTCGGTGACGTGGGCGAAGTAGGTGGCGTAGTGGTCGAGGCCCTTGGAGTAGAGGGTGTCGGTGTCCCAGAAATGCGTCTGCTTGGGGCGCGACATCCCCACCTCGGGATGCTCGTCAAGGTAGGCGTGCAGACTGGTGGAGGCGCATTTCGCGGCTCCGCCGATGATGAACGTGGGAAGGGTCATGGGGTGCGGCTCGGCTCAGGCGTCAGGACTCATTCGCGGGGACGGCGTCGTGATCGACGTCATCGTAGCCATAGTCGGCCCACTCGGCATACTCATCCTCTTCCAGCCACTCATCCTCATCCGTCCACCCATCGAGGTGCGCGGTGGCGAGGTCCATGGGGTCGGCGGGAGGCGGGTTGAAGAGGTACTTCAGGTTGAAGAAGTAGATGGCCCAGAAGGGGAGCGAGAAGTAGAAGGCGAAGATGATCGTGCCCACACCGTTCTTGGTCACGCGGACCATGTTGACGCTGACCAGGGCGGCGAACACGATCCAGGCGATCTGGTAGCGGCGACGTTCATCGCCGACCATCACGTTGTGGAACCACTTGACGAGAAAGCCGTAGACGAAGGGGCAGAAGACCACGCCGAGGAAGCCGAAGTTGATGTAGAACTCGGAGAAGATGGAAGGCGTCAGGGTGAAGTTGGCCTGCTGCTGCGGCATCAGGTGGCCCATGTACACCTGGCTGCCGGACTCGAAGAGCTCGTACTGCTGGGGCCAGATAAACGCGGGGATGATGTAGAAGACGGTGCCGAATGTCCGCCCGTACTGGAGCGGGATCTTGTCCGGGACCTCCTGGATCACCTCCGCAAGGTGGATCCAGAACATGAAAGGCTGAACGAACTGCAGCAGGATGCCGCCGATCGAACTGGTGCCCGCCTTGTAGATCTGTACGGCTTCACCGATATCGCCGCCCGTCTGGCGCATCAGCACCCAGAAACTTAACAGAAGCACGATGAAGGCCCCGGCCGGGATCCACACCGTGATGGGGATGCGATCCGTATGCCGGAAGCGCCACACGATCAGGGCACCGAGGAAGAGGATGCCCACGAAACTGCGCGAACCGTGCAGCAGCAGGATGCCCGTCAGCAGACCGATCATCACCAGCGAGATGGGATTGATCCCGTTGCGTGAGAAGTAAAGCAGGGCGCCGACATAGGCGAACTTGGCGAGGTGGTAGATCGTGCCGCCGGCGGCGGTGACGTTCGTCCGCCGCTGCTGGCCCATGTTCTCAAGCGCTTCACCGACGCCGCCGCCGACTGCGAACATGTACGTCCAGGCCAGGATGCCCACCGCCCAGAACGCGATCGCCATCCAGTTGAAGTTCCGCATCACCTCGGGCGTATCGGAGAAGTACCACTCCAGCCCCCGGGGCATCCGTTTCTTCTTCGGTCCGAAACGCCAGCCGAGCAGGTAGAAGAAAACGCCCGTCAGACTGACTACCGCGGCCTGGAAGAACTCGTCCGCAGAAAGAGGCCGTTTGTACAGGTACGACTCCATCCGCACCGCAACCACGGCGACCGGGGCCGCGCAGTAGATGAGAAAGAGCGATGCGAGCACGAAGGCGTGCGGCGAGTACCACGGCACCTCACCGGTGAGCACCTTGCTGATGGGGAGCGCGAGGAGGGCACCGATCGCCGCGACGACCAGGTATCCGGGCGCGTAGTCATCCTGTTGTCCCCCGACGATGTAGAGGAACACGGCCCCCACGACAATCCCGATGAGGGCAAGCCCGATGGCCTTCCAGTTCGGCACGAGGTCAGTCTTCTCCTGTGCCCCATCCGGTGTTCCAGCACCGAACAGGATCATGACGCTCACGGACACAAAACGCCTGACAGCCCCACCGGCTGCGCACTTGCATAGCGCTTATCGGCGAGGCTGGTCATTGGCTGGAGCAATCTACGCCAGCGGGCCGTACGGTGTTCGCGGGGCGGGGAAGTCGAACTGTTCTTTCAGCGGGTGGTGCGAGAGTAATCTACCTTGTTTCAGGGGGTAGATAGCTTCCAGCTTGCGGCTTGTGAGCTAAAAGGGATCGACCTTGATTCAGCCGACGAGCGATCACTCTGGACGTACCTATCCGCTTTGTGCGGGCGGGGGACCCCCGTGTCATCACCCTTTGAGTCGCTCGATCGGCGTGCTAGAGTAAGTTGACGAGATCCGGTTCCACAATTCCCGCCGGGAGGGGAAAGCAACCATGCAGACGATGATGATGAGCGTGATGGCGACCGTGGTGACGGCTTCGGCGATGGGGAACACGGGGATCTCCGAGATGATCTACCAGCCGGATCTGGCCGCCGCGGCGTACACCGTGAACGACCGCTACACCGTGTACCAGGCCTTCGAGGTGACGGGTGTTGCTGGCTGGCGGGTGGACTGCATGGGTGCGTACGCGATCTCGCTGTCCGCGAGCCCAGGCCTGACGGGGACACTCATGCCCGATGATGGCGCCGGAGCACCGGATGAGTCGAGTCCGCTGGCGACGTTCATCATTCCGGCTTTCCCTGCGTGGAGTCTTGTCGAGGGTCCCGTGGGCGTGGTGCTGACGCCGGGCACATATTGGGTGAGGTGGACGCAGCAGACGCCCGGTGCCACCGGCGGCGTGCGCGCGGCCACGGCGGGCAGCAACGCGCTGTCCTTCGATGACGACATCGACCTCTTCACGGAAGTCGAACCAACTGTCGTCACGATTCGAGGCATCGACATCGATCCCGACTGCCCGGGTGATGTAAACGGCGACGACATCGTCGACTTCGCCGACCTGAACCTCGTCCTGGGCAACTGGGGCACCGCGGGGCCGGTGGGCGATGTGGTGCCCACGCTCGGCGATGGCGCTGTGAACTTCGACGACTTGAATGCGGTCATCGGTGGCTGGGGTGATTCCTGCGATTGAGTTGGATCTGTCATTCCCCTGCAGCGCTCTCCTGCGCCTCCAACACGATCGGTACTGAGAAGCCACCGATGATGTTGGTTCCGTCTGCGACAATCCAGTCCTGCAGTTCGTCCAGGGATCGCGTGACAGTATCGCCCTGCTTCAGCCCGATCCTGTGCACGGGAATGTTGTCGAGCGTTCCCGTGATCTGGTTGCCGGAAACGGATGACACCTGCACCCAGCAGTACTCCACTTCACCATCCGAACTCTCAAATCCGAACTTCGCGGCGTAGGCGTGATTAGGCTTGCGGTTCTTGAGGTGGTCGACAAACTCGGGCCAGCGTTGAATGGCCTCCTGCCGCGCTTCCTCCAGGCGCTCGTCATATTCATTCGTGACGCCGATGACCGGATCCGGATGTTCCTGCTTGCAGCCCGGCGATGTCAGGCAGGACATGGCGCACAGGATGATCACGACAGTACGAATATGAGCCTGCATCTTTGGCCTCCCGAGGATTGAGTTCATCAGTATTCTCAGGAGTCGAAATGAGGGTTGCAAGTGGAGCGGTACTGATCGATGCAAGTGCCGCATTCCGGGCAGGTCTCGACTCCGGTGATGTTGTACATGCAGGTGGGGCAGAGTCCGGCATTGAGTCGCCGATGACGTCGGCCCATGTACCACGCACGCCTGGCGAACTTCTGTGTCATGTAGCCGGACATGAGGAGCGTGCCGAAGAGGAGCGTGTTGATGGCGTAGCCGAGGTAGAGCGTCTGCTCCATGGTTGTGACGCCATTCGCGAAGTGCGCGGTGAGGGGAGTCCTGATGCCGCGGAGTTGATGGTCGCGGACGAGGGCCGCGTGAATCGCGGCGTGTACCGCCGGGTCTTTCAGGTTCGGGGGTGGTCGGTTGCCCAGATCATGGAACTGGGGTGAGAAGTTCCAGTATCGCGACGTGGGGGCGTAGCGGCCGCCGTGGCTCAGTGGTCGACTGAAGAACCTGATGTGGAAGTCCTGGTCGGGATCCTCTTGAAGGAAGCCATGGCTCGGGTGCTCAAGGGCGCTGAAGCACTCGGGTGGACCGCTCATCCGCAGGATGAGGTGCGTTGTCGGCCGCGGCGTAGCTGCCTTTCGTGATTGCGCGAGAGGGCTCAGCACAATCAGCAGGAGCACGATGAAGACAGCACCGCTGACCATCGCGACATCGAGCGGGTGTCTTGGGCGGGTCTTCTTCATGCTGATGATCCATTCGGATCAGAACCAGGCGCGGATCTGTCTGACTTCGTCGAATTGGTATGAAGCTTGAAGCTTGAAGCTTGGAGCTTGAGGCTTGAAGCCAGAAGCCAGAAGCCAGAAGCAAGAAGCAAGAAGCAAGAAGCAAGAAGCCAAGACTACCCTCTCACCGCACCCAGCAATACCCGCGGCTTCTTCCGGCTCAGCCTCCACACCACCGGTGTGACGGCGAGCAGCGTGATGGCGATGGTGAGGGACCAGCCGCTGACGAGTGTGATCGCGGGAGGGCGGACGCGCAGGAGCAGGCCGGCGAGGAGTTCGTAGAGGCGCACGACGGCGATGGAGTGCTGCACACCCATCATCGTACCAAGCACGCAGGCGGTGATCGCGATGAGCAGAACTTCGGCAATCACGAGGCGGATGAGCAGGCCGGCGCTCCCACCGACAGCACGCAACACACCGAACTCGAACTGGCGGGCGTCGATGGCCGCGATGACGATGTTGACGACGCCGAAGCACCCCATGAGCATCGCGCCGAGCGCGACGATGGTGGTGAGGTGCATGGTGCTGCGCCCGATTTCGAGGATGCCGTTCTTGATCTCGCGGCCGGACCCCACGACGAGCAGCGAGTTATCGAGTGCAGCGCGGATCTGTTCGGTGGCTTCTTCATCACTGATGTCACCGATCAGTCCGACCTGGACGAGGTGAATCTCCTCGCTGCCGAAGACATTCTTGAGGTCTTCGCGTGAACCGAAGACGCTGTGGAGTGCGCGTTCGGCGTATTCCTTGCCGATGTCGAAGTACTTGCTCACGAGGTCGAGGCCGGGCGAGGAGATGACGCCGACGATCTCGAAGTCGACGGTCCCGTCTTCGCGCTGCACGGTGTAGGTGTCGCCGACGTGGTAGTTGCCTGCAGTGCGGAATTCCTCGGCGATGAGGATGGCGCCGCCCTCCTTGAGACGGCGCTCGGCGTAGGGGGGGTCACCTTCGACCCAGTGCAGGTTGGTCATGCTGAAGAAGGGATCGGGTTCGAAGGCGATGAAGGTCGTCTTGATGGGCTGGATGGCGCGGACGCCGAAGGTGGAGTCCTCGATCTTGTGCAGCGTGATCGCGCAGGTGTCGCTGACGAAGTCGAGTTGCTCGAGTTTGTCCTGCGATTCCTCGGTGAGGCCAAGCCAGCCGTGGACAAAAGCGTCGGGGAACTCGATGGAGCCGATCCAGTCCTTGAGCACGCTGGTGCCGGTGGACCAGACCGCAACCATCAGCGCCAGGCCGAACATCAGGGCGCTGGCCGTCAGGCCGTTGCGCACCGGCTTGCCGGTGATGGAGTTCACGAGCGTCGAGCGGGGCAGGCGGAGCAGCCATGACAGCGGCCGATGGAGCAGATACGCCATCACCACGATCATCGGCACCCCCAGCAGGAAGTAGCCGGTCATCAGGAACGGAACACCTGCCGAGATGTACGCCCAGAAGAGGGACTGGCCGTCATTGAAGCTGAGCGCAATGGCGAGGTGGCCGGCAAGGCAGAACAGGGCGATGATCGTGATGAGCAGGAGGTGAGCGCGCTTCGACGGCTCGGCGCGAATGCTCAGAGCGCGTAGTGGCGAGACGCGCGAAGCGCGCAGTGCCGGCCACAGTGAGCCGATGATGCCGGCGCCGACGGCACCGGCCAGGCTCGTGATGACTCCGTACGCGGGCACCGCCAGGCCGTTGGGCAGGCGCTCCGGAAAGAGGACGGCGATGAGCCATGCAAGGAAGATGCCGAGGGGGATACCGACCAGCGCGCCCATGAAGCCGATGATGCCACCGACGAGGACCTGGCTCATGGCGAGACGGTTGCGCTCGGCGCCGATGCAGCGCATGATGGCGAGTTCGCGCTGGCGTTCCACGACATTGGTGGTCATGCCCGTCAGCACGATGAATGCCGATGCGAGGAAGGCAACGACAGAGGCGGTCATGAAACCGAAGTTGCTCGCGCGCATGGAGTCGTTGATGCCGGACGTGATGCGCTCGGTCGGTTGCACCAGCAGTCTCTGACCGCCGCCATACTCCGCGATCGCGGGAATCTGCTCCCAGCGGAGTGCGACGGCCGCGGCGTCCGCTTCCTCGTTGAGCAGTACCTGGATCTCACTCAACTGATTGGCGAGACCGGTGACCTCTTCGATGGTATCGAGGCTGACCCAGGCGCCCGGGAGGGAGAGTGCGGCGAGGGCGTCCGGTTCGAGTATGCCGACGACTTCGAGTTCGATCGGCGTGCCCCAGCGCACGACGGACAGGACGTCGCCGATGGCGACGGGATCGATTGACGAGTCTTCGTCGGCTCCGGTGAGCAGGTGCGCATGGAGATCGGAGATGACCACCTCGCCCGGACCCTCGACACGTCGACCGGATGCCAGCCGCATGTCGACGAGGTCGTACTCGCGCGGGATCTCGATGCCCATGCCGATCATGGTCGTCTGTTTACCGCCCGACTTCGGCTTGAGCGTGATGGGGCCGCGAAGTCTCGCGGCGGCGACCTTCAGTTCACCTTGTTCGTTGATGACATCGAGGATCTCGGCACCGAAGCGCTTTTCGCCGACCTGTGAGACACGCAGGTCGGCACGTCCGAGGGCGGCGGTGACGCGGAACGCCATGGCGCCGTTCACCGATGTGAGCGCGCAGGCGACGGCGGCGACGAGTGACGCGGAGAGCGCCACTGCAAGTGCGAGCAGCGCCGTGCGGCTACGTCTGCCCGCTAAGGCGTTGATACTCAGCAGCAATACCGCCCGCATCAAGTCCATCCGTTTCTATGTGTCCATGAATCCGGCCATCGAGCAGGACGTCGATGCGCCGGCAGTACGCGGCGGCGGCCGGTTCGTGCGTCACCATGACGACAGTCATTTCCTTCTCCGAGGCGATCTCCTTGAGGAGCTCCCATAGGGCCGCGCTGGAGCGTGAGTCGAGATTGCCGGTGGGTTCATCGGCGAGGAGTACCGGCGGTTCGAAGAGCAGGGCCCGTGCGATAGCGACGCGTTGCTGTTCGCCACCGGAGAGGGCATCGGGACGATGACTGACACGATCTCCCAGTCCGAGCTGATCGAGGAGCGCGGAACTGCGTTCATTGAGCCAACTGCGTGATCGTCCGGCGAGCATGCCGGGGAGTTCGACGTTCTCACTCGCGGACATGGTCGGAATGAGATTGAACTGCTGGAAGACGATGCCGACGGCTTCGCGTCGGAAAGTCGTCAGGTTGCGCTCGGACATGGTGTGCAGGGAGTGGCCCGAGACGTGGAGTTCGCCCTTGTCGGGGGTGTCGAGGCCGGCGAGCAGGTGGAGGAGTGTGGACTTTCCCGACCCGGAGGCACCCATGATGGCGTAGAAGCCGGGGTCCGTGATGTCGAGGGTGACGCCGCGGAGTGCGGGGACGTCTCGGTCACCGAGGTGGTAGCTCTTCTCGACGTCTCGGCACTGAATCATCGACTTCGACGATGTTCCCTGGGGTGATGCAAGGTCCACACCCGGTACGGGGTGGGTGCTCGTTTGCGTTTGTCTGCGGACTGATTGGCCGACCGCGCTGTGGGATTTCGACCGTTGGGGAAGCCGGTCTACTCGGGGTACTTCCCGGTGTAGGTGCTGGCGTCCATCAGTTCGTTGAGAGGACTGGTGTCGGCGGTGCGGATGCGGACCAGCCAGCCGGCGCCGTAGGGGTCGGTGTTGAGGACGGAGGGGTCGTCTGCGAGCGCCTCGTTGACCTCGATGATTTCCCCTTCTACCGGCGAATACACGTCGCTGGTGGCTTTGACGGATTCGACTTCGCCGACGGAGCCGCCGCTGGTGACGCTGGAGCCGGCATCGTTCATCTCGACGAAAGTGACGTCAGTCAGTTCGTCGACGGCGTGGCGTGTGAGGCCGATGGTGACGACATCACCGTCGGCGTGCGCCCATTCGTGAGACTCGGTGAATCGATAGTCGGCTTGTGTGCTCATGTGCAGGGCGCCCGGGGGTATGAGGAGGGGGTGTGGCGGCTGATCGCCGCATGCGCGATGAATACTACCGACGTGAGGCGGGCGGTGCCACCGATGTGAGGTTGGGCGACATTCTCGGACCAAATTGGGTTGAGTGGCCCGGATGCGGTTGATTCGCCGTCATGAGCGATGTTTAATGCCTTCATCACTGACTCGGCAGCGAGCAGTCGATCTTTCTCCCCTCCAGACGGTCAGGCCTTCGCGGCCTGCCGTCTTTTGATATTCCGTGGCGGGTGGATGGGGTGAGTCGGAGGGGGTCTGGGTGGTCGGGGAAACCTTTCATCATCCATGATGCGGCGGGGTATGCGAACGTTCGCCGTTCGGGTACATTTGCGGCGCGATGCTGCTGACACTGGCCGTGAATTCCCTGCGAAGTCTGATCGAGCGTGGCGACTCCCCCATGGACATGATGGAGGTGCCGCGATTTGCCCATTCCGAGCTGTCGTTGCACGGCCTTCATCTTCCGACTGGTCTTTTGAAGGGTTGGGATCTCCGTCGGATTGAGCGTCTGCGTGACGAGGCTGACAAGGCGGCGTGTCCGTGTCTCCTGCTGGTTGAGGACGACCCTCAGCCACTGGTCGCGAAGACGGATGCGCCGGTGGACAAGGCCCTGGAGCGCATGGGGCGCGTGCTTCACGTGGCACATCGCCTGGGTTGCAGCGGCGTCGGGATGCGTGTGGTGAGTCAGATCAAGAAGACGGATGAGGAGGTCTTTGATCTCCTGATCTCGCGCCTGAAGCAGGTGGTGCAGCAGGCTGAGCGCCTGGAGATGAACCTGCTGCTGATTCCGGAAGCGGGGATCACGGAGACGCCCGACCAGATGACGACGCTGATCCGCAAGGTCGGCGGATTCCGGATCGGATCGTTCCCGGACTTCGAAGCGGCCTGCGGGACGGGTGATCCGGTGACGTATCTCCGCTCGCTGACGCCGTATGCCTCCGCCGTCAATGCGTCCACCGTCAAGTTCGACAAGTCGGGAAAACACACCGGCTACGACTTTGAAGCGTGTGTCGAGGCGGTGACGAGCGTAGGATACGAGGGGACTGTTGCGTTGGAGTATCGCGGCACTGAGGACCCGGTCGAAGCGATACTCGCAGCGCGTGCGTTGATCGAGAAGGTGACAGACGACGCGAGTTCATGATGATCGAAGTAACGGTTGAGCCCGCTGGGGAGTGTGTCTTGGTTGATCGAAGTGATCCTGATGACGCATCCCAGCGTCTCATCGTCACCATCGATGGTCCTGCCGGAACCGGGAAGTCATCGGTGGCACGAGATCTTGCCGCTCGCCTCGGCCTTGAGTTTCTTGATACCGGTGCCATGTACCGGGCCGCGACCGCACTCGCGATCGACAGCGGTGTGAATCTCAGTAACGAAAACGCCATCGCTGAACTCGTCCGCCGCAGCGACCTGCACTTCGAGTGGGCCACTGATCCCCCGACCATGGTCGCGTTCGGCAAGTCGCTCATGCACCGGCTTCGAGCCGACGACGTGGCAGCCAATGTGTCGCAGGTCTCCAGCCTTCCGGCGCTTCGCCGCGTGCTGGTGGAGCGACAGCGCCGCATCGGGGAGGCGCACCCGCGGCTGGTGAGTGAGGGGCGGGACCAGGGTTCGGTGGTCTTCCATGATGCCAATGTCAAGTTCTTCCTCGACGCCAGCGCAGCGGTCCGGGCGCGTCGGCGCGCGGACCAGATGGGTGAACAGGGCATCGATGTTGACGTGGATGCGATCGAACGGGAACTGATCGAGCGTGATCAGCGCGACTCGACGCGCAGCGTCGGGCCGTTGTTGTGTCCGAAGGATGCCATCCGGGTCGATACCTCAGATCTCACCCGCGACGAGGTCGTGGATGAACTGGCGCGCCTTGTCGAATTGCACGCTGTCGAGGCGTGATGGCCGCGACCGAGCAGAATATTCAATTCCAGCGTCCGTCCCTGCTGGTGACGGCGGGGGCGCGGCTGATGTGGGTGCTCGCCACGCTCTTCTATCGCGCGCGATACTTCGGACAGAAGAACCTGCCGGAGACGGGCGGTTGCATCGTGGCATCGAACCACCAGTCGCACCTCGACCCGCCGCTGATCGGGTCCGCAGCGTATCCCCGCGTTCTCGTCTACCTGGCGCGGGTCGGTCTGTTCAAGAACCGGTTCTTCGGGAAGCTGATTCGCGGATGCAACGCGGTGCCCCTGCACCAGGATCGCGGCGATCTCGCGGCGATCAAGACGTCCATCTCGGTGATCGAGCAGGGGGGGGCGGTGCTGATCTTCCCCGAAGGGTCGCGGACGCTTGATGGCAATCTCCAGCCCTTCAAGCGCGGGGTCGCGTTGCTGCTGAAGCGGACGACCTGCCCGGTGGTGCCGGTGGCGGTTGAGGGGTGCTTCGATGCGTGGCCGCGAAAGCGAGCGTTTCCCCGGCTCTTCGGTCCGCGGGTGGCGGTTGAGTTCGGGAAGCCCATCGAGCATGAGGACCTGATGTCCGATGGTCCGGACGCGGCGATGCATCGGCTGGCGGAGGAGATCGAGGCGCTCCGACAGCGGCTGCGGTGTCGTCTTCGTACGGGAACAGGTGGTCGGTACCCGGTGGGCGGGCATGACATGGAACCGACGGGCGATGCGTGAGTCGCATCAACCCATGCGCATGAATTCATCCATCAGGTGCGCGTGAGTGCGCATGCCGATGCGGAAGCATTCGAGTTCGAACTTCTCATTGGGAGAGTGCACGCGATCATCGTCAAGACCGAAGCCGACGAGCAGCGTATCGAGGTCGAGTTCCTTCTTGAGGAGACCGACGACCGGGATGGAGCCACCGGTCTTGATAAGCGCGGCCTTCTCGACGCCGGCGGCCGTCGCGATGGCGCGGCGGGCGGCTTCCAGTTCCTTCGACTCGGTCGAGACGTTGCCGGGCCAGCCACCGCCGTGATCATGGAACTCCCAACGACACCCGGGTGGCGTGTGGTCATCGAGCCACGCGCGGAATGCCTTGACGATTGAATCGGGATCCTGATTGGCAACCAGGCGGAAACTGACCTTGGCAGCGGCCCACGCGGGAATGACTGTCTTGGCGCCTTTGCCCATGTAGCCGCCGTAGATGCCGTTGATGTCACACGTCGGGCGGGCCCATTCGCGCTCGAGGGCTGAGAAGCCGGCTTCACCGACATCCGCAGCACTGTCCAGACCGATGCGCTTGAGCGCTGCTTCCTGGTCGAAACCGAGCGACTTCCACTCCTCACGTTCGCCGGGAGTCAGTCCGAGCACGTTGTCGTAGAAGCCGGGGATGGTGACGCGTCGGTCGCCGTCCCAGAGTTGCGCGAGGACCTTGGTGAGTTCGTTGATCGGATTGGGACAGCGGCCGCCCCATTGTCCGGAGTGGAGGTCCTGATCACCGGCATGCAGGATGACTTCCGTGTAGGCCAGTCCGCGCACGCCGTAGGTGATGGCGGGCTTGCCGCGACCGAGCATGCCGGTGTCGCTGATGACGCAGATGTCTGCCTTGTTGAGTGTGTCGCTGTGCTTCTCGACGAACCTCTCGAGGTTGACGCTTCCGGATTCCTCTTCGCCCTCGATCATGATTGTCATGCGTACCGGAACGCCGCCGGCGACTTCCTTCCAGGCGCGGCAGGCTTCGAGGAATGCGGCGACCTGTCCCTTGTCATCGACAGCGCCGCGGGCGACGATTCGTTCACCCGGGGTATCGGGACCGTCCCCATCGGCGGGGAGGATGACGGGTTCGAAGGGTGGGCTGTTCCACAGTTCGAGCGGATCTGGCGGCTGGACGTCGTAGTGTCCGTAGAAGAGGACGTGCGGTCCCTTGTAGTCAGGCGCGCCTTCATGTTCGGCCCAGACGATGGGATGGCCGCCGGTCTCGCGCAGTTCGGCGTTGATCCCCGCTTCGCGCAGTTGCGCTGCGCACCACTCGGCGGCGCGGCGAACATCCGGTGCATACTCGGGGTCGGTGCTCACGCTCGGAATGCTGAGCCAGTCGACGAGTCGCTGGACGGCGTCCTTCTCGTGCTGGTTGATCAGGTCGACGACGGCTTTGACAGACATACAGGGGCTCCTTTCAGGGTCTGAAAGGATACCAGAACGGGCGTACTGCTGGCTGTGGGGGGTGTCTCGTTGTGCGCTACTCAGCGCGCCAGAATGTCCATGAGACCCTTCGTTCTTCATCCAGCGATGAAATCGTCGCGGTCAGATGGTCTCCGGCGAGGCCATAGACGATGCGCTGGGGGAAGTCATTGTCGGGGTTCTCGAAGGTCCAGGAGTCGGTTCGACTGCCGTCATGGACGCGCGTATTCACGTGCATCAGTACGAAGGGCGTGGGTGGTTGACGACCCATGGGGCTTGCGAGATAGACGGTTCTGCCCTGTTCATCGATGGTGATCTCAAGGTCTTCATGGAAGTTGCGGGCCGGTGTTTCGCCGCGGCCGGTCAGTCGATCCTGATCGATGACGTTCCAGGTTTCCGTAGTCTGGCCATCTTCCGAGACCCAGCGCCCTTCGAGGAGCGGGAGTCCGTTGAGCGGTCCCGTGGTGGTTGAACACCTTGTGCACGCGCATCCGGCCAGCAGGAGTGCGGTGGTGAGGGTCAGCAGCAGCAGCAGCAGGTTGAGTCGCATCATGGTTCGATCTCCTCTGAGTTCCCGAGGGCGATGGATGCGTTCCGCTTCATCATATCGAGCGTGGCGCGCTTCATCGCCGATTTGCGGAAAGCCCTGCTGCGGTCGTCGCTGGTCCACTGGACCACGTCATTCAATGGCAGTGATGAATGGCGCGGGGCGTAGGTGTCGTGCAGCAGGCGGATGCGCTGGCCGACGGCAGTGGGGGCGTTGTGCGGGCAGACCTCCTGGCAGATGTCGCACCCGAAGATCATGTCGTCAATGGCTTCGTGGAACTGCGCATCGATGGGTTCGCGTCGCTCGATGGTCAGGTAGCTGATGCATCGGCTGGCATCAACGCTGTACGGCGTGATGGCCTGTGTCGGACACGCATCGATGCAGCGCGTGCATGTTCCGCAATGATCCGGGATCACGGACTGGTGAACGGGTGACTCCAGTTCGAGTGTCGTGATGATGCCGCCGAGGAAGAGATAGCTGCCGCGGCGGGGATGAATCAGCAGGGTATGTTTGCCGATCCATCCGAGTCCGGCACGCGCGGCGTGCTCGCGTTCCAAGATGGGCGCGGTATCGACGAACGCGCGGAAAGCGTCGTCGGGAAACGTCTCCCGCAGCAGATCGCAGATGCGATGGAGTCGCTTCTTGATGGAGGCGTGGTAGTCGTCGCCGCGGGCGTAGCGCGCGATGCGTCCGTGTCCCTCTGGAATGGCTTCATGGGTTGCCGAGGGTCCGGTGCGTGTGTCGTACTGGTCCGCAACCATGATGACGGAGCGCGCGTCATCGAGGAGCAGCCGCGGATCGATCCGGATGTCGGTGTGGTTTTCGAGATAGGTCATTGAGCCGTGCTTGCCGGCAGCGAGCCATTCACGAAGCGCATCCGGATGATCCGACGGCTGCGCTTCGCACACCCCGGCAAGCGCAAAGCGCTCGGCCCGGCAGAGTTCGATGATGTGCTTGGCGCGCTGGACGGGGAGCATGGGGGCAATATAGGGCATTCGGCATTGAGGCATTTGGGCAACCGGCTGCCCGGTCCCACCGAATGCCTCAATGCCAATTGCCGAATGCCAACAGGAAAAGACGCTCACTGCCACGTGACAGTGAGCGTCTGGCGAGAAGGATGAGATGGCTGTGGAGAGTGGTCGAGAGAGTCAGAGAGTCGGGCGACGACGGCGAGTTGTGAAGAGCAGCGCGGTTGCCGCGATGCTGAACACGCCCGGTGACGGGACCCTGGTCCTGAAGATGAGGAACTCATCCCAGTCGGCGCCGCCGATGAGTGTGTTGGTATCGGGGTCGGGGGGGGTCGCCCACATCCAGCGTGCGTCGTCATCAACCTCGGAGACGTGGCTCCACGGACCGCCGCCATTGGCTTCGTACACCATGGGTGCGTCCCAGAGGTCACTCGCATCGGCGAGCGTGACCTGCTGCTGGATGAGTGTTGATGTGGGCGCGGCATCACCGTCATCGAGGTCGATGCCGGTGGCGAAGACTTCCCAGACGGCGTCTCCTGTGAGGATGCGCTGGTCGTCGATGTCAAAGTGACCGAGGAAGCCCTGCGCGACAGCGTCGTCGCTCCAGGCGGCGACGTACAGCCAGTCGCCCGCCTCGAACTCCCAGGTCTCCGCGCTGCTCCAGTTGTACGTGCCCGGCGCGCCGGCGGTGCCGAGTTCGTTGTGGCCGATCATCGAGACGCCATCCGGAGAGCCGGTGTAAAACGAATAGTGGTTGTCTGCGGTCAACGTCCCCCAGGCGGCGTGGGCGCCGGCGGCGGCAGCGAGGAGTGCAGTGGTCGCGGCGACAGTGGTTTCGAGCTTCTTCATGCTGTATGCCTCCGTGTGGGTGGGACGACTCCGGGGGGCCGCGATGCGACCCCGTCCACTTCACTCTCCAATTCGACGGGGGCCATCACGAACGCGGCTTCGGGATGCGGCTCACGAGGCGTCGGTGTGACTGTTCTAGGCGGCGCAGACAGACGTGGGGTGGGGTTCCCGGACGTGGTCGCGTTCGGAACATGGGAACCGGGAGAGGGGGACGGGGTTTTGAGTGCCGAGTCGTTCCTGCGCATGGAAGGCCCCTCCGCTCCGCGCCGGCGTTCCCATGTCCGTCTAGCGGGTCGGCTCTATACTTGGGTTCCCGGACGCGCGGCGCTCCGGGTGCCTTGAGACCGTTCAGATGGGATCGTGATGAAGATATTGCTCGCCAATCCCCGAGGATTCTGTGCCGGCGTGCACATGGCGATCGACGTGGTGGATCAGTTGCTGGAACTGTGTCCGGATGAGCCGCTGTACGTGTACCACGAGATCGTGCACAACAAGCACGTGGTGGGTCGGTTCGAGGCGCGCGGCGTCCGGTTCATCGAGGACGTCTCGGAGGTTCCCGGGGGCTGCAAGGTGGTCTTCAGTGCGCATGGTGTCTCACCGGCGGTGCGACAGGCGGCCGAGCAGCGGGGTGTGGTTACCATCGACGCGACCTGCCCTCTCGTCACCAAGGTGCACATGGAAGCGATCCGATACGCGAAGAAGGGTTTCCAGCTCCTGCTCATCGGACATGCCAATCACCAGGAGGTGATCGGGACCCGCGGCGAGGCGCCGGAGGCCACGCAGGTGGTCGAGTGTCCGGAAGACATACCTCACCTCACGATCCACGACCCGACGAAACTGGTGTACCTGACGCAGACCACGCTGAGTACGGACGATGCGGCCGTGATCATCTCGGCGCTGGAGGAGACGTTCCCGGAGATCAAGGCGCCGCCGACGAGCGACATCTGCTACGCGACGACCAATCGTCAGCACGCGGTGCGCGCGCTGGCCCCGGCGTGTGACCTGACGATCGTGATCGGGTCGGTGAACTCGTCCAACTCGCAGCGGCTGCGCGAGATCTCGGAGAACGTCGGGACGACCGGTCGGCTGGTGGACGATGTGGGCGAGCTGGATGATGCATGGTTCGATGGTGTGGAGCGGGTCCTGATCACGGCGGGGGCATCGGCGCCGGAGGACCTCGTGGCGGCGATCTGCCGTTACCTCGTGGAGCACTTCGATGCTGAACTGGAAGTGCAGTCGCTGGTTGATGAGGACATCGACTTCGATCTTCCGGCCACGCTGAAGCGCCTGATGCGCGATCGGGGCGTGGCGCCGGAGGACAAACGCATCCGGTTCACGCGCCCCGAGATCACGTCCGCGCTGTACGGCACAACGGCGGTCACGGTGAGTGCGCCGTCGCAGGCGGATGGGATGGGTTCGTGAAGCATCCGGAGCATCACATCTTCGAGTTCGATCCGGAGTCACTCAGGACGTGGTGTGTCGAGCGCGGCTGGCCGAAGTTCCGTGCCCAGCAGGTGCTGGACTGGGTGTACGACAAGGGTGTTGCCGATCCGCATGCCATGACGAACCTGAAGCCCGCGGAGCGGGAGCAACTCGCGGCGGAGATGACGTTCCTGTCCGGTGCAACGCTGCAGCACCAGGTGGCGACGGACGGAACGCAGAAACTGCTGGTGCAATGGGGTGAGGGTGAAGCGGAGCGTCGGGAGGCGAGCGTATCGCTGCCCGTGATTGGGGCGGACGGGGTGGTCACGCTGGACGATGCGGGCGTCGTGCCGGATCCGGCGCGTCAGACGGAGTGCGTGATGATCCCGACGGAAGTGCGCCGGACGGCGTGCATTTCGAGCCAGGTGGGTTGTCCCGTGGGCTGCCGTTTCTGTGCATCCGGCCTCGGTGGCCTGGATGGCAACCTGTCGGCGGGTCGGATCGTCGAACAGGTGTGGCGGCTGGCCCGCATGCCGGAGGTCGGCCGGATCACCAATGTCGTCTTCATGGGAATGGGTGAGCCGCTGGCGAATTTCGCGGCGGTGACACACGCGGTGCGCACGCTGACCGCGCCGTGGGGCATGGGGATCGGGGCGCGAAAGATCACGATTTCGACGGTCGGGTTACCGAAGGCGATCGAGCGCCTCGCGGAACACCTGGATGTACCGGTCACGCTTGCCCTGTCACTGCATGCGCCGAATGACGAGGTGCGGCGGAAACTGATTCCGTGGGCAGACTACACGACGATCGAGGATCTGCTGAGCGCGTGCGACCGTTGGTTTGAGAAGACCGGACGGGAAATCACGTTGGAGTACATCCTGCTTCGCGAAGAGAATGATCAGGCGGAGCACGCGCGCGAACTGGCGCGGGTCGCGCGACGGTTGAGGGCGAACGTCAACCTGATTCGGTACAACGAGGTCGATGGCTTGCCATACGGGCGCCCACGATCAGGCGATGTGCACCGCTTCCAGGAGATCCTGCGCGAGGCGGGAATCAACGTGCATATTCGGGCGAGCCGGGGCCGGGATATCGCCGCGGCGTGCGGCCAGCTCCGTCACGAGGCTTCGACGGACTGACGGGAGGGCCGGTTGGAGCGGGGTGCGTGGTGCGTCGGGCAGCAGAGCCTGACGAGCATGCGTCTGCAGATGCGTCCGATGCGGCGGGTCAGGGTGACCGGCGCGGGTGATATCTCCAGATCCTCCATCGTCATGGCGAAGAGGCGTCGCCCGGTGCCGGGGCGTGAACTCATGGGCTCGGTGAGGCCTTCCATTTCCGCGTAGCTCCGCGGCGGGCGGGCATAGAGATCCGCCTGGCACGCGGGACACTGGTAGACTGAAAGTCCTCGTTCACCCTGGAGTGCACGGCCGTGATAGCCGCAGGACAAACAAGTCTTCTTCATCAGACGAGACGGCAGCGCTTCCCTCAACTGCATGAGTGCCACAATAGCCGGGTGCGGCGTTTGGCTCAATCCTTTTTCCGGGTGAAGAGCACGGAGGTCTCATGAACTCCCAGATGTCGGCAGAGGAATGGTCCATATACATGCGTTCGCTGGCCGAACCCGTGGTTGTTGAGGATGAGACCATGGTGCATACGCCGGCCGTCAGCGCTTTTCTGCGCTGGACGAGCGGAATACCTGCACCCTGCCTGAGCGGGTCACCCCGACGTTCTCTCACCGGTGAAGCGGATGTGCTGCTGTGGTCGGCGATCTCGGACCCGACGATCGAGGTGGGGGAACTGATTGAGCGTCTGACCGAAGATGAACGGCGCGTGCAGGCGGATGCCGGCGCGCTGGTGCCGCAGGGACTGCACCAGACGATCGAAGTGTGGACCGAGTGCGAACTGTCGTCGCTGCATGCGCTGACATGGTTGGCGATGTCGCATGAGCGCGAGGACTGGATGCGCCTGGCGGAACGCGTGGCGGCGTGGCATGTCGAACACCTGCAGCCGGACAACGCGACGCACCATCCATGGGCGGTCCACCTCTTCCTGCATCAGTCGCTGCATGCAGGTGATGTGGAAGCGGGCATGTATGCGGGGACACTCCTGCACAACTGCCGGGTGATGACGGGCCAGCCGGATGCGCTGAGCGCACACATCCTGATGGATGCGGCCAACGCCCTCCAGCGGATGCACGAGGCCTGGGTCAGGGATTGAACTGCTGCTGCCACTGCGTCGCCTGAATCATCAGGAGCATGAGTCCGACGAAGGATGCGAGTCCGAGTATCAACGGAGGCAGCACAACCGCCAGGACACCTCTCCAGATCGCGACCCGCTGCACCTTGATCACGGCGATGGTCATGCAGGTGATCTGCCAAGGAATCGTCAGCCAGAAGAAGTAGACGGCGAGACACGGGAGTGCGAACGCGATGTTGTTGCCCACCGTGTAGCAGGCGCACTGGAACGTGGCTGAGAAACCGCGCTCCCGTGGACCTGTGAGCAGCAGGATCAGGTGCGAGACGCCGGCCCACAGGGGCAGCACCGTCGCGACCAGGATGAGGGGGCCCACCGGCATGAGCACAAAGGCCAGGATCGCACCGATGAGGCCGGCGACGCCTCCGCCGCGGCCCATCAGCATTGGAATCGCAGTCAACAGCACGAACGGGAAGGTTCCGACGAGGAGATATGCGAGCATGGTGAGGGTTGCATACCAGGCGGCGGCTATCGCGCCGGTCTCGGGCAGTTTCTCACCGAGTTCGCCGGGTCGAGCCATGCCCATGCTCAGCGTCCGTGACCAGGAAGCGAAGAAGCCGCGCTTGCGGCGCATGGCCCAGGGAAACTCAGTTCGGCCATGGACTCTGAGCATGTTGGATCCATCGGCGGGCCGCACGATCATGTCGTCCATGTCGATGTGCGCGCCGCACTGCACGCAGTCGAACTCGCGGGGCTTGAGGTGCCCGCTGCGGGTGGTCCCGAAGTAAGCCTGATCGCAATGCGGGCACGCGTAGCGAACGGCGTTGGCTGGGAACTCGTAGTCGGCGATGGAGTAGGGGGTCCCGCACTCCGGGCAGACTCGATCTCGGATGTTCCAGAGCGTGTACTGGCACTCTTGGCATTGCATGGGCGACTCCCGAAAGACACAGGATAACAGGCCGTCGAGGAACGGACTGAGCAGGAGACCGGCAATTTCGGAGTTGCGTTGCGTGGGGCCGCGGCTGAGAATCATGTCATGAGCGATTCCGGGACAGATCAGGTTCGGGAACTGCGTTGCCCGCGTTGCGGGTACGACCTGTCGGGGCTTCCCTCGTCGTGGAAGACGTCGTGTCCGGTTTTCGGGGTGTGCAGCGAGTGCGGGCTGGACATCATCTGGGGTGATGTGCTGAACCCTCGCCTGACGATGCCGAAGTGGCTCTTCGAAGATGAGTTCCTGCGCGGGCGCCGGATGGTGCGCGCGTACCTCAGGACGATGAGCAGGACTCGGAACCCTTTCAGATTCTGGCGTGATGTGAGGCTTGTGCACGCTGTCAGCCCGCGTCGACTGGTGTGGGCGACGATCTGGTCGGCACTCGTCATCTACCTGTGTGGCGCCCTCTCGGTCTACCTGCGCACCGTCGTCGCGGTGAACTGGTGGACGGGCGGTGTGGTGATGGACTGGTCGCTTGATGGAGTCACACAGGCGGCGAGGCGAGCGGTGATCTGGCCGCGGCTGATTCTGACTCCCGACCGGATCGCTCCGTTGATGTACTGCCTCCTGATTCCGTTGAGTTTCGTGGTGTTGTCGGACTCCCGTCGGCTCGGTCGGATCCGGTGGGCGCACATCTGGCGGGTGGCGGTGTACGGTGTCGGTGCGCTGATCTCGTGGACCCTGTTTGTGCTGATCATCGACCTCACCCTGTACGGCCTGCACATCTGGGCGGTGGTCGAGGGGCAGGGTCGCACGTTCCAACTGCTCGACTATCGGGAGCCGCTGCACCGGGTGTGGCTGGCGGGGTGTGCGCTCTGGATGCCGCTGTGGTGGGGGGTTGCCACGGCGCGGTACATGCGTCTGCACATGTGGTGGGCGGTGACGGCTTCGGTCATCTCGCTGGCAGGTCTGGCCACGTTTGTCGCCATGTCCTTATGGGCATTGCGACCGTGGTGAATTCGACGAGCACAAGCTGGATCCGTTGTCCGCGTTGCGGGTACGACCTCTCCGCGCTCCCGCCCACGTGGGAGGCAGCCTGCCCGCTGTACGGGCTGTGCAGCGAGTGCGGGTACGAAGTGGAGTGGTCGGTGGTGCTCGACCCGCAGGGCCGCGTGCCGGGGTGGTTCTTCGAGGCGGAGATCTTCAGCCGATGGGCGTGGGGGCGGGTGTTCGTGCAGACGTGGCTCGCGGCTCTGGTCCCGTGGATGTTCTGGAAACGCGTGCGCCTTGAGACGCCGGTGCGCATCCGATGCCTGTGGTGGTTCGCGGCGGTTGCGCTGGTCGTCGGGGGAGGCCTTCGGATCGGTGTCGAGTGGGTCTTCCTGCTGGGCATGTCGCAACTTGCCGGTGGCGCATTGGTGGATGCGGTGGTGTCGGTCCGGATTCTCACCGAGATCTTCACGCTCATCGGCCTGTGCACGCTGCTGCCTGCGGGCGCCGTGCTGGTCCTGCCGCAGTCCCGCCGGGCCGCGAAGGTGCGCCCCGCGCACGTGTGGCGGGCGGCGGTGTATGGCACCCCGGGCCTGAGCGTCGTGATCTGCCTGTACTGGCTTCAGGAGTACGCGGCGGCCCTGGGCTGGATCCCCTTCCTGGTTGAGCCCGGCTACCTGCTGGCCGCGCCGCCCGCGGCGCTGGTGACGGTGAGTCTGCTGTGGGTGGTCATCTGGTGGTCCGGCGTGGTGATCCTGTACATGCGGATGCGTCATGCGATGATGGTGATCGTGTCGATCGCGCTGTTGACGTTCCTCGGGATCATGGCTTACCACGGCGTGGTGTACTGGCTGTGACGAGCCACGATGACCACCCCGCACGCTGCCCACGTTGTCGCTACGACCTGTCGGCGATTCCGGCGACGTGGGAAGTTGCGTGTCCGCTGGAGGGGGTGTGCAGTGAGTGCGGGTTGGTGGTGCAGTGGTGTGACCTGCTGAGTCCTCGGCTGGCGGTGCCGCGATGGTTCTTCGAGGGGGACAACCGGGGCCGCTTCTCGTTCATGCGCACTGCGGTGACGGTGCTGATGCCCGGTCGTTTCTGGCAGGGCGTCCGCATGGTTCATCCCATTCGCATGGGCCGGCTCGCCGCATTTGTACTGTTGCTCGTGTTGATGACCTATGTCAGCGGGTTCGCTCTCAGAGTTGGGCAGTCGCTTGTCATCGCACAGTCCTTCGGTCCGATCAACCTGAGCGTGGTTCTGGTGATGCTCAAGGTCGTCGTCATCTGGCCGTACTACTACTGGACGGCGCCGTGGCACTTCAGTCTCGTGATCTGGCCCGTGCTGATTGCCGTTGTCTTCGCGATCCTGTCCGATTCACTGCACAGGTCGCGCGTGCACTGGGCGCACGTGGTTCGGGCGACGGCGTACAGCATGACGTTCGTCGCGGCGGCATGCATCGCCTACACCCTCACTTCGCTGTGCACCAGTTTCATCTGGGCCTATGGAAACTGGGCCACCTGGGGCTGGGTGTCGCCGGCACTGGACTGGGCCGTATCAATCCTGATGGTCGTGGCCGTCCTCCTGTGGTGGGCGTCTGCGACGCGCCGCTACATGGCGCTGGAGCGATGGTGGGCGGTGTGGCTGACCGTGGTGGGTGTCAGCGGACTTGGAGCCTTTGTACTGGCGGTGTGGCGTCACTATGGTCTGGTGACGTGGTAGCGGGGGGAGGAGCTGCGCGTCACACTTGAGTCATCACGACGAGCGGTCATTCCGGTCTGCAGAAATCACACACTGCTCACATGAGAAGTGGCACCGCCTACCCGACGTCTTCCAGCCGCATCCCCAGCACCACCAGCGTGAATGCGCGCGTCCAGATCTGCGACTCCGGGTCGCGCTCGAAGGTGGACCAGATGTCGTCGACGCCCTTGCGGTCGAGCATGTCGAGGTTGCGGACGCGTTCGAGTGATTCGTCGGCGAGGTCGCGCAGGGGACCGAGGAGCCACCGCTTGATGGGGATCTCGAAGCCGCGTTTCGACTGCTCCAGCAGTTCCCGGCGGAAGAGTTCGGGGAAGCCGTTGCGGAGCAGGTGCTTGTTGGCGGTACCGTCCGGCAGGCGCTGGCGGCCGGGCATCGCGTGGAAGGTCTCCAACATGCGCCGGTCCAGAAGCGGGACGCGAATCTCCAGCGAGTGGGCCATGCCGTTGATGTCGCCGTCGCGCAGCAGCATGTTGCCCATGTAGTAGCGGGACTCAAGTTCGGAGACGGCCGCGATCGGATCGCTCGCATCGAGGGACAGCCCTGCCACGGCCTCCGGCGGCATGAAGTCCTCAGTCAGTCCGAGGTCCGCGGCGCGCACGCCGAGTTTCGCGAGTTGGCCCGTCGACATCATGCGGCGGCGCTGAAAGTACAGGGCGCGCACGGAACCGTCCGTCATCAGCATGTCGCGCAGCTTCTCGCGATACGCCGCCGGCTTGTTGAAGGCCAGCCCCCGCGCCAGCAGCGGACGCAGCCGCCGCGGCACGGGCGACAACTTCCGCATCAGGCCCATCGCTCGTGGCACATCGGCGAATGCCGGATACCCGCCGAAGACTTCGTCGCCCCCCTGCCCGGAGAGGGCGACCTTCATCCCCGCACGCGCCACGGCGCCGGCGACGAGGTAGACGTTGAAGCCGTCCACCGAAGGCTGGTCCTGCGACTGAAGCCACGACCGGCACATGCTCTCGACGTCACTCGATGTGAGCTGGATGTCGTGGTGCTCGATGCCGAAGAGGCGCGCGGTCTCCGCGGCGAGCGGCGCCTCTGACAGATCGGGCTGCTCGGCGAAGCCGACGGTGAAGGCACGGACGTCCGGGTTATGCTTCGCCGCGAGCCCGGCGATGATGGTGGAGTCGAGTCCTGAGGAGAGAAAGACACCGACGGGCACATCGGAGACGAGGTGATCGCGAACGGCGAGATCGAGCAATTCATGCACGCGCTCGAGGCCCGTCTCGGTCGTCATGGATGCATCGAGTGCCGGGTAGCGCCAGAAGCGGCGGGGTGCAGGCGGCGGCGTGGTCAGGAGCGATGTGACATCGATCTCCTGCACGGAGCCGGCGGGGAACTCGGTGATGTTGCGGTAGAAGGTGCAGGGTCCCTGCACCGCGCCGAAGGCAAGGAGAGTGGCAAGGCCCTGCGGGTCGATGGCGCGGTCGGGGAGGTTGGCGAGGATGGCACGGACTTCGCTCGCGAAGAGAAAGCGATCGTTGAGGCGGGCGACGTAGAGCGGCTTGATGCCGACATGATCGCGCGCGAGGAAGAGGCGGCGATCGCGGGCGCGGTAGAAGGCGAGGCCGTACATGCCCTCAAAGCGGTCGAGACATTCGGCACCCCACTGCGTGAACGCGTGAAGGACGACTTCGGCGTCACAGTGGCCGCGAAAGCGAACGCCTTTCGCTTCGAGATCGCGTGCGATATCTCGGTAGTTGTAGAGTTCACCGTTGAAGACGAGGGTGTCGCCGGTTTCCGGATGGACCATGGGCTGGTGTCCGGCATCCGAGAGATCGATGATGGAGAGGCGTCCCTGTCCGAGTCCGAGGTGAACGGGTCCGGCGTCGGCATATTCGTGTCCGGTGTCGTCGGGTCCCCGGTGGCGCATGGCGCCGGTCATGCGCGGGAGTGCATCGCGGACGAGGTCGGGGTCCGCGGCGATGATGCCGGCAATGCCGCACATGTCAGTCGTTCTCCGCTGAGGCGTCGATGTTGTCGTGCCCCTTGCCCCGGCCAGCGCCCTTGCGTCCGATCTTGAGTGCGAAGTCGGCCTTGCGCGGCGTAAGGATTTCCCTCATGGACAGGCCGGTGACGCGGCTGTAGATCACGACCATGCCGATGGCTCCACCGGTGTAGGTGAGCGTGCTGGTGAACGCCGCACCGTTCACACCCCACATGGGAATGAAGACGATGTTCAGCACGACATTGGCGGCGACGACCGGCAGCATGACGGAGACGACCGCCCAGGGGCGACCCTTGGCGGTGAGGTCGGACTCGATGAGGCGGGCGGCGTAGAAGAGGACGATTCCGGGCAGGAGGATGCGCATGGGGGCGGCGGCGAGCGTGACTTCCTCGCCGTAAATGAGCGGGAAGAGCCAGGGGGCGAAGATGAAGAGCGCGACGGCGCCGGGGATGGCGAGTGCGGTTCCGATGCGGATCAGCCGCGCCGTCTTGCGGGCCATTCCGATGGGGTCCTTCGTGTTCACGCTTCGGCTGAAGAGGACGTGTCCGATGACGATGGGCATCTGCCACAGGATGTTGGCGAAGGCGACGCCGACGCTGTAGTCCGAGATGGCTTCCTTGGTGATGGGCGGGTTGGGAGCGTTCAGGAAGACGCCCAGGATCAGGATGTCCACCCGGTAGTTGAGCATCATCAGCATGGAACCGAGCGAGAAGACGACGCCCTGCACGACGATATCGCGCGCGATCCGGTTGCTCCATGCGAGGCGGATCTTCGCATGGCGCCTCAGCATCGGAATCGCCCACGCGATCACGACAATGGCGCTGATGAGCATGCCGAGGATGTACGTCCATGCGTACTCCGCACCGAGATTCAGGACAAACATGGCGCCGAGCACGACCATCAGGACCGTGAGATCGCGCACGTAACGGAGCTGGTTGAAGTAGCCGAGCTCCTCAACACCGAGGGCGATGCCGCGGAGCAGATTCACAAGCAGCCGCGGCATGATGAGCGCGGATGCAAGGAGACACCAGAAGAAGGGCACCCCGGGTACGCCGACGAGTCCGAAGTAGATCAGTGCGGTGCTGACACCGAGGACGGAACTGGCGAGCCAGAGGGAGAGCGCGATCCCGATCACGCGCTGGGTCGGTTCGATCTGCTGCCCGATCATGTAGGGGATGATCTTCTTGAGACCGAACTCGCTGAAGAGGCAGACGATGGTCGGGATGTTCATGATCACGACCAGCTCGCCCTTCACCTCGCGGCCCCACACCCGGATCATGATCACGTTGATGAGCATGGTCAGGCCGATGTGCGCGAAGGCGCCCATCGAGACGCGGATGACGTCGAAGAGGAAGGACTTCCGCTTCGGTCGACCCTTGGGTGGCGTGTCGTCAGGAAGTGAGGGGCCGCCGCTCATGGACGTGTCACACCCACTTGTCCTGCGGAAGGGTGTCCACCTGGAAAAGCTGGTAGCCGACGCCTTCGCCGATCTGCCAGGTGCGGACGAGTTCGCCCTTGTTCAGGTCGTACTGGGAGATGTGGCTCTTGGGCATCTTGTGGCGGTGCTTGAAGAAGTACGCGGTTTCCTTCCACTTGCTCCGACGCAGCGCGGAGAACATGACAAGCCAGTTGTTGTCTTCCGGAGCGGGTTCGACGCCGCGGCACCAGCCGAGTTGTTCGAGTCCGGGTGTCATCTCCACGAGGTTGTACGCACGGCGGCTCGCTTCGTTCTTCTCATCGAAGAAAACCAGGTGGCCGTTGGTGGTGGAGAAGACGGCGGCGCCGTTGACGACGGTCCCGTCGTGCGGCATGCCCACTTCCATGTGCAGGCGCTTTGCCGGATCGGTGACGCAGACACAGTCCCACGTGGAAAGCTGCCCGGTCCACAGTTCGCCGTCCCAGGCGTAGACATGGTTGGCGTGGCGGAGGTGCGGCTTCGTGTCGGGGATGAGTCGGATGTCCTTGTCGAGGCCATGCAGGCGCTGCTCGTTGACAGCCGTCAGCATGTCCCACCGGTTGAGGAGTTCACCGTCCGTTGAAATGTGGTCGATGGACTCCAGGCCGGTGTTGGAGACGGCGATGCCGCCCTCCCAGACGCAGCAGTTGTGCAGGTCGTTGAAGCCTTCGACCGTGATACGGCGCGTCGGCTCCTTGGGGGGCCAGTCCTCGTACACGAGCAGTTCGTTGTGCGAGCAGACGTAGTAGACACCGTCCAGCCAGCAGCCGCCGGTGAACTGGATCTTCTGTCCGGCAGAGACGAGTTCGTCCGGAGGCATGTACTCGGCGCGGTGGACAATCTCACCCGACCTGAGATCGAAGATGAGCAGGACGGCTTTCACACCCTGGTGTCCGTCTTCGCCCTGGATGGCGCCGCTGATCAGAAGCTGCATCGAATCTCCGTCTCCGTGCTCAACCGGTCACGACCACTCAAAGCTGGTCGTAAACCTCACTGTACTTGCGGGCGCACAGCCCGATGCCGAAGCGCTCGCGCAACGCGGCGACGTGCTCGGGTGATTCCGTGTCACGCTGACCGAGACGGGACTCGAGGTTCGCCGCGAGGGCGTCAATATCGCCGACGGGGCTGAACAATGCCACCTTGCTGTCGAGTTCGCGGAGCGGCGGGATGTCGGTGAAGACGGCGGGGATGCCGGTGCCGACGGACTCGATACCGGCCAGCGGGAGTCCCTCGTAGCGCGATGGCATGACGTGGGTATCGCAGGCGGCGAACCACTCATGAACGTTGTTCTTCACACCCTCGAAGATGATGGACTCATCACCCTCGGCGAGCTTCTGGAGTTCGCCCTGGAGCGGGCCTTCACCGATGAGGTGGAGGCGTCCACCCTTGGCGCCGAGGTCAGCCTGCTTCCACGCCTTGATGAGATCGTCCTGCGCCTTCTGCATCTCGGGCACGGTGGGTCCGGACTGGCGGCCGACCTGCATGTAGTGCGTGAACTGCGGGTCGAGGCTGAGGGCTCGCTGGCGATCGTCACGCTCGGCGGGGTTGTGCGTGGGCCAGTCGAAGTTGACGCCGTAGGGGATGCAGGTCAGCGAGCCCTTGGCGAGCGACTGGTAAGCTTCATGACACCCCTCGCCGCAGGAGATGGAGTCGCGGATATCGGAGTGATGGAACGACCAGTTCCAGAGGCCCGGTTCCGGGGGGCTCATGTTGTGAATCGTGCGGCACACCTTGTACTTGCGTCGGTGGAGGAACCGTGAGAGGTAGTAGGCGGCCTCGACGTAGTTGAGATGGATGTGGACGAGATCGATGTCGGGCTGCTTCAGGAACCGGTTCAGCCAGATGATGGTGGGGGGCCGGAAGCGGGGCGACGGTCCGTAGTGGACGGGAACCCCGGACTTCTCGAGGAGGCTGGCCCAGCCATCTCCCACGCGATCGCGGACCGGAAGCAGCAGCACGAGCTCGACGGGCAGACCCATCTCCTTCTGTGCGACCAGCAGGTCGACGACGAAGCGCTCCGCACCACCGGCTTTCAGGGCTCCGAGAATGTGTGTGATGCGGGTGTACTGGGTCATGGTCCGGTCGGTCTTCGTGGGCATCGCGGCCTGAACTGGGGATTCAGCGAGCGCAGTCACTTCGTTCTCTCCTCCGATCTCGAGGGGGGGTCCCCTCAAGGGTCGGCCATTCTAGCGAGGTTCTGGACGAGGATTGGCCGTTGTGGGGGATTCGAGAGGGATAGATGGGTGGGCACACGGGCGCCTGGCAGCCGGCCTCGGGGTTGGCTGGCGTCGGGCCGCCTTCGTCCTGAAAACAAACATCCCCCCGGAGTGGTCTCCGGGGGGACGTGCAGAGTCAATGGCCATCGTGTCTTCGCACTCAGCGGCGACGACGGATGACGCCCAGACCAGCGAGGCCGAAGAGGGCGGCCGCGCCCGGAGTGGGAATGTTCTCGTAGGTGTACTTGATGGTCACGGAGCCCGCGATGGCGAATTCCTGCACGTTGATCGTGGACTGCGAGGTCCCCATGGTGAAGAAGTCCGCGCTCCCGACAACGTCGGCATCGACGGACCCGCTTCCGACGTACGACGACAGGTCGGACGTCTTGGTCATGGAACCGGTGGTGGTCCTGATGAAGGAGCCAAGTCCGAGGAAGTCCGGGCCGGATCCGGGCACGCCGTCAGAGGTGCTGACGGGCCTGGCTTCCATACCGTCGATGGCGCCCTGACCGACCAGGTCGACGAAGTCGAACTGGACCGCACCATTGAGCACGACCGCGAAGTTGGGCGCACCGAAGGGTGCATCATTCTCGGCGGTGACCTTGGCCGATGTCTCGAGTTCGTAGTGGAACTCGACACCGGTCAGGAGGCGGGTGCCGCTGAGGTCGTTGAACTGGGGGAATGAAACTGATTGCTGGAAGGCGGACACTTCGCCGCCAACTTCCTGGGAATGGAACTCGATAAGCGGGTTCGATCCCGCGAAAGCCCCGGTCGTGATCGCTGCGAGCGCAACGATACCTGATGTCATGGTGAAATTCATGACTGACCTCTCCTCCAAGAGAGAGTGCTGAGCGCGTCGGGGTTCGGCAGCCCTGTGCAACCGCGCATACCCGTGAGCGTGTGCTGCGCGCACGGGCCGACGACTCGAATCCTGCTATGTGTGCTCGGAAGCGGGGTTCTGACTCCAACCGTCCCTTGCGTCCAATATGCTGACGAGTCCGGACCCCGGAGTCAACGGCAAATTCCCCATTGAAGCGTGTTTATCTGGAAATGAAAGCGGGTTCATCCGCGCATGAACGCACCCCCGCCCCGGCATGCGACGGGGTGCGAGGAGCAGCACCGTTGGCGGTTGATCAAGGACAGCGATCAACAACCGCCGGTCCTGACATGCCCGGGCGAGCGGCACCGGTGGGGCTCGAAAGGACAGTTGTCCTTCCGATCAGGCCGTTCGGCACGGTTGCCCGGGGGAGCGTCCTGATGGTCCTCGGATTCAGAGGCGGGCTCACGATGTGCCTGACTGTCCGAGCACACGCCACGCGGCGGCGGCGACGTCATCGACGTGGCTTGTCGCCGGTCCTTCCAGCCGGCCTTCGTTGATGAGCCTCGGCACGCTGAGCAGCAGTCCGGAGAAGAGGGTGAGCGCGAGTTGGGGATCGAGCGGTCTGCACTCGCCGGAATGCTGGCCTTCCGCGATGAGTTCGAGGAGCAGGTGCCCCTGCCTCGTGCAGGTGTCCCCCAGCGCTTCGGCGAAGGAGTGGGGGAGAAGAAGTACGTAGGTGAAGGCATCCGGGTTGTCGTCGTAGTAGGCATAGGTCAGGCGGACCCACTCGCGCAGGCGTTCGCGAATGGGGGCGCTGTCGTGCAGGAGGCTCTTCTTCTCCTCGATCATGTCATCCACGATGCGCGTGTAGATATCGAGCCAGAGGTCTTGCTTGTTCTTGAAGTGGCGATACAGCATGGCCTCCGTCACGCCCGCTTCGCGGGCGATGGAGCGGACTGAGGTGGTGTCGGTGCCCTGTGCCGCCGCGAGGCGAACGGCGGCGGCGACCAGGTTCTCGCGCGTGGTGCTGCCGGATTGCTGTAAACGGCCGTTGACCATGCCGTGAGAACAACACGTATGCGCGGCCTATTCCGCGCTCTTCGGCACGAAGTCTGTGATCGTATTGTGTTTGGGTGAGGTTGGTGCGGCGGCCCGGGTCACTGAGGGCGGGCGGACGGGATGCGCGTTTGAACGTGCGGGTTGGCGGTCACGTTCGACGCGTTGGGGCTCAAGTGTTCTAATGCACGGGCATTGATTGCGGAGTTCATTGAGAGGAGCCGGCATGATTCGTCGAAGTCTCGCGTGTATGGGAATGGTCGGGATGATGGCCTGGACCGGGGTCGCTGTCGGGGAGCAGGTCGACTATCCGGAGACGAGCCGCGGCAACGTCGTGGACGACTACCACGGTGTGAGCGTTGCCGATCCGTACCGCTGGCTCGAGGGGAACGCCAAGGAAGCGGGTGCGGTCAAGGACTGGGTGGCGGCCCAGAACGAGATCACGTTCGGCTACCTCGAGAAGATTGACATCCGCGACCGGGTGCGTGACCGCTACACGGAGATGCTCGATTACGAGCGCCTCGTCTCGCCGTTCCGGGGCGTGCCGCCCTTCTTCAAGGCGGCGGGGCGGTACTACTACGGGAAGAACGACGGACTTCAGCCGCAGTCGGTTCTGTATGTGAAGGACTCCCTGAATGGTGAGCCAAGGGTGCTGCTGGATCCCAACACCTGGTCCGAGGATGGCACGGTGGCGCTGACGAGCGCGTCCTTCAGTGATGATGGTCGATACATGGCGTACGGCATTGCCCGTGCGGGATCGGACTGGAACGAGTGGTATGTCCGCGACATCGCATCCGGCAAGGACCTGCCCGACATGCTGGAATGGGTGAAGTTCAGCGGCGCGGCGTGGACGCCTGACAGTCGGGGGTTCTTCTACAGTCGGTTCCCGGCTCCGGAAGAAGGCGATGAGCACCTGGGCGTCAGCACCAATCACAGGATGTACTATCACCGGATCGGCACGCCGCAGTCGCAGGACGTGCTGGTCTACCAGCGATCGAACCCGGAAGAGAAGCACTGGGGTTTCGGTGGTGAGGTGACTGAGGACGGGCGCTACCTGATCATCTACGTGTGGCGCGGCGCCGAGCCGAAGAACCTGATCTTCTACAAGGACCTTCAGGAACCCTACGCCATGACCGTCGAACTCATCAGCGAGTTCGAGTCGAGTTATGACTTCGTGGGCAATGACGGCTCGACGTTCTACTTCGTCAGCGACGACGGGGCCCCGCGGGGCCGGTTGATCGCGATCGACATCAACAACCCGGACCGCGCCGGCTGGAAGACGATCATTCCCGAGAGTTCCGACAAGCTCGAAGGCGCTGCACTGATCAACAACCTCTTTGTGACCTCCTACCTCAAGGATGCCACGTCACAGGTCAACATCTTCCGCACGGATGGTCATTTCGTCCGCAGCGTGGAACTCCCCGGCATCGGCACCGCCTCGGGATTCACGGGTCGGCGCGGCGACACCGAGACCTTCTACAGCTTCTCGAGCTTCGCGACACCGCCCACCATCATGCGCTACGACATGGTTTCCGGTGAGAGCAACGTGATCGATCGAGCGGGCGTGGACTTTGATCCCGGCCGCTACGTGGTGAAGCAGGTCTTCTACCGGAGCAAGGACGGCACGCGTGTGCCGATGTTCATCTCGCATCGCAAGGGGATCGAACTCACCGGTGACAACCCGACGCTGCTCTACGGTTACGGTGGATTCAACGTCTCGCTGACGCCATCCTTCTCGACCTCGCGCGCGCTGTGGATGGAGATGGGGGGCGTGTACGCGGTCGCGAATCTTCGCGGCGGTGGCGAGTACGGGGAAGCATGGCACCAGGCGGGGACCCGGGGGCAGAAGCAGAATGTTTTCGACGACTTCATCGCGGCGGCCGAGTGGCTGATCGCCAACAAGTACACGAAGCCGGAGAAGCTTGCGATCCAGGGTGGCAGCAACGGCGGCCTGCTGGTCGGCGCCTGCCTGACCCAGCGCCCCGACCTCTTCGGCGCCTGCCTGCCTGCGGTGGGTGTGATGGACATGCTGCGCTATCACAAGTTCACTGCGGGCCTGTACTGGGTCCCCGACTACGGGAGGGCGGACAATCCCGAGGACTTTGAGTACCTCTACGCCTATTCGCCGTATCACAACATCCGTGAAGGCGTGAAGTACCCGGCGACGATGGTTACCACGGCCGACACGGATGACCGCGTCATCCCGGGCCACAGTTTCAAGTTCGCGGCCGCGCTCCAGCGCGCCCAGGCCGGTACCGCGCCGATCCTGATCCGCATCGAAACGAGCGCGGGACATGGCGCCGGAAAGCCGTTGACAAAGATCGTCGAGGAGACCGCCGACGTGTGGTCCTTCCTCGTCGAGAACCTCGACATGGATGTGTCATGGGATTGATGAGACGGGGAATCGGGAGTCGGGAAACGGGAGTCGTTTCGAACCTCATTTGAACGTACGTTTCCGGTTACCCTGACACCATGTTCGTCCCCGTCTTCCTCCTTCTCGTCGTGGCGTTCGGGATCTCCGTGATCCTGACACCGGTGGTGCGGCGAGTGGGGATGCGCGCGGATCTTATGGACTCGGAGGGGAACGACGGACATGTCAAACAATTGCGCCACGTCCCCAACATCGGCGGCGTGGCGATCGCGTGGGCGGTTGTGCTGCCGATGGCGGGGGGCCTCGTCGCCGCGTGGTTCGGCGCAGATCTCATGGCGTCCTGGTTTCCGGCCGTCACCGATCACATCGACGGCATGCGGGCGCAGACACCGCTCGCGCTCGCGATGCTCGGCGGTGCGCTCTGGCTGCATGCTCTGGGACTTATCGACGACCGGCATGCGCTCGGACCGTGGTTCAAACTCGTGCTCATGGTGGTCCCGGCGGCGGTGGTGGTGCTTGGCTTCGAGGACATGCGACTGCTGGAGCTGCTCGGCGCGCACCTGGGTGGTGCGGGCGACGTGGCTTCCATCGTGCTGACGCTCCTCTGGTTCCTGGTCGTCATCAACGCCATCAACTTCATGGACAACATGGATGGTCTTGCCGCGGGGACAGCCGCGGTTGCGGGGACGTTCTTCGCCGCGGCCGCCTGGCTGAACGGCCAGTGGTTCGTGACGATGTCATTGGCGCTTGTCGTGGGTGCTTCGACGGGATTCCTGTTCTACAACAAGCCGAAGGCATCGATCTTCATGGGCGACGGTGGCTCGCTTGTGCTCGGGTTCCTGCTGGCATTCCTGACGGTGCGGACGACGTACACGGGTATTGAGCCGGATGCCGTGGATGCCGCGGAGTTGCTGGGCGCCGCCGGTGAGAGCGCGTGGTATGCGCTGTTCATGCCGCTGTGTGTTCTGGCGGTTCCGCTGTACGACCTGGCGAGCGTGGTCGTGATCCGGTTGTCGCAGGGGAAGAGTCCGATGGTCGGTGACCAGCAGCATTTCAGTCATCGGCTGCGCGATCGAGGGCTGTCGGATGCGCAGGTCATGGTCGTGGTCTGTGGCTGCAGCGCCGTGACAGGCATCGGCGGCGTGCTGCTCGGCAGCGTCGCGCCGTGGCAGGCGGCGCTGATCGGCGTGCAGGTGGTCGTCGTGCTCTTGCTGCTGGCGCTGTACGAGCACGGCAGTCGAAAGCTGAGCGACACATGAAGGTGACCGCCGCGACATGGCGCCGGGCGGGCGCGGCGGTGATCGTGTTTGCTGCGCTGGTGCGTGCGATGACCGTGCCTGCGACGTTGCCGTGGTGGGACATCGATCCGCTGGTCAGCGGCCCGGTGGAAGTCGGCCTCGTGCCATCGATGGGATTCTTGCTCGATGCGCTCGTCTGGCTCGGTGTGGCAGCGATCATCGGTGCAACGTGGCGACTGCGCGAACGCCTGCACTGGATGCTCGGACTGCTGGTCATCGCGGGGTGGTACGGCGTGATCTTCCGCGGCCTGTTGCTGCAAGACCGCCCGTATGCTGACATCAGTTCGGACTACCCGGGCGACTGGAACAACTGGGTCCTGGGTTCGGCGTGGGCGTCGGCGATGGTGGGGGCGTGGGCGCTGCTGCACGCCGCGCGCGATGCACGTGTGCGCCGCTTGCTGACGGTGGTGATCGCAGGCGCCGCGCTCATGTACGTGGCGCGGGGGACGTATCACGTGCTCGTCGAGCAACCGGACCTCGTGCGCCAGTTCGCGCAGGATCCGGAGGCCGCACTGGCGCAGAACGGTCTGACGCTCGGAACGCCGGCAGCACTGATGTATGAGCGGCGCCTGCGGCATCCGGATGCGACGGGGTGGTTCGTCTTCTCGAACGTGTACGGCACGCACGCCGCGATGGCCCTGGCGCTTTTCGTCGCGCTGGCGGTGGCGTCATGGCGTCGCTTCCGGGCGGGGCTGGTGCAGAATGGTGAGCCGGTGCTCTTCGGACTGCTGGCGGCTTTCGTTGCGTGGGGCCTGTGGATCGCACATTCAAAGGGCGCGATGGGGGCGCTGCTGGTCGTGGTCGGTATCGTCGCGCTGCTGGCCGTGAAGCCGATGCGCGCGTTCATGCACCGTCGCGGCGGCCTGGTCACGACCGCGATGATGATCGGTGTGCTTGGTGTGGTGGTGACGCGAGGCATGGTGGGGGAGCGGATCGGTGAACTGAGCCTGCTCTTCCGATGGTTCTACATGCAGGGCGCTGTCGGTGTCATGCGCATGGATCCGTTCTTCGGTGTCGGGCCGGCGCGGTTCAAGGAGGGGTACCTGCTGACGCGCCCGGCGCTGAGTCCGGAGGAGGTGTCGAGCCCGCACTCGATCTTCTTCGACTGGCTCGCCACGCTCGGCGTCTTCGGTGCACTGTGGTGTGCCGCGCTCGTGGTGCTGGCGATATGGATCGGTCGCGGCCTGGGGCGCGGTGTGGATGACACCGAGGAACCGGAGAGCAGCCGGGCATGGCTGGTGGGTGCGGGGATCGCGGTTGCGGCGACGGCGGTCTCCATGTGGATCGAGAGTGCAGCGCTGGTCGGCCCGCGTGCGCTGTTGATGGTGGTGGCGCTGGTGGCGTGGGTTGTGGTGGTGCGACTGGGATGGGACGCCGCGATGACGACATGGCGTGTGGTGCGTCTCGGGCTGCTCGGTGCGGCGCTGGTGTGCCTTGCTCACGCACAGATCGAAATGACGTTGACGGTGACGGGATCGGCGGCACTGGCGATGTGCGTCATCGCGCTGGCGGCATCGGAGGGAGCGGGCGAGGTGAAGGCGATTGGGGCGCGGGCGCCGGGGATCGTGGGACTTGGTGTCTGTGCGTTGAGCGTGGTGCTGGTGGGTGTGAAGGGGGTCGGATCTGGCATGACGTGGGAGAGCGAACTGAATCGATCGGCCGTGCGCTGGCATGAGATTGTCAGCAGCGGCCGCCTGCCCGAGATTCCACCGGTTGAGTTTGAGCCGGACGTGCTGAGTAAGAAGGTGGGTGAGGTTCCCCCATGGAACGAGCCATGGGCGCGCTATGCGGCATTGCACATGATCAGTGCAGAGGCGTGTGCGCGAGCTGGATGGCAGGATTCCGCACGGCAGCATCTCGCCCGTGCAGAAGTGGCCAACCTGTGCCAACTCGAGGAACTCAGCCCCGCGGCGGCATATGCGCGCCGGGCGCGGCTCTATGAACTGGCGCTTCGGCTGGAGATGATGAGCCGCGAGGTACCCGAGAGGGAGATCATCGAGGCTCGGCGTCGCATCGGTCAGGCCTGGCTCCTGGTGGCGAGTGCCGATCCGCACAGTCTGAGTGCGCTGGTGCATGCATTCGACCAGTTCCATCGGCCGGGTGCCGAGAGCCTGGAGTGGTCCTTTGACGTGGCGCAGGCGTTCGCCGCTGCTCGACGGGCCTTGGAGGTCAACCAACTGCGGCGACTCGACCCCCTGACTCAGTTGACGGAACAGAAGCGCGAGGAACTGGAGGCATTCGTGAAGGCCGTCGAGCCGATCCAGCCTGACGAGCCGCGCGGTCGCACCTATTCCTACCCCGAGACCTCGCTCGAGGCGGACAAGCCCCTGATTCTCGACTGGTTCCCCGCTGGACGCTGATCCGTGACCGGGTATACTGTTCGGCCCGCCCGCGTGATTTCGGGCGGCTCGCGGCCGATATAGCTCAGCTGGTCTAGAGCGGCGGATTCATAACCCGCAGGTCCCTGGTTCGAGTCCAGGTATCGGCATTTCTGGCCCGACAGCCGGGACTTTCGAGGTCCGGCCTTCGGCTCTTCCGGGTTCCGTGCAAGAATTGGCTCCATTCAGGACATCCGCTCACGGCGGGCCGCCGTGGCTGCCGCTGTATCCAGAGAGAGGAGTCCGACAATGGCGCATGGTGGGCGATGGGCCGCGATCGCGGCGGGGGCGATGGTGTGTTCCGGCGCGAGTGGCGCGGTGATCTTCGTGGATGCCAACCTGGCGACCGGCGCCAATGACGGGTCATCGTGGGCCGATGCCTATCAAGGTCGGGCGGGACTCCAGGCGGCGTTGTTGTCGGCGATGGCGGGCGACCAGGTCTGGGTCGCGGATGGGACGTACGCTCCGGCTCCGCCGGGTGGCGATGCGTCGATCAGCCACGTGATCCCGTCGGGTGTGCAGGTCCTCGGCGGATTTGACGGCGGCGAGCCGAGTGTTTCGGAGCGTGATCCGTCGGTGCACGTTGCGATCCTGACGGGGGACCTCAACAGCGATGACGGCCCCTTCGGTGACATCGGGATTGCGCCCAACACCGGAGAGAATGCGTGGCATGTCGTTGACATCGTGAATGGGGCCGCGGGCACCGTGATTGACGGCTTCCGTATCCGGTCGGGCGTTTCGGACGGGGGCGCGGACTGGTGGGGCCGTTCCGGCGGTGGCATCAGGATTGATGGCGGCGAGCCGACGGTGAGGAACTGTCACATCATCAACTGCAGGTGCAGTTGGCAGGGGGGCGGAATCGCGGTGCGCGATGCGACGGTGGTGATTGAGGATTGCCTGATCGAGTTCAACCGGACGGATTCAGCGGGCGCAGCGATCGCGGTGATCGATGACGCCGCGAGCGTGACCATGCGCGGCACGACGATCAACGCGAACATGCTGGGCACGGGCTCCGTGTACGTGGGGCCGTGGAACATCACGCAGCACGAGGCGAACGGTGGAGCGCTCACGGTGGAGGACTGTGATTTCAAGAACGCGCAGGGCATCATCAGTGCGCCGTCGGGCGGGGGGATCATGAGCCTGCGGTCGGATGTCGTGGTGCGCGACAGTCGCTTCCATGACAACAACGTCGTCGGGGGCGGCGGGGGCGCCTACCTTGCCGATGGGACGGTCCTGATCGAACGATGTGATTTCGTGAACAACGAGGCACCGGGTGATGGGGGTGGGGGGCTGTATCTCGACGGGGACCTGCTCGGCAACGATCCGGACTTCAACCCTCAGATCGTGAACTGTCGATTCGTTGGCAACAACGGTGCCGCGTTCGTCATTGCCGATACGTCCTTCATCAACTGCACCATTGTGAACAACAGTCTCGGGAAGGACTTCCTGATCTGGGCGCCGCTGGCGACGGGTGGTGGATTCACGACGACACTCACCAACTGCATCATGTGGGCCAACAACCCGGGCATGCTCTTCGGGCCGGGGCCGCTGGCGGGGAGTGGTAGCTACTTCGTGCACGCCTCCATCATCCAGGAGTGGGACGGCTCCCATGCCGGTGACGCCATCGATTCGGACCCGCTCTTTGTACAGCGCGACGGGCCGGATGGGACTCGCGGCACGGTCGACGACAACGTCCGCCTGACCGCCGCATCTCCCGCGCTGGACGCCGGTGACAACGGCGACGCTCCGACGGGGCCTCTGCTCGATCTCGACCGGAGCATCCGCATCATCGACGGCGATCACGACAGCGGTATCACGGTCGACATGGGCGCGTTCGAGCGTCCGTGTCTCGGCGATGCGGATGCCAACGGCGTGGTCACGTTCGACGATCTCAACATCGTGCTGGAGCACTGGGGCATGAGTGTGGCCCGTGGCACCAACGGTGATGTCGATGACGACGGCGATGTGGACTTCGAAGACCTGAACCTGGTGCTGGAGGCGTGGGGCGAGTTGTGTTTGTAGGTCCAGGTCCGCTTTGCGGGCTGCTTCGGCATTCGGCATTCGGCATCAGGGGTTGATTGCCTTCGGCATCAAACATGATGAGCTTCCGCTCAATCTGGGAGAGCGGTGCGCCCACAACGGAGCGGAAGCTCAGTAAAGAGCACGCCGCAGGCGCTCCTCCCCTGTTGCCTGATGCCCAATGCCGAATGCCGAGCGGCCCTCTCAGGGCCGCCTACCCATTCTCACGCTCGAACGACTTCATGAACTTCACGAGTACTTCGCAGCCTTCGCGGGGGAAGGCATTGTAGATGCTGGCGCGCATGCCGCCGGTGGAGCGGTGGCCCTTGATGGTCGTGATGTTGTGCTCAGCGCTCTGCTTGATGAAGAGCGCATCGAGTTCCGGGGTCTGGCAGCGGAAGGCGACGTTCATCAGCGAACGGCTCTCCGGTTCTGCATGACCAACGTAGAAATCGGAGTTGTCGAGGTAGTCGTAGATCAGGTTGGCCTTCTCGGTGTTGTAGCGGTCAACCTCTTCGAGCGTGCCGAACTCCTTGAGGATCCACTTGAAGACCTGGCCCATGAGGTACACGGCAAAGGTGTTGGGCGTGTTGAAGCGGGACTGCTTCTTCGCCTGTACCTGGTAATCCAGCATCGCCGCGAGTTTGCCCTCCGGGGCGGTGGCGAGGAAGTCATCGTTGATGACCGCAAGGATCTGACCTGACGGACCGAGGTTCTTCTGGGCACTCGCGTACACCATGGCGTACTTCGACCAGTCGATGGGGCGCGAGTACATGTCGGACGACATGTCGCCGATGAGCGGCGCCGAGGTGTCCGGATAGCGGTTGTGCCACTGGGTTCCGTAGATCGTGTTGTTGGTGACGTAGTGGCAGTATGCGGCGTTCTCCGAGAAATTGGTCTCCGCCGGACTCGGAATGTGGTTGAAGACGCCCTTCTCCGTACTCGCGCAGACGTGCACCTTGCCGAACTTGCGCGCTTCGGCGATGGCCTCCGTCGCCCACTTCCCAGTGTGGAAGTAGTCCGCCGTGCGTCCCGCCGGCAGGAAGGACATCGGAATCATCGCCGTCTGGAGCGTCGCGCCGCCCTGAAGGAACAGGACGCGGAAGTTGTCGGGGATCCTGCCGACCTCGCGGCAGTCCGCTTCGGCTTCTTCGAGGATGCGGTCGTAGTGCTTGCCGCGATGACTGAGTTCGCAGACGCCCATGCCCGTATCGAAGATATTCCAGATGTCCTTCTGTGCCTGTTGGATGACGGGTTCAGGAAGGATCGCGGGTCCGGCGGAGAAGTTATATGCACGATCGCTCATGGCAGTTTCCGGGTTTGAGGGGGACGGGGAGAATCCGGATCAGGTCCGGGGTCAGTCGATGACCGTCATGTTCACACTGAGGATGTGCGCCGAACCGCTTCGGATCGACGCGATGGTTTCCTGGGTCGGTTCTTCATCCAACTGGATGAGGGCGCACGCGGCTTCGGCGCCGTGGTAGATGGTGTTGTCCATCTCCTCGATGTTGATGCCGGCCCTGCCGATCTCGCCCACCACGTGAGCGAGCACGCCGGGCTTGTTGAGATGCCGCACCGAGAGGAGTCGCGTGGCCTGGCTCTTGTCACAGAGATTCAGGACGTTGGGGGCGGCACCCTTCAACTTGTACTCGCGGATCACCCGCACCGCCTCATTGGCAATGGCGGTCTGGGACTGGTCGGTGGAGGCGCCGATGTGATGCGTGCCGCAGACACCGATTTCCTTCGCAATCGCGCTGTCAAAGCTGCGGTCGCCGGAGCCGGGTTCGTTGCGGTAGACGTCCAGTCCGGCACGGACACCCTTCTCCTGGATCGCCTTCAGCAACGCCGCTTCGTCCACGACGCTGCCGCGGCTGGTATTGACCACGACCGCACCCGGCTTCAGCGCGTCACAGAAAGCGGCATCAACGAGGTTCTCTGTGTCGGGGTTCGCGGCGATCGTGATCGAAACGACGTCCGCGCGCTTCGCCACATCGAGCGGTGACTCGCATCGTCGGACTCCGAGGTCTTCCGCGGCTTCATCGGTGAGCGAACGGGACCAGGCCACGACCTTCATGCCGAAGGCCCTGCCACGCTTGATGACCTCGCGTCCGATGCTGCCCACACCGACGACACCCAGTGTGCGTCCGTACAGGCCTCGTGCCTTGCTGTATTCCTTCTTGTTCCACTCACCGGCGCGCAGTTCGGCCGTCTGGTGCGGAATGCGTCGGTCGCAGGAGAGGATGAGTCCCCATGCGAGTTCTGCGACAGCGATCGAGTTCTGCCCCGGGCAGTTGGCGACGTTGATGCCGCGGGCGGATGCGGCGGCGAGGTCGATGTTGTCGACACCGGCACCGGCGCGCACGACGAGGCTCAGCTTCTGCGCTGTTTCGAAGACGGGCGCGGGCACCTTGGTGGAGCGTACGACAAGCACGTTGGGATCGTGCTCGCTGATGGCATCGGGAAGTGTGTCGGGCGTGAGATCCGGCGAGAACGTCACCGCGCAGCCGATCTCCTCAAGGGCCGTGATTCCACTGGGTTCGAACTTGTCAGCAATCAGCACTTTCATGGCCGCCTCCTCGTCAGGGGGATACCCGTATTGTACGACGGAGTGGGCGGGTGCGGGGATCAGAAAGGGAGGTTGGAGCTTGGAGCTTGAGGCTTGAAGCCTGCCGCAAGCGATGGGGCGAAGCCTCCGACTTCGCGTGCGCCAAGCTACCAAGCTTCAACCTCCAACCTCCGAGCTCAATCCAGCAGATGCACCAGCAGGCCGCTGCGCAGCTTGGGCTCGAACCACGTGGATTTCGGCGGCATGATCAGCCCGGCATCCGAGACGGCCATCAACTGCTCGATGGTCGTGGGGTGCATGCTGAAGGCCACCGCCGCGCTGCCCTCGGCGACGTGCTTTTCGAGTTCGGCTGTGCCGCGGATGCCGCCGACGAAGTCGATGCGTTCATCGGAGCGGATGTCGCCAATCCCGAGGATGGGCGCGAGGATGTGCTGGTAGAGGCGTTCGTAGTCGAGGGTGGCGACGGGGTTGGCGGGATCTGTCGGCGGGGGGAACGTGAGCCCGTACCAGCGCCCCTCGATGTGCATCGCGCACCGGCCCGGCGCATCCGGTTCGGCGGGCGCATCCGGCACCACCTCGCACACCTCCGATATCCGGCTCAGGAAGTCGGACGCCGCCAGTCCGTTGAGATCGCGCACGATGCGGTTGTACGGCAGCACCGTCAACGCGGAGGCGGGGAAGAGGACCGTCAGGAACCAGTTGTATTCCTCGTCACCGTTGTGGCCCGGGTTCCCGGCGCGCCGCTCGGCACCGGCGCGGGCAGCGCTGGCGCTGCGGTGATGGCCGTCCGCGACGTAGGCGACATCCAGTTGTCCGAAGGCCTCCACGAAAGGGGCCGGGTCGTCGATGCGCCAGACGGTATGGCGGACGCCGTCCACGGCGGTGAAGTCGTACAGAGCCTCAGTCTCCTCGCTGCTCTTCGTGAGCGCGGCGATCGCAGGGCGGTCCTCGTGGAGGAGAAAGACCGGGCCGGTGTTGGCGTTCAGCGTGAGGACGTGGCGCGTGCGGTCGTCTTCCTTGGCCTGGCGCGTCTTCTCGTGCTTGCGGATGCGGTCATTGAGGTAATCGTCGACATGGCAGCAGGCCACGACGCCGGTCTGCGAGAGCGACTGGCCGTTGATGACCGCCTGCTGGCGGTACAGGTACAGTGCGGGTTCGGCGTCCTGGATGAGCACGCCCTCGCTGCGCAAACGCTGCATCGCATCGGCGGCGGTCCGGTACACCTCCGGAGCGTACGGGTCGGTGTCATCCGGCAGATCGATATCGGGCCGCACGACATGGAGGAAACTGCTCGGATTGCCCTCGGCGAGTGCGCGGGCCTCCTGCGTGTTGACGACGTCGTAAGGCACCGAAGCGACGGCCTCGGCCGTGCCCGAAGGGGTGTCTGCGGGACGCAGGGCGGCGAATGGCTTGATGCGAAGCACGACGAGTCTCCTGTGAGCAGCGTGGAACGGATCGAGGGGGTATTGTAGGGAAATGCCCGGAGGCTCGATGAAAGGAAAGAGCATGCGGTTACGAGGATTGTGTTTCGCTTGCGCATGGGTCGTGAGCATCGGTGCGTCCGCAGGACAGCACGCCATGTTCTCCGGCTTCGAACCCTTTGATGAGGCGGCGGGCCAGGCCCAGCGCCAGATCGAGTCCGGGCTCATCAACCTCATCAGCACCGAGCAACTCGGGCGTTTCCACGCCGCGCTCTCCGAAGTGCCACACCCCGCAGGAAGTGAAGGTGACTGGCAGGTCATCCGGACCCTCGAGTCGGAATTCACGGAGATGGGTCTCGATGTCAATGTCCACGAGATCGATGTCTACCTCAGCCGACTCCTCGATGCAGATCTCGAACTCATCTCACCCATCAGGCAAACGCTGTCGATCCAGGAGCCGCAGGTTCGCGGCGACACCTACAGCGGTAACCCCGCCCTCGGTCCCGGTTGGAATGCCTACAGCGGGAGCGGCGATGTCACGGCGGAAGTCGTCTATGCGAACTACGGCACCAAGGATGACTTCGAACACCTCAAGACCATGGGCATCGACTGCGCCGGTCGGATCGTGATCGCGCGGTACGGCGGGAACTTCCGCGGCTACAAGGCGAAGTTTGCCGAGGAAGCGGGTGCGGTCGGCCTGATCATCTACACCGATCCGGGCGACGCAGTGCACGGCCTCACGTATCCCGATGGCGGATGGGCGTCGCCGGGTTCGATCCAGCGTGGTTCCATCAAGACCCTGCCCTATGCCGGCGACCCGCTGACGCCGGGTGTTTCCGTTAACAGCAACGGGCCAAAGCTCGATCCGGAAGGTCTCGCGCTGCCGAAGATTCCTGTGCAGCCCATTGGCTGGGGTGCCGCGGAGACGATTCTCCGGCACATGAGTGAGAGCGAGGGGCAGCGGGTCCCGGAGTCGTGGCAGGGCGGTCTGCTCTTCAACTACGCGGTGACCGGTGGATCGGATGTACGTGTGCGGCTGCGCGTGCAGCAGGAACGCGCCTCGATGAAGACGGCGAACGTGATCGCGAAGATTGAGGGGTCGGTCATGCCGCGATCGGCAGTGATCATCGGCTGCCACCATGACGCGTGGACGTTCGGCGCCGGAGATCCGAACGCCGGGTTGATGATCGTGATGGAACTGGCGCGCGTGTTTTCCGAGCTTCGCAGCGCGGGGATCAAGCCGGCGCGCACGTTGATCTTTGCGGCGTGGGGCGCTGAGGAATTCGGCATCATCGGCTCGACTGAATGGGTGGAGGAGAACCTCCCGGAGCTCGAAACGGGTGTGAACACGTACATCAATCTCGACATGGCGGCGATGGGTCCGAACTTCTGGGCGAGTGCGGCACCGTCGATGAAGAAGCTCGTCATGGATGTGACGAAGTCGATTCCGAATGCGGCCGGTGATGGCAACTCGGTCTACGACGCGTGGGCGCAGCGTGCCGGCGGTGACGAACCAAGTGTCGGTCGTCTCGGCGGGGGCTCCGATCATGTGCCGTTCTACTGCCACGCGGGTGTTCCCTGCGTCGCGATGGGGGCATCAGGAGCGCGGGGTATCTCGTACCACTCGAACTACGACACGCTGGACTGGTACCACCTCGTGGTCGGCGATGACTACAAGCCGGCGCAGATGGTCGGGCGGGTGGCTGGTGTGGTGGCATCGCGATTCGCCAACGCCCAGATCGTGCCCATCGATCCCTACGGCTATGCGGTTGACATGAACAGGCATCTCGATGGGCTCGAAGATCGGGCGGACGAACTCGGTGTCGAAGCGGACTTCGGCCTGCTGCGTCATGAGATCCGCAAGTTGGACGACAGCGCCCGGAACGCCGAGGCGATCCTGCGGCGGGTCCGCACTTCGGGTCGCCCCCTGTCGCTGAAGACCATCAACATCGTGAACTCCGCCCTCGGACAGCTTGAACGTGAACTGCTGCTCGAGGATGGATTGCCTGAGCGTCCCTGGTACCGCAACGCGTACGTCTCCCCGGATCCGACGTCCGGTTACTCCGCGTGGATGCTTCCGCTCCTGCGCCACTACATCGAGGCCGGAGATGAGGAAGGATTGGAAGAAGCGACGCTGACACTGGCCGACTGCGTGAACCGGATGGGCGGTGTGCTCAACGAAGTGCGCGAGCGACTCAGCGACAGTCCGACGGATCCGAAGGCGGGGTTGAACCAGGAGATGGGACGCTGAGCACCTGGGTGGTCAGTGATTCAGCACCTTCTCGAAGATGATCAGGTTCATCATGCGATCCGGATCCCAGCGGAGCCCGGCAATGTCGTAGTCGTTGGCGATGCCGAAGTGCAGGAACGGGCGCACCTGATTGGAGCACTCGAAGCGTATCGAGGCATAGCCCTCGGAGCGGGCCCAGTCTTCGGCGGCACACATGAGCTGTGTGGCGATGCCCATGCGACGCATCTCGGGAACGACGCCGCAGATCCATGAAAAATGGACGTTCGACTTCAACTCCATCCCCACGGAAAAGCCCACGGCGTCCTGCTCGATGCGCGCGACCTGGATGAGGATGTTGTAGCGTCCCTTGAGGCGGCGAGCGATCCAGTCGACGTCGCGCTCCGGACGGAAGAGCTGGTTGTACAGATGCGTCACCAGTTCCAGGTCGGTGGGGTCGATGCGATCAATGATTGCGTCCGCCATGAATCATTCCCTTGCGCATGCGCCGATGAGCAGATCGTACTGCGGCACCTGCAGCTTCGTCTCATCCGAGGGACGGAACCCGCCACAGGTCTACATCGGCACGTCTCAGCCAGTTGGTCCAGTGGATCATACGTACGGGAATGGCTCGGGTTTCGAATTTGGTCATGAAGGGCAGGCCTGGTCCCAGGAGGCCAGGAGCGCGTTGAGATCGGCGAAATCGATGGTGCCCGTCCCGTCCACGTCACCTCCCTGCCATGACGGACCACTCATCCCCCAGTTGGTCAGGATCACGTTCAGGTCGTCAAAGTCCACCACGCCATCCCCCGTCACGTCCGTAGGGCACTGAGGCAGCACAGCGTTCACCAGCACGGACGCCGGAAGTGACTCACCGATCGCAACGGACTGGTCCTGAAACGTCACGATATCCGGACGACCGTCGCCGTCAAAATCGCCGGTAACAACCCGGACCGCTGGCGCACCGACCGCCTCCCACGCGGCGCGGGTGACGCTTCGGGGCATCTCCGGCCGCCCGTCATTCCGCCACACCTCGATCGATGACTGAGTGGCAGACGGACGAGCCAGGGCCAGCACGACATCAGCATCGCCATCCTCATCAAGATCCGCCGCGGCACCGGCGAGGGGTGCATCGCGCAGGGTCACGAGACCGGCGGCGATGAACTCGAATGCTCCACGGTCAAGCACCCAGACAAGGGATGGGTCATCCGGCGTCCCGCCCAGCGACAGGATGTCTGTCCGGCCGTCATCCGCCAGGCCTGTCATCACGAGGGCTGCGGGATCGTGGGGGAGCGGGACGGCGATCGGTGCCGCGAGGAAACCGGTACCCCCGGCGTTCTCAAAGATCTCGAGATGACCGGGTGCGCGGGCGCCGACGATGACGTCCGGCGCATCATCCTGGTTCAGGTCCACAACAGCCAGCGCGGTTGACCGGGCGGAGGTGATCCGTGTGTCGAGCAGAGTGAACTGCGCGGGTGTACCGCCGAGATTCTGGTAGATGAGCAGGACGCCATTGCCGCCGGGGTCCAGCGCCGCCGCGTCAGCGACGGTCGACGCCAGCACGACCAGGTCCGCCCGGTCGTCGCCCGTCATGTCTGTCGCGACGACATCAAGGGGTGCGGCAAAAGGGCCGGTCAGCGTCGCGGACAGCGTGAACGCGCCCTCGCCATCAAAGGAGAGGATCGACAGCGCATCGCTGGCGGTGTCGGCGGAGACGAGGTCGAGACCAGGATCATCGTCGAGGTCGGCCGAGGTGAGTCCGCGAGGATCGATGCCCACGAAAACCGGCGCGCGGCTGACGAGGCCTTGCCACACGCCATCTTCATGGCCGCGATTCTCAACGTAGACGATGCGTCCGGGGTTGCTGGACGCCAGCGCGGGAATCGCGAGGGCAATGTCGAGGTCGCCGTCGGCATCAAAGTCGGCGGCGGTCATGTCAGTGGGGGTGCCGATGACACTGAAGAAGGTCGGGTCCGTAAGCGCCAGCCGATCGGCGTGACTCTCCACCGTCGCGATCACCTCAGATGCGCCAACGTCCACGCGGTAGCGAGCATTGTCGCCTGCTCCCGCCATCACAACGGCATCGGGGGCGCCCGCCAGGGCACTCGCGGCTACCAGGTCGAATTCCGCACCTATGCCGGGCGCACCATCTGACTGCCTGAGATGCAGCAGGCCGCCCAACTGCGCATCACCCTGCACGATGATGCGATCGTGCGGGCCCGCATCGACATCAATCTCAAGGGTGGAGAGTTCACCTTCCCGAACCAGTTCGAGATCGCCATCGATGCGGATCGTGCCGATGCCCGATCCTCGCGGCGTGATGATCCCCGCGCTGCGGACCGTGCCGGTGATGTCCCCTGCACCGGTGATCCGGCCGGCACTCAGGATGTCGGTGCCTCCTGCGGCGGCGAGACCGTTCCCGCCCAGTCGAATGTCGCCGGCCGTGATCGTCAGGGTCTCACTGAGCGTCCAGCCACTCGATCCACCCTCGAGACGTACCCGTCCCGCACCATCCTCGCCACCGATGACACCCCGGACGCTCACCAGTTCTCCATGATCGATGCGGAGCATCACTTCGCCCCCCACGCGCACCGCATCACCAACATTCAGCGTCATGCCCCCCAGCACCAGTCGCACATCGCCTGCGATGGTCCGGAACTGGCCGACTGTCGAGCTCATGGGAAAATCGATCGCGTATGTCGCATCGCGCCAGAGGATGACCGAGTCCGTCGGTCCCGGTACCGTCGGTCGCCAGTTGGCTGCATCCGCCCAGTCGCCCCCGGTGTCATCGGCCCACTCGCTTCCCGAGTCGCCCACCACGCGCTCGACGGCGCCCATGTCCGTCCATGTCGGTGTGCCGGAACCCGTGTCCTCGACGAGCACATCATTGACGAAGCGATCGCGCGCTGCGAGGTCCAGGGGCAGGCGCTCCGTCAGATCGCCATCGCCATCCAGATCGAACGTGTCGTCAACCGGCAGGGCGCCGACGCGGGCCGTGTCGAGGCACGGCGACCCCGGGCCGAGGCGAGCATCGTCATCAGCGGTCCCGAAGATGTCGTCGGGGCCGTCGGCATCCACGAGTCGGGGATCCTGACCCGTGTTGCTCGGCACGGAGAAGTCCGCCAACCCGGCGACGCAACTGCGCACAACCGAGGCCATGCCGAAGCCGGCCTCGACCTGTGCAGACTCGTCCGGCCCGCCCGCATCGATATTACCCCAAAGGATCGAGTTCTCGACAGTCGCCAGGCCGCCATCCGCGACAAGCAGACCCCCGCCCGAAATGCTCGCGCGATTGCCCGTCACCGTCAGGTTGCTCGCATCAAACCCGGCGCCGACCGGTACGAAGATGCCGCCCCCGCTCTGGCCGGAGTTGCCGGAGAAGAACGTGTTGACGCAGTTGGACTGACCACCGGCCCACATGCCGCCACCCCGCCCGTTGTCGACCGTGGTCGCCATGGCGTAGTTACCCAGGAAGCGGCAGTTGAAGAACCGTGCCGCGGCGTCCTCTGACGTGGCCACTCCACCGCCGATGGGTGCGGCGTTCGCGATGAAGTCGCAGAAGACGAATGCGGGGCTGCCACCTTCAACCGCGACGGCGCCGCCATGTCCGACCGCGATGTTCGACTCGAAGCGACAGTTCCGCACGACAGGTGAGGCATCGAGACACAGGAGGCCCGCACCGCGATCCGTCATGACCGCGCCCACACCATCCGCGAGCCCGCGCTGAATGATGAAGCCGTCGAGTTCACATCCCGGCCCGACGGTCGCCGCGACGATGACGTGCCGCGCGCTGGCGCCGGTGAGGCTGCCTGACAGGATGGTCGGGTTCGCATCCGGATCGCGTTCCTCTGCCGTGGTTTCAATTCCGAGGAACCCACCTCGGACGGCAACATCATCGACCAGGTCGAAAGATGCGCCGGGACTGGCGACGGATGGCGTGTAGATTCCACTGGCCACCCAGATCTCGGTGATGGCGCCGCCGGACGCCGCGGCATCGGCCAGCGCATCCTGCAGTCGGTCATAGGCCACGGACCATGCGAAGCCGTTGCCGCCGGGCGGGGCATCATCATCGACGACGCGTACGTGGGACGGCAGGATTTCGTCATCTTCCTCCTGCGCGAGCACGATGACGTCGGTGAGACCGGGGCCTGACACGCGGAAGTTGGCCTGTCCGTTGGCGAAGTCCGGATCGTCGGCGGCGGCGATCTCTACCAGCGCCGGCGTCGAGTAGTTGCCGGCGTTGAAATTGATCGAGGCGCCGGAGATCACGCTTAGATCGGTATCGCCCGAATCGCGCACGACGGTGACGGTGACCGGGCCGGCCGGGGGCAGGTTGAGAGAGACCGTGAAGGCGACGCTGTCATTCTCGGGGACGACGATGAAGTCCGTCGAGACGAGGAGGCGCTGCCCGGGGTCGAACTCGAAGGCGCCCATGTCTGCAACCGGTGCCGGACCGATGCCGGTGTCGATCGTGCCGGGGTCATCTTCGAAGCGTGGACGATCATCGAGATCGAGCGGGATCGACTCGACGGTATCGCCGTCGTCGTCGAGGTCGATCAGGTCCGTGCCCACGGTCGTGTTGTTGGCGCTGTCGATGCAGGGCGAGGGGATCACCAGTCGGAGGTTGTCATCCAGCGTGCCCGGGATCCCGTCGGCCCCATCCGCATCAGCGAAGAGCGGGTCCGCATCGATGTTGCCGGGCGAGGTGAGAGTCGTGAGGCCATCAATCAGGCTGAACGTGATACTGGTGTCGATGGGGGAGCCCACGATCGCAAGCTGCGCTGCTTCGGTGATGCCACTCGAATCCGTGTTGCGCCACAGGATCACGTTGCGGACCGTCAGGTCGCCGTCGGCGTTGGCAAGCCCGCCGCCGGAAACACCCGCGTCGTTGGCGTACAACGTGGAGTTGATCACGCGCACCGGGCCGCTGTTGTCCGCGTAGACCGCGCCGCCAGTTCCCGCGGCATTGCCCGTGAAGATGCAGTTGGTCAGCGTGATCGTGCCAGTCGCGCCTGTCGCCAACGCACCGCCGAAGCTGCTGTTGCCGTTCGCCGCGTTGCCTACAAACAGGCAGTTGGTGAATCGGCTGTTCCCGAAACCCCGCGCATCGACGGCACCGCCCCGACCGCCGTTCCCGACGCTGTTGTTCACGAAAGTGCAGCGTGTGAATCTCGGCGAACTGTCACCGTCGATGAAGAGCGCACCACCGAATCGATTCGCTCCGGTCTGGTTGTCCCGGAACATACACTGTGTCACGCGCATGTTGCTGTGCATCAGCAGCATGGCGGCGCCGCGATCACGGAGGTCTCCCGCGCCGCCATTCGCGAATCCCTGTTCGATGATGAAACCGTCGAGCATGGTCGTGGATGTGAGACCGCTGGCATCCACAACGTGATACGTTCGCTGACCGCCGGGAAGGAGTCCACTCAGAATCGTCGGGTGCGCCTCGATGTCGCGATGTGAGCGAAGGAACTCGAAACCGCCGAAGCCGCCGTACACCGCGACGCCCGCCGCGGGAACGAACGCATCCGTCCGACTGGCGCCGGGCACATAGGTGCCCTCGCTCACCCAGATCTCCTGAACGGCGGGTTCCGCGGCGGCGAAGTCGAACGCCTCCTGCAGATCGTCGAATGCTGAGAACCACGTGAGGCCGTCGCCACCGCCCGGCGCCGAGGCATCCACGTGCAGCACGGCCTGCCCGAGCGTCATCGGGGCGCAGATGGACAGCAGGATCAGAAGGGGAACACAGTGAAGTCGATGCATGGGTCTCTCTCCGGGCTCACCCTCTCGGGCGCAGCGGGTCCTCCTCTCCTATTGTCCCAACTTCACGCTCCAGTTTCCGGAACTTCCATGCGAAAGTGCAAAACACGCCGAAATGAGAGTTAAGGAACGCAGATCATGCCTGCGATACAATCTTCGTGCCCCCGGACCCCTCTTCTCGTGAAGGAGTCTTCACCATGCGGTGGTTGCCGCTCCCATTCAATCTGACTCGTCGTGAAACCCGCGTCCCGATCCGACCGGCGCGCCTCCTGCTCATCGCCTCGGCATGCGCACTCACCATCGGCGCGTGGCGGGCCATGCAGACATCGGAGACGGGCATCGTGATGGAACCGGTGCGGCAGTCCGAGCTGCCACCCGACGAAGACCTCCTCGGCGGAGATGATCTGCTCGGCGGTGAAGCGGACGAGAATCCGTGGGAAGATGCCGACAATGTTGATCCTGTGCAGGCCGCGGCGGCCGCCGCCCATGAAGCGCTCTTCACGAATGATCGGTTCCCCCTTGCGACAGAGTGCCGGACGTGCCACCCGGACCACTACCGTGAATGGTCCGTCTCTCAGCATGCATACGCACAATTGAGTCCGATCTTCAATGCGATGCATGCGAAGATCACCGAACTCACCAACGGGACCAACGGCGACTTCTGCATCCGCTGTCATACACCCGCCGGCATGCAGATGGGTGAACCCGTCTTCATGAGCAACATGGATCGGCACCCCGTCTCGCGCGAAGGCGTCACCTGCGTGGTGTGTCACCGCCAGAGCCAGGCGTATGGCAAACTCAGTGCACGCATCGGACTCGTCGAGGGCGACATCATCGACCCCGTCTTCGGACCGAAGGGCAATGCCGAACTCCAGCGCGTGCTGGATGACCCGGGACGCTTCCGCGTCGTGACCCGCCGCGATGAGCAGGGCCGGCGCATCCACAACGATGCGATCCGTTTCTTCCACATCGAGCAGCCCGGCTTCTGCGGCTCCTGCCACGACGTCACCCTCGTCAACGGCTTCCGCCTCGAAGAGGCCTTCAGCGAATACAAGAGTTCACCCGCCGCCGATCGCGGCGCGACCTGCCAGGACTGCCACATGGGTGTCGAACCGGGAATCGACTCCGGGTACGCGCACGAACCCGCGGCGATCGTGGGCGGCATCGCCACCAAGCCACGGAAGCGCACCAATCATTACTTTGCCGGTCCGGACTATTCCGTGATGCATCCCGGTCTCTTCCCCCACAACCCGGAGGCGATGGAATTCGCCACCATGGAAGAGTGGACGCACTTCGACACCGACGCCGGCTGGGGGACACCCGCTTTCGAGGATGCCGTTCCGGAGGGGACGACCTTCCCCGACCGCTGGCGGGCGCCCGGTGACCGTGAGATCGCTCGGCGCATCATCAACGACAACCTCGAACTCCTCGAGTGGGCGCGTCAGCAGCGGCTTGCCGTGCTGCGGCGGGGCTATGTCCTCGGTGACATCACCATCGACGAGAAGGACAACGGACTCGCCTTCACCGTGGACGTGATGAATGGCACGGACGGGCACAACGTGCCCACGGGCTTCACCGCGGAGCGGCTGACATGGCTGCACGTCGTGGTCACCGATCGCGACGGGGCCGTGGTCATGGAGTCGGGGGACATGGACCCCAACGGTGACGTCCGGGATCTGCATTCGCAGTACGTCCACGACGGGCTGCTTCCGCTCGACGAGCAGCTCTTCAGCCTGCAGTCGAAGTTCATCGTGCGCAACCGCAGGGGCGGTGAGCGGGAGCAGGTCCTTGCTGTCAATCACAGTCTTGATCCGCTGCCCTTTGTTCGCCGCGATCCGAACCCCACGATCCTGACGGGCCGTCCGATTGATGCGCGCATTCACAAGAAGGGCATCGCGCCGCTCGATACGCGTGAGGCGAAGTACCGCGTGGCGGCTTCCGATCTCACGGGTGCCGGGCCGTACACGATCAGTGTGGAACTGCGTGCGGCGATGGTGCCGGTGAACCTGGTTCGCGAGATCATGTCGATGGGCTTCGACTACAACATGACGCCCCGGGAAGTGGTCGACAACCTGCTGGCGGGTCATCATCTGCTCTGGGAGCGGACGGTGACGGTGAACCCTGATCCCACTGACGCCCTCGTGGACGGGTCGGAGTAACGATGCGAGACATGCCTGACTGCTTCTCCGCCGCCATGACGGGTGCCCTGGCGATGTTGGTTTCCGTTCCGATTGTTTCAGCTGCGCCTCCGCACCATGAGGAGCACGACTCCGATGCGCACCATGCCGAGGAACTCTTCCCTGATGAGCCGGCCCCGCTGAAACTGGACACGTTCCCGGAGCGACCGAAGCCGCTGCTTGAACTGGGGCCGGACTTCCTCGGGCCCGGCGAGATCGGTGAGGGCATCACGCTGCCCACGGGTGCCGTCTGGCAACCATCGCTGCTCGTCTTCGGTCAGTACCGTTCGGCGATCCAGACATTCGACACCGGGGAGGAGACCTTCACCGAGTGGGCGAACACGCTCGACATCTTCGCCAACCTGCAACTCTCCGGCACCGAGCGCGTGCTCTTCGGCATGCGTCCGCTCGAGGATGAGGGTGAGTTCATCGGCTACAACTTCAACCCTGACGAGGACGAGGGCTGGCAGAACGACTTCAGCGAACGCATCACGTCCCTCTACTTCGAGGGTGAGTTCGGTGAGATCTTCCCCGGCCTCGACCCCGGAGATCGGCACTCCCTCGACTGGGGCTTCTCCGTCGGTCGCCAGCCCATCTTCTTCCAGGAAGGCATGCTGATCAACGACACGCTGGATGCCATCGGCATCACCCGCAACACGGTGCTCTTCGACGGCGGGTCGGACTGGCGCACCACGTTCCTCTGGGCGTGGGATGACATCGATCGCAACAATAACCGCGAGTCCCGGGAGGCAAACCTCTTCGGTGTCTTCAACGAGATCGATGTGCCGCTCAGCACCATCAACGTCGATGTGGTGTGGGTCGATGACCACGATGGTGACACCGATGGCATCTTCTTCGGCGCCAGCGCCGTCCAACGAATCGGCACCATCAGCACCGCCTTTCGCATTCTGAATTCTTCTTCATTGCACGAAGATTCGGCGGCGGTCAGTGATGGCACGCTCCTCTTCAGCGAGGTGTCGTGGACGCCGCACCACACGCATGACATCGTCTACGTCAACGCGTTCCTCGGTCTCGATGAGTTCTCCTCCGCGGCCCGTGATCCCCTCGCTGATGGTCCCCTCGGCAGAGTCGGCCTCGTCTACGAAGCGGTCGGACTCGGGCGCTACGGCGCACCACTGGGGAATCGGCCCGATGAATCACTGGGCGTCGCCGTGGGTTATCAGATGTTCATGGACGACAATCGGCGGCAGATCACCTTTGAAGTGGGGGGGCGCAATGACATCAACGATACCGATCGAGGCGCCCTCGCCGCCGCCGTGAGCGTGCAGCAGGCCCTCGGACGCAACACCATCATCAGATCGGACGCCTTCGCCGCCGCCCACGAACACGATGCCCCCGGCTGGGGTATCCGATTCGAAGTCCTGATCAAGTTCTAGAGTCGAGGGCCCGAATCGATACAATGATTCCCGGAACCGGGAAATTGCCCTCATTCCACGCCTCACGATGCACCCCAGTGTCTCTCTTGAGCGTATCAACGGTGGGAATCAACTCGGAACTCGCTTGATGATCGGATTCGTTCTCTACCTGGTTGGAAGCCTCAGCATCGCGGCGGCATCCGTTCGCATTGGTGTGATGCTCAGGCGACGCCTGCGCCGTGCGGCCGCCCGCCGCGCCCGAAGAGAGCGCGAGGCGAACCGGTTCGCTGACGCAGTCGAGCAGGCCATCTCCCGTCACTTCGACGAGTCAGCCGACCTGCCCGCCTGGGATGGGTGGCGTCGCTTCGAGGTCCGCCGCAAGGTCGTCGAGGCCGAGGGCGTCTGCTCCTTCTATCTCCGCCCATCGGACTCCGCCGAACTTCCAGCCTATGTGCCGGGTCAGTACCTCCGACTGCGCGTTCCGGTCGAGTCGAGTGAAGACGGTCTCATCCGGTGCTATTCGCTCTCGGATCGGCCGCGATCTGATCACTACCGCATCACCGTCAAGCGTTGCCTTCCGACAACGGACGGCACCCCACCCGGCGCCGGTTCGGCATGGCTCATCGATCATGTCGACGTCGGACACCAACTTGATGTGCAGGCGCCCATCGGGCGCTTCTGCCTCACCGACGATCAGAAGCCGCTCGTCTTCCTCGCCGGCGGCATCGGCGTCACGCCGATCCTCAGCATGCTGAACCACCTCGTCGAGTCGCGCTCATCGCGCGATGTCTGGTTCTTCTACGGCATCCGGGGCAGTCACGAGATCGTCATGCCCGATCATCTTCGGGCCATCGCCCGCTCCTGTCCCAACATCCGTATCCACCTCTGCTACAGCCACGCCGGCGAGCGGACTGAGATACCCGGAACCACCGCTCACGAGAGCATGATCGAGGTCGACCTGCTCCGCAGACTCCTCCCGCTGCGCCCGTTCGAGTTCTACATCTGCGGCCCGGACGCCATGATGGATGCGCTGACGGTCGGCCTGCAGGGATGGGGCGTGCCCCCCGCGCGGATCCACACCGAGTTCTTCGGCGCCGAGTCCGTCAGTCGGGCAACCCACCACGATCATGTTCCGGGCGATCGCGCGGTCGATGTCGTCTTCGCGCGATCCGGGCAGACCGTGCGCTGGATCGAAGGCGATGGCTCGCTTCTGGACCTCGCCCACGATCATGGCATCCGGATGGAGTCCGGCTGCCGCAACGGTCACTGCGGCTCCTGCATGACCGCGGTGAAGTCGGGCCGGGTCCGCCACATCTGCACGCCCTCCCTGCGCATGCGGAAGGGATCCTGCCTCGCGTGCATCGCCAGCCCCGAAACCGATATCGTCATCGACGCCTGAACCCACCCACGCACCGGGACAGCGCGTATCATGCGGGCTGTCTCATCGCCGCTATGCCGCCTCGGCCGGAGGATCCGTGAAATCTGCACGCTCACTGCTGCCCGTGTTGGTGCTCACACCCGTCGCCGCGATCGCGTTCACGACCATCACGTCGGAGCCGACCGGCCTCCCTTACGACGCCACCGCGATCGTCGGGCCCGACGAATGCGGCGAGTGCCACGAGGCCGAAGTCTCCGCCTGGCGCACGACCCATCACTATCGCTCGTTCACCGAACTCACGCGCCGGACCGAAACGCTCGACATGGCCGACAAACTCGGCATCGATCGTGTGCGTCAGGCCGACGAATGCGTCTCGTGTCACTACACCCGGCAACTGGATATGGACCACCTGGACCGTCCCGAGGTCATCGCCGGTGTCTCCTGTGAGATGTGCCACGGTCCATCGCGCGACTGGCTGGAACCCCACGCCGACTATGGTGTCTTCGGCACGAAGGACGCCGAGCCCCACGAGCACCGCGTGGAACGTATTCTGACCTCTGTCGCGGCCGGCATGAATCACCCGGACAACATCTTCGATGTCGCGCGCAACTGCTACCGCTGCCACCTCGGGCCCGACGAGCGCATTGTCAACATCGGAGGGCATTCGCCGGGCAGCCGCTTCGAACTCGTCGCCTGGTCACAGGGTGAAGTGCGTCACAATTTTGCCGATGACCCCAAGGTGAATGCCATCACCAACATCGAGCGGCAACGCCACATGTACGTCGTCGGACAGGCGCTCGAACTCGCAGGAGCCCTCAGGGGTATCACCGGCGCCACCGGCCGCGGCCGCTACGTTGCCGCCCACGTGGCCCGGATCAAGCAGACGCGTACCAACCTCGAAGCCGTCGCTGAGCGGGTGAATGTCGAGCAGATCACCAGGATCATCGAGACGCTCGATGCCACCAAGGTGAGCCTCGACAACGACGAAGCCCTGAACGCGGCCGCCGCCACCATCGAGGAACTGGCGCGGGATGTCTCGGAGAACGTACCGGCTGCCGATCTCGCCCCCATCGATGACATGCTGCCGGCGCCGGAAGACTTTCACGGCGAGGCCCTGACGCCGTGAGTCCCGCGGCCGCCAGGGTCCTGCGCTGCTGGGTGGAGCCGGCGGTGGCGCTGCTCGTTGCAGCGGCGTTGTTGCTGTGGTGGATGGTTGCCGAAGCCGCATTGGTGCGAATCACGACGCTGACCGGGTGGATCCTCGCGGTGCTCCTCGCGTTCCTCCTCTGCAACGCACCGCGCGAGATGCTCCTCCGGATCACCCGCGTGCCGGCGCGCTTCTGGTACCGACTCCATGCATGGGTCGGCATCCTCACAGGCGTGACGGTGGCCATTCATACCGGCCTGCATGTTCCGCATGGACCCATAGAGGCCCTCGCGACGCTCCTCTTCATCACGACGTTCCTGCTCGGGATCGTCGGACTCTGGGTCTCGCAGTCGATCCCGCTTCGTATCGCCTCCATTCCAACGGCAGTTGAAGCGGGAGCCATCGCGCAGCATCGGCGCGAGGTGCACCAGGCGGTCGAGGAAGTGGCTCTGCGACATGCCGAATCCACCGGGGACGACGCCGTCGCAAACGCCTATGACCGTGAACTGCGCCAGGAGTTTGAAGTGCCTCGGCACCGACTGGCACACCTGATCAACACCAGTCGAGTCCGCCGCGGCATCGACCGGCGCATCACCGCGCGTCAACGCCGCCTCAACGAACCGGCATGCGCCGCCCTTGAGGAGATCCGCAGGCTTGCCTCGGCCAAGGCGGACCTCGATGAACTCGAAGCGTGCCATGCCTTCCGCAACACGTGGCTCGCAACGCACCTGCTGTGTTCGTCCATGCTCGGTGTGCTCGTCGTCTTCCACGCCGTCATCAGCCTGACCTATGCGGGAGGTGCACCGTGAAGCGCGCCGTGCGCCGTCGCCGACGCATGGCGGGATGGGCGGTTGCCGTCGCGGCCGGGCTCATCTGCCTGCTGCTCGCTTCACCGTGGAGTGAGCGGATGGTGATGCCCGGTGAACTCTCGCCACCTCATGCCACGCTGACGGACCGCTGCGATCTGTGTCATCAGCAGGGGAGCGGAGCCGTGGCCCGCGCGATCGGATCGCTCGGAGGCGATCACCTGGTCGCCGGCCCCGTCAGCAACAACCAGTGCATCGCGTGTCACGATCGAGGCCGCTTCCCCCTCGCCGCACACTCGGTCGATACCGGCAACCTCTCGGTCCACAATCTCAGGGACGAAGGCTCCTTCATCGTCGAACTCGCACATGGATACACCGATCACGAGTCGCTCTCCTGTATCACCTGCCATCGGGAGCATCGCGGCGAGGAGTCGGACATCACCACCTTCTCCGATGCGCAGTGCCAGGCGTGCCACGTCCAACGCTTCGCATCATTCTCGAAGGGTCACCCACCCTTCGAACGCTATCCCTTCGATACCCCGCAGCGCATCGCGTTCGATCACGAGCGTCATCTGAATGTCCACTTCGCCGATGAAGAGTTCAGGGATCGGGCACCGACCGATTGCCGCGGCTGCCACACGCAGTCGGGCGACGGGCGCGACATGACGATCGGAAGCTACGAGAACACGTGCGCCGCCTGTCATGCCGATGACATCAGTGGGGCAGGGCGTGCAGGTGATCGGGGCATCCCGGTCTTCTCGCTCCCCGCCGTCGATCTGCGCGCATTGGGTGATGCCGGCGGGGCCGTCGGCCATTGGCCCGTGGATGCGCGTGTCATCGAGACGCCGATATCACCCTTCCTGAAACTGCTGCTCCGTGCCGACCCGCGCGGCGAAGCGCAACTCCAGGTCCTCAGCCGCACCAACCTCCTCAACCTGTCCGACGCGACGGAAGAGCAGCACGCCGCCGCGCGCTGGCTGCTGTGGACGACCCGTGCCATCCTCGACGACATCCGGTCACGCGGCCACGTCGCCATCACCGATCGCATCGAGACGACGCTGCGTCGTCCGCTCGATCCCGACACCTCCGGTGCGCTGCTTGCGGGGCTTCCGGGAGACGTCCTCGTCGAGGCCATCGGGCGCTGGCTCCCTGATCTCGAGGCCGAACTCGAAGCGTATCGCAACGGCGAACCTCTCCCAACCTTGAACAGATCTCATAACGGGGCGGCGGACTCAACCCCGGATACATCAGGCGATGACCTGGCGGGCGATCTCCTCGGGGACGACCTGCTTGGTGGCGATATGGAAGACCCATTCGCCGATCAACCGGAAAGGGAAGCCGGCGACGCCATCCGGACGCCGGGCGAGGACTGGGTTGCCTATGGCGGATGGCATCTCATGGACAGTTCGTGGGGCATCCACTATCGCCCGGTCGGTCATGCGGACCCCTTCCTGCGGGCATGGGCGGATGTCGCCGCCTCATCGGGGCGCGGCACGATCCTCGATCTGATTGCAGAACCCGATGCGCCCGGCGCCTGCGTGAAGTGTCATGCCAGAACCTCCACCGGAGTCGCCTGGCGATCACAGCGCACGCTGAGTTCCACGAGGCTGTCCCGACCCTGGACCCATTTCTCGCACGCCCCGCATCTCAGTCTCACCGATGCGGACGACGGATGCCGCACATGCCACGTGCCGAAGACATTCAACACACGTGTCAACGGCCACACGCGATTCAACAGTTTCCTGGACATCAATGCCGACCAGTGCAACACCTGCCACCAGCCGGAGCGCGCCGGAAACACCTGCCTACAGTGTCATAACTACCATGTCAGGTAGGAGCGAGCGATCAGGCGATCGGACTCATCCCTCATCCCTCATCCCTGTTCCCCTGACCCGGTGCAGATCCAGCAACTTCAGGCCCGCAATGATCAATGCGTTCGTGATCCGGCCATCCTCGATGGCCTCGTCCACCTCGCTGAGGGGTAACGTCAGGATGTGGATGTCCTCGGTCGACTCGTGAGACGTCTCGCTCCGTAGACGGGCATTCTCCGCCACGAAGAAGTACGCGCGGTTGGCCAGCAAAGCCGGGTTCGGATGGATCATCCCCAACGGACGAATGTCGGCCGCTTCGTATCCCGTCTCTTCGATCATCTCACGCCTCGCGGCGGCCGCCGGACCCGGATCGTTCGGATCGACGAGTCCTCCCGGTGGTTCGATGGTCGGGGCTTCGATGCCATGCCGAAACTGCCGGACCAGAACCAGTTCCTTCTGTGGCGTCACCGGGAACACGTGTACGAAGTCGGGCACGCGCACCGTGAAGAATTCGTGCGTCTCTTCGATGCCATCGCGGCGACGCATCGACCGTTCGACCGTCCACCGGAACGCGCGAAATGCCTCGCTCCGGTCCGAGATGTACCACTCGTCACTCACTCGTCGTCATCAGCCGCACGAGACATCTGGGCGCGGGCGAGAGCCATCTGCTGACGCAGCATCGTCCGCCACATCCGCATCTCGCCTTCATCGATGCCCGCCGCATTGAGATCGACCATCATGGCCGTCAGCCACCGGGTCGAATCGTAGGTGTAACCCAACTGATCGATCAGTCGCTCTTCCATGTCCTGCAGATGGCCCGCACCGTAGAGCACCGCAACAGATTCGATTTCATCTCCGCGCTCGGCGAGCAGCGCCTTCAGATCATCAATGACCACCTGGTTGCGATCCTCGATGATGACCTTCATCACGTTCTCGCCCAGCGGTCCGCCACCCATCATCAGCAGATCCTCGGCCGAGGCCAGCGTCTCCATCATGAGCACCTTCATGCGCACCGAAGCGCCTGGAAAACGCTCGATGATGTTCAACATCACACCCATCATCTGAGCCATGACGCTGGAGCCGTCGAGCATCGAGAAGATCATGTCCGCGTTGTCGCCGGACTCCGCGATCTTGTCACGCACCTCGTTCAGCGACATGTCGCTGTTGCGCCAGTTGGGCCGCCGCGAGTCCATCTCCTCAAGCTGAAAGGTCAGCCCCAACGTGTTCGCGAGCTGCTTCTGGATGCCGTTGGCGGGTGGCTCCTCGTCCACTTCCGTGTCCTCAGGGTCGCCCATCATCGCGGCGACGCCGAGATCCCACCGCCAACCGGGCAGGGCTGCGTGGCCATCCTCGTCGTCCGCCCCGGCATTGGGATCGGGGTGGTCACCGACACCTTCGAAAAGGACGACATCGTGACTGTCCACGAGTTCCTGGAGTTTGTCGTAGAAGTCCCCATCGCCGATGTGCACGGCACCCGCCAGCGTGATCATCGGCCCTTCGCCCCCGACGGGAACGTAACGCCGCGAGGCCACCGCGAGGCGGAACTGCCTCCGCCGGTTCTGCTGCGTCTTGACCCAGACCCGTTCCGGCTCGGCGGCAGCGGCCTTGTCTTCCTCGGGTCCGGCGACCGTCGGTCGTGCGCACAGCACAAGGCTCGCCACGATGAGTCCCGACCACAGTGCCCATCCGCGAACGCCCATGCAGACCTCCAGTCCGTTGTCTTTCGAGATTTCGGCGCGGGAGATGTATCAGGGAGCGAAGCTGGAGCCACATCCGCAGGTGGCCGTGGCGTTGGGGTTCGTGAACACGAAGCCACGCCCCATCAGTTCGTCCTTGAAGTCAATCGTCGTGCCGTTGAGGTACAGGTAGCTCTTCGGATCACAGATGATCTTCACACCGTGCTGATCAAAGAGTTCATCGACGTCCTTCTCGTTCTCGGTGAGGTCGAGGATGTAGCTGAAGCCACTGCATCCGCCTCCCTTCACACCAACGCGAAGGCGTACCTTGTCCGTATCCAGGTTTTCGCGCTCCACGATCGTCTGGATCTCACGCGCTGCCGTCTCAGTAAGGGTGATCCCCATGGGTCATTCGTCCTCAGTGATCATGGCCGGCGTCGCCGCCTTGGCCGTTCTTCTTCTTGTAGTCGCTGATCGCCGCGCGGATCGCATCCTCGGCAAGCACCGAGCAGTGGATCTTCACCGGCGGCAGGCTCAGTTCTTCGACGATATCCGTATTCTTGATCTCAAGGCCTTCGTCAACCGTGCGGCCCTTGAGCCACTCGGTCGCCAGCGAACTCGATGCAATCGCAGAGCCGCACCCGAAGCACTTGAACTTCGCATCCTCGATCTGGCCGTCATCCGCGACCTTGATCTGCAACTGCATGACGTCGCCGCACTCCGGCGCACCGACCACGCCGACGCCGATGTCCTTGCGATCCTTGACCTCGGTGGTGGTACCGAAGTTCCCCACGTTGCGGGGGTTCTCGTAATGGTCGATCACTTTGTCGCTGTATGCCATGTCATTCACCTGTCTCGGGCCAATCAGCAGCCCGCTGTAGATTCTAGCCGCATTCGAGTCGCGTGTTTCCCGGTTTCCGGACCTCAGGGTCCGCCGGGGCCGGCCGTCAGTGAGCCTGCCACTCGATCGCGTTGATGTCGATGCCTTCCTGGAACATGTCCCACAGGGGGCTCAGCTCACGCAGCTTCTGCACCGCTGTCGTGATGCCCTCAATGGCGAAGTCCACCTCTTCCTGCGACGTCCAGCGCCCCAGTGACAGCCGGAGCGAACTGTGCGCCAGATCGTCACCCACGCCCAGGGCCTTCAATACGTAGCTCGGCTCCAGCGACGCACTCGTGCACGCCGAACCTGAAGAACAGGCGATGTCCTTCACCGCCATCATCAGACCCTCACCCTCCACGTAGCCGAAGCTGATGTTCGTGATGTGCGGCAGACGCTTCTCCTGGTTGCCGTTCAGCTTGCTGTGCGGAATCCTCTCCAGCAACGTCTGCTCCAGGTGGTTCCGCATGCCCAGCAGGCGATCGCGGTCAGACTCCATCTCGGCCGCAGACAACTCGCACGCCTTGCCGAAGCCCACAATGCCCGTGACGTTCAACGTCCCTGAGCGGAAGCCACGCTCCTGACCGCCGCCGTCGATCTGGGACACCAGGCGGACTCGCGGCCGGCGACGCCTCACGTACAGACCGCCCACACCCTTCGGGCCATACATCTTGTGGCCGGACCAGGACATGAGGTCCACCTCGTCACGCGCCACATCCACCGGCATCTTGCCGACCCACTGGGTCGCATCCGTGTGGAAGATCACGTCCCGCTCGTGGCACAGCTTGCCGATCGCGGGGATCTCGTTGATGGTGCCGATCTCGTTGTTCGCCCACATGATCGTCACGAGAATCGTGTCGTCACGCATCGCGCCCTTCACCATCTCCGCCGTGATCACGCCATCCTCCGGCGGCGTCAGGAAGGTGACGTCGAAGCCCTCCTTCATCAGACGCTTGCACGGATCCAGCACGGCCTTGTGCTCGTGAAGCACCGTGATGATGTGGCCACGGTTCGCGCTGCCCGCAGGGGCACGCTCGTACATGTACGCGGCCCCCTTGATCGCCAGGTTGTTCCCCTCCGTCGAACCGGAGGTGAAGATCACTTCCTTCGGCTGGGCCCCGATCAGCGCAGCAGCCTGCTCGCGGGCCTTGTCGACGGCGGCTTCGGAATCCCATCCGAAGCGGTGATTGCGCGAGCCCGGGTTGCCGAACTTCTCGGTGAAGTAGGGGAGCATCGCCTCCACCACCCGGGGGTCGCAGGGGGTCGTCGCGGCATGATCCATGTAAATCGGAAGCTTCATCTCAGTCCTCTCCGTGTCAGCCACCGCGATCCCATCGCCGCGGGCTAAAACAAGAGTCAAATGTCCAGTTTAGAACGATTCTAGAGTCTCATCATAGACCGAACACACCCATCCGTCAGCGGTATTGAGACGGAATTTCAATTGGCGGTGGTCAGGCGGCCGCGCCGGCCCCCCGATGGCCGGTGTCAGTTCGAGCGAGATCCCCCGTCCGGCGATTCCCCCTCGGCGATCGGTGTCACGCCCTGCACCGGTTCCATCGGCAGGTCGTCAATACTCGGCGGGTCAGGCGCACGGAGGCGCAACGCGAGGGCCTGCGCCTGTCGGCTGTAGTCGATGGACTCGCCGAGGATCCGGGCGGCCTCCTGATCGGCATGGAAGCCACGCGAGTTCTCGCTGCTGATGTAGTCCAGCCGCCACATGGCCTTGCGCTGAAGTTCGAAGATCGGTGCGAGTTCGTCCGTCGTTGCGCCGGCAGCCTTGGCTTCGAGGATCGCGTCCAGCATGTCCGTCATGGCCGACGCCGCACGCTCCATGAGCGCCACGGTCCGGTCCTGGATCGTGCGCACCTTCTCGATGAGTTCCGCTTCGTCAACGTTGTGACACTGCTGGCAGGAACTGTTGACGTGCAGAAGCGGGCTGCGGACGTCGTGGTTGCTGACCTTCATGGCGCCGGAGCGCTCGTACGGCATGTGACAGTCAGCGCATGACACGCCACTCCGTGCATGCACGCCCTGGCTCCAGAGTTCGAACTCGGGGTGCTGCACCTTGTACACCGGGGCACCCGTTTCGCCGTGCGTGTAGTCAAAGAAGGAGCCGCCGTCGGGGAACGTCGTCTCGTCCCAGACCTGCTCCAGTTGCTCGGCCTTCAGACCGTGACCCCACGGGAACGTAAGCGTCATCTTGTTGGCGCAATAGTACTCCACGTGACATTGCCCACACGTGTAGGAGCGCATCTCGCCGCGGCTGGCGTCGATGTTCGGGTTGTAGGGGCGGGAGCGATCGCCTCGACGCCAGCGCTCAATGCTCGGGAGATGGGGCACCGGCTCATCGCTCGCCGCGAGATCTGAAATCCCCTGCATGAAGCCCGGGCGTGTGATGCGGAGGGCCATCGACTCCGGATCGTGACAGTCGATGCATGTCACCGGATGCGCCTCGCCTTCCGGCAGGTCATGCTCGATGGGCTGACCTGCGAACTCGCCGGTGAAACCGCCCGCCGGAGGCTGCGGAAAGACAGGTTCGTTCTCATCAGGTGTACCATCCGGCGCCGTCAGGATCATCGCGAGGACCTCGTGGTACGGCTTGCGACTCACCTCTTCAAAGCCGCGCTGCACCGCTTCCATGTTGAATTCCGAGGCGAGCGCCTCATCATCCGTCGGTCTGCCCATGGCCTCGAGTCCCACCTTGCGGTACATGACGGTGGCGGACGCGTGGCAGTGCAGGCAGGCACCCGCCTGCGGCTTCCTCGTGACACGCTCGGTGACCCCCTGGTCGTAGAGCATGTACGCGTGTCCACGGGCTTCGCGGTAGTCGATGCTGAACGCGTATCCTGCATAGAGCCGCTTGAGCCAGGGCTGGCTGTCCAACTTGCTTTGAGTCATGGCACTGCTGCCACCGTAGAACTTGTCTCCGGCGGTGGACTTCCATCCGTCGAACTGATGCGGCCAGTTCCGTCCCCACGGTTCCGGATCGGTGCTGATCTCGGAGAGTTCGGCAACGCGCACGAAGGGCGTCCGGGCTGCCTGCTTGTGGCTGAACATGGTGACGAGCACCCACGTGACGAGCAGCGTCGACACCACCGCCACGATGAAGACGAGGATGAGCAGGGGGGCAGCGCCCCGCCGTGCTTCCGGTCCCCGGCCCTCGACGCTCGCGATCTTCCCTCTCCGATGCATAGTCTTCCTCGCAGTACTGGCCGTCTCTCCGGCGCTGGTCCTATCTCCCGGCATGCCCGACGTCAGCGTGACAGTGCATGCAAGAGAGCATGTCGCTCCCGGACGTCACCGGTCGCATGTGATCCACAAAATCGCTGTGGCAATGCAGGCACGCATTCTGCGTCACCCGCCGGTTGCGATCCTTGATGCGGATGGGCTCATGGAAATCGTTGGTGGTGAAGGCCAGCGAATGAAAGAAGCCGTTGTCAGCCTTCGTCACCCACTTGCCCACCGAATCGTGCGGCAGGTGGCAGTCGTTGCATGTCGCCACGTTCTCATGGCTCGACTTCAACCACGAGTCATAATGTCCCTGCATCACATGGCAGTTCATGCACGCCGCGGGATCGTTTGAAAGATACGCGGCACCATCCCCATATCCAAACGTGAAAGCGCCAAGCCCGCCGAGGATGCCAAGAGCAATAACAGCCAGTATCGGAAGGATGCGCTTTTTCCAGGTGCGACGCGGCTTCGATGCCGTCGGGTCAGAAACCTGCCCGGACCTGGGATCGTGTTGCGCTGACGCCTCTGTCATCAGCAAAACGATACCCGGGTGTGCACACTTCATCAATTGAAGCTCAGGCCCGGTGCTCACCCTCCGATCAGGTGATCCTGGCGCTCCGCGATACTCAGCACGCATCACCCCGGTTCAGGTCGACGCCATCATCAAAGTCCGGGCATGCAGGCCCGACCGCTCCTCGGGTCGGGGTGAAGTGTCTTGCACTCACAAGGGCGACACCCGCCACCGAAGCGCCCGGACAATTCTGAGGAAACGTCACGGGCCCCGCCCCCGAGTCATGACGCTCCACACCTCGAACCGAACGCATCGCGCAGGATGCTGAAGTCCGCTGCGTTCGTGACGCCGTCACCATTGAGGTCCGCCCCGCTGGAATTGAATGTCTCAACGAACCTCGTGACATCCTTCATGTCCACTTCGCCATCGCCGTTCAGGTCCGCGGGACACGGCCCCGCGTAGCGAACCAGCACCCGCGTCGAACGCTGCACCAGGTCGTACCCCACCGGCAGGGAGACATGCGCGAAGTTGCCCGTGATGGAAGTACCTTTCACCACCGGCCACGACGTGCCCACCTCGACATCGAGGTCGCGTGGCGCATCAACCTTCAGCGTTCCCCCCAGAGAGACGCTCCCACTCACAGTCAACTGGTCAAACTGGCCATCCTCCGTACCTCCGATCTCAAGATCGAGCCGACCGCCCCCTTCCTGCATGTAGTCTCCCGACACTTCGATGACGCCGAACGTCAACTCGCCCGCCTTCGAAGGCTGGGTCCCCGGAGCAACCCGTCCCGACATATTGCAGATGACCGGCGTGTCGATCAGCCCGCCGTCACCCCGAAGCACACCGCCATCCACCAGTTGCACGTCGTCCGATGCATCGAAGGTTGATCCCGGCAGCGCGTTCATGGTGCCGCCGCGGCACGTCACCCGGCTCGTCGCCAACACGGCGGGATCAGGATCGGAACTCATGATGTCCCCGGCGCTGACCATTCCGCCCGGCGTGATCTCAAGATCTCCATTGGCGTCATTCGATGTGAGATCCAGCATGCTTCCGTCGGAGATGCCCAGGTCGCCCCCGACGCGATCGATCGCCGACCACGGCTCATCCGCTTCCGGCGACGATCCGAAGAACTGAACCACCGCCGGTGCCACGATCTCGTGGACTCTCCCACCTCCCGAGAAACGGATCGTTCCCTCGTTCACCGCCTCCCAGATGCCACCCGTCAGCCGCTCGTTCGCCTGGTCGTACTGAACGACATCCGAGGTGAAACGGACTTCGCCGGCATCGGCCTTCACTCGCCCCTGGTTGTCGAATCGAACACGGCATTCAAAGGTGGACAACTTCCCGGCCTTGACCTCGCCCGTGTTGACGAACGCGGCGAAGCCGAGGCCGCTCTGGTACCGCACCACGCCCCGGAGGCTTTCGCCCGGGACGACCCACATGCCGGAATTGGTGATATCCCCTTCGCTCAGGATCAGTTCGCCGCGTCTGTGCTCGACACTACCCGAGTTGGTCATGCCACCGACGGGCACGGTGGCGTTGTCGGCGGCCAGTTCGATCATCAGGCTTCCGGAGGACGACAGGCCGGGCGCACCGATCTCCCCGTCCATCAGTCGGTAGCTTCCGCTGTTGGTTGTGGTCATCCCATCGCCCACGGTGCCTCCATCCTGGTCGAAGCGCGTGGGTCCCTGCATCGAGATGGTCCCGCCCTGGAGCACAGCATCACCGGTCACCCGCGCCGTGGCCGGATACGTCGGATGCGCGTTGTTCGCGATCCGGGTCAGTTGAATCGGACCGCCGGCGATCGTCAGCACTTCCAGTTCCGGAGCTACACCCGAGTAGGCGCTGATCGTGACATCCAGATGGCTGGGCGTGGCTTCCGCCCACGCATCAGGCTGAATCGTGACGCTGCCACCGAGTGCGTGAATCTGGCCGACAAGGTCAACGCCGCCCGTCAGGTCCAGCGACGAACCCCCGAGTGAAATGCTGCCAAGCCCCGTGGACTCGTAGGGCACGCCGATCTTCGCATCGCCATCAAAGACACCGACAACCCACTCGTTGCGGAACCGAGTTGTCGGTGCGACCGACTCATTCAAAGGGAGGACATCGCCATTGAGGTCCCAGACTTCAGTCGCAGAGTCAACATCATCGACGAAGATCACGCCATTGGCACCGAGGGTGATGTTTCCATTCTGCTGGACCGAGCGCCGGTTGACGAAGGTCGCATTCTCGATGAGACGGTTTCCCGCAGGCCCGATCAGAACCTCGCCCGTGTTGATCAGGTCGGCGTCCTTGATCGTGCCATTCTCCCACCAAAGGTTGCCGGCATTGGCGACCTGCCCTTCCTCACACAGCGTGGCATTGCCCGTGACCCGAAACCGGGCGCTGCCCGTGCACGCCAGTGTGCCACCCGACAGGTGACCCGTTCCGAACGCCGCCGTCAGTTCCGCCACGTCCTGCATGTCTCCCGACGAGATGTTGTGAGACAGTGTTCCGCTCAGTGTGACGTCGCCGCGAAAGATCACCCGCGGCGTACCTCCTCCCACCACGCTGTCGATTGATGCGTCACCCAGCGTGAGATCGTCTGAGAACTCGATCGTCGATCCACCCACCGCGAGATTCAGCGTGCCGAATTCCAACTCATGCTGACCGAACCGGATCGAGGTCCCGGGCTTCGAGTTCACGACCGACAGGTCGCTCCCCAGCACCAGGACCTGGATGTCCGACGTCGAGTTGCCGCCCGACTTCGTGATCGTCCGCCCCGCCAGGTTCAGCGTCGGCAGCGCCCCCGAGTTGCTGTACACATCGCCGTCGCCGGTGAACGTGATGTCGCCCATCGTGACGCTGGTGCCACCCTGCAGCCGCAGGTCCGCGTTGTTCTCCAACGTCAACGGGCCCACCGTCCCCTGCACTGCATCCAGCAGCATGGTCGAAGTCGCCCGCATCGACCCTGCCGAGATCGATCCGCCCCGCAGGTAGCCGAAGGATGAACCCATCTCGTTCAGGACCGTGAGCGTCCCGCCATTCAGATGAATGTCGTACTGCCCCGCGATGCTGTCGACCGTCACCGGCACATCGAGGTCGATCAGGTTGTTCGTGAAAACGACGTCGTACGTCCGGCCCTCGTTGCCGTTGTTCGGAAAGCTCGACACCCCGGGCACATCGTGGTCCCACTTCGACGCCTGGCTCCAGTCAATCGGAAACCCGCTCAGGCGCGTACTCGTCACATCGCCGGCCAAGGCCAACGAACCGAGCATCACGACACCGGACACGACAACGGAAGCGGTGGGGGCCATTGAGCATTCTCCGATCAGACTCCGGATGTGCGGAACGACACAGCGCCGCCCCTCACACCCCGACGCGACACCCACACCCCGCGCGCCGGGGCCGAACTGGAGAATTTGCTTCAAACCCGTCAACCTGTTCCTCAGACGAACTTGGCGAAGTCTCTCTGGAAGCATCAGAATGCAGCCTCGACACCACAAATCTTCGTAGAGAAGGGATCGTCATGCTGGCAACAGGACAGCTGCTGATCGGGTCGGAACTGGCGATCGTTGGTCTGATCGGGGCCATCGGATGGGTCATATCGCTGTACTGCATTTACGACAAGCACAAGGCATCAGATGAGAAGACGATCCACCTGATCAACGAGTGGATCAAGGCCACGTTTGTGACGATCACAATGGTCGCCGCGCTGCATCTGACCGTACAGGTCGCGATCCACTTCCCGAACGTCGCCCTTCAAATGGCAGGGGACGAAGCTGATCGGGTCATCGAAGCAGTCAACCATGAGGAACCGGAGAGCCCACAGTTCTTCAGCCTCGCAGCCGAACTGGTCGCGCTGCACGAGTCAGGTGAACTCAACAAGGAGGCCCTCGATCTCGTCGGGCGAAAGCACTTCATCATGGACGGCATCGAAGTGCATCGCGGCCAGATCCTTCTCAGCCTCCCCGGAGATCCGGACTGGACCTGTTCCTTCGGTCTCGGTCAGGACGGCGCCTTCGCCACAGACCTCCACCTGGATTGAATCCACCAACCCCCAATCACCAGCCACCAGCCACCAAAGCTACCCCTCCACCCGCACCATCACCTCCGTCCGCAGATCCTCCGCCTTCGTCTTCCGCGGGTCATTCAGATACACCTCCATCGTCGGGGGATCGCCCAGGCCCCATGTCCGACCCTCGATCGGGCCCGATGCCACCCGCGCAAACAACCGGGCATACGTGTCGCCGATCCGCTTGTACCCGCCCGAATGCAACGCCATCGCAAAAGTCCCACCCTCCAGTTCGCGCACCTGGACCTCGCCCTTCGGCTTCGCCTTCGCATTCACGACCATGCACGCGTCGTAGCGAATGCGATCTCGCGGCGTCACCTCCGGGTCATCAAAGCACAACCCGAAGGTCTCCGCCTTGCCGAACATCATCTTCGTCCAGCCCCACTTCATCAGCGTCTGCCACGCCGCGCCCACCTCGTCATACGGCCCCACATGCCGTGCGTAGGCAATCCGGACCGGCTCCCGCTTCCTGATCATCACGTCCATCGCTCGAACCTCCTTCGTTTCCATGACCTGCGAACGAACCGCCTTGCCCAGTGCGCGATGCGCAGAAGGCGTCTCGCCGAACCGCGCCTTGAAGGCACGTGTGAACGCTTCGTGACTCTCGTACCCGGCGGCCAGCGCGATCGGCAGAATGTCGTCGTCCGACTGCACCAGCCGATGCGCTGCACGCTCCAGGCGAAGCCGGCGCGACTGCTCTCGCACGGTCTCACCCGTCACGCCCCGGAACAGCCGGTGAAAGTGGAACATCGAGTAGCACGCCGCCGCCGCGAGTTCCTCCAGCGGAACATCCTCATCCAGCCGCGCCTCGAGCACCTCCCGCGCCCGACCGATCCGTTCCTCAACACTCATGCTCTCGATTGATGACATGCCCCCATCATCCCCGACACCGGCACACCTCGCTTGATCCCACTTGCGATCATGTCACTCCCCGCCAACCGCCAACCCCCAACCCCTGCTCCCTACTCCACTTCCCCTTCCTCCAACTCCACGATCACCGCTCCGGAATACGCGGGCGAGAAGACATTCGCGTAACACGACATCACGGCCGCCGCGTCCAGTTCACCCATCCCCGCCTTGATCGCCGCCGCATCAACGCCCAACTGGATCCGGCGTCCGTGCGCAAAGGCCACGAAGTACGGGTTCCCCGCCGCCTGCACCGCCGGGAGTTCCGAGAAGCCAAGCGCGGGGCCGAACATCGCCGTGGTCGTCATGCGATTGATGAACTCACCTTCCTCCGGAACCACACCTCGGATGCGCTCACGAATCGACTTCAGCGCCTCCTGCGCTCCCTCCCGATCATCTGCTTCCGCCGTGAAGAGGATCACGCCCGGATCGTCGAGCGGCGCGAAGACCACCGGCGGCGCCGTCGCGCGCCGCATGCCGCCATCCTGCATCGACGCCATGTACAGCGATGACACCATGTGCAGGAACGCTGCGTAGTGCCGGTCGTCCGGCGCCGGTGCTTCGTATGCCAGTCCCACCACGTACGGCGCCGAACGCGACCACGGGCCCGCTTCCACGCGCATCGTCACCACCGAGTTCAACAGCCTCTCACCCCGCGCTCCAATCTCCGGCAAAGCATCGCCCTGATCAATCGGCGCGAAGTGCTCGCGGAGCAGCGCCTCCGCATCCGCCGCTTCAAACGCACCCGCCAGCACCAGCATCGCGTTCCCCGGTTTGTAATACCGCTCGTAATGCGCTTGCACTTCGTCAACCGTCAGCGCCTTCGCCGCATCGATGATCCCCCCCTTGCGGTTGCCATCCACCGCCGGACGCACAAATCCCCGAGCAACGTTCATCGCTCCCAGCGCCGGCATGCCGCCGTACATGTTTGTCAACTCCGTCTCCAGCCGCGGCAGTTCCCGCTCCATGTCCTCCTGCGTCACCGTCAGGGCCGACATCCGTGCCGCCGCCTCCGCGATCTCACCGGCAAGGTCCTTCGGTGAGAAGACCGTCGCGATCACCGTGTAGTCCTCGCCCGTCTGCGCATTGGTTCCGAGCGGTGGGGGATACGCGCGCATCCACGACTCCGCGGTCCGTGCAGGATACGCCTCGCCCGCTGCCGCCGTCACATACATGTGCTCCGTCATGTGCGAGAGCCCCGACTTCCCCGGCGGGTCGTGCCACTCACCGACATCGAAGAGTGTCACAAGTGCGACGGATTGCGCCGACGCGTTCGGCAACAGGTGAATCTCCAGCCCGTTGTCCAGAACGATTCGTCCTTCATCCGCTGCACGCGCAAGATTCGCCAGGCAGCACGCACCAAGTATCACCAGCAACAGCCGTGTCATCACGTCGCCTCCACCGGCGCATTCGGCGCCTCTTCATCCAGTTCGCGCACCATCCGGTTCAGGCGCGCCCGTCGCATGCCGGACCAGACTCCGAAGCCGGCGCCCGCCATCCCGATCGCTGCACCCACTCCACCGCCCCACAGGCCGATGTTCCGGTCCATCCCGCTTGACGGCTCGATCCAGACCAGCACAGCGTTTCCTGCACCGATCATCAGCGTCATCACCAGGAACAGACCATAAAAGGCCCACGCCCGTTCGTTGCGATGGCGGGCGTAAGCCTTTCGCAACCCATCAGAGTCCGATGCGTCCATCGGTTCCGGCTCGCGCAACACCATGCCAATCGCCCACGGACCCAACGCCGCCTCCAGCGGAAGCAGCACCGCCGCGATCGGAAACGCCACCCACCAGCGGAACACCGCCGCATCACTCATCTCGCGCGTCCATCGCGCTGCCATGACACCGAGGCACACCACCGTGACCAGCCACAACACGCCCCATGCCCAGCGCGGCACGGGCGAAGCATGGGCCCGTGATGCCAGAGACGCCGCACGCACCGTCCGTCCTTCGTGCGGCGAACCCATATCGCGATTCTTCAGCGGCATGATGCGCATCGCCAACGGCATCAGCGGACCCAGCGCCAGCCAGAACATGTGCCGTGCCTGCTCCGGAATCACCCACAGGTACAGCGCCAGCCAGACCGCCAGGCCGGCGATCGTGCCGATAACGAGCCACATCGTCAGACGACGCGCCCGCGCCAGTTGCGCCTCCGATGTTGCACGCGGCCGCACGCACAGCACCATCACCAGCGGCAGGATGATCATCAGGGGTGGAAAGAGCCGGTCGTACCAGATCATGCGTTGCCTCCTTTGCCACTCGCTGCGCCATAGAAACGCTGCAACTGACGCAGCGCCGCAGCGCGCGCCACTTCGAAACTCACACCGGCGAGCTTGGCATCCGCCGCGACATCGCCGAATCCCCCTTCGATGCGTTCACGGGTCTCGTCATCGGACTCGTGAACGAGTTCGCAGTCCGAGGTCACCCGCGATCCCCGTCCTCGTCCGCGGGCCGTGGAGACGAGCCCGGCGCCCTCCAGGGCGCGATACGCCCGGGCCACCGTATTCAGGTTCACGCCCAGGTCGGCGGCGAGCTGCCGGACGGGCGGCAGTTCATCTCCCGGCCGCAGTTCCCCGCCGGCAATCGCCCGCCGGATCCCTCCGACGATCTGGTCGATGACCGGCTCCTTGGATTCAAGCGACACAACAAGCATCATGGTGACACAAAGTATCATACATTGATACAAAAACAAGTCCCTCCAAGCCGATCCCTAACTCCCGGCTCCCAATCTCTACAATGCCCGCCATGAACGACCAGAACTTCGAAGTCCAGTCCCGGCCACAGCAACAGAGGATCAACGTCATCGGCGTCATCGGCTTCGTGCTGTCGCTCGTCGGACTGCTCGGCTTCTGCTTCCTGCCCGCCGCGGCCTTCTCTTTCCTCGCTGTCATCCTCTGCTTCATCGGGATGTTCATCGAGCCACGCGGGCTGGCCATTGCGGGCTTCATCATCGGGCTCATCGGCTCGGCGCTGATTGCGCTGATCGCGCTGCTCTTCGGCGGCATGCTCGCGCTCGGGATCGGCTTCGCCGCCATGCTCACGGAAGCCAACACCGAGATCGCGCACATCGGCGGCCTCGCCCGTGACTATCACAACACGCACGCCGCCTACCCCGCGCAACTCTCCGATTTGAACCTCACGGCCGAGGAAGCCACCGATCCGTGGGGCAACGCCTACATCCTCATGCCCTCAAACGACGGCCAGTCACTGACGATCATGAGCTGGGGACCCGACGGGATGTCGGGTGGCGACGACGACATCACGTCGACCATCAGAGCGGGCGCAAGTCCCTTCGACTTCAGCGAACCCGTAGAACAGGACGACGCGACGAGCCCATGAGAAAACCCGGCCCCTCAGGGGACCGGGCACATGAGAGCTACTCGGACTGTCAGTCAGATCAGCGACGACGACGCAGAACGCCGGCGCCCGCGGCGAGCATCAGCACGCCCGCACCCGGACTCGGAATGGTCACGACCCAGCCCGTCGAGAACACCGAATCGGAACGACCGAGACCCCAGAAGGTCTTGCCGTCCGTCGACATGCCGAGCGGGAGCGAGTAGTGGAAGTTGTCGACGTTCGGCACACCATGCGACGCAAAGAAAGCATCCAGCGAGACGATGCCGCCCGACTCCGTCCACAGCCAGCCCTCGCCGCCAGTGGGGGGGCCGAAGCCACGATCGAAACCGAGCACCGTCGAACCGTCATGGCTGACATCCACCGCGAAGCCGCGGGGAGGCGGGAAGCCACCGCCGAGAATCGAGCCGAGTTGCTGCATGCCGGTCGCGGCACTCCAGCGCCACGCTTCATTGGCGCTGCCTGTGGCACCGATACCGACGACCCACTCGCCATCACCGGACACGGCGGTTGCTTCGGTCAGGAACGATCCACCGGGGCCCTGAATGATGGTCTGCACGCCGTTGTTCCAGACGGCCGCCTGGCGGGAGCCGCTGTCGGAGTCCTGCCAGCCGACGACGACGTTGCCGCTCTCATCCACGGCATTGGCGCGCGATGAGCGGGTGGTTGTGGAGCCGAGATCGGTCACGCCGCTCCCGCCGTCCGTCCACTGAATGGCGCGGCCGTTGCCGCTCGATCCGGTTGTCCAGCCCAGACCCACCACGTGCTGACCATTGCGACTCATGCCCCAGCCGGAGCTGACTTCGGAGTCGGACGATCCGCCGATGCCACCCAGCGCCGTCCACGTTCCGGTTGTGGTGTCATAGATGGACATCTCATGGAAGTTGGTGACGCGATTCAGGTCGGTACCCGAGACGCGTGAGCCATCGTCTGAGATGCGCGCCTGGCCGCCGACGCCGTTGCCGGCGATCACGCCGCCGATATCGGTGGCGCCGCCGCCGGGCGTCCACATGAAGTACTCGCCCGTGATCTGGTTCGAGCCCACGATCGTGGAGCCGTCGAACGTGCCGTCCTCGGGGGAGTAGCCGCTGCCGAGGTCCCAGAATCCGACGCCCGCCTGGGCCGTTCCGACTGCTGCAAGCAGGCCGACGATGGCCGCTCGTCCGAAGTGTTCCAATCCACCATTCATGAGTGACTCTCCTTCTCTGGTCACGTTCCACCGCCGGATCCGACCGCGAATCCGAACCGGTCAGACCGAATCCTAGCGAGATCCCCAAATCCCTGCAAGTTTCCTCAGGGAAAGTTTTGCGGAATATTGCACAAGGGCATTTCCGCCGCTATCCTTCCGTGACCGAAACAGGAACATTGCCTCATCCCCATCAGCCTGCCCCATGACCACACCCACACCCGTCTTCGATGACCACTGCCGCGAGGCCGTCCTCGGCATCCGCAGTGCCCTCCTCGACCTCTACAGCGCGGTCGGTGCCGACGCCGCCCGCCCCCAGGACGTCGCCCGCCAGTTCGGCCTCAACAAGAACCTCACCTGGAAGGTCGCCCGCATCATCGGTGCCGACAACGCCTTTCAGGCCGTCCCCCTCATCCCCGGCGCCGGCGGACTCGACATTCTCCTCAAGGCCATGGCCGTCGCCGGTGCTCCTGAGGCCGCAATCAACAACGTCCGCAGCGCCGTCAGCGAGTTCGATCACATGGTCGAGATCCACACCGGCGATCGCGCCACCCTCGAACTCGCTCTCGACAGCATGGCCGCCGGATGGAACTCCGAACGACTCGAACGCAGCCGCAAGATGGCCTTCCTCGGCGCCAGCGGCATCTGGGGCGCACAGGCCCGCGCCAAACTCTCCTGTAACCTCATCGCACCCAACGCCGATGACCCCGGTCGACTCGACCTCGCACTCGTCGGCGGACTCGTCGGGTTCCGACGACTCCGCGCCGGCAGCGCCTGGCCACTCTTCCGCATCCACATGTATCAGGATGACGGAACACTCATCGAAGAACGCAGCAGCCCCATCGATCCCGCCGGTGACAACGGCGCCGGACTCAGACTGCTCCCCGATTTCTGTACCGAGACGCTCCCCGACATCAACGCCGTGCGCGATGAACATGAGATCGTCTACGAACTCGCCGATGGACCCGTCGGCAACCTCGGAACATTCGATTGCTTCTTCGGTGAGTACTCCAGAGGAACAGTGCCACGCCATCGTGACCAGGACAACGAACACGGCGAAGTCGGATCACTCATCACCGCGCCCATCGAGGCGCTCATCTTCGATCTCATCGTGCATCGCGATCTCGAGTTCGCCGCCAACCCCGAAGTCCTCGTCTTCGGCATGCGCAGCCCGAAGGAAACCAGCTACCTGCCCGAATCCAGCGGCAACCTCCTGCCCGTCCCCGATACCGTCTACGACATCGGGCACGGACCACCCAACGCCGCAACACCACTCATCCCGCGCTACCAGGAGATCATGCAGCGGGCGTTCGAAGCCTGCGGCTGGAACCCGCGCGACTTCTACGGGCGGCGACTGATCCTCCGCTACCCGCCCATGCCCTCCCGGGTCGTTCTCCGTTTCCCCCTTCCGGACAGGCCGTAGCGCACCGATCTCAACACATGCTGCGTCCGGCGCCCAGTCACGTCGGTATCATCAACCGAAGTCCATGACGACCGAGGGAGACGATATGCCGCGACGGACTCGACGCCGGACGATGCGCTGGCTGGCAACCCTGCTCGCGCTGTCGCTCCTCTCCAACGCCGCACTCTGCTGGTGGGCATGGACATCGGCCCACGTCATGCGCGATCAACCCCGTGGCTGGGCGTCGGACTGGTACGCACCCGTCCCTGACGACTGGCCGGCACCACGAACTGAGTCCGGCTTTCATGGCGTCGCGATTCGGGGCGTGGAGCAGTCGGCGCACCTGGGACGGGAAGGCGGCAGCTCTCGGGACTGGTCGCTCCCGGGTCCGGGATGCTTCCTCGCGCGCTGCGACATGGGATGGCCCGCATCGGCCACCCGCATCGCTGTGCGATGGAAAGCGTCGGACCTGCAGATGCTGACCGGCTCGCGTGTATCAGAACGGCAGTCGCTTGATCACATCGGCAGCCCATCCCTCCTGTGGACCGGCGCCATCATCAACCTCGCTGTCCATGCAGCACTGTGGTGCATCCTCATTTACGCCGTCACCGGGATCCGAAAGCGATGGAGGCGCGCAGGTTCTCACGCTCACCGCGCTCTCTTCATCGCCGCCTGTGTCATCTCAGGAGCCTGCCTCACTGTGATCACCTCATGGCTGGTGTGGAACGACGCACCGGAGTCACCCCTGAAGTTCGCCGATGACCTGCCACGCTCACTGGAACCGATCCAGTACCTGCAAGACGTCCCTGACCCCGGACCGCTCTGGTTCAGCGTGGTGGCGCCCGCCGAGCACGCGGCCCGAAACCCCTGGCCCTGCGCCACGGTGTTGGTGCTCTCAACAATGAACTGGGATCGCGACGAGCACTTCAGCGTGAGCATCGGCCGCGTCGGGTGGCCATTCCACGCCATGCAGTCGAAGCACGCCTTCCAAGGGGGCTTGGTGGCAACACCTACGCACGGCAACATCTGGATCAGCGGCCTCCCCACACCCAAACCCCTGCGCGATCGCGGCTTCAGCACCCGCCTCGCCATCCGCCCCGCCTGGCCCGGCTTCGCGCTCAACACCCTCTTCTACGCCATCCTCACCGCACTCGCGATCACCGCAACCACCCGCGCTTTCACCGACGTGCGCACCTGGCACCGAACCCGCCGCGGCCGCTGCCCCGCGTGCGGCTACGACATCGCCGGCGTCACGACCTGTCCGGAGTGTGGCGCGGAGGGCTGAGTCGTTTTCGCAGAACGTCAGATAATCCTCGTCCTCATCGCGTCCAGGCACGCCGCGCCGGAATTGCCATTCGCAGGTGATCTTGGGAGCCGCTCCGCCGATCCGATAGCACGTTCATGCCTCCTTCGATCGCGAAGAAGCTGCACGCGCCATTGGCTCAGATGCTCTATGTGAGTGAAGCTGCCATGCCGCAATCGCCCGCGGTCCTCGGGACCATCATGCGGGCCGCCGCCCGGAACAACGTGGTCGCCGAGATCACCGGCATCCTGCTGGTCGGGGAAGGTACCTATCTCCAGATTCTTGAGGGAGATCCCTTCCGCATCGCGCGCACCTACGAGCGCATCCGCCTCGACGCACGCCACATGCATGTGCAGTGCCTCCACTTCGATCGCGCACCAAAGCGCAACTTCAAGGGGCACCCACTCGGACTCGCTCGACGCGACGGGACCGGCGCACAACTCAGCCCGGAACACGCGGCACCGATCATACGCCTCGCACGGCGCATTCTCGATGCCGGGCCCGATGCGCCGGAAGCCGCCGTGAAGTCCCTGCTGGACTTCGTGGTCTGGTGCGAGAACGCCCGGGCCAAAGCCGCCTGAGTGTGCTCGCGGCACCCCGATGCGATAGGCTACGGAGTCGGCCAGTTCCCCGCCCCCCAGTTCCGCGCCTCGCACTCCGCCCCATGAACATCCTTCCCGATCACATCTACGCCGTGGCCACCGGAGACATCGTCGGTTCCACCACCCTCGACAAGGGGGATCGGGAACGACTTCGCGACGTCATGCGCCAGGCCGGTGACACGCTCCGCCAACTCTGGCCGGACACCATCCCGCTCCCGGTCGCCCTCTTCGCCGGGGACCGCTGGCAATTTCTGACGACCACGCCCGCCGCCATTCTCCGGCCCGCCATCCACTACCGCGCCGCGCTGATCGCCTCCGAACTCAAGGTCGACACCCGGATCTCCTTCGGCGTCGGGACGGTCGACTACATCCCGGACAGCAACCTCCCGGAAGGGGAGGGTCCTGCGTTCCGCCGCTCCGGCCGACCGCTGGACACCATGGGCAAACTGGGACTCCTGCTCAGCGCCGGGGACGACCGTCGGGCCTCGGGGTGGAACGCCGCCCTTCGCATGCTCGATGCCGTGATCCGCCACCAGTGGACGCCCGCCCGCGCCCGGGCCGTCACCGGGGCCAACCTCGCGCTCTCCCAGGAGCAGGTGGGGCAACTCTGGTCACCGCCGATCACCCAGCAATCAGTAGCCGATCACCTCGCCGCCGCCGAGTGGAAGGCCATCGACGATGTCTTCATCGCCTTCGAAGCCGATTGGGCACAACAGGCCGAATAACCTGTTCTTCAACAGCCCATTAGGACTGTAATCAGGAAAAACAGCCTAAAATGACTGTGAACAGTTTCCCCATTTCGACCGACCACCTCCACGTCCTGCTCCTCTTTGCCGCGGCCCACATCCTCGGCGATTTCCTCTTTCAGACCAATGGCATGGTCAAGGGGAAACAGGCGCGGCGTCCCAGCGCCTTCCTCCTGCACGGATTCGTCCACCTTGCCCTCCTCGCCGCCGTCATGGGGCGGCAGATGCCGAACCTGCTCATGGTGCTCGTCCCCTTTGCGATCCTGCATGTGCTCATCGACACCTTCAAGGAAGCTGTGACCCGGGAGTTCGCCGAGAAGCCGCTTTCGGCGAGGCGCGATCTCGCCCTCTTCGGACTCGATCAACTCGCCCATGCCATCGCCATCGTCTGCTTCTCATGGCTCATCGCATCGCAGTACGGCCGCACGGAGTGGATGTTCGCCGAGCACAGCATGCTCTTCGACCCCTGGCTGGTCGCCCTCTGGGTCTGGCTCGCCGGACTCGTCCTGACCACCCGGACCGGCGGCATGGTCATCGCCATGGTCGTCGCTCCCATCCTCGAGGAACTCCGTCGAACCCGCCCCGATGACGCCGATGAGGACGCCGAGGTCATGCGCCTCGATGTCCGCGGCCTCCAGCATGGCGGACGACTCATCGGCTGGCTCGAGCGCGCTCTGATCTTCCTGCTCGTCATGAACGGCGCCATCGCAGGCGTCGGATTTCTCGCCGCGGCCAAGTCCGTCTTCCGCTTCGGCGAGATCAGCGATCCTCGCCAGCGCAAGGAAGCCGAGTACATCCTGATCGGCACGCTCCTCAGCTTCACGTGGGGCATGTTCGCCGCGTGGCTGACCGTGCTCGCGTTGCGGATGGTGTAGGAAATCAAGGGACGAGGGACATTGAACCCTCATCCCTCATCGCTGATCCCGGGTCACTTCTCGATATTCAACTGTTCGAGGACAGTCGCCACGTCATCCGAGTCGAGCGTGCCGTTGCCGTCGAGGTCATACTGCGGCAGGTCCGAAGCGCCGTGCGCAATGATTTCAGCGAGCGCTTCCGCATCAGCCAGGCTCACGACGCCATCGCGATTGACATCCGGACGCGCCGGTGTGGCCAGCGCCATCTCGATCAGATCACGCCCACGTTCTGCATCACGCGACAGCGTCGCCGCGGCACGATCGCTCAGCGGGTGAACATCAATCGGCTGCGGTGCATACGGAGCCGGGATGATGCAGGCGTTGCAGAACTGCACCTTGTCGATGCACGCGGAGCCGAAGAACTCGGCCATGTCGCAGTCCGCCGCCGCGAACGCGTTGCTGCTGAAGATGTACTCGATGGTGACGGTGTCCCCGACCTGGATACCCGAGTTGCTGGTGACGTCGCAGCAGAAGACCTCCTGCGGAATGATCCCGAGCGCCTGGATACCGGTGCCGCACTCGAGGTCGAAGTCGCCGCAGCCGAAGGAGCCGTCGAGCACCGGGCATTCATGGACGAGGCCGTCTTCATTGGTCACGCGGACGAGCACATCGTAGTTCACCTGCCCGCCGCCCCAGATGATGAACTCGAATCCGCCGGTGGTCTTGAATCGGAGGAATCGGCCGGTCACGGTGGTCTTGGTGGCGAGGGTGTACGTCGCGGATCCGGCGCTCCCGGAGGGCTTATCCGCAGTCCACTGTGCGCAGGAGTAGTTCCCGATGCATGCCACATCGGCGTCGCAGGCCGGATCCCACGAGAAGTCGAAGATGCTGAAGTTACCGCCGGCGCAGTAGTCTCCGAAGCCGGCGGGGCACGCATCGCGCATCCAGCGCGTGAAGCCGTTGTGGAAGCTGCCGTTGGGTACCAACTGGCACAGCGGGACCGGCTCGATACCGATGTCGCCGGGTGTTGTTGATGATGGCTGGCCGGCGGCGGGGCAGGCGAGAGCGGCGAGCAGCAGCAGGGGGGTACTCGGAATCAGACGCATGGCAGATCCTCCTCTGGGAATCGGGAACATCACCGCCCACTGGCGGTTCGTCCATCCCATTGCAAGATCCCTGCCACATGCCACACCACCGCCTGAGGCGATATCGAAAGCGGTATCACCCGGGTCGGTGAGAATTTTGGCCGGCTGCGGTCAGTGCTCAGTCTGGAACTCGTCGTGCGAGTGGTGTTCGACTTCTTCGATCTCGTCCAGCCACTTACTGATCGCGTCGGTGTCCTTCTTCATGATGGCGCGTTCCAGTTCGAGTGATGCTTCGATCGCCTCGATCAGGTGCTTGCGAAAACCGTTGTGGTACGCCTCGGTGTCCTCGCCGTACTCGCGAACAGCGTGCTCGGACATCGGGACTTCATCGAAGGTCGCCTTGGCACCGAGCGCGCGCTCCTGGAAGGTCTGGAGCGAGGTCAATGCGGCCTTGACCGAGTCGGGTGCCGACAGGTCACGCGTGGCGCGCTTCACACCTCGAAGTGCGCGCCCCATGCCCTTCATGTTCTGCTCGAAGGAGAGCGTCTCACCTGCCGCGGGGGGACCCCCGGGTCGGCGGGTCGGCTGCGCCTGCACCAGCGCTGTGGCGGCGACAACTGCAACAAATGACAGACTGAGAACAACAAGGCCTGACTTTCGCATCATGATCTCCTGAAAGGAACAGCGGCGGTGCATCCGGTGGCCTCGCCACGACGATCAACAGTATGCCAAGGAGTCGACAATCCAGCACCCTCGGCAGGTCATTTTGCGCAGGTCCGGGAGGGAAGCGTCACGGCGTGATCTCCCCGGCGCTTAGTCTGTACGAGCCGCAACCCCTGGGGAGATGCATGCAGGAAGAACCAACCCGACATCAGTGGATCGAGGCCATGTCGGAGATCGCGGCTCGCTATGCCCTCACGCAGGCCACCTCCTCCCACACGCCTCGGCCGACGCGGTTCATCCTTCGTGGCTGTGCGGGTCTCGCGATCCACCCCGACCATACCGATCCGGTCGCCATCGATGTGACGGACGTCTCCATCACCGGCATCGGGTTCCGCAGTGATCGCGACATCGAAGCGGGATCTCACCTTCACGTCGCATTTCTTGACGACAGCCGGGAGCGCCACTGGAACGTCGAGGTCATCTGGTCGGAGGAAGCCGAAGCGGGTGGCTGGCGCATCGGGTCCCGACTCATCCAGTCGTGACCGAAGCCGCGGGCAGGTGGATCACGCGGCCTCCCATCCACCTATCATGCGGGCATGTCCAAGCCGACGCCTGAACCACCGACACCCGTCACCTTCGACGATGTGCGCCATGCCGCCGAACGCATCCGTGCTCACGCACACCGCACACCCGTCATGACGTCGCGCACCGTCGATGAGCAACTCGGCGGACATGCTCTCTTCAAGTGCGAATGCTTCCAGCGCATCGGTGCCTTCAAGTTCCGCGGGGCCTGCAACGCCGTGGCGCAACTCGACCGTGCGCACTCACCCGGCATCATCACCTGGTCCTCCGGAAACCACGCACAGGCCATCGCACTCGCCGCCGCACTCCACCACGTTCCCGCAACCATCGTCATGCCCGCGAACGCGCCCGCTGTGAAACTCGCTGCGACTCGCGGCTACCTTGCAGGCGCGCCCGCCGGAAGCGAGATCGTCATCTACGACCCGGCCACGCAGGTGCGCGAGGAAGTCGGTCATCAAATCGCTGAAGAACGCGGCCTCACGATCATCCCGCCCTACGACCATCCACACGTCATTGCAGGGCAGGGCACGGCCGCGCTCGAACTCATCGAGGACCACGGCCCGCTCGACGTTCTCTTCGTCTGCGTCGGCGGTGGGGGACTCCTTTCGGGTTCGGCCATCGCAACGAAGGCGCTGCTGCCCGACTGCGCTGTGATCGGTGTCGAACCCGAACTCGCTGACGATGCCACACGCAGTTTCCGGACCGGCACGCTCCAGAGCGTGCACAATCCCCCGACCATTGCAGACGGTGCCCGAACGCCCTCGCTCGGGCACTACACGTTCCCACTCGTGCTGCGGCATGCTGACGACATGATGACCGTGAGTGACGAGGAACTCCTCGCCGCGATGCGACTGGTCTGGGAGCGGATGAAGGTGCTGATTGAGCCGACGGGCGCCCTGGCGCTCGCCGGGGCCTTGCGGGTCGCCCGGGAGGCGCCCGACCGCTTGCGAGACCGGCGCATCGGCGTGATTTTCAGCGGCGGCAATGCCGATTTCGCGGCCATCCTGCCCCTGCTCGGATCCTGACTGCAAAAAATCACTCGTTTGGGGGGATTTGTTATCGCGCCGGCGCGAACTCCTGTTAGCCTCAGGGCAATAGGAGTACGTCCCGTCTGATTGCACGTCGTCGGGACTCAGAGAAGACACAGAATCAGGAGTCTCACAACATGTCTTGTTTTGTTCCCCGTACCGTCGGTGCGCTGTGCGCCGTGGCCGTTGCTTCGTCCGCGTCCGCCGCACTCTTCAACCTCTCCGACCCGAGCGGTCTCTCCGCCGAGGTGGAGATCGATCTGGGTGCTGGTGGCACCTCTCTCGACATCCGGATCCGCAACACCTCCACAGGTGTGCCGATGGGCTTCAGCAACTCGGATCAGTTGCTGACCGGCGTGTCGTTCATCCTCGATGCCGGTGTCGAACTCACCGGTGGTTCCGCCGCCGTCGGTCCGACCAGCATGTCCCTCAACTTCGACGGCGGCAGCGCCGGACCCGGTGACAACATCGGTGGCGAGTGGGGGTGGGGCAACACCGTCACGTCAGGTTCGCTGGGCAATGCCATCTCCGGCAACACCTCAGGCATGACCGCCTTCGGTGGACCCAACCTCGATGGTCCCCCCAACCTCAATGGCCCGCAGGGCGGACTCATCAGCGCCGCCGAACCCGTCGCCCTCGGCGGCCTCGGCGCCATCCAGGATGAGATCGTCGTGAACGTGACGCTCAACCAGGCCATCGCCGATCTCTCTTTCCTCAGCAACGGACTTCAGGTCGAGTACGGCTCCGATGCCGCGTTCCTCTACGTCCCCGCACCCGCGACGGGCACACTCTTCGCCGGCGCCTTCTTCGCAGCCGCGCGTCGTCGCCGTCGCTGATCGCAGCGGACGCATCCAGTCCGACTTCAGATCAAAGAAAAAGCGGCCGCCTTCTTCACGGAAGGCGGCCGCTTCTGCATACAGGGCAGAGAAGGAAGATGATCACGGTACGAGGCAGATATCCACGTTACCCCAGTCGATGTAACCGCCGGGGATGGAGAATGTGATCTTCGTTCCACCGGGCACCGGCGTGACCTGACAGTCAATCACGAAGCCCGCCTGCTGGAAGAACGAGCAGCGGATCGTGTCGCAGATGCGCAGGGCGCAGTCGAAGCCGCTCCCGCCGGGGCCGATGAGCCGGATGCACGGGAAGTACCCGTCATGGCCGATGCCCCGCGCATGGTCGTGCGCGCGGACGGTCATGTTCAACTTCTGATCCGGACCCCACTGCAGCGAGTCGGGAATCGTCACGCAGATGATCCCGTTCTCCGGTTCGCCGTGGATCCACTGCTCCTCGGGAGGCGGAATCGGAACGAAGTCCTTCATCCCCATGGTCCCACCCGCGGGGCCGTTCGGCGGGAAACGATCCCAGTTCCACACCGGCTGCTCGACGAGAATGTCGGGGAACGCCGGTGTGAAGAAGCCCTGGGTGCCGAAGCCGGTGGCCACCATGATCGGGCCAGGCTGCGCGCCCTGGAAGATCGGGCCAACCAGGACCTGCATCTGCCGGCCGTCCGGAGTCACGCTGATGACTTCGAGCGGAAGCGAGCAGGTCGGCGTCATCATCACGACGGCGCAGTTGTTGTCCGGGTCCGGATCAAAGCCGCTGCCGACAATCGTCAGCTTGTCACCCGACTGGGCCGCCGGCGGGAAGAAGTCCAGGACCTGCACTTCGGGGCCGAAGAGACAGATGTCCAGGTTGCCCCAGTCGATGAAACCGCCCGGCAGCGAGACCGTGATCTTCCATCCGCCGGGAACCTGATCGATGAAGCAGTCAATCACGATGCCCGACTGCTGGAAGAACGCACACCGGATCATGTCACAGATGCGCTCCGCGCACTCCTGCGTGTTGCCGCCCGGACCCAGGATGCGCATGCACGGGAAGTGGGCATCATGACCGATGCCCTGCGCATGATCATGCGCCCGCATCGTGATGGCCATCTTCTGGTCAGGCAGCCACGGCAGGTCGTCCGGCAGGAACAGGCAGATGATCCCGTTCTCAGGCTCACCATGCAGCCACAGTTCTTCCGCCGGCGGAATCGGATCGAAGATCGGGCCCGTCGCCGCGGGGCCATTGACCTGGCGGTCCCACACCCACACCGGTTCCTCGACCACGATCTCGGGGAAGGCAGGGACGAACGTGCCGAAGTCGCCATTGCCGCGGGCCACCATGATCGGGCCGGGCTGTCCGCCCTGGAAGATCGGGCCGACCTGCACACGCATCTGAGTGCCCTCCGGGTTCACGTCCAGCACATCCAGCGGAAGCGAACACGTCGGGGTCATCATCACCACGGCGCAGTTGTTGTCCGGGTCCGGGTCAAAACCGTGACCGAGGATCGTCACCACTGTGCCCGTGGCACCGGCGGTCGGGAAGACCTTGTCGATGCCCATGCAGAACGTGCCCCAGTTTGCGAGCACGAGGTTCAGGTCCTCGAAGTCGACGAACCCGTTCCCGGTCACATCGCCGGATGTCCCCGGCGGAACCGTCTGCGCCCAGTTCGCAAGCACGATGTTCAGGTCATCAAAGTCAACGTCAAAGTCACCGTCCGCATCCCCCGGACACGCGGGCGTCACCGGACCACCGACACCGCCCACAACCGGACACGCCAACGCCAGGATCGCCGCGATCGCCCCCGTCGCGGCCTTCGTCATCAGACGTCCCATTGGCTCCATCTCCTTCTGCGCACCAGACAGTGGGCGCGCAAACACCCGCGCTGCACTCCACGCAGCGCGCTCACGAGGACAACGCCGAGACCATCTCGACGTTGACAACACGAACACATCAGAATGTTCAGTCACGCGGCCGACAGAAAGCCCACGAGAGGTCGGCGCGTCTTGGTTCGTTCCTACCCGGGAACGCGATCCCTATCCCCCCAACACGTCATGATATCACGACAAAGTTGCAAAAGGAACAGCCGCGATCCCGCAAAGAGACCGCGGCTGCGACTTGTCGATGCTCGGGAGTCGGAAACAGGGAATCGATTCAGCTTGGAGCAGGAGCTCCTCAGGTGGTCCGCCGGAGGCGATCAAGCCCGACTGCCGCTTCCCGATTCCCACTTCCCGACGCTGTTACCTCGCCCCACGCCACAGCTTACGGAACTCCTGCCAGTCGGCGCCCGTCACGAAGCCGTCGCCCGTGATGTCCGCTGTGCCGTTGCCCGCCAGGTACGCATCACGGAACGTGCGGCGGTCGTGGCGGTCCACGTCGCCGTCCAGGTCGAAGTCCGCCGCGGCGTACACCTTGAGATCAAGTTCGACCTCTCCCCCCGCATAGGCCACCGTGCTCGGGCCGCCGTACACACCGGTCTGAAGGCTCGCGCTGATGCTGTAGCTGCCCGCTTCGAGCCAGCCGGTGAAGGCGTCGTAGTCCGAATCGGACTCCAGCGCCTCGACGTAGGCGATGCGCCCGTTCGGGCCGTTGAAAGACGCGTAGGCGATCGTGTAGCCCTCTTCCGCGAACGCGCCAGACGAATACACCACGCGCACCTTGGAGGTGACGTCGAAGGACGTGTCGAACACGCCCTCGTATCCGCTGTCCGCCTGGAAGAGTCCGGGGTGATCCAGTTCCGCTTCGCCGATCAGGGACACCGAGATGTCGGTGCTCGTCACACCGATGTCGGCGCCGCCGTTGGCGTCCGAGACATCATTGCCGTAGTAGTCATCAAGGTCCGCGACCACCGTGGCCTGGAACTGACCCAGCGGCGCATCCTCCGACTCCGTGTCCCACACGCCATCGTTGAACTCGTAGTCGTAACCAAACGCCCACGCATCAATCTGACGGGACGTGGACACAACATCAATCGTCGCGGCGGGTGCGCCGCCCATCGTCGAACCGGCAACCGCCGCGAGCATCGTCGTGATCATCATGATCTGTCTTTCCTCTGCATGTCGTGAAGATGTGCGTATTCAGCAACAACACCCAGATCATCGCACACCGATCTGCGCGCAGCGACACGAACCGTGTGAAGATTGCGGAAGGGATGCAATCAGAAACAACACAACCCCTGACACCTTACCCCCAACCCCTTACCCCGGCCTACTTCTTTCCCCGCGCCGAATGCGCAGCGCCGCCGTTGGAACTGAAGTCCATCACGACACCGACAATCAGAACGGCCAGCCAGATCCCGTGCAGTCCATTGCCGTAGGCATGGGCAAGCCCGTAAGCCACCGTTGTATAGGGCATGAGGAAGAAGCCGAGTATCGGCCACAGCATCGTCTGCCAGACGCCATTCAGAACGCCCATCAACCACAGGACGATCAGTGTCACCCGAGGCAGAAAGAACGCGAAGAGCACGGCAAGGCAAGGCATATCTCAGGATCCTGGACCCGGACCAGCCACTCGCATTCCGGCTGTCGGAATCACCAGCTTTTCCCGACACCGGGAATCCGACGCAGCAGACCCGCCGCGCGCGTACGCACCGCCGGTTGCTCGGAGGACTCCGAAGCGCCGGTGGAGTCGGCGGACATCGGCAAGGCAGCGATCGCATCGGCGACGGAGAAGAATCCCGCGGACTCATCCAGCGCCGTCTCCAGCCACGCATCCCACGCGCGTGACAGGCGCTTCACAAGTCGACTCGCCGGGATGCAGGGTGTCCCCGGCTCCAGTCCCGTGAGCAACCGGTACGCAATCACGCCCAGCGAATGAATCTCATCGCGCACGAGTTCCGCATCGCCCCGCTTCAGACCCTGGGCCAGTCGCAGCACACACGGCAGTTCGATCATCACACTGCCATGCCGGTCGACAAGCAGTTCGTCAGCACGGAGCGGACCGTGGTACAGGCCGCGTTCGTGCAGATCACCCATCGCTTCCAGCGTGTGCAGGACCGCCCGTTCCGCTTCCGCCTGGCTCATCTGGCCGCCATCCTTCATCGGCAGCAGGCTGGCCAGCGTCACGAGGCCGTCATGATTGCCCGTGTACGGGCTGACAACCCACACGCGCCCGCCCTCACCTGAGGTCACGCGGTCGACGGGCAGCAGATGCGGATGCGACAGCGACACGAGAGGCATCAGTCGTTCCCGCACCTCCAGCGGTGTCGACTCTTCGCGCCCCGCGCGCACGAGATACGCCGTCCACGGCTCACCGTGAGCGTCGCGCCCTTTCCAACGCCGCGCAGCGCGGCAGGCGGGCAACTCTTCCATCAGTGTCAGACCCTCAAGAACCGGCGCGGGCGCGCTGCGCTCCTTCCGGTTCGTCCGGGCGAATGGGTGCGTCATGCAACAGTTCCTGCAACATCCAACCTCGATGTGACCCGCGGCGATGTGCGTCCTGCATCGTAACCGCAAGCCTCCCCCGGCCGAGGCGGATGGAATGTCTCAACTCTTGGCGTCGGACGAGCGCCCGACATGCGTCCATTCTATCAGATCGGGTCAGAACCGGCGATTCATGAAGAATCTGTTATACGGACTTTGTTCGCTGGGCCGGCCTCCCAACCCGCAAACCCCGTCCCGCACTCCGGGCACACCGACGCCCCCTCCAGGAAGAGCAGATTCCTCAGATGGTCGCCGCGCCGGATCACCCATCCAACATACCCGCATCACCGCCACAGAAGCCACGGCGCCTTGCGAGGTCGTGCCCATTCCGGCAGGTCGATGGTCGCCGCGATCGCGTACTTCCGGTCCCACACGAGGTGCTTGTCGATCCGATCCAGCCAGTCCGCGGGGCGTTCGCGGTTCAACTCCGGTGCCGTCGCGAACCCCACCTGGAAGCGCGTCACGTACAGGCGCACACGCACACGCTCGCAGGATGCCGGGAATGACGCGGCACGGTAGGGGGAGTGCCGGATGTTGCCCGCCCCGCCCATGTTCAGCCAAACCGGGCCTTCCATCGCCGCACCGGCGCGATCCACCGGCGTGATCTCCGCCAGCAGCAGCGTGCCGTCATTGATCGCCGGTGCCCGCACCGCGACGGCGCGACGCGGCCCCTCCGACTTCGGCGGTATCCACACCAACCGCTCATCGAATGCCGATGCGTCCCACACCAGGACGTCCAGCAGCCGAAGCGATCGGCGTGTGAGCACCACCCGTTCATCCATCTCCAGGCCCGCCCACTGCACGTGCGACACCATCACGCCGTACGCATCGCGCTCAATCCACGTGGGGTCCTCCAGCGGCACAAGACGCATCAGCAGCCAGCGCGGCACGTCCTTCGGAAACGCCGCCACGCTCAGCGGCACCGCGGCAGTGCTCATCAGCAGCATCACGGCAAGGACAAGCCCGCCATGCCGACGCAGGATACGACCGCGCCGCCGCTCATCGATGTGCGCCTCACCGCCGCACTCCGGGCACCGCTCATACGCATCCCACGCATAGCCGCAGCGGACGCAGGCGGGCGCCCGCAGTCTGAACGTGCGCAGCAGAACCCGGATCGAGCGCACGCCTACCGCCAGGCCGCACAGCAGCACGATCGATCCGGCAATGACAAGTTCGTGCAGCATGGACACAGTCTGACGGAAGACCTCCGTCGGGACCAGCATCCTGATGTCGGTCGTTACGCGGCTGTTGCGCTCGCGCCATCTTCGGAAGACGATTGCGAACGGATCACGCCCCACACCCGCTCGATGACTTCCGCGGTCTCCTTCGCCGCTTCGTGCACCGCATCGACGTCATCGTGGATCCGACGCGTGGCGTCCGAGGTGCGATCGGCGAGGCCCTTGACCTCACCCGCAACGACTGCGAAACCGGCGCCCGCCTGACCGACGCGGGCCGCCTCGACCGAGGCGTTCAGCGCCAACAGGTTCGTCTGACGTGCAATGCCGCCGATCGTGTCCGACATGTCCCGGATGCCGCTGATCGTGCGACCCAGTTCTTCGGCAACCTGACGGGCACGCGTCACGTCATCCTCCAGGGCATGACGTTGCTTCGCGGCCGCCTGCAACTCACGGTCATTGTCCGCCATGCTCTGCGTGGCGTCGTTGATGTCCTGCGCCGCCCGACCGAATGAGCCGAGCATCCCCTCCGGGAGCACGCGCCGGAAGAAGCGGCCTTCGCTCGCGAACTCCAGCGTCGCGGACGCCTCGCGCACGAATGCATCCGTCATGTCCAGCAGGTGGTTGATGCCGTGCAGCAGTTCAGCCATCTCGCTGCTCGAATCGATGTTCAGGATCCGTGCTTCCAGGTCGCCCTTGGCTGCGGCGCGGCACACGCGGATGCCCTCGGAGATCCAGTGCGATTCACGTCCATGACCACATTGCTCAGACACACCGACCGTCCCTTCTGATCATGGACTCACGCTGCACGGGCGCGCGCACCCTTGTTGTTCAGCGCCAGCGAGAAGACCCATTCGTCGTACGACATGCCCTGCTGTTCCAGGAACTGCACCATGACGGGAAGCGACGCTTCCCACTGCTCCCTCGGCGTGCGGTGACGCTGCTCGACCTTGAGCAGTTCGCCGTACACCTTCTCGGCAGTCGCAATCGCATCACGCGCCGGCTTGCGCCGACTGGAGTGATATCCCACGATCCGCCCGTGGTGGTCGAGCGTCGGCGTCACATGCGCGAAGACCCAGTAATGATCACCGCTCTTACAGCGGTTGATCACGTACGCGAAGATCTCCTTCTTCGCTTCGATGGTCATCCACAGGTAGCGGAAGACGCAGCGCGGCATCCCCGGGTGACGCACGATGCTGTGCGCCTTGCCGAGCAGTTCCGATTCGGTGTACTGCGCAACGCGCTGGAACACCTTGTTGGCGTACGTGATGCGCCCCTTGGTGTCCGTCTTGCTGACGATGATCTCGTCTTCTTCGAATGTTCGCTCAACGCCCGTCAAGCTCGTCTCTCTCGCCATGTATCGAGAATCGGATGCCGGGGTCGGCAACTTGAGGGGCGATCGTTCACCGTATTCGGGGGCCTCTCCTCCGGTCAGGGGCCGGCCGGCATCTTTTCTCTCCTGTTGCTGAGAGATTCCCCTCTTCCACGCAGAGAAGGGGTGATCGGGCGGCACTCATCGTCTGCCGCCCCCTCACACCTCACGAGTCTCAACAGGAATCGAAAGCCATGCATCCCGCCATCTCCAACGTCGTCACCCTGCTCACCGCTTCAACCCTCGTTGCCGCCGCCGGCGCCAACGTTCAACTCCCTTTCCGGACCATCGCTGTTTCCGGTGAAGCCGCACCCGATACCGCCGCTGACTTCACGGGCTTCGGTCTGCCGCGTCTGAATAACAACGGTGAAGTCGCCTTCTCCGCATACATCACTGGCGAAGTCGGCGTCTCCGGCATGTGGACCGACGGTTTCAACGGTCCCGGCAACCTCGAGCTCATCGTCCGCCAGGACCAGCCCATCCCCGGCGTCCCCGGCGCTTTCTGGGGCGAGTTCAATCCCACCTTCTACTCGCCCCTCATCAATGACAGCGGCACCGTCGCCTTCTCCGGCACGCAGGCCGGACCCGACTCCGACACCGTCATCTGCCGCAACACCGGCCTCGGCCTCGAAGTGCTCGCTGCCCGGGGCCTGGATGCCGGACTCGCACCCACCATCGAGTTCGACGACGTCTCCAACCTGTTCAGCATGAATCAGAATGGCAAGGTCGCCTTCTCGGCACGCGTGGTCGGCGCGGGCATTTCAGAGGCCAACGACAACGGCATCTGGTCCGACATCAACGGTTCCCTGCTCCCCATCATGCGCGAAGGCAACCTGGCGCCGAGCGTCCCCGGATACACCTTCGGATCCAGCACTTCCACCATCCCGCTCATCACGGAGAGTGCGGTCGTCTTTCGTAACTACGTGAGCAACGGGCAGGATTCGCTCTGGAGCATCTGGCGCAACGAGAACGCGCTGCATACACCCATCGCCGTCGAAGACCAGCAGACCGCCATCCTCGGCACCCTCTATGACGGTGTCAGCTACGGCCTGATCGGCTGCACCACCAACAACGACGGCGATGTGGCCTTCCCACAGCGATTCACATTCAACAACCAGGATCGCGCCACCATGTGGTACCACAACGGCGTGCAGACCGACTTCGCCGCCTTCGAAGACGGCAACGCACCCGATGGACTCACCATCGCTCACATCCCCTCCCTCGGCGCATCCTTCAACGGCGCCGGCAGCTACGCCTTCCCCGTCTACCTCGACGGCGCCGGTGTCGATCCCTCCAACGACAGCGGACACCTCATCTGCTACCCCGGCGGAGGCATGTCCTTCGCAATCCGCGAAGGTGACCCCGCTCCCGGACTCGCCGCCGGCGTCAGCTTCACCGGATTCAGCAGCAGCGGCATCACGCTCACCGACAACGGCACATACTTCGTCGCACACGCCATCGACGGACCCGGTATCAATCCCGATAGCGACTACGGACTCTGGGCATTCACCGCGCTCGACGGACTCCAACTCATCCTCAAGCAGGGCGACGACATCGAGATCAGGCCCAACGATGTCCGCACCATCACCGACTTCAGATACAGCAAATCCACCGGTACACAGGAAGGGCGCGGCCGCGGCACGAACAACAACAACGAGATCGCGCTCCACCTGACCTTTGCCGACGACAGCAGCGCAATCATCGTCATGCGGGTCCCCAACGGATGTCTCGGTGACGTCAACGGCGACTTCTTCGTCAACTTCACCGACCTGAACCTCCTCCTCGGCAACTGGGGCGAATCAGGTGACCCCGGCTTCATCGATGGTGATGTCGATTGCGACGGCGACGTTGACTTCGACGACCTTAACATCGTCCTCGCCAACTGGGCCACCAACTGCCTCCCGATCTGAATGACACGAACCAGCCATCTCCCTCCCTCTCAAAACCACAAGCCCCGCGCGCACCGTCGCCGCGGGGTTTGTGTGTTTTCGCGGGCATGCCAATGCCTGACCTCAAAGCTGAGCATCTGCAAAGCTACACTTTCCCCTATGCCCCTCTATGTGCAGGTCATCCTCTTCTCAGTCATCGCGCTGGTGTGGATCTGGATTCCGACGATGTTCTTTCTCGGAACCTTCCTCGGCTGGTACGACCTGGCTCGCCACTTCCCGCGCGTCACGCCGCCGCGCGGTGCGCGGCATGGTTCGACGTCGTTTGTCCTGCCACCTTTCGGTCAGTACGCCAACATCGTGCAGTACGCGCGCGATGACGATTACCTGCACATCCGACTGCTGCCCATCTTTCTCTTTCATCAGCCGATGTCGATTCCGTGGGCGGAGATCGAAGTCATCGGGCCACACCCCAACCGGCCCGCCATGCTGATGACGCTCATCAGGGGGCGCGATGCGCTCATTCCGGCGGCGTTGCTCGAAGAGGAACTCAGGATCCGAGGCGTGAGCGCCGGCGCGGATGCAGATGGGGACACCGGCTCGTCGCGCGAGACCTGAGCCCGTCACCCAGGTTTCCCCATATTATCACATGAGAAAAAATCCCCGATTGCGGGCGTTTCCCCTTGAAACCCAGGCGCATGAAGGGATAATCATCGTCGCACAGCGAGTCCCGGACTAGGAACCCGGGCTTGCACAGGATGGAGTAGAGAAACACGTGAAGGCGTTCCCGACGAAGATCTGATTCCCGGAGCAGGTGCTCAGGGTCCGTACGAGTCAAGCGGACCGGAGTCATCTGGCACATTCCCTGTGCTCGTCGGCCGTCAGGAAGAACAGCAGGACTGATCTGTGCCTCTGAACGCGCGTTGCGTTCCTGACCTGCTTGACACCAGGCGATGAACTTCACCGGAAACGTGTTCTCTTCCGCAACAAGTATGGGTGACCCCGTCGCGCGATCGCTGCGCGCTGCGGGCACCGGAGGAGTTACGCAATGAAGAACACCATGAACCTCACCCTCGTGATCGCCGCCGGCCTCGTGTCCGGTTCCGCCGCCAGTGGCGCCATGATCAACCCCGGCACGTACGTGCTCAACAACCACCCCGATGGCAGCGTGGCCACGCCGCACTACGGCTTCCGCCTCGATGAGCTGTACGATGCCACCAGCGGTCACGACAACTTCACCTTCGACTTCGATCACATGTCCTCCAACATGCTGATGGATGTCACCGCCACCACGATCCATATCTACGGTTCCGCCTACGGCGGACGCGATACCGGCGCCGGTTACGCCGCCGATATCTACGCCGGTGTGTACCACATCGACTTCACCTACAACGTCGGTGTCATGCCCGCACCCGGCGATGACGATGTCATCGTCGATGCCGACGGTCAGAACTTCGGCACCATCATGACCCCCCTCGGCGACACCATCGCCCTCGAGGACAAGGCCGATGGCGGATACTCCTTCCGCCTCGGTGACGAAGACGACGACAATGGCCATCGCGGCTTCGCCGGCATCTCCGGCTGGGGCTGGGTCAACCACGGTGGCAACCCGCACGTCACCGCCTCCGACTGGATCTTCACGGCCAAGGTCCCGACCCCGGGCGCCGCTGCCCTCCTCGGCATCGGCCTCCTCGGCGCCACCCGCCGTCGCCGCTGAGCGGCACCCTCGCGTCTCTCTCGACGCATTTCTCTGAGTTGATCTTCCTCAAAGGGCGGACCATGAAGGTCCGCCCTTTGTTCATTGCACCAGTGCCCCAACCCCCAACCCCGAAACCTAACCCCCAACCTCTTCATACGCCCCGCACTCAGCACGATACCGGTGCATCAGGACCACCGTGTCTCGCATCATCTGGCACAGATCAGGATACGCTTCAGTCGCCGCCGCAACCCCCTCGTCACGGGCCGCATCCTCGAGACGCGCCGCCGCATCCATCACCGAACTCGCGGCAACCAGCCCCGCAACGCCCTTGATGGAGTGCGCGGTCCGCTCCACAGTTTCCAGGTCTTCCTCGGAGAGCGCTGTCTGAAGCGAGGCGAGGTACTCGACGGACTGCTCCATGAAGCTGTCCAGTGTCATCGCCAGGAACTCCGCATCGCCGGCACAGCGATCCAGCGCCACCGTCGGCTCGAACGAGCACGCAGCACTCGTCTCAGGTTCCGCTTCCAGCTTTCCGGCGCGCGCTGTTTCAGTACCCTCCAGATGATGCTGAAGGGCCTCCAGCAGCCGCGCCGGTTCGATCGGCTTGCTGAGGTAGTCATCCATACCCGCAGAAAGACACCGCTCGCGGTCGCCCTGCACCGCGCTCGCCGTCAATGCGATGACCGGCAGCCGCCCCTCACCACGCTCCGCTTCGCGTTTCCGCAACGCTTCACATGCCTCGAAACCGTTCATCACCGGCATCTGGCAGTCCAGCAGCATCAGGTCGTAGGCTCGTTGCTCCAACGCTTCAAGTGCCTGCGCACCATCCGATGCGATGTCACACTCGTACCCGTTCCGACGCAGCAGTTCCGAGACGTACAACTGGTTCGTCGGCATGTCCTCGGCAAGAAGGATCACGCCGCGGCAGGTGTTCTGGGCATCCTCTTCCACGCCTGATGTAGGCTTGGCTGGCACCTCGGAACAGAACATCTCCACGAGCGCATCAAGGATCTCTGATGCACACGGTGGTTTCCTGACCAGCACCACCCGCCCCGGCACCTCTGCCAGTCCCGCCGGCGCTTCGGCCTCCACGGGGTGGAGCACGAGCGCGCGCTTTGCGAGGTTGACGGCCGCGCTGAGCCGTGCCGCCTCGGCTGCATCCCCGGCACCGCCGACCGGAACATCGATGAGCACCACGTCGAGATCCGATGCGTTCTGGGCGTCGGTCGGTGCGATGCTCGGCTGAATGCCCCAGGATGTCAGCATTTCGCAGAGGTTCTCGCGGCTCTCCTCGATCTCACTGGCGACGCCCACCTTCAACCGGCGGAGGTCGCGCGGGGCCGCGATGATGGGCTGCTTTGATCCTGCACGTTTGAATGTTGCGGTGAACCAGAACGTGCTTCCCTTGCCCTCGGTGCTCTTCACACCGATTTCACCACCCCAGGCTTCGACAAGGCTCCGGGAGATGGCCAGCCCCAGTCCGGTCCCGCCGTACTTGCGTGTCGTTGACCGATCCACCTGCGAGAATGACTTGAACAGCTTCCTGATGCGCGATGCCGGGATGCCGATGCCGGTGTCCTCCACCGAGAATCGCACCGTGATCTCGGAATTGCCGATCCGATCCACATCGGCGCGCAGGCGGACATACCCCTCAGATGTGAACTTGATCGCATTGGTCAGCAGGTTCACGAGCACCTGCCGCAGCCGCACGCTGTCACCCAGCACGATCGTGTTGAGTGCCGGGTCGGCGATGTGATTGATCTCGAGGTTCTTGGCATGGGCCCGGAACGCGGTGATCCCCATGCTGTCGTCGATGCACTGCGTCAACTGGAACTCATGCTCATCCAGTTCGAGTCGCCCCGCCTCGATCTTGGAGAAGTCGAGGATGTCGTTGATGAGTTCCAGCAGCGAGCGGGCGCTGTCCGCACACGCCTCTGCAAAGCGCTCCTGCCGTCGATCCAGCGTCGTGCCGAGCAGCAGTTCCGACATGCCGATCACACCATTCAATGGAGTGCGCAATTCGTGGCTCATCCGCGCCAGGAAGTCGCTCTTGGCGCGGTTGGCACGCTGCGCCTCATCGCGCGATGCCTCAAGCTCCCGACCCGAACGCTCGAGATCAGCCGTGCGCTCCGAAACCATCCGCTCCAGTTCAACCTGCTGCGTCGAAGCGGCCTGGGCCATTTCATTGAACGCTTGGACCAGTGCGCCCAGTTCTTCACCGCACCAGCCCTCGTCCGGGAGCGGACCATCTCCAGGATTCCAGGCTCGAATCGTCTCGGAGAATCGACGCAGAGGCCGGACCAGTGACCGCGCCACGATCACGGCACCCAGCACCGACGCCAGCAGCAAGGCCAGCCCACCGATGACGCTCTCCCGCAGGATCCGGGCAGCGCTCGCCTCCAGTTGGCTCGGATCGGAGGCCACTGCCACTGAGATGGCGCCCTGATCCCCGAGCGGGACAGAGCGCGCAGCGACCACCGACTGACGTCCGTGCGCATCCTCGATGACTGCAGGCCCCATGCCGGAAGTCAGGATCGCGTCGATCCGCGGGAACTCTTCGTCAATGCCGCCCCCGGACTCCGAGCCGAACGCTCGTCCCGGAGTCGGGTGATATACAAAGTCGCCGCGCCGATTCGTGATGTACACCTGGGAGTGAGGCGACTTCGACCGGCTTATGCGTTCAAACATCGGCCTCGCGTCGAGGTTGATGACCAGCGCACCGAACACAGCGCCGGACTCATCCATGATCGGTGTGGCAGCGCGAATCACCGGGAGCTCCGGGATCATGATTTCCCCTTGCTCCTGGTTCAACTCGATGTCGCTGACGTACACCGATCCCGATGGAAGCATGCACGCCTCGAGAACATACGGGCGCTTCCCCTTCTGCTGGAGTTCCTCTCGTGGAACGATGCTGACCGGAGCACCCGCATGTGCACGCTCGACGCGAACCAGTTCCCGGCCACCGTCAGCGATACCGATGTAGCGCATCTGACAGATATTCGGATCCGATCGCATCAGCGATGCCAGACCCGTCTCCATCCGGGACCGCCACTGGGCTTCGGTCGATCCATCAGAAAGATCCACACCGCCAGCCGCCCGCGCCCGAATGATGCCCTGGATCGGAGGTACATCAGACATCGCCAGCGCCAGACGCTCGGCGGTCTCGACGCTCGCGATCACTTCCCCCGCGGCGACTTCAGCTTCATGATCCAGCGCCCACAATTCGCGCTCCACCATGTCGTCATGGAAGCGGAAGGATGTCCATGCGATGGTCAACACCCCGTTGATCAACAGCAGCCCGATGACCAGCGCAATCAGCTTTCCTGTTATCCCGAGGTGGAATCTCATCCGGGCGACCCCGACGTGCAATTGTGGAGACTCTGTCCACAATTGGAATCGGAAGTCCGGGCCCTTCACGCAAGCATTTCACGCCAGCGTGGGTTCGATTCCCGTTCCGGTCACACCTCGCCCCGGTTCGCGGGGGACCTGCCACGGGGAATCAACGCACACTTCAGGACGCGAATGTCCAGTAAATTCGCCCGGACGATTCGCCACGACCACTCAATACCGGGGCACGTCCTGATCCACCAGCAACGACCACGCATCAATCCCGCCCGCCATCGATCGCGCGGATTCAACCCCTTCCTTGCGCAGAAAAACCGCCGCGTGCATCGAACGCACCCCCGAATGGCAGTACACGATCACCTCACGCCCCTCATCCTCCAACGCCTCGATCTCGCTCAGCCGACTCGGAATGTCACCCAGCGGAATGTGCAACGCTCCCCTGATCATCGCGATCGCACACTCGTCCGCCTCGCGGCAGTCCACCAGCGCCATCGACGCACCGTCCTCTTGCAGCCGACGCGAAACATCAACAACCCCGACCTCCCAGTCCGGATGCACCCGCTGCGATTCACTCACCCGTCGCACCCTCCGCTCCGGACCAGCGCTCCCAGCCGTCCCCATCCATCGGGGAAATCACCCGACTGCCGGGGAACCGGTCCACCGCTCGCGGCACCCACATCACCGCATCCAGCAGCACACTCGCCGGACCCGCGAATGCCTCGCCCCACATCCCTGAGGATCCAGGATCCACCGCCGACGCTGCCGTGGGATACAACCCCGCATCACGCCGCGCAGCCTTGGAATTCGACGCACCGGAGGGCCACAACCGCGTCCGCACCGGCCAGTGCTCGACCCCGTCCCGCTCCACCCGCACCACGTCCATCGCCCACCCGGAACGGTCCAGGCCTGTCACGCTCGGGCCGGACGCCGCCCGCAACGCCGCGGCCTCATCGAGGCCAAGCGACAGCGGCCGATCACCGACTGCCAACCGAGCATTCCGCGTCTCCTGGCACCCGGAACCCACAAGCGCCAGGCCGACCATCACCGATAACGTCAGGACAGGGAGTTTCATTCCTCCATCATAACTCGTTCCCCGCGCACCGCTCCTCGCACCCGGGACCCCGAATCCTGTATCATTCCCCCCCGCGCCGCCCGTTCCCCTTCCCCTCAATCCAGGCCAGAAGCCCATGCAACTCCGCAACGTCGCCATCATCGCGCACGTCGACCACGGCAAGACCACCCTCGTCGACCAGATGCTCATGCAGTCCGGCAACTTCCGCGAAGGCGAACTCTCCAAGCTCGCCGGCGGACAGCACAACCTCATCATGGACTCCAATCCCCTCGAGCGGGAGCGCGGCATCACCATCCTCTCGAAGAACTGCGCCGTGAACTACACCGCAGTCTCCGGCGAGACCGTGCGCATCAACATCGTCGATACGCCGGGCCACTCGGACTTCGGCGGCGAAGTCGAACGCGTTCTGCTCATGGCAGACGGCTGTCTCCTTCTCGTCGATGCCGCCGAAGGGCCCATGCCGCAGACCCGCTTCGTCCTCAGCAAGGCCATCGCTGCCGGACTGAAGCCCATCGTCGTCGTCAACAAGTGCGATCGACCCGACAGCCGCGCCATGGATGTCATCGGGGAAGTCTTCGACCTGCTCGTTGAACTCGGCGCGGATGACGACGCCCTCGACTTCCCCATCGTCTACGCATCCGGCAAGGATGGCTGGGCCACCGACGATCTCGACACACCTTCAAGCGATCTCCGACCCGTCTTCGAAGCCATCGTCAGGCACGTTCCTCAGGCCGATGTCGATCCCGATGGCCCACTCCAGATGCAGGTCATGAGCCTCGATTTCTCAGAGTACGTCGGACGCATCGGGATCGGACGCGTCTTTCGTGGCACCGTCCGCAACGGTCAGCAGGTCGCCGTCATCGACACGGAAGGTAAGCGGCGCAACGCCCGCATCGGAACACTCCGCGCTTTCTCCGGACTCGGCCGCGTCGACACCGATGCCGTGCAGGCGGGCGACCTCTGCGCTGTCGTCGGCATCGAGAACATCGACATCGGCGACACGCTCACTGACCCCGCGACACCCGAGGCGCTTCCACCGGTGCGCATCGATGAACCCACACTCACCATGGTCTTCCGCGTCAACGACTCGCCATTCGTCGGCCAGGAAGGCAAGTTCGTCACCAGCCGACAGGTGCGCGACCGACTTGAAAAGGAACTCGAACGCAACGTCGCACTCCGAGTCGAAGACGGCGCCGGCCGCGAGGAATGGGTCGTCTCCGGGCGCGGCCTGCTCCACCTCGGCATCCTCCTCGAAGAGATGCGCCGGGAAGGATTCGAACTCGCCGTCGGCAAGCCGCATGTCGTCATCAAGGAAATCGACGGCAAGGCCCACGAGCCGCTCGAAACGCTCGTCGTCGATGTGCCCAACGAACACGTCGGCAGTGTCATGGAACTCGTCGGGGGTCGCCGCGGCGAGGTCAAGCACATGGAGCCCCGAGGCGACACCATCACGCACATCCGGTTCGAGATTCCGGCCCGCGGCCTCATCGGCCTGCGGTCGCGTGTGCTCACCGCCACGGCCGGCGAGGCGATCATGCACCACGCATTCGAGCGCTTCGTGCCTGTCCTCGGCGAGTTCCCGGGCCGCCCCTCCGGCGTGCTCATCGCGAGCGAGCCGGGCCAGGTGACGGCATACGCGATCGAGGGTCTCTCCGATCGCGGCGTGATGTTCGTCCGCCCGGCGGACCGGGTCTACACCGGCCAGATCATCGGCGAGCACAACCGCGAGAACGACCTGACCGTCAACATCACCCGCGCCAAGCAGCTCACCAACTTCCGCGAGGCCAACAAGGAGGCCTTCGTCAAGCTCAAGGCATCGCGTGACCTGTCACTGGAACAGTGCCTTGAGTACGTCGAGGAAGACGAACTCGTCGAGATCACGCCCGTCTCCGTCCGCATGCGCAAGCGCCTCCTCATTGAGAGCGATCGCAAGAAGGCAGCCCGTGCCGCCAAGGCAGTCTGATCCCGGAACCCCGCACCCCGTCCCCCGAACATACAATCCACGCAATGCTCGACGCCCTCATCGCACGATTGAAAGCCCTCGGCGTCCGCCTCGGCTTCCATCGCGACTGGTACCTCATTGTGCTGGCCGCCGGTGTTGGTGCGATCACGGCCTTCGGTGCGATCGGCTTTGTCGAACTGCTGCACCTCGGCAAGGAGTGGGGGGATGCCGTCTTCCGGGCCACTCCCTGGTGGACGATTCCGCTGCTCCCCATGGTCGGTGCGCTGATCGCGGGCATTCTGATCAACGCCTTTGCCAGTGAAGCCAAGGGGCACGGTGTCCCCGAAGTCATGGATGCCGTCTATCGCAAGGGCGGCCAATTGCGCAAACGCGTCGCGCTTGTGAAGTCCCTCGCCTCCGCAGCGACGATCGGTTCAGGTGGATCGGCGGGTGCGGAAGGCCCCATCGTGCAGATCGGTGCGGTGATCGGCTCCAGCCTGGCGCAGTTGCTGGGTATCTCACGTGATCAGGCCGCGACCCTCCTCGGCTGCGGCGCTGCCGCCGGCATTGCATCCGTCTTCAATGCGCCGATCGCGGGTGTCTTCTTCGTGATGGAGATCCTGCTGCGCGACTTCTCGCTTCGCACCTTCACGCCCATCGTGGTGGCGAGTGTCTTCTCCACCGCCGTGACCCAGTCGTGGTACGGGCAGAATGAAGCGATCTTCGCCGCGATGGATCTGCTGAAGTACGAGTTCACGATCGCGGAACTGCCCAGCTACGTGCTGCTCGGTCTCATCTGCGGTGCGCTCGCCGTGGGGTTCATCAAGTCCCTCTACTTCACAGAGGACCTCTACGCGCGCATCAAGGTGCACTACATCCTCAAGCCCATCTCCGGTGCGCTCCTGCTCGGCATTCTCGGCATGATCTTCGTCGGCTTTGCACCCTCCGGTGGCGAGCGGGATGAGAAGATCCCGCCCTTCTTCGGCAACGGCTACGAGACCATCCGCACCCTGCTCGCCTCCGACAGTTTCGTCGAGACGCACACGACCGAATCCGGCGTCGAGTTCGAAATGGGACCTGTGCGCCCCGTCGATCCCGATGAGACACCCGCCGCCGCGCAGGTTCACGAGATGGCGGACATCTCCACCGCAATGATCGCACTCAGCCTGCTGGTCCTCTTCAAGATCGTCGCCACCTGCCTGACCATCGGCTCCGGAGGCTCCGGCGGCGTCTTCGCGCCCTCCCTCTTCATCGGTGCAGCGGGTGGCGCCACCTTCGGGCGTGCGCTGGAAACGGCCGGGTTGCTGCCGTCAAGCGCAACACCCGCCGCCTATGCGCTCGTCGGGATGGCGGCGGTGGTCGCCGCCACAACCCACGCGCCCCTCACAGCCATCCTGATCCTCTTCGAACTCACACGCGACCCCTTCGTGCTGCTGCCCATCATGCTCGCCGCGGTGATGGCGACGGTCGTCGCCCAGTTGTTCATGCGCGATTCGATCTACACGCTGAAACTGCGTCGCCGGGGCGTGCTGGTCGGCACCGCGGCGGACCTGACCCTGCTCCGCCGTCTGACCGCGCGGGACATCAACCCGGTGCCGCACGTGGCGGTGACGCCGGAAGATCCGGCATCGAAGCTGCTGGAGTTGAGCGAGAAGTACCGCATCGTGGACTTCGTGGTGGTGGACCTGGACCGCAACTACCTCGGCATGGTGACGGCGGAAGACATGCGCACCGCCCTGATCCAGCGCGAGGCGATCCCGTACCTGGTGGTCGCGGAACTTATGCGCCGCGACCTCCCGACGATCTGGCCCGACGAGACCCTCGACCGCGTCCTCGAGAAGTTCAGCAAGTACGACGTCGCCAGCCTTCCCCTCGTCAACAGCGAATCTCGCGAAGGCCTCCCCGTCATCGGCCTCATCACCCGCGCCCGCCTGATGCACCGCTACCAGCAGGTCCTCGCCGAGAGTTAGAGCACCCGGCGGTGGAGAGAACAGCGCACAAGAAGGTGCTACTTCTCTGCGAGCAGTGCGAGAACAGCGATGGATCAAGCTTGAAGCTTGAGAGCTTGGAGCTTGGCGCAGGCGGAAAATCCCCGCACCCCGCACCCCACTCCGTGCGAAGCACGCCCTGTCTGAAAGACAGGTACCGCACAGCCTGGGGTGAATCCCAGGTCCCAGCTTACTCACTTTCCCACACAACATCACCATGTCTGTTGACCAGTGCAGTGGTCCTTCCCGTCCGCACCTCGGCCAATCCACACCTGAACGGACCAATCGAATTCGCTGTGGGCAGCGCCAAGGCAGTGCGACCCCAGAGATCAATGAACCGCCATCCACTCCCATCCTGAACTCCAAGCAGCCCTTCGGATGGAGCGACAAGTCGATGCAGGTTGGGCTCCAGAATCCAGCCCCCGTCGGGTGAACAGACACCCCAGCCCTTATCGATCGGTTTGATGGGAATGCCACCATCGAAAGCGGGCATCGCCGCTTCCAGAGGAGGTAGTTCAGAGAGGATGCGCCCGCTGGAGTCAATGAACTTCAATTCGCCAGCTTGAGTCACCATCGCGACTCCACGAGAGAATGGCATCGCGCCTTCGAACGTGGGATCAATCACCCACTTGCCCTTCGGGCAGAGGTAACCCCATGTGCCCGACGCCATGTCCGACACTGCCGCCACACCTTCTGAATAGCCATATGCATACCCAAACTGAGCGGGAATGGAGACGGCAAGGTCACGATCGAGGAATCCCCAGGACTCTCCAAGCTTGAAGGGGAATCTGCCCAGCTCGTCCACTTCGCCGATTCGCTTCAGACCGGGAGGTGGATTGAGAAGTGAGCGCGTGTTCAAGTTGACGAGATCCAGGGAGTCGCCGGAATGAGAGTAGATCGCGGCTATCTCATCCGCAATGAACTCTGCATGACCGGGACCCTGGGTCTCGAAGACAATCTGACCCGAGCGATCAACGAATACGATGCGATCTTCAGACCAAAGGGCAGCATAAGTAGACGAACAGTCGCCCCCTTGAAACGCGGGGTTGGCAACCATCGAGCCATTGCCGTCTACGACCCCAACGAGCCCATCCTTGCGAATCAAGTGGAGGCAGGCACCGCTTGTCGGAAGACCAGCCCTCCAGCGGACAAGAAGAAGCAGCGTTGTGGCACTGACCACACCCAGGATCAAGGCAGCCTTCAGGAGCAAGCGCACAGCCAGTGTCCCTCTAAGATGAGTGCTTCAAACTGTTCTTCACCATCTGCATTGCAGCGATCCAGTCTACCGAGAACTCTCGATGCAGCAGGCGACGCAACGCAAGAACTCTTCGTCGGAGAGGTGATGACCACTGAGGCCATGCAGAACCACGGTCGCACAAGAACAGCGCAGGACCGGGCTTGAAGCTTGAGAGCTTGTAGCTTGGCGCAAGCGGAAAATCCCCGCACCCCGTCCCTCGCGCCCCACACCCCGAATTCATCGCACAGATGGACCGCGATCGCGGCTACGGCTGACGATCCCTCCCCCAGACTGAGTTCAACGCATGCGCCAAGCCACAAGCTCCAAGCTCACCACTGCCCACAGGGCAATGGCACCGTCAGAACGAGAAGCGAGAAGCAAGAAGCGCTCCTACTCCCCAACCCCGACCATCTCCTCTTCTTCCTTGGCCAGCGGCTTGCCCTTCTCGTCGGTGAGCGGGTTGCCTTCCAGGTCGCGGATGATCGGGATGGGGTGCTGCTTCTCGTGCGCAGCCAGTGCCGTCTCCCACTTCTTCTTGACGTCGTCCTCGAGCTCGCCCCACTTGCCCCGGCCGCGGCACTTCGGAAAGGCCGAGCAACTCAGCCACGGGCCTCGCGCGCCGTTGCGCAGGTTCAGGGGTGACTGGCACTTCGGACAGGGGAGGTCGGTTTTCAGTGGCGGTGGGGTCGGCGCGAGGACCTGGCCCTTCTTGTCGAGCTTGAGAATGCCGTCGCACTCGGGGTACGCGGAGCAGCCGAGGAAGGGGCCGAAGCGGCCGGAGCGCTTGATCATCGGGCTGCCGCAGAGGTGGCACGCGATGTCGGTCGTCTCGATGGGCTTCGGCTTGCCGTCGCGATCAACGGGGCAGGCGTACTTGCACGTGGGATACGTCGCACAACTCAGGAAGCGCCCGCTCTTGCCGAAGCGGTACACCAACCCGGCCCCGCAGTCTTCGCACTTGTACTCGTCCGGCGCCGGTTCCGTCTCCGCCTTGGCGTGTGTCAATTCTTCATGCGCCACTTCAAGACGCTTGCTGAAGGGGCCGTAGAACTCACGCAGCACATCACGCCAGTTCGCAGCGGCAGACTCGATCTCATCCAGCCGCGATTCCATATCGCGCGTGTATCCGAGTTCCATGATGTTCGGGAACGCCTCGACAAGCTTGTCCGTCACAACTTCACCGAGATCGGTGGAGTAGAAGCGGCGCTCGATCTGCTCGACGTAGTTGCGGTCCTGGATCACCTGGATGATCGAGGCGTAGGTCGACGGGCGACCGATGCCCTCGGACTCCAGCGTCTTGATCAGCGAGGCCTCCGTATATCGCGGCGGCGGAGATGTGAATCTCTGCTCCGGCTCCAGCGAGAAGGGCGCAAGTTCGTGCTTCTCCTCGATGGGCGGCAACGTCTGCTCGTCGGACGCCGTGGGCACGCCGCTGACCCGGTAGAAGCCGTCGAAGACCAGCACGCGGCCGGTGGCCTTGAAGGTCACGGGTGTACTCGGATCGGTACCACCCTCGATGAGAATGCTCGTCGAGTCCCATTGGGCCGGTGTCATCTGGCATGCGACGAAGCGGTTCCAGATGAGCTGATAGAGACGGAACTGGTCCTGCGTCAGCGCGCTCTTCACGCGGTCCGGCGGGTAGTCAAGGCTGGTCGGGCGGATGGCTTCGTGAGCTTCCTGCGCGGCCTTGTTGGAGGAACTGTAGTACTTGGGCTTCTCGGGCAGGTACTTGTCGCCGTAGGTTCGGTCGATGTAGCCGCGGACGTTGTTGACCGCATCGGTGGCGAGATGCGTCGAGTCCGTACGCATGTAGGTGATGAGGCCGACGGAGCCCTCGCCGGGGACATCGATCCCCTCATAAAGCTTCTGCGCGGTGCGCATGGTGCGCTGGGCGCCGAAGCCGAGTCGCGAGGATGCGGTCTGCTGAAGCGTGGAGGTGATGAAGGGGGCCGGCGGCCGCGATGTCGTGCGGCGTGTTTCGATGGACGAGACGGTGTAACGGGCGCTGGTGTCGATGTCGCCGGAGACTGTGCGCCGGAAGCGTGCCGGGCCCTTACCGTCTTCGTCGATCTCGACATCCGTTGTGATATTGATCATGCCCGCGAGCGCGGCGACCTTCGTGATGCGGTCGGTCAGGTCGAGCGGCTCGGTATCACCGTCGACGCTCTGAGAGATGTCAAAGTCTTCACCGCCGACCTTGATGAGCTGCGCCTTCAGGCCCTGCTGGTCGGCGAGCCAGGCGTTCTGCTTCTGAAGCGTCGGGCTGTTGCCCTTTTCATCGGTGGTCGCCATGTACTCCCGCCATGCGTCGGCGAGGGTCGCTGCCCTGGCGGGATCAAGTGCGAAGCGGCCGGTCATCTTCCATTGTTCATCAGGGATGAAGGCGCGAATCTCACGCTCGCGTTCGACGACGAGGCGCACCGCGACGGACTGGACGCGCCCGGCGGAGAGGCCGCGGGCGACCTTCTTCCACAGCAGCGGCGAGACCTGGTATCCGACGATGCGATCGAGGATGCGTCGAGCCTGCCACGCATCGACCTTGCTGAGTGAGACGGCGTGTGGCTGAGAGAATGCGTTCTGGATCTCGGCGCGGGTGATGGCGTTGAAGACGACTCGCTTGGCCTGCGTGGGGTCGACGCCAAGGAGTTGCGTGAGGTGCCACGCGATGGCTTCGCCTTCGCGATCAAGGTCGGTTGCGAACCAGATCTCGGAGGCGGACTTGGCGGCCCGCTTGAGTTCGGTGACGGTCTTGTTCTTGCCGTCGAGCACCTGATAGGTGGGATCGAAGTCGTGTTCGAGGTCGACGCCGGGAACGGGTGACTTCACACCCTTGGGATTGCGTGCGGGAAGATCGCGCACGTGACCGACGCTGGCCTTCACGATGTACTCGGGGCCGAGGTACTTGTTGATGGTGCGGGCCTTGGCGGGGGATTCGACGATGACCAGTTTCTTGCCGTCGGCGGAAGCGCCGGCAGAGGCGCCGGCCTTGCGGCGGGTGGTCTTCTTCTTCGTCGTCTTCTTCTTGGAGGTCTTCTTCTTCGCCATGTATTCGGTCAATGTCAGGTCATGTGGATCCGGGCCGGTGCGGTGCGAACGCTGAGCAGTAAAGGAGTTCGGCACCAGATGTCAAGTGTCGGACACTCGGGGGGGCGTTCCGCACACCGATGTGCGGTTCCGGTCCGCGAACTCCCGGGAGCCTGGAGGCGGCTTCCCCCGTGGTCATTGGAAAATTTACGTAACTATTGTATTCACAATGACTTCGACCATTCTTGTGAGGGGGGTCGATTCGGGTTCGAGCCACACCGATCCGGGGGTGGTTCGGAGGCGTCGAAGCCACGTGCGCTGATTTTTTGCGAATCGGCGGGTTTCTATCTTAATGCGCTCCACGGCGTCCGCCTCGGTGCACTCGCCGTCGAGGGCCGGGAGCACCTGGGCGTAGCCGAGCGCCGCTGCGGCCTGTTCACCGAGTCGGCCTGCATCCCGGAGGGCCCGGACCTCCTCAAAGAGGCCCTGTTCGACCATGATGCGGACACGGGCGTTGATTCGGCTGTTGATCGTCGCTGTGGACCACACGAGGCCGACGAGAAGGGCGTCTTCGCGCGTCCGTCCGGTGTCCCATTGGCGCTGATGTTCGCTGATGGGTGTCCCGGTGAGGCGGTAGACCTCCATGGCGCGGATGGTGCGGCGATCGTCATTGGGGTGAATGCGTTCGGCGGCATCAGGATCGACGCGTTCGAGTTCCGCGCGACGCTGTTCGGGTGGCATGGCGGCGAGTTCGGAGCGGAGGGCGTCGTCGGCTTGCGGTCCCTGGAAGAGGCCTTCGAGGAGGGCCTTGGTGTAGAGGTGGGTACCCCCCACGACGATGGGGCATCCGCCTCGGGTTCTGATGTCGTCGATGGTCTGATTGGCGAGTGTGAGCCAGCGGTCGACGCTGAAGGGCTCGGTGGGTTCGACGCAGTCGATGAGGTGGTGGGGGATCCCTTCCTGCTCGTCCGGCGTGGGCTTGGCGGTGCCGATGTCCATGCCCTTGAAGATCTGCATGGAGTCCGCGGAGACGACTTCTGCGGGTCCGTGCCCGAGTTGATTGAGGCGGTGCGCAAGTGCGACGGCAAGGCCGGTCTTGCCTCCTGCGGTGGGACCCACGATGACTGGGAATCGGGTTAGCATGGGTGTTGCCGTACGGACCGGATGAGAACTCTTTGGCAGGGAGCCTTGCGTGGCCAAGCAGACGATTGACGAGGTTGAGGTTTCGGGTCAGCGTGTGCTGATGCGCGTCGATTTCAATGTACCAATGGATGGCGGTCGTATCACGGATGACCGTCGGATCCGGATGGCGCTGCCGTCGATCGAGAGCGTCCTGAGCCGGGGTGGACGGCTGATCCTCATGTCTCACCTCGGGCGCCCCAGTGGCAGTGGCTACGAGGAAGAGTTCTCGCTGGAACCCTGTGCGAAGCGCCTGTCGCAGTTGCTCGGAGAGAGAGTTCGCGGCGAGGTCAAGTTCCCGTCGCACGATTGCGTGGATGGTGCTGCGGTGACGGCGATGAACATGCTGGCGGATGGCGAGGCGCTGCTGCTGGAGAACCTGCGCTTCCACAAGGAAGAGAAGGCGGGAGACGAGGCGTTCGCTGCGAAGTTCGCCGAGCATTCGGATGTGTACTGCAACAACGCATTCGGCACGTGTCATCGTGCGCATGCTTCCATGGTCGCGGTACCCAGGGCGATGCAGGGCAAGCCGCGGGTATGCGGTTCACTGGTCGAGAAGGAGATCCGTTTCCTCTCTGATGCGCTGGCGGAACCGGAGCGTCCATTCGTGGTTGTGCTGGGTGGTGCGAAGGTTTCGGACAAGTTGCCCGCGATTGAGTTCCTGCTGCCGCGAGCCGACTCGATTCTGATTGGCGGCGCGATGGCGTACACGTTCCTGAAGGCTATGGGCACGAAGGTTGGGACGAGTCGTGTCGAGGAGGATCGGCTGGAGGACGCCAAGCGGATTGTCGCATCGGCGAAGGACCAGGACTGCGAGTTGCTGTTGCCCACCGATCACGTCTGCTCGACGACATTTGACGAGAAGACGGGCGACAACCAGACATTCGAAGGCGACATCGGCGACGGCTACATGGGTCTGGACATCGGGCCGGCGACGCGTGACCGTTACTCGGAGGTCTTGCGCAAGGCGCGTACCATCGTGTGGAACGGGCCGATGGGCGTTTTCGAGTGGGGGCTGTTCGCGGTGGGGACGAAGCAACTGGCGCATGCGATCGTGGATGCAACGAAGGATGGCGCGACATCAATCGTAGGAGGTGGCGATTCCGCAGCGGCTGCCGAGGTGTTTGGTGTTGCGGAGCGTCTGACGCACGTTTCGACGGGCGGCGGCGCGAGCCTGGAGATGCTCTCGGGTCATCAGTTTGAGAGTGTTGAGGTTCTTGATGGGGAGTGAGGTGTTTTGCGGGGAGCGAGGTGCGGGGAGGGGGTTCTCCGCGATCTGCTGTTCCTATTCCTTTTCTGCGCAGTACAATCGGTCGTCCATCTCACCGCGGGAGATCATGCATGTCGAAACTGACGATGCGTCAATTGCTGTACAACATGGCCAAGACGGATGCCTCGGACCTGCACATCAAGGTGCGGCAGCCTCCGGTGTACCGGATCGGCGGTGAGTTGCACACTCCGCCTCATGCCCCGGAGTTGACAGCGGAAGACACGATGCGCCTGCTGGAAGAGATCATTCCGGAGGCGTTGCGTCATCGGTTTGACGAGATGGGCGATCTTGACTTCTCGACTTTCCAGGACACGTCTTCGCCGACCGCCCACGAGGAGAATGGCTCGGACGACGATCACGAGGGCGGTGGAAAGCGACTTGACCGATTTCGTTGCAACATCTTCCGCGCGGGCGGTGGCATGCACGGTGCAATCCGGCGCGTGAAGCCTGAGATCCCGACCTTCGAGTCCCTGAATCTGCCGGATGTGTACAAGAAACTGACGGACGAGACGCACGAGGGTCTGATCCTGGTGGTGGGGGTGACGGGTTCGGGCAAGTCCACGACGCTCGCGTGCATGCTGGAACGCATCAACGAGACGCGTCGCACGAACATCGTCACGATCGAGGATCCGGTGGAGTACCAGTTGCACCCGGAGAAGTCGATCATCAGTCAGCGCGAGATCGGGACGGATGTTCCGAACTACGGTGCTGCGTTGAAGTTCGTGGTGCGCCAGGATCCTGACGTCATCTTCATCGGCGAGTTGCGGGACCACGACACGGTGCTGGCGGCGGTGCAGGCGGCGGAGACGGGACACCTTGTCTTCGGTTCGCTGCATACGGCGGACACGATGCAGTGCTTCAGTCGCATCATCGAGTTCTTCCCGCAGAACGAGCACGCATTCATTCGCTCGTCACTCGCGGGTTCCCTGAAGGCAGTCTGCGCGCAGCGCCTGTTGCCCGCGACGCCGGAGGCAGGGGTCGGCGCCGTACCTGCGACCGAAGTGCTCATCAACAACGCATCGGTGCGCGAGGCGATCCGCGATGCCGAGGACACCAACATTCCCGCGATCGTGAATTCGTCGACCTCGGAAGGCATGCGCTCATTCACGATGAGCCTGGCGGAACTGGTCGAGAGTGACATGGTCACGCTCCAGACAGCGCTGGAGTTCGCGCCGAATCGCGAGGCGCTCTCCAGTCGCCTGAAGGGCGTGGAAGTGAAGGCATCGAAGCTGACCGGGAGGATCAAGGGGTAGGCCGGTGGCTGGTTGCGAATGGCTGGTTGCTGGGAGTCGGAGAGGGGCACTGGCGATAGCGCTCGCGGCGATCGTGCTGTGTGGATGTGCATCGCGGGGTGGAAGCGACGAGGGGGCGGATTCGTTGAGCGTGGCGTTGTCGTCGGCCCGCATGGGCGTGATTCGATCGGACGTGCCGGGTCAGTGTTACCTGTGGACGTCGGCGTTGCCGGCGGATGCGGTTGTGGTGGCACGGATCCGGTCGGTATCGGGCAATGAAGTCACGTACCAGCGGATCAGCCCTGTGATCAACGGTCATCAGGACTCATTCCTGCACGCCGGGGTCGGCCCGGATTCATTGCTGGTGGAGTTCTTTGAGCTGCCGCGGGAGCGACTTGACGTCCTGTTCGAGGATGACGAGGCGATCGGGCAAGCGGTTGATCGCGACGGTCAGCTTGCGGATTGGCGGATTGTTCCGTTGAGGAGGTAGGTGGGTGGTGGTGGTTGGTTTTGGGTGGCTGGTGGCTGGGGTTTGAGAAGCGGGGTGCGGGGAGCGGGGCTGTCCCTTTTCAAAAACAAACACCGCCGGCCTTGCGACCGACGGTGTTGGAATTCGGTGTGTCGTCAGCGTATTCAGCGACGGCGGCGACGCAGGAGCGCAGGAGCGCCGAGGGCGGCGATCGCGGCGGTTGCGGGAGCGGGGACGCTGGAGAAAGTGACGCTGCCGAAGGGGGCAACGTCAGTGGACCAGACGTTCTCGCCGACGGACTGGAAGCCGTACTGCACGTGACGACCGAGACCGGGGTCGGTGTTGAGGCTGAGGCTGAAGGCACCGGTGCCGGTGACGGGAATGATGGTTTCGTTCACGGAAGAGAAGTCCGGAGCGAAATCGCGGATGAAGATGTAGGCATCGTGGGCGGCGGTGTAGGAGAGGTCCGTCACGAAGCCTTCGAAGGTGACGGTCTGGCCGGCAAGGGAGTCGTCGTCAACCTGGATGTAGAGGTTGGCTTCCATGATCTTGTTGCCGGGCGCACCGGGGCCGCCACCGCCCTGGTACCAGAACGGGTCGGGATCGTTGATGGTGTTGGGGGACATGGTGACTTCGCTGGCCGGGTCGTTGAAGCTGGCGTTCAGATCCGGCACGCCCCAACTACTCGCGAAGACGAAGCCGCCGCCGTTGGCGGGCAGTTCGAAGACGTTCATGAAGCCAAGCCAACCACCGCCGGAAGCGGGGGCGGTAACGGTGACGGCACTGGCCGCCGAAGCCGCGGCGAGAGCGCCGGCAGCAACAAGTACACTGATTGCTCGCATTGTTCTTCTCTCCAAAAAGACGGTCATTCCTCTTACTCACGGCGGTCGCGACGTGTCAGGGCGAGCCACCGTAACGTTACACGTATCGTTTATTTTGACACAGATTTGGCCTGCGTACAAGTGTTTTCCGTGTTTCGGTGAGGGGAATGTGTGCGTTGTGTGTGGGTTTGGGAAATTTGGGGGGGCGTGGTGGCTGGTGGCTGGTGGTTGGTGGCTGGAGTTGGGAACTGGTGGATCTGGTGATTCGAATGGGCTGGTGTGCTCCTTCGGATATTCCCGGCCTTGTTGGTGTCCTCGCTCCTGATGATGGTCATCGGGAGCCGGATGACCGGCCCGCGTGTATCGAGTCGGTGGAGCGACACGTTCATGGCCCTCTGGATAGTGGCGCATGCGATGGAGGGCTACGAAGAGGAGTTCGGTGAACGCGAGTGGGGCGATCTGGCTTCGACGATTGCCATGCTCCTCTCCGTTGAAGATCACCATGCCTATTGGGAACTGCCGGAGTGCATGATCGCCGGCCAGGATGCCTGGGGTCGCCCGTTGACGTCGAGACGGGGTGCTGATGGGCAGATGTTCTACATCTCGCGTGGTTCGAACGGCCTGGACGATGGGGGGCGCAACGGAGACATCGTGCTGGACACATCACTGTTCACGGTCGACCCGACTCCGAGTCGCCCTGTGCCTCGGTCCATCGAACAACTCTGCCGCACGAGTGTATGGTCCTTCCTGTTGCCAGGCGGTGTGTTCTGGTGCTTGCATCGTCGCGCGACGGTGCGCTCGTTGGGCTGTTCGGCAGCTGTGACGCTTCTGGTCGTCGGGGGAACGGGCGCGGGTGGTGAGCGCATGCCTCATCTCGTGTTCCTCGGTCTCTGGATCATGTTGACGGTAGGGCTGGAGTGGGGAGTGGATGAGTTGACGCGTGTCTGGCGGCATGAAGGGCTGCGGGCTCAACTGAGTTTGAATCGCTGCGCCGTGTGCCGGTACGACATGCGTGGTCTGGAGTGTCGCGTGTGCCCGGAGTGCGGGACCATGCAGCCGCGCTCGGCGGACTCGGTTGATCTTGACGCGTATCTGGGTCGAAGGCGTGAACGAAGAAAGCCCCGACGAGGTGAGTCGTCGGGGCTTTCGGGTGGAGCTTCGATGGATGGTTGTTGAGGACTAGAACCAGCCGAAGTCGAAGATGTCGATGTTGCCGATCCACTCGATGAAGTCGTCGATGAGGCCATCGATGAGTTCCTTGAGTTGCTCAAGCTGTTCCTCGACCTTCTCGGCGAGGCGCTGGGCGAGGTCGTCGGCCATTTCCGCGGCGGCCTCGGCGAGTTCAGCGTACTCGGAGATGGGACCAGTGACGGAGACGGTGGCGGTGACCGTCACGGATGCGAAGGGCGGGACGGAGACTTCGACTTCGACGCTGGCTTCGAGCGTGACCTCGATCTCGCCGCGATCACTGGACAGGTCGTAGACGGGGTGCTCGGGATCCTCCATGAGGGTCGGGAAGTCGAGGATGAAGGTCTTGGTGATGAGTTCCGGGTTGGCGACTTCGGTGAGGGCCCGGATGGTGCGCTCGGTGATGGCATCGCGCTTCTGCTGCGGCGTCATGTCCTGGTGGACGATCTCGCGGATGTCGCGGAGCAGGCTCATCTCGGCGATGGCGGTCAGTCCGTTGAAGGCGTCCTTGATCTCGGAGTCGGTGAATCCGAGGTAGACGAGGGTGCCACGAATGGCGGCGTCATCGGCGGCGCGAGTGACATCCTCAGGTGTCATGGTTCCGGCGAGGAGTTGCTGCGCCTCGGTGATCGTCCAGTTCTGATCGTTGCTGAGCCAGTTGAGTGCGTCCTTCCGGTTGAACGCCTCTCCGGTCTCGGGGTTGCGCACCTTGATGTGCGGTGTGAAGTTGGTGGTGGTGATGACGGTATCGAAGGCCGGGCCGTGCGACGGGCTCGTGGGCTGTCCGGGTCCGGCGGGGTTTGCGGGTCCGGCGGGAGTGAAGTCACCGATGGGTGTGCTGCCGATGGGGACACCGCCGATGGGAGTCGCGGGGCGAGCGGGGCGCTGGCCACGGTGGATCAGCCACTGGTTCCAGCTTGTTCCACTGAGCGGGGCTTCGATCACTGCGACGGCATCGTCGAGGTAATCGACGGCATCGGGGTTGGTGGTCATGGGGATGAAGCCATCCTCGAAGGAGGGCATGAGTTCGGCGTCGTCATCGAGCCAGGAGAGTTCGGGGAGCTCGGGCGAGAACTCGCCGCGATCGACGACACCGCTGTAATTGACGACTTCGTCGTAGTGGCGTCCGGAGATGTTGACATTCCATGTCAGTCGGCCACCTTCGTTGGTGGGCGAGAGGACGCCGGTGAGCGAGGTGTCCTTGAGGTACTGCGCGGCGGACTGCCCTCCGGGCTGGATGATGATGGTGGGTCCGGCCTGGGATGGCGCGGCGGTGTGGAGTGTGAGCGCTGCGATACCTGCGAGCAGGGCGGTACTGGTGACGTGGCGAAGCATGTTGCCTCCTTTGCGGGTGTTGCGAATGGTGTTGCGGTGCGTGGTTTCGTGTGTCATGACTGCTTTCCTTCTGTCGGTGCGATGTGCTGTGGGCGCAGTGATGGCGCTGAGACATTCGTCCCGACACAACGCGGTTGGGGTGAGTTGTCGCTTCGCGTGGTTGCGACGTAGTGATACCGTCGCGACCATTTGAAGCACGGTCGCCGCGATCATCGCGCGTCGATGGCGCAGGCGATTGACTGTGCGTTTGTGCGCGCTGTCATCGTCGTCCTGAGTTGCACGATTCGTGGTGCGACTGAGGTTGATCGCCATCGAGTGAGCGAGTCAGGCGGTGAATTGTGAGCCGCAAGTCATGGTGCAACATGCATGCCAACCGCATGAATGCGCGTCAGCGGGCGCAGAGGCATGTTGGTGAGTGGTGGTGGTGGAAATTTGTGGCGGGGCGCGAGGTGCGGGGAGCGGGTGCGAGGCGCACCCCGCTCCTCTATACTCCTGCGGGAGGTATGCCGCGTATGTCGATGGACCTGACATCCATATTGAAGGACTGGCCGTACGAAGCGGGTCAGATCACGGTGCGTGTGATTGAGGGCGATGATGGTGAGCCGAAGATCCAGGTGCGGCTCGACCTTGGTCTGCTGCAGATGGAAGTTGCGGGTCGGCCGGATGGTCAGCGCCCGTATGGCTTTGAGAGTCTGCTGGAGTACTACGAGACGGGGCTGGATGACTTCCTCGCGGAGTCTCCGGAGGGTGAGTCGTTCCAGTTGAGTGCTGATGACTGCCGCCTTCTGCGGGAGGAGTCGGTGCAGTACTACCACCGGTACATCAGCCTGCTGGTGCTGGGTGACTCTGACGGTGTGGTTCGGGACACGTCGCGGAACCTGCGGGTGCTGGACCTGTGTCGGCAGTATGCCGAGCGCGAGGAGGACCAGCATGTGCTGGAGCAGTTCCGCTCCTACATCACCATGATGCGGACGCGGGCGCTGGCGTCCCAGATGGTGGCGTCGAACGAGCCCAAGGCGGCGCTGCTCGTGATTGACGAGGGCGTGGAGGAGATCCGGCGGCTGCACGAGGAAGCGGGCATGGGCGAGGAGTGGGAGGAGTCCACCGAGATCCAGATGCTGCGGGGCATGCGCGACGAGCTGGTCATGAAGCTTCCGGCCAGCCAGAAGACGGAATTGCGTCGGCGTCTCCAGGAGGCGCTGGAGCAGGAGAACTATGAACTGGCTGCGATCCTGCGGGACGAACTTCGGATGATGGGTGGAGGCGGCGAGGAGAATCCCCGGCCGTCGGGCGGCTGAACGGAGCAGCGCGGTTGACGACGGAAGCGTACGTCCTGATCCCGACCCATACGACGCGATACCTGGACATCGTGCTGGCTGGTCTGTCGCGGCAGACGGTTCGTCCGGCGCACATCATCGTGTCGTGTGATGTGGACGATGCTGCGATCGGTGATGTGCTGCGTTCCTGCGCGGCGCGTTTCGGGATGCGTGTGCACTGGGTTCGGCGTCGGCACATGGGTGGTGAGCGGTTGTGCCAGGTTCGCAACAACGGCGTGCGTTACCTGGTCGATGAGTTGGGCGCATGTGACGGGCGGTTGATCACGCTGGATGGAGACATGTTTGCATCGGAGACTCTGATCGAGCAGCATCTCGAAGCGCGGGAGGAACTGGTGTATGCGTACCGCGTGAACGTTTCGGAGGCTCGTTCGGCGGAGCTGGATGCGGAGCGGTTGGTCAGCGGCGAGCAGCGGCTGGAGGTGTCACCGGAAGCGCGGGCGCGACTGGCGAAGCGCGAGCGTCGGTATCGGCGGCACCTGTGGATGCGCCGCATCGGGCTGGCGCCGCTGCACAAGCCGAAGCTGCTGGGCGGTCACTTCTCGGTGTCGTTGAAGACGTACCTTGAATTGAACGGGTTCGACGAGTTGTATCAGGGGTGGGGATTCAAGGACGACGAGTTTGCGCGTCGTGCTGCCAGGCGCAAGGCACGGGTGCGGATCGCGGTGACGGCTGTCGTGGCGTGGCACCTCTACCACCCCACGCGCCAGGCGCCTGGGTCAATGCGAGACCTGCCGACGGCTCGTCGGTTCGCTCGTCGTGATCTGCCCGTGGTCGCGGAGCATGGGGTGCGGAATCCGCTTCCCCAGGAGGAGGTGCTCGGCGAAGTGATCGGGTGATCGAGCGCGGCCGCTGCGGCAGGTCGTGGAGGACGTGATGAATCCGACCGGAGGTCCCGGGGGAACGCCCGGTCGGAGATCGATGGCTCGATCGTTCGGCACCACGGCCGAGTGTTGGAGAGGGAAGAGAGGGGGGTCCGTGGCGCTTTTCACTGTGCCCGCTCGTTACAAGGGCACACTTGAAGGCGGAAGCGGTGCGGATCACTCACGCAGAACTTCAGAATTTTCCTGATTCCGGCCCGGCGCCACCTCCGGACGGCTGATCGTGGCCGCCGGGGCTCGTCCGGCCCCGCTATCCTGTCCTGCATGTCGATTGTCCACAGGGCGAGTGAGCTGGGGCGGTTTGCCGGGGGGGTGCTGGTGCCGACGATGGGGTACCTGCATCCCGGGCACGTGCGGCTGGTCGCGCATGCGGCGCGGTACCTCGCCGAGCGCCGTCTGTCGGGCGGTGTCATCGTGAGCGTGTTCGTCAATCCGACCCAGTTCGATGAGCAGCATGATTATGACCGGTACCCGCGCGATCTCGAACGGGACGCGGCGATGTGCTTCGAGGCGGGGGCGGATTGCGTCTTTGCCCCGGAGGTTGACGAGGTGTATCCGCCGGATGGATCGGTGACGGTGCCGGACCTGCCGGCAAGTGCTCGGCTCCCGGGGTTGGAGGATACGTATCGGCCGGGGCACTTCGAGGGCGTGTGCCAGGTGTGCAAGCGGCTGCTGGAGTTGACGGGGGCGAAGGCGGCGGTCTTCGGGGAGAAGGACTGGCAGCAGTACATCGTGATCCGGGATCTGGTGGAGCAGGAGGGGATGGATGTGGAGATCGTGCCGCATCCCACGGTGCGCGAGGAGGACGGGTTGGCGATGAGCAGCCGGAACGTGCACCTCGATGAGCGGGAGCGAAAGATGGCGGCGGCGCTGAGCGCGGCCCTGGAGGAAGCGCGGCGACACCGCGACCCGGCAGCCGCGGAAGCGGCGGGTCGCGTGGTGCTGGACGCGGCGGGCGTGGTGACGGAGTACCTGGCGGTGCGTGATGCGGAGACGCTGGTGGGTCCACCGAAGCCGGGCGGCGCCGGCCGGGTGCTGGTGGCGGGTCGGCTGGGGCTGACGCGGTTGATTGATAATTCGAGGTGGTAGGGGGTGGCTGGTGGCTGGTGGTTGGTGGTTGGGTCGTGGTCAGAAGCGAGAAGCCAGAAGCCAGAAGCCGCGCGCCCCGGGCGCATCCGTGACCCGGTACACTACCCGTCCGTTCCTTGAACCTCGACGGAGAATGCCGTGCACAAGACGCCGCTGAACAAGTTCCACCTGGAGGCGGGTGGGAAGATGGTTGATTTCTCGGGTTGGGAGATGCCGCTGCATTACCAGCGTGATGGCCATGGTGGTATTCATGAGGAACATCATGCGGTGCGTCGGAACGGGGGGATCTTCGACGTCTCGCACATGGGCCGGTTGAAGGTCACGGGGAAGGACTCGCGGCGGCTGCTGGAGCGCGTGTGCACGCGTCGGATCAGCGACATGCAGGAGGGTCAGTGCCGGTACACGTTCATGGCGAACGACCGGGGCGGGATTCGTGACGACGTGATCGTCTACCGGGTGGGTGAGGATGACTTCCGGGTGGTCGTGAACTGCTCGAACCGCGAGAAGATCATCGCGCACATCGCGGAGGTGCAGGGCGACCTGCGTGCCAAGGTGGATGACGTCACGCTGAAGACGGCCATGGTGGCGCTGCAGGGTCCGAAGGTGATGGAAACGATCAGCAACTTCTCGAAGGAGATTCCCGCGCTGAAGCGGTATCGCTTCGTCGAGAAGAACGCCCTGATGTTCAAGGTGCTCGTGAGTCGCACGGGGTACACGGGTGAGGATGGCGTCGAAGTTGTCATGCCGTCGGGTGCGGTGTCGCTCGGCATGAAGATGCTGATGAAGGACACGGATCTCGACGATCCGAACACGGTGTTTCGTCCGGCGGGGCTGGGGGCGCGGGATACGCTCCGGCTGGAAGCGGGCATGCCGCTGTATGGCAACGATCTCGGCGAGGACATCAGCGCGCTTGCCAACGGCATGAGCTTCGCGCTGACCATCGACAAGGACGAGGACGAAGGAGGCGAACCGTACGTGGGCATGGAGGCGCTCAAGAAGGAGCGCGATGCCGGAGGCCCGGCGCGGGTGCTGGTGGGCCTTGTCCTGGAAGGCAAGCGAACGGCGCGGCACCACATGAAGATCATGGCGGGAGACAGCGAAGTGGGCGAGGTGACGAGCGGTTGCCTGAGCCCCACGCTGGAGAAGTCCATCGCGATGGGCTACGTGGATCGCGGCAGGAGTGATGTCGGAACTGCGCTGAGCATCGACACGGGTAGGACGCGGGTGGACGCGGAAGTGGTCGCGCTGCCGTTCTACAAGAAGTAGGGATCAGGGACCAGGGAACAGGGATCAGTGACGGTATGGGTTCGACGATTAATGCATTGCGGGCATTGAATGAGGTGTTTCAGTCCACCGAGTCGGAGATCCGGCAGGGGGGCGGGCCGAAGGCGATAGATCGGCAGCACAAGAAGGGGCGGATGACGGCGCGGGAGCGCATCGAGGGGCTTGTTGATGCGCCGGAACGGTTCGTCGAACTCGGTCTCTGGAGCGCGTGGGGGATGTATGGCGAGCAGGGCGGTGCGCCGGCCGCGGGGGTCGTGACGGGCGTGGGTCCGGTGCATGACAAGCCGTGCATGATCATTGCGAATGATGCGACGGTGAAGGCGGGGGCCTTCTTCCCGATGACATGCAAGAAGATCATCCGGGCGCAGGCCATCGCGCACATGGCGCGTCTACCTCGTCGACTCTGCGGGCGTCTTCCTGCCGTTGCAGGAGGATGTCTTTCCGGACACGGATGACTTCGGTCGTATCTTTCGCAACAACGCGGTGATCAGTGCGGACGGGATCACGCAGATCGCCGCGATCATGGGGTATTGCGTGGCGGGCGGTGGTTACCTGCCGGTGCTGTGTGACACGTTGCTGATGACGGAGGGGAGTGGTTTGTACCTGGCGGGTCCGGCGCTGGTGAAGGCGGCGATCGGTCAGGAGGTGACGGACGAGGAACTGGGTGGCGCCTCGATGCACGCGAGCATTTCCGGGACGATCGACTTCAAGGAGGCGGATGACGCGGCGTGCCTGGAGCGGTTGCGTTCATTGATGTCGAAGAATGAATCGGCGGTGGCGGTGGACGACTTCGGTGCAACGGATGCGGAGGGTGCGTGCCGTTCGGTGCAGGATGTCTACAGCATCTTCACGGACAAGCCGGGGGCGCAGTACGACACGCGCGAGTTGATCCGCTGCATCGTGGACAAGGACAGTTTTGATGAGTACCGCGCGGAGTACGGGCAGTCGATCATCTGCGGCTATGCGCAGGTGGGTGGTCGGTCGTGCGGCGTGGTAGCGAATCAGAAGCAGGTCTCGCGTCCGGCGGAGGGTGGTATCCAGATCGGCGGCGTGATTTACCACGACTCGGCGGACAAGGCGGCGCGGTTCATCATGGACTGCAATCAGAAGGATCTGCCGATCGTTTTTCTGCATGACACCACGGGTTTCATGGTGGGGCGTGAGAGCGAGCAGCACGGGATCATCCGGGCGGGCGCCAAGATGGTGAACGCGATGAGCAACACGGTGACCCCGAAGATCGTGGTCATCGTGGGGGGCAGTTACGGGGCGGGGAACTACGCGATGTGCGGCCGGGCGTTTGATCCCTTCATCACGCTGGCGTGGCCGGGGAGTCGGTGCGCGGTGATGGGCGCGAACCAGGCGACGGGGACGCTGGCGATGATCGAAGCGCGGTCACGCGAGCGGAAGGGTGAGGAACTCGACGAGGAGACGCGTCAGGCGATCCTGCAGGCGGTGCACGAGTCGTACACCGAGCAGCAGGACATCCGGCACGGTGCGGCACGGGGGTGGGTGGACCGGATCATCCAGCCGCACGAGACGCGGCGGGAGGTGGCGTCGGCGTTACAAATGGCGCACGCGTGGCCGAAGGGGCGTGGGTTCCGGACGGGGGTTTTGCAGACGTGAGGGGGGGAGCGGGGTGGTAGCTGGTGGCTGGGTCATCGGACGGAGTCACGATTGCCGCGTCCCGACTCCCGTTTCCCGAGTTTCACTTCACCGGTTCGTGGCGCACGACCTTGCCGTCGACGAAGAAGATGACGTCTTCGGCGATGTTGGTGGCGTGGTCGGCGATGCGTTCGATGGAGCGGGCGATGGAGATGAGGTTGATGAGGCCCTGGGCGTCGTGGTTGTGGCTCTCGAGTTGCTCGATGCTCCACATGACGAGTTGCTTGTAGCGGTCGTCGACGAAGTTGTCGGCGCGGCGGACTTCGCGGGCGAGGGCTTCATCGCTTCCGGCGAGGGCGCGCTCGGCGTTGCGGAGCATGGCGGTGGCGGCGCTGGCCATTTCTTCCAGGGCGGGCGGGAAGGTGAGCTGGGGGCGGTCGGCGAGGTCCATCACGCGCTTGGCGATGGTCTTGGCCAGGTCGCCGATGCGTTCCAGGTCGGAGTTGATGCGCATGGCCGCGAGAACGAAGCGGAGATCCGCGGCGACGGGCGAGAGTCGCGCGAGGATATCGATGCACTGGTTTTCGACGCTTACTTCCATGGCGTCGATCTCGACATCGCCTTCCTTGATCTTGAGGGCGGCATCGGGATCGAGCGTGAGGATGGACTCGATGGCGTCGTAGGTGCGTTGGATGGTGCTTGCGCTCATCGACAGGACATCGCGGCGCAGGCGCTTCATCGCCTGTTCCATTTGAATCGACATTGATGACTCGATCGTTCCGGGGTTTCGAACGGATTGTGATCAGCCGAAGCGGCCCGAGATGTAATCATCGGTCTGCTTGTGCTTCGGACGGGTGAAGATGTTCTTCGTGGCGCCGAACTCGATGAGTTTGCCCTCGTAGAAGAACGCGGTGCGGTCCGATACGCGGGCCGCCTGTTGCATGCTATGCGTCACAATGATGATAGTGTAGTGTTCGCGCAATTGGAATATGAGGTCCTCGATGCGCACCGTTGACTTCGGATCGAGGGCCGAGGCGGGTTCGTCCATCAGCAGGATCTCGGGACCGACCGCGATGGCGCGGGCGATGCACAGGCGCTGCTGCTGACCGCCCGAGAGGCGGAGCGCGGACTGCTTGAGACGGTCCTTGACTTCGTCCCAGAGGGCCGCGGCCCGCAGGCTGGTCTCGACGATCTCATCCACCTCGTGGCGCTTCAGCCGGTTGTGCAGGCGGGGGCCGAAGGCGACGTTGTCGTAGATGGACTTGGGGAAGGGGTTGGGCTTCTGGAAGACCATGCCGACGCGTCGGCGGAGGTCCACGAGGTCGCGGTCCCTTGCCAGGAGGTCCTGCCCGTGCAGTGTCATATGACCGCTGTAGCGCGTGCCGGGAATGAGTTCGTTCATCCGGTTGATCCAGCGGATGAACGTACTCTTGCCGCAACCGGACGGGCCGATGAGGGACGTGACGCGGCACTCCGGGATGTCCATCGTGATCTCGTGCAGCGCCTTGAAGTCGCCATACCAGCAGGAGAAGTCGCGCACGTCGAGGGCCGTGACGGTGTCACTGTCCTCCTCGGTATGCCGGACAACGGCGGCCAGGGCATGTGAGCTCGTGCTGTTGTTCATCTTGGGCTCGACTTCCGTTGCGGCGGGCGCGTCGTTGGTCATGGCGTCGTTCATACGGATCGCTCCGATGTCGGTCAGTCTAGTGGTCCGGGCGGTGTCGGGTGTGGAAATGGATCAGCCGAGCCGCGAGAACTTCTGGCGGATGAAGACGGCGGTGGAGTTGAAGATGAGCAGCAGTGCGAGGAGGACGATGATGCCGGTGGCGGCGACCATCTGGAATTCCTCCTGGGGCCGACCGGTCCAGTTGTAAATCTGGAGGGGCATGGCTGCGAAGTTGGACATGAGATTGTCGGGCGTGAAGGTGACGAATGCGGCGCCGCCGATGACGAGGATGGGCGCGGCTTCACCGATGGCGCGGCTCATGGCGAGGATGGCGCCGGTCATGATGCCGGGGATGGCATTGGGAAGGACCATCTTCTGGACCATCTGCCACTTGGAGCACCCGATGGCCAGCGCGCCTTCGCGCAGGCTGGGGGGCACCGCGCGGATGGCTTCCTGCGACGAGATGACGACGATGGGCAGGATCACGAGCATGAGCGTCATGCCGCCTGCCAGCACGCTCTGGCCGAAGGGGAAGCGGATGACGAAGTACCAGTCCTCGTCGCCGATCTGGAAGCGATCCTTGCGGCTGAAGGATGCGATGTCGGCGGTGTTGATCTCCACGTCTTCACCTTCGGCGGTTCGCATGTAGGCGACGGCGCCGTCGATCTCGTTGTTCTCATCCAAGGTGGGATCGACAGCATCAATGTTGCCGGTGAAGGTCGTGCCGTCCTTGAGGGTGGCGGTCCAGTTGGCGACGAAGATGCGGTCGATGTCGACGACCCGGCGCGGGTCATTCCCACCCTTGGTGAATATCGAGACGCCCTCGATGCTCGCGAAGGTGATGGCCTCATCGGTTTCGTCGTAGACGATGCCGACATAGCTCGTGCCGTCGGCGAGTCTGACCTTCTCGAATTCGTCGTACTGCGAGTCGGAGCCGAAGACGCCGAACATGTTGGCGAAGACCGTCAGGCCGATGATGCCGTAGACGATGGAGGGAACGCCCGCGAGGTTGCGGACGTTGAGCTGGATGAAGTTGTAGATCCAGAGTTCCCACTTTCGGCGGGGTTTGAACTCTTCCATGAATACCGCCGTCCCGACGCCGAGCGGCAGGGCGGTGGCGGCACAGACGAGGAGGATGCTGAGCGAGCCCCAGAGCGCGGCCCAGATACCGCTGTCCTCGGGCTTGCGCGAGGGGCCGTCGGTCACGAAGTCCCAGCCCAGGAAGTGCCAACCCTTCATCCCGATCGTGATGAGCAGGACCGACAGGATGACGACACTCAAGCTGGTGATGCAGAGGCACAGGCCCACGAACGCCTTGTTGGAGAAGGCGCGGGCGGCCATGCTCCGGGGCGTGCCGCGATCTGCGAGGTTTGCGGGATTTGGCTCTTGTGTTGGCGTGTTCATTCGTACACCTCCCGGAACTTCCTGAGGATGAGGTTGCCGATGAGGGTGAGTATGAGCGTCATGATGAAGAGGGTGGCGGCGACGGCGTAGGAGGAGTAGTACTCGACGCCGAGTGAGGAGACATCACCGAGGAAGATCTGGACCATGTATGCGGTCATGGTCTGGACTTCGGCGCGCGGGTCGGCGGTGAGTCGTGCGAGGCCGCCGGCGGCGAGTGCCACGATCATGGTCTCACCGACTGCCCGGGCGATCGCGAGGAGGAAGGCGGCGACGATGCCGGAGAGTCCCGCGGGAACGACCACCTTCACGGAAACATCGAAACGCGTGCCGCCGAGGGCGTACGCGCCCTCGCGGAGCGAACTGGGGACGGCCCGGATGGCGTCCTCAGAAAGCGAGCAGACGATGGGCAGGCACATGATGCCGACCGCGATGCCGGCGCCCGCGGCGTTGTAGGTGTTGAAGCCGTCGTGCAGGAACTGCAGGCTGGGCGTGATCACCGTGAGTGCAAAGAAGCCGTAGACGACGGTGGGGATGCCGGCGAGCACTTCGAGGACGGGCTTCAGCACCGCCCGCACACGGGAGGGAGCATACTCACTCAGGTAGATGGCGGTGATCAGCCCCGCGGGAAGGGCGATCGCGGCGGCGATGACTGTGACCAGCATGGTGCCGCCGACGAGGCTCCAGACGCCGAAATGCTGTTCCTCGCCGAGCAGGGGTTCCCAACGGGCGCTGGTGAAGAACTCGATGAAGCTGACCTTCTCGATACCGAAGAACTTCATCGACTCTTCGAAGAGCACGAAGATGATGCTGAAAGTGATGAAGACCGTGAAGACGCCGCAGCCGACGAGGGAAGCGATGACCGCGTTGTCCCTGATCTTCCGGAATGTCGATGAGCGGGGCCGCCGGTAGCGGGCCACGATCTCGGCGGGGTTGACGTGCATCGGTTGATTCACGCGTCATGCTCCGGGCTTGAGTGGAGACATCGGAGGGGGAAAGACACGGGCGCTTTCGTTGGAAAGCGCCCGGTCGAATGTGTCTGGCAGGTCCCCGGATTCAGAGGCGTCAGTGCTTGAGGTAGATGTCCTCAAGCGAACCGTGACGCTTCTCACCCGACTCATCGAGGAAGTGCGTGCCGTACTTGCCCTGACGGAAGTTCTTCGTGGCCTGGTTGTAGACGGACTCCGGGAGGCCGACGTAGCCGACTTCCGCGGCGAGTTCGGAGGCGTGCTCCAGGTAGAAGCTGACGAACTCGCGGACCTCGCGCTTCTTGGCGCTGCGGCTGTTCACGTAGATGAACAGCGGGCGGCTGAAGGGAGCGTAGGTGCCGTTGGCAATGGTCTTCTTGTTGGGAACGACGGGGCCGTCGCCACCGTCGATCGGGACGACCTTGAGCTTGTCGGCGTTCTCGAAGTAGTAGGCACAGCCGAAGAAGCCGATGGCGCCTTCGGAGCCGGTGACGCCGCGAACGAGAACGTTGTCATCCTCGGAGACGGACATGTCGGCGCGGATGGATCCGGTCTTGCCGGCGACAACTTCCTTGAAGTAGTCGAAGGTGCCAGAGTCGGTACCGGGGGAGAAGATCTGGATCGGGATGTCGGGCCAGTCGGCACGCACATCGGACCAGCTCTTGGCGGCGTGGTCGGCGAGGAAGATTTCCTTGAGCTCGTCCACCGTCAAGTGGTCGACCCAGTAGTTGCGCTTGTTGACGACGATGGAGAGGCCGTCGTACGCGACGGGGATCTCGATGTACTGGATGTTGGCCGCATCACAGGCCTTGCTCTCCTTGTCCTTGATGGGACGGGAGGCGTCAGAGATGTCCGTCTCGCCGGCAGAGAAGCGCTTGAAGCCGCCACCGGTGCCGGAGATTCCGACCGTGATGTTGACGCGGGGGTTCTTCTTGCCGAACTCCTCGGCGACAGCCTCGGTGATCGGATAGACGGTCGAGGAACCATCAATCTCGATGGTGCCGCGAAGGTTCTGGGCCTCGGCGCCGGTGGCCAGGCCGAGGGTCATCAGACCGACCGCGGCGGAGAGGAACATGGACTTGTTCATTGGGGTGTCCTTCTTCGGGAAGTTGCGAACAGCGTGTGCCTTGGAAACCACCACAGCTTCCGGCGGAAAGTGTGTCACTTTTGTGTTCAGATCGTGTGAAGGCGACTTGCAGATTCCGCCAAGAGACCCTGGGTCCGGCAGCCGCTCA